>NZ_CP017157.1:4800000-6000000 GCF_001729485.1 Streptomyces lydicus
CACATCAAGGACGTGCTGGCCGTCCCGGCCGAGCGGCGCCCCCGCCACCCTGTCTCCGAGCTGCTGCGCGAGCCCCTGCTGGTACCCACCACGCTGACCGTGGACCGGCTGCTGGACCGGCTGTCGGGCAAGCGGACCATGGCCGTGGTCATCGACGAGTACGGCGGCACGGCCGGCGTGGTGACGCTGGAGGACATCGTCGAGGAGGTGGTCGGCGAGGTCCGCGACGAGCACGATCCGCTGGAGACCCCCGACCTGGCACCGGCCGGCACGGACGCCCAGGGCCGGCAGGTCTTCCAGGCCGACGGCGCGGCACGCACCGACCAGCTGGAGCGGATCGGCCTGCGGCTGCCGGACGGCCCGTACGAGACCCTCGCCGGTTTGATCGCCACCGAACTGGGCCGGATACCGGCCGCCGGTGACCGCCTGGAGGTGGCCGGCTGGGCGCTGGAAGTCCTGGACGCCTCCGGCCATCGCGCGGCGCGGGTGCTGCTGCACGCGCCGCTGCCGGGCAGCAGCACCGACCAGCACAGGACGGAGGCCGGCCGATGACCGCGCTACAGCTCTTCGTCGGCCTGCTGACGCTGGTCGTCAACGCCTTCTTCGTCGGCGCCGAGTTCGCCCTGATCTCGGTGCGCCGCAGTCAGATCGAGCCGTACGCCGAGCGCGGTGACCGCCGCGCGACCAGCGTCATGTGGGGGCTGCAGCACGTCTCGGCCCTGCTGGCGGCCGCCCAGCTGGGCATCACGCTGTGCACCCTGGTGCTGGGCGCGGTCGCCGAGCCGGCCATCGCGCACCTCCTGGAGCCGGTGTTCAACGCGGTGGGCATCTCGGAGACCCTGGTCCACCCGATCTCGTTCGTGATCGCACTCTCCCTGGCGACGTATCTGCACATGCTCTTCGGCGAGATGGTGCCGAAGAACGTCGCGCTCGCCGAGCCGGTGCGCAGCGCGCTGATCCTGGGGCCGCCGCTGGTGGCGCTGACCCGGGCACTGCGTCCGGTGATCTTCGCGATCAACGCGCTCGCCAACGCGCTGCTCAAGGTGTTGCGGGTGGAGACCAGGGACGAGGTGACCGCGACCTTCTCGGACGCCCAGCTCGCGCGGATGGTCGAGGACTCCCGGGAGGCCGGACTGCTCGACGAACGGGCTCAGGACCGGCTGCGGGACGCCCTGGAACTGGGCCGCCGCCCGGTCCGGGACGTGGTACTGCCGGTGGAGAAGGTCGTCCACGCCCGGATGGGGATCACCCCCGAGGAGCTGGAGCAACTGGCCGCGGAGTCCGGCTTCTCCCGCTTCCCGGTCGTCGACGAGACCCGTCGCATCCTCGGCTACCTGCACGTCAAGGACGCGCTGGACGCCACCCCGCGCCACGATCCGTTCCCGGTCTCGGCGCTGCGCCCGATCGCCCGCGTCAAGGCCGCCACACCCCTGGACGACGTGCTGACGGCGATGCGCGGCTCCCGCACCCACCTGGCCGCGGTGATCGGCGACGACGGCCGCCTGGCGGGGCTGGTGACGATGGAGGACGTACTGCGGGAGCTGGTCCTCTAGGCCGCGGCGGGCCCCGGCGGATCAGCCCGCACCCGGCCCACCCGCGGCCGGTACCGGTCCCACTAAAATCATCGCTTCATGGAGATGAATGCCCCCTACACCAGTTTCGTCGCGGTCGGCGACAGCTTCACCGAAGGCATGTCGGACGGCCTGCCGGACGGCTCGTACCGCGGCTGGGCCGACCTGCTCGCCGGCCGGCTGGCCGCGCTGACGCCCGGGTTCCGCTACGCCAACCTCGCGGTGCGCGGCAAGCTGATCCGGCAGATAGCCGACGAGCAGTGCGGCCCCGCGGCCTCGATGGGCGCCGACCTGGTGACGCTGGTCGGCGGCCTCAACGACGTGCTGCGGCCCAAGTGCGACGTGGAGCAGGTGTGCGCCACGCTGGAGGACGCCGCGGGGCTGCTGGCCAGGGGTGGCGGGCAGCTGGTGCTGATGCGCAGCCCCGGGCGGCAGGGCCCGGTACTGGAGCGCTTCCGGCCGCGCATGGAGCGCCTGTTCGCGCGGATCGACGAGCTGGCCGAACGGCACGGAGCGGTGGTCGTGGACCTGTACGGCTCCCGTGCGCTGGCCGACCCCCGGCTGTGGGCGGACGACCGGCTGCATCTGAACGCCGAGGGGCACCGCCGGGTGGCGGAGGCCGTCTGGCAGGCGCTGGGTCTGCCGGCCGCGTCGGACTGGGACGCACCGCTGCCGGCGGCGGTGGCGCCGGGCTGGGGCGCCCGCCGGGCCGCGGATCTGCGGTTCGCGCGGGAGCATCTGGTGCCGTGGATAGGGCGGCGGCTGACCGGCCGGTCCTCGGGGGACGGCCGGACGGGCGCGCACGTCAGCGCCGAGCTGGGCAACGCCTTCTGGGTGAGCCCCGCGGACCACACGGACCCCGGTCCGGTGACGGAGTGGGGACGAGCGGGCGCGTGATCCGGCATCCGTCGCGGGACTCCGGCCGGTGACGGTGTGCGGCCTGTAGGAAACCACAGCTTGGGGCGGGGCGCTGGCCTGCGGGAATCGCCAGTAGACTCTGACCACGTGACTGCTGTGTCTGCGAAGCCTCGCATCCCCAATGTTCTGGCCGGCCGCTACGCCTCCGCGGAGCTGGCTGTGCTGTGGTCCCCCGAGTACAAGGTCAAGTTGGAGCGGAAGCTGTGGCTTGCCGTGCTGCGTGCACAGAAGGACCTGGGGGTGGCGGTCCCCGAGGAGGCGCTGGCCGACTACGAGCGGGTCCTGGAGAACGTCGACCTGGCGTCGATCGCCGAGCGTGAGAAGGTCACCCGGCACGACGTCAAGGCCCGCATCGAGGAGTTCAACGCCCTCGCCGGCCACGAGCAGGTCCACAAGGGCATGACCTCCCGCGACCTGACCGAGAACGTCGAACAGCTGCAGGTGCGGCTGTCGCTGGAGCTGATGCGGGACCGTACGGTCGCCGTGCTGGCCCGGCTGGGCTCGCTGGCCGCCCAGCACGCCGAGCTGGTGATGGCGGGCCGCTCGCACAACGTCGCCGCGCAGACCACCACGCTGGGCAAGCGCTTCGCGACCGCGGCCGACGAGCTGCTGGTGGCGTACGCGCGCCTCACCGAGCTGCTCTCCCGTTACCCGCTGCGCGGCATCAAGGGCCCCGTCGGCACCGCTCAGGACATGCTCGACCTGCTGGGCGGCGACGCGACCAAGCTGGCGGACCTGGAGCAGCGGATCGCCGGTCACCTCGGCTTCGGGCAGGCGTTCACGTCCGTCGGCCAGGTCTACCCGCGGTCGCTGGACTACGAGGTGGTGACGTCGCTGGTGCAGCTGGCCGCCGCGCCTTCGTCGCTGGCCAAGACCATCCGGCTGATGGCCGGGCACGAGCTGGTGACCGAGGGCTTCAAGCCCGGCCAGGTCGGTTCGTCGGCGATGCCGCACAAGATGAACACCCGCTCCTGCGAGCGCGTCAACGGCCTGATGGTGATCCTGCGTGGCTATGCGTCGATGGCCGGTGAGCTCTCCGGCGACCAGTGGAACGAGGGCGACGTGTCCTGCTCCGTGGTGCGCCGGGTCGCCCTGCCGGACTCGTTCTTCGCGCTGGACGGGCTGCTGGAGACGTTCCTGACGGTGCTCGACGAGTTCGGCGCCTTCCCGGCGGTCGTCGCCCGTGAGCTGGACCGCTACCTGCCCTTCCTCGCCACGACGAAGGTGCTGATGGCGTCCGTCCGCGCCGGCGTGGGCCGCGAGGAGGCGCACGAGGCGATCAAGGAGAACGCGGTCGCCGCGGCGCTGGCCATGCGGGAGCAGGGCGTCGAGCGCAACGAGCTGCTGGACAAGCTGGCCGCCGATGCGCGGATCCCGCTGGACAGGCCGCAGCTGGACGACCTGATGGCGGACAAGCTCTCCTTCACCGGCGCGGCGGCCGACCAGGTCGCGTCCGTCGTCGGCCGGATCGAGGAGGTCGCCAAGCAGCACCCGGAGGCGGCCGCCTACACGCCGGGCGCGATCCTCTGACGGGACCGTCGTGCGCTTCACCCCCGAAGAACTGGAAGCCGCCCGCGGCCGCCTCGTCCCTGACGTGGTCGCGAGCGGCCTTCACGTGCTGTTCTGCGGGATCAACCCCGGGCTGATGACGGCGGTGACCGGCCACCACTTCGCGCGGCCCGGCAACCGCTTCTGGCCGGTGCTGCACGCCGCCGGCTTCACGCCCCGCCGGTTCCGGCCGGAAGAGCAGGAGGAGCTGCCGGCGCACGGCCTCGGCATCACCAACGTGGTGGCCCGGGCGACGGCCAGGGCGGACGAGCTCACCGCCGCGGAGTACCGCGAGGGCGGGCGGCTGCTGGCCGAGAAGGTGGCCCGGCTGCGGCCGCGCTGGCTGGCCGTCGCCGGGGTCACGGCGTACCGCGTCGCCTTTGACGACAAACACGCCGTGATCGGGCCGCAGGAGCGGACGCTGGGCGACACCCGCATCTGGGCGCTGCCGAACCCCAGCGGTCTCAACGCCCACTGGACACTCCCGACGATGGCCGAGGAGTACGGGCGGCTGCGGGCGGCGGCGTTCGCGGAGGGCGAGCCCGCGTAGGGCTCCGCGGGCGGGCGCGCGGTGGGCGCGTTTGAATGGAGGTGCCGGGGCCTGCTGCGGCCCGTACGGACCTCCGCCCCGGCCGCTCAGCTGCCGTTCGGCTGCGCGTCACCTTGAAGGCGTGTACATGCCACGGTGACAGCTCTACGCTGTCGCCGCCCGTGCTCCCCCACCTTCCGTACGGAGGCCCCCGTGCCTGCTCCGTCCCCCTCGCCGTCCCCGTCCTCGCACCGCGTCCGCCGCTCGCGGCGCCACCAACTCACCGCGCTCGCCGGGGCGTTCGGCCTCGCCGCCGCCGGGCTCGGCATCTGGGCCGGCAACGGCTTCGGCGCCGAGCCGGCCGCGGCCGCCGTGCCCACCCCGGACCACGTGGTCGTGGTGGTCTTCGAGAACCACGCCTACAACCAGGTGATCGGCAGCTCCAGCGCCCCGTACATCAACTCCCTGGCCTCCGGCGGCGCGAACCTCACCGCCTCGTACGCCGAGACCCACCCCAGCCAGCCCAACTACTACGCCATGTTCTCCGGCGACACCCAGGGCGTCACCGACGACAGCTGCGTCACCCCGGGCTTCAGCAGCGCCCCCAACCTCGCCTCCGAGGTCACCGCGGCCGGCAAGTCCTGGGCCAGCTACAACGAGTCGCTGCCGGCCGAGGGCTCGACCACCTGCAAGTCCGGCAACTACGCGCAGAAGCACAACCCCTGGTTCGGCTTCAACAACGTGCCCACCAACACGGCGCACACCCTCGACGCCTTCCCCACCGACTTCACCAAGCTGCCCACCGTCTCCTACGTCGTGCCGAACCTGTGCAGCGACATGCACGACTGCTCGGTCTCGACCGGTGACACCTGGCTGAAGACCCACCTCAAGAGCTACGCAGACTGGGCCAAGACCCACAACAGCCTGCTGCTGCTCACCTTCGACGAGGACAACCGGCTCAGCGGCAACCGCATCCCGACCGTGCTCTACGGCCAGCAGGTGACGCCCGGATCGACGTCCGGCACCACCTACAACCACTACGACGTGCTGCGCACCATCGAGGACATGTACGGCACCTCGCACGCCGGCAAGGCCGCCGACGCGAAGGACATCAGCGGCATCTGGGCGAGCTGAACGTGTATCTCGCAGACCGCCGCGCCACCCCCGCGGCGGCCGGTCCGGGCGCGCGCCCGGACCGGCCGCCGCGGGCCGCCGTGCCCGCCACCGTGCTCGTACTGGGCACCGTCAGCCTGATCACCGACATCTCCTCGGAGATGGTCACCGCGGTCCTGCCGCTGTACCTCGTCGCCGAACTCGGGCTGTCGCCGCTCGGGTTCGGGCTGCTGGACGGGGTGTACAACGGGGTGAGCGCGCTGGTGCGGCTGGTCGGCGGCCGGGCGTCGGACCGCGGCCGGGGCGGCGGCCACAAGACCGTGGCGGCGCTCGGCTACGGGCTGTCCGCCCTGTGCAAACCCCTGCTGCTGATGGTGCACACCCTGCCGCTGATCGGTGCGGTGCTCGCCGCGGACCGTACCGGCAAGGGCCTGCGCACCGCACCGCGCGACGCGCTCATCTCGCTGTCCTGCGAACCCGCCACCCGCGGGCGGGCGTTCGGCGTGCACCGGGCGATGGACACCGCGGGCGCGCTGCTCGGCCCGCTGGTCGCCTTCCTCCTGCTGCGCGCCGCGGCCGACGGCTATGACGCGGTGTTCACGGTCAGCGGCTGTGTGGCCGCGCTCGGCGTGGCCGTCCTACTGCTCTTCGTCCCCGGCCGCGCGCGGACCTCCGTGCCGCCCCGGCCGGACACCGCCTCCCGCCCCACGGCGGGCAGCCTGCTGCGCCGGCCGGCGGTACGCCGCCTGACCGGCTGCGCCGTCCTGCTCGGCCTGACCACGGTCAGCGACTCCTTCCTGTACCTCACCCTGCAGCGCCGGCTCGACCTGTCCGAGGCGTGGTTCCCGCTGCTGCCGCTGGGCACCGCCGCGGCCTTCCTGCTGCTGGCCGTACCGCTGGGCGTGCTCGCCGACCGGATCGGCCGCCGTCGGCTGTTCCTGCTCGGCCATCTCGCGCTGCTGGCCGCCTACGGGCTGCTGCTCGCCCCGCTCGGCGGGTCCCCGGCCCTGACCTGCCTGGTGCTCGCCCTGCACGGCGGTTTCTACGCCTCCACCGACGGTGTGCTGGCCGCGGCCACCGCCGATGCCGTGCCCGAAGAAGTGCGCGGCAGCGGACTGGCGGTGGTGCAGACCGGCCAGGCCGCGGCGCGTTTCGGCTGCTCGCTCGCCTTCGGCGCGGCCTGGACCGCGTGGGGCGACCGCTGGGCCCTGGGGCTGGCCACCGGCGGCCTCGCCCTCGCCGCCGCCCTCAGCGCCCGGCTGCTGCGGCGCGTACCGGCACCCGCCGCCACCCTTTCGGAGCCCGTCACATGAACCGCACCTCCCGCCTCGTGGTCCTGCTCGTCACCGTGGTCGTCCTCGGCGCGGTCGCGGTCGGCGCGACCCTGCACGCCGCGGGGCGCGCCGCCCGCAAGGACCGGGCGCAGGCCGGCGGACCGGCGGTGACCTCCGGCGCGGTACGGCTCGACGACCCGCACCGCGCCTTCTTCCGCAACATGGCCTGGGGACCGCACCGCGACGAGATCACCGCGGTCCCGGCCGGCCGGCTGTCCGGCCCGCGCACCGCGTCCGGCGTCCGCTGCCTGCGCTTCCACGCGGCCGCCGGCACCGGCATCTGCCTGGAGGCCGTGCACGGCGAACTCCGTGACAGCTACCGCGCCGTCGTCCTCGACCGCCGGCTGCACGCGCTGCGCCGCTACGACCTGGCGGGCACCCCCACCCGGGCGCGGGTCTCTCCCGGCGGCCGCACCGTCGCCTGGACCGTGTTCGTCAGCGGCGACTCCTACGCCGGAACCGCCTTCTCCACCCGTACCTCCGTCCTCGACACCCGCTCCTGGCACCTTGACGCCAACCTGGAGACCTATGCGCTGACCGTCGGCGGACACCGGGTCCACACGGCCGACATCAACGTCTGGGGCGTCACCTTCGCCGACGACACGCACTTCTACGCCACCGCCGCGACCGGCGGGCGGACGTACCTCGTCCGCGGCGACCGCACCGCCCGCACCCTCCGGGCACTGCACAGCAACGTCGAATGCCCCTCGCTCTCCCCCGACGGCACCCGTATCGCGTACAAGAAGCGGGTCCGGGGCGCCGATCCGGACGCGCCGTGGCGGCTGTACGTGCTGGACCTGCGCAGCCTGCGCGAGACCGCGACCGGTGAACACCGCAACGTCGACGACCAGGCCGTCTGGCGCGACGGGCACACCCTGGTCTATTCGCTGCCCGGCGACTTCGGCTCCGATCTGTGGACCGTGCCCGCCGACGGCACCGGCACGCCGCACCTCGTCGTCAGCGCGGCGCTCGCGCCCGCCTTCGCGCGCTGACGGCCGGTCACCGGGGCCCGGTCATCGCCGGCGTGGTGACGTCCCCCTCCCCCACCGCCACCAGCAGTTGCAGCGGCAGCTCACGTCCCCCCTGCCCCACCCCCACGCCGACCCAGCGGTCCCGCACCCGCCAGCCGTGCATCCGCGGGACGTAGCCGCACAGGGTGTCGAGCGGTGGCCGGACCGGCAGCCCGGCGGCCATCCGCTCCAGGGCAGGGGTGAGATCGAGCAGCGCGGGCCGGCCCCACCGTAAGGAGAGCGCCTGCACCAGCGCGGTCAGCGCGGCGTCGAAGTCCTCCTCGGCCTCCGCCACCTCGGCGGGGTCGGCGTCCCAGAACTCCCCGCTGACCCGCAGGCCGGCTATGTGGAAGCCCGGGCCGCTCTCGACCGGGGCGGAACGGCCCCGCCGGTCGGGGAAGTCCCGCAGGCGGAGCGCGTCGATGGCGGTCAGCTGCTCGTCAAGCGTCATGCCCTCAGTAAAGCGGCGGGGTCTGACAATTGACCTTCCCCCGGCCGTCCCGCCGGCCGGCCCAGGAGTTGCACGACGCGATCGGCCATGATGCGCTCCTCCCGGCCTGCGGCCCGGCGGCGGGGCGATGTTCGAGTGGAAGGAGGGTGGCGGGACATGGGCGAGGATCCACTCATCACGGCGGTGCGGAGCGGGGACGAGAACGCGGTCAGGCTGCTGCTGGAGGACGGGGCGGATCCCGAAACCGTCGACGAGCGGGGAACCCCCCTACTCTGTCTGGCGATTGCGGCATGCGACTCGGCGGTCGCCGCCTCTCTGGTACAGGGCGGCGCGGACGTGGTCCGCCGGCTGCCCGACGGGTCCACCCCGCAGCTCCGGGCCGTCGACAGCGGCTCCGTCGGTCTCGTCCGCTGTCTGCTCGGCGACGTCGCGCTGCTCGGCGAGGCCACCCGTGCGGAACTGCTGGCGCGTGCCCGGCAGTGGCACGGCACCGGCCCGGTCGCCGTGCTGCGGGAGCGGACCGGCTCCTCGGACCCGGTCGAACGGGTCCGGGTCCGGGACAGGGAATGGTCGACCGAGTACCACGAGATCCGGCTCGGCGGAATGACCGTCCGCGACGGCCACACGGGGATCCTCACCTTCCTGGAGACGCAGTTCGGACTGCGCCCGGGCGTCGACGAGTTGGCCGCCCGCGCCTGCGCGCTGGAGCACCCCGACTGGGAGCACGCCGCCTGGTGGGAGATCACCAGCACCCTTGCCGCGAGACAGGACGACGAGACGTGGGAGGCTGCGGCGGCCCTGCGCGCCCACCCCGATCCGCTGCGCCGCCGCTTCGGAGCGGAGACCCTGGTCTCCCTCAACCTCGGGGATCCGGTGTCCGACGCCCCGAGCCCCTTCGAACGGCGCACGCTCGAGTTCTTCCTCGACTGGGCGGCGGAGGAGAAACACCCGGACGTCCTGGCCGAGGTCCTGGCCGGCCTGGGCCACCACGAGGACCCGAGGATCGAGCCCCTGGGTCTCACCTTCCTCGCGCACCCTTCCTCGACGGTGCGGGCCCGGGTGCCCGCGACCGTGGAATGCCTCGCATCGGGCGCCCCGGGGCGGTGGACCTACACTCCCGAGGGGCTGGACGCCATGCTCGTACTGGCCCGGGACACCGACGCCTCCGTTCGCCAACTCGTCGCCCATCAGCTCGCGGAGAGCAGGGATCCGTCGCCCGCCGTCGGGGACGTGCTGGCCGCATTGCTCGACGAGGAGGACCAGGTGACCCGTATCTGGGCCGTCTTCGGGCTGGCCGAGCGGGACGATCCGCGCTGTGTGGACGGCGCCGACCGGGTGGGGGCCGTCGACGGGTACGAGGCATGGTCCTGGATACTCGGCGCGCCCGCGCGGTACGCGCAGCGCCGGAAGGAGCGGGCAGCGCCCGCCAGGACCGAGTAGCGGGCGCGTCCCCATCGCCCCCGCGTGCCGGCACGGGCCCGTCGGGACGGAACCTCCCCTCCACGCGACGCCCGAGGTGGCCGGCCGCCCGGTCTCGGCCACGGGGGCTCGCCGCACACCCCCTGACCGGCTACGATCCGCCAGACACGGCAAGCTAGGGAGACGGACGTTGGGGCGGCTCACCGGCGGGGACCCCTCCCTGCTGCGACGGATCAACTCCGCGGTGGTGCTGCACGCACTGCGCGCCGCGGACTCCCCCACGCTCACCCACCTCGTCCAGGTGACGGGCCTGTCCCGGCCGACGGTCGAGGGCGTGGTCGAGGGGCTCATCGAGACCGGCCTGGTGGTCGAGGTGCCCGCCGAGGAGGGCGAGACGCGGCGTCAGGGGCGCCCGGCCCGCCGCTTCCGGTTCCGCGCCGAGGCCGGGCACCTGCTGGGCATCGAGATCGGTCCGCACCGGGTCTCGGCGCTGCTGGCCGATCTGAGCGGCCGGGTGCGGGACACCGCGCAGCGTGCGGTCGGGGAGTCCGCGCCGGCGGACGAGCGGCTGGAGCGGGTCCGGTCCGTGGTGGCCGAGTTGCTGCGCCGTACGGGCGTCGCGCGCGGTTCGCTGCGGGCCGTCGGGGTGGCCACACCCGGCATCGTGGAGGCGGACGGCATGGTACGGCTGGGCACCGCGTTGCCGGGCTGGACGGGGCTGCCGCTCGGTGACCGGCTGCGGCGCTCGTTCCGCTGCCCGGTACTGGTCGAGAACGACGCCAACGCGGCGGTGGTGGCCGAACACTGGCAGGGCGCGGCGTCCGGATCGGACGACGTCGTGTTCGTCCTCGCGGGGCTGAGCCCCGGTGCCGGCTCGCTGATCGGCGGACGGCTGCACCGCGGCTTCGGCGGGGCCGCCGGGGAGATCGGCGCGCTGCACCTGCTCGGCCGGGAGGCGACGCCGGAGAAGCTGCTGTCGACGACCGGCACACCGCTGCATCCGCTGGACGAGGCGCAGGTCGCCGCGGTCTTCGCGGCGGCGCGGGACGGCGACGCGCGGGCCCGGGACGCGGTGGACCGCTTCATCCGGCGTCTGGTGCACGATGTCGCGGCGCTGGTGCTGGCGCTCGACCCCGAGCTGGTGGTGGTCGGCGGCTGGGCGGCCGGGCTGGACGGCGTGCTCGCGCCGCTGCGCGAGGAACTGGCCCGCTACTGTCTGCGTCCCCCGCAGGTCGCGCTGTCGCGGCTGGGCGAGGCGGCGGTCGCCACCGGCGCGCTGCGGCTCGCCCTGGACCACGTGGAGGGCGAACTCTTCGCGGTGGACGGCACGGTGACCGCCCGCCGGTGAACCGGCGGGCGGAGTCGGCGGCTGCCGGGGCCCGTTGCTCGGCCCCGCCCGTGGGGGGCGGCGGCTCAGCCGGCCAGCAGCGGCACCGCGTCGGTCTCGCCGAAGGTCAGCCGGCAGGTGTCCGCGCGGTAGGTGGACACCGCGACGGCGGCCGGGCGGCCCGCGGAGACGTAGCGGGTCGTCACGACGAGCACGGGCGCGCCGGGCAGCCGGTCGAGCTGCTTGGCGTCCTCCGCGCGGGCCGAACCGAGCTCGACCGTGCGGTCCTGGCCGTCCAGCTCCCGTTCCTGCAGCGCGCGCAGCACCGCACGGGCCCGGCCCGGTGCGCTGAGCGAGGCCGCCGCAGTGCAGTCGGGGACGGTGGCCGCCGGGACGTAGAGGAGTTCCGCGGCGACGGGCTGGCCGTGCGTGACCCGGCTGCGGCGCACGATGTGCACCTGCTCGCCGGGGGCGGTCTCCAGCAGACGGGCCACCGGCGCGGGCACGGTGTCGCTGGTGGCGGCGTCGACCGGCTGCCAGTCGTCGCCGGGGGTGCCGGGCCAGGTGTGCCGGGCGGGGTCGACGGCGACGCCGACGCGCGGCGGGGCGACCGTGGTGCCCACGCCGCGGCGCCGCTGCAGCCTGCCCTCCAGTTCCAGCTGTTCGAGCGCCTGCCGGAGCGTGGCGCGGGCGACGCCGAAGCGTGCCGCCAGCTCACGTTCGTTGGGCAGAATCTCGCCGACCGCGAACTCCGAGTCCAGCGCTTCGCTGAGCACGGTCTTGAGGTGCCAGTACTTCGGTTCCGGCGCCGTTTCGAGCTGCGTGGTCCCCACCCTGTCCTCCGCACTGGCCATTGCCCCGCGGGGCGGCGCTCCCATGGAGCCGGGCCCGCACCCGGGCCGTGCTGACGGGCCCGTACGCGCGCGTCCGTTTATGAGCGCTTCTTTATTAAAGGTTGTTGCAGTATCCCGACGATATGGCTGCCTCCACCCTTGGTCAAGACCAATCCCGCACCCGATTGGCCCCTCCCGGCCGTACGCATGGCCCCGCGTCACCTGGTGCGTGCCGAACTCCCGGGCCGGGCACGGGGACAGCGGCCCGGGGCGGGGCGCGGCCATATGGCGGTACCCCGCCGCGCGGCTGCCGCGCGGCGGGGTACCGGTGCTCCGCGGCCTCCGGGAGCGGGCCGCGGGCCGTCGCTCAGCCGGCCGCCAGCGCCGCCAGCTTGTCGGGGTTGCGCACGATGTAGACCGTCTGGATCCGGCCGTCCTTGACGCCGAGCTGGATGACGGAGTCCGGCACCTCCCCGACGTGCCCCAACAGCGCGATGCCGCCGTTGAGTTCGCGGACGGTGAATTCCAGGCCGGGCGGTGCGGACCGGGCGACGCCGAAGAGGAAGCGGGCGATCTTGTCCGCGGACTCGATGACCCGCAGCGGCGCCTTGGCCTTGCCGCCGCTGTCGCCGACCAGCCGCGCGTCCGTCGCGAGCAGGGAGAGGAGCCCCTGCAGGTCGTCGCCGGCCGCCGCGGCCAGGAACCGCTCGGTCAGATCGCGCTGCTGCTCGGGGTCGACGTCGTAGCGCGGCCGGCCGTCCTCCACGTGCTTGCGGGCCCGGCCGGCCAGTTGGCGCACCGCGGCCTCGCTGCGGTCCAGGGCGGTGGCGATCTCCGCGTACGGATAGCCGAACGCCTCGCGCAGCACGAACACCGCGCGCTCCAGCGGGGAGAGCGACTCCATGACGACGAGCACGGCGAGGGTGACGGACTCGGTGAACACCGTCCGTTCGGCGCCGTCCGGCGCGGTGCCGACGGCGTCGGTCGCGAGCGGTTCCGGCAGCCAGGGCCCGACGTAGGACTCGCGGCGCGCCTGGACCTGCCGCAGCCGGTCGATGGCGAGCCGGGTGGTGATCCGTACGAGGAAGGCGCGCGGCTCGCGCACCTGGGTCCGGTCCGCGCCCGACCAGCGCAACCAGGCGTCCTGGACGACGTCCTCGGCGTCGGCCACCCGGCCGAGCATGCGGTAGGCCACCCCGAACAGCACGGGGCGGTGGTCTTCGAAGACATCGGTCGCGGTTTCCTTCAGCACCCTTCCATCCCAGCGGGCCGTCACCGCGTTGTCCAGCGAAAACGGCGCGGTGCGACGCGCGCCACGGCCGCGCCGGCGGGCGGAGACGCCTCGCCCCGAGGGGCGAACGCCGGGGCGTGTTTCAGGAGTTGGACCAGTCGCGGCGGGAGAGCACCAGCCGGTACCCGTCGGGGTCCTCCAGGGTGACCCCCCACTCGTCCCAGTACGGGTTGTACGCCGCGACCCGCGTACCGCCGGCGCGCTCCAGCCGCTCGATCAGCTCGACCGGCACCTCCTCGCCCAGGTAGACGACGAGCAGGTCGTCGGCGGTCGGGGAGGGCAGGTGCGTCCCGGTCGGGTCGAAGGTCAGCTCCAGATGCCACCGGGCGTCCGGCCAGCCGAGCATCAGCAGGGCGTGCTCGGTGCCCTCGGAGGCGTGCCGGTAGAGCTCCGTCAGGCCCAGTCCGTCTTTCCAGAAGCGTGCGGCGGCGGCCAGATCGCGGGACGGGCGGGCGATGCGGATGGGGGCGGAGCCGTTGGCCGGCATGCGGTGTCACCTTCCTCGGGGCCGCCGTGCGGCGGCGCGTACCGGGACCGTAAACGCCCCGGTCGCGTCCTGGCGATCGGCCGATGGTCTTGCGACCATGGCCCGGGCCCGGTGGGTCGCGGGACCCACGCCCCGGGGTGCGGCCGGGACCGAACGGGCCGCTGTTCACCATCCGTTCCACCACCCGGCACCGAACACCGATACGAACAAGTCAGCACCGAGTCCGGTCGAGGCATGGAGGTTTCAGATGGCGCAGGGATCCGGCGGCGGTTTCGGACGGCGATCGTTGCTGCAGGGCGCGGCGGCGGGTTCCGCGGCGCTGACGCTGCCCGTGCTCTCCGGCGCCGCGCCGGCGCAGGCCCGCAGCGGCCGGCCGGGCGCCGACTGGGGCGTGCAGGTGGGTGACGTGACCACGTCCTCGGGCCTGGTGTGGGTGCGCGCGGACCGGCCGGCGCGGATGGTGGTGCAGACCGCGGCGACCGAGTCGTTCCGCAACGCCAGGACGTGGCACGGTCCGGTGCTGGGGGCGGGGACGGACTTCACCGGCGTCACCTCGCTGCACGGGCTGCCGGCCGGGGAGCAGATCCACTACCGGGTGCTGCTGGCCGACCCGGACGATCCCCGGCGGTCCGGCGAGCCGGTCACCGGTACCTTCCGTACGGCCCCCGGCGACCGGCGGCAGGACGTCCGCTTCCACTGGTCGGGCGACCTCGCGGGCCAGGGCTGGGGCATCAACCCGGAGCGCGGCGGCTACCGCGTCTACGAGGACATGCGGCGCCGGAACCCGGACTTCTTCCTGTGCAGCGGCGACAACATCTACGCGGACAACCCGATCACCGAGAAGGTGACGCTCCCGGACGGCCGGATCTGGCGGAACGTGACGACCGAGGAGAAGGCGAAGGTCGCCGAGACGCTCGCGGAGTTCCGTGGCGCGTTCCGCTACAACCTGCTGGACGACAATCTGCGCCGGTTCAACGCCCAGGTGCCCACGATCACGCAGTGGGACGACCACGAGGTGCACAACAACTGGTACCCGGGGCAGTTGCTGGCGGACGACAGGTACACCGAGAAGGACGCCGATGTGCTCTCCGCGCGGTCGCTGCGCGCCTTCGGCGAGTACTTCCCGATCCGGACGCTGCGGCCGGACGGCGGCGGCCGGGTCTACCGGGTGGTGCGCCACGGTCCGCTGCTCGACGTGTTCGTGCTGGACATGCGCCGCTACCGCAACGCGAACTCGCCGGACCGGCAGACCGACGATCCGCAGGGCATCCTGGGCGCCGAGCAGCTGCGCTGGCTCAAGCGGGAGCTGTCCCGCTCGCACGCGGTGTGGAAGGTGATCGCCTCCGACATGCCGCTGGGCCTGGTCGTGCCCGACGGCAAGACCGACTTCGAGGCGGTGGCACAGGGGGATCCGGGCGCTCCCCTGGGGCGCGAGCTGCAGATCGCCGAGCTGCTGCGGCACATCAAGCACGCCGGCATCACCGGCACCCTGTGGCTGACGGCGGACGTGCACTACACGTCGGCGCAGCACTACGCACCGGAGCGGGCCGCCTTCAAGGATTTCGCGCCCTTCTGGGAGTTCGTGTCGGGGCCGCTGAACGCGGGCGGGTTCCAGGCCGTGAAGCTTGATGGAACCTTCGGGCCCGAGCAGGCGTTCATCAAGGCACCGGACCGTGCCAACACCTCCCCCGCGGAGAGTCCGCAGTACTTCGGCGAGATCGACATCGACGGGGGCAGCGGGGAGTTGACGGTGCGGTTGCGTCAGGAGGGTGGAGAGGTGCTGTTCAGCAAGGTGCTCCAACCGGGACGGGTAGGACAGTAGAAACGAATGCGCCGATTGCGTCTTTTACCCGTCGGACACAATGTGTTGGCGATCAGGCAACACCTGTCGGCGAGGCTGTATGCATGACTGAAGCATCCTCTGCCCGTTCCGCCCGTCGCCACCACTGGCGGCGGGACGTCGTCGAGCTGGCCGCCCTGTTCACGGCCGTGGCGGTGGCCGACGCCGTCGCCAACACCGTCGCCCACGGCCCGTCGGGCCCGGTGCTGCTGTGCGCCTCGGCGGTGGCCCTGCTGGCCACGGCGGTCTTCCACATCTGGTGGTCACGACGCCACGAGAACGCCCCGCCGCCGACCGATACCGGCGCCACGGCGGCGTCCCCCACCGGCCGGGCCCCGGCGGCCGGCGGCCAGGAGACGACGCTGTGGCGGATGCGGACCACCGTCCGCGACGAACCGGGCAGCCTGGCCGAGCTGTGCACGGCGCTGGCCGCCCGGCAGGTGGACATCCTCAGCCTGCAGACCCATCCGCTGTCCGACGGAACGGTCGACGAGTTCCTGCTGCGCGCGCCCGGCTCGCTGGCCCCCGGGGAGCTGACCCGTACGGTGGCCGGCGCGGGCGGTCTGCACAGCTGGCTGGAGCGGGCCGACGCGCACGACCTCGTGGACGCGCCGACCCGGATGCTGGGCCTGGCGACCCGCACGGCCCTCGACTCCGCCGAACTCCCGCTCGCACTACGCCAGTTGCTGGGGCGCTGCACGATCCACTCGGTGCCCGCCCGCTCGCTGACCGGTCAGCCGCTCGCAGAGCCGGTGCCCGCCGAGGGCGTACTGGAGGACCACGTCATGAAGTTCCGCGACCCCTCCGGGGGGTCCCTGACCATCGAAAGGCCGCAGTTGCCGTTCACCCCCACCGAGTTCGCGCGGGTCCGCGCGCTGGTCGAGCTGGACGCCCGGCTCGGCCAGCGGGTGCCGCCGCGGCGTGAGGTGCTCACGCTCCCGGAGGGCAACGAGATCACCGTCCGCCGGGCCGACACCTCCGACCTGGCGGCGGCCCGCGAGATGCACGACCGCTGCTCGCCACGGACCCTGGCGCTGCGCTACCACGGCCCGGTCGGTGACGCGGACCGCTACCTCGGGCACCTGCTCAGCCCCCGCTTCGGCCGCACCCTCGCGGTGGAGACCGCCTCCGGCCGGCTGGTGGCGCTCGGCCATCTGCTGTGGGACGGCGACGAGACCGAGGTCGCCCTGCTGGTCGAGGACTCCTGGCAGCAGCGCGGTATCGGCGCGGAGCTGCTGCGCCGGCTGGTGACGATGGCGGACGAGACCGGCTGCGAGAGCGTCTACGCGATCACCCAGGCGTCCAACACGGGGATGGTGGCGGCGATGCGCGGTCTCGGCCTGCCGCTGGACTACCAGATAGAGGAAGGCACGCTCGTGATCACGGCCCGCCCGGCGGGTGTGCCCGCCGCCCGGCCGGAGACCCGCGAGGGTGTCCGCGTCCAGGACGGCACCGGCCGCCGCTGACGGCCGCAGCGCGTGCCCCCGAGCGGCACGGAACGGCCACCGCGACCGCGGCCGGCCGGGCGCAGTACCGACGCCCGGCCGGCCGCGCCGCGGGCCGCGGCACCGTAAAACGACAGGAACGTACCGGCTGTTGGTGGTGACGCGGCGGGGTGATCCGTACGAGGATGGCCGGCATGTCCAACACCACTACCCCCACCGGCGGCCCGCTGCCCCGCCAGGTCGCCGACGCCTATGTCGACGCCCTCGTCGACCTGGACCCGATCACCGGAACCTTCCTCGGCATCCCCGAGAGTTCCGACAAGCTCCCCGACTTCTCGCCGACGGGCCAGGAGGCGGTGGCCCAGCTCGCCCGTACGACGCTGGACAGGCTCGCCGAGGCCGAGGCCCGGCCGGGCGCGGACAGCACCGCCGAGCAGGTCTGCGCCCGGCTGCTGCGCGAGCGGCTGACCGCCGAGCTGGCGGTGCACGAGGCCGGCGAGCGCCTGCGCACGGTCAGCAACCTCAGCTCCCCGCTGCACCACGTCCGTGAGGTCTTCACGGTCACCCCGGCGGAGACCGAGGAGGACTGGGCGGCCATCGACCGGCGGCTGCGGGCCGTACCGGCCGCGCTGGAGGGCTACCGCGCCGCCCTCGACGCCGGCCTCAAGCGCGATCTGCCCGCCGGCCCGCTACAGGTGCGCACCGTCATCGGTCAGTTGGACGAGTGGATCGGCACCGGCCGCAGCTGGTTCGCGGAGTTCACCGAGGCCGGCCCGGACGCGCTGCGCGCCGAGCTGACCGAGGCCGCCGAGGTGGCGACCGGCGCCCTGGTGGAGCTGCGCGACTGGTTCCGGGACAGCTACGCCCCGGCTGTCGAGGGCGCGCCGGACGTGGTGGGCCGGGAGCGCTACGCCCGTCTCGCGCGCTACTACAACGGTGCCGACGTCGACGCCGACGAGGCGTACGCGTACGGCTGGTCGGAGTTCCACCGGCTGCTGGCCGAGATGGAGACCGAGGCGGAGAAGGTCCTGCCCGGTGCGAAGACCCCGTGGGAGGCGCTGGCCTGGTGCGACGAGCACGGTGAGGCGATCGAGGGCGTCGAGGAGACCCGGCGGTGGCTGCAGTCGCTCATGGACGAGGCCATCGAGTCGCTGGACGGCACCCACTTCGAGCTGGCCGAGCGGGTCCGCCGGGTCGAGTCGCGGATCGCCCCGGCCGGCAGCGCGGCCGCCCCGTACTACACCCCGCCGACGCTGGACTTCTCCCGGCCCGGCCGCACCTGGCTGCCGACGATGGGCGAGACCCGCTTCCCGGCGTACGACCTGGTCTCCACCTGGTACCACGAGGGCGTGCCCGGCCATCACCTCCAGCTGGCGCAGTGGGTCCACGTCGCCGACCGGCTCTCGCGTTACCAGACGACGGTGGGCATCGTCAGCGCCAACGCCGAGGGCTGGGCGCTGTACGCCGAGCGCCTCATGGACGAGCTGGGCTTCCTGACGAACGCCGAGCGGCGGCTCGGCTATCTGGACGCGCAGATGATGCGCGCGGTGCGGGTCATCATCGACATCGGGATGCACCTGGAGCTGGAGATCCCCGCGGACTCGCCCTTCCACCCGGGTGAGCGCTGGACGCCGCAGCTGGCGCACGAGTTCTTCGCGCGGCACAGCAGCCGCCCGGCGGACTTCGTCGAGAGCGAGATCATCCGCTACCAGGGCATGGCCGGTCAGGCCATCGGCTACAAGCTCGGTGAGCGGGTCTGGCTCAAGGGCCGGGAGGCGGCCCGCGCCCGGCACGGCGCGGACTTCGACCTCAAGGCGTGGCACATGGCCGCGCTGTCGCAGGGCTCCCTGGGCCTGGACGATCTCCTGAGCGAGCTGTCGGCGCTCTGACCGGGGCGTACGGGGCGGCGGCCGGCCACGGCGAAAGGGTGTTGTGGCCGGCCGCCGCCGTCCGTAGGGTCCGTGGGCATGACGGTGGACCCCGCGGCGGACCGGCCGCTCTTCCTGTTCTCCGGAGATCCGCTGCGCCCGCGGCGTACCGATCCGCAGTTCGCCCCGGAGGCCGCCGCGGCGCGGTCGGCCGGTGCGGCGACCGCGGTGCTCGACCACGAGGCGCTGCTGGCCGGGCGCGCCGCGGAAGCGGTGCTGCGGGTGCCGCGTGGCGCCGGCCCCGTCTGGTACCGCGGCTGGATGCTGTCCGCCGGCCGCTACGCCGCCCTCGCCGAAGCGCTCACCGCCCGTGGCGGCCGGCTGCTGACCTCGCCCGCCGCCTACCGCACCGCCCACGAACTCCCCGGCTGGTACGAGGCGTTCCGCCCGCTGACCCCGCGGAGCGTCTGGCTGCCCTGCGCGCCCGGTGCGGCGCCCGCGCCCGCGGCGCTGGCCCGGCTCGCCGGTCCGCTCACCGCGCCGGGCCGGCGCCGCCCGCTGGTCGTCAAGGACTGGGTGAAGTCGCGTAAGCACGAATGGGACGAGGCGGCGTACGTCCCGGACGCCGCCGACACCGAACGCCTCGCCGCGGTCGTCGGCCGGTTCGTCGCGCTCCAGGAGGAGTCCCTGACCGGCGGGGTGGTGCTGCGCGCCTTCGAGGAGTACGACCGGGCGGTGGGCGAGGCACGGGTGTGGTGGGTGGACGGCGAGCCGGTGCTGACCGGCGCGCACCCCGACACCCCCGTACTGCGCCCCGTCCCCGAGCTGGCCCATGTGGCCGCGCCGGTACGGCAGTTGGGGCTGCGCTTCTGCACCACGGACCTGGCGTTGCGCGCCGACGGCGTCTGGCGGGTGGTGGAGGTCGGTGACGGGCAGGTCAGCGGGCTGCCGGCGGACGCCGACCCCCACCCGCTGTTCGAAGCGCTGGTCACCGCGGGGGCCGGCGGTCCGCTGACGCTCTCCTCCGGGCGGGTGGCGCTGCGCGCCCTGCTCCCGTCGGTGGCGGCGCGGGTCGCGGACGGGGACCCGGCCGGGTTCGACTGGATCGACGGGGGGCCGTCGGAGACCACCTCGGGTGCTGCCGGGATCGCCGTGCGCGCCGCGGCGGCCGGCAGTTACCGCCCGGGGTGGGGCGTCTTCATCCTGACCGACGCGGTCGCCGGCACGGCGCTGGGCAGCATCGGCTTCCACGGCCCGCCGGACGGCACCGGCTTCGTGGAGATGGGCTACGACCTCTCGCCGTCCGCCCGCGGCGCCGGCTGGGCGACCGAGGCGGCACGGCTGCTGGCCGGCTGGGCGGCCGCCCAGCCCGGCGTACGGACGGTGGGCGCGCTCACCGAGCCGGCGAACGTCCCCTCGCAGCGGGTCCTGGAACGGGCCGGTTTCCGGTTCGCCGGGAGCGCGACGGGCTGCGCGCCTACGAGATCGACGGCACCGCCGGGGTCAATGCCTGAATCCCGCTTGGGAGTTGATGACCTCACCGGTGATCCGGGCGGCTTCGTCGGTGGCGAGCCAGGCGATCAGCCGGGCCGGGTCGTCGGGTGTGCCCCACCGTCCGCCGGGAAAGCGGGCGGCGCCCCGCTCGCGCAGCGCACCGACCGCGTAGGGCGACCTCGTCGGGCATACCGCCGCCGCGGTCCTGGCCCGAGGTCATCATCGCGAGCCGGCCGCCCGGCGGTCCCGGGGCGCGCCGGGTGACGCGCGGACGCCGGACCGCGGGCCGCCTCAGCAGCCGCAGTCCTCGGCTCCCACGGGTGCCGTCAGCGGGTCGGCGGGGCGGTGCCGGGGGCCCTGCCAGGTCTCGACCTCGTATCCCTCGCGGATCCAGTACTCGATGCCGCCGAGCATCTCCTTGACGCGGTAGCCGAGCCGGGCGAGCGCGAGGGCGGCGCGGGTGGCGCCGTCGCAGCCGGGGCCCCAGCAGTACACGACGACCGGGACCGCCCGGTCCAGCAGCCCCGCCGCGTCCGCTGCGATCCGGGCGGTGGGCAGGTGCCGGGCGCCCGGGACGTGCCCCTGGTCCCAGGCCGCGGTGCTCCGGGAGTCGATGACGACGAAGTCGGCGGTACCGGCCGCCAGCGCGGTGTGCACATCGGCGACATCGGTGTGGAAGGCGAGGCGGGCGGCGAAGTACGCGGCGGCGTCGGCGGGCGCGGCGGGCGGGGCGGCCGGTACGGCGCCGGGGGCGGCGTGGGCCGCGGGCTGCGGCGTCGGTGTGATCATGGCCGATAATTTACGGTTCGCCCGCGCGGCCCTGAAGTGAAGATCACCGGCAAAAACCTTGATATGCCGGTGATTCCACTGCTAGACAGCGCAGATGACCGGTTATTCCCCCGACGCCACCGACTGGCGCATCCTCGACGTCCTGCAGCACAACGGCCGGGCCGGCTACGCCGAGCTGGCCCGCGCGGTGAACATGTCCGCCAGCGCGGTCACCGAACGCGTCCGGCGGCTGGAGGAGGCAGGGGTGATCTCCGGTTACGCCGCGGTCGTCGACCCGGAGCGGGTCGGCCTGCCGGTCCTGGCCTTCGTCCGGCTGCGCTACCCCAACGGCAACTACAAGCCGTTCCACGATCTGCTGGAGTCCACCCCGGAGATCCTGGAGGCGCACCACGTCACCGGCGACGACTGCTTCGTCATCAAGGTGGCCGCCCGCTCGATGCGGCACCTGGAGGAGGTGTCCGGCCGGATCGGCGCCCTCGGCTCGGTGACGACCAGCGTCGTCTACTCCTCACCGCTCCCCCGCCGCCCCGTCGGCCGGTGATCCGCGGCCGCCCGCCCCGCTGACGGCCCGGCTCAGTCGCGTACGCGGTGCCGGACCGTCGAGCCGGACCGGTCCTTGACGACCTCCAGCTGGGCCGGGATCCGCGCCTTGAGGTCGGCGACGTGGCTGACGATCCCGACGCTGCGGTCGCGTTCGCGCAGCGAGTCCAGGACGTCCAGCACCTCGTCGAGGGTCTGCTCGTCCAGGCTGCCGAACCCCTCGTCGATGAAGAGGGTGTCCAGCCGGGTGCCGCCGGCCTCGTCGGTGACGACGTCGGCGAGGCCGAGCGCCAGCGCCAGCGAGGCGAAGAAGGTCTCGCCGCCGGAGAGGCTGGCGGTGTCCCGCTCGTGTCCGGTCCACGCGTCGATGACGTGCAGCCCGAGGCCGGAGCGCCGGGCGCCGCCGGCCCGCTCGTCGGAGTGCACGAGGGTGTAGCGGCCGGCCGACATCCGCTGCAGCCGGGCTCCGGCGGCGGCCGCGACCTGCTCCAGCCGGGCCGCGAGGACGTAGGACTCCAGCCGCATCCGGCGCTCGTTCTCGCTGGAGGTGCCGGCGGCCAGCGCGGCGAGCCCGGCGATACGGTCGTGGTCGGCGCGCAGCGGGGCCAGCCGGCGGACGTCGTCCTCGGCGTGGGCGGAGAGCCGGTCGAGGGCGGCGCAGCGCTCCTCGGCCGCCGCCCGGGCGGCCGAGGCGGTCCGCAGCCGCTCCGAAGCGGCCTGGTCGGCGGCGTACGCGGCGTCCGGGTCGGCGGGCGGGAGCCGGTCCGCGGCGAGCGCCTCGGGGTCGGCGAGTTCGGCCTCCACCGCGGCCGACTCGCTCTGCCAGTCGTCGAGCCGCTGCTGGAGCGCACCCCACTCGTCGTCCTTCAGCAGCGCCTCGGCGGCCGCCCGGGGCGTGTCGAAGCCGGCCCCGTGGGCGGCGTCGGAGGCCCGGGCGTCGGCCTCCTTGAGCCGCTGGGCGCAGGAGGCCGCCGTACGGGACGCCTCGGCCGCCGCGGCGAGCAGCGTCACCTGCCGCTCCAGCCGGGCGGCCCGCTCCGCGACGCTCGCGCTGTCGCCCCGCGCCCGGGTCAACTCCTCGTCCAGTGCGGCCTGTTCGCGGTCCAGCGCCTCGCGGTGCGAGGTCCGGGCGGCGGACCGGCGTTCGGCCTGCTGCTGCTCGGCGCGGCGTCGTTCGTACTCCCGCTCGGCACGGTCCAGCGCCTCGCGTGCCGCGTGCAGGTCCGCGCCGAGCGCACGGCTGTCGGCCAGTTCGGCGCGCAACTCCTCGGCCTGTGCGGCGAGTTCGCCGGTGGCCGCGGCACCGGCCGCCGCCGTCGCCGCGGCGCGTGCCTCGCCGAGGGTCCGGCAGTGGGCCTCCGCCTGCTGCCGGGTCTCCTCGGCGCGGTGGTGCGCGGCCAGCGCGGCCTCCTCGGTGGCCCGGTCGACGTGGCCGGCGCCGGCCCGGGCCGGGTCCGGGTGCTCGGTGGCACCGCAGACCGCGCACGCCTCCCCGTCGCGCAGCCCGTCGGCGAGTTCGGCGGCGATGCCCCGCAGCCGCCGCTCCTTGAGATCGAGCCAGTGTTCATGCGCGACCGCGGCCCGCTCCCTGGCGGCGAGCAGCGCGCCCTCCGCGGAGCGTGCCTCGTCGTCGAGCCGGTCGCGTCGGCGGGCCGCGGCGAGCCGTTCCTCGGCCGGGCCGATCCGCGCGCCGAGCTGCTCGGCACGGACCGCGGCCTCCTGCGCGGCTTCGATGCGCTGCTGGTGGGCGCGGCGGACACCGTCCCAGGCGGCGAGCCAGTCCGCGGCGTCCAGCAGTGTCTGCTCGTCGGCGCGCGCCTCGCGGTCGAGGGCGGTGCGCTCCAGGGCGAGGTCCGCGGCCCGGCGTTCGGCCCGTCGGGCGGCCGCGAGCGATCCCAGATCCTCCCGTGCCGCCCGCTCCTCCGCGGCCAGCCGGTCGCTGTCGGCGTCCGCGAGTGCGGGCGGCAGCGGGGCACGGTGGGTGCGCTCGGCGCGCTGTGCCGCGTCCAGCTCGCGCCAGGCCGCCTCGCGCAGGGCGAGCGCGGGCGCGACCTCGGCGGCCGTGCGGGCCCGCGCCAGCCGGTCGCGGGTACGGGCCCGCTCCTCGGCGTCCGTGTCGAGCAGGGCGGCGCGGCGACGGGCGGCTGCGTAGCGCTGCTGGAGCCGGTGCCGCTCACGGGCCTCGGCCAGCTCCCCGGCCGCGGTCCGCCCGGCCTCCTCGGCGGCGCACACCGCGGCGTGGGCGACCGCCAGTCGCTCGCGTGCGCTCACCCTCGCGACGGCGGCCCTGGCCAGCACCGCGTCGGCGAATCCCGGCTCGCCCACCCCGGGTGCGGCGGTGTCGGCACCGGCCGGTGCCGCGGAGGAGGCCGCCGCGGCCCGCCGGCCGGCTCCCGCCTGGCCCGGGACGGTCGCGGTCACCGTCGCCGTACCCGCCCCGCCGGCCTCCGCGCGGCTCCGCCGGCCGCCCGCGGCGCGCCCGGCCGTGCCCTGCGCCGCCCGCCCGGCCCGGCCCGCCGCCGGGGCCGAGGTACCGGTGAAGAAGTCTTCGAGGCCGTCGAAGTCGGCGCTCTCCCCGGCCGCCTGCGCCATCCGGTGCGCGAGCGCCAGCAGCCGCTCGTCGCCCGCCGCGACCTGGTCGGCGGCCGCCCGGCGCCGGGTGCCGAGCCGCTCTTCGAGCGCGGCGAACCGGCGGGTGTCGAAGAGCCGGCCCAGCAGCCGGGCACGGGCCTCCGCGTCGGCCCGCAGGAAGCGCGCGAAGTCCCCCTGCGGCAGCAGCACGACCTGGCAGAACTGCTCCTTGCTCATGCCGAGCAGCTGCCCGATCTCCTCACCGATCTCCTGGTGCGACCGGCTCAGCGCCTTCCAGCTGCCGTCCGCCCCGGCCTCGCCCGGTACGAACTCCCGCAGCCGGCTCTGCGCCTTCTCCCTCGTCGTACCGCTGCCGCGCTTCTTGGGGCGCGGCTGCTCGGGCAGCCTGGTGATCTCCAACCGCCGCCCGGCCACGGTCAGTTCGAGGACGACCTCGGTGAGGGTCTGCGGGTCGGCCAGGTCGCTGCGCAGCGCCTGGCCGCCGTGCCGCGCCCCGGGCACCGACCCGTACAGCGCGAAGCACACCGCGTCCAGCACCGAGGTCTTGCCCGCGCCCGTCGGCCCGTGCAGCAGGAACAGCCCGTCGCGGGCGAGCCGGTCGAAGTCGACGGTCTGGGTGCCGCGGAACGGGCCGAAGGCGGTCAGGGTGAGCCGGTGCAGTCTCATCGCGCGACCTCCGCCGCCATGTCCTCGGCGCGCACCTCGTCGATCGCCGAGCGCAGTTCGGCCCGCTCCTGCTCATCGGCGGCGCGGCCGGAGCGTACGTGTGCCACGAAGTCCTCGGCGATCTCCTGGTCGCTGCGTCCGCGCAGCCGCTGGGCGTAGGAGGCCGACGAGCGGGCCGGTCCCTCGTCGGGGTCGAAGACCAGGCTGAGGATGTGCGGGTAGCGCTTGACGAGCCGGGCCATCGGTTCGTGCGGGCGGACCGCGTCGGTGAGCGTGGCCTCCACCCAGGAGTCCTCGTGCCGGGCCAGCGCCGGATCGTCCAGCAGCCGGTCCAGCGGTCCCCGGATGCGGGCCAGCGCCCGCGGCACCGGCGCGTCCACCCGCTCCGCGTGCACCGCTCCGGTCTCGTCCAGCTCCACCAGCCACGACGTCTTGCGGTGGTCGGCCTCGGAGAAGGAGTAGGCGAGCGGCGATCCGGAGTAGCGGACCCGCTCGCTGAGGGTCTGGCAGCCGTGCAGGTGGCCGAGGGCGGCGTAGTCCACCCCGTCGAAGACGCCCGCGGGCACCGAGGCGACCCCGCCGACGGTGATGTCGCGCTCGCTGTCGCTGGCCGTGCCGCCGGTGACGAAGGCGTGCGCCAGCACCACCGAGCGCGTCCCGGCGGGCCGGTCGGCCAGGTCGGCCCGTACCCGGTCCATCGCCGCGCCGAGCACCGCCGCATGATCGGCCCGTTGTGCCCCGAGGGTCTCGCGCACCATGGCGGGCTCCAGGTACGGCAGCCCGTAGAACGCGACCGGCCCGTGCGCGTCACCGAGCAGTACGGGGGTGCCGCAGCCGGCGGGGTCGGTCCGCAGATGGATGCCGGCCCGCTCCATCAGCCCGGCGCCGACGCCGAGGCGGCGGGCGGAGTCGTGGTTGCCGGAGATCATCACGGTGGGGACGCCGAGCTCCGCGAGCCGGTGCAGCGCGTCGTCGAAGAGCTCGACGGCGGCGAGCGGCGGTACGGCCCGGTCGTAGACGTCGCCCGCGACCAGCACCGCGTCGACCTCGCGGGCCCGCACCGTCTCGACGAGGTGATCGAGGAAGGCTCGCTGGGCGGTGAGCAGGTTCACGCGGTGGAAGGACCGCCCGAGATGCCAGTCGGAGGTGTGCAGAAATCTCACGACACCGCTCCGACCTGCATGTTTTCTCTCTCCATTGGCTTCGACTCAGCACCGGGTCAGCACGAGTCTACGAGCCGGCACGCGTCCCGCCGGCCATGGCAGGCCCCCCTGCCCCGACTCGGCCCTCTTGTCGCGCGGGTCCCGGCCGGCCTCAGCCGACGGGGACGGGTGCTTCCGGCACCGGAAGCACCCGGGTGCGCACGGCCCACCGGGTGAGCGGCCGGGTGGCGAGGCCGCAGAGCGCGAGGACGACGCCCAGTACCACCCAGCCGGGCTTGCCCCATTCGAGGCAGAGCGCGGTGAGCACGACCGGTGACGCCGCACGGACCACGCCATCGGCCAGGTTGAAGGCTCCCTGGTACTGCCCTTGGGCGTGTTCCGGTGCCAGCGCGAAGCTGACTTCGAACGCCCCGGCGGCCAGACCGAGTTCACCGGATGACAGCAGGAGCACGCCGACGAGCAGCAGGGCCGCGGCGACGGGGGCGGATACCCCTGCGGCGAGGGCGAGCACGGTACAGCCGGCGAGGGACAGGAATCCTGCTCCGCGGAGCGCGGTGGAAGCGGGCAACGGGCCTCTCACCCACCGGGTCGCCCTGACCTGGAACAGCACGACCACCGCCATGTTCGTCACCAGCAGCAGGGAAAGCCACCACCGGGGCGCCGCGGTGTGCGACACCAGCCAGAGCGGCAGGACCAGGGACACCACGTCGTACTGGAACGCGATGACCCCGCACAGCAGCGACAGGGCGAGGTACGGGCGGTCCCGCACGGCCTCCATGCGCCGCGCGCCCGGCGGGCGTGGCACCGGCCGCACGGACGGGATCTTGAGCAGCAGTCCCGCCGCGGCCAGAAAGCTCAGTCCGTTCGCCAGGATCAGCAGGGTGTAGCCCGCCGTCGAGTCGAGTTGGAGCGCGACGCCGGCCGCCGCCGCGCCGATGCCCATTCCCAGGTTGGTGACCGCGCGCAGATGGCTGCGGATGCGGGTGCGTTCTCCGGGCTCGCTGATCCGTGCGACAAGGGCGCCGCCGACCGCCTGGGCGCCGCGCTGGCCGATGGCCGCGACGGTGACCAGCGCGAGAAAGGCGGCGAAGGAGTGTGCCATCGGGAACAGGAACATCGCCGTCGCCTGGACACCTTGGGTGGCGACGTACAGTCCACGGGGCCCGACGCGATCGGCCACCGCACCGAGGGGCAGGCCGGACAGGATCCCGACGGCCGTCGCGACGGCGAGGCCGGTACTCACGCCCGGCACGCCCAGTCCGACGACGCGGGTGAAGAAGAGCATGCTGCCGGCAAGGTAGAGCCCGCTGCCGACGGTGGTGACGAAACTGGCGATCGTCAGGAACCGAACCGGGCCACGAAACATCTCGGTCGTCATATGCACTGCTGTGGGGTGCGGTTGGTGACCTGGTGGAACATGTCGCTTTCCTTCTGATCGGGTGCGGATATCCGCCTTCCGGGACGGCGGTGCCACGACGCAGGGCGGGCGAGCGAGCGGAGGAGTGGGTATTTCCTTCACGAGCCGCTATCGGCGGGTCAGTTGGTCGCGCAGGGCTGACAGGCACTCGGCCCGGTATGCCTCCAGTCCCGGCACCGCCGCCCGTTTCCTGCGGTTGAACTCGCCGGTTTTCACCCAGGTGACGATCAGGTCCGCCAGGGACGGAATGCCGCCGTACCGCGCCGTCATCCCCTCGGTGTGCTCACTCAACGGATAGAAGGCGGGCATGAGCGAGGGAAGTCCGAACCGGACCATGTCGTTGATGTTGCCCGTGACGCAGGTCTGGCCGCGTGTTTCGATGATGCCGTTACGCGTGAGGTATTCGGAGACCGGAAGGATGAGGAAGTCGGCCTCCGCCAGGGTCCGGTCGAACTCCTCCTGAGCGACGTAACCCGGGTGATCCCGCAGTTCGACCGAGGGAGCGACCGCCTTCCGCGCCGCCGCAACGGCCGTCTCGGTCTCCTCGGTGGAGTGTTCTCCCAGGAATTCGACGCGCAGTCGCTTCGTCAGCCGTGGGGCGGCGATTTCCAGTGCGGACAGCACCTCGGCGTGGTCCCGGCCGGAATACATCCGCCCCGGGATGCAGCACCGCACCTCGTCCCGTACGAATTCCGAGGGCGGATGTTGCGGGTAGGCGATGTTGACCGCGCGGTTCCGCAGCGGGTCACCCGTTCTCCTGAGCCGGAGATCCGGGAGGAGGACATCCGCCGCGCCTTCGAGAACGAGCTTCGCGACGGCGGCGCTCGGCCGGTTGCCGTCCGACGAAACGAACGTGTTGAGGTTGTGCACCAGGCAGTGCCGGGCAGGTGTCCTGGCGCTCGCACCGGAGAGCATGCCGCACAGGGAATCGACCGGGGTGACGATGAACAGGTGGTCCTGTGAACCGAGCGAGGGCCCGCACTCCGCCAGGAATTCCGCGTACGGCAGACCCGGGGGACACACCTTCCACTCGACGGCCGCGGATGCGGCGGCCGTCGAGGATTCGGCGCAGAACGGGTTGGTGTAGACCGTAGGGCTCGCCCCGACATCGATGGCTTGCCGCAGAAGGCTGTCGAGGACCTCGCTGTGTGCGCTGAGCTCGATCAGGCCGATCTTCATCGAGTCGTCTCCGTCAGTGGTGCGGCGGGCCGGTTTTTCTGGCGGCCCTCACGCCGACGGAGCCTTTTCTTCCAGCAGGATTCCCTCTTCGACCAGCAGCCGCAGCAGGGGGGCGATGTCTTCGGCCGGGTCGAATGCGGGGGCCCAGCCGGTGGCTTCCGCGAGGGTGAACGACGTACTGCGGAAAAGATTGTCGATGAGTTGCACGGGAGCGCCGTCGAGCGTGATCTTCCTCGCGCCGAACTGGATACGGTGCTGCGCGGTCTCGGCGTCGTAATCAACCGTGACGGGGTTGAACTGTGCGCGCCGCAGACGTGTGTCGCCGTTCGTGGAGAGCGGATGGAACCCGGACTGGCTCGGCAGGCTGACCTCGCGGTGGCGGCTGTCCTGGGTGGTCAGATGATGGGCGAGGTACGCCGCCACCAACCGCTCGTCGCCGGCCAGCGCGGCGAGCCTGCCCATCAGACCGCGGACATGGTCGGCGAGCCGGTCCGTATCGCCTTCGACGACGGGTGGGAGGTTGCGCCGCCACTCCTCCTCGTCCATCAGCTCGTCCGCGAGCCACTTCAGCCAGTAGACGCCGGTGCGGCACGTCACTCCCAGCGTCAGGTGCAACGAGGGTTCGTCACCGGCCACCGCGTAGTGCCAGTGGCCCCGTGGAATGTAGAGCACGTCCCCCGGATGAAGTTCGGTCTCGATGTACGGGGGCCCCTTGGGTTCGCCGGTGTCGTCGGAGACGTTGTTGTATTTGTCCAGCGGGTACTTGTACGTCTCCTCGGAGACGACCCATCGCTTCGTCCCCTCGATCTGCAGGATGAAGACCTCGTGGTCGTCGTGGTGTTGGTCGAACCCCTGCTGTTCGGGCCAGGAGCAGTACATGTTGACCTGGCTCCGGTGGCCGATCGCACGCTCGATCGCCGACGCGAGTTCCGCGATCGCGGGCAGCCGTGCCTGCAACTGGTTGATGATGAGGGTGTAGCCGTCCTGACAGTGCCTGATCCACTCCTCGGGCGTCTCGGGCTTGTCGGCGACCTTTCTGCCTATTGCCGCCAGACGGATTTCCTCGCCGAAACGGAGGCGATGGAAATTAAGCAGGTGGTTGAGCTGATCCCATGAGAAGAGCGGACGGAAACGGTCCCGGTCCTGCCCCCGTAAGACGACGCCTCGGGTGGTCCAGTTCTCGCGAAGGAATTGATCGAGAGGCATCGGGTCAAGTAAGGATTCGAGAGCGAGCACGCCATTCCTCACGGTTCAAGGGGAGTGCCCGGTGACTCCAGGAGCCACCGGGCTGGTCAGGACAGCGACTTGGCGCCTGCCCTTACACGTCCTTCTGGTCGACTTCGAGGTTCGGCACGCTCTTGACCTGGGCCGTCTTCACCGTCTCCACGGAGAATCCGATCCGCTTCGGCCGACGGGCCGCGTGGGTCTCGCTCTTGGGTGCTACGGAAACCTTGGTCATCGGTAACTCCTCGACTAGGGAACCTGCCCTGCCATTCCTACTACCAACTCCCCACAACCGCGGGAAAACGTGCGAAATGTCACGAGCGACGCATTAAGCCAAAGTTGCCGCAGTACTTGCCAAATAGGGACGACCGTGCAGGGCGAGGGGCCGGCGGGCGTCACCCTGCTGCACGTCGGGCTGCCTACTCCACCGCGTACAGCAGCCTGTACTCGGCACCATCCGCCCTGAAGCGCAGACTGCGCTCACCAGGAGTATCCGTGATCCACTGCTCCCCGAGCCGGCCGTCCCCGCCCGGGGCGCCGACCTCCCCGAGAGAGACCGCGATCGCCCCCGTGAAGTCGCAGTCGTACTTGACGGTGAACATCCGGTCCCCCAGCACCGTTCCGTTCCACACGGTGCCGCGGTCCTGGACGACCAGCCTCGGCTCATCGAAGCCGCTCCAGCCCTCAGTCGTGACGCACTTGAGCTTCTCCAGATACAGCTTGGCCATACCGTCCCCTGTGAAGGATCCTTCTCGACGCCGCCCATCCTGACGGGCCCCAATAAACGATCACTAAATGATCCGGCGTGCTCCCGTCATCCGGTACGGCGAGGACCGGAACGAGCAGGACCCACGCGCCCCGGCGCCGTTCGGCCCTGAGCCGTCATCCCCCGTCGTTGCGGGGCAGCAGCGACCCCAGGGGACCGAGGTCCAGATTCAGGTCGTCCAGGGTCAGTCCGTAGCGGTCGCAGAGTTCGGACATCCGGTCCTGGAGGATCATCAGGGTCATGCCGATCCGCTCCTCCTGCGCCTCACTCAGGTCGCCCTGATCGACGCGGTGCAGTGCGGTGCGCTCCATGAGCTGCCGCAGGAGCTCGACGATGGTCAGCACCAATTTGATGAGGTCGCGTTCGACGGTCTCCGGATCGGTCTTCAGGCGCTGGGCGAGCTCACTTCCGGACCGCTGCTCCTCGGGTCCGGCCGGCACGAGCCCGAATGCCCGCGCCGCCGCCTGCGCGGCCTCCCCGAAGGCGTGGTCCGGCGCTGCCTGGTGGTCCTGCATGAGGTCGCTCCTCAACGTCGCGGCGCATTACGGTCGTCGGCGGCGGCGTACGGCCGCTCCTCACCACGGTGCGGGGTCGTCGGGGGTGATCGAGTGGATCACGGCCCGCAGATTGATCCGCACCAGGTCCACGTCGGCCACCGACAGCACGAGGTCGCCGGTGAGCACGGCCCCGCCGTTCAGCAGGCGGTCGAGGAGGTCGATCAGCGCGACCTGCCGGCCGGCCAGCGACTCCTCCTCGGTGAGAGCGGCCGGCTCGACGTCACCACGGTCCTCCCTCATGCCCGACCGCCCGCCGTGGGCACCGTGGCGAACGAGTACGGGGCCCACGGGCCGGTGATCTCGACCCGTACGCCGGGGAGCCCGTCGGCCAGCCCCGCCAGCGCCCGGTGGAAGTCCTCCACGCGGTCGACGGCTACCAGATATGCCTCGTTGGCGATGTTCTCGCCGGCGGCCGACGCCAGCTCGCCCTGCTGCGGCCGGTGCGCCACCCTGGCCCGGACGAGCCCGGCCACCCGGTCCGGTACGGCGCCGGCGACGCCCCCGGCGGCACGGTACGCGTCGCGGTGGTGGCGCCGCTCCTGCCGCCGCTGCCGCAGATACGCCCGGCCGGGGCTGAGCGCTGCCGGTGCGGGGCCCTCGGCGGTGGGCGGCTCGGCGACCGGCGGCGGGGCGGCGGCCGCTTCCCGCGGATCCGCGTACACCTTCACCCCCAGCTCCACATGCCCCTCCAGCCACCCGAGGGCCTCGGTGAAGTCCGTGTCGCGCTCTTCGAGCATCGCACGGACCCGGGCGTCGTCCAGGTACACCGTGGCCAGCCGCATGGGCAGCACCGTGGTGCCGGCGTACGCGGCTTCGACCACCGCGTGGTGCGTACGGGCCAGGGCCGCCAGCTCGGTCAGGTCCTCCAGCCGCGCCCTGATGCCCGCTTCCCCGTACGCACCGGCCGGCACGGACGAGACCAGCGCCGCCAGGCCCTCGGAGGTCACGGTGCGAAGCGGTCCGTCCTCCAGCCCGGCGAGCCGGTCCGCCGCCGTGTCGAGCGCGGTGCCCGCACGGCCGACGGCGTACACGTAGGACATCGTGGCGGCGGGGTCCGTCCGGTGGTCCGGCGCGGAGGCCGCTGCCGGTGCCTCTGCCCCGGTGTTCACCGCTCCTCCTCACGAGCCGCCGTCGACGCGTCCTCGTCGGCCCGCGCGGAGCCCTTGGGGAGGCCGACGGCGGCCCGCAGTTCGGCGAGTTCCGCGCGCAACTGCGCGTTCTCGGCGGCCAGTTGGTCACCGGCCGTCGCGGGCGCGGCGGAGACCTGCCCGGGCGGGCGGGCGCGGGAGGAGAGCGACGGGTCGTGCTCCCACCAGTCGATGCCCATCTCCTTGGCCTTGTCGACGGACGCGACGAGCAGCCGGAGCTTGATCGTGAGCAGCTCGATGTCGAGCAGGTTGATCTGGATGTCGCCCGCGATGACGACGCCCTTGTCGAGGACGCGTTCCAGGATGTCGGCCAGGTTGGCGGAGGAGCCCTGCCCGCCGTACGGGGATGCGGAGGCGGCGGGCCCCATCCGGCCGGCCAGTGAATCGGACACAGGATCAGCCTTGTCTGTACGGGCGGAAAGGGTCAGCGACGGGCAACGGCCGGACGACGCCGCGGGCGACGGCCGCTACCGGCGTCCTCGTCGTCTTCCTCGTGGTCGTCCTCGTAGTCGTCCTCGACGCGGTCGTCGCGATCGTCACGGTCGTCACGCTCGTCGTCGAATTCGTCCGCCTCGTCCGCGGGTTCGGCGTCGGCGTCACCGCTCTCGTCCTCGCCCTCGGCCTCAGCCTCGTCGTACGCGTCGTCGTCCTCGTAGGCGGCCTCGTCCTCGTAGCCGTCCTCGGGAGGCTCGCCCTCGGCGTCGTCCGCGGGCTCCCGCTCCTCGTCATCCGTCTCGTCCGCGGACTCCCGCTCGTCCTCGACGGCGTCCGCGTGCTCGACGACGACCTTGCCGTCCTGGATCTCACCGCGCCACCCGTCGGTGGCCTCGCCGCGCATCATGATGAACTTGCGGTACAGCTTGAGGTCGAGACGGGCGCGGCGGCCCTGGGCGCGCCAGATGTTGCCGGTCTTCTCGAAGAGGCCCTTGGGGAAGTACTCGAGCACCAGCAGCACCCGCGTCAGGTTGTCGGTGAGGCGGTGGAAGGTCACCACCCCCTTGACCGTGCCCTTCGCGCCCTCGGTGGTCCAGGTGATGCGCTCGTCGGGCACCTGCTCGGTGACGTTCGCCCGCCAACTGCGGGTGGACTTGGCGACCTTCACCTTCCAGTTGCTGGTGGTGTCGTCGGCCTTCTCGACGCTGACGACACCCTTGGCGAAGGTGCTGAACTCCTGGAACTGGGTCCACTGGTCGTACGCCTCGCGCACGGGCACGCCCACATCGATGTCCTCGACGATCGTCACGCTCTTGGACTTGCCGCCACCGCTCTTGCGGCCCTTGCCGAACAGGCCCTTGACCTTGTCCTTGACGGCCTCCTTGACGTGCGAGGTGCCGGCGGTCAGCGCGGCCTGGGCCGGTGAGCTGCCCTCGGCGAGGGCCTTGCCGCCCTTCGCCAGGCTGCCGGCCAGTCCGCTCCCGCCCTGGCCGGGCTGACCCAGCTTGGTGACGCTCTGGCCCAGCTTCTGCCCGAGGTGGGTGACGGCGTGCTGCGCACGGGCCTGGAGGTACCGCTGGAATTCCTCCTTGAGGTCTTCGGCGGCGGGGCTCTTCGTCACCTCGTCCTTCACCTTGCTGAAAGTGGACTCACTCATCGCTGCCTCCACGGTGGGAGGTCTTGCGCGCGGCGGGCTTCCTGCGCGCCGCCCCGGACGCGGTCTTCCGGGCGGCGCCCGACGCGGTCTTACGGGCCCCTGAGGCGGTCTTGCGCGCCCCGGAGGACGCCTTGCCCGGGGCGGACTTGGCGGACCTGGACGAGGCGGATGCCTTGGCGGACGTCGCTGCCTTGGCGGACCTGGCCGGCCTCTTGCTGCCGCGCGACGCCGACTCGGCGTCCTCGGGCCGGTCCGCGTCGTCCGCCTTCTCTTGCGCGTCCGGCTCGTCCGACGCGTCCGGTCCTTCCGCCTCCGCGTCGCCCCCCGCGTCCCGGAGGTCCAGGGTCCGCTCGTGCAGGGAATCGGCGAGCCCGGACATCCGCTGGGTGAGCGCGGCGGTGGCCGCGGACTTCGTGGCGTCCACCAGCTCCCTGCGCACCTGGTCGTTGAGCGGGCCGAGGACCGGGGAGTTGGCGACCAGCTTCCCCAGCTGCTTCGGGTCCAGGTTCAGTTTCTTGCCGGCGAGGTACATGCCCAGGCCGATGGCCAACTTGGCCTTCTTCGTGCGTCCCAGCACGTAGCCCCCTGCGAGGGCCACGCCTATCTTGGCGTTGTTCATCATCTTGCGTACACCTCGTTCTCCACGATGCTCAGGAGTCGGTACGGAGCCGCTGCTGGTGGGCCTCCAGCCATTCGAGGCGGTCCAGCAGTTCGTCCTCACGCCGGTCGAATTCCTCGTCCGTGATGCGCCCTGCCACCAAGTCCCGTTCCAGTTGCGCCAGTTCCGCGCGTACCGGCTCCGGGTCGTAGTACTCGCGCTCCGCGGTGAGCAGCACCTGGTCGAGCACCCAGACCGTGCCCCGCACGGGGGCCAACGGAAAGGTCAGCAGGTCGGTGATGAGGCCCATGGGGCAGTCCTCCGCTCGGCGCGGGTCGGGCGGATTCAGACGAAGCTGTACGGCGGCAGCGGGCCGTGCAGGCTGAACGTGTAGGCGTCCCCGCGCCGCTCCGCCTCCTCGTGGACGGCCTGGGAGAGGGCCGCGGCCCGCTCCCGGGTGACGAGGAAGGACACGTTCAGGAAGTGGGTCTTGGTCGGCTCGGCGACCGCGGTGCGCTCCGCCTCCGGCGCGAGCCGGGCGACCAGCTCGGAACCCGTGCTCTCCTGGCGGGCCTGGACCTCGCGTGCGACCAGCTCGCCGAGCGCCATGCGGTCCTGATGCGCTCCGGGGTTCTGCCGGGTGCCCTCGTTGAGCCGCCGTATCTCCGCGGAGTCGGTCATGATCTCCCGCAGCAGGTCGTCCTCGTCGCGGGCGACCTTGAGGTTGTACTCCAGGCGGCCCCCGATCTCCTTGAGGCGCTCGGTGTAGGCGTCGCGCTGCTCCTCCATCACCGCCGCCACCTGGTCGTCGTCCCGGCCGACGAGTCCGAAGCGCATCGGCAGTACGGCGCCGTCGGCCATCAGCCGGTCCTGAACCCCCTGGTGGGCGACCAGATCCCGGCGCTTGGCCCGCAGGTCGGTCGGTGCGTCGCTGACCACCGCGCTCAGGTCCTTGGTCCGGACGGTGCGCAGTTCGGCTGCCGGGTCTCCGATGCCGTGGACGCCTTCGAGGTTCAGCGGGTGGCCGGCCTCGGTGATGGCGTAGACGTAGGTCCCCATGTGTCACTCCTCCCGGCGCCGGGCGGTCCGGCGGCTGCTGCTGGACGAGGAGGACTTGCGCGCCGGTCGCTCTTCCTCCTGCTCGGATTCGTCGCGCCCCTTCTGGAAGGACTCGCTGAACGCCTCGACCGCGCCGGTCAGTGCGCCTTTCGACTTTCCTTTGGCGCCGCTCTCGGTCGCCTCGCCGACCAGATCGGTGAGCTGGCTCGGTGCCTTTCGGCCCGATTCCAGATCGAGCCGGTTGCACGCCTCGGCGAAACGCAGATAGGTGTCCACGCTCGCGACGACGACACGTACATCGATCTTGAGGATTTCGATACCGACGAGGGAGACCCGGACGAAGGCGTCGATGACGAGCCCCCTGTCGAGTATCAGCTCAAGGACGTCGTAGAGATTTCCCGATCCACTTCCGCTGGTGGGTGCATTTGATTGCTGAACGACACTCATGTTCTTCCCTTCCTGTCGGCTGGGCGAGCTCATGATCGGTACGGCGGATGACGGGCGTTCGCCGGCTCAGCGGTCGATCTGGCCCCGTGCATAGCGGCGGATTCGCTCGTATTCGAGGAGCTCACCGTGCTCGTCGAGCTTCACTCGGTACGAGGCCATCACGCTCGCGGTGTCCGGAACGCGTTCGATCTCGACGACTTCCACGTCCGCCGACCAGCCCTCGTCGGTGCGCTTGAGCGCGGATACCGCGCCGGGCTCGCAGCCGAGCAGCTGAGCAAGTTGCCCGGCCGCGTGGCGCATTGCCGCCGGGGCGCCGATGCGCTGCGGTCCTCTCTTGCCTTCGGTGCTCTCGGTCGTCGCCATGATCCCGTCCATTGGGCGTCGTAGTGATGCTGGTTGGCCGGTTCGGTGTACCGGGTGCGGTTGTCCGTTCCGGCGATAGAACACCGCGTGCCCCAGGAGTTCGAACGTATGCATGACGCGCGGGGCGGTGATTTTCCGCGTCTTTCCACCGCGCCGCAGACAATCGCCGTCGACCGCCTCGCAAAGGCATGGTCGACTTCCCCGGCCATTGCGCTTGCTTTTCTGACCACGGGTCAGCCCCAGCGGTATTCGCGGCAGGCGGCATTCTCCGGTCGGATTTCGCCGCCGGCCGGGCCGCTCGGGCTCGCGCGCGCTGCCGGGGAGCGGACGGCACGGCGTGCCGCCCGCGTCGCGTCCCTCCGCGGGTCAGGCGTGCTGCGACGCCACGAGGTCGATCGCCTCGTCCTTCGTCGCGACCGACGGCGGGGAGCCCTTGAGGGGCTTGCGCGCGCTCTCCTTCATGGCGGCGGTGGCCACCACTCCGACGACCGCGGCGGCCATCGTGTAGTAGGCCGGCACCAGGTTGTCGTGGAAGCCGCCGATCAGCGCCTCGATGACGAGCGGGGTGGTGCCGCCGAAGAGCGAGACCGAGATGTTGAAGGCGATCGACAGGGAGCCGTAGCGCACCTGGGTCGGGAAGAGCGCCGGCAGGGACGCCGACATGACGCTCACATAGGGCAGCAGGCACAGCCCGAGCAGCAGCAGGCCGGCGAAGACGGTGACCGTACTGCCGTGCCGGATGAGCAGGAAACTCGGCACAGCCAGCACCAGGAAGCCGAGCGAGCCGGCCATGAGGACCGGCTTGCGCCCGATCCGGTCGGAGAACCGGCCCACGAAGGTGATGGCCGCCATGAGCACCAGCATCACGACGATGATGGAGACGAGTGCGCCGGTGGTGCCGTAGCCCAGGGTGTTCGACAAATAGGTGGGCATGTACGACAGCAGCATGTAGTCGGTGATGTTGAAGGCGGCGACGAGCGCGACGCACAGCACCATGGCCCGCCACTGCCCCCGCATCCGCTGCAGGAAGCCGGAGTTCGACGCGGTCTCGGCCGCGGCTGTGTCGTCGTCGGCGAGCTTCTGGAACGCGGGCGTCTCATCCAGCTTGAGCCGCAGGTAGAGGCCGATCAGCCCGATGGGCGCGGCGACCAGGAACGGTACGCGCCATCCCCAGGACTGCATGGCGGAATGCGGCAGTACGACGGTGAGTACGGTGACGAGACCGGCCGCGGTGGTGTATCCGATCAGCGTGCCGAATTCCAGGAAGCTGCCGAAGAATCCACGGCGTTTGTCCGGCGAGTATTCGGCGATGAAGGTGGAGGCGCCGCCGTATTCGCCGCCGGTGGAGAAGCCCTGCAGCATGCGGAAGGCGATGAGCAGTACCGGCGCCCAGAAGCCGATGGACGCGTAACCCGGCACCAGGCCGATGGCGAGGGTGCTCGACGCCATCATGATCATGGTGAGCGAGAGCACTTTCTTACGGCCGATGCGGTCGCCCAGCGGTCCGAAGAACATGCCGCCCAGCGGCCGGACCAGGAACGCGGCGGCGAAGGTGGCGAAGGACGAGAGGATCTGCGCGTTGTCGTTGCCGGGCGGGAAGAAGACCTTGCCGATGGTGACCGCGAGATAGCTGTAGATCCCGAAGTCGAACCACTCCATGGCGTTGCCCAACGCGGCTGCTTTCACCGCTCTCTTGACGGATTTCTCATCTGTCACCGTGATGTCGGTGCGCCGCAGCGGGGGATGCTGCCGCCGGTGTATCGCGCGCCGGAGAAACGGGTGCCGCGTCCGAACGGGGCTGTCGTGCACGGGCTGGAGGGACATGAGCACCTCTTTTCAGTGGAGCTGGTCGCCCTTGCCCGTACCCTGAAGAACTTCTTCAATCCCTCGGCATGTCTTCCTCGCCCGGCACCACTGTGGAATCCGCGTCCCGTGCGGGACGGGGTCAGGACGCCGCGTCCCGGCCGGGAAGGGCCTGTTCGGTCCAGATGACCTTTCCCGTGGTGGTGTAACGGGTCCCCCAGCGGTCGGCGAACTGCGAGACGATGAAGAGACCGCGGCCGCTCTCGTCGGTGGTACGGGGATGGCGCAGGTACGGCGAGGCGCTGCTGCCGTCGGCCACCTCGCAGATGAGGGTCCGTCCCAGGATGAGCCGCAGCTGGATGGGCTCGGTGGCGTGCCGGAGGGCGTTGGTGACCAGCTCGCTGACCACCAGTTCGGTGGTGAAGACCAGCTCGTCCAAGCCCCAGCGCTCCAGCTGCCCGGTGGCGGCGGCGCGCGCCTCGGCGACGATCGCCGGGTCGGCGGGCAGGTCCCGGAGGGCGCGGCGCTCCGGGTCCAGGACGCGGGTCCGGGCCAGCAGGAGGGCCACGTCGTCCTGCGGCCGGACGGACACCAACGCGTCGATGACGTGGGAGCAGAGCGCGTCGAGGGTCGGGGCCGGTGCGGCGAGGGTCTGCCGCAGCCGTTCCTCGCCGTGCGGCTCGCCGGGCCCGCTGGGGCTGCCGGACTCCAGGCCGTCGGTGTACAGCGCGAGCACGCTGCCCTCGGGCACCTCGAACTCGTGCGACTCGAAGGGCAGCCCGCCGACACCCAGCCGCGGTCCCACCGGCAGGTCGACGAAGGTGACCGTGTGGTCGGGGGCGATCACGGCGGGGACGGGATGGCCCGCGCTGGCCATGGTGCACCGCCGGTCGATGGGGTCGTAGACCGCGTACAGGCAGCTGCTGCCGAGCGCTCCCGACCTCGCCCGGCGGCTCTTCTCCTCGCGCACCACCCGGCCGACCACGTCGTCGAGGTGACCGAGCAGTTCCTCGGGGCGCAGATCGAGGGCGGCCAGGGTCTGTACGGCGGTCCGCAGACGGCCCATGGTGGCCACCGCGTCGATGCCGTGCCCGGTCACATCGCCGACCACCAGGGCCACCCGGGCGCCGGACAGCGCGAGCACGTCGAACCAGTCGCCCCCGACGTCGCCCAGCTCGTTCGCCGGCCGGTAGGCGGAGGCCACGCACACCGCGTCCTGCTCGGGCACCGCCTGGGGCAGCAGACTGCGCTGGAGGACGAGCGCCGACTCGCGTTCCCGGGTGTAGCGGCGGGCGTTGTCCATGCACACCGCCGCGCGGGCGACGAACTCCTCCGCCAGTCGCAGATCGTCATCGGTGAACGGCTGGTCGCCCTGGCTGCGGAAGAACGAGGCCACGCCCATCGTGATGCCGCGGGCACGGATCGGGATCACCATCACGGTGTGCAGCCCCAGCTCCTCGAACTGCACATGGCGCCCGTTCGGGGCCTCGGCCCACGCGGCGGACCCCGGAGCCAGCCGGCCGGCCCGCCAGGACCCACCACCGGCCAGCGCGCGGATCGGTGGCGTCCAGGCGTGGTAGCCGGCCAGACCGCCGACCTCGATCACGGCCTCCGGCACACCCGGCCGCAGCGACTGCTGGCCGGCCCGCCGCAGCAGCACCGTATCGGCGTCGCTGAGCGGCCCGGGCTGCGGCTCCTCTCCCCTGATCACCGAGTCCAGCAGGTCGACGGTGACGAAGTCGGCGAGTTCCGGGACCGCCACGTCCGCGAGGTCCTGGGCGGTCTGCAGCACGTCCAGGGTGCGTCCGATGTACTCGCCGGCCCGGTCCAGCAGGGCCATCTGACGGCGGGAGCGGTAGTGCTCGGTGACGTCGACGACCGTGTAGCACAGCCCCATGGGCCGGCCCTCGGGGTCGTCGAGGCGGACGAAGGACATCGTCTGGGCACGGTCGTGGTACGGGTCGGCCGCCACCCGGCCGGTGTGCTCGTAGCCGGTCACGGGCTCGCCGGTCTGCAGCACCCGGCGCATCTGGGCCTCCAGCGCCGCGGTGTCCAGACGCGGCTGGAGTTCGCCCAGGCGCCGGCCGATGCGCTCGGCGGTGGGCCCGCCGCCGTACTGCTCCAGGGCGGGATTGGCCCAGACGCACCGCAGGTCGGTGTCCACGATGGCCATGCCGACGGGCGACGCGGTCACGATGCGCTCCAGCACCTCGCGGCCCATCTCCCACCCGTGCGCGGGCGGTGCCTCCGCGGCCAGGACCAGCCAGTGCAGACGTCCCTCACCGTCCGTCACCCGGACCACCTGCGCCAGGATGCCGGTCACGCCGCCGTCGTCGCGCAGTGCGGACAGCAGCCCGGACCAGCCGCCGCGCTCGCGGCACTCCGCGGCGAGCACGGGCACCCGGGCCGCGTCGTCGGGAGCCAGCAGCTCGGCGGCGGGGCGGCCGACCGCCGTGGCAGCGGAGTGCCCCAGCAGCCGGCCGGCCGCGGCAGGCCAGCTCTCGACCCGCCCCCGGGCGTCGAGGAGGAAAACGGTGGCGTCGGCGACGTCGAACGACGCCTTCCGCCCGGTGAGGCCGTCCGGCGGGAGTCCCCTGTCCGCTGCCATGTCCGCGCTTCCGTCCCTGTTTCGACTGTCTGCGTACCGTATCCCCTGAATTCATACCTTTCTGTCATTATTTGCCCGCCTCTACCCACCGGATGCGGCATCGCGGTGCCATACCGGACGCCGCACCTACCCGGTACGGACCCTCAACCGCCGCGCCCGCGCGCCCTTCACCTCGGGCCAACTCCCCTCAGCTGTCGCCGAGTTCGAGGCGGGCAACCGGCAGGCCGGGGAGCGGCCCCGAGCAGGAACCGGTCGGGGCCGCCGTCGAGCGGGCCGGGCAGCCGTCAGCCGGGCGCTCCGACGGCCCCCTCGGCGCCGGCCGGTCCGCCCTCCTCGCCGGCAAGCCGCTCGGCATCCGGATCCGCGCCGTGCAGATACCGCTCGTCGATCCGCTTCGGCCCGAACGGCCACTCCTTCTCGTGCCGGGCCCACAGCAGGAAGGCCACCACACCGGCCGCGACCCAGGCCAGCGACCATTCGATGGGGTGCCGTCCGGGCGAGTTCGCGTCCGCGTAGCCGTAGATCACCAGCCAGCCGGCCAGCGCCACGACGCTCGGCAGCGGGTACAGCCACATCCGGTACGGGCGCCGCAGCCCCGGCTGCCGGCGGCGCAGCACGGTCACCGCGGCGACCTGGGCCAGTGCCTGCACGATCACCATGACCGTGGTCAGCAGCTGGATGATGGTGGCCAGATCGGTGTGGCGCCCGAGCAGGAAGCCCGTCGCCGTCACGGCGCCCATGGTGAGCAGGCCCAGGACGGGGAAGCGGTGGCGCGGGTGGAGCTTGCCGTACGGATGGAAGAAGACCCGGTCCCGGGCGGCGTCGTAGGGCACCCGGGACCCGCCGAGGAGCCCGGTGAAGACGGAGGCGACGGCGGTGATCAGGATGAGCACCGTGACGGTGTCGGCGGCGGCCCTGCCCCAGGTCCGCTCCAGTACGGCGGAGGCGACGGAGGTGGACGCCGTGGAGTGCGGGTCGAGCATCTCCTGCCAGCGCACCACGCCCAGGGTGCCGATCTGCAGCAGCAGGTAGATCGCCATGATGCCGAGGATCGAGGAGAGCACGGCGCGCGGGATGGTCCGCCCGGGCCGGCGGATCTCGGCACCCATGTACGCGACGGTGTTGTAGCCCAGGTAGTCGTAGATGCCGATGGTCAGGCCGGCCGCGAAACCGATCCAGAAGTGACTTGTCGTCAGCTCGAAGGCGTGCGCCGGATAGCTGACGGCGCGCTCCGGGCTGAAGTGGGTGAAGGCGGCGACGATGACCAGGGCGACGGAGGCGATCATCACCGTCCACAGGACGACGGTGAGCCTGGCGATGTTCTCCACCCGTCGCCACAGCAGGACGACGATGCCGACGGTGACCACGATGCCGGCGAGGTCGCCCTGGCCCTGGCTCATGTCCGGCCACAGGTAGCCCAGGTACTGGACGAAGCCGATCACGCCGGTGGACATCCCGAGCGGGATGAACAGCATCGCCGTCCAGACGAACAGAAACGGCATCAGCTTGCCGGTGCGGTACTGGAACGCCTGTCGCAGATAGACGTAACTGCCGCCCGCGCCGGGCAGCGAGGCGCCCAGCTCGGCCCAGATCAGCCCGTCCGCGAGCGCCAGCACCGCGCCCGCGAGAAACCCGATGACCGCCTGTGGCCCGCCGAACGCGGCGACCATCAGCGGGATGGTCACGAAGGGGCCGATGCCGCACATCTGGCTCATGTTGAGGGCGGTGGCCTGGAACAGCCCGATCCTGCGGACGAAGCCCACGCGCTCGTCGAGGAGTTCAGGCATGGGCAGCCCCTCTCGTGCCGGTACACACACCGGATGCCGCGGTCCGTCACCGCCGCGCCACAGGCTGACACGATCGGCGCCCGGACGCACCGGTCCGGGCGGTACTTTCCGCCGCGCCCGCCGGCCGCCCCCAGGCCGAGCCGCTCAGAGCTCCCCGTACGCCTCCCCGCCCACCTCCAGCTCCGCCGTACCGGCCGTGGCGTCCGCGAGCCAGGCACGGAAGGCGTCCAGATCCGCTTCCGGAAGCCCGACCTCGATGTGCACCTGCGCGCCGTACGTCACCTCGCGCACCGCCCGCCCCGTCGTCCGCAGGTCGTTCTCGACCCGCCCCGCCCGTTGGTGGTCGACGGTGACCGTGACCAGCCGGAACCGCTGCCGGGTGACCGTCCCCAGCACGTCCAGCGCCTCCCCGACGACACCGCCGTACGCGCGGATGAGACCGCCCGCGCCCAGCTTGACGCCGCCGAAGTAGCGGGTGACGACGGCGACGACATAGCGCATCTCGCGCCGCAGGAGCATCTGCAGCATCGGGACGCCCGCGGTGCCGCCCGGTTCGCCGTCGTCGCTCGCCTTCTGCACATCGCCGTCCGCCCCGAGGACGTACGCCCAGCAGTGGTGGCGCGCGGTCGGATGCTCCTTGCGGACGCGCGCGAGGAAGTCCTGGGCCTCGCTCTCGGTCGCGACGGGCGCGAGCGCGCAGAGGAAGCGGGACTTGTTGATCTCGATCTCGTGGACACCCTCGTGGGCGAGCGTCCGGTACTGCTCCTGCATCGGACCAGCCTATGCGGCCGCTGTGACAATCGGGCCGCCGGTGCCGGCGGCCCGCCGCGCTGAGCTGTCCGCCGTACGGGCGCGGGTGTCCGCCGTACGGGCGCACGGGCACGGCCGGGCGGCGTACCCACCCCGTCCGCACGGTGCGTCGGGAAGACGTCCGCGCCCCCCGTAGGCAGGGTGAGGCCAGTGCGAGAGCCTCGTGTTTCCGGGGCCCCGCTTGTACAGGCAGGAACGGAACGGCGGGTTGGCGGAGGGCTGCATGGAAGAGAGCACACAGTCGGCGATGACGGCGGGCGTTCCCGTGACGGGCGAGGAGATGCCCGAGCCCCCGCCGGAAGTCATCGAGGCGGCACGCAACGCACCCGACCACTGGCTGGCCATGGTGGACCTGACCTGGCAGGGCGAGGGGCCACCGCCGCTCTGGGCGCTGATCGGGCAGTGGCGCTCGGGCCCGACCGGCGAGATCGAGGAGTGGCGGGACAACCCCGAGTACCGGCCGTCGCCGCAGATGCTGGACTGGTCCGACCCGACCGACCCGGTGGACCGCGCCCTGCAGCTCGCGGCGACCGGCTACGGCCCCGGGGAGGACGTCGCCCGGGAACTGGCGCGCGCGGAGGTCTCCGTGCTGGTCACCGCGACCGGTACGCCGCTGGCCGCCGCCTCGCCCGAGGGCACGCCGGTGATCCCGGTCTACACCTCGGAGCGCTACCTGGAGTCCGTGGGCCGGCTGCTCTACGACCGGCGTCCGGTGGCCGACCTCGTCGAGCAGCTGCCGCCGGGGCACGCGCTGTACCTCAACCCGACCGGCCCGATCAGCATGCTGGTGGACACCGAGGAGCTGCGTACGGCGCTCGCCTCGGCCGGTGCGGCACCGGACGCGAAGCGGGAGGCGGGCACGGCCAAGGCGCTGCGCCCGGGCACCGGCGCCGGGGGTGCCGAGCCGGTGAGCGGCGGCCGGGCCATCGGCAAGCCCGCCCGCGCCGCCAACGGCAGCACCGTCGTCGGGGCCGGCCTGGCCGGCAGCGGCATCTCCCGCACCGCCCGCTGACCCGCCGGCACACCGAACCCGCCCCGCCCGCCTTCCCCTTCGGGCGGGGCGTCTGCCGCCTGCTCCCGGCCCGGCCCGCCACCGCCCCGCCGGTCTCCCGCGGCCGGGAATCTTCCGGCCGCGCCCGCCGTTGACCGCACAGGACCTTTCCCTGTGCAGGAGGCAGCGCATGTACGGCGACCCCCGGACGATCCGCCGGATCCTCACCGAGCTCGGCGACACCTGGGCCGTCGTGGGGCTGTCCAACAACGACCAGCGCGCGGCACACGGCGTCGCCGAGGTGCTGCAGCGCTACGGCAAGCGGATCGTGCCGGTGCACCCGAAGGCCGAGACGGTGCACGGCGAGCAGGGCTACCCGTCGCTCGACGCGATCCCCTTCCCCGTCGATGTGGTCGACGTCTTCGTCAACAGCGAGCTGGCGGGCGGCGTTGCCGACGAGGCCGTCTCGGTCGGGGCGAAGGCCGTGTGGTTCCAGCTCGGCGTGGTCGACGAGACGGCCTGGGACCGGGTGCGCGACGCGGGGCTGGAGATGGTGATGGACCGTTGTCCGGCGATTGAGATTCCCCGTTTGGGCTGACCGCCCGGTGCGTTAACGTCCGGGCATGATCACGATGCGGGCGGCTGTTCCCGATGATGCCGACGAACTGGTCCGGCTGCGCCGGCTGATGTTCCTCTCCATGAACGGGCAGGACGCGCCCGGGAGTTGGGAGCGGGACGCGGAGGCGATGGCGCGTCGGCTGCTGACCGGCCCGGATCCGCGGCTGGGCGGGTTCGTGGTGCCGGGTGACGCACCGGGTGCGCCGCATCTGGCGGCCTGTGCGGTCGGGACGGTCGAGGAGCGACTGCCGGCGCCGGGCCATCCGTCGGGGCGCTTCGGCTTCATCTTCAACGTCTGCACGGATCCTCGCTACCGTGGCCGCGGCTATGCGCGGGCCACGACGGAGGCACTGCTCGGCTGGTTCGCGGAGCGGGGCGTGACCCGCGTCGATCTGCACGCCACGGACGGGGCGGAGCCGCTGTACCGCAGCCTGGGCTTCGCCGAGCACTCCACGCCGCTGTCGCTGGACCTGCGGCGCCACGCGACCGCCACCTGATCCCGCCCGGCGTCCGGGCCGGGCGGCCTTCGGCGGCCCGGCCGTCCGGCAGCGCTATGCGACGCCGAGCCCGTCCAGGACCGTGGCGCCGGGCAGCTCGGCCAGCGCCTTGCCGGGGACGATGAGCTTGCCGCGGCGGCCGCCGCTGCCGATCAGCGCATAGGGAACGTCGGCGACCGCGGCGTCCACGAACAGCGGCCAGCCGGCCGGCAGACCGATCGGGGTGATGCCGCCGTACTCCATCCCGCTCTCGCCGACCGCCGTGCCCATCGGCGCGAACGACGCCTTGCGGGCGCCCAGTTGGCGGCGTACCACGCCGTTGACGTCCACGCGGGTGTGCGAGAGGACGACGCAGGCGGCCAGCGTGGTCTCGCCGCCGCGCCTGCCTGCCACTACCACGCAGTTCGCCGACTGCTGGAGCAGCCAGGGGCCGTGGTGTTCGACGAGGACGGCGGTGTCCGCGATGGCCGGGTCCGTGTCGACGTAGCGCAGCTCCTGGACCGGTACGGATCCGCTCCAGGTGCGGATCGCGGCGGCGACCGGCTCGGTCAGCAGCTCCAGGCACTCGGCGGCGGGCCGGACATCGTCGAAAGCATCCATCGGCACGGGCATGCACGCCAAGCTAACAGGCGCCTTCGCGCCGCGGCGGACCGTCTCGGCGGACGGGCGGGATGATCACGGACATGGTCATCTCGACCGGTTCGCCGCCGTCGTTGCGGTAGCCGTGCGGAGCCTTGGCCTCGAACGTCGCCGAGGCGCCGGGCGGCACCTCGTGCTCGACGTCGTCCACGAGGAGGGTCAGCGTGCCGGACCGGACGTGGATCAGCTCGACGGTGCCGGGCGGGTGCGGATCGGAGGTGCTGCTGTCGCCGGGCATCAGCCGCCAGTCCCACAGTTCGAACGGCCCCGGCGCCTCGGCCCCCACCAGGAGCACGGTACGGCTGCCGGCCTCGGTGGACCACAGTCGGACCGCCTCGCTCTGCGGGACGATCCGCACCTGCGGGCCCTGTTCGTAGTCGAGGAGCGTGGTGATGCTGACGCCGAGCGCGTCGGCGATCTTGACGGTGGTCCCCACGCTCGGGTTCGTACGGGCCTGCTCGATCTGGATGATCATGCCGCGACTGACCCCGGCGCGGGCCGCGAGCGCGTCGAGGGTGAAGCCGCGTTCGGCACGCCAGTGCTTGAGATTGCGCGCGAGCGACTGCGTGAGCTGGTCGAGATCCGTCACGGTCCATCCAAGTCGAGGACAATAAATTAGATACCGCAGTGCATTTTGTTGGACTACGGTGTGGTGTACTTCAGCGTCCGGTTCACTGTACTGCGAGGTTTCACCATGACAGCGGTCTTCGCCCTGGCCACCAGCCTTCTGTGGGGGCTCGCCGACTTCGGCGGCGGACTGCTCACCCGACGGCTGCAGGCGCTGACCGTGGTGGTCGTCTCGCAGACGCTGGCCGCCGTGGCGCTCGGCGCCATCGTGCTGGCCACCGGCGGCTGGCGGGAGGCCGGACCGCAGCTGTGGTTCGCGGTCGGCGCCGGCGTCGTGGGGCCCGCCGCGATGCTCTGCTTCTACCGCGCCCTGGCCCTCGGCCCGATGGGCGTGGTCTCCCCGCTCGCCTCGCTCGGCACCGTCCTCGTCCCGCTCGGGGTGGGCATCGTGGCGGGTGAGCGGCCGGGGCTGCTCCAGGCCACCGGCATGGTCGTGGCCGTGGTCGGCGTCCTGCTGGCCGGCGGCCCCCGCGTCAGCGGCGCCTCCATCGCCCGCCAGACGGTCGTACTGACGCTGATCTCGGCGCTCGGCTTCGGCGCGGTGATGGCGCTGATCTCGGAGGCGTCCACGACCGTGACGGGGCTCTTCCTCGCGCTGTTCGTCCAGCGGGTGTGCAACGTCGCCGTCGGCGGCGCCGCGCTCTACGCGTCGGTGCGGCGCGGCACCCCGGCACTGCCCGAAGGCGGCCTGCCCGCTCTGCGCGGCGCACTGCCCATGCTCGCCTTCGTCGGGATCGCCGACGTCGCCGCCAACGGCACGTACTCCCTCGCCGCCCAGCACGGCCCGGTCACCATGGCGGCGGTGCTCGCCTCGCTCTACCCCGTCGTCACCTCGCTCGCGGCGCTCGGCGTCCTCAAGGAGCGGATGCAGGCGATCCAGACGGCCGGCGCCTCGCTCGCCCTGGTCGGCTCGGTGCTGCTCGCCTCCGGCGGCTGACATACCACACCAACGGGCGGCGCCCCGCCCGACGTCCGGGCCGCGCCTCACCCGCGGAAGCGGCGGCCCGGCAGTGGCTGACGGGAACTCAGGAGGCCCCGTGCGGCTCGCCGGCCGCCGCCTCCTGCCACTCGCCCAGCGCCACCAGCTGTTCCGGCGTGACGCCCTCGGGGATCGGCACCGGCGCGGGCGTCCGCAGCGGCGGCTGCCAGCCCTGCTGCGGATCCCAGCTGCGGACGACCTTGGCGGGCGCCCCGGCGACCACCGCGTGGTCGGGGACCTCACCCCGCACCACGGCACCGGCCGCGACCACCACGTTCCGGCCCAGCCGCGCCCCGGGCAGGATCACCGCCCCGGTGCCGATCCAGCTGCCGGGCCCGATGGCGACGGGGGCGGACCGCGGCCACTGCTTGCCGACCGGCACCTCGGGATCGTCGTAACTGTGGTTCGTGGTGGTCACATAGACACCGGGGCCGAAGAAGCAGTCGTCGCCGATCGTCAGCCGGACATCGGCGATCACATGGCTGCCCCGGCCGAGCACCACGCCGTTCCCCAGCGTCAGGATCGGCTCCGCGCCCAGATCGAGGTCCGGCATCATTCCCGCCGTCAGGGTGACGTCCCGGGCGATGATGCAGTGGTCGCCGATCTCGATCCAAGGGTCGCCGAAGACCGTGCCCTGCGGGAACGCCAGCCGGGTGCCGGGGCCGATCCGCCGGAAGCGGTACGGGCCCGGGCGCTCGGCCGTGACCGCCGCGACCTCCCGCACCCAGCGCGCGCCGCGGTGGACGGCCCGCGACACGACCCGGCGCCGCCAGGCCGCCACAGACGAGAACACGTTCTGGTTTATCGGCACCCGCACACGGTAATCGGCCTCCCCGCCGGCCGCCCGTCCGGTGCGCTGTGATCTTCGCCCCACCGGCCGCCGCCCCCACCCGGCGGCCCGCACGTCGTCTACGGTGCTCTTGGCGTGGCGCAGGAGCGGCAAGGAGAACCAGAGATGGCAGAACGGGCAGTGGTTTCCCAGGTGGGCGGCAAGCACCCGAGGATCGATCAGCAGGCGTTCACCGCCCCGACCTCCGTCGTGCTCGGCGAGGTCACCCTGGCCGCCGGCGCGAGCGTCTGGTACCACGCGGTGCTGCGGGCCGACTGCGGCCCCATCGTGCTCGGCGCGGACAGCAACATCCAGGACAACTGCACGGTCCACGTCGACCCCGGCTTCCCGGTGACCGTCGGCGAACGGGTCTCCGTCGGGCACAACGCGGTCCTGCACGGCTGCACCGTCGAGGACGACGTGCTGATCGGCATGGGCGCGACGGTGCTGAACGGCGCCCGCATCGGGGCGGGTTCGCTGATCGCCGCGCAGGCACTGGTCCCGCAGGGCATGGAGGTGCCGCCCGGCTCCCTCGTCGCCGGGGTGCCGGCGAAGGTCAAGCGGGCGCTCACCGACGAGGAGCGCGAACTCATCAAGGTCAACGCCGCGATGTACCTGGAGCTGGCGGCACGCCACCGGGAGGCGTTCGCCGACCCCGAGGAGTGAGCCGGCCGGCCGCCGGAGCACCGCGCGCCGGGCACGGCCGGCAACGGGGCCCGGCACCGGCCCGCCGGCCGGGACCCGTCAGCGGTGCGGCGCGTCGTGCACGTAGGTGATCTCGTCACCGCGGACCCGGACGACGCGCACGGTCATCCCGCGGTCGGTCCCCCGCAGGTAGTGGGCCGTGCAGCGGATCCACGCACCCCTGACCGCGCGCAGGTCCTGGGCGCAGTCGACCGAGCGCGGCCCGCGGAGGATCACCGGCAGCGACAGATGGTCCGAGAGGGAACGGGCGACCTCCTCGCGCGGAACGGCGTCCGTCCGGCCGTTCACCTCGCTCGTCGCGTCCCGCTCCGCCAGCCACTGGTTGCCCGCGGTGAGGCCGCCGGTCAGCAGAGCCGCGCCCGCCAGCACCAGACCGGCCGCTCGCAGATACCGCACGGCAATCCCTCCTACGGGCACGGCACACCTCGTTCCCGGCCGCGCCCACCGGCCGGTCACCGATTATTCTCACGGACCCGTCCGCGTCGGCAACAGCAGGCCCGTGCCGTGCGGCCACCCAGGCGACGGGCCGTCAGGCCGACGGCACCGGCCCCTGCATCTGCTCGCTGATCCAGTGCAGGGATTCGGCCATGCGCTGGATGTAGGTGTGGGCGCTGTGCACCCCGTCCGGTATCTCGAAGAGCGTGGAGTGGATCGGCCCGCCCGTGTAGTCCCGGATGAAGCGCTTCACATCGGGCACCGCGGTTTCCAGGCTGCCGAGTTCGAAGGCCAGATAGACCTGCGGCCCCCGCCGCGCCGCCAACTGGCGGGCCAGATGGCGCGGGTCGTTGGCGCGCATCTCCTGCGGGTGGCCCTGCCACATCGGCGAATCCGGCGCCGTGTCAGGGCCGTTGACGATGGCGGCCTTGAACCGCTCCGGCTGTTTGAGCACGGCCTTCAGCGAGGCGAACCCACCGGACGAGGACCCCATGAACGCCCAGCCGTCACGGCTCCCGTACGTACGGAAGTTGGCCCGCGCGAAGTCCGGCACGTCCTCCGTCAGCCAGGTGCCCATCTTCGGCTGCCCCGGGATGTCGCTGCCGTCGTAGTACTTCTTGGCGGGGTTGAGCACCGGCATCACCACGATGAACGGCAACGTCTTGCCCTGCTGCGACCACTCCGCGATCCGCTCCTCCAGCGCGAACGGCGCGCCCGCCCAGTAGTTGAACGGATAGCCGTACGCGCCGGGCAGCGCGATCAGCACCGGGAAGCCGCTCTTGGCGTACCGCGGCTGGTGGTACTGCGGCGGCAGCCACACCCAGATGTCGCCGGTGAAGCCGGACTTGCGGCCGTACCACTTCGTCGTCACCACCTGGGTGCCGTCATCGCCCGTCGTACGGAACGGGGTGAAGGCGGAGCGCGGACCGCGCGGCGGCACCACCCGCGGCTGGCCGTTGGCCGCGTCCGCCGGCTGCGCCCGCAGCCGGGGCACCCGGGACGCGTCGACGACGTCCCCGCCGCCGCAGCCGGCCAGCAGCCCCAGAGCCAGCGCACTCACCGCAGCACCGACGCGCAGCCACTTCATCGGAACGTTCTCCTCGGATCCTCAGGGCCGGCGGCGGGCGCGCGCACCACGTCGCGCCGCCCTCGCATCGCCGGTCGAAAGACACCACTTTAAGATCGGCCGGAACCTCCTCGGTGCCCACCCCGGCCCTCGTGACCTGGTGGTCCTTCCCCCGACCACCGGAGAGAGGTCCTCGCGCGTCAAACCCGCCGCCCGGGTTTCCCCCGTTCGATGCCGCCGCTCCCCGTTTACCGGACGGTCGGTTCTGGCATGGTTGATTCCCAGTTCGGAAGGGCGGCGCTGTGCCGTGGTTGGGGATGACGGATGACCGCGTGGGCCGAGCACGGGCCACTGCCCGGCGTTGTGGGGCGGGCAGTTGAGCACGAGCAGATGTCCGGGCTGCTCGGCAGCGCTCCGCTGGTGACGCTCACGGGAGGGCCGGGGGTGGGCAAGAGCGTCCTCGCCCGCGCCGTCCTCGACGAGCACACCGCACGGCGCGGCGGCACGGTCGTCCGGGTCGCCTGCTGGGACGGCCTGACCGAGGGCGGTCTGCTGGACGCGCTCCTCCGGGCCGCGGGGCTGCCCGACGCCGCCCACCGGGACACCGCCCGGGCACTCGCCCACCGTACGGCGCACCCCTGCGTCAGCAAGCCGGCGCGCGGCCGGGCGGCGGGGCCGGCCGACGACCGGCGCCCCGACTCCGCCACCACCGCTCCCCCGACGGGCGGAGCGGCCCTCGCCGCGCTCGGGACGTACTGCCGTCAGCAGCGGGCGACGGTGCTGCTGGACGACTGCGACCCGGTGCTCGACGAATGCGCCCTGCTGGTGCGGAGATTGCTGCGGGCCGCGCCGGGGCTGCGGATCGTGGCGACCGCGCGGCACGCACTGGGCCTCGCCGAGGAACGGGTGGTACGGATCGCGCCGCTGCCGGTGACGCTGGGCGAGGGCATCGCCGGACCGGCCGTCGAGCTGCTGGCCACCCGCACCGGGCCGGCCGCGCCGGAACTGCTGGTCACCGTGTGCCAGGCGCTGGAGGGCTCGCCGCTGGCGATCGCGCTGGCCGCGCACCAGTTGGAGCGGATGTCGCTGCCACAGCTCGCGGCTCAGGTGGGCGCGGACGGGGCGCTGTTCTACTCGGGGCCGGCGGCGACCGTCCGGCACACCTCGCTGTACGCCGCGCACGCCGCGGGCTACGCGCTCTGCTCCCCCACCGACCGGCGGGTGTGGGCGAGACTCTCGGTGCTCCCCGGCGATTTCGATCCCTGGCTCGCGGGGTGCGTCTGCACCAGCAGTGACGTTCCTGCAGGTGCGGTCGAGGGTGCGTTGGAGCGGCTGCGCAGGGCCTCGGTCGTCGAATGCGTACGGGACGCGGGCGGTGTGCACGAGGACACCGGTGCCGCGCTGCCGCCCCGCTACCGACTCCCCCGCGCGGCCCGCGACTTCGGGCGGACCCAGCTGCGCGAGGCCGGCGAGGAGGCCGCCGCGCTGCGCCGCTTCCGGCAGGCATGCGCGGCGCTCGCCGCCGAGGCCCAGATCGCCTGGCAGGGCCCGAACCAGCAGGTCGCCATGCGGCTCGTGGAGGACGAACAGCACAACCTCGATGCCGCGCTGACCCGTCCGCCGCAGGACGCGGAGGACGCCCTGAGCGCGCTGGAGATCGCGGTCTCGCTGTGGTTCCACTGGGCGGCCTGCGGCTTCCGCCACGAGGGCCGGGCGCATCTGGACCGGCTGCTGCTGCTCTCCCGGGAGGACACCGCCCTACGGGCACGGGCCCTGTGGCTGGCCGGCTATCTGGCGGCACAGGAACAGGCGCTCACCACCGCGGAGGAACTGCTCCGCCAGGCGTGGACGGCGGCCGTCATGCACGCGGACTCCGACGGGCTGGCCCGTATCGCGCATGTACACGGCGTGCTGGCGCTGTACCGCTCGGACCCCGCGACGGCCGTCCGCTGTCTGGAGGAGGCCACCCGGCACCGCTCCCGGGACCCCTGGTTCGGCCCGGGCCCGGCACACAGCGGGGCGCTGCTCGCCATCGCGCTGGCCCCGCTCGACGCCGAGCGGGCCCGCGGGGCCGCCCGCAGCGCCTGGGAGGAACGGCACTCCGACGGCGACTTCTGGCTCTACTCGACGATCCTGTACGCGGACGCGCTGACCGAACGCGCCCACGGCGAGCCGGCCGCGGCGCTGCGCGCCTGCCGCAAGGCGCTGGTGGCCAAGAAGCTCGTCGGTGACCCGCTGTTCATCGCGGGTGCCCGCAACATGCTCGCCGGCCTGCGCCGCGCGGTACGCGACGGCCGCCCGGTGCCGGGGTGCGACGGCGACAGCCCGTGGTGGCAGCGCCGGGGCCCCGGCGTCCGGCCGCAGTCGTTCTTCTCACGGCTGCGCGCGGGCCCCTGAGACGGGTACGCGGGGGGGGGCGGGGACGTGGGCGTCCCGCCCTCCGGCCGGTCGTCGGCCGGCTCCGGCCCGGACCTCGTCGGAACCCGGCCGGCCGTCGACCGACCCGGTGGACACGCTGCGTGACGCATCGACCGCGTTCGGGATGCGGGAGGACCGGGCGGACCGCATGCTGGGGGCATGAAGCGTGCCCCCGTGATCGTGCATCCGCCGTCCACCGGCGGCCGCCGTGTGACGCTCCACGGACAGGACCTGGGCCGGGCGCTGCGCCCCGGTGACGTCGCCGCCATCCTGCGCCGGGCCGGTTTCTGCACCACCACGTTCGTCTGGGACGACACCGGCGTCTTCGAATGGCGCGACGGCGGCCCCGACGTCTGGCTGATGCCCTGAACGGAGGCCGCCGGAGGCGACGACGTTGCCCGGCGGTCAGCGACGGCCGGCCGTCGGCCTGGGCCTCAGTCGACCGCGGCGGTGACCGGGGCCTCCTGGGCCTCCCGCGCTTCGGCCGCCTTCTTCGCCCGGCGCTTCATGAGGAGGAACGAGCCGACGCCGAAGAGCACGGCGGCGGCCAGCCCCCACGTCGAGAAGCGCTTGAGCCAGGGCTCGGCGACCATGCCCACGGTGTAGATCAGCGCGGTCGTACCGCCCGCCCAGACGATGCCGCCGAGGACGTTGGCGATCAGGAACTTCCAGTACGGCATCTTCAGCACGCCGGCGAGCGGCCCCGCGAAGATCCGCAGCAGCGCGATGAAACGGCCGAAGAAGACCGCCCACATACCCCACTTGTCGAACTTCGCCTCGGCCATGGCGACATGGTCGGGGCCGAAGTGCTTGGGGAACTTCCGTCCTGCCCACTGCAGCAGCGGCTGTCCGCCCTTGCGTCCGATCAGATAGCCGATGGAGTCACCGATGATCGCGCCGGCGGACGCGCAGGCACCCAGCACGTACGGATTGATGTGGTCCTGGGTCGCGGCGAGGATCGCGGCGCTGACCAGGACGATTTCCCCCGGCAGCGGAATGCCCAGGCTCTCCAGCCCGATGACCACCCCCACCAGGAGATAGACGCTCACGGCCGGTACGGTCTCGAGCCACTCCTGGATGTGCAACGCCGATTCCTCCGCGATCTAGGGCCCCCGTGGGCCGCTGCCCGGCGGTCGCTGGATCCGCGACGCCGGTGCCGGTCGTTCCCCCTGCCGCGCCGCAGCGCGCCCCAGAAGCGTACGCGATGGCACAGTCGGGAGGCCGAATCCGCGTGCGGTACGCAACATCCGGCGACAGCGTGAGATCCGGCTCACGGACCCGGGCCGGTCCGGCTCGCGGACAGGCCGGCCCGGCTCACTTATCGGGGCGGCGTGCTCCCGGCCCGGCTCACTTGTTGGGGCGCAGCGTCCACACGATGCTCATCTCGCCGGTGACCGCGCCGTCCTCGCGGGTTATGGAGACGTTGACGGGGAACTCCGGGCGCTCGCCGGCGTCGAGCTCGGCGATCACCTCGTCCACCGGCCGGCCGAGTTCCGCGGTGGCGGTGACCGGCCCCATGGCGAGCTTCTTGTAGGCGATCTCGGAGCGCACGGCCAGCGGCACCGCGCGGCCGAGCTGGTTGCCGAAGGCCGTCATCACGATCGCGCCGCTCGCGGACTCGGCGAGGGTGAACATCGCGCCGGCGTGCGGTCCGCCGACGTGGTTGTGGAAGTCGGGCTGGTCGGGCATGCGGACCACGGCGCGCTCCGCGGTGGTCTCGGTGAACTCGAGGTTCAGCGTGCGGACCATCGGCACGGAGGCCGCCATCATTTCGCCGATCGACGGCAGGGTCTCGGAGGACATGAGATCATGTTACCTAGCGGTAGCTTAGCTGTGAAGGGGCCCGCCGCGACATTCCGGACCTCCCCTCCGTCGCCCGCCCTTATCGTGGACGCCCATGTGGCGAGGACAGCAGAACAGCGGGAACGGACGGCCCCGGGAACCCTTGAGCCGCCCGAGCTGGGCGGGGCGCAACTACCTGCTGCTGACCGGCGCCACCGTGATCGCCAACCTCGGCAGCTCCGGCGCGCTCATCGCCACCGCGTTCGCGGTCCTCGCGTCCGGCGGCTCCGCCACCGACGTCGGCCTGGTCGCCGCCGCCCGCACGGTCCCGCTCGTCCTCTTCCTGCTGATCGGCGGCGCGGTCGCCGACCGGCTCCCCCGGCACCACGTCATGGTCGCCGCGAACGCCCTCAGTTGCGTCTCCCAGGGGCTGTTCGCCCTGCTCGTCCTCGGCGGTGAGCCGCGGTTGTGGCAGATGGCGGTGCTGGCCGCGCTGGGTGGCACCGGGCAGGCGTTCTTCGCGCCCGCCTCCGAGGGCATGGTGCTCGCCAGCGTCTCCGGCGAGCACGCCGGCCGCGCCTTCGCCGTGTTCCGGATGGGCATGAACGGCGCGAACATCGGCGGCGCGGCCCTCGGCGGTGCGCTGGTCGCCGCGGTCGGTCCCGGCTGGGTCCTGGCCGTCGACGCTGCCTCCTTCGCCGTCGCGGGAGCGCTGCGCGCCTTCCTCGACGTCAGCGGGGCCCCGGTGCGCACGCGTGGCGGCGGCCTCCTGCACGATCTGCGCGACGGCTGGCAGGAGGTCGCCTCCCGGCCCTGGCTGTGGGCGATCGTGCTGCAGTTCTCCCTCGTCAACGCGGTGATATCGGCGGCCGAGGCGGTCTACGGACCGCTGGTCGCCGAGGAACACCTGGGCGGCCCGGGGCCCTGGGGGCTGGCGCTGGCCGCCTTCGGGGCGGGGACCGCGGGCGGCGCCCTGCTGATGACCCGCCTCAAACCGCGCCGCCTCCTGCTGACCGGCACGCTGTGCGTCTTCCCGCTCGCCCTCCCCTCCGCGGCACTCGCCGTACCCCTCCCGGCAGCCGGACTCACCCCCCTGATGTTCGGCACCGGCATCGCCGTCGAGGTCTTCGCGGTCACCTGGATGATGGCGCTGCACCAGGAGATACCCGAGGAGAAGTTCTCCCGGGTCTCCTCCTACGACTGGCTCGGTTCCCTGGCCATGGTCCCGGTGGCCACCGCCCTGGCCGGCCCCCTACAGGACCTCATCGGCCGGACGACCGCCCTCTGGTGCTGCGCAGCCGTGGTCGTCCTCCTCACCGCAGCGGTCCTCTGCGTCCCCGAAGTCCGCCACCTGACCCGCCGCGCCCCCGCCCCCACCGTCACCTCGTCGGTGCCGGCTTCCCCGCGCGACAAGGCAGAGGACCCGGACCACTCTCTGTAAGGCATGCAGCACTCACCGGCCCGGGAGCGGCTCAGCCCACGCTGAACGCGCCTTCCGGCGGCACCGGCGAGGGGACGGCTTCGTCGTCGTGCACGGGCACCGCGTCCCCGATCAACCGGCGCAGCGCCGCACCGTGTTCGACCCGGGCGGGGAACGCGTCGGCGGCCGTCCGGCGCGCCAGCGCGGCGACCGGGAGTTCGGCGTGCGACGCGAGCAGCACCGCGTTGCCGAAACGGCGACCGCGCAGCACCGAGGGCTCGGCGATCAGCGCGAGGTGCGCGAAGACCGTGGCGAAGTTGGCGAGTTGGGAGCGCAGGAAGCCGAAGGGGGCGCTGTCGGCGAGGTTCGCCGCGTAGCAACCGTCGGTACGCAGCACCCGGGCGGCGGCGCGCGCGTACTCGACCGAGGTGAGCTGGGCCGGCACCCGGGAGCCACCGAAGACGTCGGCCACGATGACATCGGCGCCGGCCGTCGGTGCCGCCTCCAGCGCGGTACGGGCGTCCTCGGCGTGCACGGTGATGCCGCAGCCGTCGGGGAGCGGCAGTTGCTCCGCGACGAGGGCGAGCAGGCCGCGGTCGGCCTCGACGACATCCTGCCGGGAGTGCGGGCGGGTGGCGGCCAGGTAGCGCGGCAGGGTCAGCGCGCCGCCTCCCAGGTGCAGCACGTCGAGCGGCCGGCCCTCGGGCGCCGCCTGGTCCAGGACGTGGGCGAGCCGGCGTACGTACTCGAATTCCAGGTGCGTGGGGGCGTCGAGATCGACGTAGGACTGGGGCGCGCCGTCGACCGTGAGCAGCCAGGCGCGGGGGCGGTCGACGTCCGGGAGCAGTTTGGCGGTGCCGCAGTCCACGGTCCGGGTGACAGGTATCGGCTCGGCAGCTGTGTCCACCGTCCCATCGTCCCATTGAGCCGGGGTGGCCAGGTGGGCCGGTGTGGCGGTGCGGGCCGGTGCGGCTGCGTGGCCACGTGTGGCGATCCGGGGGGCTGTGGTCATGTGGGCCCGGGAGGTGCGGGTGCCGGGCCCGGTGGTGGTCAGGCCGTGGCGGACCAGAGGGGGTGGATTTCCGGCACGTGGGTGGCGGCCTGGCGGCGGCCGGCGCGGGCGGCGTCGGCCCGTTTGGCGGGGTCCAGGACGTTGCGGCCGAAGGCGGATCTGGCGGCGCGGTCGGGGGTGATCACGCAGACCCGGGTGCCTCGGCGTGCCAGCCGTGCGGCCTGAGACCGCGGGCCGTCGATGGGTCCGCCGCTGACCGGCATCGGCGCGATGACGACCACGCGGGCGTATCCGGCGGCCAGGTCCGCGTTGGCGCTGGAGTGCACCCCGCCGTCGATCCACCGGGTGCCGTCGATGGTGACCGGCGGATAGATGCCGGGGACCGCGCAGCTCGCGCCGACCGCGTCGATCAGCCGCACGCCGCTGGTGCCGTCGAACGCCGTCCGCTGTCCCGTCGCCGCGTCCACCGCGGTGATCATCAGCCGGCGGGCGGGCCAGTCGGTCAGGCCGCCGAGTGTGCGCGCGATCGCCTCGCGCTGCTGCTCCTCGGGGGCCGTACGGGCGGCCAGTGCCAGCTTGCCCATCCGCGCCCCGAACGCGACCGCGTCCCGCGAGCGCACGGCGATGGCCGCGAACCTGGCCAGCGCGGCCGGCCCCATACGGGCGGCCGGTCCGTCGGCGGCCGGGGCCGTCAGCTGGTGCTCGTACAGCTCCTCCAGGGAGCGCCGACGGGAGGCGAGGTGTGCGCCGACGATCGAACCGGCGGAGGTGCCGATGACGACATCGGCGTCGGCGAGGTCGATGCCCGCGTCGGCCAGGCCGGCGAGCACGCCGACCTCCCAGCCGATTCCGGTGAGCCCGCCGCCTCCCAGGACCAGTGCCGTACCCGCCATCGGACGTCCTTCCGTGTGCTGTCCGGCCCCGTCCCCGGTTCTGCCCCGGGCTCGGGCGAGCAGTGTCGCACTCCGTGCGCCGGCCGGAAAGCATGCGTTCCACCTGCCGGACAGTCGCCGGCCGACCGGCGGGCCGGCCCTGCGCCGGTGGGGGTCGTCGGACGGCCGTGCCCCGTACCTTCCCGGTACGGGGCACGGCCGTGCGTCAGGCGGGCGCCCCTCGTCGCTCGCGGGACGCCCCTCGGCCGTGGATCACTCCTCGACCGTGCGGACCGTGCCGGCGCCGACGGTCCGGCCGCCCTCGCGGACGGCGAAGCCCAGGCCCGGCTCCAGCGGAACCTCCCGGCCCAGTTCGACGGACGCCGTCACCGTCTGGCCGGGGCGGGCGACGCCGCGGTCGCCGAGGTCGAGGTCGCCGACCACGTCCGCGGTGCGGATGTAGAACTGCGGGCGATAGCCGGTGGAGATCGGGGTACGGCGGCCGCCCTCCTCGGTGGACAGCACGTACACCTCGGCGGTGAAGCGGCGTCGCGGCGTGACGCTGCCGGGCGCGGCGATGACGTGCCCGCGGCGTACCTGGTCGCGGTGGAGGCCACGCAGCAGCAGCGCCACGTTGTCGCCGGCCTCGGCGGACTCCATGGGCTTGCCGAAGGTCTCCAGTCCGGTGACCGTGGTCTCGGTGTCCGCGCCGAGGACCGCCACCCGGTCACCGACGCGTACCGTGCCGCGTTCGACGGCGCCGGTGACGACGGTGCCACGCCCGGTGATGGTCAGGACGTTCTCCACCGGGAGCAGGAACGGCGCGTCGACGTACCGCTCGGGCATCGGGACGTAGGTGTCCACGGCGTCCAGCAGCGCGCCGATCGCGTCGGTCCAGCGCGGGTCGCCCTCCAGGGCGCGCAGCCCGGAGACGCGGACGACGGGCACGTGCTCGCCGTCGTAGTCGTGCGCGCTCAGCAGTTCGCGGACCTCCAGCTCGACCAGGTCGGTGAGTTCCGGGTCGCCCGCGTCCGCCTTGTTGAGCGCGACGACGATGTGCCGTACGCCGACCTGCTTGGCGAGCAGCACGTGTTCCGCGGTCTGCGGCATGATCCCGTCGAGCGCGGAGACCACGAGGATGGCACCGTCGAGCTGGGCCGCGCCGGTGACCATGTTCTTGACGAAGTCGGCGTGGCCGGGCATGTCGACGTGGGCGTAGTGCCGGGTGTCGGTCTCGTACTCGACGTGCGAGATGTTGATGGTGATGCCGCGGGCGGCCTCCTCGGGCGCGCGGTCGATCCGGTCGAACGGGACGAAGGTGCCGCTGCCGCGGTCGCTGAGGACCTTGGTGATGGCGGCGGTGAGGGTGGTCTTGCCGTGGTCGACGTGGCCCATGGTGCCGATGTTCAGGTGCGGCTTGGTGCGCACGTATGCCGTCTTGGGCATGGTGTTCTTCCTCGCAACGATGCGGTGAGAACGGCGTCTTGACGCCGTGGGGACCCCTGGGCCGGGCCGACCCTCCCCCTGCGGGGTCCGCCGGTCGATCCGGAGAGGGTCAGCTTCGTGCGCCGTCGGTGGCTGCGGCGAGGGCCGCGAGGAAGTCGGCGGCAGCCTTCGGCTCGTCCGCGGCTGCGGACGGGAGCGAGGGGAAGGCGTACCGGAACATGCGTCATATGGTGCCGGGCCGCCCTGGCGGCGTCGAACGATTTATCAAGCCGCGGCCGGCGGTGCGGACGCCTGCCGCGGGGCGCGCGGGATGCCGGGCGGTGCGCGCTTCGTCGGTTACGCTCCCGGGATGCTCGACCCCGCCGCACCGCCCGACGGCCTCGCCGTGCGCTGTACGCGTGTGCTGTTCTCGCCCTGGGCCCGCTTGGGCCTGCTGCTGGTGCTGCTGGTGTGTGCCGGGGGCGCGATGCTGCTGTGGCATCCGCAGAACCTGCTGTCCGGGGGCTGGCCGGCGTGGCTGTCGGGGCCGACGGCGCCGGTGGTCTTCGCACTGGCGTATGCCGTGTGCACCACTGCTTTCGTCCCGCGCCCGGTGCTCAATCTGGGTGCCGGGGCGCTCTTCGGTACCGCGGCGGGGCTGGGTGCGGCGCTGGCCGGCACGGTGCTGGGTGCCGCGTTGGCGTTCGGCCTGGGCCGGCTGCTCGGGCAGCAGGCGCTGCGGCCGTTGCTGCGGGGGCGTTGGCTGGCGGCCGCCGACCGGCAGTTGAGCGAGCACGGGTTCCGGTCGATGCTGGCGATCCGTCTCTTCCCCGGGCTGCCGTTCTGCGCGACGAACTACTGTGCCGCGGTGTCCCGTATGGGCTGGCCGGCCTATCTCCTGGCGACGGCACTGGGCAGCATTCCCAATACCGCGGCGTACGTCGTCGCGGGGGCCCGGGCAGCCACGCCGACGTCACCGGCGTTCGTGCTGTCCATGGCATTCATCGCGCTGAGCGGTGCGGGGGCGTTGATCGTGGTGTGGCGCAAACGGAAGGCGCTGCGGGGGTAACTGACCGTACGTCGGAGCGGGTCGTACGGGTACCGGGGCGCGGTGGCGCCACGGGGTGGGTGTTTTGCGTCCAGACCCCCTTGGCCGACCGGACATCTGGGGACGTTACGCTGCCCCGGTCGGCTGTGCCCCGGTTCCACCGCCGACATCCCCTTTCTCCCGCCCTTCCCTCCTTCCGCATTCCCTTTCCCCCCGCCCTGTTTCTTCCGGCCGCGCAGGTAAGCGCTCGACCCCATGGACAGCTGCGTTTCATGAATTGGTTTGAATCCTTCGTACTCGGGCTCGTCCAGGGACTGACCGAGTTCCTGCCGATCTCTTCCAGTGCGCATCTGCGCCTGACCGCGGCGTTCGCCGGCTGGCAGGATCCCGGGGCGGCGTTCACCGCCATTACGCAGATCGGCACCGAAGCGGCGGTCATCATCTACTTCCGCAAGGACATCGGGCGGATCATCTCCATGTGGGCCCGTTCCCTCTTCAACCGGGCGCTGCGGCACGATCACGACGCGCAGATGGGCTGGCTGGTGATCGTCGGCTCGATTCCGATCGGCGTGCTGGGTATCACGCTCAAGGACGCCATCGAGGGCCCGTTCCGCGATCTGCGGCTGATCGCGACGACGCTGATCGTGATGGGTGTGGTGCTGGGCATCGCGGACCGTATGGCGGCGCGCGACGAGAAGGGCGGCCGGCACCGTGCCGCCAAGCAGCGCAAGACGCTCACCGATCTCGGTGTGAAGGACGGTCTGCTGTACGGCGGGTGCCAGGCGATGGCACTGATCCCCGGTGTCTCCCGCTCGGGTGCCACGATCAGCGGTGGCCTTTTCATGGGATACACCCGTGAATCCGCGGCCCGTTATTCCTTTCTGCTCGCCATTCCCGCCGTGCTGGCCTCCGGTGCCTACGAGCTCAAGGACGCCGGCCAGGGGCACGTCGCCTGGGGCCCGACGGTCTTCGCGACGGTGGTCGCCTTCGTCGTCGGTTACGCGGTGATCGCATGGTTCATGAAGTTCATCTCCAACAAGTCGTTCATGCCGTTCGTCATCTACCGGATTCTGCTGGGCACAGCCCTGTTCGCGCTGGTCACGGCCGGCGTGCTGACGCCGCACGCCGGCGAAACGGCGGGCTAGCCGGGACGGTCGGCATGCGTTCCGTCGCGCTCCAGGGTCAGGAACTCAGGTGGTATTGCGTCCAGGGCTGTTGAGAGGGCGCGGCGTCCTCGGGTGAGGGCGCGAGGGTGCCCCAGGGCGCGAGTGCGTTGTCCCATTCGGAGGTCAGGGCGGACACATCGGGGACGGATTCCGCCGACGGCATGGAGCCGGTGTGCCAGGCGGACGCCATGTGGTGGGCCGAGGGCGCGGCGTTCCAGGCGGCCGTCTGCTGGGCGGGAATGTGGTATTCGGCTTCGTGTACATCGCCAGGGCCGCGCCGGTGGCGTCCGGCATGGGTTTCCACCGGGCCCGGATAGAACCGCCCCTGGGCGGACAGTTGTTGGGCACGGGTAACGAGACGTGTGAGATCGAGGCCGAATTCGCTGGCGAGTTCCCGCAGATCCACCCCGGTCTGCCAGCTGCCGATGAGTACGGCGTCCATCGCTGGGGACCAGGTCTGTTCGGCTGCCGTCGTTCCGCCGCCGACGCCCTCACGGGGCGGGGCGGTGGTGCGGGGCTGGGCGGCGGTGTTCTGGTGCGGATATTCGACAGCGGGGTCGGGCGCCGGTGGCGGCTCTTCGGGCTCCCGCTCCCGGGGCTGTGCGGAAGGCCCGGCGGCGGCCAGCAATTCCTCGGCGACGGCGCGGGCGTCGTCCTTGCCCACGGTGCGCCGGGCGATCCGTACTTCGCGCTCGTTCAATCCGAACAGTCCGGCCACCGCGCCGGTGCTGCCCACGGTCACCGCGAATGCCGCCAAGACCCGTGACCGGTCGGCCTGTGCCTCGTCGAGTCTGGCCTGTGCCTCGCGGACACGCTCGTCACCCAAACAAAACGCTTCCGCCAGAACGGCGTTGCGGTCCCACAACTCTCTAGGATCCATACTCATTCAACGGCTCTTGCGCAAAGGTGTCCCGATCTGGCATGGCAAAGCACCCCAAAGCACCCATCGAACCACCAGATGAAAATCACCTTGTGCGGCCGGGTGCGGGCCGCGGCCCTGCCCGTCGGGGAGCGGTATCCGCTGGTCAGGCCGGTCGCGCGGATAATCGGCGCGGATTGTCGGTGGCGTGGGTCGTTGCCTCGATCAGTCACATATTCACAGTTGTGGGTGGGCAGGGGGCATGCCCGTCGTTCGCATATCTCTGTTTCCCCGCGACTCTGCCCCGAATCGCCGTGTCGCCTATTTCTTGGTCCCGTTACGCCGGTCGGGCGGCTCTAGGCGGGCCCGCGGCCGTCGTGGGGCAGGGGCTCGTCGAGGTGCGGTAGGCCGATCGGGTTGGGGAACGGCAGCAGGCTGGTGGCCATGATGCGCCGGACGACGGGCTCCAGTCCGTGCAGCAGCGCCTCGGTGTCCGCCTCGGGGAGCGCGTGCAGCATCCGGGCGGCCAGCCGGTCGGTGGCCTGCTCGATGCGCTCGCGTTCCCGCAGGCCGTGCCCGGTCGCCTCGCCCCGGGCGTCGACGAGGTCCCGGGAGCGCAGTCGGTCGGTCGCGGCCGCCCACTCCTCCTCGGTCCAGCCGCGGTCCTCGCGGATGGTGTCACGGGGCACCCGGCCGGAGGCGGCGGCCAGCACCAGCGCTTCGCAGCCGTCGAGTTCCTCGTCGGCCAGTACGGACAGATGCGCGTCGCCCCGGAACTCCCGCAGGGCGGTGACCAGTTGCCACAGGCGCTCGACCGGGTCGGCGTGGTCGCACAGGGCGCGGTTGGCGGCGAAGAGGGGCCGTGCGGTGGGCGGTGCGGCGTCGACGATCGCCTGGAGCGGGGGGAGCAGGTCGGTTGCGGTGCGGTCCAGCTCGGGGTCGACCCGGCGCAGGGCGCGGGCGGCGCGGCTGCCGCGCTCGTCGAGGACGTGCGCGGGGCCGGCGATGCTCCAGGCGGCGGGCAGCGCGCGGGCCACCATCCGCGGGGCGAAGACTCCGAGTACGGCCGTGGCCGCCGCGGGCTCCACGGCGCCCAACGGAGCGGTGCGGGAGGCGAAATACCCCATCCAGAAGCCCTTGAGGCCGAGGGCTTTGCCCAGGCCGCGGCATTCCTCGTCGAAGTAGCAGACCGCGTGCAGCGGCTCGGTCACCAGCCAGAGTGATCGTGCGTGCAGCTCCATGGACCGCAGGCTACCGCCGCCGGACACCCGCCGCACCGCGCGGTGGTGCGCCGGAGCGCGGCCGCCGCCCGCCGTGCGGGGCGCCCCCGGCAGGTCAGTCGGCGGTGCGGCCGCCCGCTCCGAAGCCGGACTGCCAGGCCCACAGGTGGGTGCAGTTGGGGCACTGCAGATGCAGCACGCTGCCCTTGTTGGACAGCAGGTAGCGCCAGTGGTCGTGGCAGGTGCGGCCGTCGAGGCAGGTTCCACAGCCCTCGTGGTCCCGGCAGCCGGGGCACGGGACCCAGGCGCGGCGACCGATGTCGGCGGTGGGGTCGAGCGGCAGCATGCTCAACCCTGTCCGGAGGGCGGGAGCACGCCGGCGGCGACCAGCCGGTCGTAGGTGGCCTGCTGGTCCGCGTCCAGATCCGAGTAGAGGAGCCGGTGCGCCTCGGTCTCGGCGTTCATCACCGCGACGGGGTCCCAGGCGTCGCCCAGCGCCGCGAGCACTTCGGTCCGCCGCCGGGCTTCGTGCTCGGTGAGGTCGAACGCGAATATGTGGTGGTCCGAGGTGTTGCGGTCGTTCATGGTGCGCGTCCCATACCACTTGGGGATGATTCGGACGTGTCTATCAAGCGGGGTGGGCATGAGGAAGCGTCAGGTGCGCGGGACCACGATGGCATGGGCGGGGCCGGGGCGGGGTGATCGCGGGGGGGCTCGGCGGCAAATGCGGGCGGAATCGCGGAAATCGGCGCCGGAGGGACGGCGCCCGCGGCAGGGGGCGTGCCGCGTCAGCCCGTGCGTGGTGTGACGTATTTCATCCGAGGTGTGTCATCCGGCGCGTGCCCTCCGAGGTGCTGCATCCGGCGGAGGGTGGCGGCCTTCACCCGCCGGAAGGCGGTGGCGGGACCGGGAGGCGGCGTACCGCCACCGCTGCCGCGTCGTCGCCCAGCCGGCCCCGGGTGTGTGCCAGCAGGTCGGCGCGCAGCTGCCGCAGCAGCTGTTCCGGGCCGCAGTCGCTCCAGGCGCCGGCGCGCTGGGCGAGGGGATAGAAGGTGCCCTTGTCGTCGCGGGCCTCGGTCACCCCGTCCGTGTAGAGAAGGAGCAGGTCACCGGGCTCGAAGGGGAAGGTTTCGACCTCGTAGTCGGGGGCGCCGGGCAGGCCGCCGAGCCCGATGGGGAGCGCCGTCCGCCGGGACTGGAGCAGGTGGGCCCGGCCGGCGCGGAGCAGCAGGGCGGGCGGGTGGCCGCAGCTGATGCTGCTGAGGACGGGCTCGCGGTCGGCGATGTCCAGCAGGGAGACGGTCGCGAAGTTCTCGCCGGCGTCTTCGGAGGGGTCCGGGTCGTCGGCGGCGGAACCGGGGGCGCGCAGCACCGCGGGGATCGGGCTGACGGCGGCGTCCGGCTCCTCGTGGACGATGCCGGGACCCGACGGGCGGAGCTCCGCGCCGTCGCCGGCGTAGCCCCCCGTCGAGAGGTCCGTCCCGTCGCAGGCATCCGAGGCGGTGTGCCACTGGGTGCTGTCCCAGCGGACGGCGCCGTCGAGGTGGCGGGCCAGTCGGGGCAGGGTGGCCTGGCGGTGGGCGGCCGCCCGGAAGGCGCCGAGGAGGAGGGCGGCGTGGCTGTAGGCGGGCAGGCCCTTGCCCCGGACGTCTCCGATGATCAGTCGGGTGCCGTCGGTGGTGCGTGCCGCCGCGAAGAGGTCACCGCCCATCTCGGCTTCCTCCTCGGCCGCCAGGTACAGGGAGGCGATCTCCAGGGGGCCGCTGCGGGCGGGGAGCGGGCGGAGCAGGACCTTCTGGGCCACCGCGGCCACCGAGCGGCTCTGGACGAGCCGGCGCTCATTGCGGTCCCGGACCAGGCTGAAGAGCACCACGAGGCCGGAGACCAGGACCAGTGCGGCGATCTGCGCCTGGAGGTTCTCGGTGGCCAGGACGCCCCGGGCGGTGCCGATGAAGAGCAGCGCGGCGACCGCGAGCGCGCCGCTCGCGGCCGTCAGCAGGGGGCCGGCGAAGGCCGCGGTGATCGCCGGGGCGGCGACGAGCAGCGGGCCGAGGTGGATGTCGGGCGGGGCGAGGGTGTCGATCACGCAGACCGCCGCGATGAGCCCGATCGGGATCAGCATCAGGACGAGGCCCAGCTCGCGGCGTTCCCGCAGATGCGTCAGCCGTGAAAGGGGCATGTTTCATGTTTGCACCCTGATGAGAGAAATGCCCGGATCATTCCGGCGCCGCGCTCCGCAGCGCCGCGATCAGCAGGTCGAGCGCGGATTCGACGGCCGAGCCGGCCATGACCGGCAGGTGGTCGCGCACGCGGTGCAGGACGGGATACTCCCCCGCGGGCAGGCTGCCGTACTCGGCCTGCCAGGCCCGCTCGTCCGCCGCGCGCTGGGCGGGCGCCAGCCGCAGCACTCCCGCGTCGAGGGCGGCATGCCCGAGGGCGGTGTCCACCAGGGCGTGGTAGTGACGGACCGCGTGGGCGTCGTCGAATCCGGCCTGGAGCAGCAGGCCGATGCCGGTCTCGACGGCGTGCTGCTCGTGCGGCCGGCCGGTGACCCGGACGGTGCTGAACGCCGCGATCTGCGGATGCCGCAGCGCGGACCGGTAGGCGCGCAGGGCGAAGTCGCGCAGGTCGGCGGCCCAGTCTCCGCTCGGCGCGAAGCCGACCATCGATTCGCCGATCAGCCGGTCGGCGAGCGCGAGCAGCAGCTCCTCGGTGTTGCGGAAGTAGCGGTAGACGGCGGAGGGGTCGGCGCCGAGGGCGGCTCCCAGCTTCCGCACGGTGAAGGCTTGCGCCCCTTGCGTGTCGATCAGCTCGCGGGCGGTGTCGACGATGAGGTCGGCCGACAGGACCACGCCTGAGCTGGTCGGCCGGCGCCGTTTGCGCTCGGCCGGGACGCGCTCGTTCTCCGTCACACCGAACCCCTCCGCCGCGCTCCGACCCGGTTGCCCGGGGGCCAGTTAATCACCAGGTTACGTCAACACCGTTGACACAAGACCCGGCCGACTGTTTCATCGGCGGTCACACGGCCCGCCGCGTCCGCCCGGCCCACCCGTGCCCGGCCCTCGCCCGTCCAAGGAGTCAGTGCCATGCCTTCCGCAGTGCAGCAGGACCCCGGCCCGGCGCGTATGCGCCGCGCCCTGGGGGTGAAGGACGGGGTGGCGATCGCCGCTTCGAGTACCGCAGCGACCACCAGCATCGGCATCGGAATGGGCAGCCTGGCCGCGTACGCCGGCCGGCAGACCCCCGCCCTGTTGCTGCTGGCGTTCCTGCCGATCCTCGGCATCGCGCTGTCGTACGCCCGGCTGAACCGCACCGAACCCAACTGCGGCAGCGGCTACACCTGGGTGGGGCGGTCGATCGGCCCCTGGTCGGGCTTCCTCACCGGGTGGGTGGTCCTCGTCGGCAACGTGATCTTCATGGCGTACACGGGTGCGGTCACCGGGTCGGTGGTGCTGCAGTTCCTCAACAAGCTGGGCCTGTACAGCGTGTGGGGGCTCCGGCTGGACCCGTCCTCGACCGGTGTCAGCACCGCCGTCGGCCTGGTCGCGCTGGTCGCCGTCACGGTCACCGCGATCACCGGCGTACGGGCCGCGACCCGACTGCAGATGTGGCTGCTGATCTTCGAGTACGCCGTCCTGCTGGTCTTCTGCGGCTACGCGCTGATCATCGGCGACCAGCCGTTCTCGCTGTCCTGGCTCAACCCCTTCGACATCGGCTCACCCCAGGCGCTGGCCCAGGGCATGGTGATCGCGGTCTTCATCTACTGGGGCTGGGACGCCGCGTTCAGCGTCAACGAGGAGACCCGCAGCGCCTCCGACGCGGCCCGGGGCGGCCTGATCGCGCTGGTCGCGATGCTCGGCCTGTTCCTGGTCGGCGCGCTCGCCTTCCAGCGGGTGATGAGCAACGGCGAACTGATCCACAACGGCCCGCAGGCGCTCACCTTCCTCGGCGGCCGACTGGCTCCGGAACCCTGGGCCTCGCTGCCGCTGGCGGCGCTGATGTGCTCGGCCTTCGCCTCGCTCCAGTCGAGTGTCATCCCCACCGCCCGCGGTGCGCTGGCGATGGCCCGCGACCGGACGCTCGGGCCGGTGTGGCAGCGGGTGCACCCGCGGTACGGCTCCCCCGCCGCGGGCACCCTGGTGGTCATGGCGATGGCCGCGCTGCTCGCCGTGCTCGCGGTGGGCATCCCCAAGCTCAACGAGATGATCCTCACCGCGGTCAACTCGATCGGCCTGACGGTGGCGCTCTACTACGGGCTGACCGCGCTGGCCTGCGCGGTGCGCTTCCGCGACAGTCTGCGCAAGGGGCCGGTCCGGGCGCTGCGGGACGTGCTCGTCCCGGCGGCGAGCGCACTGACCCTGTTCGGGCTCGGGTGCTACCTGGTGCGGTACTACGCCACCCTGAGCGACCACTTCGAGGCGAGCCCCGACAACGGGTGGTTCATGCTGCTGCTGCCCGCGCTCTTCGTCCTGCTGGGCCTGGCGACCGCCGCCTGGGCCAAGTGGGTGCGCCGCTCCCCGTACTTCACGACCGGGCGGGGGACGGACGGCGACGCGATCGCCCTGCCCATGGACGGGAGCGGACCGCCGCTGCCGACCCCTGCCCCGACGCCTACGGAAGGCTGAAGCGGGCGCCCCGCCGGCCCCGTACCCCCGAACCACACCCCCCGACCACCCAACTCACCTGGAGCAGAAGCCAGATGGACCTCAGCACCACCGTCGCACCCGATCCGGCACCGGACTCCGCGACCGCCTCCGGAACCGCCGGAGACGGCCGTCCCGCCGATCTCGTGTTCCTCTCCGGTCCCGTCCACACCGTCGATCCGGCGCGGAGCCGGGCGAGCGCGGTGGCGGTGCGCGGGGACCGGATCGTCGCCGTCGGACATGACGCGCAGGTACGTGATCTGGTCGGGCCGGCCACCGAGGTCGTCGACCTGCGGGGGAAGTTGCTGATCCCCGGGTTCCAGGACGCGCACGTCCACCCGGTCGGCGCGGGGCTGGAGTTGGCGCAGTGCGATCTGAGCGCAGCGGAGACGGCGGCGGAATACCGTGAGCTGATCGGCTCGTACGCGGCCGCGCACCCGCGGGCGCCGTGGATCACCGGCGGCGGCTGGTCGCTGGAGGCGTTTCCGGGTGGCATGCCGACCCGCGAGTTCCTGGACGCGCTGGTGCCCGACCGTCCGGTGTTCCTGGTCAACCGCGATCACCACGGCGGCTGGGCCAACTCCCGCGCCCTGGAGCTGGCCGGGCTCTCGGCCCGTACGCCGGACCCCGCTGACGGGCGCATCGAGCGGGACGCCGACGGTCAACCCTCCGGCATGCTCCAGGAGGGCGCGATGCGGCTGGTCGCCGATCTGCTTCCGGAGCCGACGCTCGCGGAGCGGACCGCCGGCCTGCTGAGGGCGCAGCGGGTGCTGCACTCGTACGGGGTGACGGCCTGGCAGGACGCGATGCTGGGCCGAGGGCCGGGGTTGGCGGACGTGTCCCCCGCCTACGCGGACGCGGTGCGTACGGGTTCACTGACCGCGCGGGTGACCGGGGCGCTGTGGTGGGAGCGGTCCCGGGGCGCCGAGCAGATTCCCGAACTCATCGCGAAGCGGAAGGAGTTGACGGGCGGGCGCTTGCGAGCGACCAGCGTGAAGATCATGCAGGACGGGATCGCCGAGAACCACACGGCGGCGATGCTCAGCCCCTATCTGACCGCCTGCGGCTGTACGTCCGACAACAGCGGGATCTCCTTCATCGACCCCGAGGAGCTGTGCAGGTATGTGACCCTGCTGGACGCCGAGGACTTCCAGGTGCATTTCCACGCCCTGGGCGACCGGGCGGTGCGCGAGGCGCTGGACGCGGTGGAGGCGGCCCGGCGGGCACACGGCCCGCGTGACACCCGCCCGCATCTGGCACATCTGCAGGTGGTGCACCCCGACGACGTCCCGCGCTTTCGCCGGCTCGGGGCGACCGCGAACATCCAGGCCCTGTGGGCGGCGCACGAGCCGCAGATGGACGAGCTGACCATCCCGTTCCTGGGGGCCGAACGGGCCGGGTGGCAGTACCCGTTCGGTGATCTGCTGCGTGCGGGCGCCACGATGGCGGCGGGCAGCGACTGGCCGGTCAGCTCGCCCGATCCGCTCGCCGCCCTGCACGTCGCGGTCAACCGCCGGACGCCGGACGGTCCGCCGTCGGCGCCGGTGTTCCTGCCCGAGCAGCGCATCGACCTGGGCTCGGCGCTCGCCGCGTACACGGCGGGCAGCGCCTACGTCAATCATCTCGATGACACCGGTTCCGTCCAGCCGGGCAAGCTGGCCGACCTGGTGGTCCTGGACCGCGACCCGTTCGACGGGCCCAGCGAGGAGATCGCGGCGACCCGGGTCCTCCAGACGTTCGTCGGGGGGCGCCGGGTGTACGCGGCCGACGACGCCTGAGGGCCGGCCGGGGCCGGTCCCGCCCCGGGCGACCGCCGGGGCCCGTCCCGTCACGCCCGGGCCGGCCGGTCAACGCGCCGGCCCGGGCGGGTCCCGGTGGCTCACCCCGCCCGCTCCAGGTGCGCCTTCGCCAGCGCTACCTCTTCCGCCACCTCCGCGGTGAGGCGCCGGCGCAGCAGGGGTTCGGCCAGCCGGCTCAGCCAGGGGGCGAAGTGGAAGGTCAGGGTGCGGACGAGGCGGGTGCCGTCGCCGGTGGGGGTGCAGACGAAGCTCGCCTCGAAGTCGCACAGCCGGCGCGACAGCCGGTTGGCGGGGGGCGGCGCCAGTCGGATGTCGACGCGTGCGCCGGGGGTGAGTCTCATCTGCGCGACGGTCTCGGGGCCGGGCAGCCCGGCCAGGCGGGGGCGGAAGGCGAATTCGGTTCCCCAGTCCTGGCGGCGGACCCGGCGGACCGGGCGGATCTTGCGGTCCACCTGGGCGTAGCGCTCCGGGTCCAGCACGAACGCGAGCAGCTCTTCGGGGGTGCAGCGGATCGTCTCGATGACCTCGACGGTGAGCATCTCTCCAACGTAGTGGCGACCCGGCCGCCGGGTCCCGGGGGCCCGCCGCCGGCAATCACGCTTGGGGGTTCCTCCACACCCAACTCGCTTTGGCGGGCGTGGTTTCGGAGGACGTGCGGATGGCCGGGGGCGGCGTGCCGCGGGTCTACTGGGGCGAGTCGTTCGTCGGGGGGGGTGCGGTGCCGGTGTGGGCGGGTGTGCGTGCGGTGTTCTCCGTTGCCGGGGCCTGGCTGCCGGTGCTCTCGTTCCTGGCGCGGCTGCCGGCGGCGCTGTGTCCGATCGGCACGCTGCTGATGCTGACGGAGCTGGCGGGCATCGGACGGGCCGGGGTGGTCGCCGGGATGCTGTGGCTGGGGCAGGCGGTGGGCGGGGCGCCGATCGGTCGGCTGGCGGACCGGCGGGGGCACCGGCCGGTGATTCTCGTGGCTTCGTCGGCGAACGCGGTGGCGATCGTGGCGTTGGTGGGGTCGGTGGTCGGTGCGCTGCCGGTGGCGGTGCAGGCGCTGGCGGCGGGGCTGGCCGGGGTGACGATGCCGCAGGTGGGGCCGTTGTCGCGGACACGGTGGAGCGTGCTGACGGCCTCCCGGCCGGAGGGTCGGGAGTTGACGGGGCGTGCGCTGTCGCTGGACACCACGATCGACGAGATCAGCTTCATGGCGGGGCCCGCGCTGGCGGCCACGGTGGTGGTCGTGTTCCACCCCGCGGCGGGACTGCTGCTCGCCGCCGCGCTCGGTGCCGTCTTCGGTGTGCTGTTCGCGCTGCATCCGACGGCTCCCGGGCCGGTGCGGACCGAGCGGGCCGCCGGGGGCGCCCGGGTGCCGCTGAGGTCCTCGGCGCTGGTGGTGCTGTGTGTGATGGCGCTGGCGCAGGGGATCATGTGGGGCGCCGCCAACGCCGGGGTGAGCGCGCTGTCGCGGGAGTTGGGCAATGCCGGGACGGCCGGCTTCGTGTGGGGTGCGATGGCGGTGACCAGTGCGCTGGCGGGGCTGGTCAGTACGGGCCGGCCGGGGAAGCGGGATCTGACGGTCCGGTTGCGGCGGGCGATCGTGGCGCAGACGCTGCTGGGACTGCCGTTGCTGGTGGTGGACGGGTTTGTCGGGGTGACGCTGGCGGTCGCCGGGATCGGCACGGCGGTGGCACCACATCTCATCGCGGTGTTCGCGCTCGGGGAGCGGATCGCTCCGGCCGCGCGGATGGGCGAGGCCATGGCCCTGCTGGGGTCGGGGCTGATCGTGGGGCAGTGCGTGGCGGCGGTGGCGGCCGGTCCGCTGGCGCAGGCGTACGGATTCCGGGCCGCCTTCGGGTTGACCTGCGCGGCGGGGCCGGTGGCGTGTGCGGTGGCGCTGTTGCTGGTGCGGGGGCGGCGGTTCACCCCGGTGTCCGGCGGCGGGCCCGATCTGCCCGTGGCGTCCGCGGGCCCGTCGCGGCTGCCCGCCGGGCCGGCTGCGGTGCGGTCCGCCGGCCGCCGTTCGTGAAGAAGTCCGCCAGCGGCAGGGTCGCCGCGCCGACCGTGACGGCGTCGGGGCCGAGTGTGCCGAGGTCGATGGTGACCCGGCCGGCCGGGTGGGCGAGGGCGTAGCCGGTGGCGTAGCGGCGGACCGCGGGCAGGAGGTGCGGGCCGAGCAGCAGTCCGGCCCAGCCGCCGATCAGGACCCGTTCGGGGCCGAAGAGGTTGATCAGGTCGGAGATGCCGGCTCCGAGGTATTCGGCGGTCTCGTCGAGGACGGCGAGCGCGTCCGGGTCGGGGGCGGTGCCGTCCTGCGGGTGGGCGGCGGCGACCAGGGCGGTGAGGGCGGTCTCCTCGTCGGCGCCGTCGGGGGGCCGGCCGCCGGCTTCCTGCCAGCGTCGCAGTACGGCTTCGGCGCCGGTGTACGCCTCCAGGCAGCCGCGGGCGCCGCAGCGGCAGCGCCGGCCGCGGACGGCGACGGTGAGGTGCCCCCATTCGCCGGCGCTGTCGCGGGCCGCGCTGTGGGCCGCGCCGTCGGTGACGATGCAGGCGCCGACGCCGGAGCCGAGGAGCACGATCACGGCGTCCTCGGCGCCCCGGCCGCCGCCGAACCACATCTCGGCCCGGCCGAGCGCCTGGGCGCCGTTGTTGATGAACAGCGGTACGGCGGACGGGAGTTGGGTGGCGTCGCGGAGCAGGTCCTCCAGTGGGACGGCGTCCCAGCCGATGGTCTGGCCGTGGACGAGCGCGCCGCCGGGGCCCGTCCGGTCGACGATGCCGGGAACGCCGACGCCGATGCCGAGCAGGTGACCGGGGTCGGTGCGGCCCTCCCGCAGGACGGTGCCGATGCTGTCGGCGATGTGCCGGGTGATCCGGGGGACGTCGTGGTGGCGGCCGGTCAGCGGGAGTTCGGCGCGGGCGAGTTCGGCGAGGGTGAGGTCGAAGAGTTCCACCCGCACCCGGGTCTCGCCGACGTCCACCCCGACGATCCGGCCGCTCGCCGGGGACACCTGCAGCAGGGTGCGGGGGCGGCCACCGTCGGAGCCGACCGTGCCGGCCTCCTCCAGCAGCCCGTCGTCGACGAGTTCGGCGACCACGTTGCTGACGGACCCTGAACTGAGTCCGGTTGCGGTGACGAGTTCCTGACGGCTCAACGGGCCGTCGAAATACAGCCGTTGCAGAATCCTGGAGCGGTTGACCCGCCGCAGGTCACGCACGGTCCGCTGGGTGCGCTCGGCCATCTCTCCCCCCTTCCGGAGGGAAACGTACCGGGTCCCGCTCCCTTGACGCACCCTTCTCTCGGGCTTTAACTCACACCCTAAGTTAAGCCATGAGGCCGTTCAGGAACTGAACATGGCCGGCCCCGGACTCCTCAGAGAGAGGCGTATCCGTCATGCGCATACTCCGAGCCGCGACCGTCTCCGCCACCGTCACCGCGCTCGCCGCGCTGGCGTCCGGATGCGGCGGCGGTACCAGCCCCGGCGGCGGGAGCAGCAACGACTCCCCCGGGACGCTGACCTACTGGGCGTCCAACCAGGGGCCCGATGTCGAGGCCGACAAGAAGGTCCTCGGCCCCGAACTGAAGAAGTTCGAGCGGCAGACCGGGATCAAGGTGAAGCTGGAGGTCATCCCGTGGCCGGACCTGCTCAACCGGATTCTGGCGGCCACCACCTCGGGGCAGGGGCCCGACGTCCTCAACATCGGCAACACCTGGTCGGCCTCGTTGCAGGCCACCGGTGCGCTGCTGCCCTGGGACAAGGGCGCCTTCGACAGGATCGGCGGGCGGGACCGGTTCGTGGCGCCGGCGCTGGGCGCCACCGGCGCGGCGGGGCAAGGACCCGGCCGCGGTGCCGCTGTACTCGCTGACGTACGCGCTCTACTACAACAAGCAGATGTTCAAGGACGCCGGGATCAGCCGGCCGCCCACCACGTGGGACGAGCTGGTGGCGGCCGGCAAGCGGGTCTCCAGGGACGGCGAGTGGGGGCTGGGCGCCGAGGGCGGTCAGCTGGCCAACAACATCCACCAGGTGTTCGTCCTCGGCAAGCAGCACGGCGCGGACTTCTTCGACGCCGCCGGCAAGCCGTCCTTCACCTCGGACGGCGCGGTCGCGGCGGTCAAGCAGTACGTCGACTTCATGGCCAAGGACAAGATCATCGCGCCGGGCAACGCGGAGTACGGACAGAACCAGTCGCTGCGGGACTTCGCCACGGGCCGGACCGCGATGGTGCTCTGGCAGGCCGCGGCCACCACCTTCGCCGCCGACGGCATGAAGCCCGCGGACTGGGGCGTGGTGCCGGTACCCGTTCCGTCCGGCGCCCCCGGCAGCGGCCGGCAGACCAACTCCATGCTCGCCGGCATCAACATCGCCGTCTTCAAGAACACCCACAACCTCAACGGCGCGCAGAAGTTCGTGAAGTTCATGACCGGCGACGCCGAGCAGAAGCTGCTGAACAAGACGTACGGCTCCATCCCGCCGGTCCGGGCCGCGCAGCAGGACCCGGCGTTCGACCGCCAGGACACCCGGGTGCTGCGCGAGACGCTCACCAGGAGCGCCACGCCGCTGCCGCAGGTCGCCGACGAGGCGCAGTTCGAGACGTCGGTCGGCACGGCCGTCAAGGACCTGTTCGCCGACGCGGCGGCCGGGAAGCCGGTGACCACCGGGTCGGTCAAGGCGCGGCTGGCCGAGGCAGAACAGCAGATGGCGCAGTGAGGCGGCTTCCCGTACGGCTGCGCCGCGCCGGTCTGCCCTATCTGCTGCTGCTGCCCGCGCTGCTCCTGGAGTTGCTGGTCCACCTCGTCCCGATGGTCATCGGCGTCGCCATGAGCTTCAAGGAACTGACGCACCTGTTCCTCGGCAACTGGGGCGCTGCGCCCTGGAAGGCGCTGGGCAACTACCGGATCAGCGTCGACGTGCACGCGCCGGTCGGCGCCGCGCTGCTGCACTCGTTCTGGGTGACCTGCGTGTTCAGCGTGCTGGCGGTGGGGCTGTGCTGGCTGCTCGGGACCGCGGCGGCGGTGTTCCTCCAGGAGGACTTCCGGGGCCGGGGGCTGCTGCGCGCGGTCTTCCTGACCCCGTACGCGCTGCCCGTCTACGCCGCGGTGATCACCTGGGCGTTCATGTTCCAGCGGGACAACGGGCTGGTCAACCACGTACTGCACGACCAGCTGCACCTCACCGACGGCCGGCCCTTCTGGCTGCTGGGGGACAACAGCTTCTACGCCCTGCTGGCGGTCGCCGTCTGGAAGACCTGGCCGTTCGCGTTCCTGGTGGTGATGGCGGCGCTGCAGAACATCCCGAAGGACCTGTACGAGGCGGCGGCGCTGGACGGTGCGGGCCGGCTCCGGCAGCTGCGGCGGATCACCCTGCCGGCGCTGCGGCCGGTGAACCAGGTGCTGGTGCTGGTGCTGTTCCTGTGGACGTTCAACGACTTCAACACGCCGTACGTGCTGTTCGGCAAGGCCGCTCCGAAGGCCGCCGATCTGCTGTCCGTCCACATCTACCAGGCGTCGTTCGCCACCTGGAACTTCGGCACCGGCTCGGCGATGTCCGTCCTGCTGCTGCTCTTCCTGCTGGTGGTGACGGCCGGCTACCTCCTGGCCACCTCCCGCGGAAGGAAGCACGCCGATGGCTGACCTCACCGCCCGCACCCCGCCACCGACCGCCCGGCGGCGGTCCCCCACCGCCGGTGCGCGCTCGGCGGCCGCCCGCCGCCGGTCCCCCAACGCGCCGCCCCGCTCCTTCCTCTGGGCCCGCCGGATCTTCCTGACCGCGCTGACCGGTTTCGTCCTGCTCCCCGTCTACGTCATGCTGAGCAGCTCGCTGAAACCCCTGTCGGACGTCTCGGGCGCGTTCCACTGGCTGCCGAGCGAGCTGACGGTCCGCCCGTACCTCGACATCTGGCGGACGGTCCCGCTGGTCCGGTACTTCACCAATTCGCTGATCGTGGCGGGCTCGGCCACCGTCTGCTCGGTCGTCATCGCGGTCTTCGCCGCGTACGCGGTGAGCCGCTACCGCTTCCGCGGCAAGCGCCTCTTCACCGTCACGGTGCTGTCGACCCAGATGTTCCCGGGCATCCTCTTCCTGCTGCCGCTGTTCCTGATCTACGTCAACATCGGCAACGCCACCGGCCTCGCCCTCTACGGCTCCCGCGGCGGTCTGATCCTGACGTATCTGACCTTCTCGCTGCCGTTCTCCATCTGGATGCTGGCCGGCTACTTCGCCTCGGTGCCCCGGGAGTTGGACGAGGCCGCGTACGTCGACGGCTGCGGGGCACTGGGGGCGCTCTTCCGGATCGTGGTGCCGGCCGCGCTGCCCGGGATCGTGGCGGTCGCGGTGTACGCGTTCATGACGGCGTGGGGCGAGGTGCTGTTCGCCTCGGTGATGACCAACGACACCACCCGCACGCTCTCGATCGGGCTGCAGGGCTACTCCACCCAGAACGACGTCTACTGGAACCAGGTCATGGCCGCGTCGCTGGTCGTCAGCGTCCCCGTCGTCGCCGGGTTCCTGCTGCTCCAGCGCTATCTGGTCGCCGGGCTCACCGCCGGCGCCGTCAAATGACCCGCACCCGTGCTTGCAGAGGAGCGCTTCGTGACCGATCGGATCGACTTCGCCGCCCTGCCGGACGACTTCGCCTGGGGCGTGGCCACCTCGGCGTACCAGATCGAGGGAGCGGTCACCGAGGACGGCCGGGCGCCGTCCATCTGGGACACCTTCGCGCACACGCCGGGGCGCACCGACAACGGCGACACCGGTGACCGGGCCTGCGAGCACTACCACCGCTGGCGCGAGGACATCGGCCTGATGCGGCAACTGGGCGTGGGCGCCTACCGGTTCTCGGTCGCCTGGCCGCGGGTCGTGCCGGAGGGCGACGGCCGGGTGAACGCGGCGGGCCTGTCCTTCTACGACCGGCTGGTCGACGGCCTGCTGGAGGCGGGCATCGCCCCGTCCGTCACCCTTTACCACTGGGACCTGCCGCAGGCACTGCAGGACCGCGGCGGCTGGCCCGTACGGGAGACCGCCGAGCGGCTGGCGCAGTACGCCTCGGTGGTGGCCGGCAAGCTCGGCGACCGGGTCCGGCACTGGGCCACCCTGAACGAACCGCTCTGCTCTGCGTGGATCGGGCATCTGGAGGGCCGGATGGCGCCGGGGCTGACCGACCTCACCGCCGCGGTGCACGCGTCGTACCACCTGCTGCTCGGGCACGGCCTGGCCGTACAGGCGATCCGGGCGCAGGCCCCGGACGCCGAGGTCGGCATCGTCAACAACCTGAGCACCGTCGAACCGGCCACCGGCTCCGCAGCCGATGCCGCGGCGGCGCGGCGGATGGACGGGCACACCAACCGCTGGTGGCTCGACCCGGTGCACGGCCGGGGCTTTCCCGCGGACATGCGGGAGGTGTACGGGGTGGAACTGCCGGAGCGCGCCGGGGACGCGGGGGTGCTCGCGCAGCCGCTGGACTGGCTGGGGCTGAACTACTACTTCCCGGCCGTGGTCGCCGCCGACCCGTCCGGCCCGCCGCCGTTCGCCCGGCCGGTGCGCCGGCTGCACGTGCCCCGTACGGGCATGGACTGGGAGATCGACGCGAACGGCATCGAGACCCTGCTGCTGCGGCTGACCCGCGAGTACGGGGCGCGCCGGCTGTACGTCACGGAGAACGGGTCCGCCTACCCGGACGTGGTCCGTCCGGAGGGCACCGTCGCGGACCCCGAGCGGACCGCGTATCTGCACCAGCACGTCGCGGCCTGCGCCCGCGCCGCCCGCCGGGGCGCCCCGCTGGCCGGGTACTTCGCCTGGTCGCTGATGGACAACTTCGAGTGGGCCTACGGCTACGACAAGCGCTTCGGCCTGTTCCACGTCGACTACGCGACGCAGGCCCGCACCCTCAAGGACAGCGGGCGGCACTACGCCGAGCTGATCCGCGGCCACCCGCGGCGGAGCACTCCGCGCGCGGCCTGAGCGGTACGCGCCGGGACCGGCCCCTCCCCGGACCGGTCCCGGCGCGCCCGCCGCGCGTCACTCGATGACCAGCTCCACGCCGATGTTGCCGCGGGTGGCCTTGGAGTAGGGGCAGAACTCGTGGGTCGCCTCGACCAGCCGGCGGCCGGTCTCACCGGCGAGCGCGTCCGGCAGCTCCACCCGCATGACGACGCCGAGGCCGAAGCCGGTGTCGTCCTTGCCGATGGAGACCTCGGCGGTGACCGAGACGTCCTTGGTGTCGAGCTTCATCTGCCGGCCGACGTTGCTCATCGCGCTGGCGAAGCAGGCCGCGTATCCCGCGGCGAAGAGCTGCTCCGGGTTGGTGCCGGCGCCGTCGCCGCCGAGCGCGGGCGGCAGGGCCAGGGCGAGGTCGATCGTGCCGTCGGAGCTGACGGCACGGCCCTCGCGGCCGTTGGCGGTGGCGACGGCGGTGTACAGCGCGTCCATCACTTTCCCCTTCGCAGGTGCGGCGGCCGCTGCCCGGCCGCCCGACACCGGCAACACTCGCACACATTCAAATTGCACGCAACTCAGTTGTGCGCAACTAAATAGCCCCGGGGGCTAACCTGGACGCATGACCTCGCCGACCAGCCCTCCCGTCCCCGACGCCGAACTGCTCCGCCTGGACCACCAGGTCTGCTTCTCGCTGCACGCCGCCTCGCGCGCGTTCGGCGGCGTCTACCGGGACGCCCTGAAGGACCTGGGCCTGACCTACCCGCAATACCTGGTCATGCTGGTCCTGTGGGAGCACGGCGCACAGCCGGTCAAGGCCATCGGCGAGCGGCTCCGACTGGACTCCGGCACCCTCTCCCCGCTCCTCAAGCGCCTGGAGACGGCCGGCCTGGTCCGCCGCGAGCGCAGCACCGAGGACGAGCGGTCGGTCACCATCCACCTCACCCCCGAGGGCGACGACCTGCGGGAACAAGCCCTGCCGGTGCCCCGCAGGATGCTGGCCGCCACCGGTCTGACCCTTGAGGAACTTCGGACGCTGCGGACCCTTTTGGCGCGCGTGACCAGCGCGCTGGACGAGTCCTGAGCCGGGCCCTCCACCAGCCCGACGGCCGCCGTCCCGTGCCTCCGGACGGTCGGCGGCGTTAGGAACGTAGGCGTCGTCCGCAGCACCCGCAACGCGGGGCGCGCCCCTCTCCCACGCCGTGGTGCGCTCATCACCCCATTGAGCTACCAAGGTTGGGGAGTCATCAGGACGAAGGCGTATAAAGGGTGGCCAAACCAGCCGGGCCGCCGGTGGTCATCCGCCCTGGACGCGGTTGGCAGCACGCCTACAACAAGTGGAGGAGCGCCACGTGAATGCGGCAGAAGTTGTCAACGCCCTGCTGGTCCAACGCTTCGGGGTTTCCTCGGGCGACGTCACCGATGACACCCCGCTGCGCAGCCTGCGCATCGACTCCCTCGCACTGGAGGAACTCCGCGTACTGATCGAGGACCAGCTGGACATCGACCTCGAGGACGTGCCGCTGACCTCGCGGAACACCGTGGGCCAGCTGGTGGCGGCCGTCGACGGCATGGTTCCGGCGTGACGGGGGCCCTCCAGCCGTTCTCCGCGGCCGTCACGGGACTGGGCATGGTCACCGCGGCGGGGGTCGGGACCAAGGCCACCTGGCACGCCGTCACCCACGAAACGCAGCCCGGCGGGGTGGCGCACCACGAGGAACTCGCCGATCTGCCCTGCGACTTCATGTACACCGCCGATCTGGACACCACGGAACTCCTCGGCGTGGCCACCCAGCGACTGATGGACCGCTTCTCCCAGCTCGCGGTGATCGCCGCCCGCGAGGCGGTCGCGGACGCCGGGCTGGACCCGGACGACTGGGACGGCAGCCGGGTCGCGGTGGTCATCGGCTCCGCGCACGGCGGCCTCCCCTTCTACGACCAGCAGCACGCCGCGATGCTCGAACGCGGTGCGCGGCGGGTCTCCCCCAAGCTCGCGCCGCTGACCGTCGTCAACGGCGCCGCCAGCAGCGTCTGCATGGACCTCGGGGCGCGTGGCCCCAGCCTGGGCGTCGCGACGGCCTGCTCCTCCGGCACCGTCGCCCTGGGCACCGCGCACCAGCTGCTGCGTGCCGGGGTGTGCGACATCGCCATCGCCGGCGGGGCCGAGTCCCCGATCTCCCGGCTGCTGATCGCCAGCGCCTGCCGGATGAAGGCGGTCTCCACCCGTCGCGAGGACCCGGCCGCGGCGTGCCGCCCGTTCGATGCCGCCAGGGACGGCTTCGTGGTCGGCGAGGGCGCCGGCCTCCTCGTGCTGGAGCGGCCCGAGCACGCCGCCGCCCGGCGGGCCCCCGTCCGCGCGCACATCCGCGGTTACGGCGCCTCCAGCGACGCCTTCGCGGCGGTGGCACCGGACCCGGACGGCAACGGCATCGAGCGGGCGCTGCGCGGCGCGATGGCCGACGCCGGGGTGCAGGCCGGTGACATCGGGCATGTGAACGCGCACGGCACCTCGACGGTGATGAACGACCTCATCGAGGCCACGATGCTGGAGCGGGTGATCGGCACCCACCCCCTGGTGACCTCCACCAAGGCGATGACCGGGCACACGCTGGGCGCCGCCGGCGGCATCGAGACCGCGCTCACCGTGCTCGCCCTGGAGGAACAGCTGGTGCCGCCGACCGCGAACCTCGACGTCCCCGATCCGCGGCTGCCCGTGCAGGTCGTCCGCGAGGAACCCCGGCGGGCGTCCTTCGACTGCGCGGTCAAGACCTCGCTCGGCTTCGGCGGCCACAACGCCGCGCTCGTACTGACCCGCTAGGGCGGGTCCTTCGGATCGGCCCGGGGTGATCCCGAAGACCCGCCCCGGACCGGCCCCCGCCCTCCCCGGCCGCACCTGCCGGTCCCCCGAGAAGGAAGCAGAGATGCACGAGGAAACGATCCGGTCCTTGTCGGTGAGCGGGGTGTCCTTCGCCTACCGGCGACTGCGGCAGCCGGAGCGGATCACCGAGCCCGTCATGGTGATCGGCGGCGCGCTGCAGGGCATGTTCGGCTGGCCGCAGATGGAGGACCACGTGGGGCCGGTGGCGGACGTGGTGACCGCCGACCTGCCGGGCATGGGCAGCGCCGACCCGCTACCCCCGGGGCCGAGCAACGTCCTGATGCGTGCGGCGATCGAGCGGATCATCGACGATCTCGACGTCCCCCGGATCAACCTCTTCGGTTTCTCCTACGGGGCCGGCCTCGCCTACGGATGCGCGCGGCACCTGCCCGGGCGGATCGCGCGGCTCGCGCTCGGCGGCGTGCCGGCGCACATCAGCGCCGCGCAGCTGGCTCTGTGGCGGCGGGCCGCCGACGAGCTGGCGCACGGCGACACCGAGAGCTTCGCGACGCTGGTGACCGAGGGGCTGATGTGCCTCGACGACCGCCGGCACGTCACCAGCCGGCGGCTGGCGTACCGCTATGTCCGGCGCTCGATGATGCATGCCGCCCGGCACTCCCAGCACGCCGTGGAATCGCTGAACCGCGCCCTGTCGGACCGCCCGGACTTCTCCGGTGAGCTGCGCGACGTACCCACGCTCGTTTTCAGCGGCGAGCACGACACAGTGACCTCGGCGGACCGACAGCGGGCCTTCGCGGCCACCATCCCCGGCAGCCGCTTCCTGAGCATCCCGGACGCCGATCACTGGGTGGTGCTGGAGCGCGCCCAGGACGTGGCGGACCTGGCCGTGCGCTTCTTCACCGACGGGCCGCTCAGCTCGGCGCCCGCCCTGGCACCGGTCCGGCGCGAGGACCGGCCGGCGACCGGCCCCGGGCGCGGGGCCCGGCGGTCCCGGGTCGGTGAGGCCGCGGACGCCTGCGCCTGAGGCGCCCTCGGCGACCGCGGTCGCCACCCTCCATGCATTCCCTTGCGGTTATATAACCACAGAGGCATCCTGGGGGTATGTCCCTACCGTTCGACGTCCTCGCGGAGCCGAGCCGGCGCAAGATCCTCGATCTGCTGCTGGAACGCCCCCGGCTGGTCGGCGAGCTCACCGACCAGCTCGGACTGAGCCAGCCGGGCACCTCCAAGCATCTGCGGGTGCTGCGCGAGGCCGGCCTGGTCCGGGTCCGCCAGGAGGCCCAGCGCCGCTGGTACGAGCTGCGGCCCGAGCCGCTCGCGGAGCTGGACGCCTGGCTCGCCCACTACCGGCACCTCTGGTCCGGCAGCCTCGACACCCTGGAACGGCATCTCGACGCCACGAAGGACGACCCCCTATGACTCCGCATTCCGACACCCTCACCACCTCCGACGGCCGGACGGCGCTGCGCATGGAGCGCCGGCTCGCCCATCCGCCCGGGAAGGTCTGGGCGGCGCTCACCGACCCGGCGCAGGTCGGGCAGTGGTTCCCGTCCGCCGTCACCGTCGAGCTCCGGCCGGGCGGGGCGATGACCTTCTCGATGCCCGGCGTGAGCGGTGTGGCCATGACCGGCACGGTCACCGACGCCGAGGAGCCGCGACTGTTCGCCTTCACCTGGGGCGAGGACCACCTGCGCTGGGAGATCGCACCGGACGGGGACGGCTCCCTGCTGACCCTGACCCACACCTTCGGCGACCGGTTCGGCGGCGCCAGCTTCGCCTCCGGCTGGCACCTGTGCCTCACCGCGCTGTCGCAGCTGCTCGACGGCACCTCGACGGCCGTGGACCGCGACGCGGGTGAGCTGCACGAGGCGTACGTGGAGCAGTTCGCGCTGGGGCGGGGCGTGGTCGAGGAGACCGCGGACGGGCCGCGGCTGCGCTTCGAGCGCCAGCTGGTGCGCCCCGCCGAGACCGTCTGGGCGGTGCTGACCTCGGGTGACGAGCCGGCGGCGGGGGCGCCGGCACCGGCCGGCTTCACCGCACGTGAGGTGCCGGGCGGCCCCGTCACGGAGGTGCGGGCCCCCGCGGTGCTCGCCTACCGCTGGCACCCGGACGGCATCGTCCGCTGGGAACTGGGCCGCGGCACCGGCCACGGCGCCCGCCTGGTCCTGACCCAGACCGGCCCACGGGGATTCGACACGGATACCGCGCTGGAGAGCTGGTACGACCGGATCGAGCATCTCGCGGCCCGGCTACTGGAGAACTGAAAGAGCAGGTTTTTCCCGCGGCCGACCGCGGCCGGTGACGCCCCTTGCGGAGTTCCGCAGGGGGCGTTTTCCGTGCGCCGGGCCGCGACCCGTTCGCGAGGTGGGTGCTGCCCCGCACCCGCGGTGATTCGCGGCGCGCATTCCCGCTTCTCCGGTGTGAGCCAGGCAACTTCACCGGGGCGCGGAAAGGGCGTCGGCGGGGCCGCCGGGTGATGCCCCGCACGCGACGTACGTCACGTACGAACCCGGCTAGTCGATGCCCTTCCCGGTGTTTACCGCACGGCGCGGCATTTATATCGGACATCTCGCCGCAACTCACGAAGATAGGTAGTACACGGCATCTTTGCCACGATCCAGGGCGCTCGCTAAACATGTTTCCCGTAGCACCGAGAACGGGTCTGCGACTTCCGCCGGAGCGGCGAGCGCGGCACATGACCCTCGGTCCTCACGCGCCAACCGAAGGCCGTCTCCCCCCGCCACCAAGCCCTGGAAGAGGTCACCTCCGCATGCTCGGTTTCACCCTGCCCCGCGCCGCCCGTAACGCCCGCATCACCCGCACCCACAAGGTTTCCGCGGCGCTGGTGGCCACCGCGAGCTGCGCCGCCGCGCTCTCGCTCACCGCGGCGCCCAGCGACGCCGCCACCCCCTCCACCCACGCCCCCGCGGCGGTCAAGCCGGTCAGCGCCAACGGCCTGCCGCTGACCGCGAAGGACCGCGCCGACGACGGCAAGAAGGACCAGGCGCTCGCCTCGTCCGTGGCCGGCAACCTGAAGGTCACCGCGGTCGAGAAGCAGGGCCACACCGCCAAGGAAGCCGCGAGCCGGTCCGTGGAGCGCAAGGCGATAGCCGCGCCGAAGACCGCCCCCAAGGCGGCGCCGAAGGCCGCGCCCAAGCGGTACGCGAACAACCTGGACGGCTGGATCCGTCAGTCGCTGGACATCATGAAGTCCAAGGGCATCCCCGGCTCCTACGAGGGCCTGCACCGCAACATCATGCGCGAGTCCAGCGGCAACCCCAACGCCGTCAACGACTGGGACATCAACGCCATCAACGGCATCCCCTCGAAGGGCCTGCTCCAGGTGATCCAGCCCACCTTCGACCAGTACCACGTCGCCGGAACGGCCAACAAGCTCACCGACCCGGTCGCCAACATCACCGCCGCCGCCAACTACGCGGCACACCGCTACGGCTCCATCGACAACGTCAACTCGGCCTACTGAGCCGGGTGTAGCAGCCCAGGCGCGGTCCGGACGGACCGCATCGGGTGCCGGTGTACGGCACCCTGACACGGCAACGGCAATGGCCCTGCCCGCATCTCGCGGGTGGGGCCATCGCCGTTGCCGGTCGCGTCCACGTCAGTAGCGGTAGTCGCGGGCCAGGTTGCCACCGGTGAGCAGGGCGTGGATGACCTCGCCGGCCACCCGGATTCCCTCCCGGTCCCTGGCGGTGAGCTGGCGGTGGTCGTCCACGGGGGCCGCGACGGCGGAGCCGGCGGCGAGGAATCCGGTGACCAGAAGACCGCTGACGACAACGGCGATACGACGGAACATGGCGTACTTCCCTACGGTGAGTGACGGCTGTGTGCGGTGTCACTGTCCGGGAGTGGACGGCCCGTCGTCATGCGACAGCCCGGTCGCTGCTGCGAACGGACCAGCAGCACCGCCGTATCGCCGTACCGGACGGTTCCCCAACGGCCCAGCCGGCGGCGGCCGGTCCCCGCGGGAGGCCCGCACCGGCCCACCACCGGCCCGCAAGTGAATCAGGGCACAATTGCCGCCCTTTTGGCCTCACTTTCGGCCTCAGTGCCAGTGCCCCTCGCCACATTTGACGCACTTCCCGGCCCGGCGTCGGACAGCCGGGCGGATGAATTGCCTTCCAGGCGCGCATGAAGTGGTGTCGGTGAGCGGTAATTCCGGTGTGAGCCAGGCAACTTATAGACCCCACTCAAGCGGCTTTTACAGCCGCTTCCAGGTGACTCGGGGCACGCGATGTACGTCACTTACGACCGTGCTTAGTGAGTTTCTCATCCGCTCTTTCCCGCTCAACGCGGCGAGATTCGCGCACCACTTCAAAGATCAGGGTTTATCTCACGAAGGCGATTAGTACAGAGCACCATTGCCTCAATTCGGGACGGTCGCTAAACATGGATTCCGACGCACCGAGAGCGAGCTTGCGGCTCACGCCCCGAAGGCGAACGCAGCGAAGAACTCCGGTGCGCCACGCGCCGCCACACAAGGCCGCCTCCCCGTACCCGTACCTGGAAGAGGTCACCCTGCATGCCCAGCTTCACCCTGCCCCGCGCTGTCCGGAACACCCGCATCACCCGCACCCACAAGGTCGCCGTGGCCGTCCTGGCCGCCGCGGGTGTCACCTCGGGCCTTTCCCTCACCTCGGCCCCGGACACCGCACAGGCTGCTTCTGAGCACTCCTCGGTCGCGGTCAAGCCCGTCCACGCGAACGGTCAGCCCGCGAAGGCCGACGACGCCAAGACCGGCCGCCCCGTGACCGCCTCGGTCGCCGACCACATCAAGGTCACCGCCGTCGCCAAGCAGCACAAGGCGCAGCAGGCCGCCAGCCGCTCCGCGGACCGTCCGGCCGTCAAGAAGTACGCGAACAACCTGGACGGCTGGATCCGTCAGTCGCTGGACATCATGAAGTCCAAGGGCATCCCCGGCTCCTACGAGGGCCTGCACCGCAACATCATGCGCGAGTCCAGCGGCAACCCCAACGCCGTCAACGACTGGGACATCAACGCCATCAACGGCATCCCCTCGAAGGGCCTGCTCCAGGTGATCCAGCCCACCTTCGACCAGTACCACGTCGCCGGAACGGCCAACAAGCTCACCGACCCGGTCGCCAACATCACCGCCGCCGCCAACTACGCGGCACACCGCTACGGCTCCATCGACAACGTCAACTCGGCCTACTGAGCCGACCACGTCGAAGAGCCCTCGCCGGCACGCAGGCCGGTCAGCCCGGATGGGGCAGAGGTATGACGGACCACCCGTGCGAGCCCCCGGGCTCTGCATGAGGCAGCTTGCGAAGCGGCGGAATGGCGCGTTCGCCGCTGCGCGGGACAGCGGGCCCCGGCACGAGCCGGGGCCCGCTTTGCGCTGTCCGGGGCCGTGCGGCGCCGGACCGCGCGCCGGGTGACGGCTTCCGCCCGCCATACGGGTGAGATGAAGGGCCGGACGGCGGACTGACGGCCTGTTGGGTCATGCGGCCAGGCGGTTCTGCGTATAAGTCTCTTATCGGCAGAATTCTGCTCAAAAGCTGCCGAACTGACTCAACCGATGGCCTCGGAGGCATGCGATGCCCTTGCGCAGATCCGGTCCGGCCCGCCGTACAGTCCCCCTTGCGGCCGGAAAGCTCTTTTCTCTTCTCTCCGTGCTCGCTCTGCCCCTCGCGCTGCCCGGCCACGCCACGGCGTCGGACACCGGGCTGGTGCCGGCCCACCCCGAGCAGGACTGGATGGGGTCCACCATCGTCGCCCACGAGGGCGGTGACCGGGCCGGCGGGATCGAGCCGCGGGCGTCGCACAGCCGGGCCGTGGCCGGTGTCGACGTCTCCAGCCACAACAAGCACGTCGGCTGGGCGTCGCTACGCAGGTCAGGGGTGCGTTTCGCATACGTCAAGGCCACTGAGGGAACCGCTTACACGAACCCGTACTTCGCGCAGCAATACCGGGGCTCGTACAACTCCGGCATGATCCACGGCGCGTACCACTTCGCGCTGCCCGACCACTCCAGCGGCAGCACGCAGGCGCGGTACTTCGCCGAGCACGGCGGCGACTGGTCCAGGGACGGCAGGACGCTGCCCGGCGCGCTCGACATGGAGTACAACCCCTACGGCGCGACCTGCTACGGCAAGAGCGCCAAGGCGATGGTCAACTGGATCGACGATTTCGTGGAGACCTACCGGGACGAGACCGGCCGGGACGCGGTGATCTACACCTCGACCAACTGGTGGAAGCGCTGCACCGGCAATTCCGGACGGTTCGGCCGGTCGAACCCGCTGTGGATCCCGCGCTACGGCTCCTCCGTCGGCTCGCTGCCGGCCGGCTGGCGGTTCCACAGCATCTGGCAGCACACCTCGTCGGGCCACCCGATCGGCGACCGCAACCGCTTCAACGGGAGTTACAGCCGCCTCAAGGTCCTCGCGAACGGCGACGGCGACGACGACTGACCCGGCGCAACGCGCCCCACCGCAACGGCCGGTCCGCCGCTGCCCGCCCGGGCACCGCAGACCGGCCGTCGTGTTTCGTCCTGCCGTTCGCGACAACTCCGTTCGAACAATGGGGAATTCCTCTCGCGGTACAACCATCGGCGGCCTCGCGTGGTCCAACACTGTGAAATGACCACGCGAAGCACAGCACCCGACGGGGGTATTCCCATGAAGCGTTCCCGTGCCATCGCAGGATCAGCCGCCGCACTCGCCGTGGCGGGTCTCGCCACAATGGCGACCGCCACCACCGCGGCCGCCGCTCCCACCGCCGCCGCCTACAACGGCGCCTGCGGCAGCGGCTACAAGGTCGTGAATTCCGTACCGGTCACCGGCAAGGGGACCGTGTACCTGACGTACAGCGCGACGACCGGAAAGAACTGCGTCGTCACCGTCCGGAACAGCCCCGGTGCGCCGGTGTACATGTACACCTATCTCACGGCGACCGACGGCAGTTCCGACTACGTTTACGACAGCGGTCAGTACACCTCCTACGCCGGTCCGGTCTATCTGCCCGGCAAGGGCATCTGCGTGGACTGGGGCGGCGCGATCGGGTCGGTCAGCGTCAGCGTCTCCGGCTCCAACTGCGGTCGGCTGGCCGCCGGTGTGGTGACCCACCACTGAGTTCCCCGCTCCACGGCACCGCGGACCGAGCGGCGCCCGGTGGCGGGTTCCCGGGCAGCGCCCGCCCGGGAACCCGGCCCGGGCGCCGTCCGCATGGTCAACTCGCGTGTCGTGCAAGCCCGTTGTGCGGCCACTCCCGGCCCAGCGCCCGCAGCGCGGAGCGGGCCGCGTTGTGCCCGCACATGCCGTGGGCGCCGGCGCCGGGCCAGGTCGCGGCCGAGCAGAGGAAGACGCCGGGGACGCCGGTGCGGTACGGGTCGACGGCGACCCGCGGGCGCATGGTGAGCCGCAGCGGGGTGTTGGCGCCGCCGATGATGTCGCCGCCGACGAGATTGGGGTTGCCGCGTTCGAGGTCGGCCGTCGAGGTGGCCGTGGCCGCCACGACGCGCTCCCGCGTGCCCGGTGCGAAGCGCTCGAACTGCGCGAGCATCGCGGCGGTGGCGTCGCCGCGGTACCCGTGCGGCACGTGCGCGTAGGCGGAGACGGGGTGCACCGTTCCGGCGGAGCGGCCGGGGTCGGCGAGGTACTGCTGAGAGACCAGGAGGAACGGGCGCTCGGGCATCCGTCCGCGGAACACCTCGCGCTCCGCGTGGGCGATCTGCTCGAAGCTGCCGCCCAGATGTACGGTGCCGGCGCGCCGGCAGGTCTCGGCACGCCAGGGCACCCCGCCCTCGACGGCCAGATCGAGCTTGAACGCGGCGGGTCCGTGCCGGTGGCGGGTGTAGGCGCGCCGCACCCGGGGCGGCAGCCGGTCGCCGATCACCGCGGCCGCGGCGGCCGGTGCGAGGTCGAGCAACACCGTTGCGGCGGGCGGGAGTTGGTCGAGCGAGTGGATGCGTACGCCGGTCTCGATCCGGCCGCCCGCGTCTTCGAGCAGCGCGGCCAGCGCGCGGGCGAGGGCGGCGGAGCCCCCCTTGGCCACCGGCCAGCCGTAGCGGTGTCCGGCCGCGATGACCATGAGTCCGATGGAGGCGGCCAGCGGCTGGGACAGCGGACCGAAGAGGTGGGCCGCGGCCCCGCCGAAGAGGCCGCGGGCGGCCTCCGTGCGGAACCGGCGGGCGATCAGGGTGGCGGGCTGCAGGGCGTGCAGGCCGAAGCGGGCGAGTCGCACGGGGTGCCGGGGAATCTTGACGAGCGGTCGCATCACCTCGTCCAGGAGGACCTCGGCGTCGGCCGCCGGTGGCCCGAAGAGCCGTTCCCAGGCGGGCCCGTCGGCGCCGAGCCCGTCGGCCGTCCGTGCGACCGAGCGGTACAGCGCCCCGGCGGTGCCGGAGTCCACCGGGTGGGCCAGGTCGATCTCGGCACGGCGCCACTCCAGTCCGTACGCCGCGAGGTCCAGGGTCCGCAGGAACGGGGAGCCGGCGCCCATCACATGCGTCGAGGAGCAGTGGTCGAACAGCACGCCGGGCACCGCCAGCTCGCCGCTGCGGAGCCCGCCGCCGATCTCGTCGGCCGCCTCCAGCACCGTCACCCGCAGCCCGGCGAGCGCCAGCGTGACCGCCGCTGCCAGGCCGTTCGGTCCGGCCCCCACCACCACTGCCGTCTCGCGTGCTCCCCCGGCTCGTTCCGTCATGCCTCCAGCATGCCAAGGCGCGTGGAAATCGCGGGCGCGGGCCGCCGTGACGCCCCCTCATGGGCATCGTTCTCCGGACACCCGCGACATGGCGGGCGCCGGCCACCCGACCAGGAGGCAGCATGGGATTCCGTCTCTCCACCGCAGGTACCGGAACCGATGCCGGGGGCGAGGACCGGCCGCCCTCGGCGTCGGAGCGGTTACTCTTCGGCGGCCGGCTGCGCGATGACCACGCCTGGTCGGCGCACGACGGCGCGTTCACCGAACTCGGGCTGCGGGCGATGGTGCTGCGGCTGCCGCATCTGCTGGCGCTCACCGCCCGGCTGGCGCACCGGGCCGACGCCAGGGCGCTGCGGATGGTGGTCGGTGCCGAGACCGGCCGGGGCGTGGCGCAGGCCGTCGCCATGGTGAACCTCAACGGGGTGCTGGCGGCGCTGCTGGGCGGCGGGGCGACCACGGAACGGCTGCGCGGCGCGCTGCCCGCGCTGCTCACCGTGGGGCTGGTCGCGGTGGCCGGTGCGGTGCTGAAGTCCGTGTCGACCATGGGCACGGGACGGCTGGAGCCGAAGGTCGAGCGGGTGGCGACCGAGCTGTACTTGCGGGCCGCGCAGCGGGTGGAGATGGCGGCGGTGGAGGACGCGGAGTTCCACAAGCGGCTGGAGAGCGCGCGGTTCGGGGCGGGGGCGGCCCGGCGGATGATCCAGTACGCCACCTCGGTGATCAACGCCCTGCTGTCGCTGACCGCCGCGCTCGCGGTGCTGACGGCGTTGCATCCGGCGCTGCTGCCGTTGATCGTGCTGATGACGCTGCCCAGCGCCTGGGCCGCGCTGTCGGTCGCCCGACGGAACTACCTCTCACACCTGGCGTGGATGCAACACGCCCGCGCGGGGCGGATGTTGAGCGATCTGCTGACCTCGGCGCAGGCCGCGGCGGAGATCCGGGTCCACGGCATCGGCGGCTTCCTGCTGCGGCACTTCCGGCTGATGGCCGAGGACTCGGAGCTGGAGCAGACCCGGCTGGCCCGGCTGGCCGCCCGTACGGGACTGGTCGCGGCGCTGGGGACGGGCGCGGCGACGCTGGCCGCGTTCGGGGTGCTCGGGTGGCTGCTGTGGAGCGGCGCGATGGCGCTGTCGGTGGGCGGCACGGCGGTGATCGCGCTCCGGACCGGCTCCGGTGCGCTGGAAAGCCTCGTACGCCAGATCAACTACCTGCACGAGGAGGCCCTGTTCGTCGGCGACCTGGAGCACGTCCAGGCCGAGGCGGCGGCCCGGGCGATCCCGGACCGGGGGCGGGCGCTGCCGGAGCGGCTGGACGAGATCCGCTTCGAGAAGGTCACCTTCCGCTACCCGGGCACCGATGTGCCGGCCCTGCGCGAGCTGGACCTGGTCGTACCGGCCGGGAAGATCGTCGCGCTGGTCGGCAGCAACGGGTCGGGCAAGACGACGGCGGTGAAGCTGCTGTCGGGCCTGTACACGCCCGACGAGGGACAGGTCCTGGTGGGTGGCGTGCCCACCGACGCCGTCGACCGGCACGCCCTGTTCTCCCGGGTCTCCACGGTCGGCCAGGACTACTTCCGCTGGCCGTTCACCGCGCGGGCGAACATCGCCATCGGGCGGGCGGACGCGCCCCTGACGGAGCACCGGCTGGACGGCGCGGTGCGGTACGCGGACGCCGAGGAGGTGGTCCGGGAGATGCCGCGGGGGCTGGACACCCTGCTCGCCCGCGGTTACAAGGGCGGTCACAATCTGTCCGGCGGTCAGTGGCAGAAGCTGGCCATCGCCCGGGCGCGCTACCGCGACGGGGAGATCCTGGTCGTCGACGAGCCGACCGCGGCGCTGGACGCGGCGGCCGAGCAGGAGGTCTTCGCCAAGATCCGGAATCTCGCCGCCGACGGGCAGACGATCGTGCTGATCACCCACCGGCTGCATTCCGTCCGGCACGCGGACCTCATCTACCTCATGGAGCACGGGCGGACCGTCGAGCACGGCACCTTCCGCGAGCTGATGTCCCCGTCCGCTCCGGGCGGTTTCCGCGCCCTGTACGAGCTCCAACGCAGCCAGTTCCAGACGGAGGAGGAGACGGGCCGGCCGTCGCTGCCCGCCCAGAACGGCCCGGCGGCGGACGGCCGTTGAGGTCAGGGCCGGTCGGGCGCGCCGGCGGCCGGCACGCGTTCGGGCACGTCCCGGGCGGTGGGCCGTTCGGCCGCGGCGGCGATGTTGCGGGCCATGCCGCCGAACACCGCGGCGTGGAAAGGCGAGATCGCCCACCAGTACGCGTGGCCGGCCAGCCCGTGCGGGTGGAACAGGGCCCGCTGGCCGTAGCGGGTACGGCCCCGGTCGTCGCGGCCGACGGTCATCTCCAGCCAGGCCAGGCCGGGCAGTCGCATCTCGGCGCGCAGCCGCAGCAGCCGCCCCGGCACGACCTCCTCGACGCGCCAGAAGTCGAGCGAGTCACCGACCCGCAGCCGGCCGGCGTCACGTCGGCCGCGGCGCAGCCCGACCCCGCCGACCAGCCGGTCCAGCCAGCCGCGCACCGCCCAGGCGAGCGGGAAGGAGTACCAGCCGTTCTCGCCGCCGATTCCCTCCACCACCCGCCACACCGCCTCGGGCGGCGCGTCCACGGTCTGTTCCCGGCAGTCGGTGTAGAGGCTGCCGCCCGCCCAGTCGGGGTCGGTGGGCATCGGGTCGCTGGGGGCGCCGGGCGCGGCGGCGTTGGTCCAGCGGGTGGTGACGTCGGCGTCCCGTACCCGGCGCAGGGCGAGGGCAAGGGCGTCGTCGAAGGCGAGCGGGTGGCCCGGCGGGTCCGGGTCGGGGACGTGGCGGGCGATGTCGTGCTCGTGGCAGACGACCTCGTGGCGCAGCGACTCGGCGAGCGGCCGGGCGATGCCCGGCGGTACCGGGGTGACCAGTCCGATCCAGAGGCTGGACAGGCCGGGGCTGAGCATCGGCACGGGCAGGATGAGCCGTTCGGGCAGGCCGGCGACGCGCGCATAGCGCTGCATCATGTCGCGGTAGGTGAGGACGTCGGGCCCGCCGATGTCGAAGGTCCGGCTGACGTCGTCGGGGAGGCGGGCGCAGCCCACCAGGTAGCGCAGCACGTCGCGGACCGCGACCGGCTGGATGCGGGTGCGGACCCAGCTGGGGGTGACCATGACCGGGAGGCGTTCGGTGAGGTAGCGGAGCATCTCGAACGAGGCCGAACCGGAGCCGATGATGACGGCGGCGCGCAGCACCGCGGTGGGCACGCCGGAGTCCAGCAGGATCCGTCCGACCTCGGCGCGGGAGCGCAGGTGCGGTGAGAGGTCCCGTTCGGGGATGCCCCGCGGGGTGAGTCCGCCGAGGTAGACGATCCGGCGGACGCCGGCGGCGCGGGCCTCGCGGGCGAAGATCCGGGCGGCCCGGCGGTCGGTCTCCTCGAACCCCCGCCCGCTGCCCAGGGCGTGCACCAGGTAGTACGCGACGTCGACGCCGGCCATCGCGGGACGGACCGAGTCGGCGTCGGTGAGGTCGCCGCGCAGCACCTCCGTCCGCGCGGCCCAGGGGTGGTCGCGCAGCTTCTCCGGGCTCCTGGCCAGGGCGCGCACCGCGTAGCCGGCCGCGAGCAGCTCGGGGATCAGACGGCCGCCGATGTATCCGGTGGCGCCGGTGACCAGGGCGCGCGGCGCCGGCGAGCCGGCTTCGTCGACCATGCGGACGGCCTCCTCCGGCCGGCGGGCGCGGGGGTACGGCCGGCCTGCCCGCCAGTCTGTCACCGGATCTGCGGCGAGGCATCACGGCCCGGGGCGGGGCGGCGCCGGGACCGGGCGGGCCGGGTCCGGCGCGGGCCGGGGCGGTCCCTCCTCGCTGCCGCCCCCCGTCGCGGCGGGGCCGGCCCCCCCGGCCGACACGCCCCCGGCCCCGTCCCGCCCGGTCCGCCGTACCGCCGGTCCGCCGTTCCGCGACCGGGACGACTCGCGGGAGCCGGTACCCGCCGCGGACCGGCGCGGGACCGGCAACGGCGTGGCGGTGTACGGCGGTTGGCGGTGGTGCCGGTCAGTCGCGGGAGGCGGGGCCGGTGCTCTCGCGGGCCTCCAGGTGCGGGAGTTCGCCCTGCACGGTGCGGTGCGGGCCGCCGTCGAGGACGCCGAGGAGCTCCTGGGCGGCGAGCCGGCCGAAGCCGGGTGTGTCCCGGACGAGCGCGGTCAGGCGGGGGTGGGTGACCCGGCACAGGGCCGAGTCGTCCCAGGCCACGATGGACAGCGCGGCCGGTACGGGGATGCCGCGCCCGGCGGCCACCGCGGTGCCGGCCACGGCCATCACGTCGTTGTCGTAGATGATCGCGGTGGGCGGCCGTGCGGCGTCGAGGAGGCGGCGGGTCGCCTCGGCCCCTTCGGCGTCGGAGTAGTCGGTGGTCACCGAGTGGACGTGGCGTTCGTCGAGGCCGCGCCGCGCCGCCTCGGTGCGCAGCGAGCGGATGCGGCGTTCGGTGTGGGCCAGTCCGGGCAGGCCCGCGACGTGCACGATGCGGCGGTGGCCGAGGCCGTAGAGGTGGTCGAGGATCCGGGCCATGGCCTTCGCGTCGTCGGCCCAGACGGTGGCGAGGGGCGGCTGCGCGGCGGCGTCCGGGGCGGCGGCGTCCGGGTGCGCCCCCGGCGCGGCGGGCGCCGGCGGGCCGCCGATGACGACCGCGGGCAGGCCGAGCGCGGTGAGCAGTTCCGGGCGGGGGTCCTCGGTGCGCGGATCGACGACGAGGACGCCGTCCACCCGGCGCTCGGCCCACCAGCGGCGGTAGAGCGCGCACTCGGTGCCGAGGTCCTCGACGACCTGGAAGAGCAGGGCGATGTTCCGGGCGGAGAGCACCTCCTGGATGCCGGAGACCAGTTGGAGGAAGAAGGACTCCACGCCCAGGGTCTGCGCGGGCCGGGCGAGCACCAGGCCCAGGGCGCCGGCCCGTTCACCGGACAGGGCGCGGGCGGCGCTGTTGGCCTGCCAGCCCAGTTCCTCGGCGACGCGGCGCACCCGGGCGCGGGTGTCCCGGGAGACGCCCGGGCGGTCGTTGAGCGCGAAGGAGACGGCGCTCTCCGAGACCCCGGCCCGGCGGGCGATGTCCTTGATGGTCGGGCGGCGCGCCGGCTTGGGGCGGGCGGCCTCACCGGGGGCTGTCATGGCGGGCTCTCCTCGGACTTAACCGCATTAGTGCGGCTCAGTCTGATCAGCGGCGGGTGAGCTGTCAAACGTCGCACGAAGGCCGGTTCGAGGCCGGCGCGGTGGCCTGTGCGGCGGACGATCACCAGCACGGAAAGGCCGTGCCGGTCCCGGGTATTGACACCTACTAAAACGCATTAGTAGCGTCTGCCGCATCGTCGCCCGAGGGCTCGGAGAACGTTCGACCGAGCAGCCGTGAACGCCAGATCCCCCTTTTCCGCGCAATAAAGCAAGACACGTTTCCGGTTTTTCGCGGCGCACATTCACCGGTGCCTGGTCCGAGCAGAGGAGCCGCCAGTCATGCGCATTTCCCGTCGAGCCGCCGCCGCGACCGCCGTCGTGGTCACCTCGGCGCTCGCCCTGACCGCGTGCGGGTCCTCGACAGGACCCGACGGGGCGGACAGCGCCTCGGGGAAGGTCGAGGGGCAGGTCACCTTCCAGACCTGGAACCTCAAGGCGAATTTCAAGGATTACTTCGAGGGCGTGATAGCGGACTTCGAGAAAAAATATCCGCACACCAAGGTGAAGTGGGTGGATCAGCCGGCCGAAGGATATCCGGAGAAACTGAGTGCGGACGCGGCGGGCGGCACGCTGCCCGATGTGGTGAATGTGTCGCCGGATCTCGCCTATCCACTGGCGAAGGCGGGACTCGCACTCGACCTGGACAAGGCGGCGACGAAGTACCGCGGCGAGTATCTGCCCGGGGCGTGGCAGAGCCATGAAATGCCGGGACTGCCGGGCGTTTACGCGTTCCCCTGGTATCTGAACACCGGCCCGATGTTCTACAACAAGGAGCTCTTCCGGCAGGCCGGGCTCGACCCGGACAAGCCGCCGACGACCTACGACCAGCTGTTCCGGGACGCGGTGTCGATGGCGCGGCACAGCGGCCGGAGGACGGCGATGCTCGCCAGCACCCCGTCGATCGAGGACTTCGGGCGGTACGGCGTGCGGCTGATGAACGACCGGGGCACGGAGTTCACCTTCAACGAGCCCAAGGGCGTCGAGCTGCTGCGGCACTACAAGGAGCTGTACGCGGCCGGGGCGCTGGACTCCCAGGCGCTCACCGCGAAGGCGGAGTCCTCCGGGCGGAAGTTCCAGCAGGAGTCGGTGGCCATGAATCCGGGCAGCGCTCTCGATCTGGAGAACTTCAAGAAGGAGGCACCGAGCCTCTACCGGCACATCGGCATCACGGACGCGGTCAACAACACCGGTAAGGCCAATATGTACGTCCAGGGCCTGATGGTGAATGCGCAGAGCAAGGCGAAGGCGGCCGCGGTGGCGTTCGCGCACTTCGTCACCGACAAGGAGAACCAGATGGCCTTCGCCAAGAAGGTCACGATCTTCCCGAGCACCAAGGGCTCGCTGGACGATCCGTACTTCACCAAGGAGGACGGTACCGACACGACCCGTGTGCGGGTGGCGTCCGCCAAGTCGCTGAAGACCGCGGTGAATTACACGCCGGTACTGCTCAGCGACCAGATGAAGACCGTGCTGCGCAATGCGGTGGCGAAGGCCGTACAGGGCAAGGAGTCGCCCCGGGCGGCGCTGGACGGCGCGGTCGCCGAGTGCAACCGCCTGCTGAAGACCGGCTGAGGCCGGGGCACCGTGAGAACGCACCGTTCCGCCAGTCCGTGGCTCTTCCTGGCGCCCGGGCTCCTGGTGGTCGCCGCCTTCAGTCTCTATCCCTTCCTCAGCACCGTGGCGCACTCGTTCACCGACGCCCGGACCCTGACCGAGGGGCGGTTCACCGGCGGCGCCAATTACCGGGAGCTGATCCAGGACGCCATGTTCTGGACCGGGCTGCGCAACAGCGTGCTCTACGTCCTCGGGGTCGTCCCGCTGCTGGTGGTCCTCCCGCTGCTGCTGGCGATGCTGGTGCAGCGGCAGATCCCCGGGATCACCTTCTTCCGGGCCGCGTTCTACACGCCGGTGGTCGCCTCCGTCGTCGTGGTGGGGCTGATCTGGGTGTGGCTGCTCGACGACCGGGGGCTGATCAATGCGCTGCTCGACGGTCTGGGCTTCGGCAGGGCCGGCTTCCTCAGCGATCCGTGGCTGCTGCTGTTCAGCGCGATGACGGTCACGGTCTGGAAGGGCCTCGGCTACTACATGATCATTTATCTGGCGGCGCTGGCGAACGTCCCCCGGGAACTGCACGAGGCATGCGCGGTCGACGGCGCCGGAGCGGTGCGCCGCTTCCTGACCGTCACGGTGCCCGCGGTGCGCCCGACGATGGTGCTGGTGGCCGCGCTCTCCGCGGTCAACGCCTTCAAGGTGTTCTCCGAGGTCTATCTGATGGCCGGTCCGACCGGCGGCCCCGGCGGGGAGGACACCACCTTGGTGATGCTCGTGCAGCAGGTCGGCACCGGCCTCAGCGGCCGGGTCGGCTACGCCTCCGCGCTCTCCGTCGTGGTGTTCGTGATCACGCTCGGGCTGATGCTGCTGGTGCTCCGCGCGAACCGCAGGGAGGACGCATGAGCGAGCGCGTCATGGCACGCCCCGTGCGGGCGCGGGGCCGGGCGGAGCGGGAGGACGGCACGCCCGCCGCCGTGCCGCGGGGGCGGCGGGCCGGGCGGCGGCCGCCGCGGTGGTCGCTGCTGCTGCGCTACCTGCTGCTGCTCGCGGTGCTGGCGCTGACCGTAGGACCATTCCTCTGGCAGCTGTCCACCTCGCTCAAGGGCCCCGGTGAGGACATCTACCGCTATCCGCCGAGCCTGGTGCCGCACCGGGCCACCCTCGCCAACTACGGCGAGGTGGCCCGGATCATCCCGGTGTGGGACTTCGCGCTGAACTCGCTGAAGGTGGCCGCCGCCAATGCGGTCACCAACTGCGCGGGGGCGGCGCTGGCCGGCTACGCGCTGGCCCGGATGCGCTTCCGGGGCCGCCGGGCCGCGCTGGTCGTGTTCGTCATGGCGATGCTGGTGCCGGTCGAGTCCATCATGATCGCCCAGTTCGTGACGATGCGGGAGCTCCAGCTCAACAACACCCTGCTCGGCGTGGTGCTGCCCGGCTGCATCGGCGGGATGAACGTGCTGCTGATGCGGAACGCCTTCGCCGGCCTGCCGTACGAGGTCGAGGAGGCGGCGTTCGTCGACGGCGCCAACGCGTGGCAGCGGTTCGTCCGGATCGCCCTGCCGTCGGTCAAGGGCACCCTCGCGGTCGTGGCGATCTTCGCCTTCATGGGGGCCTGGGACGACTTCCTGTGGCCGCTGATCGTGCTGAGCGACCAGTCGAAGTTCACCCTGACCATCGGCCTGAACTTCCTGCACGGCACCTTCGCGGACAACCAGCGGCTGGTCGCGGCCGGCACCGTCATCGCCGTCCTCCCGCTGATCGTGCTGTTCGCCTGTCTGCAGCGCTACTTCTTCCGCGGCGTCGGTGAGGGCGCCGTCAAGGGCTGAGCCCGCCCGGTACGCGCCCGCACCCGCCCCGACCCACAGGAGCCCCATGCGATTCGGCGTCAACTACACCCCCACCCAGGGCTGGTTCCACCACTGGCTGGACTTCGACGCGGACTCCGTACGTGCCGACCTCGACTCCATAGCCGGTCTCGGCCTGGACCACATCCGGGTCTTCCCGCTCTGGCCGCTCTTCCAGCCCAACCGGACGCTGATCCGGCCGCGCGCCGTGGAACAGCTGGTGGAGCTGGCGGACGCGGCCGCCGAACGCGGGCTGGACGTCAACGTCGACGGACTGCAGGGCCATCTGTCGAGCTTCGACTTCCTGCCCGCGTGGACCACGACCTGGCACCGCCGCAACCTCTTCACCGACCCGGACGTACTGGCCGGGCAGCAGGAGTATCTGCGGACGCTGGCGGCCGCGCTCGCCGACCGGCCCAACTTCCTCGGGATGACGCTCGGCAACGAGATCAACCAGTTCTCCGACGGCCCGCACCCGGACCCCGACCGCATCACCGCCGCGCAGGCCACCGCCTGGCTGGAGCGGATGCTGGCGGCCTGCGAACGGGGCGCGCCGGGCCGGACGCATCTGCACGCCGCCTACGACGCCGCCTGGTACCGCGACGGGCACCCCTTCACCCCCGCCCAGGCGGCCCGACTGGGCGCGGTCACCGCCGTGCACTCCTGGGTGTTCAACGGCACCGCGCAGCGGCACGGCCCGACGGGCACCGCCACCGAGCAGCACGCCGCCTACCTCATCGAGCTGTCGAAGGCGTGGGCCGAGGACCCGCACCGCCCGGTGTGGCTCCAGGAGGTCGGCGCCCCCGCGCCGCACATCCCCGAGGAGCGGGCGGCGGGCTTCACCGAGGCCACCGTGACCCACGCCCTGGACTGCCCGGACCTGTGGGGCGTGACCTGGTGGTGTTCGCACGACGTCGCACGGTCGCTCGCGGACTTCCCGGAGCTGGAATACGGGCTGGGGCTGCTCGGCAACGACCGTACGGTCAAACCGGCGGGCCGGGCCATCGCGGCGCTGGCCGAGCAGTGGCGCGGCCGGCGGCACCGGCCGGCGGTCCGCGGCACCGCGCTGGTCGTCGACGCCGGCGAGGCCGGGACCGCGCCTGGGCGGTCGGTGTGCGCGCCCGGCGGCCCGGTCTTCGAGTCCTGGGCCGAGCTCGCCGCCGAGGGCGTCCGGCCGGCCCTCGTACTGGCCGAACGCGCCACCGACGCGGCGCACCTGGCGTCCCGTGGCATCACCGCGGTCCTGACTCCCGACGAGGTCGGGGGCGCCGCTGGGCGCCGCGGGGCGTCCGCTCCCGCGGGCCCGCGCCCGTCGTCACCGTCCGTCCCCCCTCGGAGGAGCGCCTCATGAACCGGCAACCGTCGCCCGTCCCCCGCCGTCGTGTGCTGCTGGCCGGGGCGGGCGCCGCGGCCGCCCTGGCCGGACCGTCCCTCGGGGCCTCCGCCGCCCGGGCCGCCGGCCGGCACCGGCCCCGCGCCGCGGACTCCCTGCAGCCCTACGCCTCGTACTGGTTCCCCGATTCGCTGCCGTCGGGCACCCCCGGAGACGGCATCACCTGGCGCAGCCTCGCGGCCTGGCAGCCCGGGACCGACCGGGACCTGGCGTTCAACCGGGCGACGGTGCCGCTCGCCCCGCGTTTCACGCCCGTCCCGGCGAACACCACCGCCCGCGCCGGGCAGGCCAGGATCAGCGCGCTGGCGGCCTTCGACCACACCGCGGGCAACCCGTCGCAGGGTTCGGCGAGCGCGGACACCTACGCGCCGACCCACTGGGCGCTCCTCGACGAGCTGGTCTTCTGGGGCGGTTCCGCCGGCGAGGGGCTGATCCTGGCGCCGAACGCCCCGCTGGTCGACGCCGCGCACCGCAACGGCGTCCCCGTACTGGGCACCGTCTTCCTGCCGCCGGTCGCCTACGGCGGGCAGCTGCGCTGGACCCGTGACCTGGTGCGCAAGGACGCGGCGGGGCGTTTCCCGCTGGCCGCGAAGCTGGTGCAGGTCGCGACGGTGTACGGCTTCGACGGCTGGTTCGTCAATGCGGAGACCGGGGGCGGGGACGCCGCGCTGGCCGCGGACATGCAGGCGTTCCTGCGGGCGCTGCGCACCGCGGGCGCCGGCCACGGCTTGCGGGTCACCTGGTACGACGCGATGAACCGGACCGGGCAGGTCGGCTGGCAGGGCGCGCTCGACGACCTCAACCGGCCGTTCTTCCAGGACGCTTCCGGGCCGGTCGCCGACAGCCTGTTCGTGGACTTCCGCTGGAGCGCCCGGTCGCTCGCGGACTCCGGGCGGCTCGCCGAGCAACTGGGGCGCAGCCGCTACGAGTTGTGGGCCGGTGTCGATGTCGAGTCGGCAGGCTGGGACACCGCTACGGACTGGGACGCGATCCTCCCCGAGGGCCGGGACCAGGTCGTCTCGTTCGGCTTCTACCGTCCCGAGTGGACCCTCCAGCACCTGCCGGCGGGACGCACCCCGGGCCAGTTCCACGCCGCGGACGACCGGTTCTGGGCGGGCGGGGGCGCGGCTCCGGCGGCGCCCGGCGGGGCGGGCGGCTGGCGGGCACCGGCCACCGCGGTCGCCGACCGCTCGACGCTCACCGCGCTGCCCTTCGCCAGCAGCTTCAACACCGGGCACGGCCTGCGCTGGTACGAGGCCGGCAAGGTCACCTCCGAGGCCCCCTGGAGCCATCTCGGCCTGCAGGACCGGCTGCCGCCGCGGCGCTGGGTGGTGCACACCGAGGGGCAACTCCCGGTCGTCTCATGGGACTTCGACGACGCCTGGCGGGGCGGCAGCAGTCTGCTGGTGCGCGGCGCCCTCGACGCACCGGCCACGCTGGAGCTGTTCCCCGCCCGGCTGCCGGCCGGTGCCGCCACGGTCCTCGACCTCACCCACCGGCTCGATCCGGACTCCGGCCCGGTGACCGTCGAGGTGGCGGTCGCGACCCGGCCGGCGCCGGCACCGGGCCGGCCCGCACCATACGTCCACCTGCCGGCCGGGACCCTTCAGCCGGGCGGCGGCTGGCGCACCGACACCGTACGGCTCGGCCCGCTCGGCTCCGGCACGCTGCACGCGCTGGGCGTACGGCTGACCGGGCGCGGCGGGACGGCGTTGGCCTGGCGGCTGGGGGCGCTCGCGGTGCACGACGGCCCGGTGTCCCCGGCCGCCCCCGGTGGGCTGCGGATCACCGACACCGCCGCCGCCGACGGCGCGGTCTCGGTGCGGCTGACCTGGCGCCGCGCGGACGGCCCGGTGCGTCACTACGAGGTCCACCGCCGGCTCCCGGACGGCAGCCGCCGCTTCCTCGGCGGCACCTGCGGCACGGCCCTGTACGTACCGGGACTGCGGCGCGCCGGGGCGGAGCCGGCCGCCGCGATCGAGGTACGCGCCGTGCACGAACTGTTCACCGCCTCGGAGCCGGCCCGCGTCCAACTCCCCTGGTAGGCAAGGGCAACGCCCTCCTCCCTCACCACTGCCCGTACCACCCCCGACGTTACGGAGCCCCTGCCGTGCACGACGACCGCGCACTGATCGAAGCCCGCCTCAAGCGGGTCCTGGACGAGCGCATCCGGCCCGCGCTGTACCCGGAGTCGGTTCCCCTGGAGGTCGCGGCCTGGGTCGCGCCGGGCGTCGGCTCCCCCGGCGGGGAGCCGGGGGCCCCCGGAACCGTGCCGGTGGCCGAGGGCCTGGCCGCCGCGCACACCCCCGTGGCGGTGGGGGACGCCTGGGGCGCGCCCTGGGGCACGACCTGGTTCAAGGTGACTGGTGAGGTGCCGGCGGAGTGGGCGGGGCGCACCGTCGAGGCGGTGCTGGACCTGGGCTTCGACGAGCGGATGCCGGGCTTCCAGTGCGAGGCGCTGGTGCATCTGCCCGACGGCACCCCGGTGAAGGCGATCAATCCGCGCAACCAGTGGGTGCGGGTGGGGGCGCCGGTGCGCGGTGGCGAGCGGGTCGAGTGGCATCTGGAGGCCGCTTCCAATCCCGTCATCCTCGATGTCCATCCGTTCCTGCCGACCCCGCTGGGCGACCCGGAGACGGCGGGCAGCGAGCCGCAGTACCGGCTGGCGCGGATGGATCTGGCGGTGTTCGACACCGAGGTGTGGGAGCTGATCCTGGACCTGGAGGTGCTGGGCGAGCTGATGGTGGAGCTCCCGGTGGACGGCCCGCGGCGCTGGGAGGTGCTGCGGGCGGTGGGCCGGGCGCTGGACGCGGTGGACCTGCAGGACGTCAACGCGACGGCGCGGGCGGCACGGGCGGAGCTGCGGGCGGTGCTGGCGGCGCCCGCGGGGGCCTCCGCGCACCGGATCAGCGCGGTGGGCCACGCGCACATCGACTCGGCGTGGTTGTGGCCGCTGCGGGAGACCGTGCGGAAGGTGGCGCGTACGACGTCCAACATGACGGCGCTGCTGGCGGACGAGCCGGAGTTCGTCTACGCCATGTCGCAGGCGCAGCAGTACGCCTGGATCAAGGAGCACCGGCCCGAGGTGTACGCCAAGGTCAAGAAGGCGGTCGCGGAGGGGCGGTTCGCGCCGGCCGGCGGGATGTGGGTGGAGTCGGACACCAATATGCCCGGATCGGAGGCGATGGCCCGGCAGTTCGTGCACGGCAAGCGGTTCTTCCTGGAGGAGTTCGGCGTCGAGAACGACGAGGCGTGGCTGCCGGACACCTTCGGTTTCGCCGCCGGGCTGCCGCAGATCATCCGGGCGGCGGGCTCGAAGTGGCTGCTGACGCAGAAGATCTCGTGGAGCCAGATCAACGCCTTCCCGCACCACACCTTCCGCTGGGAGGGCATCGACGGCACCCGGATCTTCACCCACTTCCCGCCGGTGGACACCTACAACTGCCAGATGGCGGGGCGCGAGATCGCCCATGCGGCACGCAATTTCAAGGACAAGGGCGTGGCCCGCCACTCGCTGGCGCCGACCGGCTGGGGCGACGGCGGCGGGGGCACCACCCGCGAGATGATCGCCAAGGCCCGCCGGCTGCGCGATCTGGACGGCTCGGCGACGGTGCGGTGGGAGCGGCCCGCGGACTTCTTCGCGAAGGCCGAGGCGGAGTACCCGAACGCGCCGGTGTGGGTGGGTGAGCTGTATCTGGAGCTGCACCGGGCGACGCTGACGAGCCAGGCGCGGACCAAGCGGGGCAACCGGCGCAGCGAGCAGCTGCTGCGGGAGGCCGAGCTGTGGTCGGCGACGGCTGCCGTGGCCGCCGGTCACCCGTATCCGTACGCGGAGTTGGACCGGCTCTGGAAGACCGTGCTGCTCCACCAGTTCCATGACATCCTGCCCGGTTCGTCCATCGCGTGGGTGCACCGTGAGGCGGAGCGGACCTATGCGGCGGTCGCCGCCGAGCTGGAGGGGATCATCGCGGGCGCCCTGGCGGCGCTGGCCGGCGGCGGCAGCGAGGAGCTGGCGGTGAACTCGGCGCCGCACCCGCGCGGCGGGGTCCCGGCGGGGGCGGTGGCGGCGCCGCTGGCCGACGGTCCCGAGGTGACCGCCGCGCCCCGCGACGGCGGCGGGTTCACGCTGGCCAACGGGCTGCTGCGGATCGGGATCGACGCCCGTGGCCTGGTGGTCTCCGCGTACGACTGCGCCGCCGGGCGGGAGGTGGTGGCGCCCGGCGAGGCGGCGAACCTGCTGCAGATCCACCCGGACTTCCCGAACATGTGGGACGCCTGGGACGTGGATTCCTTCTACCGCAACGTCGTCACCGATCTGACGGACACGGACGAGGTCGCGCTCGGCGAGGTGACCGGCGGGGCGGCGACGGTGCGGGTGGTCCGCAGCTTCGGTGAGTCCCGGGTGGTGCAGTCGCTGACGCTGGCCCGCGGGCAGCGGCGGCTGGACATCGACACCGAGGTCGACTGGCACGAGACGGAGAAGTTCCTCAAGGCGGCGTTCCCGCTGGACGTGCACGCCGAGCGGTATGCCGCGGAGACCCAGTTCGGGCACCTGTACCGCCCCACCCACACCAACACCAGCTGGGAGGCGGCCAAGTTCGAGGCGTGCGCGCACCGCTTCGTGCACGTCGCGGAGCCGGGCTGGGGCGTCGCCCTGGTCAATGACGCCACCTACGGCCATGACGTCACGCGTACGGTGCGGGAGGACGGCGACCGGGGCACCACCACGACCGTACGGCTCTCCCTGCTGCGTGCCCCGCGCTTCCCCGACCCGGAGACCGACCAGGGCCGGCACGTCTTCCGGTACGCGCTGGTGCCCGGCGCGGACCTCGGGGACGCGGTCCGCGAGGGCCATCGCATCAACCTGCCCGAGCGGCGGATCACCGGCGCCCGGACGGTGGCTCCGCTGGTCACGGTCGGCAATGACGCGACGGTGGTCACCGCGGTCAAGCTGGCCGACGACGCGAGCGGCGATGTGGTCGTCCGTCTGCACGAGGCGCTCGGCGGGCGGGCGGTCACCGCGGTGACCGCCGGGTTCGAGGTGGCGGACGCGGTCACCACCGATCTGCTGGAGCGGCCGACGGACGACGGGCCGGCGCTCGAACGCGACGGCAGCACCGTCCGGATGCGGCTGCGTCCGTTCCAGATCGTGACGCTGCGACTGAGCCGGGCGGGCGACCGCTAGCGGCCGGGGACCGGACGGGACCGCGGGGCCTGACGGAGGCGCCCCTAGGGGTGTCTCCCTAGGCCCTGGGGCGCCCCGGCCGGAACCGGGCGTCGGGGCAGGTGTCGCGGCGCCGCTCCCGCCCGCCCCCGCGTCCGGCCCGCCGGTCGCGGCCGGTGTCCGGCACCCGGCCCCGGGCGGGGGCGCACCCCGCTTCCCGGCCGGGGTCACGGCTCGGGTCCAGGCCGAGCATGTCCATCAGCAACGTCAGATCCTCGGCGTCCCGGGCACGGCCGGCCAGCGCCTTCCTGGCGAGCCGTCGTTCCTCGTCACACGGCGCGGCGCGGGGCGCGGCGCCATCGGCACTGCGGTGTTCATCGGTCACCGCTGCATTCTCGGCCGGACCTCCGTGGCGTGCCCGTCGAGCGGGCCATTGGGCTCCGACGGGAACGCGACGGCACGCGTTGCGCCGGACGGGTGAGCCGGATCGCTGGCCCTAGGATCACGGACAGCGCCCGCCCACCGGCAAGGGCCGACGAAACCAGGGAACCACCGCGAGCAGATTTCCCTCTTTATGGGCACTTGCACCTTGGTCCCCCTTCGCGGAGTCACCGTTGAAACATCCCTGTTCCGTCGCGCTCGCGGCCACCCTCGTCACCCTCTGCGCGCTGCTCACCGGCTGTTCCGACGCCGGGAAAGCGGTCGACTTCAACGCCGGCGCGAAGGGCGACGGCAGCACGCGGACCCAACCCGTCGACGGCGACACCCGCATGCCGACCGGCCCCCGGAGCGACTTCCGCATCACCCGGACCCTGGACGACGGCACCCATATAGCGCGCACGACGCTGAAGGGCACGAAGTCCGGTGTCACCGGAAGCGTCTGGGTGTGGGCCCCGAAGGAGTACCAGGAGGCGAAGTACGCCAAGAGCGGGTTCCCGGTGCTGATAGCGCTGCCCGGCGGGCTGGGCAGCCCGAAGGAGCCGGGCGGCGTCACCAACTACTGGGTCGGCGGCGACATCGAGCTGCAGGAGAACCTCACGAAGTGGACGGCGGAGGGCAAGAGCCTGCCGTTCATCGTGGTGATGCCGATGCTGAATCCGGACACCCGGTATCACGACGGCAGCGACATCCCGGGCCAGCAGAAGATGGGCACCTGGCTGACCGAGGACGTGGTGAACCTGGCGAAGGCCAACTTCCGTACGTTCGCGTCCCGGGACGGCTGGGCCTTCATGGGCTCGTCGTCGGGCGGTTTCGCCGGTCTGAAGTCCGTCCTCAAGTACCCGGACCGGTTCAAGGCGGCGATAGCCAGCGGGCCGGACCTCGCACCGGACTCCCCGCTGTGGGCCGGCCACCGGGCCGAGAAGGACGCCAACGACCCGGGGAAGCTCGCCCGCGGACTGCTGCGCAAGGGCGGCCCGGACGTCTACCTCGCCTTCCAGGCCGGCACCAGGGAATCCCCCGCCGTCACCACCGCGATACAGCATTTCCGCACCGCGTACGGCAAGGGCCCGATCCACACCGCCCTGCGGCTGATACCGGGCGGCCGGCACAACGCCTGGGACTACCAGAAGGGCATGGCCGCCGGCTCGATGAAGTTCATCAGCGACCAGCTGAAGGGCCCGGTGGCGAGCAGTTCCTGAACCGCTCCCCCGCGCCCCGGCGGCGCCCCCGGCCCGCAGATGCAGATCACCTTGTGGGGGGCGATGCTGGAGGCGTGGGGGACCGTGGTGAGGAGGACCGCCCATGTCCATGATGGACAAGCTCAAGCACATGCTGAAGGGTCACGAATCCCAGACCGACAAGGGCATCGACAAGGCCGGCGACATGGTCGACGAGCGGACCCAGGGCAAGTACAAGGGTCAGGTCGACACCGCCCAGGACAAGCTCCGGGACCAGTTCGGCGGCGGGCGGGGCGAGGACCGGCCCCCGCAGACCTGAGCCGACGGCCCGAGCGGCGGTCCTCGGCCGCCGCTCCCCCGTCCGGCGCACCGCGTACGCTGTTCGGATGACGATCGCACCGTCCGCCCGGTTGACGCCCGACGTCCTGATGCGTCTCCCGGTGCCGGCGGACGCCGCGCCACTCGCCAGGGCCTACCAGCGCAGTCGTGACCATCTCCGCCCCTGGGAGCCGGACCGGAGCGAGTCCTTCTTCACGCCCGCCGGGCAGACGGAGCGGCTGCAGGGACTGCTCGCGGAGTGGACCGCGGGCCGGGCCGTGCCGTGGGTACTGGTCCGCCCGTCCGAAGGGGACGCGGCGGAGTCCGACGTCGTCGGTGCGGTCACCCTCAGCGGCATCACCCGCGGACCGATGTGCAGTGCCTCTCTCGGCTATTGGATAGACGCCGGACAGGTGGGCCGCGGGCTGGCCTCCGCCGCGGTACGGGCGGTGTGCGCCCTCTCGGACACCGCGCTGGGCCTGCACCGACTGCAGGCCGGCACGCTGCTGGACAACGTCGCCTCGCAGCGGGTGCTGACCAAGTGCGGTTTCACCGCCTTCGGCACCGCCGAGCGCTACCTCCACATCAACGGCGCCTGGCGCGACCACCGTCTCTTCCAGAAGATCCTCAACGACCGCCGGCCGTGACGGCCGGCCGGGTGGGCCGGTGCCGCGCCGCATGCGTCGGCGCCCGCTCCCCCGGCAGGGAACGGGCGCCGACGCGGGTGGGGCGGACTAGGCCGGACGGATCTTCTCCGCCTGCGGGCCCTTGTGTCCCTGGGTGACCTCGAAGGTCACCTTCTGCCCCTCCTGGAGCTCGCGGAAGCCGGTCGCGTCGATGTTGGAGTAGTGCGCGAAGACATCGGCACCGCCGCCGTCCTGGGCGATGAAACCGAAGCCCTTTTCCGAGTTGAACCACTTCACCGTGCCGGAAGCCATGTACGTCTCCTTCGTTCAATGGGCTCGAATCGGCTTCCGCACGCTGCGGAACCCGGAGGTGATCGCCTGGCCCGGACACGCACCGCACAGCAAGAACGCCCGTGAATGCGACACGGGCGCCCGGTACTTCGGAACCACGACAGCTGATCAGGACGCTACACCGCGGAACGCCCGGCGGGCCGCACAACCGTGGCTGACGCGTCGCCCTTCACCGGGCAAGGCCATCGGATGTCCTCCGTATCCCTGACCGATCGGACATCCGTACGACCACCGGTGGGTGCGGCCGGGTGAGTTCAGTCGGACTCCTCGGCCGCTGCCCCGCGGGGCTTGCGCCGGCGCCGCCACAGGCCGGTGCCGAGCCCGGCGACCGCGATGACCCCGACGGCCGCGGCCGCGGAGAGCAGCCACCGCTGGCGCGTCCCGGCATCTGCCCGTGCCGCGACGGGGGCCTTGTGCAGCGCGGTCGGCGCGTCCGGCCGGTGGGCGACGCGCTGGAGGTCCGCCAGCCGGTCACCGGGCGCCAGGGTGGGGAGCATGCCGACGGCGGCAGCCCGGGGCGCCGCGGCGAACCCCCAGTCCAACAGGGCGCGGGTCTCCTCGTAGACGGCGTTCCGGCCGCCGGACTGCGGGTTCATGACGGTGACCAGCAGGGTGCGCCCGGCGCGCCGGGCCGCGGCGATGAGGGTGTTGCCGGCGTGCGTGGTGTAGCCGTTCTTCACCCCGATCAGGCCGTCGTACGGGCGGACGCCGTGCGAGCCGACCAGCAGCCGGTTGGTGTTCTGGATGCCGAACGCGTCCGGCCCGCCCTCCTGCGGCAGCTCCGCCCGCTTCGTCGAGGCGAACCGCGCGAAGTCCGGGTTGGTCAGACCGGCCTGGCCGAAGAGCGTCAGGTCGTAGGCGGAGGAGAACTGCCCCGGCGTGTCGAAGCCGTCCGCGGACGCGACCCTGGTGTCGCGGGCGCCGAGCCGCCGCGCGGTCTCCTGCATGTCGTCGATGGTCTTGTTCCAGCCGCCGTTCATGCTGGCCAGGGTGTGCACGGCGTCGCTGCCCGAGCTGAGGAACACGCCGTGCCACAGGTCGGCGACGTGGTACGGCACCTCCTCCTTGAGCCCGGCCATCGAACTTCCCGACTCGATGCCGGCCAGGTCCTCCAGGGAGACGGTGTGCACCTGCCGCTGGGAGAACTTCGGCAGCACGGTCACCGCGAAGAGGGTCTTGAGCGTGCTGGCGGGCGGCAGCGGCCGGTGGACGTCCTTGGCGGCCAGGACCTTGCCGCTTTGCATGTCCGTCACCATCCACGACAGCGCGGAGACGTCCGGCGGCTCGGGCACGCCGTCCCGGGGCTGGAACTGCACACCGTGCCGGTCCAGCCGGTTCCCGGCGTCGCCCGGCTCGGCCAGGTGCGTACCGGGCCGCAGATCGTCGACGCCGTGCGGGCCGTCGGCGAGCGCCGGTCCGGCAGCGGCCAGCAGGCTCGCGGCACAAACGGTGGCCGCGGTAACGGCCCTGACGGGGACCCAACTCACGCTCGACATGAGCCCCACGCTAAGAACGACCGCGGCCGCCCGCCGGTTGACGTACTCCATCCGATGTCCGGCCGCCGCGGCGGTGCGCCCGCCGGGGCGGCCGGCCGTCCGCTACCAGATCTCGTTGACCCACTCGGGGTGGTCGACGAACGGGTTCCGGTTGTGCTGGTACTTGTCGAAGATCACCTGGTTGCGCCGCTTCTCGAAGGCCGAGGGCGGGTCCTGCCGGCTCCACTCCTTCAGGACGGAGATCCGGCCGATGTTCGGTTTGCTGCCGTTGCCGACCGTGTCGTTGGGCTCCAGGTCGGGGAAGCCGTCGCCGCCGTCGTAGCGGACCGCCATGTAGAGGATCATGCGGGCCACGTCGCCCTTGTCCGCGTCGCGGGGCTCGAAGGAGTCGCCGTCGGTGTAGTTGCCCGGCGCCTCGCCGACCTCCGTGCCGCCGTTGTCGAAGTCCTTGTTGCCGCGGGTGCTGTTGACGGAGACGTCCGCCGGACGCAGGTGGTGCAGATCGGTCCCGGGGCCGGTGGCGGTACCGAAGTCGCCGTGCGACTTCGCCCAGACGTGCTCGCGGTTCCAGTCGTCCGGATCCCCGCCGTTGGAGTTCTTGCTCTGGGACTTCCCGGAATACAGCAGAATCACGTTCGCGCTGTTCGCCGGGTCCTGGTCGGTGTTCTTGAGGGCGTCCCAGACCTGGGAATAGGTCAGTTTCCCGGTCTGGGTGCTGCTGATGATCCGGTGCAGCGCGTCCTTGAGCGTCTTTCCGGTCTTTCCGACGGCGTCCTTGTAGTAGGTGTCGTCATACGCGCCGACGGATATGGACGATATGGACGCGCGGTGCGCGGCCGTCGCGCTGCCGGATGTCCGGTGTGCCGGTCCGGCGGTCGCACTCGCCGGGATCTGCGCGGCCATCGCCACCACGACGGTGACGGTGGCGAGGGCCAGCGCGCGGCCGCGGTGGGTTCTGTGGGTCTTGTCCACGAAGGGTGTCCTCTCCCCGAATTGTGGTACCGGGCGTGAAAGCTGTGGGGCACGTCCGGCACCGGCCGTCGGTTATACGGCCGCAGGCAGCTTTCCACCGCGGTAATCACCACGGTGTGAACACCAGGGGAGAGTTGTGTGTCCGCTCCGTGGCAACCACCGCATTCCCCCCACACGCACGACACACCGATGAACGGACCGTCAGGTCATGTCGACGCACTGTCATGACCGCGCCAGGCAGGCCCCCTCCGGCCCCTCCACCACCTCCGCACGGAGGGCGTTCGGCTCCGGGCCGAGCCGCCCGGGGGCGGCCGCCGAAACCGGGCCGGAGCGCCGCCGCAGGTCGGGCAGCAGGGTCAGCAGGCCGAGGGCGGCCAGCCCGGCGCCCAGCCACAACGGCGCCCGCAGACCGTAGGAGTTGATCGCCAGACCGCCGGCCGAGGACCCCACGATGACCCCGAGGGTGATGAAGGACGAATGCACGGTATTCACCAACGGCCCGGCACCGGACGCGCGTTGGACGCGGGTGACCATGGCCGGGTTCATGGTCACTCCGACCAGCCCGATTCCCGTCATGAGCAATACCGCGGGAACGGCGAGCTGAGCGAGGACGGCGAATCCGGCGAGGAAGAGGAAATTCAGTGCCAGTCCGACGAGTTGAACCACCAGCGTGTGCCGGTCCGCGAGCCGTCCGACGACGGCATTGCCGATGACCGTGGCGGCGCCGTATCCGATGAGAAGCAGCGGCACGGTTCCGGAATCGAATCCGGTGACCTCGGTCAGAATGGGGTGGAAATAGCTGAAGGCGGAGAAGGTCGCGCCAATGATCAGGGTGCTGGTCGAGAGCACCAGCCACAGCCGGGGATTCCTGAACCCGGCCAGTTCCGCACGGACGCCGCCGCCTTCCGCGCGCACCTCCCGCGGAACCCCCACGAGCGTGGCGAGCGCGGCGAGTACCGCGAGCCCCGAAATGACCCAGAACGCCGCCCGCCAGCCCAGATGTTCACCGACCACCGTCGAGAGCGGCAGCCCGAGCAGCGTGCCGAGCATCAGCCCGTTCATCGCCAGCGCGATGGCCCGGCCGCGGACCTCCGGCCGGGCCAGCCGGACGCAGAGCGAAACCGCCACGCCGAAGAACGCCTGCGAGGCCACACCGGTGACGATCCGCGCCGCCAGCATCACCCCGTAGTCCGGCGCGAGGGCGGCCAGTACGTTGCCCGCCAGGAATATCCCGAACAACAGCATCAGCGCGTGCTTCTGACGCAGCCGCAGCACGGCGAAGGCGAGGAACGGCCCGCCGGCCGACATGGCCACCGCGAAGGCGGTGATGAGATAGCCGATCTGCGGGATGCCCACCCCCAGCCCGTCCGCCATCTGCGGCATCAGCCCGGCCACCGCGAACTCGCTGGTCACCATGGCGAAGATGCCCACGGCCAGGACGTGTACGGCCCGCGGCACGCCCGGAGCCCCTTTTTTGAACCGATCGTTCCAATACATGCCCGGGACTCTAACATCGTTTTGGATCGCTGATTCCAAAATGGCGACGCGCCGAGGCCCGTCCCGGCCCGACCGGGGGTTGGCGACGAACTCCGGGTTCAGATCAGGGGTTTGTCCCACACCACCGAATAGCGCCACAGCAGATGGCGGCGGAAACGGCTGCCCGGCAGGCAGTCCCGGGCCGCCCGCCGGACCTCGCCCCAGGTCATGTCCGAGTCCTCGACCGGCATCCCCTGCGGCCCGCTCTTGCCCCCGCGGCGCCGGGCGAGGAGTCGGGCGGCGGGCACCCCCGCGCCGCTGATGCACCAGTCCAGCGGCGTCCGGTTCCTCGCCAGGCCGATGATGACGAGACGTCCGCCGGGCGCCAGCAGACCGGCCATCCGCCGGGCCGCGGCCGCGAAACCGATGTGGTGGACGACCGCCACGGCGGTGACGAAGTCGTACGCGCCCGGCCGGATTCCCTCCGCGGCCATGACGTCGGCCTCGACGAACGCGGCGTTGCGGAGCCCGGCGCCACGTGCCCGGGCCAGCCGCATCATCGCGGCGGAGCGGTCCACTCCGGTCACCTCATCGACCCGCCCGGCCAGTTCGGCGACCAGCAGGCCGTCGCCGCAGCCGATGTCCAGGGCCCGCGCACAGCCGTCCGGGACCGCGTCCAGTACGAGCCGGTGGTAGTGCACGTTGTGGTTCCAGTACGGCCGCGGCGACATCGGTCCGTCGGTGCGCGTCATCCGGTCACGGTAGCGGGGCGCCCGGCACGACCTGGCCCGATCGGGTGAAACGGTGCCCGCTCCGGAACCACCGGGGCGCACCATGGTCTCCGAAGAGCTGACGACTGCTTCGTCGAACCCCTCCGTCCCTCGGACCGCGATCTGGAGGCCCCGATGTCGCCGCACTGCCCGACTCCCCCGCCCTACGGCGCGACACCGATCCCGGTGCTCGCTCCCCCGCGCGCCGAGGACCGGCTCAGCACCCTGGCCTTCCCGGTGGACTCCCTGCTCCCGCCGCCCCGCCCCGAGGACCGGCTGCCGCTGGAGGCGCGCACCGAGGACCGGCCGCTGCTGCCCCCGGGCCCCGAGGAGCGGCTGCAGGGTCCGGTGGCGCTGCCCGGCCGGGGGCGGCCGGACCTGCCGGCCGCCCTCGCCGCGGCCGGTGTGGCGCCGTCCGCGGGTGATCAGGCCGCCCTCGCGGAGCTGGCCGGTCTCGGCGACACCACGGTCCGGGCCGTCATCGGCTGGATCGAGGCCGCCGCGCGGGCGTCCTGGTCACGGCCGCGGGCGGTGTGAGCGGGGCCGCCGGACCGCTCAGCGCAGCCCCGGCAGCCGGCGCAGCTCGTCGATCCGCAGGACGCGGGCCAGCACCAGGAAGAGCAGCGCCATGGTGAGTCCGCCGGCGGTCAGCGCCAGGGCGGGGGCCCAGCCGGTCGGCACGGACGCCCCGGAGCAGGCCCACGCCGCGAGCCGGCCGGCCGCACCGGCCAGGGCGGCGGCCACGGCCAGCCTGCCGTACGTACGGCACAGCCGCCGGCCGTCGAGGCGTCCGGCGATCCGCCGGCGCAGCAGCAGCGCGGTGACCAGCAGACCGATGCCGTAGGCGACGGCACAGGCGGCGGCCATGCCGGTGACCGACCAGCGCGCGGGCAGCAGCAGATGGCAGGCGGTGGCCAGGGCGACGTTGACGGCGCTGATCCAGAGGGCCGTCCAGAACGGCGTACGGGTGTCCTCGAAGGCGTAGAAGCCGCGCAGCAGCAGGTACTGCGCGGAGAACGGGATCAGGCCGAGGCCGAACGCCTGCAGCATGTGCCCGGCGGGCGCGGCCGCGGCGGCGTCCACCGAGCCGTGCGCGAAGAGCAGTTGGGCGGTCTGCGGGCCGAGGGCGAGGAAGAAGAAGGCGGCCGGCACGATGAGGACGCCACTGGCGCGCAGGGCGCGGGAGAGGTCGCCGCGCAGGTCGTCCAGGCGGTCCTCGGCGACCGCGCGGCTCATCCGGGGCAACAGCGCCGTCACGAGCGAGACGGTGACGATCGACTGCGGCAGCATCCAGACGGTCTGGGCGTAGCTGTAGGCGGTGTACCCCACGCCGGCGGTGGGGAGCTGCTGGTCGGCGGCGTTGGCGTAGTGCGTGACGACGGTCATCGCGGCCAGGTTGGCGAGGACGAACAGCAGCGTCCAGCGGGCCGCCGCGATGCTCCTGCCCAGGCCGCTGCCGCGCCAGTCGAAGCGCGGCCGGAAGCGGAAGCCGGCGGCGCGCACGAACGGGATCAGCGCCAGGCCCTGGAGGGCGATGCCGCCGGTGGTGGCGAGGCCCAGCAGGTCGATCTGGCCCTGGGTGACGTCCTCGATGCGGTCGGGCCCGGCCAGCAGGCCGAGGTAGACGCCGAACATCGCGATCAGGACGAGGTTGTTGAGGACCGGGGTCCACATCATCGCGCCGAACTTGCTCCGGGCGTTGAGGACTTGTCCGAGGATGAAGAAGAGACCGTAGAAGAAGATCTGCGGGAGCAGGAAGCGCGCGAAGACGACGGTGAGTTCGAAGGCGGCGTGGGTGGCCGGGGTGTCGGGGGTGTAGACGGCGACGAGCTGCGGCGCGGCCCACACCGAGAGCAGTGTGCCGACCGCCAGCACGCTCAGGACGAGGGTGACCAGCCGCTGTTCGAAGGCGCGGCCGCCGTCCGTGTGCTCGGCTCGGGCGCGCACCAGCTGGGGCACCAGCACCGAGTTCAACGCCCCGCCGATCAGCAGGGTGTAGAGGCTCATCGGGACGACGTTGGCGGTGTTGTACGTGGAGGCGAGCAGGCCGGTGCCGAGGGCGGCGGCCTGCAGCACGTTGCGGAACAGCCCGGTGGCGCGGGACACCACGGTCCCCACGGCCATCAGGAGCGAGGAGCGCGCCACCCCGCCCTCGGTGGCGGTCGCCTCCCCCGTGGCGCCGCCCCCGCCGGTGGTCTGCGGGCCCGGGGCGCGCGGTGTCGACGTGTCATCCGTTGTTCCGTCGGTCATGGGGGCAACTATGCCGCTCAGGGCAGCGGTCGGGCCCGGTCCGGGTCGAGGAGCGGTGCGTGCAGATCGCCGTAGCGCTCGATGCGGGGACCGATCTCGCCGAAGAGGAAGCTGAGTTGCTCCGGGTCGTCGCAGTCGGCGATCTCGTCCCAGGTGACCGGGGCGGAGACGGTGGGGGTGGCGCGGGCCCGCAGGGTGTAGGCGACGGCGGTGGTCTTGGCGGCCGCGTTCTGGGAGAAGTCGATGAAGACCTTGCCGGGCCGCAGTGCCTTGGCCATCTTGTGCACGACGAGGTCCGGCAGGGCCCTGGCCGCCTCGACGGCGAGGGTCCTGGCGTAGGCGGTGGTCCGCTCCGACGGGGTCGGCTCGATCGGCACGACCAGATGCAGCCCCTTGGAGCCGCTGGTCTTGGCGAAGACCTCCAGGCCGTCGGCGGCCAGCCGCTCGTGCAGCCACTGCGCCGCGACGCAGCACTCGACGACGGTGGCGGGGTCGCCGGGGTCCAGATCGAGGACGAGGCGGTCGGCGGTGCCCGGCGTGCGGCAGGTCCACTGCGGGGTGTGCAGTTCGACGACGAGGTTCGCGGCCCAGACGAGTGACGGCAGGTCCTGGAGCAGGGCCTGCCGGGTGGGCCCGGACGTCGAATGGGGGACCTCGCAGGTCTTCACCCAGGAGGGCGTGCCGGGCGGCACGTTCTTGGTGAAGAAGCGCTGGCCGTCGGGCCCGTCGGGGTAGCGCAGGAAGGACAGCGGCCGGTCGTGGAGGTGCGCGAGCAGCGGCTCCGCGGTGGTGGTGCAGTAGTGGACCACCTCACCCTTGGTGGTGCCGGTCTCGGGATAAAGGACCTTGTCGAGGTTGGTCAGCGGAAGGCGCCGCCCCTCCACGACGGTGATCGGCGACATACGATGAGAATCCCACACAAGGGATGAAATATGCGTTCTATATGGAATGGGTCAATTTCCTTCGGCCTGGTCACCATCCCCGTGAAGACCTACAGCGCCACCGAGCGCACCTCGTCGGTCTCCTTCCTGCGCATCCACGAGAAGGACGGCGCGCCGATCCAGTACCGGAAGATGTGCGAGCTGGACGGCAAGGAGGTGCCGAACGAGGAGGTCGGAAAGGGCTATCAGCCGCCGGGGGACGACACCGTCGTGCCGGTCACCGACGACGAGTTGTCACGGCTGCCGGTGCCCGCCGGCAAGACGCTGACGATTCTGTCGTTCGTCGACCCCTCGGAGATCGACCCGCTCCAGATGGACAAGGCGTACTACCTGGGGCCCAACGGGGCGTCGGCCGCCAAGCCGTATGCGCTGCTGCGGGAGGCGCTGGAGCACCACCGGAAGGTGGCGCTCGGCAAGGTCGCGATGCGCGGCCGGGAGTCGCTGGCGATGCTGCGGGCGCACAACGGGGCGATCGTGATGCACCAGCTGCTGTGGCCGGATCAGGTCCGCCCCGCCCCCGACGTCGTGCCCGAGAAGGTCAAGCTGCGCGAGAACGAGATGGCGCTGGCCGAGACGCTGATGGACTCCCTGGGCGAGCTGGACCCGGCGGAACTCCACGACGACTACCGGGAGGCCGTCGAGGAGCTGGCGGCCGCCAAGCTGGAGGGCGAGGAACCGGTGGTCCCCGCACCGAGCGGGTCCGACGCCCGGGTCATCGATCTGACCGCGGCCCTGGAGAAGAGCGTGCGCGCGGCCCGGTCCGGCCGCGGGGAGGGCGCGGAGTCGGCGTCGGTGACGCCCATACGGGGTCGGACGGCGGCGAAGAAGGCCACGGAGAAGAAGCCCGCGGCCGGGAAGCCCGCGGCGAAGGACGGCGCGAAGAAATCCACCGCGCGGACCTCGTCGAAGAAAACCGCGGGGACCACGGCGAAGAGCGCGCGGAAGACCACGGAGAAGAGCACCGCCGGAAAGGCCGCGACCGGGAAAGCCACCGCCAAGAAGGCCACGGCCAAGAAGACCGCGGCCGGGAAGTCGCGGGCGAAGAAGTCCGGCTGACCGTCCGCCGCCCCCTCCCCCGTTCGTTCTAGAGTCTGGGTATGGCTTCAGACGAGGGGACCACCCGCATCGACAGCTGGATCTGGTCCGTACGGCTCACCAAGACCCGTTCGCTGGCCGCGGCGGCCTGTCGCGCCGGGCACGTACGGGTCAACGGGGAGCGGGTGAAGCCGGCCCACGCCGTGCGCAACGGCGACGAGGTGCGGCTGCGGCACGCCGGGCGGGAGCGGATCGTGGTGGTCTCGCGGCTGGTGCGCAAGCGGGTCGGCGCGGCCGTCGCCGCCGAGTGCTTCGTCGACAATTCTCCGCCGGTCCCGCCGCGCGAGGAGCAGCCGCTGATCGCCCACCGCGACCGCGGCACCGGCCGGCCCACCAAGCGCGACCGGCGCGAGATCGACCAGCTGCGGCGCGGGTGAGCGCCGGCCGGTGAGCGGACCGGCTCAGGCGTCGGGCAGCGCGTCCAGATAGACCCACTCGCCGCCCTCGCGGACGAAGCGGCTGTGCTCGTACTGGCTGCCGGCGACTCCGTGCAGGCTGTAGTGCGCCCGGAACTCCACGGTGCCCTCGGTGTGGAAGGCGGTGCCGCTGGTCGTTCCGAGGATGTCCAGGCCGGTCCAGCGCTGCGCCGGTTCGAGGTCGAGGGTGGCGGGGCGGGTCGTCGGGTGCCAGGTGCGGCGGAGGTACGCGGCGTCGCCGACGGCGAAGGCGCTGTAGCGCGAGCGCATCAGCCGCTCCGCGGTCGGGGCGGTGGCGCGGCCCTCGTGGAAGGTGGCGCAGCAGTCGCGGTAGGTCTCCGGACGGCCGCAGGGGCAGGGCGCGGCGGGGGCGAGGGTGGCGGGGCGGCGCGGCGCGTCCGACAGACCCGCGAGCGGCTTCTTCTTCGGCTTGGACACCCGACGATTGTGCCGGTCCGCCGGGCGCGGTCGCGACACGCCGGTGACGCGCAGGAGCGACACGCCGGAGGGACACGCCGTAAGGCTGCGCCCATATAGGGAATTTCAATGACAAATCACTCGTTTGCGGCTTTTTGTGGCTTGATCCGGGCGGCGAGGCTGGAAGAACTCATGGTGACCGTCCCCACCCTCCAGGAGAGAGCCCCCCATGATTCTGTCCATTTCCGGCGTCGTCCTGCTCGGTGTCATCGTCTTCCTCTTCTTCCGGAAAGACGGCCTCAAGTTGTCCCACGCGCTGATCTCCGCGCTCTTCGGGTTCTATCTCGCCAGTTCCGCCATCGCGCCCAGCATCAAGGCCGGCGGGGCGAGCCTGGCGAGCCTCCTCGGCGGCATCAAGCTCTAGAGGTGGCCCGCACGCCCTCCTCCGGCGGGCCCGCACGGGTCCCGCCCGAACGGGCCGCCCCAGGCCCCGTCCGGGCGGCTCCGTGTGCCGCCCGTCCCGGCTCGGCGCCCACACCGAGCCCGCAAGTCCCACCGCACGAGCAACAGGAGGAGATGTGGCCCGCCGCCCTCTGCCCCGCATCCTGACCGACAGCGCACCGCTGGCCCGTATGGCCAACTTCGCGTCGCTGGCGCGCGGTCGCGAGTTCGCGCGCACCGCCGCCGACAGCGCCTCCGACGTGTTCCACCCCCTGATCACCATCGGCCGGGGGCTGCGCCGGCTGGCGGTGGCGGCCCGGGGGCGGTGGGACGCCACGCCCAAGGAGAGCCGCGGTCCGCTGCTGTTCTTCATCGGCGCCTGTGTGCTGGTGGTGGCCCTGGTGCCGTACGGGCCGCTGCTCGCCCTGATCGCCGTGATGGCGGCGGGAGCCTGGGCGGGGCGGGAGCGCACCCCGGTGGTGACCGGCCCCAGCGAGGCGGAGACCGAGCGACTGCGGGCGCTGTACGAGGCGCTGGTGCCGTACCTCTCCGCCGAGGGCGACCCCGCCCCGCTGTACACGCACGGCGGCGACTGGGAGCGGGTCTTCGGCGCGTACGCCTTCGACGACAACGGGCGGCTGGAGCGGCTGCAGCTGAAGTACCCGGCGTACTTCACCGACGGTGAGGACCGGTCCCGGGCCCGTATCGAGCAGGTCCTGTACGCCAAGGCCGGCCGCGGCCGCGAGTACCACTTCGCCTGGGACGAGCTGGCCAATCAGCTGACCGTGACGGTCCTGGGGGCGCTGCCCGCCGATATCGCCGCCCAGCGCTTCGTCACCTCGCCGGGCGAGACGGTGCTCGGCTTCACCGATCCGGACTCCGTCCAGCGGACGCTGCCGGTCGACGGTGCGGACGGCACCCGGGACGCCCCGCCGGTGGTCTGGCGTACCGGCCCCCGCTCCACCGAGCCGCATCTGCTCGCCCTGGGGCAGTCGGGCAGCGGCACCACGACCCTGCTGCGCTCGATCGCGTTGCAGGCGCTGGCCCACGGCGACGTGCTGGCCGTCGACGGCACCGGCACCGGCGAGTTCGGGTGTCTGGTCGGGCGCCGCGGTGTGCTGGCGGTGGAGAGCGGGCTGGCGGGGGCGCTGGCGGCGCTGGAATGGGCCTCGCAGGAGACCGAGCGGCGGCTGGTCGCGGCGAACCGGGCGCGGCAGTCCGGCCGGCCGGTGCCGGACGACACCCGGCGCCCGCTGTGGATCGTCGTGGACCGCCCGACCGCGCTGTCCCACCTCGCGGCGGCGGAGGGCCGGGACGATCCGCAGCGGTGGCTGCAGGTGCCGCTGCGGCACGGCCGGGCGGCCCAGGTGACGGTGGTCGTGGCCGATCAGTTCGAGAGCGCCGACCTGCTGAGCGATCCGGTACGGGCGCACACCAAGGCGCGGGTGGTGCTCGGCACCGCCACGGCGGAGGAGGTACGGGCGGTGCTCGGAGCGCCGCCGCACACCACGCCGACCGCGAGCGTGCCGCCGGGGCGGGGCTACGCGCGGCTGGGCAGCGGGCCCGTCCTGCGGGTCCAGGTGCCGGCCACGCCCGACCCCTTCGACGACGCGACGAGCGAGGCGCACCGGGAAGCCGTCCTGGCGCTGCTGCCGGAGCGCACGGCCCCGGACGACACCGAGTCCCTGGCCACCGTGGACGGCGGCTCCGCACCCTCCGACCCGGCACGGGCGAACGGGGCGGACGGCGCGGACGGGGTGGACGAGGCGGAGCCGTCGGCGGCCGAACCGGTCGGAGCGGCCGCGCGGGTGTCCATCGTCAAGGGCGGCGACGCCCGCACGGTCACGGGCGGCTCGCGGGAGGCCCTGAGCGCGGACCGCTGACGGGCGGGGCGTACGGGCCGGACCGGCCGGTCCCTACCGCCCCGCCCTATCGCTCCGCCCCGCCCCTCCGGGCGCTCCTCAGGCGACGAAGCTGTGCCGCGGTTCGGCGGCCTCCATCGGCGCGCCCGTCGCGACCAGCCGCGCGGCGCCGGCCAGCCGGACCGCGGCCTCGTCGGCGACCGCCCCGCTGACCGTGAACGGCAGCCGTACGAAGCCCTCGAAGGCGCCGTCGACGCCGAACCGGGGGCCGGAGGGCACCCGCACCCCGAGCCGCTCGCCCGCCTCGGCGATCCGGGAGCCGGAGAGGCCGCCCGTACGTGCCCAGAGGGTGAGCCCGCCGCGCGGCACGCTGTACTCCCAGTCGGGGAGGTGCCGTTGCAGGGCTTCGACGATCGCATCGCGGTTCTCGCGGGCCTGGTCGCGGCGGATGCCGATGGCCTGCTCCCAGCCGCCGCCCTCCAGCAGCGAGGCGATGGCGAGCTGTTCGAGGACCGGTGAGCCCAGGTCGGAGTAGGCGCGGGCGGCCACCAGGCTGCGGATGATGTCGGGTGCGGCGCGCACCCAGCCGATCCGCATCCCGGCCCAGAACGCCTTGCTGGCCGAGCCGACGGTGATCACCGCGCTGCCGGCGGGGTCGAACGCGCAGACCGGACGGGGCGGTTCGGTGTCCTCGTCGAGCTGGAGCTCGGTCATGGTCTCGTCGACGACCAGCAGGGTGCCGGCCGATCGCGCGGCGTCGACGAGCCGGCGGCGCTGGTCCTCGGTGGCGAGCGTGCCGGTGGGGTTGTGGAAGTCGGCGACGACGTACGCCATGCGCGGCGCGGCATCACGCATCACCTGGCGCCAGGCGGGGATGTCCCAGCCGGACAGCCGCTCCCCGAGGGCGACCGGGACCAGCCGGGCGCCGGCGTCCCGCATCAGCTGGAGGATGTTGGCGTACGAGGGCGAGTCGACGGCCACCCGCTCACCGGGGCTCGTACAGAGGCGGCAGATCGCCGCGACGGCACCCATCGCGCCGGTGGTCACCATGATCTGTTCGGGCATGGTGGGGATGCCGCGGGCGGTGTAGCGGTCGGCCAGGGCCTGGCGCAGCACGGGCAGACCGGCCGGGTAGTCGCCGTGGGTGTGGGCGTAGAGCGGGAGGTCGGCCATGGCGCCCTGGACGGCGCGGGTGAGCCAGGGCTCGGGCGCCGGGAGGGCGGCGCAGCCGAGGTCGATCATGGAACCGGCGGCCTCCGGGGGCAGCGGTTCCAGACCGCGGGTGGGCAGCGGGTTGCCGGCCGGAACGGCGGTCCAACTGCCGGAGCCGCGCCGGGACTCCAGGAAGCCCTCGGCACGCAGCGCTTCGTAGGCAGCGGCGACGGTGGTGCGGCTGACGCCGAAGGCGGCGGCCAGCTCCCGTTCGGCGGGCAGCCGGGCGGCGACCGGTATCCGGCCTTCCAACACGAGCAGGCGGACACCGTCGGCGAGACTGCGGTAGGCGGGCAACCGGCGTCCGCCGACGGCGAGTTGGGCATCGCGCGGGTCCTGCGACCGGAGCAGCCGGGCCAGCTGGGGCGCCCCCACCGCCGAAGTCCACTGAGCCATGAAGATCAGTCCACCTTCCCGGAATTGGCTCTACTTCCCGAGCCCCGACACGCCACATGGTGTCACGCGTCGGTCCAATCCTGCCAGGAGGGGGAATTTTTGTGTCCATAACGAAAGAAGCCGGTCCGCGGAGGGGCCTGCTGCCGCGCCGGCTGATCCAGCTCTACACGGGGCTGACCCTGTACGGCGTGAGCATGGGCCTGATGGTCCGCGCCGGCCTGGGCCTGGAGCCCTGGAGCGTACTGAACCAGGGCATATCCCGACACACGGGACTGTCGATCGGCACCGTCACCATCGTGTCCGGCGCGCTGATCCTGCTGCTGTGGATCCCGCTGCGCCAGCGCCCCGGCCTGGGGACCGTCTCGAACGTGGTGATCCTCGGCCTCGTGATGGACCTGACCATCTCCCTGGTGCCCGAGCTGCACGCGCTCGGCGCCCGCATCCCGCTGCTGGCGTTCGCCGTCCTCCTCAACGGCGCCGCGACCGGTCTGTACATCTCCGCCCGCTTCGGCCCCGGGCCGCGCGACGGCCTGATGACCGGGCTGCACCTGCGGACCGGCCGCCCGGTGCGACTGGTCCGCACCTGCATCGAGGTCACGGTGCTCGCGGCCGGCTTCCTGCTCGGCGGCTCGGTCGGAGCCGGCACGGTGGTCTACGCCCTGGCCATCGGACCGCTGGCACAGCTCTTCCTGCGGCTCTTCGCGATCAAGGGATTGCCCGAGCAGCCGTCGCGGGTGGTGGCCCGCCACGTCACTTCACCTGAGCGCGCCATACTGCCGGAGTGACCCCCGCGATACGCCTCCGCCACGCCTACCTCGACCACCCCGCGCCGCTCCCCTTCGCCCACCGCGGCGGGGCCGCGGAAGGGCTGGAGAACACCGCCGCCGCCTTCCGCCGCGCGGTCGGACTCGGCTACCGCTACCTGGAGACCGATGTGCACGCCACGTCGGACGGCCGGCTCGTCGCCTTCCACGACGCGACGCTCGACCGCGTCACCGACGCCCGGGGCGCGATCGGGCGGCTCCCCTGGCGCGCGGTGCGCCGGGCCCGGGTCGGCGGCCGGGAGCCACTGCCGCTGTTCGAGGACCTGCTGGAGGAGTTCCCCGAGGCCCGCTGGAACGTCGACCTCAAGGCGGAGGCCGCGCTCGGTCCGCTGCTCGACCTGCTGGGCCGCACCGGCGCCTGGGACCGGGTCTGCGTGGGCTCCTTCTCGGAGGCCCGGGTGGCGCGGGCGCAGCGGCTGGCCGGCGGCCGGATGGCCAGCTCGCTCGGCACCCGCGGCGTCGCTGGCCTGCGGCTGCGCTCGTACGGCCGCGGGGTGCTGCCGCTGGACCGGCTGCTGGGTGCGGCGGTGCGGCGCAGCGCGGTGTGCGTCCAGGTCCCCGAGGCGCAGTCCGGCATCCCGGTGGTCGATCCGCTGTTCCTGCGCGCCGCGCACGCGCTGGGCATGCAGGTCCACGTCTGGACGATCAACGACGCGGATCGGATGACCGCCCTGTTGGACCTCGGCGTGGATGGCATCATGACCGACCACATAGAGACGCTGCGCACGGTGCTGACCGAGCGGGGGTGCTGGGTCCCGGGCACGTGACGTCCACGGGCGCCGCCCCGTCGCCCGTCCGCTGCGGGGAACGGGTACGGGAAGGCGGGGGTGGGCGTGCAGAGCACGGAGGCCGTGACCGGGGTCGTCGAGGAGACGGCCGCCCGGCGCCGCGAGCAACGCGGCTGGTACTGGTACGACTGGGCGAACAGCGTCTACTCGACAAGCGTGCTGACGGTGTTCCTCGGGCCGTACCTGACATCGGTGGCGAAGGCCGCGGCGGACGCGGACGGCTTTGTGCATCCCCTGGGCATCCCGGTGCGGGCCGGTTCCTTCTACGCCTACGCGGTGTCGGCCTCGCTGGTGCTGTCCGTCCTGGCGATGCCGCTCGCCGGGGCGCTGGCCGACCGGACCGGCCGCAAGAAGCCGCTGATGGGCTGCTGCGCGTATCTGGGCGCGGGGGCGACGACGGGGATGTTCTTCCTGGCCGGTGAGCGCTATCTGCTGGGCGGGGCGCTGCTGATCGTCGCGAATGTCTCGTTCGTGGTGTCGACGATGCTCTACAACTCCTTCCTGCCGCAGATCGCCGAGCCGGAGGAGCGCGACGCGGTCTCCTCCCGCGGCTGGGCCTTCGGCTACGCGGCCGGGGCGCTGGTACTCGTCGCCGACCTGGCGCTCTACGGCGCGCACGACTCCTTCGGCATTTCCGAGGGCACGGCGGTGCGCATCTGCCTGGCGTCCGCGGGGCTGTGGTGGGGCGCGTTCTCGCTGATTCCGCTGCGGCGGCTGCGCGACCGCCGGGCGGCCGCGGAGGCACCCGCGGCGGCGGGCGGTGCCGCGCCGGTCCAGGGGTGGCGGCAATTGCGGGAGACGCTGCGCGGCATGCGCCGGCACCCGCTCACCCTCTCCTTCCTCCTGGCCTACCTCCTCTACAACGACGGCGTGCAAACGGTGATCACCCAGGCGTCCGTCTACGGCTCGGAGGAGCTGCGGCTGGACCAGAGCACGCTGATCACGGCGATCCTGCTGGTGCAGGTGCTCGCCGCGGCGGGTGCCCTGCTGATGGGCCGGCTCGCGCGGCGGTACGGTGCGCAGCGGACGATCCTGGGGTCGCTGGTGGCCTGGACGCTGACGCTGGCGGCCGGCTACTTCCTGCCCGCGAAGGCCCCCGTGTGGTTCTTCGCCCTGGCCGTCGGCATCGGCCTGGTGCTGGGCGGCAGCCAGGCGCTGTCCCGCTCGCTGTTCTCGCATCTGGTGCCGCGCGGCAAGGAGGCGGAGTACTTCTCCGCGTACGAGATGAGCGACCGGGGGGTGAGCTGGCTGGGGCCGCTGGTGTTCGGGGTGGCCTACCAGCTGACCGGGAGCTACCGGGACGCGATCGTGTCCCTGGTGGCATTCTTTGTGGTCGGTTTTGTCCTGCTGGCGCGGGTACCCGTGAGTCGGGCGATCGCGGCGGCCGGAAATCCCGTGCCTGACCGGATTTAGTCCCGGAGGGTGCGGGGCGGTAGTGTACGCCTTTGGCTCACCAGGCGGACCGTTACTGCGCGCTCAACGATGTAAGGCGCTGGGTGACATCTGCTGCCAGATGTGACAAACCGGGCGTCGGTGGGTACAACAAGGGGCGGCACGACGGGCGACGCACATGTCCCGATTACGGGAATCTTCACCGCCGACCGGACGTTGACCGGATGACGACGACAGCGACACCTGTCCTGTGGGCGACAAGCCCGGGAGGCACGATTCATGAGTGAGCGAGCTCTCCGCGGCACGCGACTCGTGGTGACCAGCTACGAGACCGACCGCGGCATCGACCTGGCCCCGCGCCAGGCGGTGGAGTACGCATGCCAGAACGGACATCGATTCGAGATGCCGTTCTCGGTTGAGGCCGAGATTCCGCCGGAGTGGGAGTGCAAGGTTTGCGGTGCACCCTCTCTTCTGGTGGATGGCGATGGCCCTGAGGAAAAGAAGGGTAAGCCCGCGCGTACGCACTGGGACATGCTCATGGAGCGACGCACCCGCGAGGAGCTCGAGGAGGTGCTGGCCGAACGGCTGGCCGTCCTGCGCTCCGGCACCATGAACATTGCCGTGCATCCGCGCGACACCAACCGCAAGTCCGCCTGACGGCGGGCCTGCACACAGCACCAAGGGCCGGGGCCACTGCACTTCGCAGTGGCCCCGGCCCTTGGTGTGCGTGCTCCCGGTCCCGCTTCCGCTCCGTCCGGACCGTCCAGGTCCGCCCCGTGCGGCCGGTCGGACACCCAACCCCTCAGCCGGTCAGCGGTGGATCCTGGCGACGGGCGGCCGGCGGCTCGTCGTGGATCACCTCGCCCGGCACGACCTTGCCGTCCGGCCGGTGCATCCGGGCCTGTTGGAAGGCGTCGCCGAACGACCCGGGCGCATACGACGCCCGCCTGTTCAGCAGCTTCTCGGCGCGGCGCTGGATCAGCTTCCCGGTCGGCGGGAAGAGGCAGAGCAGCCCCAGCAGGTCGGAGAGCAGGCCCGGCACCATCAGCAGCAGGCCGCCGGCCATCGGGAGCGTATTGCCGCTGCCGGAGCGGCCGTTGCGGGACGGGGCGGGCTCGGCCGGGTCCGTCGGGCCGCCCCGCTGAAGGCTCTCGGTGAGGTTCTGCCAGGCGCGGCGGCCGGCCCGCTTGACCACCCAACCGCCGGCGACCACCCCGGCGACCAGCAGCAGGAAGACGGTCAGGCCGTTGGTGGCCCCGGCAACCAGGGTCAGCAGCCAGATCTCCAGCACCACCCAGGCGGCGACGCCCAGCGGCACGAACCGGCGGGCGCGCGAACGCTGGGGCGGACGGGGACTCGGCGACGGCGTGCCTGTGAACGTCATGACTCAAGTGTGCCTGGCCGGCCCTCGGCGCCTGCCGGGGACCACGGGACGCGGTACACCCGGGACTCCGGGCTCAGCGCCCGCGGAACTTCTCCACCCGCGAGCCGACGCCCCATGCGGTGACCCGCCACAGCGCCTCGACCACGATGTCCCGGTTCATCTTGCTGTCGCCGTGCTCCCGCTCGACGAAGGTGATCGGGACCTCGACGACGTGGTAGCCGGCCTGGACCGCGCGGCGGGCGAGGTCGACCTGGAAGCAGTAGCCCTGCGAGGACACCTCGTCCAGACCCAGGCCCTGGAGGGTCTGCGCGCGGAAGGCGCGGAAGCCGCCGGTGATGTCCCGCAGCGGCAGGTCCAGCACCAGCCGGGAGTAGGTGCTGCCGCCGCGGGAGATGAACTGGCGGTACTTGGGCCAGTTCACGGTGCGGCCGCCGGGCACCCAGCGCGAGCCGAGGACGAGATCGGCGCCCTTGAGGGCGGTGAGCAGCCGCGGCAGCTCCTCGGGCTGGTGCGAGCCGTCGGCGTCCATCTCGACCAGGACGCCGTAGCCGTTGTCGATGCCCCAGCGGAAGCCGGCGAGGTAGGCGGCGCCCAGCCCTTCCTTGCCCTTGCGGTGCAGGACGTGGACGTGTTCGTCCTCGGCGGCGAGTTCGTCGGCGAGCTTGCCGGTGCCGTCGGGACTGTTGTCGTCCGCGACGAGGACGTGCGCCTCCGGGACGGCGGACCGCACCCGCGAGACGACCGGCTTGATGTTCTCCGCCTCGTTGTACGTCGGGATGATCACCAACGTGGTGCCGAGCGGACCGTATTGCCGCTGACCGTCTGTCACTGCTGCCCCTTCTCGTCCTTCGTACGCCCGCGCCGGCCGACGATCACCGCGGCGGCACAGGACAGAAGGCCCACGATAGCGAGCGCCCACTCAGGTGCCGCACCGACGCGGTCGGCGAGCGTCGTTTCGTCCCGCAGCGGTATCCGTGCCGAGACCACGCCCTGGGTGAACTCCGGGATCCGGTGGGTGATCCTGCCGTCCGGGGCAACCACCGCACTGATGCCGCTGGTGGCCGCGGTGACCACGGCCCGGCCGTGCTCGACGGCGCGCAGCTTGGACATCGCCAGCTGCTGCTCGGGCTGGCCGGTGCGCCCGTAGGTGGCGTTGTTGGTCTGGATCACCAGGGCCCGGGCGCCGGCGCCCACGGTGTCGTGCACGATCTCGTCGTAGGCGACCTCGAAGCAGATCACGTCGCCGAGCCTGGCGGGGCCGACATTGAGCAGGCCCGTGTGGTCGCCGGGGTAGAAGTCCCGCGGCACCCGCTGGAAGCGGGTGATGATCTTGCTGAGCTGCTCCCGGAAGGGCACGTACTCGCCGAACGGCACCGGGTGCTGCTTGGTGTACGAGGCGCCGGGACCCTTCTTCGGGTCCCACACGATGCCCTCGTTGAACACGTAGCCCTTCTTGGAAGGGTGGTCGACGAGGGCGCCGACGAGCACCGGCACGCCGATGGCCTTCACCGCCTCGTCGATCCGGTCGTACGCCTGCGGGTACTGGAACGGGTCGAGGTCGGAGGAGTTCTCCGGCCAGATGACCAGGTCGGGCTTCTTGGCCCGGCCGGCCTTGATGTCGGCGGCCAGCTTCTCGGTGGCCGTCGCGTGGTTGTCGAGGATCTTCATGGGCCGCCCCAGGAAGTCCATACCGGCCTGCTGGACGTTGCCCTGGACCACGGCGATGTCGACGGTGTCGTCGGCCTTCGTCGGGACGGGGACGAGCAGGCCGGCCAGGGTCACCGCGGCGGCCAGTCCGAACGCCTCCAGGGCGGTCACGGCGCGGCGCACCGTGCCGTTGCCGCGCAGCCCCCACAGGGCGGCTGCGCACGCGGCCAGCAGGGCACCGGCCAGCGCGACGGCGAAGGTCACCAGCGGGGCGCCACCGAGCGCGGCGAGCGGGGTGAACGGCGAGCCGGTGTTGGCGAACGCCAGCCGGCCCCACGGGAAGCCGCCGAAGGGGAGCCGGTCGCGGGCCCACTCCTGGGCCACCCACAGGCAGCCGGCCCACAGCGGCCAGGCCGGCAGCCGTGAGGTGACCGCGAGTCCCGCGCCGAGCAGCGCCACGAAGAGCGCCTCGGCGATCGAGAGGCCCACCACCGCGTCCCAGCCGACGACATGCAGCCACTTCAGCAGGATCAGGAAGAACGGCAGCCCGAACACCAGGCCCGTCCAGGCGCCCTGGCGAGCGGTCCGGCCCCGGGTGAGCAGCGACAGCGCGGCCACCGCCACCAGGGACAGCGGCCACAGGTCGTACGGCGGGAAGGCGAGGCCGAGCGCGACGCCGAAGACCACGGCCAGGCCGGTGCGCGGCGCCTCGCGACGCACGAGCGCCAGGAGCCGACGGGCACGGCCGGGGCGCCCGGCCGGGGCCGTGGAACCCGGCCGGGCGGACGGCACCGGGCCGTCGGGCGTGGTGCCGCTCACGGCTTCTTCGGTGGTGTCGGAACCCGATGGCACGGTCGCCGGGCCTTCCTGCAGGTCGGATGGGGCCCCTCCCGGCGCGTCGCGCGCGTGGCGGAAGGTGTGAGCTGACCGTACATCGGAAGACCCGCCGTGCGGATGCGGGGTGCACAAAAGGTGAAGGCCCCGCGAGGAGGGTGCGGCCGGTCCGCGACGGGGTGCGGATAGGGGCCCGGGCGCCCTTCGGGCCGACCTGGGACCCGCTGGCTGCGGGTCGACCGAGAGCCGTTGTCTACTGAGCGTCCGGGCCCCACCCGGGTCGCACCTGCCGACCGGGCGAGACGTCCCCTCGCCTCGTGTCGCTGGTGCTGGACCTGGCTCCCAGTGGCGGTGCGCCGGTGTGGCGTACCGCCCCATGGCCCAGCTGCGTTCGACGAGTGCGCGGAGGTCTCCCGGCCGGACGTCCTGTGGTGGACTCGGCCGAACCTACCGGCCGTCGACCGCCTGCTGTCAACAGGTGCCCGGCCTGCGTCGCTTTCGCGTCGCCCCAGGTCAGCCGAGGAGGGCCCTTGGCGGGCCGAGTAGCGGCAAGCACGGGCCGTCGGAGCACGTGCCTGCCTGATGTCACTCGTTCGGCCGTCCGAAGACCGTCCGGCCGCCGACGACCGTGCGCAGGCACACGGGGAGGTCGCGCCCGGGCGTGAGGTCGGGCAGGCCGGGGGTGCCGGAGCGGGGGTCGGTGGACCAGCGCTCCACCCGCTCGTCGGGCGCCTGGACGACCAGTTCCCCGGTGCGCCAGACCGCGTAGTCGGCGGGCGCGCCGGGCACCAGGACGCCCGCGTCGTCCCGGCCGATGGCCCGCCAGCCGCCGCGGGTGTGGGCGGTGAACGCGGCGCGGGCGGAGATGCCGTGGGCGCGGGTGCGGTGGAAGACCGCGGCGCGCACGGTGCCCCAGGGGTCGAGCGGGGTGACCGGGCTGTCGGAGCCCAGGGCGAGCGGCACCCCGGCCTTGAGCAGGGCGGCGTACGGGTTGAGGGTGGCGGCCCGCTCGGCGCCCAGGCGGGCGGCGTACATGCCGTCGGGGCCGCCCCAGGCCGCGTCGAAGGCGGGCTGGACGGAGGCGGTCAGGGCCAGGTCGGCGAAGCCGGCGACGGTGGCTTCGGTGAGCATCTCGGCGTGCTCGACGCGGTGCCGGGCGGCGCGGATCCGGGCGGTGCCCAGGCGCTCGGCGGCGGCCCGGACGCCGTCGACGACACTGCCGATCGCGGCGTCGCCGATGGCGTGGAAGCCGGCCTGCAGCCCGGCCTCGGTGCAGGCGGCGACATGGGCGGCGACCGCGTCGGTGTCGAGGTGGGCGGTGCCGGTGTGGCCGGGGAGGTCCGCGTACGGGGCGTGCAGATGGGCGGTGTGCGAGCCGAGCGAGCCGTCGACGAAGAGATCACCGGCCGCGCCGATCGCGCCGAGCTCACGGATCCGCTCGGCGTCCTTTGCGGATGCGACGGCCTCGGCCCAGTAGCCCACCACCCGCGGGCCGTTCGCCTCCCGTGCCAGGGCGAGCAGCGCCGTGAAGTCGTCCTCGCCGGAGATCTCCGGTCCGGCGCACTCGTGGAGGCTGCCGATACCGAGCGAGGCGGCGCGGGCCAGTGCGGCGGCCTGGGCCTCGGCGCGCTGGGCCGGGGTGAGGGTGGCGTACGCGGCGCGGCGCACCGCGTGGTGGGCGTCGCCGGTCAGCGGGGCGTCGGGGTGGAAACCGGACCGGTCGCGCATGCCGGGGACCAGGTCCAGCAGGGCCGTGGTGACGACCGCGGAGTGCACGTCGACGCGGGTGAGGTACAGCGGGCGGCCGCCGGTGGCCGCGTCCAGCTCCGGGCGGGACGGTGCCCGGCCCTCCGGCCAGGCGCTGGCGTCCCAGCCGTGCCCGAGCAGGACCCGGTCCGCGGGTCGGGCGTCGGCGTAGGCGCGCACCCGGGCCAGCGCGTCGGCGAGCGTGCCGGCGGCGGCCAGGTCGAGACCGGTGAGCGCGAGGCCGGTCGCGGTGGTGTGCACATGTGCGTCCGTGAACGCCGGGGTGACGAGCGCGCCGTCGAGCTGGACCACCTCGTCCACGCCGTCGGCGAAGGAGTCGGCCGCGCCCTCCTCACCGACCCAGGCGATGCGGTCCCCCTCCACGACCATGGCGGTGGCGAAGGGGTCCGCGGGGCTGTGCACCTCGCCGCCGCGCAGCAGGACGGTACGGGGCTGCGCCGGGTGCGGGTCGTGCTGCCGGTCGGGGGCGGGAATGTGCTCGCTCATACCGGACAGTTTGGCCCCTGCGCCCGGACCGGCGGCGCCCAGGGGGCCGTTCCCGGTCAGATCCGCGGCGGCCGGGCCTCGTACGGCGTGGACAGCACGACCGTGGTGCGGGTCGAGACACCGGCCAGCGTGCGGATGCGGGTGAGCAGGTGCTCCAGCTCCAGTGGCGTGGAGACCCGGACCTTGAGGATGTAGTTCTCGTCGCCGGCCACGCTGTGGCACGCCTCCAGCTCGGGGACCTCGGCGAGGCGGTCGGAGATGTCGTCCGGCGCGCTGGGGTCGAAGGGTTTGACCGAGATGAAGGCGGTGAGCGGCAGGCCCACGGCTTCCGGGTCGACGATGGCGGCATAGCCCCGGATGACACCGCGCTGCTCCAGGCGGCGCACGCGCTGATGCACCGCCGAGGTGGACAGGCCGGTGGCCTTGCCCAGGTCGGTGTAGCTCATCCGCCCGTCCTTGACGAGCAGATCCACGATTTGTCGGTCCAACTCCTCCACCCGCTCAACCTACTGCGCGCGGGCGCATGTGCGCACCGCGCGCCGGCTCGTGGGCACCCCCGCGCCGGGTTGTGTGACCAATGCCACACGGGTGAACCGCTGTCCGTGGACCGGCCGCGATTATGCGCGGGGCATGGAGGGAATTGCTGGTGGTGGCCGGGGCCGCCCGTCACAGGAAGTCAGCGGTCCGACCGGCCCACCCGAGGGGGATGGACATCATGCGACGCCTTCAGCAGGACCCCACTGCCGAGAACTTCAGCGACCAGGAGGGCGACAGTCCCGGCTTCCCCGGCGACGACGACGCGTTCGAGACCTTCGAGATCTACCGCGTGACCTGCCCTGACTGCCGTCAGCCGATCGCGCTGCTGGCCGACGAGGACACGCTCCCGGAGCATGCACTGTGCCCCACTCCCTGGAATCCGTTCGGCCTGACGGTGTGCCAGGGCTCCGGCCGCGCGGTGTCCGAGGCGCCGGAGACCGAGGACACCCTGGACGCCCAGGAGCAGGACGCGGCGATGCTGCTGACGCTGCCGGAGGGCCTCGACTGGCGCCGTCAGCCGTTCTCGCACATCGGCGGACCGGGCACCCGGCCGATCCGGGTGCCGCGGATGCGCCACGGCGCCTGAGTCCGGGCGCGTTCGTACGACGGCCGCTGCGGTCTCACCAGTAGCGGCCCTCGATCATCGCCTCCAGCGCGGCCCGGTGGAGGATCAGCCCATCGGCGTCGGCCGGCACGGGAACCTCTCCGAAGTGGACCTGGCGGTAGGCCACCCGCAACATGACGATGGCGTGCCGCACGGCCGCGTAGAGGGTGTGGAACTCCATGTCGCGCGGGGTGTGGCCGGTGAGCCGGGCATAGCGTGACTCGACCGCGTCCCGGCGCAGGAAGCCGGGCAGCCCCCACTCGCCGCCGGCTTCCGTGAGGTCCTGGAAGAAGCGGTGCAGGAACACCAGCCAGCCCAGGTCGAGTTCACGCGGCCCGAGGGCAGCCATCTCCCAGTCGAGCACCGCAGCCGGCTCGAAGCCGTCGTAGACGATATTGCCGATCCGGGCGTCACCCCAGGTGAGCACGGTCTCGCCGGGATCGTCCGGCCAGAGTTCGGCGAGCCGGGCGAAGCCGCGCTCGATGAGCGGTGAGCGCGGGCGGCCGTCAACCACCCATGCGTAGTAGGCACGTTGGGACGCGACGTGCCGGCGCAGGGCACCGCCCTGCCCGGTGGTGGCCAGGAAGCCGGCCGCGGCGAGCGGTACCTGATCGTGCAGTCGGGCGAGCACGGAGACGCTCGCGGCCTCCAGGTGCGCGCGCTCGGCGTCGGTGGCGTCATGGAGCCAACTGCCCGCGTACGTATAGGGCATGACGTCCGGTGGGACGCGGCCGGCGACGCGGGCCATGACGAAGAACGGGGCGCCGAGGTGCGCCGGGTCCTCCTCCAGCCACAGGGTGCGGGGCACCGGCAGGTCGGTGTGCTCGGCGACCAGGCGCATGGTGCGGAACTGCCGGGCCATGTCGTAGCGCGGGAAGACGGTGTACGCGGCCGGGTCGGCGGCGAGACGCAGTGCGCAGGACACCGGGACTCCGGGGGCCGGTGGTCGCGGGTGGTCGATGTCGAAGAGCAGGGTTTCGCTGGACATGCCGTTGGAGGCGGGGACGCCGACGGCGATCGCGCGGGCGCCGGGCAGCCGGGTGCCGAGCCAGGCGGTGAGGCGACGGGTGAGGTCCTCGGGGTCGCGGGTGGTGGTGCGGGGGCGGGGCGCCGCGCTCATCGGCCGGCCTCCCCCGCGACGTCGCCGTAGCCGGTGAACCCGCTCGGGTCGTGCCGCCCGAAGCTGCCGTGCTCGAAGATCCCGTGGCCGACGCGGCCGTCGAGGGTGAAGCGGGCGGCGTGGTCGGTGACCCCGTAGGCGGCGAGGGGGTGGGCGGCCGGGTCGGAGAGGTCGTAGCTGCGCCGGTCGGTCCAGCCGCGGCCGCGCCAGGTGCCGTGCTGCCAGTCGTCGGCGGGAGGGTAGCCGGCGCCCACCGCCAGGGGCGAGGAGGTGAGGATCTCGGCGGTGAGGTCGAGGGGCCGGCGGGCGGGGTCGGTGAGGTGGATGACCGCGGCCTCGGGGTGGCGGGTGCCGGGGCGGTAGCGGATGTCGGTGTGCGGCCAGCCCAGCTGGAGGTCGTGAGTGCCGTTGCGGACCAACAGCGCCTCGTTCAGGGTGCGGTGGCCGTCGGCGTCCTCCTGGACGATGACCATCACAAAGCGGTCGTCGAAGCGGACCGGGCACCACACCCAGTGGAAGCCTTCCGGCCGCAGCTCCTCACCGGCCCGTCCGGCGTCCTCGCCGGGGATCGGCCGCACGCCCCAGCTGCGGTCGCGGGTACCGGTCCACTCCCCCGCCGTGACGATCAACTCCGCACCCCCGGCGCGGATCCGGCCGGTGCAGGTGCCCGCCTGGACGAACCGCCGGCCGTCCAGCGTCAGCCGGTCGCCGCGGTACTGGGTGTGGTGCGGCTCCCAGGTGGCGGGGAAGGCCGCGTTCCACGTCACGTCGTACGCCAGGCCGTCCGGGTCGTCCGGGTCCGCCGCGCAGCTCAGCCGGAGGCGGGCGAGCGGCTCCTCGACGGTGATCGTGAGCGGGCCGACGGCGAGGGCCATCCGGTCGTCGGTGAGCGCGTCGGAGGCGCGTACCGCGTGCAGCCGGTCCCCGAGCCGGAGGGTGGCGTACGCGTCGATGACGCCGGTGTTGGGATAGACGCCGAGCCCGGCGATCAGCAGGGCCCGCCCCGCGTGGTCCATGACGTGGAAGATGCACCGGTCGTAGGCGTTGCGGTCGCCGGTGGCGACGTGTCGCAGGGAGAGCGGGACCTGGTGGATCGGGTACTCGTCGAGCGCGATCGGGCGGTCGGGCACGGTCTCCTCCTGGGCGCGCGGCGGCGGACCGGGGGCGGGCACAGGGCCTCCCCCGGCGAGGAGTTGACGGTACGTCAGCTGGCGTGCGACAGCCAGACCCACTTCGGTCCGGGCGGCCGGGGCGGGGAGGGTTCCCGCCCCGGCCGGCGCTCAGCGCGTCTCCGGGCCCGCGAGGTGGCGGGCGATGACCATCCGCTGGATCTGGTTGGTGCCCTCGACGATCTGCAGGACCTTGGCCTCGCGCATGTAGCGCTCGGCGGGGAAGTCGACGGTGTAGCCGTAGCCGCCGAGGAGCTGGACGGCGTCGGTGGTGACCCGCATCGCGGCGTCCGTGCAGAACAGCTTGGACATCGCCGCCTCCTTGGAGAACGGCAGCCCGGCGTCCCGCAGCCGGGCGGCGGTGAGGTACAGCGCGCGGCCGGCCTCGATCTGGGTGGCCATGTCGGCGAGCATGAAGCGCAGACCCTGGAAGTCGACGATCGGCCGGCCGAACTGCTGCCGCTCGGCGGTGTAGGCGAGCGCCTGGTCCAGCGCCGCCTGGGCGACGCCGATGGCGCAGGCCGCGATGCCCAGCCGTCCGGAGTCGAGGGCGGAGAGGGCGATGGCGAAGCCCTGGCCCTCGTCTCCGATGCGCCGGGCGTCGGGGACGCGTACGCCGTCGAAGTGCAGCTGGGCCGTCGGAGAGCCCTTCATGCCCATCTTGCGCTCGGGCGCCGCGGCGCTGAGGCCCTCCGCGTCGCCGGGCACCAGGAAGGCGGTGATGCCGTGGGCGCCGCTGCCGCCGGTGCGGGCCAGGACGGTGTAGAAGTCGGCGACGCCGCCGTGCGTGGTCCACGCCTTGGTGCCGTCCAGGCTCCAGGCGTCGCCCTGCCGGGTGGCCCGGGTGGTCAGGGAGGCGGCGTCGGAGCCGGAGGAGGGCTCGGAGAGGCAGTAGGCGCCGAGCAGTCCGCCGCCCAGCATGTCGGGGAGGTGTTCGGCGCGCTGCTCCTTGGTGCCGAAGCCGGCGAGGGCGTGGCAGGCGAGGGTGTGCACGCTGACGCCGAGGCCGACCGTCAGCCGTGCGGCCGCGAGCTCCTCCAGGACCTGGAGGTAGACCTCGTAGGGCTGGCCTCCGCCCCCGAATTCCTCGTCATAGGGCAGGGAGAGAAGTCCGGATTCCGACAGCAGGGCGAAGGTCTCGCGGGGGAAGCGGCCGGCTTCCTCCTCCTCCGCGGCCGTGGGCCTGATCTCGCGCTCGGCGAGTTCGCGTACGAGGGTCAGCAGGTCGCGGGCTTCCTCCGTGGGCAGCCTGCGGTCCACCGGCCGGGGGCCGTACTCGGTCATGGCGGCGCTCTCCTCCCTGTCGGGCGCTGCGGCGACGCACGCGCGGGGTGGGCGGCGGCGCCGGTTTCCGTGGTGCCAGGCCGATGATCGCGTTCCGGGTCGCGGATGGCGATGACCTGCGGCTGTGGCGCTAGGAGTATGCCCGATCGGAGGCCCCGCGTCACGGGTTGATCATCATCTGCCGCGCGGATCCGGCCCGGTACCGGAAGCGGCGGTGTCCCGCTACCCCGCGTAGACGAAATTGGTCCGAACCATTGACTCACTGGTCTAGTCCTTCTAACTTCTCCTCCAACGTTCAACGCGTTCATGCCAATTCGGAACGCAGGTCAGGCTCCACCCCTCGCCCCCCTCCGAGGAGACGACATGCTCAGACCGCACCGGATGCGATCACCGCGCAGAGTGATCGCCGCCGCCACCGCGCTGTGTACGGCGGCACTGGCCGGCACCCTGCTCGCCGGACAGGCTTCCGCCCACCCGTCGCACCCCACCACCGCGGCGACGGCCGCCGCGACCTCCGCGCAGCCGGCCGCAGCGGGCAACAAGGTCGTCGGATACTTCACCAACTGGGGTGTCTACGACCGCAATTACCACGTCAAGAACATCGAGACGTCCGGGTCGGCGGCCAAGCTGACGCACATCAACTACGCCTTCGGCAACGTTCAGGGCGGCAGGTGCGCCATCGGGGACTCCTACGCCGACTACGACAAGGCGTACACCGCCGACCAGAGCGTCGACGGCCAGGCGGACACCTGGGACAACGGCGCACTGCGCGGCAACTTCAACCAGCTCAGGAAGCTCAAGAAGCTGCACCCGAACCTCAAGGTGATCTGGTCGTTCGGCGGCTGGACCTGGTCGGGCGGCTTCGGCGAGGCCGCCAAGAACCCGGCCGCCTTCGCCCAGTCCTGCTACGACCTGGTCGAGGACAAGCGCTGGGCCGATGTCTTCGACGGCATCGACATCGACTGGGAATACCCCAACGCCTGCGGCCTGACCTGCGACACCAGCGGCAAGGACGCCTTCACGAACGTCATGAAGGCACTTCGGGCGAAGTTCGGCCAGAACAACCTGGTGACCGCGGCGATCACCGCGGACGCCTCGGCCGGCGGCAAGATCGACGCCGCGGATTACAAGGGCGCTGCCCAGTACGTCGACTGGTACAACCCGATGACGTACGACTACTTCGGCGCCTGGGACGCCAAGGGCCCGACGGCGCCGCACTCCCCGCTGTCGTCGTACAACGGCATCCCGAAGGCCGGCTTCAACACCACCGACACGATCGCCAAGCTCAAGGGCCTGGGCGTGCCGGCGGACAAGCTGCTGCTGGGCATCGGTTTCTACGGCCGCGGCTGGTCGGGCGTCACCCAGGCCGCGCCGGGCGGTACGGCGACCGGCGCGGCGCCGGGCAAGTACGAGGCCGGCATCGACGACTACAAGGTGCTCAAGAGCCGCTGCCCGGCCACCGGCAAGGTGGGCGGCACCGCCTACGCCAAGTGCGGTGACCAGTGGTGGAGTTACGACACCCCGGAGACCATCGGCACGAAGATGGCCTTCAAGGACGCACAGGGCCTGGGCGGCACGTTCTTCTGGGAGCTGAGCGGTGACACCACCAACGGCGAGCTGATCAAGGCGATCAGGTAGCCGCGGACGACCGGACCGGGCGGGCGGGAGGTGGCGGCCTCCCGCCCGCCCGCATGTCCGGACGGAGTCCGCCCTCCGGGGCCGGCGGGCTCGGCGCCCGGGGCGGCCCCGGCGCGCGAGGTGGCGGCCCACGCGGGGTTTACGGCACCGCCCGGTACGAGCACCATCGGCCGTACGAGGGCGGAGCCGTGACGAAGAGGTGACACGTGGTCAACCCCTGGCTGGCGATGGAGACCGGTTGTGACCCGGCGGAGCGCACCCGTACGGTGCGGCGGGCGCACGCGGAATTCCTGGCCGACGGGACCGTGGCGGCGCCGGTCCGCCGGGTGGTAGCCGACTCCTGGCGCCGCTCGGCCGAGGCCCGGGCCGCCTCGGACGGGGCCGCGCCCATCGAGCTGGACGAGGCCGCGCTGTGCGCCTACCGGGAGGCGCACCCGCTGGCCCGCGCGATGCCGGTGTTCCGGGAGCTGCTGGGCAGCTTCGCGCAGGACGGGGCGCATCTGCTGGCCGTCTGCGACCCGCAGGGGCGGCTGCTGTGGGTGGAGGGGCACCGCGGGGTGCGCCGCAGCGCGGAGGGGATGAACTTCGTCGTCGGCGCCCGCTGGGACGAGCGGCACGCCGGCACCAACGCGCCGGGTACCGCGCTCGCCGCCGACCACGCCGTACAGATCTTCGCGGCCGAGCACTACAACCGGCAGGTGCAGCGCTGGACCTGCGCCGCGGCCCCGCTGCACGACCCGCGGACCGGCCGGCTGCTGGGCGCGGTGGACATCACCGGCGGCGACCACCTGGCGAGCCCGCACAGCCTGGCCCTGGTGCAGGCCACGGCCCGCGCCGCGGAGGCCCATCTGGCGTCCGGAACCCCGGAGCCGGGGGTGTTCCTGTCGGCGCTCGGCCGGGACGAGGCGCTGCTGGTCGTGGACGGTGAACGGCTGCGCCTCGGGCGCCGGCACAGCGAGATCATGCTGCTGCTCGCGCAGCACCCGGACGGCCTGACGGGCGATCAGCTCTCGTTGCTGCTGTACGGGGAGCGCGACATGCGGCCGGTCACCCTGCGGGCCGAACTGTCCCGGCTGCGCCATCTCGTCGGGGCGCTGCTGCACTCCCGCCCGTACCGCCTGAGCCGCGCCGTCGAAACCGATCTGGGCGTGGTCGAGGGGCAGCTGGCGGCCGGGCACCCCCGCTCCGCGCTGGGCGCGTACCGCGGCCCGCTGCTGCCGCTGTCGGAGGCGCCCGGTGTGCGGCGGATGCGGGAGGCGCTGGCGGACCGGATGCGGTGCACGCTGCTGGCCACCCGCGACGCCGGCCTGCTGCGCGAGTGGTCGCGTACGCCGTGGGGCGAGGACGATCTGGAGATCTTCGAGGCCCTGGTGGACGCCCTGCCGGCCCGCTCCCCCGCCCGTACCGCCTCCGTCGCCGACGCGGACCGGCTGCGCACCGCCTACGGCCTGTCCGGCGGCGCGACGGGCGGTCCCGCCACCACGCGCGTCGCAACGTTCGCGCAACCTCCCCGCTCATAACCTGCGCACAACGCCCGTCCCACGGGAGTGGCGGGCACCGCGCCGAGAGCGATTGGGAGGCCGCCCCATGGCCCGTTACGCCAACCCGGGTTCCACCGATGCCGTCATGAGCTACCTGCCGCGCTACGACCACTGGATCGGCGGCGAGTTCGTCGCGCCCGCCCTCGGCCGGTACTTCGAGAACCCGACGCCGGTCAACGGGCAGCCGTTCTGCGAGGTCGCGCGCGGTACCGCCGAGGACGTCGAGCGGGCGCTGGACGCCGCGCACGCCGCGGCGCCCGGCTGGGCCCGCACCCCGGCGGCCGAGCGCGCCGCCGTCCTCAACAGGATCGCCGACCGGATGGAGCAGCACCTCGAAGCGCTCGCGGTCGCCGAGAGCTGGGAGAACGGCAAGCCGGTGCGGGAGACGCTGGCCGCCGACATCCCCCTCGCCATCGACCACTTCCGCTACTTCGCGGGCGCCGTCCGGGCCCAGGAGGGCTCCCTGTCGGAGATCGACGAGGACACCGTCGCGTACCACTTCCACGAGCCGCTCGGGGTCGTCGCCCAGATCATTCCCTGGAACTTCCCCATTCTGATGGCCACCTGGAAGCTCGCCCCGGCACTCGCCGCCGGCAACGCGGTCGTCCTGAAGCCGGCCGAACAGACCCCTGCCTCGGTGCACTACTGGATGAGCCTGGTGGCGGACCTGCTCCCGCCCGGTGTCGTGAACATCGTCAACGGCTTCGGCGTCGAGGCCGGCAAGCCGCTGGCCTCCAGCCCCCGGGTCGCCAAGGTCGCCTTCACCGGCGAGACCACCACCGGCCGGCTGATCATGCAGTACGCGTCCGAGCACCTGCGCCCGGTGACCCTCGAACTGGGCGGCAAGAGCCCCAACATCTTCTTCGACGACGTCTCCTCCGCGGCGGACGACTTCCACGACAAGGCGCTGGAGGGCTTCACCATGTTCGCCCTCAACCAGGGCGAGGTGTGCACCTGCCCGTCGCGGGCGCTGATCCAGCGCGGCCACTACGACGACTTCCTCGCGGCCGGCGTGGCCCGTACGGAGAAGATCGTCCAGGGCCACCCGCTGGACACCGACACCATGATCGGCGCCCAGGCGTCCAACGACCAGCTGGAGAAGATCCTCTCCTACCTGGACATCGGCCAGAAGGAGGGCGCCCGCGTCCTGACCGGCGGTTCCCGCGCCGAGTTGGGCGGCGAGCTGGAGGGCGGCTACTACGTCCGCCCGACGATCTTCGAGGGCAACAACGCCATGCGGGTCTTCCAGGAGGAGATCTTCGGCCCGGTGGTGGCGGTCGCCCCCTTCAACGACTTCGACGACGCGATGGGCATCGCCAACGACACCCTCTACGGCCTGGGCGCGGGCGTCTGGACCCGCGACGGCTCCACCGCCTACCGCGCGGGCCGCGCCATCCAGGCCGGCCGGGTATGGACCAACTGCTACCACGCCTACCCGGCGCACGCCGCCTTCGGCGGCTACAAGCAGTCCGGCATCGGCCGGGAGAACCACAAGATGATGCTGGACCATTACCAGCAGACGAAGAACCTGCTGGTGTCGTACTCGCCGAAGAAGCTCGGCTTCTTCTAGAGGCAGGGGGAAGTCGCCCGACCGGGGTCGATCACGGGCCGCCTGCGGCTGCGAACCGGGAGTCTCCCGGCCCGCGCGGTGCCGCATGTCCGACGTCATCGGCCTCGGTAGCGATTTCGCGCCGCACTTCGCGAGAGCACGACATTCCGCTGCTGCCGCGGGCACGACGAACAAACAGATCGGTTCCGCTCTTCACATCACGGAGAATGCGGTCGAGAAGCGTGCCCGGGTGCGTACTCCTCAAGTCCCGTGCACGGAAAACGTGTTGGGCTTGAATGTGAGTCGTCCTCGCACGCCGCTGGATCCTCGTTTCGACATACATAGCGTTGCTATGTTGGGTCGATGATGGATATCGACGCAGCTCAAGCCGTCCTCGACAACAGCCCCTTCGGACCGTGGTGGGGATTCCAGGTGGAAGCTGTCGGGAAGGGGCGGGCCAAGGTCTCGTTACGCCGGCGCCCCGAATTCTTCCGCCCCGGCGGCGTGCTCCAGGGCGGGTGCGCGATGACGCTCGCCGATGTGACCTGCTGGATCGCGATCATGTCGCTGTTCGGCGAGGACGATCCATCCGTCACCCAGCAGATGACGACAAGTTTCCTCGGTCCGGCGCGCACCGACCTGGTCTGCGAGTCGACGATCGTCCGGCCCGGCCGCTTGATCGTCTACGGCACCGCTGACACGACCGACACCGCCGGAAAGCTCGTATCCCACCACACCCTGACCTATGTCCGCCCGCCGGAGCGGAAAGTGGCCTGAGAGATCCGCCCGCCGCCGGCCGTGGCGGCTGGCGTCTAGAGCAGTCCGCCGCTCAATTCGTCATACAGGCGGCCGGCCGTGGGAGAGTCGTTCAGGCGCTGCAGCTCCGCTCGGGTGATCTGCTTGCGGAAGGCTCCCTCGTAGGAGACGTCGCCGGCGTTGTGCATCAGATCAGTGATCCAGATCGCGTATGCCTGGTAGTTCCAGACATGGCTCAGGCAGGTGTCGGAGTAGCTGTCGAGCAGACTCGCATCGCCTTCCCGGACCTTCGCGATGATCGCGCGGGCGAACACCTCGGTGTCGTAGAGGGCGAGGTGGATGCCCTTGGCGCTCATCGGGGGGACGAGGTGGGCCGAGTCGCCGAGCAGGTAGAGGCGGCCGTAGCTCATCGGGCTGTACACCACGGAACGCAGCGGCACGATCCGCTTGTCGACGATGCGTCCGGTGGGCACGTCGGCACCGAAGCGGGCCGCCAGCTCGCTCCAGACACGCTCGTCCGGCCACTGCGCGGCAGTGTCACCGGCCGGGCACTGGAGGTAGAGGCGGCTGGCATCCGCACCGCGGGGGAACCGTGCGGCCAGGCCGCGGTCGTGGATCGCCATGCCGAAGGGGTCCGCCGGCACCTCGGCCATGACGCTGAGCCAGGAGTACGTGTACTCGTGGGAGTAGAGGGTGAGCGCGCCGGCGGGGACGGAGGCCCGGCTGACGCCATGGAATCCGTCGCAGCCGGCGACGAAGTCGCAGGGAACATCCGTACGCCGCGGCTGTCGACCGTACCCGCACGCTGCCGCTTCTCGACGTACGCACGGCTGTGCTTCTCCACGATGATGCAGCTGATGCCGCTGCGCAGGAGGAAGTTGCCGAGCGTGAGCCCGGCCACTCCGGCGCCGACGATGACGACGGTGGTGGTGTTCTCCGCTGTCTCAACCATGTGCGTTGCGAGCCTTTCGGCGAGAGGGACAGCCGGCCGCGCCGCAGATGCACGGCCGCCGTGCCGCACGGAGGGTGCGGCCTGGCTCACCACTGTGGGCGCGGCGGCCATCGCCACCCACCGGGATGTGGACAGGGGATACCGGAAACCCGCCAACGTGGCAGTGGGCAACGCCGGGCGCCCGCCGGACCGACGACGGCTACCTGCTGTGGTTACGCAGATCGGCCTGGTAGCGGCCGGGGGTCTGGCCGACGATCTCGGTGAAGGCGTCGATGAAGCTCGACGGGTTGGACCAGCCGCACTCCATCGCCGTGTCGGTGACCGACCGGCCCTTGCTGAGCTGTGCCAGGACGTGGTGGATCCGCAGCGTGGTGCGCCAGCGGTGGAAACTCATGCCGAGTTCGGCGTGGAACAGGCGGCTCAAGGTCCGCTCGCTGGCTCCCGCGGCCCGCCCCAACTCGGCCAGGGTCGCGCTCCGGCCGGGATCGGCGTGCAGGAGCTCGGCGACCGCGCGGAGCCGGTCGTCGTGGGGCTCGGGCAGGTGCAGGGACTGTTCGGGGGTCGTGGCGAGCTCGTCGATCACCACGGCGAGCAGGCGTCGGACGGCACCGGGGCGGGCTTCCGCCCGATCGGTCAGCGCCAGCAGGGCCTCGCGCAGCAGGGGGCCCACCGCGAACACACTGGGATGTGCCACCAGTTCGTCGCACAGGTCGACCGGGACCGTGACAAGGCGGGCGTCGGTGGTGCCGTAGAAGCGGTGCGCATGCTCGAACCCCGGCGGTGTCCATGTCACGCGGTGCGCGGGAGCAACCCAGGTTCCTCGCTCGGTCGTGGTGGCGAGGGCCCCTGCGGCCGCGTACACCAGCTGGCCATCGGAGTGGGAGTGCGGCTCGAACCGGAAACCGTGCGGGATCCAGGCACCGCCGCGAAGCGCGGTCGACGGCGGCAGAGAGGATAACGGGCCTGGCGGGAGGGTTTGGGGCACAGGGCGTCAATTTACCGGCCGAGATGTGCGACTGGCGTCAGGCTCCCGAGCGGCTGGGGACCGGCCGGGACCCGTAGGACTTGTCCGGCCGAGCATGCGGCTACTCCGGGCCCGGGTCGTTGATGTGGGCGGCATGGGGCGGGGTGATCTGAGTGATGCCGAATGGAAAGGCTGGGGCCGTTTCTGCCTACAAGCCAGACGGGCCCCGTGTTCATGTTTGCCGTACGGCACAGCGCCCCGCCGCGTTTATGGCGGCGGGGCACGGAATTTCGTATGCGCGAGTTACGTAGCTGTCCTTGGAGGCCCGTACAGGGGCTGGCGCAGCATGCGATTCAGGAAGGCGCGCTGCGCGCGGAGTGTGACCCTATGCGGTTGTCACGCCGTTGCGTTGTGCCACGACGAGGCGTGGTAATTATGGGTATCGGAGCCCGGGCGGTTCAGGTAGATTCGCACCTTGACGGACGTGCCCTCGGGTATGTTGATCGTGGAGTTTCGGCAGTCCGGGTCGTCGCCGATATTGGGAAGGACATGCTCCTTACCCCCGTACTTGAGTTCCAATACCGGGTACAGGCCGTCATTCGCCTTTTCGTCGCAGGCTTGCATGCGCTCGACGCTGCCGCTGGTATGGAAAGCCCCGGATCCCGCATCATTCGTCGTGTACACGTTCGCGTCAGTCCCGGCGAATGCCGGGGAGCCGGCGAACATGAGAGCTGCAGCGGCAACTCCGCCTGCGACGAGGGCTCGGGCCGATGTGGGCGTGCGCATTGATTCCTCCATGGATTATGGATCACTGCCTGGTCGGTCGTTTCACGGCGGGTCGCCATCGTGAAAGGGCTCCCAGCCCATGAACAGGAAGTGGAGCGACGCCCTCCATGATGTCGAAATGCAGCTGCGAGTCGTGAGCGCTGCGTGCACAACTGTGTTGGCAATGAGTGCACTTGTGGCTGTGGAGGACCTGAGGCCGGTAGCCCTTGGGTGTGGTGTCGTAGGCGGCGCGGTAGACGCGGCTGAAGCTGGTTGAGTGGAGGCATTTCCGCCAGGCGGCGACGGCGTTGTCCGGTACGTCCGCTCTTCGGTGAAGCCGAGTGCCCGTGCGCCGCGTGAACCCTTGCGTAGGCGGGCGGCCTGACTGTCGGCCTTCTCTGAAATCGTGTGCCGGATGCCGCGGCGCCGCAAGCACTCACGACAGGGCCCGTTGCTGTATGCCTTGTCGGCTGCGCCCCTGTCAGGTTTCAACCAGAGGGTTGCTCGCCTTGGCACCCGGAGGGCCGAGGAACCACCACCCGAACCGCAACACGCACCGAAGCGCACGACCGCGCGAGCCGGTCGGCGTCACGCACGGCGTGGTACGCGATGCCGGCCGGACCCTTGCCAGGAGCCGGGCCGGTGCTCGCCGTCCGGCGTGCTGCTCAGTCGGTCGCGCGCAGCAGCAACTTGCCCGTGGAGGCGCGCCCGCCCATCAGCCGGTGGGCCTCGGCGGCATCCGTCAGGGGGAACTCCGCGGTGATCGGTAGGGCCACGATGCCGTCGGTGACCGAGCGGAAGGCACGGTCGGCCACTGTGCGCAGCGCCTCCGGCGCCGACTGCGCGAGGGCCAGGATGGAGAAGCCCGCGACGGAACGGCCCTGTGCGTAGAGTTCGGGCTGCCCGACGTGCCACGGCTCCTCCCCGCCGGCGTTGCCGAAGGAGACCAGGCGCCCGAAGACGGCCAGCGCTCCGAGGCCGCGGCGAAGCGTTTCGCCGCCCACCGGGTCGAGCACCAGGTCGACGCCCCTGCCGTCGGTGGCGCGGCGGACGTCGTCGGGGAACGTGCCGGCGGTGAACACCTCGTCGTAGCCGTGCTTGCGGGCGTACTCGGCCTTGGCCGCGGAGGAGACCACGCCGTACACGGCACCGGCGCCCGCGGCACGGGCCAGCTGCCCGGCCGCCGTGCCGACACCTCCTGCCGCGCCGTGCACCAGTACGGTCTCTCCGGCACGCAGACGACCCACCTCGTGGAACAGGGCGTGCGCGGTCGGCAGCACGGTGGGCAGCGCGGCCGCGGTCCGCAGGTCCAGATCCCCGGGGAGCGGGAAGACCGTGGTGGTGTCGGCGACCACCACCTCTGCGTAGGCGCCGCTGTTGACGAGTGCGACGACCTCCTGTCCCGGACGCAGCCCCTCGACGCCGTGGCCGACGCCCCGGATCCGCCCGGAGACCTCCAGGCCCGGCCGGAAGGGCAGCGAGTCCACCCGGTACCCCTCGGCGCGCGCCTTGAGGTCCGCGAAGTTCACGCCCACGTAGGCCGCATCGATGGTGACTTGGCCCGGCCCGGGTGTGGGCGGTTCGGCCTGCACGACCTTGAGCACCTCGGGGCCGCCGTATTCCTGGAACTCGACTGCACGCATGGGCGACACACATCCTTCGACGGAGTGTTCAACGGAAAGCGAACACCGGCACTGTATGATGCTGGTCGAACACTCGGCAAGCGGCCGAGCGCTTCACGGGTTCCCGGCAGGGACGTACACGGCGAGGAGAGGGGTATGGCACACCAGACCGCGGGCGGCAGTCACCGCGCGGCTCCGGTACACACCGATCCCGATGAGGTTTCCCTGCTGACCGCGCTGTCCGCGCTCGCCGACCCCGTGCGCCTCCAGCTGGTCCGCGAGCTGGCCGGCTCCGCCGAGTGGACCCGCAGCTGCGGCAGCTTCGACGTGCCCGTCGGCAAAGCCGCACTGAGTCACCACTTCTCGGCCCTGCGGAGCGCCGGACTGGTCGAGCAGCGCGACGAAGGGCCCAAGCGGGTCAACCGACTGCGCCGGGCGGAGTTCGATGCGCGCTTCCCCGGGCTGCTTGACCTGGTTCTCCGGGTCGACGACCGCGGCTGAGTGCTCGGCCCGGGGCTGATCGGTTCGAAGCCGGCAGCGCGCCCGTACGGGATCCGGCGCCGGGAATCCGGGCGGGTGCCGCCGGTTCGGGGTGCCGTCGGTTCGGGGTGCCGCCGACTGATCGCGCGCCTAAGCGCCGAAGCCCCGTCGGAACGTCACGACGGGGCTTCAGGTGGCTTCAGGATGCATCCGGGGCGGGAGCCGGGGTACCGCGGGCGGTGGGCGCTCGGCGTCAGGGGCGCCGGCTGTTCAGTGGGCGAAGCCCCAGTCGAGCATCTTGGTGGCGTCGTCGAAGCGGCCGCTGTCGTCCGCGAGGATCGCGCCGACCAGGGTGCGGTTGTCCCGCTCGGCGGCGAAGACAACGGCGTAGCCGGCCTCCGGGCCGCTGCCCGTCTTGATGCCCAGGGCACCGTCGTAGCTGCTCAGCAGCTTGTTGGTGGTGTTCCAGGTGTAGTACCGGGTGCGGCCGTTGGCCGCCGGGGCCTCGGTCTTGAACTGCGTCTTCTTCACGACGTCGGCGAACACCGGCTGCAGCATCGCCCGCTGGCCGAGCTTGGCCAGGTCGCGGGCGGTGCTGTGGTTGTTGCCGTGCGAGATGCCGTCGAAGCTGTCGAACTGCGTGCCGGTCAGGCTCAGTTGACGCGCCTCGACGTTCATCTGGTTGACGAAGTCGGCGATCCGCGCGTCCACCGTGGCCCCGGAGCCGAAGTTGTCGGCCAGGGCCATCGCGGCGTCGTCGCCGGACGGGATCAGCATGGCGTGCAGCAGCTGCTCGACGGTCAGTCTGTCGCCGGTCTGGAGGTCGGCGGTGCTGCCACCGACCTTCTGGACGTAGTCCCGGTACTCCTGCTTCACCGTGATCTGATGGTTCAGCCACTCCGGGTGCTTGAGCACCACGAGGGCCGTCATGATCTTGGTGGTGCTGGCCATCGACACGCTCTCGTCCGCCTTGGCCCCGCCCCACAGCGCCCGCTCCTGGCTGCCGTCGCGGGCGTCCAGCAGGAAGGCGTGGTCGGCGTTGATCTGGGGAGCGTCCTGGTCCTTCGCGTCCGGCGCACCGACTGCCCGACCCTTGACCGCGTGCTGTCCGGCCTGGGCGGACTGGAACTGCGGCTGCGCGCCCTGCTTCTGGTCGGCCGTCGTGGTGGTCGCGCCGCCCTGCTGGTCGTTCTCGTCCGCGGAGTGCGTGGCGCCGGGGGTGGCCGCCTGGGCGAGGCCGCCGGCGGTGATCGGCAGGGCGGCACCGACGAGTGCGACCATCGCGATCCGGACTCCGGTGCGGTGTATCCGATTGGGGCGAGCGTGGGCACCCATGGGGCGTCCCTCCTTCCGGCGAAGGGACGCCGGTTGCGTAGTAGAAATCGGTTTATAGGGAACCTACTTGTGCGTCTGCAGTGACTCAAGTCGGCTATGTCATAGCCGTGTAACGGGGTTTGGGGATTGCCTTCGTGGAAGCGGAGGGGGCAGGTGCCGACGCCGGACGGCCGCCACCGTCATGTCCGAGGCCACGTAGCATCCGAACGTGGACAACCCGGCCCGTCGCAACGGCGAACCGACTTCGCTTCTGGAGGCTCTATGAGCAGCGCCCTTCTCGTGATGGACGTCCAACGGGACATCGTGGACCTCGTGGACGACGGCTCCGGATACCTGCCCCGCCTGCGCCGGGCGATCGACGGGGCCCGGGCGGCGAACATCCCCGTGATCTACGTGGTCATCGCGTTACGTCCCGGCTTCCCGGAAGTCGGCACGCACAACCGGGCTCTGGCCGCGATCGCGCGGGACGGCCGCTACGTCGAGGGCGCCCCGGGCACCGCGATCCACCCCGATATCGCGCCCCGGCCGGGCGATGTGGTGGTCACCAAGAGGCGGGCGAGCGCGTTCTCGGGCAGCGATCTCGAAATGGTGCTGAGGGCCCGCGGTATCGACAGCCTCGTGCTGACCGGCATCGCCACCAGCGCCGTGGTGCTGTACACCCTGTGCCAGGCGAACGACCTGGACTTCGGCATCAGTGTCCTCTCCGACGCCTGTCTGGACATCGACCCGGAGGTGCACCGGGTCCTCGTCGAGCGGCTGTTCCCGCAGTGGGCGGATGTCGTCACCGTCGATGAATGGGTCAAGACGAACGCACCTGGATAGCGGTGGCCAGGAACCCGCCGGCCACCGACCCGTCGCACAATGCCGGCCACGCCCGGAAGGCGTGGCCGGCATCCCTGAAGACCAGCTCGTCAACTCGTCACAGGATTTCGATGGCGGTGACCTTCGGTGGACGGTTCGGGAAGGTGATCTCGTGCCACCGCTCGATCTTCACCGAATCGCCGTTGGCGTCGTAATAGATCAAGTCGTTGTTCCCCGTGGAGATCTTGTCGATCCACCACCCGCCGAAGTCGGTCCTCCCGGCGTTCGCGTAGCAGTCCACGCTCTGGTTGCCACCGCTGTGGGACCAGATCTTCAGGAAGTTCTCCCCACCGCGGCATTCGACATGGTCGATGGCGAAAGCGTTACCGGTCGGCACGGCCATGGTCAACGCGGCGGCCGCGGCGAACGCCACACCCACGGAACGCGCGACCCTCTTCGTCTTCGAGATCACAAGATTCTCCTCTTCGAGTGTCGAGCCGGGAACTCGCTTCGCCACCACCTTGGGTGGCGTCGACGTGGTGCCCGGATGACCCGAGCCTGTGGGGTGGCCCGTCCCAGCCGCAAGGAAGGCCGGGGCGTTCGGGACCCCGGAACGCGAACATGGGCCTTGGCCAGGGGAAACGTAAGCCACCTGGAACACCGGAATGGGATACACCGGACACGAAGGAACAGGAGAAGGGAAAGTTGACTCCGCATTCGCTCGCGTTCTACATGGACGTGGTCGCCTCCGGAACGGTGCTCGGCGCCAAGCCGACGGACGGTCCGGATCGGGTCACTGCAATCCTGGGTGCCGATTTCGCCGAGAACTCCTTTGACGAATACAGCATGTGGCGCGACTACGGAATGGTCGAGTTCTTCTGGGTACGGGAATCGCCGGACCATCCTTGGCAGGGGCACCACTTCACCCTGCAGGTGCATCGGCTCGCGCACCGCGGCGGCAACATCGTCAACGGGTCGATGCGCGACCGGTACGGGCGTTTCGGCCGCCGTCTCCGGTTCGACAAATTGGAACGGCTGCTGAGGAAGCGCGGTGTGCTCCTGGAAGACGTACCGGACGTGAACGCGCCGGCCTTCACCCAGCATTGGCAGCCCGCTTCGCAGATTTCGGTCATGGCGTTCCGAACTCACGGAGAGTGGCGACAACGTCGGCGCGGCGACGACCGGATCGGCGACGTGTACGCCATCCGTTCGTCGGTGAATGCCGAGGAAGTGGCATGGAACCGGGAGCGCTACGGCCGTCGGAACGAGGGTGGCTGACGGCCGCTTCCGCGGGCCGTACCGACCTGAACCGCCCTGCACGCTCGTGACATGCGAATGAGCCCGCCGGAGCATGGCGGGCTCATTCGCCGACTGCGCTTCCCCGAGCCGGGTCAGGCGGTCGGCCCTGAACCGCGCGGCCGCGGGCAGTGGTGGTGCCGGCTGTCCGCAGGCCGCGCGGCCGAACTCAGCGGACGTCCACCGTCACCGGGGCAGAGGTCCTCTCGCGTACGGGATTGCGGTCGGTCGGGCTGGTCAGGCCGTACACGATCGCGCGGTACTCCAGGGCGCCGCGCTGCGCGGCCTTGACCTGTGCGGTGGCCTGCGCCTCGGTACCCGTGGGCACCACGGCTCCGCAGGTCACCCGGTGCCACGCCGGCCCGCCGCTGCGGCCCTCCAGGCATAACCGCAGGTAGCCGGCAGCGTCGTCGTCCCCGTGCGCCGCGACCGTGAAGGTCTTGCCGACCTGCGCCGTGGGCGGTGCCGTGATGTCCACACCGCCCTTGGCGAACGCCGGCCCGGCGGCCAGCGTCACCGAGGCCAGCCCCAGCGCACCGATCACGGCCACCCGGCCGCCGCGCGTCTTCATCCCGGACTTCTTCGTCCTGGTCATGGACTTCCCTCCCGTGGATCTCCCCCACTTGGCGAGATCCACCGCTTCGCGAAGGCGCCCGGTGCGCCTCGCTGACTACCCAGATGTGTCGGCCGCACCACCCGTTGCCCCCCCCGCCCCACGCCGTTACATATCCATGACAAACCCCGCCAACCACTCCTGATCCCACCTTCAGCCCATAGAAGGCACGAAGCCCGGCCACCCTCTCGGGGCCGGGCTTCGACAACGCGCCGGGGAGCCGGGCGGAGGGATCCCGACGCGGCGTCAGCCGGACGTTAGTCGGACGCCAGCGGGGCGGGAGAGGCTGCCGGCGGCGGCACCGGGCGGTGGCAGTCGCGCGGCGGTGCCGGGTGCGTGGGTGATACACCGCTGGCTTGCAGTGGACGAGGGCGGTATGTGCGCTCGTACACCTGTCTGAGGCTTATGATCCTCGCCGAAGATCCGAAGAAGATCCGAAGGGCCCGGCAGGTCCACGGCGTCCGGAAGGCGCGGTGCGGTGGATTCGAGGGGCCGTCATACGAGAGACGTGCGGGGGGCGATGTCGCGGATGTCTGCGGTGCAGGGGGCGGACCGGATCCGATTACTGGGCCCCGTGCGGTACGTCTCGGCCGGGGGGAACGTCACCCGGCCCGGGGCGCCCGGCCCCCAGACCGTGTTGGCGGCCCTGGCGCTGAGCCCCGGCACGCTGGTGACGGTGGACGAGCTCATCGACGGGCTCTACTTCGACGATCCGCCCGCCTCCGCCCGGCGGGTGGTCGTCACCTACATCCACCGGCTGCGGACGCACCTGGACCGCGAGGCCCGCGCGGAACCGGGCGGCGGCGCGGCGCGGGCCGCCATCGAGACCATGGCCGACGGGTACGTGCTGCAGCTCCCCGAGGACCGGGTCGACGCCCTGTACTTCCGCCGGCTCACCGCGCGGGCCCGGCGGTGCGCCGACGCCGGTGACCCCGCCGCGGGGGCCGGCTGCCTGGAGGAGGCGCTGGCGATGTGGCAGGGGCCCGCGCTGGCGGGGCTGCCCGGACCGTTCGCGCGGGACTGGCGCCGTGCGCTGGGCGAGCAACTGGCGTCCGCGATCGAGTACCGGCTGGAGCTGCTGCTGGCGTGCGGACGTCACGAGGAGGCCGTGCCGGACATCGTGCGGGCCCTGAAGACGTATCCCTACCGGGAGCGTCTGCACGGTGCGTTGATGCTCGCCCTGTACCGGTCGGGGCGGGCGGCCGAGGCGCTGTCGGCCTACGACCGCGCCCGCCGGGTGCTCGCCGAGGACCTGGGCATCGACACCGGGCCCGCACTGCGCACGCTGCACGCCGCGATCCTGGCGGGGGACCCTGATCTGCTTCCGGCGCCCGCCCGGGGCGGCGCGGACGCCGTACCGCAGCCGGAGGGCGCGCGGGAAGACGTCTCCGTGGCGCAGGAACCGGCCCAACTGCCGCCGGTTCCGTGCGACTTCACGGGCCGCCAGGAGCAGATGTCGGCGCTGGTCTCCGCGCTGACCGCGGGCCGGGCGCACGCGGTCGCGGTCATCACGGGCATGGGCGGGGCCGGCAAGACGGCGCTGGCCCTCCGGGCGGCGCACGCGGTCGCCGGGACCTACCCGGACGGCCAGCTGTACGCGAACCTGCGGGCACCCGACGGCGCACCCGCCGACCCGGCCGAGATCCTCGCGGGGTTTCTGAGCGGGCTGGGGGTTCCCGCCGAGCGCATACCCGCCTCCCTGGCCGAGCGCGCGGCGCTGTTCCGTACCGTGCTCTCGCGCCGGGCCGTCCTCGTCGTGCTCGACAACGCCGCGACCACGACGCAGGTGGAGCCACTGCTTCCGGGCGCGGTCCGGTGCGCCGTGCTGATCACCGGCCGCGCGCTGTCCGCGATGCCCGCCGCGGTCACCCTGTCGCTGAGGGGACTCGGTGCGGACGACGCCGTGGAACTGATCGGCAAGATCGCCGGAATCCACCGGATCCAGCAGGAACCGGAGGCCGTCGCGGCGCTGGCGGCGGCCTGCGGCCACCTGCCGCTCGCGCTGCGGGGGGCCGGTGCGCGGCTGGCGGCACGGCCGGGGTGGAGCGTCGCCGCGCTGCTGGAGCGGGTCTCGGACCAGGCCCGGCTCCTCGCGGAGCTGCGGGTGGGCGAGGTGACGGTCGAGGCGGTGTTCGAGATGTCGTTCGCGCAGCTGTCCTCCCGGCACGCCCAGGCGTTCCTTTCCCTGTCGGTCCCGCACTGCGCCGAGTTCGACGTGCGGGCCGCGGCGGCGGCGCTGCGGATGCCGGAGCGGGAGGTGGAGGACGTGCTGGAGGCGCTGGTCGACGCCGCGCTGCTGGAGACCGGGGCGCCGGGCTGCTACCACTTCCACGACCTGGTCGGGGCGTACGCGCGGCAGAAGGCCCGGGCCGAGCTGCCCCCCGCCGAGCACCGCGCGGTGGTGCGCGGCGCGGTCGACTTCCTGTGCGCCGGAGTCGTCGCGGCCGTACGGGCCACCCAGCCGCTGAGCGGCCCGCTGACCGCGGAAATCCACCCGCGGCGGACCGCCGACCTGGAGATGTCCGGCGGGCCGGAGGCGGTGCGGTGGGTCCGTGAAGCACTGCCCACACTGACCACCGTGGTCGAACAGGTCGCGGCCGACGGCGATCCGGACGCGGTGGCGCTGGCCGTGGACGTGCTGACCCTCGTGCCCTGCTTCGAGGAGGTGCTGCCGCTGGGGGCGCTCGGCCGGGCGGCCACCGCTCTGCTCCCGGCGGCGCTGGCGCACGGCGACAGGGACGTGATCGGCACCGCGTACTACGCGGCGGGCACCATCCTCAAGAAATACCCGGGCTCCGGTTCCACCGACCGCGCCCGCGAGTACCTGCGGAAAGTGGTGGAGATCTACGGTGCGGCGCCCAGGCCCGCCGAGGGGCAGCGGCCTTTCCTCGCCGTACTGTTCACCCTCGCCATGCTGGCTCAACTGGAGCGTGAGCTGGGCAATTTCGACGCGGCCCGTGGCTACGCACAGCAGTCGGTGGCGCTCGCCGCGACCGCCGGCGACCAGGCGCTGGTCGCCCGGCGCCGCACCATCCTGCTCCAGATCGAGGTCCTGGACCCGGACCGGCAGACGGACCTGGCCGCCATCGGGGCGCAGTGCCGGGAGCTGGCCGCCGTCCTCACCCGCTGCCAGGACGTGAAATGGCTGATCAGGGTGATGATGACGGAGGCGGACAGCCTGCTGTACGACGGTCGGCACGCCGCGGCGGCCCGGCTCTACCGCCGGGTGCTGGAGCGGGCCCGGGCCACCCATCATGTGCGCAACGCGACGGAGTGCCAGTTCCGGCTGGCCGAGGCCCTGTTGGCGGGCGGCGACGCGGTGGCCGCGGTCGACCACGCCTGGGAGGCGCTGGCCGGGGCCCGGGACGCCGGTGAACCGCAGCTGCTGGCGCGCAGCCACCAGGTGCTGGGCGAGGCCCTGCGCGCCCTGGGACAGTCCTGCGAGGCGGACGGCCACCTGGCGAAGGCCGGGGAGCTGCACCGGGAGTTGCGGCGGGCCGGACCGGTTGTCGCCGCGCTCCCGTGACCCGTCCCGCCCGGGGCCCCTCGGCCGCCGGGCAGGACGGGTCACGTACCTACGGGCGCAGGCGCGTACGGACCTCACGCGCACACGGACCTCACCCGCGTCCGCGCTTCAGCCAGGCGGCCAGCACCGGTCCGATCTGGGCGAGTTGGTCCGGGCGGGTCAGCTCGCCGTGCGCGCCGCGTACCGGCGTGACCTCGACCGGGCCCGTGACGTACGGGCGCCAGTGGTCGGGCCGGGGGGCATCCGCGGCCTTGCCCTCGGTGGCCTCGAAGAGCAGCACCTCGCCGCGGAAGGTGCGGGGCACGAAGCCGCTCTGGAGGTCGCCGTGGTGTGCGAAGACCTTCAGCACGGCCGCGGTGCCGCGCGCCCCGAGCAGGGCGAGTGGCCCGGCGGGGTCGTCGGCGTCGGGCCGCCCGCCCAGCGAGGCGAAGAGCGCCTCCCGGAGCTCGGCCTCGTCCTCCTCCTCGTTCCCGCGCAGGGTGCCGCCGCCCGGCGGGAAGCTGTCCATCAGCACCAGGGAGGCGACGTCCTGGCCCTCCTCCTGGAGCTGGACGGCCATCTCGTGGGCCACCAGGCCGCCGAAGGACCAGCCGAGCAGCGCGTAGGGCCCCTGCGGCTGGACGGCGCGGACCTGCGCCAGGTAGGCCCGCACCATCTCCGCCATGCTGTCCGGGGTGGCGCCCGGCTCGGTGAGCCCGTGCGCCTGGAGGCCGTAGACGGGCTGGTCGGGCGGCAGGTGGCGCAGCAGCCCCGAGTACACCCAGCTGATGCCGGCCGCCGGGTGGACGCAGAACAGCGGGAGGGGTGCGGCAGCCGCGCGGGAGGACGACGGACGGGCCCTGCGCAGGGGAAGGAGCACGGCGAGCGAGTCCTCCCGCCGCTCCTCGGTGAGGCGTTCGGCGAGTTCGGCGACGGTGGGGGCGTCGAACAGGGTCCGGATGTCCAGCTCGGCCCCGAGCACGGACCGGATCCGGCCGATCAGCCGGGTGGCGAGCATCGAATGGCCGCCCAATGCGAAGAAGTCGTCGTCGATGCCCACCTCGGGGACCTCCAGCACTTGCGAGAACAGTCCGCACAGGACTTCCTCGCGCACCGTGCGCGGGCCCCGCCGGTGCTCCGCCGCGCCGGCCCCCGGTGCCGGCAGCGACCGCCGGTCCAGTTTTCCCCGTGAGGTCAGCGGCAGGGCGTCCAGGAGGACGAAGGCGGACGGGACCATGTGGCGCGGCAGCGTGGCCGTCGCGAAGCGCCGCAGCGCGCCCGCGTCCGGCGGTTCCGCCGCCGGGCCGTCGGTGTCTCGTGCGGGAACCACATAGGCCACCAGCCGCCGGTCGCCGGGCCGGTCCTCCCGGACGATCACGGCGACCTGGCCCACCGCCTCGTGTCGGGCGAGCGACGCCGCCACCTCGCCCGGCTCGATCCGGAAGCCGCGGATCTTGACCTGCTCGTCGGCGCGGCCCACGTACTCCAGTGCGCCGTCGGCGGTCCACCGCGCCAGGTCCCCGGTGCGGTACATGCGCTCGCCGGGCCCGCCGAACGGGCAGGCCACGAAGCGCTGCGCGGTCAGCGCGGGCCGGTTGACGTAGCCGCGGGCCAGTCCGGCTCCCGCCAGGTACAGCTCGCCGGTGGCACCGGACGGCACCGGCCGGAGGCCCGCGTCCAGGACGTATACGCGGTGGTTCCCCATCGGCCGGCCGATCGTCGGCCGCTCGTGGTCCGCGGCGTACGCGTACGTGACGTAGACCGTGGCCTCCGTCGGGCCGTAGCCGTTGACGGTCGTGGTCCCGGTCACGGCCCGCAGCTCGCTCCACAGGGCCTGGTCGCAGCCCTCGCCGCCGAGTTCGATCACGCGCGGCCGGGCGGGCCGGTCGTCCGACAGCAGCCCCGCCGCCAGGAGTTGGCGGCAGAACGTCGGTGAGATCTCCAGGTAGTCGACGGCCTCGGCGGCGACGTACTCGGCCAGTGCCTGCGGATCCCGGCGGGTCTCGTCGTCGACCAGGTGCAGTTCATGGCCGCCCATCAGCCACAGCAGCGGGCACCAGGACGCGTCGAAGGTCAGTGGGCCGGTCAGCGCGGCCCGCAGCCGCGGACCGTCCGCGGCCGGCGCGGCGTGCACCTCGGCGAGGTGGCCGTGGAAGAGGTTGATCAGGCTGCGGTGTTCGACCGCGACGCCCTTCGGCCGGCCCGTCGAACCGGAGGTGTGGATCACGTAGGCGAGGTGGTCCGGACGCAGCCGTACGGGACGGTCCTCTGGGGCGGGGTCGGTGGTCAGGTACCCGGCGCGGGTCGCGTGCACGGCGGGATCATCCAGCGGCAGCACCGGCAGCGTCGCCGCGCAGTGCGGTCGCAGCCGGTCCTCGCCCGTCACGTCGGTCAGCAGCAGCACCGGGGCCGCGTCCGCCAGCATGTCGGCGAGCCGCTCCACCGGGTACTCCGGGTCCAGCGGTACGTAGCAGGCGCCGGCCTTCAGCACCGCCAGCAGCGCCACGAGGTGCTCGGCGGTGCGCGGCAGCAGCGTGGCCACGTGCTGGTCCGCCACCACGCCCTGGGCGATCAGCAGCCAGGCCAACTGGTTGGCGCGCAGGTTGAGTTCTCTGAAGGTCAGCCGGCCGTGCGCATCGACGACGGCCGTGGCGTGCGGCGTGCGCCGGGCGTGCTCTTCGAAGACCTCGTGCAGCAGCCGGTCGTCCGGCAGCGCACGGCCGGTGTCGTTCCACTGCGTCAGGACGCGGGCGGCCTCCTGCGGGCTGAGCAGGTCCAGCGTGTCGATGCGGGTGTCCGGCGCCTCGGTGACCGTGTCGAGGATCCGCAGCAGGCGCCGGACCAGGGACTCTGCGGTGCGGCGGTCGAACAGGTCGGCCGCGTAGTGCAGGATGCCGCGGATACCGCCGGGGTTCTCGTCCGCCGTCGCACGCTCGACGAAGGTGAAGTCGAGGTCGAATTTGGCGGGGACGGCGTCGAAGGACCGGGAGGTGAGGGTGGTGTCGCCGAGGCGGAAGGTCGCCTCGGCGTTGTTCTGCAGGACGAGCATGGTCTGGAACAGCGGGTGCCGGCCGCCGGTGCGGTCCGGGTTGAGCTCCTCCACGATCCGGTCGAAGGGCAGGTCCTGGTGGGCCAGCGCGGCGAGGTCGGTCTCCCGCACCCGCTGCAGGAGTTCGGCGAAGGTGGGGTCGCCGGAGGTGTCGGTGCGCAGGACGAGGGTGTTGACGAAGAAGCCGACGAGGTCGTCGAGGGCCTGGTCGGTGCGTCCCGCGGTGGGGGTGCCGAGGGGGATGTCGGTGCCGGCGCCGAGCCGGGTCAGCAGCGTCGCCACGGCGGCCTGGAGCGCCATGAAGACCGTCGCACCGTGCTCGCGGGCGAGGGACGACAGGCGGCCGTGGAGCCTGGCCGGCAGCTCGAAATGGACCAAGCCGCCTTCGTGCGTCGGCTGCGCCGGGCGCGGCCGGTCGGTGGGCAGCGCCAGCTCCTGCGGCAGGTCCGCGAGAGTACGGACCCAGAACGCCGTCTGCTCCTCCTCCACCTGCGTCAACAACTCCCGCTGCCAGAGCGTGTAATCGGCGTACTGCACCGGCAACGCATCCCACTGGGGCACACCACCCGTCAGCCGCGCCTCATACGCAACCGACACATCCCGCAACAGCGGCGCCTCGGACCACCCGTCACTCGCGATGTGATGCAACGTCAACAGCAGTAGGTGATCGTCCGGGCCTGTCGTGAACAGTGCCGCCCGGAGGGGAAGTGCGGAGGACAGGTCGAAGGGCCGGAACGCCTCTTCGTGGAGGTGCGCGGGGGCCGTCTCCGCCGTGCACCGCACGACCGTGAGGTCCACCACGGCCTGTGCCGGGGGCAGGATCTGTTGGAAGGGCTCGCCCTCGACGGCCGGGTAGACCGTCCGCAGCGACTCGTGGCGCGCCACCACATCATTGACCGCCAGCCGCAGCGCCGCCACATCCACCGCACCACGCACCCGGAAGGCGAAAGGCGCGTTGTACGTCGGGCTCTGCTCCAAACGGTCCAGGAACCACAACCGCTGCTGCGCGAACGACAACGGCAACACCTCAGGACGCGGGCGGGCGGAGAGCGCCGGACGCGCCGCGGCCCCCTCCTCGCCCAGATGCTCCAGCAGCCCCGCCACCGTCGGCGCACCGAACAGCGCCCGCACCCCCAACTCCACACCCAGCACCGACCGAATACGACCGATCAACCGCGTCGCCTTCAGCGAATGCCCACCCAGAGCGAAGAAATTGTCCTCCACCCCGACACTCGGCACCTCCAACACCTGGGCGAACAGACCACACAACAACTCCTCCCGCACCGACCGCGGCCCACGCCCCACACCCCCCTGCGCACCCGAGGCCACCACGGTGGAACGACGCTCCTCCGCACGACGCAGCTCGGCGCGCCGCTCCTCACCGCGCCGCAACAACGCCCGCTCCTGCTCCACCGATTCAAAGACCACCACCCCCGCCACACCGGCATCCGGCTCCGCGGTCACCGCCTCCACCACCCGTACGAACAAACGGTGCAACACCTCAGCCGTACCGGCATCGAAGAGATCGGTGGCGAAGAGCAATGCGGCGGACATCCCGGCCGGGTTACCGTCGGCGTCCTCCTGCTCCGCGAAGCTCCAGCTGAGGTCGAACTTGGAGGGGAGCGTGTCGAGCGAGTGCGGGGTGACGGTGGTGTCGGCGAGGCGGAAGGTCGCCTCGGCGTTGTTCTGGAGGACGAGCATGGTCTGGAACAGCGGGTGCCGGCCGCCGGTGCGGTCGGGGTTGAGCTCCTCCACGATCCGGTCGAACGGCAGGTCCTCGTGCGCGAAGGCCGCCAGGTCCGCCTCCCGCACCCGCTGGAGCAGCTCCACGAACGTCGGGTCACCCGAGAGATCAGTACGCAGCACCAGCGTATTGACGAAGAAGCCGACGAGGTCGTCCAGGGCCTGATCGGTGCGTCCCGCGGTGGCGGTCCCGAGGGGGATGTCGGTGCCGGCGCCGAGCCGGGTCAGCAGCGTGGCCACGGCGGCCTGGAGCGCCATGAAGACCGTCGCACCGTGCTCGCGGGCGAGGGACGACAGGCGGCCGTGGAGCCTGGCCGGCAGCTCGAAGCGGACCAGACCGCCTTCGTGGGTCGGCTGCGCCGGGCGCGGCCGGTCGGTGGGCAGCGCCAACTCCTGCGGCAGACCGGAAAGCGCGCCGGCCCAAAATGCCCGCTGTTCCTCCTCCACCTCCGTCAACAACTCCCGCTGCCAGAGCGTGTAATCGGCGTACTGCACCGGCAACGCATCCCACCGGGGCACACCACCCGACAGCCGCGCCTCATACGCAACCGACACATCCCGCAACAACGGCGCCTCGGACCACCCGTCACTCGCGATGTGATGCAACGTCAACAGCAGTACGTGCTCCTCCACTGCCGACGAGAACAAGGCCACCCGGAAGGGCAACTCCGACCCCAGTACGAAAGGTTGGAAGGCTGATTCCTGGATCAGTGCGGGCAGGTCGTCGCCTGAGCACTGCACCACCGAGACCTTGGTCCCCGCCTGCTCGGGCGGCAGGACCCGCTGGAAGGGCTCCCCGTCGACATCGGGGAAGACCGTGCGCAGGGACTCGTGGCGAGCCACGACGTCCTCGATCGCTTGCTGCAGGGCCTCCAGGTCCACCGGGCCGTCGATGCGGAAGGCGAAGGGCGCGTTGTAGGTCGGGCTCTGCTCCAAACGGTCCAGGAACCACAACCGCTGCTGCGCGAACGACAACGGCAACACCTCAGGACGCGGACGGACAGAGAGCGCCGGACGCGCCGCGGCCCCCTCCTCGCCCAGATGCTCCAGCAGCCCCGCCACCGTCGGCGCACCGAACAGCGCCCGCACCCCCAACTCCACACCCAGCACCGACCGAATACGACCGATCAACCGCGTCGCCTTCAGCGAATGCCCACCCAGAGCAAAGAAGTTGTCCTCCACCCCGACACTCGGCACCTCCAACACCTGGGCGAACAGACCGCACAGCAACTCCTCCCGCACCGACCGCGGCCCACGCCCCACACCCCCCTCCGCACCCGACATCACCACGGCGGAACGACGCTCCTCCGCACGCCGCAGCTCGGCACGCCGCTCCTCACCGCGCCGCAACAACGCCCGCTCCTGCTCCACCGATTCAAAGACCGCCACCCCCGCCACACCGGCATCCGGCTCCGCGGTCACCGCCTCCACCACCCGTACGAACAAACGGTGCAATACCTCAGCCGTACCGGCATCGAAGAGATCGGTGGCGTACTGGAGCATCCCCGAGATGCCTGCCGGGTTACCGTCGGCGTCCCGCTGTTCCGCGAAGCTCCAGCCCAGATCGAACTTCGAGGGAGCGGCGTCGAGCGGCTGGGCGGTGATGCGGGTGCCGGGGAGGTCCAGGCTGGCCAGTGCGTTGTTCTGGAGGACGAGCATGGTCTGGAAGAGGGGGTGCCGGCCGCCGGTGCGGTCGGGGTTGAGCTCTTCCACGATCCGGTCGAACGGCAGGTCCTCGTGCGCGAAGGCCGCCAGGTCCGCCTCCCGCACCCGCTGAAGCAGCTCCACGAACGTCGGGTCGCCCGAGAGATCCGTACGCAGCACCAGCGTATTGACGAAGAAGCCCACCAGATCGTCGAGGGCCTGATCCGACCGCCCGGCCGTGGCGGTACCCAGCGGCACGTCGGTACCGGCGCCGAGCCGCGACAACAGCACCCCCAACGCCGCCTGCAGCGCCATGAACGTCGTCACCCCCTGCCCGCGGACCAAGGAATCCAGCCGGCGATGGAGATCGGCGGGGAGGTCGAAGTGCAGGAGGCCGCCCTCATGGGTGGGGTGGTCCGGGCGCGGCCGGTCGGTGGGCAGCGCCAGCTCCTGCGGAAGGTCGGAAAGGGTACGGGCCCAGAACGCCGTCTGCTCCTCCCCCACTTCCGCGATCAACTCCCGCTGCCAGAGCGTGTAGTCGGCGTACTGCACCGGCAACGCATCCCACTGGGGAACGCCACCCGACAGCCGCGCCTCATACGCAACCGACACATCCCGCAACAACGGCGCCTCGGACCACCCGTCACTCGCGATGTGATGCAACGTCAGCAGCAGGACATGCGCATCGGCGGCGGTCGAGAACAGCGTCACCCTCAGCGGCAGCTCGGACGACAACGCGAAGGGCCGGAAGGCTTCCTCGTGGAACCGCCGGGTGACGTCCTCGGCCGCACACCGCACGACGGCCAGGTCCACCACGGCCTGTGCCGGGGGCAGGACCTGCTGGAAGGGCTCACCCTCGACGGCCGGGTAGACCGTCCGCAGCGACTCGTGGCGCGCCACCACATCATTGACCGCCAGCCGCAGCGCCGTCACGTCCACCGCACCACGCACCCGGAAGGCGAAGGGCGCGTTGTACGTCGGGCTCTGCTCCAAACGGTCCAGGAACCACAACCGCTGCTGCGCGAACGACAACGGCAACACCTCAGGACGCGGACGGGGTGACAGCGCGGGACGCGCCGCCGCCCCGGCCGTGTCCTGCGCCGTCAGCCGCTTCGTCAGGCCCGCCACGGTGGGCGCGCCGAACAGTTCCCGGATCCCCAGTTGCACGCCGAGCACCGAGCGGATCCGGCTGAGCAGCTGGGCGGCCTTGAGCGAATGGCCGCCCAGGGCGAAGAAGTTGTCGTCCGGGCCCACGCTCGGCACACCCAGCACCTGTGCGAACAGGCCGCACAGCAGCTCCTCCTGCACCGACCGCGGATTCTGCGACTGACTCATGACGCTCCCTTGAAGATCCGGATGGGATTCAGTGGCCGAGGGCCGGCTTCGGTGTCAGGTCGGTCCAGTGCGCGTCGACGTAGTCGAGGCACGCCTGGTAGCCGGCCGCACCGTGCGCCACGGTCCAGCCCATGGGGGGTGCCAGTCGCGCCGGCCACAGGGAGTGCTGGTTGTCGTCATTGGTCAGGACCAGGTAGGTCCCGTCGGCGTCTTCGAAGGGGTTCGTCACCGCGTGGGTGTCCTTTCAGGCGAAGCGGGGAGGGGCGCCGAGCCGCTCGGCTCGGGCCGGGGGTGCGCTCAGGCGGAGGCGCCGGTCGGCGCGGTGGCGAGCGCGGGGATGTGGAGCGGCAGCCGGCGCCAGATCTCGGGGGTGTAGAAGTGCCCGCCGGGCAGGGTGACGTGGCGGTACGAGCCGAGCGCGACGCGGCGCCACTGGTTTCCGGCGTCCTGCTCGATGACGTCGTCGTCGGTCGCCGAGAGCATCTGCACCGGGACGCTCACACTGGCTCCCGGCGTGTAGCGGAAGGTGTCGCGGACCTGGATGTCCGCCCGCATGAGTTCCACCGCCATCTCCTGGAGATCGGGGTCCTCCAGGACGTGCGCCGGCATCAAGCCGTTGGTACGCATCCAGTCCAGTAGCGAGGTGTCCGTGTCCTGGCGGGCGGGGAACATGTCGCGGGGTGTCAGGCCGCGGTCGGGCGCGTTGCACGAGGAGACGACCAGGGTCTCGGGCAGCGGTCCGCCGTCGCGCTCGATACGGGCCGCCACGTCGAACGCCATCCAGCCACCCATGCTGTGGCCGAACAGGATGTACGGCCCCTGGACGGCGGAGAGGACGGCGGCGGTGCTGTCGGCCGCGAGCTCGTCCCAGTCCGTCGCGCAGGGCTCCAGGAACCGTCCCTCGCGGCCGGGGTAGCAGACGGCGGTGAGGGCCACGTCCGCGGGGAGGCAGTCGCCCCAGGCGTGGTACGGACCGGTGCCGCCGCCGCAGAACCCGAGGCAGATGAGCGTGCGCGAGGTCTGCTCGGTGCGCTCCTTGATCTGGATGACAGTGGTGTCCTGTCTCCCGTGCATGTGTCCGGCCATGATGGCTCGCTTCCTCTTGCTGTCGTGTTCTGGTCGTGCGAGGGGGTGCCCGGGCGGTGCCGCCCACCGGCGGCGCGGCAGTGGCCGGCAGGCCCGTTGCCCGCGGGGCCGGTGGCGGCGGTCAGCCGGCGGCGCGCAGCGTCTCGACGTGCCGGGCGAGGTCCCGGAGCTGCGGGTGCCGGTAGACCTCGCGGGTCGACATGGCGATCCCGAACTGCTTCTTGAGCCGGGCCACGACGCGCAGCGCGATCAGCGAGTGGCCGCCCATGGCGAAGAAGTCGTCATCGGCGCGGACGCGGTCACGGCCGAGCACCTCGGACCACACGGCCGCGATCAGCGTCTCGACCTCGCCCTCGGGTGCGTTCTCCCGGTCCCCGGCCGTCTCCGCGGCCGCGGTCGGGTCCGCCTCGGGGGCGGGCAGGGCGGCGAGGTCCACCTTCCCGTTGACCGTCAGCGGCAGCGCTTCGAGGCGGGTGTACACCGTCGGGAGCATGAACTTCGGCAGCTGGGTGGCCAGTTGCGCGCGCAGGTCCTCCGCGGTCGGCGGGCCGTCCACCGCGTCCGATGCCACGAAACAGGCGACGAGTTGTTCGCCGGCGACCGAGCCGTGGTGCAGCGTGACCGCGGCGGCGGAGACGGCCGGGTGGCGGGTCAGCGCGGCCTCGATCTCGCCCAGCTCGACGCGGTGGCCCCGGATCTTTATCTGCCGGTCGATGCGCCCCAGGTACTCCATGGCCCCGTCCGCGCGGCGGCGCACCTTGTCACCGGTGCGGTACATCCGGGTGCCGTCGGCGGCGAAGGGGTCGGCGACGAAGCGCGTCGCGGTCAGCGCGGGCCGGTTGACGTACCCCAGGGCCACCTGGGGGCCGGCGAGGTAGAGCTCCCCCGCCACGCCGTCGGCCACCGGGCGCAGGTCGAGGTCCAGGACGTGGGCGCGGACGCCCGGCAGCGCGGGGCCGATGTGCGGGGTGCCGCCGTCGATCCAGGTGGCGGCGGTGTCCACGGTGCACTCGGTGGGTCCGTACAGGTTCAGCGCTTCGAGCCGTCCGGCGGCGCGTTCGGCGGCCAGCTCCCGCCAGGTGCCCTCGGGGACCGGTTCGCCGCCCATGAACAGGCGCAGGGCCCGCCCCTCGGCGGCGCGTGCGAGCAGCTCGTCGCGGAGCAGGGGCCAGTGCGAGGGGGTCAGGTCGAGGTCCTGCACGCCGTGCGCGTCCAGGGCCGCGATCAGCCGGGCCGGGTCGGTGCGCTCGTCCTCGTCGAGCACGACCAGGGTGTCGCCGCGGCACACCCGTGCCCACTGCTGGACCGATGCGTCGAAGGAGACGCTGGCGTTCCACGCCACGACGCGCGGCTCCGGGGCGTACATGCCGGCCTCCTCCAGCGCCGCCACGAGGGCGGCCACGCCGCCTCGGGTGGTCTCGACGCCCTTGGGGGTGCCCGTGGAGCCCGACGTGTAGATCACGTAGGCCGGTGCGTGGGCATCGACGGGTACGGGCGGGGCCGGACGCCGGTCCGCCGGCGCGCCGGGCCGGCCGACGGTGAGGAGGCGCACACCGGACGGCCACTCCCCCGCGGCGGCCGTGGTCACCAGTACCCGGGCCCCGGCGTCGCGCACCATCGTGTGCCGCCGCTCGTCCGGGTACGCGGGATCGATCGGCACGTACGCGGCACCCGCCCGCCAGACGGCCAGCAGGGCGACCACGAGGTCGGCACCCCGGGGGAGGCTGACCCCTACCCGGTCGCCGGGCCGGACACCCGAGCCCGCCAGCGTCTCCGCCAGGTCGGCGGTCGCCGCGTCGAGTCGGGCAAAGCTGAGCGCGTCGTTCCGGTCGCGGACGGCGATCCGGTCCGGGCCGGCCGCCACGGCCTGCCGGAGGCGGGACAGCAGGTCGACGGGCCGGCCGCGGCCGGGTGCGACGGTCGCGTCGAGGCCGTGCGGGCCTTCCAGTACGCCGGTCACGCGGCCTGCTCCTCTCCGGCGGGGGCCACGGTGGGCCGGCATTCCTCCAGGGCGACCGGATCGCCCATGGCGACGACGATGCGGCGGTCACCGCGGAAGGGGTCGCGGCCGTGGGTGGCCAGGACGTTGTCGACGAGCATGATGTCGCCCGGCTGCCAGTTCCGTCGGAGCGTCGCGGCCTCGTAGGCGGCGTTGATCGTCTCGATGTCCTCGCGGGTCAAGGGTTTGCCGTCGCCGAGGGTGGTCTCGAACGGCAGCCCGTCCACGCCGAATTCGTCCTGCAGCGTCTCGCGGACCTCCTCGTCCAGCGACCACGAGTTCCAGAAGGCCATGTGGTTGAACCAGACGCCCTCCCCCGTTTCGGGGTGGTGGATGATGCCGGGGCGCAGCTGCCGGGTGCGGAGCGCGCCGGAGTCGCTCCACTCGCAGGAGAGGAGGTTGTCCTCGCAGTACTTCTCGACGTCCTCGCGGTGCTCGGTGGCGAACGCGGTGCGCCAGTCCAGGGAGATGTGCTCCGAGTAGTTGCGGGTCAGCACCCATCCCGCGGTGCGCATCCGCTCGACCAGGTCGGCGGGGAGCAGACGCAGCACCTCGCGGCAGTCGGCGACCGGCGTCGCGCCGCCCTCCTCGGGGGCGGTCAGGCAGCCGAACAGCAGCAGACCGGGGAAGGTCAGCGTGTAGCTGTTCTCGTTGTGCATGCGGATCGCCTGGTTGGGCGGCAGGTCGGTGGAGGAGTACACCTCGTTGCCGTAGGTGCTGCGCGGGGTGGCCTTCTCGCGGTAGGGCGTGCGCCGCGGCACGAGGACGTCCCGCACCTTGGCGAAGTCGTCGACGTCATGGACGGGCAGGCCGCGGAGGAACAGCGCGCCGTGCCGATGCAGCGCCCCGCGGAGCTCGGAGTCGACCGAGGTGAGCCAGGCGCACGCCTCGGCGGCGTCCGCGAACTGCGGGGTCTGCGTGGTGGCCGGCTTTCCGGTCTCGATGGTCCAGAAAAGGGAATCGCTCATCGTGAGGCGCGTCCTGTCGTGTGGTTTCTGGTTGATTTCCTGGTACGCCGATCGATCCGGTGGGTCATCCCCATCCGGTGTCGCGCTCATCGGTCAGTTCGCCGGGCACGGCCGGGGGGAATGGGCCTAAATGCATGGGGGTTTCTCCTACTTCCTCGGGAGGGACTTTTCCCGACCGGCCGCACGGGGCTCGGTCACCGGATTCGGTGGCAGGTCGACGGAGTTCACGCTGGCATCCGAACAGGCCGTTCACCAGGGCGGCCGAGGGCTGATATTCACGTCTGTCGCATAGACGAGAGGGGGGCAAAAGGTGCATACGACGCAGCGGTGCGGTGCCTGCCTCAGGCCGTCGCGCCCGCGCGCGTCGGCAGGTCGCGGTGGCGCCTGATAGGCGAACAGAGCAGGATCAGTGCGCTCAGCGGGATGCCCGCGATCATCAGCCACAGCGTCGGGCGCACCCCGAACCAGGTCCCCAGCGCCCCGGCGAGCAACGCCCCCAGCGGCAGGGTGCCGCAGTTGAGGAACGACGAGCACGCGGAGACCCGGCCGAGCACGTCGGCCGGGCAATAGCCCTGCTGGAAGCCCGCTTTGATGACGTTGCCCGCCACCACCCCGACCGAGACCGAGGCGTAGCCGATGACGAACAGGGCCAGTCCGGCGGCGTCCCGGGAGGTGAGCGCCATCAGCGGGGCCAGTGCCGGCACACCGATTTCGAACAGCAGCAGCGCCCGGGCCGTCCCGAACCGCGTCACGCCCCGGCGCACCACGAGGGCACCCACCACACCGCCCGCGCCGCCGACGGCCACCAGCACGCCCACCCCGCTGTCGGTCAGACCGACGTCGCGGACCAGGAACACCACGAGCAGCGACTGGTATCCGGCCAGGAACAGGTTCGAGGCGGCGCCGAAGAGCGTCAGGCTGCGCAGGTACGGATCGCGTGCCACCAGCCGGACGCCCTCGCCGACCTCCCGGAACAGCGCGCCCCGCGCGCGTTCGACGGGGGGCGCCGACGGCTCCCGGTACCGGATCCGGGCCACGCACAGGAAGGAGATGAGGAACGTCGCGGCGTTCGTCAGCATGCCGTTGACCGACCCGGCGACCTGGGCGATCAGACCGCCGGCGCCGGTCCCCGCGATCTGTGCGGCGGAGGCGCTGCCGTGCAGCTTGGCGTTGCCCTCGGCCTGGTCGCCCGGGCCGACGATGCCGGGGAGGTAGGCGGTGTACGCGGTCTGGAAGAAGACCGCGGCGGTACCGGCGAGCAGCGCGACCAGCAGCAGCCGGCCCACATCGAGGGCGCCGAGCCAGTAGGCCAGCGGCACGCACACGAACAGCACACAGGACACGGCGTCGCTGCAGAGCATCACCGTCCTGCGCGGCAACCGGTCCACCCAGACGCCGGCCGGCAGACCGATCACCAGCCAGGGCACCCAGCTGGCGGCATTGAGCAGACTGACCTCGAAGGTGGTGGCGTGCAGGACGGAGACGGCGACCAGCGGCAGCACCACACCCGTGACCGCCGCACCGAATTTCCCCGCGCTCTCGCCGCACCACAACCTGCGGAAGTCCGCATTCCGGCGCAGTAATCCGCCCCCCGCGGGACGCTCCGCTATTCGCCGCCCGCGCTCTTTCCGGTCGCGGTCGGCCACTTCCTCTCCCGGGTCGTCCCGCTCTCTCACCGCCATGCGGGCATTCCCGTCTGCTCGACGTTGACCGGTTGTTGACCGGGCATGTCTAGGCTGCCCTCCGATCGGGGGATGACTCTGGTACGGCAGGGGTGGGCCATGAATACCTCACGCTCAGTCAGTGAAATCAAGATGAGCCAGGAAGCCTTGGATGTCTTCGAATTCGCGGCGGACCGCACCGTATTCGGCATCGAGGACCTCGCAGCCGTCGGTCTCGACGCCGACGAAGCGGAACGGGCCGTCAAGGAACTCGCGGGCCTGCGGCTGCTGTCCTACGCCGAGGGGTCCCCCGGACGCCTCGCCATCGTGCCGCCGAGGATCGCCGCCAACCGGCTGCTGCGCCCCATGGAGCGCGAGGTCCGGCACCAGCAGGACGAGATCGAGCGGTTCCGCTGGATGTTCGAAACCCTGCTCCCCGCCTACGAGTCGGGCCGGGCGCGGGACACCGACGCGGCACACGTCGAGATGGTCGACGACCTGCGTCTGGTCGAGGAGCTCATCGAGGAACTGACCCTGAACTGCCGTACGGAGGTGCTGACCGCGCAGCCCGGCGGGGCACGCTCGCCCGAGTCGCTGCGCGCGGCGCTGGAGCGGGACCGCCGGATGCTCGCGCGCGGCGTCGCCATGCGCACCCTGTACCAGCATCCCGCCCGCTACCACCAGCCGACGATCGACCATGTGCAGCGGATGACGAGCCTGGGGGCGGAGGTCCGCACCCAGTCCGAGGGCCTCTGCCGGATGCTGGTGTTCGACCAGCACGCGGCGCTGCTCGGCGTGCCGGACGACCCGCGGGCGGCCCTGCTCGTCCGCGAGCCGCGGCTCATCCACAGCATGCGGGTCTTCTTCGACTGGGCCTGGCGCGGCGCCTCGCCGTTCCCGCTCAGTTTCGACGCGACGTCGGCCGTCCGGATCTCCGGTGAGATCCAGGAGGCGATCGTCGCCATGCTCGCCGAAGGGCTGGAGGACAAGTCCATCGCCCGACGGCTGGGCATGTCGGTCCGCAGCTGCCAGCGTCATGTCGCGGAGGTCATGAAAGTGCTCGGCGCGAAGAGCCGCTTCCAGGCCGGCTTCCTCATCGGCCAGTCCCGGGCCCGCCCCGCGGACGGGGCGCCCGCCGGCACCGCGCCGCTGGCGCTCCCGGGTCCCTCGCTCCCCTCCCGCCGGGAGTGACGGCGACGGCCCTCCGCGCCCGGCCGGCGCCTCATCCCGGTCGTCGGGCCGGCGTAGGCAGGGGTGCCCCGGGGTCGGCCGCGGCCAGTTCCACCACGAGGCGGCCGAGGCCCTCGGCGTGGCCGTCGGTCTCCGCCACCGAGTACGTGGCGGGGTTGGCCTCCACGCTCACCGTCGTCCCCTCGCTCGGCGACCGTACGTCGAAGAACAGGCTGAGGTCCGGTACGGGGCCGGTGGTCAGCGTGCGGACCGAGCCCCGGGCCGCGCCCAGGCGCAGGTCGCGGTCAAAGTTCACGACGTTCACCAGCGGCCCCACGCCGGGCGGCGCCGCCGGGCCCGCGGCGGTGGCCAGCGCCCGGCGGAACTCCTCGTAGCGGTACCGGTGATGGCGCATCGCCTGCCGGATCCGGCCGTCCGCCTGGGTGAAGGCGTCCCGTACCGAGGCGTCCGGCGCCACCGGCACCCGCAGCGGCAGGATGTTCGCCAGCGGCGCGACGACGCCGCGCAGCGCGCGGGTGGAGCGACCGCCCACGGAGCAGCCGAAGGTCACCTCGTCCGCTCCGGTGACCTGCCGCAGGTACAGGGCGGTGGCCGCGATCAGGAAGTGCGCCGGCGGCACCGCGAGCCGCTCGCTCTGTTCCTGGACCGCCGCGACCGCGGGCGCCGGCAGGTGGCGGCGGCCCTGGAGGGCCGCGGAGGCGGGCGGCGCGTCCTCCCGGAGCCGTCCGGTGGCCGGCCAGGCCGCCGCCTCCTTCGCCCAGAATTCCTGGTCCGAGCGGTACGTCCGCCCGGCGGCGTAGGCCCGGTCGTGCTCGACGGCGACGGTGACGGGCTCGAAGGGAGACGGCTGCGGGCAGGTCCCGCCGTGCAGCGCGTTGTAGAGGTCAGCCGTCCGGCGGGCGAGCGCGGCCAGGCCGTGGCCGTCCGCGACGATGTGGTGAACGCGGCGGTACCACAGGTGGCGGTCGGCCGACACCTTGATCAGGGCGGCGCCGGTCAGCGGACCGGTGGTGAGGTCGACGGGCCGGGCGAGGTCGGCGTGCATCCAGGCCACGGCCTGCGCGTCCGGGTCGGCGGCCGCGCTCAGGTCCAGGACGTCGAAGTCCCACTGCGCGGGCCCGAGTTCCTGCACCGGCGTCCCGTCGGCCGCCATGACGAACCGTGCGCCCAGCGATCCGGCCTCGTCCACGGCGGTACGCGCCGCCTGCTGCAGCAGGGCCGTGTCGAGAGCGCCGGTGATCTCGTAGTAGTCACCCACGTTGTAGGCCGTGCCCACCGGCTCCAGGATCTGGGAGATCCAGATCTCCAACTGCCCTGCTGTCAAAGGGACTCGCACGTTTCCGCTCCAGACGCCTCGGGACCGTCGTCGACCGACCCTGTCATCCGTGGTGAGCTGCGCACAGTCCGTGGTGGGGGTGGTGTTTGCGCCTGTCGTGGACCCGAGGGGGCACACCGGCCGGCAGCGGCGGGCAACACCCCTCATCGTTCACGAGGACCCCCTTCGTCGTCGGCGCCACCGCGCGGCTCACGAGCGGCGGCCCGCTGCGCCAGGCGAACGGTGTGGGCTGAGCGGGCTTGCGGCCGGCCGCCGGGCTCCGCCTCCTCCTGCGCGAGCCCGTTGAGGACGGTCCGGACCAGCCGCTCCGCATGGAGGTCGACGGCCGTGCGGTCGTCGAAGTGAACGAGGCCGTCCACGAGGAGGGCGGCGAGCCCGTGAATCGCCGCCCACAGGAGGAACTCGGCCCCCTCACGGGCGGACGGCCGCAGCGTGCCGGCGTCGACGAGCCGATCGAGCTCCCCGGCCAGCACGTCGTGCGGGTGCACTGCCACGCCGCCCGCGGCGTCTCCCGCGTCGAAAGCGAGGCGGGCCACTGCCGGGCCGTCCAGTGCCCAGGTGACATAGCCGCGGGCGTAGGCGACGAGGCGCCCCTGATCGCCGTCCGGCGCTTCGTCCACGGCGGCACTGAGACGTGCCCCCAGCCTGTCCAGCACCCGTGCGGACAGCGCGCCGACGAGCTCGTCCCGCGAACCGAAGTGGTGGTAGGCGGCGCTGGGGCTGACACCGACCCTGAGCGACGCCTCGCGCAGCGACCATCCCGCTGCGCCCCGCTCACCCACCAGGGATTCCGCCGCGTCCAACAGGGCTGCTCGCAACTCCCCGTGGTGGTAACGATTTTTGGCCATGCACAGATCTTAACGGCGTTCAGATTGCTGCTATCTTCGATCCCGACATCTGAACACTGCTCAGATAGGAGTGCCTCATGTGCCCCACGTGCCCCGAAGAGCCCTCTCCGCAGGCCGCAACGCCCAGCGACGCGGTAGCGCCCGACCGCCGGGACGCACCCGCTCCCCTGGTCCGGGGCGAGCCGATCGAAGTGTCCGACGGCGTCTTCGTGATCTCGGACAACCGCGTGCCGATCGTCCCCAACATCGGCATCGTCATCGGTGATCACGCCGCCCTGGTCGTGGACACCGGGATCGGGCCTCGCAACGGGCGGTACGTCCTGGACCAGGCCAAGCGGTTGGCCGGAGACCGGCACCTGTACGTGACCCTCACCCACTTCCACCCGGAGCACGGCTTCGGGGCTCAGGCGTTCAAGGGGGCCGCGACGATCATCTACAACGCCACGCAACGGACGGAGCTGCGCCACAAGGGAGCCGCCTACGCGGAGATGTTCCGGGGGCTGAGCCCCGCGGTCGCCGCGGAACTTGCCGACGTCCGGTTCGTCGAACCCGATGTGACGTACACAGGGGAGGCGGAGGTCGACCTCGGCGGCCGCACGGTGGCACTGCGCGAGGTGGGCCCGGCGCACACCCTCGGCGACCAGATCGTCCTCGTCGACGACCGCGTCCTGTTCGGCGGCGACCTGCTGGAGAACCGCATGTTCCCGATCGCCCCGTACTTCCCGCCGCATGACACCGATGTCGACGTACGTCGCTGGATCACCGTGCTCGACCAGCTCCTCGACCTCGACCCCGCGATCGTCGTTCCCGGGCACGGGGAGGTCGCCGACACGTCACTGATCAGGGACGTCCGGGACTACCTCGACCATGTGGGCACCGAGACGGCCCGCCTGCGCGCCCGCGGCGCCACCGCCGACGAAGCGGCCGACGTCATCGGCGAGGACGCCGGCTCGCGCTGGAGCACCTGGGAACATCCCGAATGGACGAACTTCGCCGTACGGGCCTTCTACCACGCCCTCCCCACCACCTGAGGTACGGGCCCGACGAGCCGGGCCCCCGCCGCCCTCCGCCGGCCCGATCCAGCGGCCGGTACCGCTCCGCGGGGCGCGCTCGCAGGCATGATGGAGGCCATGACGCACGCCGCACGCCGCATGTTCGAGCTCCTGGAGCCGATCTGCCTGGTCACCTTCCTCGCCGACGAGTGCAACGAGGAGCTGGCCGCGCTCGGCCACCGCACCTACTGGGACGGCTACTTCGCCAGCCGCGCCGCGCCGCTGGGGCGGGTGCCGGCGCAGGTCGTGCACGCGGCCTTCTACAACTTCGCCGAAGGGGAGGCCGCGCGGCACATCCCGAGCGCGTGGGAGACGATCCCGCCCGAGGCGTCCGTCGCGGCGCGGGAGCGGGGCAGCGCGGCCTCCCTACGGCGGATCCTCGGCGACGAGCTGGCCGGCTCGCCGGGCCTGGTGCGCGCCGCCGACCTGACCACCAAGGCCGCTACGCACGCGCCCACGGAAGGCCGGGTGATGTACGCCGGGATGCGCAGCCTTCCGGTGCCGAGCGATCCGGTCGCCCGGTTGTGGCACTCCGCGACCATGCTGCGCGAGCACCGCGGTGACGGACACATCGCCGCTCTCGTCGGCGCGCGCATCGGCGGCACGGAGGCCCATGTGCTCGACGCGCTGGCGCAGGGCATCCACCCGCCGGAGTCGTTCGGGCGCCTCCATCACCTGCCGAAGGAGCGGCTGGCCGCGGTCATGGACGGCTTGCGCGAGCGCGGGCTCGTCGACTCCGACGGCCGGTTCACCGACACCGGCCGCGAGACCAAGCGACGCGTCGAAGCCCTTACCGACGAGCTCGCCGCCCCGCCGTACGACGCCCTGTCCCCCGCCGAGCTCGACGAGTTGGTCGCCGAGCTCGAACCCCTCACCGCGACGCTGGTGGCCGCGGGGTCGCGGTGACGAGCGACGACTGACGGGACGAGGGGTCCGCCGTCCGGTACGGCGACGCGCACCGAAGTGACGCAGGTCACTTCGAAGTGTCTGCAGGAGTCGCGGGGCTCGTCCCTCTTATGAGCATGGACGCGAGGGAGCACTTTGACGACGGGGCCGAGCCCAAGGGTGAGGTCGGCCCGGAGGAGAGGCGTCAGCTCGGCGCAGGGGACGGCACCGCGGCCGGGGAGCGGCCGGCCCTCGCCTTCCAAGCGGCGGCGACGACACTCGCAGCGGTCTACGGCACCACGCAGTCGCTGGGCTGCACAGCCTTGACGGCCGTCGTGGGCGCGGCGATGGTCTGGAGCAGGCGCTGGCCGAGGGAGGCGATGACTCGCCTGTTCGCCCGCTGGGCGACCGTGGAACAACCGCGGGGCTGGGTGCGGACCACGGCTCAACGCGTAGCGGTGGAAGCCCGTAAGCGGGAGGCGCAGGGTCGGGCCCGTGCGAGGGACGCTGCCCGAATGGACTGTCGGAGCCCGGCAGGAACCCGGTCCGTTGCCGCGGAAACGCAAGAGGTCCTCGACTTGTTCAGGTCCCTCCCGCGACAGCAACAGGCGGTCATGGCTTGGACGTACGACGGGTTTTCCCCTGCGGAAATCTCGCAGATCCTGGGGATTCCCAGAGCTACGGTTGACTCCCACCGGCGTCACGCACGCATCCGACTCAAAGAGATCTTGGGCAAGACGGTCGAGTGAACGTGCAGGAGGCGATCGCGGATGAGCGGCCTGGAGGCTGAGGAGTTCGAAGCGTGGGAGACACGCGTCGTGGACGAGATCGGTCCCGCGCTGACGAACGCCTCCGAGACCGACGAGGCCCTTGGTTCGATCTTGAGGACTCGGCGCACGGCCCTCTTCGTTGACGAGATCGAGCGGGAGGAGCCGGCCGACCTGCGTCGCCTGGCACGGGAGCTCGGCGTCACTGACGACGCGGACAGAGCGATGCCTTCATCACGCAGCTGGAAGGCCCGCTGAGTGAGCGTTTGCACCTTTGGCCGACAAGAAGCCCTTGGCGCTCAAACCCCGTACGGCCCTGAGCCCCTGCATTCGCGCCGAGTTGCCGGCGTGCGGCCCCTCGCGGCTGCGGGGGCCGGGGAAAAGGATCTGCGGCGGAGGGTGGCCGACATCGCGGAATATCCGGTTCCGGAGCGCATCGCGACCGGGCACGAGGACGATCAGCGCCGTTGAATTCTGCACCTCCGCTTGGGTGTTGACTCGTTCGTTGCCTGCTTCGCCGGTGCAACTTGATGATCCGTTCGTCCCTGACAGCATGTGGCGGCGCGGGCCGACCGTCGGCGCGCCGGCTTCCGCCCTCCGCTGCGGCCCTGCCCGGAGGAGGGGTCCGGAGTCGAGACGAACAGAGGAGTGGAACATGTCGCGTCCCACCCGTCGCCAGGTGCTGCACGGCAGCGCCGCGGCCCTCGCCGGAGCGGCGCTCGCCGCACCGGTCGTGTTCCCCGGAACCGCTGCCGCCCGCCCCGTGGACGGCCACGGCAGCTCGGCAGGATCCGGGGACGCCGGTGGTCACGAGATGCCGGATCCGTTCGACGAGATGTACGAGGGCCGCCACATAGAGGGGTGGCCGGCCGACGAAGAGGGCTCTGGTGCCGGAGCACGTCGAGGCCCGGGTGGCGGCGGGACCCACCGCGCCGGGCGGGCCGCTCCGCACGAGGGAATGGACTTCGTCGTCCGCATAGACAACGACGACCTCCATGTGATGCGGAACGCGGACGGCACCTGGGTGAGCCTGGTGAACCACTACGAGACGTTCGATACGCCACGCGCGTTGGCGCGCGCCGCCGTTCGCGAACTCAAGGGTGCCGACCTGGTCCCCGTCGTCACCGGCTGAGCCCCGTCCCGGCCCGTCCCCCCACCGAGGAGTCCTCGACATGGCAGTCCGGAAAAACCAGGCGGACCTCACCGCCACCGAGAAGCGGAACTTCGTCGACGCGGTGCTGGAGCTCAAGCGCAGCGGCCGCTACGACGAGTTCATCAGCACGCACAACGCCTTCATCATCGGCGACACCGACGACGGGGAGCGGACCGGCCACCGGTCACCGTCGTTCCTCCCCTGGCACCGCAGGTTCCTGCTGCAGTTCGAACGAGCCCTGCAGAGCATCACGCCCTCGGTCACGCTGCCCTACTGGGACTGGACCGTCGACCGCAGCCCGCGCAGTTCGCTGTGGGCCGACGACTTCCTCGGCGGTGACGGGCGGAGCGGCGACGGGCGGGTGACCTCGGGGCCGTTCGCCTTCGGCGGCGGCAAGTGGCCGATGAACGTGAGGGTGGACGGCCGGACGTTCCTGCGCCGCTCGCTCGGCACCGGGGTCCGCGAACTGCCGACCCGGGCCGAGGTCGACCGGGTGCTCGCCATGAGCGTCTACGACGCCGCCCCCTGGAACAGCTCCTCGGACGGCTTCCGCAACCACCTCGAAGGCTGGCGCGGGCCGAATCTGCACAACCGGGTGCACGTCTGGGTCGGCGGGCAGATGACCACCGGGGCGTCGCCCAACGATCCGGTCTTCTGGCTGCATCACTGCTTCATCGACAAGCTCTGGGCCGACTGGCAGGCGCTGCACCCGCAGTCGGGCTACCTGCCGACGGGCGACACACCCGACGTCATCGACCTCCACGACACGATGAAGCCATGGAACGACGTCACGCCGGCGGACCTGCTGGACCACAGCGCGTTCTACACCTATGCATGACAGGTCCCTGACAGGCAGCCCGTCGCGAGGACGCTGACCACCACGTCACCGGGGACGGCCGGCGGGGACGGGCCCGCCGGCCGTCCCCGCCCGTCCCCGCCGCGGAACTTCGGCCGCGGGGACGCCGCCTTCGTAGGCAAGCCTGCGGGGGACTGTCAGTACCAGGACCGTCCGGGCAGGACGGTGCACAGTGGTGTCATGGCAACCACGGAGTTCGGGCGCACGGTGCGCTGCTGGCGCGACCGGGCCTCCCCTGAGACGGCCGGGCTGCCCGCCGGCGGCCAACGGCGCACGCCCGGGCTGCGCCGTGAGGAACTCGCCCTGCTGGCAGGGATCTCGGTCGACTACGTCACCCGTCTCGAACAGGGCCGGGCAACCAACCCGTCGGCACAAGTCGTCGAGGCCCTCGGCCGGGCGCTGCGGTTATCCGGGGCCGAGCGAGAGCACCTGTTCCGTGTCGCCGGCCTCGTACCGCCCGGGCAGGGCACGGTGCCCGCGTACATCACGCCGGGCGTGCACCGGATGCTGGACAGGCTGACCGGCACGCCCGTCGCCGTCTCCGACGCGGCATGGACGCTGCTCCTGGCCAACCCGCTGTACACGGCCCTGATGGGTGAGTGGCACGGCAGCGAACGCAACGCGGTGTGGCGCAACTTCCTGGGTTCGGAAAGCCGTGTCCGGTACACCCCGCAGGACCGACGCGCGCTCGACGCCGTGCAGGTCGCGGAGCTGCGTGCGACGGCGAGCCGGTATCCGGCGGACCGGCGGCTGCGGCGGCTGATCGCGGAACTGCACGCGAACAGCGAGCGATTCGCCGCACTGTGGGACTCCGGAGCCATGGCCGAGCCGCACGAGGTGTCCCGCAAGACCGTTGATCACCCGCAGGTGGGCGCCGTGACGCTGGATTGCGACGTGCTCAGCGTCACGGGCGGCGACCTGCGCATCATCATGTACACGGCCGAACCCGGCACCCAGGACGCCGAACGCCTTGCGCTCCTCGCCGTCGTCGGTACCCAGACCTTCCCCGGCCAGGGCGCGTCGATCGGCTCATAGTGTCCCGGCCCTCCGGACGGCAGCGTCCACGCGAGCGGCAGGGCGCTCTCCTGCCGCTCGCCGGACGCTCCTGCGAATCCGTCCGTCAGCCTTCCCGGATGAAGCCCTCCCGCACCAGCCAGTCCTTCGCCACCTCGTGCGGGTCCTCCCCGTCCACGTCCACCCGTGCGTTGAGCCGCTGGGCCTCCGCCCCCGTCAGCCGCTTGGTGATCGGGGTGAGGAGGTCGGCGATGGCGGGGTACTTCCTCATCGTGGCGCTGTTCATCTCGGGTGCCGCGTTGTAGTTGGGGAAGAAGTGCCGGTCGTCCTCCAGCACCTTCAGCTTGAGTTCGGGAATGCGGCCGTCGGTGGTGGCCGCCACGCCGAGGGCGCAGGACGCGCCCTCGGCGACCTGGGTGTAGACGACGCCGTCGTCCATCTTTTTGAAGTTCCCGCGCCGGAGGGCGAATCCGTACGTCTTCGCCACGCCCGGCAAGCCGTCGTCGCGCACCGAGAACTCGCTTCCGCCGCAGATCGTCGCCGCGCCCGGGTCCTTCTTCGTCAGACGTGCCACGTCGGAGAGTGTGCGCAGCCGGTACTTCTGCGCATTCGCCTGGTTCGCGACCAGCGCGTAGGTGTTGTTGAGCGGGGCGGCGGGCAGCCAGGTGACGCCGTTGCGGCGGTCCTCCTCGCGTACGGCCTCCCACTGCCCGTACGGGTCGACGACCGGCTTGGTGTGACCGAGGTAGGTGATCCAGGCCGTGCCGGTGTACTCGTACATCCCGTCCGCCGCACCGGACTTGACCGCCTCCCGGGCACCGATCGAGCCCTGGATGTTCGTCCGGTCCAGGACTTCCGCGCCGGCCGCTTTGAAGACCAGCCCCATGATCTGGCCCAGGATGATCTGCTCGGTGAACTCCTTTGATGTCACGGTCAGTTGGGCGCCCTCCAGTGGCCGCCCCTTCCCGACGGAGCCGGGCCGCACCGAGTCGGCCAGCGGGCTGCCGCTGGTCAGTCCGCAGCCGCTCAGCCCTGCGGCGGCGAGCAGCAGGGCGCCCGCGCCCGCGACGGCCGTCCGTACCCGGGCCCGGCGCATCAGTCCACCTCCAGGGGTTGCGGGAAGACGGCGCCGGCGTGCTGACAGGCACCCACCAGCAGCTGCTGGCCGCGGGTGCCCTGGTGCTCCCAGAAGGTCACTTCTCGGTCCCTCCCTCAAGGCCGGTCCTCCAGCGGTCAGCGGTCCGTACGGCGCCTGCCGCGACGCCCGGCGCGCCGGTGGAGGGATCCGGAGCGGCATCGGATTCTCCGACGTGATCGCCGTCGAGGCCCGCACGATGCCATCGAACCCCATCATCCGGTCGATCACGCACTGCAAGTCGGCATTCGAGCGTGCCACCGAACGGCACAGCATGTCACCACCCCGTCTGCGGCGAGGGCGCAACTGCCCGGCGCTCCGTGCCCGGGACCGGCGCCCCGGACGAAGCCCGCCTAGGCGCGGGCGTCATCCGGGGCAGGCACCAGCAGGAGGCGGTGGAGGAGCGGTCCGAAGAGGGTGACGGCGATGGTCAGTCCTGCCGCGACGGCGAGGTCGGGGTGGTCCACCGCGCCGTCCAGCACCTGGCCGGCGCCGAGCGCCAGAGCGATCAGGGCGCCCTTGGCGACGGCCAGCCGGGCGAACGACAGCCGCGGCCGGGGTCCCGGATGCCGGGCCGTCCGGCGCCGCCGGACGAGGTGCAGCAGCGGGGCGGCGACGAACAGGAGGACCAGCAGCTTCAGGGCGTGCTCCCACAGCGGCTCCCCCTGGTTCAGGGCCCAGACGCCCCCCATGACGAGCCCGGCGACGAGGTAGGGCCTGACGAGACGCGCACTGCCCGGGCCGGGGTCCCGGCGGACGGGCCCCGGACCCGTGGGGGCAGGCGGACGGTCGCGCGTAGGGGCGGGCATGGCTGCCTCCGGCAGGCGCTGAGGTGATGAGGTGACGGCGCGGCGAGGGGGGCGGGGCGATGCGGCGCCGGGCTCACGGTCGGCCGGCGCCGCCACGTCAGCCGAGCGAGAGCGGAAGGCTGCGCAGGCCCCGAAGGGTGATGTGGTCCTTCCACTCGGGTTCGCCGGCCAGCGAGACCCGTGGGGCGCGTTCCAGCAGCATCCGCAGGGCGATCCGGGTTTCGAGGCGGGCGAGCGGGGCGCCCAGACAGAAGTGGATGCCCTGGCCGAACGCGAGGTGCCGCACCGGCGTGCGGCCGATGTCCAGCCGCTCGGGGTGCTCGTACGCCGCGGGGTCGCGGTTCGCCGCGCCGATCAGCAGCAACAGCGTGGTGCCCGCCGGGACCGGGACCCCGGCGACCTCCGCGTCCTGCAGGGTGAAACGGACGGTGAGCTGGACCGGCGAGTCATAGCGCAGCAGCTCCTCGACCGCGTTGTCGGTCAGGTCCGGCTCCCTGCGCAACCGCGCCAGCTGGTCGGGGTGGCGCAGCAGGGCGAGGGTGCCGTTGCCGATCAGGTTGACGGTGGTCTCGTGGCCGGCGATCAGCAGCAGTGTGCAGGTGGCGAGCAGTTCGTTCTCGGTGAGCTTGTCACCGTCGTCGTGCACGCCGACCAGCGCCGAGAGCAGGTCGTCCCCCGGCGCGCGGCGACGCTCGACGACCAGTTCCCGGAGGTAGTCGGTGAACTCCTGGCGGGCCCGGGCCTCCTGTTCCGCGGCGCCGGGAGGCAGCAGGAAGTCGGGCACGAGCGCCCGCGCCACCGCGTGCGACCACGTCAGCATCCGGTGCCGGTCGGCCGTGGGTACGCCGAGCAGTTCGCTGATCACCGCTACCGGCAGGGGTGTGGCCAGCCCCTCGATGAGGTCGACCGGCCCGGGCGCGCCCTCCATGGCGGTGAACAACTCGTCGGTGAGCGCTTCGATCCGCGGCGCGAGACGCTCCACCCTTCGCCGGGTGAAAGCCTGGGAGACCAGGGCGCGCAGCCGCGTATGACCGGGCGGATTGAGCCCCAGGAATCCGCGCACGGGGCGGCCGTCGTCATCGACCAGGACCTCGAGGGCCGGGCGGGCCCGGCCGGTGAACCGGGGATCGTCGCTCTCCGCGTGCCCGAACCGGCCGTCGCGCAGTACCGCGGCGCAGTCCTCGTACCGGGTGAGCACCATCAGCTGCTCGTCGAGGCGCGCGAGCGGGGCCTGCGAGCGCCAGCGGGAGTAGAGCGGGTAGGGGTCGGCCTGGTTCCGCGGGTCGAGCAGGTCCTGCAGCGAGGGCAGGGTGGCCGTGGCGTCGGCGGGGTTCATCGTTTCTCCTCGGGCGGTTCGGCGGTGGTGGTGTCGTCCGGGGCCTCGCTGCCGCGGAGGTCGGTCGCGGTGCCGGCCAGGACCTCGGTGTCCTGGGCGCCGGCTGCGGTGCCGTGCGCGGCGATGCCGGCGAACAGCCACCGCATCGCCTGGCCCAGCAGCTCGTCCGGCACGCTGGCCGGGTCGATCCGGCGCTGGCGCAGCAGCCCCTGGAAGAGCGCCATCGCGATGGTGGCGACCGCGTCGGCGGACACGGCCGGGGGCGCCCCGATGTGGTCCAGCGCTTTGCCCATGAGGCTCGCCAGCTCGGCGCGGGGTGCGCGCAACTCCTCCGCCAGCGTTTCCAGCAGCGGGGGGTTGCGCACCGCGTAGAGCCAGAACTCGGCCTGGAGCGGGGCGAAATCCGGATCCTTGTCGGCGGCGTTCGCCAGCAGTCGGCCGAGTGCGGGCACCGGGTCGTCACCGGTCTGCGCATCGGCCACGATCTTGGTCGCCCGGGACACCTGCTCGCTGGCGCGTTCCTTCAGCAGCTCCACGAACAGCCGGTCCTTGCTGCCGAAGTTCGAGTAGACCGCGCCGATGGAGAACCCCGCCGCCTCGGCGATCTCCTCCACGGACGCTCCGGCGAACCCCTTGCGTGCGTACGTCCGCGCCGCGGCGTCCAGCAGCAGCCGCCGGGTACGGGCCTTGGCCTCCGCTCTGGTCGGCCGGCGGTTCGGGGTGGGGTCGGCATGCGCGCTCATACCTTCCACGGTATAGATAGTGCTCACTATGTCAATAGCGAGCACTATCTGAATGGCCCGCGGCCGCATGCGCCGGCCCCGCCCCGCTCCGGAACACGGATCTTGATCGATCGCCCTTGACCTCAAGTCAGGTTGACTTTCTACGGTCGATGTCGTCGAACCAGAGCAGGAAGTGACGGAGGGACCGGTCGTGCCGTACTCGCACCGCGATGCCGAGTTGATACAGCAGCCCATCGGCTACTGGAGCTGGGCGGCCTACAAGGCCGTCGTCACCCGCACCCGGGCCGCTCTCGACGCGATCGGCACCACGCAGCCGCAGTGGTGGGTCCTCGCACAGGTCGCCCGCGCCGGCACCGCCAAGACCCGCGACGAGGTCTCGGGCATCCTCAGGGGCTACCTCGACACCGGTCCGGAAGCCATGGACTCGGAGATCGACGAGACCGTCGCACAGGGCTGGATCACCGAGGACGCCGAGGGACGTCTCGCCCTCACCGCGGAAGGCAGGGCGTTCCACGACAGGGCCGCGGCTCTCCAGGGCGAGCTCTGGGCGGAGCGGCACGCGGGCATCTCCGACGAGGAGTACCTGACCACGATCAAGGTGCTCCAGCAGTTCATCCACAACACGGGCGGGCACGCCTGGCACCACTAGGACCGGCCCGACGGGTCGCGGCCGGGTGGCGCGTCGCCGGTCTGCTGGGCCTCAGACTGCTGGTGCGCCGACCCGGGTGTACCCGGCCGGCGCGCTGGTGCCGCCCGGAGTGACGACGGTGACGTTCACCGGTCCGACGGCTCCGGGTGGCGCTTCGGCGACGACATGGGTGCCGGAGACGACGGTGAACGTCGCGGGCGTCGTACCGAAGAGCACCCGGGTGGTCGGGCCGAGGCCGGTTCCGGTGAGGGTGACGGTGTTGCCGCCGGAGGTGGGGCCCTGGCCGGGGCTGATCCCGGTGAGGGCGGGGGCCGGCACACAGGCGTAGGAGACGGCGTTGCTCGTCCCGCCGGCCGTGCTGACGGTGACGTCGACCGGCCCGGCGGGTCCGGCCGGGGCCACCGCAGTGATCAGGGTGTCGGAGACCACCGTGAACGAGGTGGCGGCGGCGTTCGCGAAGCGCACCGCGGTGGCCTCGACGAGGTGGATGCCGGTGAGCGTGACCGTATTGCCACCGGAGAGAGGTCCGGCGGCCGGGGCGAGGGCGGCGAGGACCGGGGCGCTGACGTAGAAGTAGGAGCTCTGCAGGGTGCTGGTGCCGCCAGGGGCGGTGACCGTGACCGGGACCGCGCCGGGCGCCCCCGGAGGGACCACCGCGGTGACCGTGGTCGGCGAGACAACGGTGAACGACGTCGCCGGGGTGGAGCCGAAGGTGACCGCGGTGGTCGAGGTCAAGCCGTTCCCGGTGAGGGTGACGGTGTTTCCGCCCGCGGTGGGGCCCTGGTCGGGGCTGACGGCGCTCAGCGCGGGGGCGCCGGAATAGGTGTAGGAGAGGCCGTTGCTGCTGCCGCCGGCGGTGGTGACGGTGACCTGCACGGTGCCGGTGCCGGGTGGCGCGACGGCGGTGATGCGGCTGTCGGAGACCACCGTGAACGAGGCCGCCGCGACACCGCCGAACCGCACCGCACCGGCCGCCGCCAGACCCGAACCGGTGAGGACCACGGTGGTACCGCCCGTGGCGGGGCCGGAGTTGGGGGTGATCGCGGTCAGGGACGGTGCCGGGCCGAGCCCGTAGCTGAACATGACGAACTCGTTGCTGGTCCCGCTCGGGGTGGTGACGGTCACCTGGACCGTCCCGGTACCGGGCGGGGAGGTGGCGCTGATGCGCGTGTCGGAGAGGACGGTGAAGGAGGTCGCGGGGGTGGCGCCGAAGCGTACGGCGGTGGCTCCGGTGAAACTGGTGCCGAGCACCGTGACGCTCGCCCCGCCCGCGGTGGAGCCCGTGGCTGGGGAGACGGAGCTGACGGTGGGCGCTGAGGAGGTCAGAGGCCGCGCGTCGGAGGCGGGCGTCGAGCGTGCGGAGCCGGACACGGCCGGGTTCCTTCCAGGAAGGCGAGCCCTCGTCCGGTCTGCGGGGAGCGAGGCCGGGGCGGGACTCTCGACACGATGCGAGGACCCGGCCAGGGGAAGGGCGGCCCCTGCCCGGGGAGGTGCGGTGACGCGGGTGGTGCGGACGGCCGCTACGGCCTGGCGTGGATCAGATGCCGGGCGCGGAGAGGTACGTGAAGCCGGCGGGGTCGACGACGGTGCCCGCGCTGGTGGTCACGGCGACGTCGGCGGGACCGCCGGCACCGTCCGCCGTGGGCGGGCTGACGGCCGCCACGCTCGTGTCGCTGATGACGGTGAACGGAGCCGCCGTCGCGCCGAAGACGACCGACTGGGTCGTCGCGAGGTTGGTGCCGGTGATGGTCACCACGGTGCCGCCGGAGGCCGGGCCGGACGTGGGGGCGAGCGCGGCGATCGTGGGCTCGTCGATGTAGGTGTACGTCAGGCCGTTGTTGGTGCCGCCCGCGGTGGTGACGCTGACGCTCACCGGCCCGGGGCCGGTGCCCGCGGGAACGGTGGCGGTGAGCTGGCCGTCGTTGACCACGGTGGGCGTCACGGTGGCGGCTCCGAAGTGGACCGCGGTGGCGGTGGACATCCCCATCCCGTTGATGGTGACGGTACCGCCGCCGGCGGTCACCCCCGAGAGGGGCGACAGGCTCGACTTGAACGGGGCGCCGATGTAGAAGAACAGCAGCGGATTGCTGGTCCCACCGGGGGTGGTCACGGTCACGGGGACCGAGCCGGTGCCGGACGGGCTGGTGACGGTGACCGACGTGGCCGTGTTGGCGGTGATCGTCGCCGACTTGGTGCCGAAGTGCACCGCGGTGGCGCCGCCGAGGTTGCTGCCTGTGATGGTGACCGTGGTCCCGCCGCCGGTCGATCCCTGGCTGGGGCTGATGGGCATGGTGCTTCCTCCTGTGACGAAGTGGGTGAACGCGGTGCCGGACCCGAGACCGGACGGCGGGGGCCGCCGGCGTCGAGGGGCATCCGGGCCGGCCGAGGCGTCCGGGGCGTACCGGACCGCCCCGCCGGGCCCTGCCGTCAGGTGCAGCCGGGAACGCTGCCCGACGGAGCACAGTTGTCCGGGGCGTTTCCGCCGACCGTGCTGGCCAGCAGGTTCGCTCCCCCGGAGTTGACGTAGATTCCGCCGCCTCTGGTGGTGGCGGTGTTGCCGGAAACGGAGCTGGTGGTGAGCGACACGGAGCCGTTGTCGGTGTAGATCCCGGCTCCGGCGACCGCGGTGTTCCCCGTGACGCCGCTGGAGACGAGCGAGACCGTGCCCCCCAGGTTCGAGATCCCGCCTCCCGGATAGGGCGGCACCGCGCTCCCACCGCTCACGGTCACCCCCACCATGCTCAGCCGGCCGCTGGTGCCGGGGACGTTGGCGGCCCCCTCGACCTCCAGGACCCGGAAGGCCGGGGCGCTCGGGTCACGCGTGACGGTGGAACCCATGCCCACCAAGGTGATCGGCGAGGTGATGGGCGGCAGCCCCACCGGTCCGGCCGGGCCACTGCCATGGGCGCGGGTGAGCCGGTACGTGCACAACGGCAGCAGCAGCAAGGTGTCCCCACCGGCCGCGTTCGCCGTGGCGATGGCGTCCACCAGCGAGCTTTCGCTGCACAGCACCGGGGTCTGGGCCCGTGCCGTGGCCGGGAAGGCGGTGAGACCCACCGTCAGGGCACCGGCGCCGGCAAGGGAACACAAGGTACGTACGCATCGCATGACGCCCCCGGGAGAGAGGTGACGCGAGCCGCCGTACCGGCCTGCGCCGGCCTGAGGCGCAGGCCGGTGAACGTCCTCTCCCGGGGAAGGCGGCGCCCGAGGCGCCAGGGGCCACACCGCAGGCTGCACCACACTTGCAGCGTCGGGCAGAACAGGGCAGGCCGACTGACACCCCCCGGAGAGGAGTGGGCGGCCCACCGGATTGGATCGGGACCCAGTTACCCATTCGAGGGACGCCGGGGACAACGCGATTGACGCTCCGTCACCCTTTCGGCGGAGCGCGTTCCGCCTGGCGCTCACCACCCGCCGAGAGGGTGACGCCGGCCGAAGCCGCACCGGGGGCGCGGTCTCCCTCGCTGGTCAGGCGGCGATTTCGTCACGAGCGGCAGCCGTCGCCGGAGAGGCCCGTTCGCGTGAGCGGGCCGGCACCGCTCGCCGGATTGGCGGAGGGCGGACCGCCGACTCAGCGACAATTCATCGCAATAGGGCCAAAAGAATGAAATATTCGCAAAGCCTTTACAGAACCGGCATATGCGCCGAAAACAAATAGCACGAGGCGGCAGCGTGCCGCTGGAATCGACCGGGAGATTTGTTATGTCACGCTTCACGCGAGTGACTGCTGTTGCCGCTCTTGCGGCCAGCGCGGCGCTGGGCGGCATCTCGCCAGCGTTCGCAGACAGTGACGCGGCGGCCGGCGCGGTCGGGTCACCGGGAGTGCTGTCGGGCAATGTGATTCAGATCCCGATCCACATCCCGGTCAACGTCTGTGGCAACACCATCAACATCGTGGGGCTGCTGAACCCGGCCTTCGGCAACACCTGCTTCAACGGTGGCTCGGAGCGCCGGGTGCTCATCCACCGCGTCGAGCACCGCCAGTTCCACCACCGGGTCTTCAAGAAGAAGCACCGCAGGCACCACCACCACCAGCCGTCCGGTGGCGTGCACACCGGTGGCGGCGGCCTGGCGTAAGGCGGCCGCTGTCCCGGGAGGCGCCGACGACCGCGGCGCCGTCCGGGACGGCCGCTGAACACCCGCACCACCGGGCCCCGGGCCGGGCCGTCCGCACCGACAGCCCTTCCCTTCCCACCGGAGCAGACGTCCCGGCTCAGGGTCCACCCCCACGCACAGCCCTATTCGGCCGCCTCTGTGGCGGCCTTCGTGATGTCCTTCACGGCACCGGTGAGGTCGCGCACCCCCACGACGATCCTGTTGAGGGACGTGGTGAAGAGCTGCGCACGCTCCGCCTCCGTCCGGTGCGGCGCGCCCTTGGGCGGGATCATCGCCGTCTGGCAGTCCCGGGCCCCGCTGAGCACCCGCGCCAGCGCGTCCGACCATGCGTCCTGCAGGCCCTGGTCGGGCACCTGCAGGTAGTTCTGGGCCTCTTCGACCCGTGTGCCCAGGGCGCCGCAGAGGCGGTGGAACGGCTTCTCGTCCACCGACACCTTGCCGTTCCTGTTCCGCGGCTGGGTCTGGACCTTGATGATCTGGGAGTCCAGCGCCAGCGAGGCGGCCGCGATCTGCCGGGCGTACCGGGCTCCGCCGTTGTTCAGCCACGACCAGACCTGCCATGTGTGGAGCTTGGACTTCCGTGCCGGCGGCGTGGGCCGCGACTTCTTCCCCTCCGGTTCGGCCGGCGCCTGCCCGCGGTGCGGTGCGGCCGGGTCCTGCGTCAACTGGCTCGCGACGGGCGCGGAGGACGGCTGGGTGTTGATCACGACGGCCACCAGCAGAGCGGGCACGCCGAGCGTGAGGACGGTGGCCGTCTTCAGGAACCGCAGGCGGCGGCGTACCGGCCCGGTCGCCGCCGGCAGCGCGGGGACGGCCGGCCTCGGGCGGCCGCGCAGCCGGCGTACGGACCAGGCCACGCCCGCCCCCACCAGGGCCGCACAGCCCGCGCCGAGGACGGCGTTGGGGAGGGTGAGGAAGGTGACCCCGCGGTCGACGACCAGGCCGTTGTGGGTGTGCCACTGGCAGCGGTCGAAGACGGTGTTCAGCGGTCCCAGGCAGCCGTCGGCGGAGTAGAGCAGGAACACCGCGCCGTACGACATCAGTTGGACCACCTGCGCGGCGATCAGCGCCCGCAGCAGCCAGTGCCGCCGGGAGAAGGCCGCGACGAGGGCGCCGGTCAGCAGACAGGCCGCCATCAACCCGACGATCATCCACCACACGTGGACGACGAGGAACGGGCCGGCCCGCAGCTTCGGGGTGGCCGGGCGCTGCACGTACAGCGCGAACTGGGCCGCGGCCAGGCCCGCCCAGGACAGCAGACCGCCCGCGAGACCGGCGCCGAGGGTCCGGCGCACCCGCAGCCCCGGGCCGGCGCGTTGCAGCAGCAGGAGGACCAGCGGGACGAGCCACAGCAGGAGCGCCGCGGCGGCGACCAGCGCGTCGCCGTGCAGCGGTGTCAGCAGGGACATGCCGGCGGAGAGGGTCGAGAGGTCGAATCCGTAGTCCTGCCAGCGGCCCGGGACCATCTGGCGGTACTGCTTGGCCAGTGCCCCGTCCGGATCGCCGGCGCCCAGCGCGATGCGTTCACCGCCCCACCGCCACCACAGCAGTCCTGCCCACAGCAACGTCGTGGTGACCAGCGCGCAGAGGCCCGCGGCCGCCCAGCGCAGCCCCCGCTTCGACAGGCCGAGCACGAGGCGCAGGGACTGCGTCCACCACACCACGGGTACGGCGCCGATGAACAGGAAGGCGAGCAGCAGCTGGGGCTGCTGCGGCAGCCAGTCGAGCCGGTACCGGCCACTGGCCACGAACTCCCCCACCAGCAGACCGCAGCCGAGCCAGAGGCCCGCGGACGCGCCGGACCCCGTATGCCCGTCCGTGCGTGCGGCCCGCACGACCGGGAGGCCCAGGGCGCAGCAGAGGACCGGGGCGACCAGGGCGAGGGTGGGCCAGAGGGCGTCCGGCCGGCTGCTCGGCAGGAGGGGCAGCACTGTCAGCGATCCGTAGAGGAGCGAGGTCGAGGCGCCGGTCAGGAACATCTCCAGCGGGCTGACCCGGAGCAGCCGGCCGGCATCGGCGAGGACCCGTCGGCGGTCCGCCCAGTCGGGGTGGGTGCGCAGCAGCGCGGTGAGCCGGCGCAGCAGCGGCGTCACCAGGCCCGGTGGGTCGGGCCGGTTCCAGGTGGCGGGGTGGGCGCCCCACGCCACCGCCCGGAGGTCGGCATGGAGCTCCCGCCGGCGCAGCAGGTCGGCGCGGGCCAGGTGCACCAGTCCGGCCAGGAGGAGGCAGGCGAAGACGGAGGACAGCATCTCGGGCAGCGCCCCGGGCCACCACGGGGAGTCGGTGCCGGACAGGGCCAGCCCGACGATCCAGCCGACCATGGCGAAGTGCGGCAGCAGGACGAGGAGGACGAAGACCCGCCACAGCGCCGTACTGGCGTAGGCGTAGTCCACGTCGCGGTGGTGCACGTGGGCGAGTTCGTGCAGGACGACGGCGCGGAACCCCTCGGGGTCGGTGCCGCGCCGGGCCAGCAGGCCCGCGTGCAGGCACACGGTGTAGTCACCGGTGCGGCCGTAGACGCTGGCCCCGGAGGTCAGCCGGCGCGGATCGACCCGGAATCGCAGATCGGAGCGGACCCCAGTGTGTGCGCGCAGCGCGGCCAGCTCGGCGCCCAGCGTGCCGTCGGCGTCCACCTCCTCGACCGGCAGTGTCGTGCGCCGCCGGTCACGTACCTTCGGCAGCCACCAGTACACGAGTCCCGCGACGGCGAGGAGCGCGAGGGTCGCGAGCGTGCCCCGGTACGACTCCGGCTGCTCGCCGAGGCACTTGACCAGGGCCTCGGGGCGGCGCAGGGTCGACAGCAGATTGTTCAGGTCGGTGCCGGAGGGGTCGTAGCCGGCGGCGTACAGGCAGCCCACCGCGCCGTCCAGGCCGCGCCGGGGGTTGCCGGTCTCCAGCACGACGGCGAAGAGCCCGTCGAGCAGGGGGATGCTCGACACCGTCACGAGGGCCATCAGCAGCACGAAGCGGGGCCCGGTCCCGGTGGCGCTCCTCAGCGCGGTGAAGAGCCTCACGAGGCGGTGTCACATTCCGCCGGCACTTCGCGCAGGTCCCCACGTAAAGCCACGGTCAGCCACCCCATCCCCCTTATGCGGCAAGCTTGTTGAGCTTACTGCAGAAGGTACGACGCGCAGGGCGCATCCAGGTCCCGCACGCGGGATCCGACGGTGAGTTGCCGTGCTCCGCCCATGCTCCCTGACACCAAAGGCAGCCCGGCGCCGCTACGCCTCGGCGAGGAGTTGTTCGCGCAGGCTGCCGCACAGGCGGGCCAGCAGCCGGGAGACGTGCATTTGCGAAAGGCCCAGCTCCGCGCCGATTTCGGCCTGGGTCATCTCCGCTCCGTAGCGCAGCTGGAGCAGGGTGCGTTCGCGCTCGTTCAGTTCGGCCAGGTGCGGTTTGAGGGCCTGCACGTTCTCGGCGAGCGCGAGGGCCGGGTCGTCGGAGCCGAGGAGTTCGGTGATGGATCCGGTGCGCTCGGCAGCGCCGCCCGTCTGGAGGGGGCGGTCGAGGGAGTCGCTGTCGTAGCCGTTGCAGGCCACCAGCCCCTCCGCCACCTCGCCCTCGTCGGCCCCGATATGGCCGGCCAACTGCGCGGCCGACGGCTCCTGTACGCCGTCGGCCTCCAGTTGTTCGCGGGCGCGGGCGATCTCGATGCGCATCTCCTGCATGCGGCGCGGCACCCGCACCGCCCAGGTGGTGTCGCGGAAGAAGCGTTTGATCTCGCCGTCGATGTAGGGGACGGCCAGGGTGGTGAACTCCGCGTTGCGGCCGGGCCGCCAACGGTCGATGGCCTTGATCAGCCCGATCGTGCCGACCTGCAGGATGTCGTCGAACGGCTGACCGCGCCGGATGAACCGGCGGGCGACGTAGCGCACCAGGCTCAGGTTCATCTCGATGAGGGTGTTGCGCACGTACTGGTATTCATCGGTGCCCTCGTCCAGGGCCCGCAGCCGCAACAGAAAGGTCTTGGACAGCTGACGGGCGTCGGCCGGCGCCATCCGCTCGGGCCGCGCGGGCGCCGTCCGGGCCGGGACGGCACACGCCCTCGCTGATGTCGGGAAGGCCGCGGTGGCCGCCGTCGTGGCGCTCTCGCTCATCCTCTCGCTCCCGCCGGTCGCGAATCCCCCACCCTCTCTTCGCGGTTACCCGGCAGCCGCGCGGACATGTGGGGAACCGGGGCACGCGTCCGGCGCGGTCGCCCGGCAGTGACGGTGAGCGGCCCGGGCGAGCGGCGCTTCCAGGTGTTCGCGGCCGCGGCAGGTGGTCGACGGGTCAATCACATGCCGCGGCCCTAAACTGGGACAAGTGGTAATTCAAGGAGGTTTGCCCGATGTCAACAGGGACCCTTCTGGCGATCATCATCCCCGTCGTGGTGGTGGTTGCCCTGCTGGCCGTCGCGATCACGCTCCTCGTCAACCGGCGTCGCCATCTGCAGGAACGCTTCGGCCCGGAGTACGAGCGCACCATCGAGGGTGCCGACAGCCAGCTGGCCGGTGAGCGCGAGCTGAGGTCTCGCGAGAGGCGCCATGACGCGCTGGACATCAAGCCGCTGCCCAGCAGCAGCCGTGAGCGGTACAGCCGGGACTGGGCCGGCGTGCAGGAGGAGTTCGTCGACCGTCCGGAAGAGGCCGTGCACGACGCGGACCGCCTGGTGACCTCGCTGATGCACGAGCGGGGCTATCCGACCGAGGGCTTCGAGCAGCAGCTCAGGGACCTGTCCGTCGAGCACAGCCGCACGATGGAGCACTACCGCGCCGCCCACGAGGTCGATGCTCTCGGCACCGCGCACCGGGCCACCACCGAGCAGCTGCGGGGCGCCATGGTGCACTACCGCGCGCTGTTCGACGAACTGCTCGCCGACGGCGGCGGAGGGGCGCGGCACGCCCGGGCCTGAACTCCCACCGCCTTCCACCCAGCGAAGGATGGACCCATGGAACGCCATGCCGTACCCGAGCCCGGCACCGGCCAGAGGGGCCTGACCACCGAAGACCTGGCCCAGCCCACCGGTCCCCCGGACGAGGGCCCGCAGCCGCCCTCCGACGCGCCCACGCTCCCCGGCGAGGCCACCGCCACGCCGACCCGGTCCGCGCAGCCGGAGCCGGCGGAGGCCGAGGGTGCCGCTCGCGGGGGCGCCTCCGACGAGGAGGCCCCGCAGCTCCTCTCCGGCAAGGACGCCGACGGGTTCCGGGACCGCTGGCAGGAGATCCAGAACAGGTTCGTGGACGATCCGCGCGCAGCCGTGCACGGCGCCGACGCGCTGGTCGCCGAGGTGATGCAGACGCTCGCCACGACGTTCGCCGACCACAAGCAGTCCCTGGAGGGACAGTGGAACCGCGGCGAGCAGGTGGACACCGAGGGCCTGCGGCTGGCACTGCGCCACTACCGGGCCTTCTTCCACCGTCTGCTCGCCGAGTAGGCGGCGGAAGGGCCGGCGACCCCGCCGTCTGACGGGTGGTCAGTTCACGAGCGTATGGCCGGTGGTCGCGTCCACGTGGGCCGGGACCTCGTCGTGGCGGTCGCCCACCGTCAGGGTCCCGGTGGGCTCGAACACCAGGATCGCGGTGCGGGAGGGCGCGTACGGCTTGTGCTCGGTGCCCCGGGGGACGGTGAAGACGGCGCCCCGGGGGAGGCGGACCGTGCGCTCGCCCGCCGGTTCCCGCAAGGAGAGGTGCAGCTCGCCGTCGAGTACGAGAAAGAACTCGTCGGTGTCGTCGTGCACGTGCCAGACGTGTTCGCCCTCGACCTTGGCGATGCGCACGTCGTAGTCGTTGACGCGGGCGGCGATGCGGGGGCTCCACAGGGCGTCGAAGGAGGCCAGCGCCTGGTCGAGGAGAAGCGGTTCGTTGCTCATGGGCTCATCCTCCGCCGTCTCCCGCACCGGCGGGAGTGCTAGAAATCGCATATGGCGAAAGAATCCTCGCACCCGGTGCGCCGGGCCGGTCCGCACCGCGTCGTGGTGATCGTGGACGAGAACTCCAACCCCTTCGAACTCAGCTGCGCCATCGAGATCTTCGGCCTGCGCCGACCCGAACTCGGTCGCGACCTCTACGACTTCACGCTGTGTTCCGCGGAGCCCCGCACCCTGATGCGGGACGGCTTCTTCACGCTGTCCGGTGTCGGCGACCTGGCGGCGGCCGGCACGGCGGACACCCTGATCGTTCCCAACCGTCCCGACGTCGAGGTGCCGCGGCGCCCGGCCGTGCTCGATGCCGTGCGGCGGGCGCACGCCCGCGGGGCACGTCTGATCGGCTACTGCAGCGGCGCCTTCACGCTGGCCGAGGCCGGGGTCCTCGACGGCCGCCGGGCCACCGCGCACTGGCAGTGGGCGGACACCTTCCGGGCCCGCTTCCCGGCCGTCCGGCTCGAACCGGACGTGCTGTTCGTGGATGACGGCGACATCCTCACCGCGGCGGGCAGCGCCGCCGCGCTCGACCTCGGACTGCACGTGGTCCGTCGCGATCACGGCGCGGAGGTCGCCAACGCCGTCAGCCGGCGGCTGGTCTTCGCAGCCCATCGGGACGGCGGGCAGCGGCAGTTCGTCGAGCGGCCGATGCCCGACCTGCCGGACGAGTCCCTGACGCCGCTCCTCGCCTGGGCCCAGGAACGGCTGGACGCACGACTCACGGTGGCCGACCTCGCCGCCCGGGCGGCGGTCAGTGCGGCAACGCTGCACCGCCGGTTCCGGGCGCAGCTGGACACCACTCCGTTGGGCTGGCTCACCGCGGAACGGCTCGCGCTGGCCTGCCGGTTGATCGAGCGGGGCGAGACCCGGTTCGAGGTGGTCGCCCGGCGCAGCGGGCTGGGCACCGCCGCCAATCTGCGCGCGCTGATGCACCGCGAGATCGGCATCAGCCCGTCCGCGTACCGGCGCCGGTTCGGGCCCGCGGCCGGCTGACCGGCCTCCGGGCGGGCCGCCGCGCCCTGCCTGACCTGCGCTGCGGCCGTCGAGAGCCCGGCACCGCGGCTTTCCCGCCCGCCGCCGTGTGCGGCGTGGCAGGGTGGGGGTATGTGCGGTCGATACGTTGCCACCCGGAGTCCGCAGGACCTGGCCGGGCTCTTCCACGTCAGCCGGTGGAACCCGGAGACGCTGCTGGCGCCGAGCTGGAACGTCGCGCCCACGGACGACGTGTGGGCGGTGCTGGAGCGCGCCGACCGCGCGACCGGAGAGGTGGCGCGGCAGCTGCGGCCGCTGCGCTGGGGGCTCGTCCCGTCCTGGGCGAAGAGCCTCTCGGTCGGCTCGAAAATGATCAATGCGCGGGTGGAGACGGTGCACGAGAAGCCCGCCTACCGCCGCGCCTTCGCCAAACGGCGCTGCCTGCTGCCGGCGGACGGCTTCTACGAGTGGCAGCAGCTGCCCGCCGAGGGCGGCGCGAAGGCCCGCAAGCAGCCGTACTTCATCAGTCCCGAGGACGGCGGGCTGATGGCGATGGCGGGTCTGTACGAGTTCTGGCGGGACCCGGAGGTGGCGGCGGACGACGATCCGGCGGCGTGGTGGGCGACCTGCACGATCATCACCACCGAGGCCACGGACGCGGCCGGCCGGATCCACCCGCGGATGCCGCTGACCGTCTCCCCCGCGCACCACGAGGCATGGCTCGACCCCGCGCACCAGGACTCCGACGAGCTGCGCGCGCTGCTCGACACGCCCGCCGACGGCCGGCTGCACACCCGCGCGGTCACCACCGCCGTCAACAACGTCCGCAACAACGGCCCCCACCTCCTCGACGAGGCACCGCCCGCAGGCACCGACGGCTGACCGGCCCCGGCAGCCGGCCTCGCGCCGGATGCGGGGCAGCTCCGGCACGGCCGGCCCTCCGGGGCCACGGCCTGCGGCGCGCCGCCGGACCGCAGCCCCGGGGGCCTCAACGGCAGGGCGTCACCAGGACGACGTGGTGACACCGGGGAGGAACCCGGCGTGTGCCTGCTCGCGCATCCGTACGCGGGAGAGGCCGAAGGTACGCAGGTACCCGCGGGGCCGGCCGTCCACACTGTCCCGGTTGCGCACCCGGGTCGCGCTGGCGTCGCGCGGCTGGCGGCGCAACTCGGCCTGAGCGGCGGCCCGTTCGGCCTCGCTCGTCGAGGGCCGCCGGATGATCTCCTTCAGCTCCGCGCGCCGGGCCGCGTACCGCTCGACGATCTCCTTGCGCCGCTCGTTCTTCGCGATCTTGCTCTGCTTCGCCATCAGACCTTCCCCCCTCGCGCACGGATGCGCGCCACCGCGGCCTCGACGCCGATCACGTCGACCGTCTTGATCGCCCGGGCGCTGAGCGTGAGCCGCACATGGCGCCCCTCGCTCGCCAGCCAGTAGCGCTTGCGCTGGATGTTCGGGTCGAACCGGCGGGAGGTCCGCCGGTGCGAGTGGGAGACGGTGTTGCCGAATCCCGGTCGGGCGCCGGTCAGTTGGCAGTGGGCGGACATGGCCCTGCCTCCCTTTCATCGTTCTCGTTATCGGAAATGGAAACCATTCCCATATAGTAGCGCCATGGCACGCAACCCCTCACGCCCGGCCCACCCGTTCCCCGTCGTCCTCGTCGGCGGGCTGCACTCCGACGCCCGCGCCGAGGTCGTGCGGCGGCTGCTGCACACCGTGCGCGGCAGTGTGGCGCTGTACCACGACCTCTCGACGGCGGCCGCGGGCACCGTACGGCGCACCGTGCGCGACGTCTCGGGCGAGCTGTCCTCGAACGAGGTCCCCCTGGTCAACGACTGCGCCTGCTGCGCACTGCGCGAGGACGCGGTCCCCGAACTCCAGCGGCTGGCCGCCGGCGGACTGCACCGGCTGGCGGTGGTCGAACTGTGGGACTCCGTCGAGCCGCGGGCGATGGCCGAGGTCATCGCGGCGCACGGCGGCGAGACGCTGACGCTCTCCACGGTGATGACCGCCGTCGACCCCGCGCTCGTCCTGCCCTACCTCTCCAACGGGGACGACCTGGCAGAGGCGGGACTCGCGGTGGCGGCCACCGACCAGCGGACCGTCGGGGACACCTGGGCGCGCCAGCTGGAGTACGCCCAGGTGCTCGCGCTCGTCGACACCGGGGACGCGGACGACGGGGACCGTGCGCTGCTCGCCCAGCTGCACCCGACCGCGCGGCAGGTGCCCGTCACGTCCCGGCAGCTCGCCGAGGTGGCGTCGGCCGGGGCTGTCGGGTCCGCCGGGTTCGACGTGGAGGCGGCCGCGGCCGCCCAGCACCCGGCCTGCGCGCTGCTGCCGCAGAACGCCGAGGAGGCGGGGGTGGCCACCTTCGTGTGGCGGCGCCGGCGGCCGTTCCATCCCGAGCGGCTCTACCGGGCGCTGGAGGACCTGGCATGCGCGGCGGCCCGGAGCCGGGGCCGCTTCTGGCTCGCCGACCGGCCCGACACCCTGCTGTCCTGGGACGCCGCGGGTGGCGCGCTGTGCGTGGCGAACACCGGCCCGTGGCTGGCGTCGCTCCCGGACGCCGCCTGGGACATGGTGCCGCCCGCGCGCCGGGCGGCCGCCGCCCTCGACTGGCATCCCGAACTCGGCGACCGCGGCCAGCACCTGGTCTTCACCGCACCCGGCCTCGATCGCGCGGGCCTGGCGCGGCTGCTGGACTCCTGTCTGCTGACCGACGCCGAGTTCGCCGGCGGGCGGGAGGCATGGCGGCGCCTCCCGGCCTCGTTCGACGCGCTGCTCGACCCCGTGTCCTGACACCGGCCCTGACGCCTTTCACCCCCTCCCACGATCGAGAGAAGGAACTCCCGTGCCCCGTCGCTCCGACCCCCGCAAGCCCCTCAAGGCCCGCCCGAACCCGCTGGACCGGGCCGGCATCACGTACGTCGACTACAAGGACACCGATCTGCTGCGGAAGTTCCTCTCCGACCGCGGCAAGATCCGCAGCCGGCGGGTCACCCGGGTCACCGCGCAGCAGCAGCGCCAACTCGCCCGCGCCGTCAAGAACGCACGCGAGATGGCACTGCTGCCGTACGCCTCCAGGTAGGCGCGCCTCCCCCGTCCGCGTGTGCGCCGGGGAGGCCGGGCGCGGTCCGGCCTCCCCGGCGCTGCTCGTGGCGCCCGCGTCAGCGTGGCGGTGTGACCGGGTGGAACTCCGTCAGGAGGAGGGCGATGTCGTCGGCGCGGTAGGAGGAGCGGCGGGCGTGCTGGAGGAGCCGGTCGGCGAGTTCGTCGAGGGAACCGGCGGGGGCGTGCGCCAGGGAGGCCCGCAGCCGGTCGATGCCCACGTCGATGTCGGTGCCGCGCTCCTCTGACAGGCCGTCGGTGTAGAGGGCCAGGATGGAGCCGGGCGCCAGGTCGACGGGGGTCTGCGGATACTCGCTGGCGGGGTCGACGCCGAGGAGCGGGCCGGTCTCCGGGTCCAGGACCTCGGCGGTCCCGTCGGGGTGGCGCAGCAGGGGCGGCGGATGGCCCGCCCGGACGGCGTGGGCGCGGTGGCTGCCGGGGTCGAGGGCGAGGTAGCAGCAGCTGGCGAGCAGGCCGGAGTCGAGGTCGAGGAGGGTGCGGTTGGCGCCGGCCAGCACCTCGCCGGGCGCGTGCCCCACCGCGGCGAACGCCCGTACGGCGCTGCGCAGTTGGGCCATGGTCGCGGCGGCGGCGATGCTGTGGCCCTCGACGTCCCCGATGACCAGGGCCACGCCACCGGCGGTGGGGATGACGTCGTACCAGTCGCCGCCGATGTCCATGCCGCTGGTGCAGGGCAGGTAGCGGGCGGCCGTGCGGACGTAGGGGAGTTCGGGCAGCCGGTGCGGCAGCAGGCCCCGCTGGAGGCCGCGGGCCAGGGCGAACTCGGCGTCGTAGAGCCGTGCGCGCTCCAGGGCCTGGGCGATCAGCCCGGCGAGCGCGGTCAGCACGCCGCGGTCCTTGGTCGTGAAGTGGTGGACCTCGTCGAAGCCGAGCACACAGGTGCCGACCGGCCGGCTGGAGGCGATCAGCGGCAGGTACGCCCAGGAGTTCACCTCGCCGATGGGGATGTCGGGGTAGCCCTCGGCGAGCCCGTGCCGCGTCTCGATGAAGAGCGGGACACCGGAGGTCAGCGTCTCGGTGCCGGGCAGCCGGGCGTGCAGCGGCATGCCCTCCAGCCAGTCGAGGAAGCTCTCGTGATGGCCGGTGTGGAAGCTCAGGTGCATGGTGCCGTCCCGGACCACGTACAGGGCGAGCTGCTGGCCGCCGAACGCCGGGAGGAGCTGGTCCGCGACGACCTGGCAGACCTCGCGGACGGTGACCGCCTCGGTCAGCGCGCTGCCCAGCTGCAGCACGTGGTACATCACGCCCAGGCGTGCCGGCGCCGCGGCCGGGGGCGGCGGCGCCACGGGCGGCTCCTCGGCCGAGGCCGGCGGCCCGACGGCGACCACCCGGCCGGTCACGCCGCCCGCGTCCGGGTGGAGGGAGAAGGCGAGCCAGCGGTCGGGCGGCCGGCAGGCGACGAACGAGGACGGCGCCTGCGAGACCATCACGGACCGGTGCCGGAACTCGAAGGCGGGGTCGGACAGCCACGGCAGGGCGTCCCACAGGCACTGCCCGAGCAGCACCTCGCCGCGCACGTCCAGCAGTTCCGCGAGGCTGCGGTTGGCGTAGCTGACCCGCCCGTCCGGGGTGAGCGAGAACAGCCCGTCCCGCAGCCGCTCGACGGCCGCGGTGGCCGCCCGGCCGGCTCGCGGGTCGATGACCACGCCGACCAGGTGGCTGCGCGCCCGCTCGTCGCGCACCTCCGGTACCCGGCCCCAGATGTCGAGGGTCCGGTACCGCTCGCCGCCCGGCCCCTCCCCCTCGTCCTCGCGGACGCGCAGGGACCGCGAGACGAGCCGTCCCTCGGCGGCCGCCGCCCGGGCCGCGGCGCGGAAAGCGGCACGGTCGCCGGGGTGGAGCCGGGCGGCGAGGGTGTCCGCCCGCCCGTCGAAGGCGCGCGGGTCGAGGCCGAAGAGGGCACAGAATTCGTCGTCCGCGAGGAGGGCGCCGGTGCGCAGGTCCCAGTCGAACAGGCCGGCCCGCACGGCGGGCGCACCGGGGGCGGGCATCTCGACGGGCAGCGTCTGCGGGTCGCACTCGACGGGATCGCCGGTACGGGCGCGCAGGGCCGCCAGGGACGAGCCGAGCCGGCCGGCGAGCGTCCGCAGATGGCGGCGTCTGCCCTTGGAGAGCCCCGCGCTGCCCGGCGGCGCCGCCCAGACGACCGCCAACGCTCCGAAGGTCTCCCCGCCCGCGCCGACCGGCACCGAGCAGGAGCCGAAGGCGTACGGCAACGCCACCGCGAGCTGGGGGTACCGGCGCACCGTCTCGTCGGCGTCGGCCAGGTGGACCGTGCGCCCGGAGGTGAAGGCCGTGGCGACCGGAATCGGGCTGCTCACCGGAATGAGCCGCCAGCCGCCCAGCAGGGACGGCGGCATTCCGCAGGTCGCGGCGAGCACCAGCGCGCGGCGGTCGCGGGAGCGCAGGAAGACGCTTCCGGAGTACGCGCCCGCGCCCTGGACCGCCTTGCCGAGGGCGACTGTCAGCAGGTCCTCGCGCTCCGCCGTCTCGCCAACGGTCACCGCGCCCATGTCTCCAGTGTGCGCACTGCCCGGGCCGCCGGCCCAGCCGGTGACCGCCGGCGGCCCGGGCGGCGCGACGGGCCTCAGCCCGCGACGTTCAGCACGATCTTGCCGCGGGTGCGCCCGGTCTCCCCGAGGCGGTGCGCCTCGGCGGCCCGCTCCAGGGGGAAGACGTCGGCGACCTCCACGGTGAGGGCGCCCTCCGAGAGCAGCCCGGCGATCCGGGCGAGCGCCGCGCCGTCCGGCTCGACCAGGAACGGGCTGGTCCGCAGGCCCCGGTCCGCGGCCCGTGCGGCCAGCTCGGGCGCCACCCCGGACGGCACGGCGACCAGCAGTCCGCCGGGGGCCAGGACGTCGAGGGAGCGGGTGCTCGTCGCGTCCACCTCGTCCCCGACGAGGTCGACCACCACGTCGACGCCCTGGACGGCCTCCTCGAAGCGGACGGCGGTGTAGTCGATCAGCTCGTCGGCGCCCAGCTCACGGAGCCACTGGTGCCGGCCCGCCCGAGCCGTCCCGATCACCTGGGCCCCCAGGTGCCGGGCGATCTGCACGGCGAAGTGGCCCACGCCGCCGGCGGCGGCGTGCACCAGCACCCGCTGCCCCGGCCGGACCTCCGCCGCGTCGACCAGGATCTGCCAGGCGGTGAGCGCGGCCAGCGGGACCGCCGCCGCCTGCTCGTGGCTCAGCGCGGCGGGCTTGCGGACGAACTGCCGGGCCGGCGCGGTCACGTACTCGGCGTACGCCGACGCGGCGCGGGGGAACCACGGCATGCCGAAGACCTCGTCCCCCACCTCAAGGGTGTGCACGCCGAAGCCGACCTCCTCCACGACTCCGGAGACGTCCCAGCCCAGGGTGAACGGCGGGTCGCCGAGCACACCGGCCATCCCTCCCCCGGTCCGGGTCTTCCAGTCGACCGGGTTGACCCCGGCGGAATGCACCCGCACCAGCACCTCGGTCGGCAGCGGCACCGGCCGGGCGACCCGGGCGGTGCGCAGCACCTCGGGCCCGCCGAAGGTGTCCTGGACGAGGGCGCGCATGGTCGGCGCGGCAGGGTTCGGGCTGGTCATGGCGGACTCACTCCTGGAAAAGCGGATGTCGGACGCGCCGGGTGGCTCAGGTGCGCACCCGTGACGCGGCGGTGCGGCGCAGTCGCTGCGCCCGCGATCCGGAAGCTACCCGCCGGGGAGCAGTAACCCGCAAGGGCGTCTACTATCCATAGGGAAGTATCGAGGTGAGGAGGGTTGCGGTGACCACCACCTGCCGCACGGGAAGCCATGACCAGCACGACGTCTACGCCGCCCTGTGCCCTGGGCGCGAGGTGTTCGACCTGCTGGCCAACAAGTGGACCGCGCTCGCGATCGGCGCCATGGAAGAGGGACCGCAGCGTTTCGGGGCCCTGCAGCGCCGGCTCCAGGGCGTCAGCCCGAAGGTGCTGACGCAGACCCTGCGGCGCCTGGAGGCGGGCGGCTTCGTGGACCGGACGGTCATCCCCGCCGTGCCGCTGCACGTCGAGTACGCCCTGACCGATCTCGGCCGCAGCGTCGCACGACCGCTCGCGGCCGTGCGGCACTGGGTGGAGTCGCATCTCGACGAGATCGGCAGCCCCGCCGCGGCCGGCTGACCGCGCCGGCTGCCCCCCGCGGGGCGCCGCCGCGGGGCGACCGCGTGGTCGCGGTACCCGTCGCCGTTGACGTCGCCGGCGGTGCGGGCCCCGCCAACCGCGTTACGGGAACGAGCAGTTGAGCCCCGCTCGGGCGGTATCGGGGACTCCCCGTACGCCCCGCCGGGACGGGCGCCCCGCGGCGAGCGGCGGCGTCCGTCCCCCGGTCCTCCTTCGCATGCCTGCCTCCCCCCGCAGTCACCGATACGGGTGACGCAGTGCTCCGCTTGGCGCCGGTGCTTCTGCGGGGCGTGGGGTTCGGTGCTGGGCTGGCGGCACAAGCCGTGCACCGGCTGTCCTCGGTGTGCCCTTGCGCCTTGTCCACGCCGATCCCCACGTCAAGCCTCCCCGGAGACGCCCGCGCCCGTGTGCGCCGGCGTCCGCCTGCGCGAGCGCGCGCTGCTCCGGAAGGCCGAGGTGCGGGCGAAGTCCCAGCGAAGGAGAGAAGTGACCACCATCTCAGCGCGCCCCATGGCCGCACCGGACATAGAGCAACTTCCGGAACCGCCCCTGCGCAGATCGAGGGAGATCCAGGGAAACATCCTGGCCGCGTTCAACAAGGACTACATGGCGTTCCGCTACCTGCGCTTCCCCGACGACCAGGGCGCGGGCGGCCGCGGCTGGCTCTCGGTCATGCTGAACACGGTGGCGGTGACCGCGACGGTCGAGGACTTCAACGAGGAGTTCTCGCTGTCCCGCCGGGCCTACGGGGAGGATCCGTCAGTGACCGCCACCTGGGTCGGGGTGTCCCTGACGTACGAGGGCCTGCTGCGGGTCGCGCGGGAGCCCGACCGGATCAAGCAGGACCTGACCGCCTTCACCTCGTTCACGCAGGGCGCCGCCGCGCGGGCTGCGGACCTCGGTGACCACGGGCCGGACGCGCCGGCGAACTGGCTGTTCGGCTCGGACGGTACCGGGGTGCACGCCGTGCTGATCGTCGCCTCGGACACCGAGGAGGCGCTGAACGAGAAGCTCAGGAACCTCGCGGCTGCCGATTCGGCGCACGGTGTGACGGTGGTCCACCAGGACGACGGACGCACCCTGACCGGGGAGCTGCGCGGGCACGAGCACTTCGGCTACAAGGACGGGATCTCCCAGCCGGGCGTCAAGGACTTCCACCGCGCGGACCGCGACGAGCCCGGGTCCCGGGAGCACCGGCCGGGGTCGGTACTCGTCGAGCCGGGCGAGTTCGTCTTCGGTCACAAGAGCGAGAGCGGCAGCGCGCCCGAGGCTCCGACATGGATGGACAACGGCTCGCTCCAGGTGGTACGCCGGCTGCGGCAGGACGTCGCCGGCTGGAACAAGGCCGTGGTGCGCGAGGCCGGCAATTTCCGGCCGGCGGGCATCTCCCCCGATCTGCTGGGCGCGTGCCTGGTGGGCCGCAAGAAGGACGGTACGCCCCTCGCGCAGGGCGAGAACCCGGTGACCGGGGTGGGGCCGGACGGCAACGACTTCACCTACGAGAACGACGGGCCGGGGAAGCAGACGCCGTGCGCCGCGCACATCCGCAGGTCGCATCCGCGCCACTTCACTCCGACCCAGCAGCACCGCCTCATGCGCCGGGGCATTCCGTACGGTCCCGCGTACACGGCGGGTGACGACCGGACGGACCGCGGCCTGATGTTCGTCTGCTACGGCACCTCGCTGGAGCGGCAGTTCGAGTTCGTCCAGCGGGCCTGGTGCAACAACCCCGATTTCGTGCCCGGTGACGCCGGCGCACCCAACGGCATCGACAAGGTGATCGGCACCCTCCGGGAGGGCGGTTCCGGCAGTCCGGACGCCCACATCGTGCTGGCCGACGGCCACGAAGGCACGGTGACGATGGACCGGTTCGTGCGGACGACCGGTGCGGTGTACGCGTTCACCCCGTCCACCACCACTCTGCGGCGGCTCGCCGCGAACGAGTCCCTGCACGAGGAGGGCTGACCGACATGAGCGACAACCGGAACGGCATCCGCGGTGAGCACAGCGGCGTCCAGCGCGCCGACGACAAGACGTATCAGCAACTCGCCCGTGAACTGCTGCTGGTCGGCCCCGAGCCGGCCAACGAAGACCTCAAAATGCGGTACCTCGACGTCCTGATCGACAACGGGCTGGAGCCCCCGGTCGACCGCAAGCGCATCCTGATCGTCGGCGCGGGCATCGCCGGCCTGGTCGCCGGTCATCTGCTGACCCGCGCCGGGCACGACGTGACGATCCTGGAGGCCAACGCCAACCGCGTCGGCGGCCGGATCAAGACCTTCCACGCCAAGAAGGGCGAGCCGGCGCCGTTCACCGACCCCGCGCAGTACGCGGAGGCCGGGGCGATGCGGCTGCCCAGCTTCCATCCGCTGACGCTGGCGCTGATCGACAAACTCGGCCTGAAGCGGCGGCTGTTCTTCAACGTCGACATCGACCCGAAGACCGGCAACCAGGGCGCCGCCTTACCGCCGGTGGTCTACAAGTCGTTCAAGGACGGCAAGACCTGGACGTACGGCAAGCCCAGCCCCGAGTTCCGCGAGCCGGACAAGCGCAACCACACCTGGATCCGCACCAACCGGACGCAGGTGCGGCGCGGGCAGTACGCCACGGACCCGTCGGCGATCAACGAGGGCTTCCACCTCACCGGCTGCGAATCGCGGCTGACCGTCTCCGACATGGTCAACCAGGCGCTGGAGCCGGTCCGCGACTACTACTCCGTCCTGCAGAGCGACGGCAAGCGCGTCAACAAGCCCTTCAAGGAGTGGCTGGACGGCTGGGCCGGGGTCATCAGGGACTTCGACGGCTTCTCGATGGGCCGCTTCCTGCGCGAGTACGCCGGGTTCAGCGACGAGGCCGTCGAGGCGATCGGAACGATCGAGAACATGACGTCGCGACTGCACCTGGCGTTCTTCCACAGCTTCCTGGGCCGCAGCGACATCGACCCGGCGGCCACCTACTGGGAGATCGAGGGCGGCAGCCGGCAGCTTCCGGAGGCCCTCGCCAAGGACCTGGGGGACCAGATCGTGATGGGCCAGCGGATGGTGCGGCTGGAGTACTACGACCCGGGCCGCGACGGCCACCACGGCGGTCTCGCCGGACCGAGCGGCCCGGCCGTCGCCATCGAGACGGTGCCCGAGAACGAGCCGTCCGCCGAGACCCAGACCTGGACCGGTGACCTGGCGATCGTCACCGTCCCGTTCTCCAGCCTGCGCTTCGTGGCGGTGACGCCGCCGTTCTCGTACAAGAAGCGCCGCGCGGTCATCGAGACGCACTACGACCAGGCCACCAAGGTGCTCCTGGAGTTCTCGCGCCGCTGGTGGGAGTTCACCGAGGAGGACTGGAAGCGGGAACTGGACGCCATCGCGCCCGGCCTGTACGAGTACTACCAGCGCTGGGGTGAGGACGACGCCGAGGCGGCGCTGGCCGTGCCCGAGAGCGTGCGGAACCTGCCCACCGGGCTGCTCGGCGCGCATCCGAGCGTGGACGAGCAGCTCATCGACGACGAGCAGGTGGAGTACCTCCGCAACTCCGCGCTGCGCGCCGGCGTGCGGCCGGCCAGCCACGTCTACGGCGGCGGTTCCACCACCGACAACCCCAACCGCTTCATGTACTACCCCTCCCACGCGGTGCCCGGCAGCAAGGGCGGCGTGGTGCTGGCCGCCTACTCGTGGTCGGACGACGCGGCGCGCTGGGACTCGTTCGACGACGCCGAGCGCTACGGCTACGCCCTGGAGAACCTCCAGTCGGTGCACGGCCGGCGCATCGAGGTCTTCTACACCGGTGCCGGCCAGACCCAGAGCTGGCTGCGCGACCCGTACGCCTGCGGTGAGGCGGCCGTCTACACCCCGCACCAGATGACCAGCTTCCACCTCGATGTGGTGCGGCCCGAGGGGCCGGTGTACTTCGCCGGTGAGCACGTGTCGCTCAAGCACGCGTGGATCGAGGGCGCGGTGGAGACGGCCGTCCGCGCCGCCATCGCCGTCAACGAGGCTCCCGTTCCGTACGACACCGCGGCCGCGCGGGCCGAGGCGCCCCGCGAGCGGCGGGCCGGTGCGGCGACGCACCGCACGCGCGAGAAGGCGGTGACGTCATGACCGGCAACGAGACCTGCACCGTGGCCGAGTACCTGGCCCTGAGGCTGGAACAGCTCGGCATCACCCATCTGTTCGGCGTGCCCGGCGACCACCTGGGCCCGTTCCTGTCGACCCTGCACGAGAAGACCGGCGTCCGCTGGGTGGGCACGCCCACCGAGGGCGGCGCGGGCCAGGCCGCGGACGGGTACGCGCGGGTGAAGGCCGCCGACGCGCAGGTGTCCCTCGGCGAGCAGGGCATCGGCGCGGTCGCGGTGACGTACAGCGTGGGCGCGTTCAACCTGCTCAACGCGATCGGCGGCGGCTTCGCCGAGTACGTGCCGCTGATCGCGATCAACGCCGCCCCCAGCTATGAGCAGTGGCTCAACCAGCAGGCGATCGGCCTGCTCACCTCGCACATGTCCCAGCGTCCGACCAGCAACCTGGACGTCTACCGCCAGGTGACGGTGGACGCCCAGGCCATCTCCCACCCGGGCCTGGCCCCCACCCAGATCGACAGCGCGATCACCGCGTGCCTCACCCACCGTCGGCCCGTCTACCTGGAGGTCATGGAGGACGTGTGGGGGGCGCGGTGTCCCGCCCCGAGCGGCCGGCTGACGCGGCGGGAGCGGCCGGTCACCGCGCAGAACCGGCGCATGCTCGACCGGGCGGTCACCGCCTGCTCGGAACTCGTCCGGCACTACCGCAACCCGATCCTGTGGGCCGGTGAGGAGATCGACCGCTTCCGGCTGTCCGACGAGTTCGAGCGGCTGGTGCGCGACACCGGCATCCCGTTCTGCACCACCGTCGGGGCCAAGTCCGTGGTCTCCGAGTACACCCCCGGGTTCTCCGGCGTCTACAACGGCAAGGCCAGCCACGAGGACGTGGCCAAGGTCTTCAACAACGCGGGCTGCCGGATCGGGCTGGGGTCCTGGGCGACGTCGAAGAACCTCGGCGGCGTGCAGTCGATCGGGGACGACTGGGCGGTCGCCGCCCACGAAGGGGTGCACGTCGGCGCCTCGTACTTCCCCGACGTGCAGCTCGCCGACTTCATCCCGGCGCTGCGCGAGCGGCTGATCGCGGACTTCGGCACCGGCACCTTCGAGGCGGACTACTTCGCCCTCGCGCACGAGGAGGGCCTCGACGTCCCGGAGAGCACCGACGCCTTCCTGGCCGCCCGGTCCGGTGGGCCGTACCCGGAGAACGTGACGTACGACAGCTTCTTCCGGCACGTCAACGACTTCCTGGTGTCCGGGGAGGGCGAGGGCCGGCGCACCAGCCCGTACACGGTGGTGTGCGACGCCGCGTTCGCGCTGATCGCGTCGATGAACCTGCGGATGGCGGAACGCGCCTCGTACGTGGCGCAGAACAGCTGGCTGTCCATCGGCTACTCGGTCGGCGCGGCCACCGGCGTGGCGCTCGCGCGGCAGGGCGCGGGCAAGCGCCCGATGGTGTTCGTCGGCGACGGCTCCTTCCAGGAGACCTGCCAGGAGATGTCGACCCAGGTGCGGCAGGGGCTGCGCCCGGTCGTGTTCGTCCTGGACAACGAGGGCTTCTACGGCATCGAGCAGATGCTGGTGAATCCCTGCTACTACCGCGAGGGGGCGCCGTCGTCGGACGGCGCCGACTTCTACAACGAGCTGCACCCGTGGCAGTACGAGAAGCTCGCGGAGGTGTTCGGCACGGCCAAGCAGCCGATGAACGGCCTCGCCGTGGGCACCCACGACGAGCTCGCCGCCCTGCTGGGCCGGATCGCCGACCCGAGTGACGCGATCAACGACGGACCCGTCGTGGTGCGGGTGCGGTTCGACCGGCACGACTATCCCGAGGCCCTCAAGTACAAGATCGCCGAGAAGTGTCCGCCGCCCGGCGGCGCCCCGTCGGAAGGAGACCGCCGCTAGCGCGAGGGGCCGGCCCGGCCGATGTCGTCGGCCGGGCCGGCCCCGTTTCCGTTCCGCCGGCTCGGGGTGCTTCGGGAGCGGCGGTTACGGCGCCATCTCGTACGCGCCGGCGAGCGCCTCGACGCGCTGCCAGACACGGGCCGAACGGTCCGTGTCGACGACCGGGCGGCGGACCGCGGACAGCGCCCAGCGCTGCTGGTCCGCGGTGGCGGAGTCCTTGCCGTGCAGTTCGACGGCGTGCGCGGAGAAGTCGCGGACGAGGACCGCGCAGAGCTCGTCGAGCACGTCCTCGTCCAGCGAGGTCAGGCCGGCCTGCTCCAGGATCAGCTGGCCGTGGACGACCAGCGCGAACAACTGGCCGACCGCGAGCAGCAGGTCGAGGTCGCGGCTCTGCTCCTCGTCGGGGGCGGCGGTGGTGACGAACTCGCAGAGCGCGTCGGCCTGTTCGCGGAGGCGGGCCACGTTGGGGAGGTGGGCGAAGGCGTCGTAGGCGGCGCGCCAGTCGTGGAAGCGGATGGCGCCCAGGCCGCGGGCCGGTCCCTGGCGGAAGAGGAAGGCGTCGTCGGCCGCGTCGCGGCGGGTCGGCACCGGCGCGTACTCGGCCGGGTTCAGCAGGTGGTTGCCCATGAACTTGAGGATCAGCGCGAGGTTGACGTGGACGGTGCCCTCCAGCTTGGGCAGCCCCCGGATCTCGGTGGCGGCCTGCGCGAAGTAGGTGTCCTTCTCGAAGCCCTTGGCCGCGATGACGTCCCACATCAGGTCGATGACCTTCTCGCCCTCGGTGGTCACCTTCATCTTCGTCATGGGGTTGAAGAGCAGGTAGCGGCGGTCGTCGGGGCCGGCGGAACGGAAGTAGTCGACGGCGCGGTCGCTGAACAGTTTCATGCCGATGAGGCGGACGTAGGCGTCGGTCAGTTCGCGGCGCACGTGCGGGAAGGCGGTGACCGGCCGGCCGTAGAGGATGCGGTTCTGGGCGTGGGTGACGGCCTCGTACATCGCGTGCTCGCAGATGCCGATGGCGCCGGTGCAGAGGTTGAACTTGCCGACGTTGACGGTGTTGAGGGCGGCGTCGAAGGCGGCGCGGCCGGTGTGCAGGATGTCGTCGGGGCCGACCGGGTAGTCCTCCAGGCGGAATTCGCTGACGTACTTGGAGGAGTCGACGACGTTCTTCACCACCTGGTACGCCTCGTGGCGGCTGTCGGCGGCGAAGAAGACGTAGCCGTCGGGGCCCTCGACGTCGGTGCGGCGGCCGAAGACGGAGACGAGCCCGGCGGCGTTGCCGTTGCCGATGTAGTACTTGGACCCGGTGGCGCGGAAGCCGCCGTCGCCGTCGGGTTCGAGCAGCATGTCGGTGGAGTAGATGTCGGCGCCGTGCGCCTTCTCGGACAGGCCGAAGGCGAACACCTCGCCCTGGTCGAGGAGTTCGGCCGCCCGGGCGCGGGCGGTCTCGTTGTCGCTCTGCCAGACCGGGCCGAGGCCGAGGATGGTGACCTGCCAGGCGTACCAGTAGTCGAGGCCGTAGAAGCCGAAGATCTCGTTGAGGGCGGCGATCCGGGCGGTGTCCCAGCGCTTGTCCTGGTGGCCGTCGGCGGCGGAGGCGGGGGTGAGGAAGGTGGCGAACAGCCCTTCCTTGGCGGCAAAGGCGAGGAAGTCCGCCAGCCAGGCGCGGGAGCGGTAGTCCTCGATCAGCCTGCGCTTGCCGCGGTCCTCGAACCAGTCGACGGTGGCCCGCAGCAGCCTGCGGGTCTCCGGGTCGAAGTGCGCCGGGTCGTAGCTGCGCGGGTTGAACAGAAGCTGGTCGGCCATGGGGTGAAGTCGCCTTTCCGGCTCGGTGGTTGAGGGTGGGTGGTGCACGGGCGCCCGACGGGGCCGCCGGCGCCGGTTCAGCGCGTGGGGCCGAGCCGACGGAGGGTGGCGAGGACGTCGTCGAGCCAGTCCAGGGTCATCCGCTCGTACGCGATGCCGCCGCGCAGCACGACGTGCTGGAGCTGCTGTCCGGCATCGGGCTCCGCGGGGGCGCCGGGGCCGGTGAAGTCGCGCCGCTCCCCCGCGAGGTAGTGCGCGAGCCGCTCGGTGTGCGCCTGGCGGTGCCGCTCCACCTCGCGGATCAGCGCGGCGGGGTCGTCGAAGGCCGCGCCGCGGATCTTCACGGCGAGGTCGTGCCGGACGCTTTCGGGTTCGATCGGTTCGTGGAGCCACTGGGAGAGCGCGGCCCGGCCGGGCGCCGCGACGGAGTACTCCTTCTTGTCCGGCCTGGCCTGCTGCGACACCTCGCGGACCTGGATCCAGCCGTCGCTCTCCATGCGTTTGAGGACGCGGTAGATCTGCTGGTGGGTGGCGGTCCAGAAGTAGCCGATGGACCGCTCGAACCGCCGGGACAGCTCATAGCCGGAGCCCGGCTGCTCCAGCAGGGAGACGAGGATCGCATGGTCGAGCGCCATGCCCCGATCCTTCTATGCAACTCGTTGCATAAACAAGGGGCGCCGGCCCGGTGAGACACGGCTCACCCGGGCGGCAGGCGCGCCGACGGCGGGCCGCGCACGCTCCGTCCCCGCGTGCAACCATCGTGCAACCCTGTGGCGGGTTGGATCGGACCCTGCCGCCGTGCCGGCTCACCGGGGCGCGCCCCGGACCCGCTCGGGTCGCCGCGCCGCCGTACCGGCCGCCCGGCATCCGTCGTCGCCGCTCAGGAAGGGGTCAGCGCATGCACCACGTGGAGATCGGGAACCGGCCGCCCAGCCGCTCCGCGTCGCGGCGGAGCCGTCCCTGATGGCCGCCGGCGACGGATGGGAAGCGCCCTGCGCGGGCGCCGCCGTACCGGAGGGGACCTCGCGCATCGCGCTCACCGCGGCGGCGACCGAACTGCTGCGCCTGCTGCGCGATCAGCACGGCCCGCTGATGTTCCACCAGTCCGGCGGCTGCTGCGACGGCAGCGCCCCCATGTGCTACCCGGCCGGGGAGTTCCGCACGGGGGCGTCGGACGTGCTGCTGGGCCGGCTGAGCGTGGCGGGCGTACCGGAGCCGGTGGGGTTCTGGATGGCGGCGGACCAGTTCGCGCGCTGGCGGCACACCCATCTGACGGTGGACGTCGTGCCGGGCCGGGGCAGCGGCTTCTCGCTGGAGGCACCCGAGGGCGTGCGCTTCTTGATCCGCTCCCGGCTGCTGACCGAGGAGGAACGGGACCGGCTCGGGGACTGAGACCGCCCGGCGCGGGTCCGCCCGGGCAGCAGTGAGGCCCCACGCACGGGGGAGAGCGCGGGGCCTCACTCGGGAAAACGGGTGGGAGGGGACGTCGGTTCCCTTTCCGGGCGAATTTCGCGAAAAATCTTGTGCGGTGCGCCGGACCGCGCCGGAACGGCCCTGCCCACGGCTCACTTGTCGTCCTGCACCAGCCGTTCCAGCAGCCGCTGGAACTCCCCGTCGACCACCACCCGCAGCCCGTCACCGTCCCGCTCGCTGAGCGGGGTCATCACCCCGCCGCGCCACCAGAACACCCTGGGGCTGATGGCACCGGCCGCCTCTTCGTGGCCGGCCGCCGCGAACTGCGCCATGGCCTGCAACGCCGGGATGACCTGGGCGTCGTGGATGCGGTGGAAGGCCAGCTGGTGGCGGAACGGCAGGGCGACCAGCGCCCCGTCCGGGGTGAGCCCGGTCCCCATGAGCCGGCGCACCAGCTCGTCGAGCACCAGCACCCGGCTCGCGGTGAAGAACGAGTCCCCGAGCAGCACCTCGAACGCCGAGCCGTCGCCGCGCCGCACCGTCTCGTGCCCCTCGACGGGCAGGGCGCGCAGATTGTTCATGGCCCGGATCCGCAGCTCGGCCACGTCACCGAGGTCGGTCAGCGAGTCCGCGCTCAGCATCTGCACCGCCTCCGGCAGGTCCAGCGCGAGCACTTCCCGCAGGCCGGGCGCCGGCTCCCGTCCGTAGCGGAAGGAGTCCGAGGCGGGCAGCGTCTCCTGCGCGACGACCCGGGGATAGAGGCAGGCCCGGATCTCGTCCTCGGTGAGGATCTCCAGCGGCTGCGGCCCGTCCATCGTCCGCAGCACCTTGCCGACGTGGTCCCGGATGAGCACCGGCCAGCTGCGCTCCCCGCGCCGGTCGCGGTGGCACACCGCGGCGAGGTTGCCGAGGCCGAACTGCCGGCCCGCGGAGTCGGTGACCACCCCTGCGTACGCGGTGACCTCCAGCCCCTGCTCCGCGAATGCCTGCCGGACCTGTGATCTGAAGACGCCGCCCTCCCGCGCGGAGAAGAAGCTGAACTCCCCGTCGCGTGCCACTTCGCGGGAATCCCGCTTCGGTCCTCGGCGGAACAGGCCCATCTCTTTCCTCCCGGCAGCGGCCACGCGCATCGGCCTCGACGGGGCCGATCGTAACGGGTGTACCCGCCGCCCCCGCCGCCCTGCTGACGACCGCTCACGACGGTGAGCGTCCGAGGGTGGCGAGGCGGCGGGGACGGGAGGGGGCGCGGGTCCGGCGAGGCGGGCGGCCCGGAGGTGTCAGCCGCCGATGTTGACGTCGATGCAGGCGTAGAAGGCGTTCGCGGTGTCGGCGATGTTCCAGACCGCGAGGATCTTCTGCTTGCCGGTGATACTGCCGAAGTTGACGGTGTGCGTCACCGTCTCCGGGGGCTGTGCCCCGTTGTCGTTGAACTCGGCGATCTTCCTGCCGCCGATGAAGTACTGCCAGGTGCTGGTGCGGTGACGGGCGGTCAGCCGCCAGTTGAACGCCTGGGAGTGGCCGATCGGGGTGACCTTCCAGCCCTTGGCGTCATCGTCGAGTTCGGCGAACCGGCTGTTGCCGCCGCTGCAACTGGTCAGCCCCTTGGGGCCTTCGACGCTCTGCGGCTCCCACTTGATCTCACCGCACGGGACGGTTCCGGCCGCGCACTGGGCCTGCCGACTGGGCGGGGAGGACACATAGCCGTGCGCACTGGCCGGGCCGGCCGGCATGGTGACGACGAGGAGCGGGGCGATGCCCGCCCCGAGGGCGACGGCCAGTCTTCTCTTCCTGTTCATGTCAACCCTTTCGCGAGGGGGGTGAGTGGCGCGAGGGTGAGGGAATTGGTCTAGACTTTACTCGCTGACCGCGTACGGTCAAGAGGTCGGGAGCCGGTTGCCCGCGAGAGCCCGCCACCCGGGCGACGGGAGCCCGCTGCCGCCGCGCGCAGCTGACGCAGCGTCAGGAGGAGCCGCCCCCGCGGGTGCCGGGGCCCGCGCTGGAGGCCCGTACGACGAGTTCCGGGGCGAGGCGGACCGCGCGCCGGGCGGCCGGCGGGCCGGCGGCCGGGTTCCGGGAGAGCAACCGGGCGGCCTCGGCGGCCAGTTCGGCGAGCGGCTGGCGGACCGTGGTCAGCGCCGGGTCGGCCAGCCCCGCCAGCGGGATGTCGTCGAAGCCGGTGACCGCGACCTCCCCGGGGACGTCCGCGCCCAGTTGGCGCAGCCGTTGCAGGGCGCCGGCCGCGATCAGGTCGTTGGCGCAGACCACGGCGTCGGGGCGGGACGGCCAGAGGCGGTCGACGGCGGCCCGGCCCCACTCCACCGAGAAGTCCCCCAGCGCGACCCGGCCGGGAGCACCGGGGTCGAGAGCGGCGGCTCCCGCCTCGTACGCGGCACGCCGCTCGGCCGCCGCCGACGCGGTGCCGGCCGCCCCGATGAAGCACGGGCGGCGGCGGCCGGTGGCGGCCAGATGCGCCAGGACCAGGGCCATTCCGGCCGCGTTGTCGACGGCGACGGAGTCGGCGACGCCCGGGCCGCAGCCGCGGTCGAGCAGGACCAGCGGCACCTGGGCGGCCGCGGCCGCCACCGCCTCCCGGCTGCGCCGCTCATCGACCGGTATCAGCAGCAGCGCGTCGACCCGCCGGGCCAGCAGCGCGTTGATCCGGGCCGCTTCGGTCACCGGGTCGTCGTCGCAGTCGGCGAGGAGCACGGCCCGGTCCTCGGCGTGCAGGGCGTGCTCCAGCTCGCGGACGAGGAACGGGAAGAAGGGGTTGGTGATCTGCGGCAGCACCAGGCCGACGGTGCCGGTGCTGCGGCTGCGCAGGGCGCGGGCCACGTGGTTGGGCCGGTAGCCGAGCGCCTCGGCCGCCGCCCGGACGGTCCGCGCGGTCTCGGCTCCGACCGGGCGGGTGCCGGCCAGCACCCGGGAGACCGTGGCGATGGAGCAGCCGGACGCCAGCGCGACGTCCTTCAAGGTGACTTCGGCCACGGTGGTGGGCCCCTTTTGTCAAGCCGAGCCGGATGAGGGCGGCAAACGTTATCACCGCTCACGCACCGTATCCGTGACGAGGATCAACCGGTCGTATGGCTCACATTCCGTTGACATCGGTCGGCGTGGTGAGCCAAATTCTCGGAGAACGTTTTCCAGCGGCAGCAGCCTCCTGCGGCGCTCAGAGACTTCACAGCACCCCCGCACCACCGTTCCGCAGAGCAAAGGGGCTCTTCCGTTGGCCAGAAAGATCATCCTCGACTGCGACCCGGGGCACGACGACGCGATCGCCCTGCTCCTCGCGCACGGCAATCCCGATGTCGAACTGGTCGCCGTGACGACCGTCGTGGGGAACGCGTCGGTCGAGAAGGTGACCCGCAACGCCCTGTCCGTGGCCCGGATCGCCGGCATCACCGGCGTCCCCTTCGCCGCCGGCTGCCCGCGTCCGCTCGTACGGGACATCGAGACGGCACCGGAGATCCACGGCGACACCGGCCTGGACGGCCCGGAGCTGCCCGAGCCGGCCTTCGAGCTGGACCGCCGGCACGCGGTGGACCTGATCATCGACACCGTGATGTCGCACGAGCCGGGTGAGATCACCATCGTGCCGACCGCGGGCCTGACGAACATCGCGCTCGCCGCGCGCAAGGAGCCGCGGATCGTCGAGCGGGTCCGCGAGGTCGTGCTGATGGGCGGCGGCTACCACGAGGGCAACTGGAGCGCGGTCGCCGAGTTCAACATCATCATCGACCCCGAGGCCGCGCACATCGTCTTCAACGAGAAGTGGCCGGTCACCATGGTCGGCCTGGACCTCACGCACCAGGCGCTGGCCACCCCCGCGGTCGAGGAGAAGATCGCCGCGGTCGGGACCCGTCCCGCGACCTTCGTCCTGGAGCTGCTGGACTTCTTCCGCGAGGCGTACCGGGAGAACCAGGGCTTCGAGTTCCCGCCGGTGCACGACCCGTGCGCGGTCGCGTACGTCATCGACCCGGACGTCATGACGGTGCGCAAGGCCCCGGTGGACATCGAGCTGCGCGGTGCGCTGACGGTCGGCATGACCGTCACGGACTTCCGCGCGCCCGCCCCCGACGACTGCACCACCCAGGTGGCGGTCAAGCTCGACCACGAGCGGTTCTGGAACCTCGTCGTGGACGCGCTCGAACGGATCGGTGACGTCGCCGCATGAACGTGTCCACCGGTACGAACTCCCCCACCACCCGGCAGCCCGTGGCAACGACGGGCGGCAGCGGTTCCGGCGTCCGCATAGGCGTGCTGGTCACCGCGCTGCTCGCGGCGTGCTTCGCGTTCCAGCTCAACGCGAGCATGCTCAGCCCGGCGCTGAAGAACATCGAGGACACCCTCGGCGCCAGCTCCGCCGAGATCGGCCTCACCCAGACCGCCTTCTTCACCTCGGCGGCGCTGTTCTCCCTGTTCCTGCCGCGGCTGGGCGACGTCATCGGACGGCGGCGGGTGCTGGCGGGCATGCTCGGCCTGATGGTCGTCGGCTGCGTCATCGCGGCGCTGGCGACCAGCGTGCCGATGCTCTTCGCCGGCCGCGTCGTCCAGGGCGTCAGCGGCCCCGTCGTCCCGCTGTGCCTGATCATGCTGCGGGTGGAGGTGCAGGAACCGAAGCGGTACGGCACCCTGCTCGGCGTGATCACCGCGGTCAACGGCGGGATCGCCGGCGTCGACTCGCTCGCCGGCGGCTACCTCGCCGACAACCACGGCTTCGGTTCGGTCTTCTGGGCGATGGCGGTCGTCGCGGCCCTCGCCTGCGTGCTGGTGGCCACCCTGACTCCCGAGTCCAGGGCCCCGGTCGCGGACCCGGACTCCGGGTCCGGCGCGGCGGGCGCCGCCCGGATGGACTGGCCGGGCGTCGCGCTGCTGGTGGTCTCGGTCGGCTCGCTGCTGACCGCGCTCAACGAGGCGGGCAAGCTGGCCGCCGCCGACTGGTCGCTGATCGCCGTGCTGGTCGTGGTGTCCGCGGTCGCCTTCGCGCTGTTCTGGCGCACCGAGGACCGCAGCAGTCACCCGCTGGTCGCGACCCGGCACCTCAAGCAGCGCGCCACGTGGGCGACCCTGCTGACCACCGTGCTCACCATGACCGGGGTGTTCGCCGTCATGAACGGTCTGATCCCGGCCTTCGCCCAGGACGCCCAGGCGGGTCTCGGGATGAGCGCCGAGCAGTCGGCCTGGTGGACGCTGTCCCCGTACGCGCTCGCCGGACTGGCCATGGGGCCGCTGGCCGGCCGGCTCGCCGCCACCTTCGGCTACGGCCGCGTGCTGCGGCTGGGCCTGGTCGGCTCGGTCGCCACGGTCGTGCTGATGCTGCTGACGATGCACAGCCACTCGCACGTCCTGCTGCTGGTGACCTCCGTCCTCGTGGGCGTCGCCTACGCGGGGGTGGCGAACATCGTCCTCAACGGGCTGGGCATCGTGCTCTCCCCGCGCGACAACCCGGGCTTCCTGCCGGGCCTGAACGCGGGCGCGTTCAACCTCGGTGCCGGGCTGAGCTTCGCGGTGCTCTACGCCGTGAAGACCGCCGTGCAGCCGGCCGACCCGTCGTCGGCCGGCGGCTACACCGCCGGCATGATCGCGGGCGTAGTCATCCTGGCCGCGGCCATCGCCACGTCCTTCCTGATCCCGAAGCCGGTGGCGGCCGAGGCGCAGGACTGACCCGGCCACCGCGCGCGACAGGGGCCGCCCGCCGACCGGATGTTCCGGTCGGCGGGCGGCCCGCGTCGCGAGGTCGTGGCGGTCCGTCGTCAGTGGTGTCCGCGGGCGCTGGCCGACGCGCCGCCGAAGAGCCGGGCCACGGCCCGGAACGGCAGGGTGACGACGGTGGCGACAGCACCACCGATCTGGCTCAGCACGTCTGCGATCGCCTTCAGCATGAAGATCCTCCCTGCTCTCGATGCCTGCGGTACGGCGGCGGGCCGTCCGCACGGTCGTTACTCCGGCGGCGGCTCCTCCTCCCAGCGCAGGATGGCGCCCAGCCCGCCGGCCGGTGCCTGCTCGGGGTCGCGGACGACCACGACCCGGGCGCCGCTCGCGGCGACGGACCGCACCAGGGCGTCGTCGGCGCGGGCCGCGGCCGGATGCTCCTCCCCGAGGTACTTCAACTCCGTGCCGCGTACGGCTAGTTGATCGACATCGTCGCCCACCCAGACCTGCCGTCCGAGGTCCGAGCCGTGCGGGCCGACCAGCAGCGTGTCGATGCGGTGTTCCCGCGCCGCCTCGATCAGGGCGGGGATGCCGGCCGCGGCGAGCGGGGCGCTCTTGCCGCCGGGCGCCTCTCCGGTACGGAACCGGTCCGTCACCGCCGCGACACGGTCGCGTTCCTGCACGGCCCTGACCTGCGCGATGTCCCGTTCGACCAGGGCGGTCTCGGAACCCGGCGCGCGTCCGCCGTGCTCGCTCTCGTAGGTGACGGCGCGGAGCTGCTCGGGGAGCTTGTCGTGGACGAGGTGCCGCTCGCGGGCGTCGCCGATCAGCACGACGGCCTCGGCGCCGCAGCTGTCGTAGGCGTCGCGCACCGCCTCGGCGATCTCGGCGGCGGTGTGCTCCGCGGTGTTCTCCGCCTTGGTCCGGACATGCCGTTCGGGCCAGTCGCCCGAGACGGTGCGGTGCGGCGGCCGGTCGGCGTCGCCGGCCTGGCCGGCACCCTCGGGGCCCCGTTCGCCGACGACGGACAGGTCCGCCCCCCTGCGGTCCAGGCGGACCACGAGACACACCGGGTCGTCACCGACCGCGGCCAGCAGCGGGGTGACCCGGGGGACCGGCCCCCAGGCCGCGAGGGAGGTGGCGGGACGTCCCGGCAGGGGCGTGTCCAGCACCACGACGCCGTGGGCGGCGAACAGCACGTGTCCGGCGTCGCCGGTCGGTTCGCCCTCCCGCCGGGCGACCAGGGCCTCGTGCACCGCCCCGCAGGTGGCTTCGTCCGCCCCCTGCGCGAACAGCTGCGCACTGATGGCGCTCGCGGTCAACTCCTGTTGTTCGTCCGCGTCCTCGGTGGTGGGTGGCAGACCGGCATAGACGGTCGCCCAGGGGCCTGGCCGATCGATGACCGGTCGAAGGAGCGAGAGTCGCATGGCGCTGCCTCCTTGGATTCCTCGGATTCCGCGGATTCTTCCCGGTAAGCGGTTGGCTCTCCTACGAATTCCCGTTCCGCAAAGGCGTATGCATGACGGGCATATGCATCTGCTGAGACATGCCGATCACTTTCCGTGCACGCCCGGATGAGTTCCGTACGCGGGCTTGAAACGACGGCTGTCGGGTTGTTAGGGCGGAGGGACCAGGGAAACTGGGAGAAACGCGTCGGGTCTGTACGACTCGTAGAGCCGGAGGCACCCATGGAACACGGAACGGACAAGACCGGCCCCGCCCGCGACGACATGATGAAGCGGCAGCTGCGCGGACAGCTGACCGCGGAGCGCTCGCTGCGCACGAGCGAGGAGCACGAGCTCCAGCCGGCCGGCGAGGACCAGCCGGTGGCCGCCTGGTCGCCCGAGAGCACCTTCCGGGGCGGCACCCCGAGCGGGATGACCGAGCAGGATGTGGGGCTGCGTTCCGAGCTCGCCCAGCACCTCGGCCGGAGCCTCTACCCGGCCGACAAGAACACGATCATCGAGACCCTGCGGCGCAACAATGCCCCGGACCGGCTGGTCGGCATGGCCGAGCGGCTGCCCGCCCACGAGCGTTTCGGCAATGTGCAGAGCATCGCCGAGGCCGTGGGGATCCACACCGAGCACCACCGCGCCTGAGATCAGCGCAGGTGGGGCCGCCTGGCGCTGCCGGGCGGCGGCAGGAGGCGGACAATTGAGCTACCGGCACCCGCCGCAGCCCGCGGTGGGGCGGACGGAGGGGAAGAAGGTGGGTGGAGATGTCCGATGACGCGATGGGCGACGAGGTCTATCAGCCGCCCAGCTCCGATCCCCAGGACAACCCCAACGACCTGGACATGGAGGACGCCCTCGACGAGCCCGGTCTCGACGAGACGCTCGATACCGGCTACTCGCCTCCGGAGCGGCCGTTCGTGGTGAACCACGACGGGACCACGGCACGGGAGCTGCACGACCGCGAGCGGCTCGACCACCGCCTGTCGGTGGAACTGCCCGACGTCAGTCCGCCCGACGGCGACGGCATCGGCGACCTGCCGGGCGGGGTGGGTGAACCGGTGGATCTCCAGTGCGGCGACGAGCGGGCCGGCCGGCTGGTGGGCTCCGACGAGGGGTTCTGGCGCGGCGGCAGCAACGACGTCTCCGCCCGGGACGTGGGCATCGACGGCGGTGCCGCGTCGGCGGAAGAGGCGGCGGTGCACATCGTCCACGACAATGCGGGGGAAGGGGAGTTGGAAAGCTGATCCGGCCGCCGGACCGGGTGCGGGACGCGGCCGGCGGAATTCCCGTCAGCGGGCGAAGACTTCCTCGTCACCGGCGCGCAGGACATTCGCCTGCATATTGCGCTCCATCATGCGCAGCGCGGCCGCGGCGAGATCCTGGTGAATGGGCGCGCAGGCGTCCTCGACGACGGTGACGGAGAAGTGCCGGATATGGGCGTCGAGCGCGGAATAGAGCACGCACTGCTCGGTGACCTGGCCGCAGAGCACGACGGTCTCGATACCGCGCTGGCGCAGCAGGTATTCCAGCGGCGTTTGATAGAAGATCGAGTGCCGCGCCTTCACCACGAACAGGGATTTCTCGTCCGGCCGGACCGGCTCCACCAGGTCGGCGTGCGGGCCGCCGAGCACCGCGTCGAGGAGTTCGTCGTGGTGCGAACGCCACAGCCCGAAGTTGTCGTTGACGTAGATGACCTCGATGCCCCTTCCCCTGGCCCGGTCCAGGAGTGCGGTGATCTGCGGCAGCGCCGTGCGGACCGACGGCAGGAGCAGTTCCGCGTCCTCGTGTTCGTAGGAGTTGAGCATGTCGATGACGATCAGGGCGGTCTTCGGCATCGGGTGAGCCTCCGTTCAGCCGGGCGCCGGCCGCTCCCGGACGACCTCCTGGGGTCGCTTGTCGTCGCGCAGGCCCAGGAAGCGCGGGTGGCGCAGCATGCCGTCGCGCGTCCACTCGGTGAAGCCGACCTGGGCGACGAGTTCGGGGCGCACCCAGTGGGCCCGGGGTTCGCGGACCGGGTCGTCGAAGGGCGGGCGGTCGCGCCGGCGTGCGTCGAGCAGCCGGTGCAGGCGGCGCAGGGTGTGCCGGTCGAAGCCGGTGCCGACCTTGCCGGCGTAGCGCAGCCTGCCGTCCTCGTAGTGGCCGAGGAGCAGGGCGCCGAAGCCGACCCGGCTGCCGGACGGCTCGGTGAAGCCGCCGATGACGAACTCCTGCCCCTGGGAGCACTTGAGTTTGAGCCAGTCCGAGGAGCGGCGCGGTACGTAGCGGCCGTCGGCGCGCTTGGCGATCAGGCCCTCCCAGCCGCGGGCGCACGCCTCGTCCAGTTCGTGCCGGCCGGCGTGGTTGCGGTCCTCCCCCGCCGGCGCCTCCGCCAGCAGCTCCCGTCGGTCGGGCGGCAGCGTGTCGAGGAGCGAGCCGGTCTCACCCATCGGCTGCTCCCCCGGCCTCGTCGGCGGTCACCCGCTTGAGGGTGCGGCCGCTGCGCACGGACCGGGCGCGCCGGGCGTCGGGGGTGCCGCCCCGCCCGGCCCGGTCGTCGTTCTCCTTCACCAGCAGCCAGGACTCCCGTTTTCCGGGGCCCTCGCCGGAGCGGAACCGGGTGAGCGCGTAGCCGCCGTGCAGCTTGCTGCCGTCGAGCCAGAAGGAGGCGTGGCCCGCCTCCAGGGCCTCGCTGAACGAGCCGGCGCGGCCCTTCTTGTGGCTGGTCAGCGGGTGGTAGCTGCCCTCGTCCCAGACGATCACGGTGCCCGCGCCGTACTCCCCCTCCGGGATGACGCCCTCGAATTCCCGGTACTCCAGCGGATGGTCCTCGGTGGGCATCGCCAGCCGCTTGTCGTGCGGGTCGGTGGACGGGCCCTTGGGCACCGACCAGGACTTCAGCACCCCGTCGACCTCCAGCCGGAAGTCGAAGTGCAGGGTGCTGGCGTCATGGATCTGCACGACGAAGCACGGCTCGTCCCCGGAGGGCGTCTGCGCGCCCTCCGGCTCGCGGGTCCGGTCGAAGTGCCGTTTGTCCCGGTAGGTCGTCAGTCCGTTCCTGCCGCTCACGTCTGTCGCCTGCCTCCTCGACGAGGGCCGCACCTCTCACTGTGGCGCGCGACGGCCCGCCCCGCATGTGGGAAGCGGGCGGCGCCACGGCCTCTCGACTGCCCGGTTGGGTGAGTAACAGGCCCACCAACGGGCACGCGCAGCCCGCAGAGGCGAGCTTGGAGACAGCACACCTGGATCGACGCGGGAGGAACCATGGGCATGCGGAGGATGCTGCGCAGCTGGCCCGTGTACCGGCAGCTCACCGGCGGTGACCCGCTGGGCCGCGGGCGCGCCGCGATGTCCGGGCCCACCGAGGCGCTGCGGCCGCGCACCGGCACCGCGGACCGGGTGGTGGCGTCGGTCTGCCCGTACTGCGCGGTCGGCTGCGGGCAGCAGGTGTACGTCAAGGACGACAAGGTGGTGCAGATCGAGGGCGACCCCGACTCGCCGATCAGCCGGGGGCGGCTGTGCCCCAAGGGGTCGGCGACGCTGCAGCTGACGACCGGGGAGTCGCGGCGCCACCAGGTGCTCTACCGGCGGCCCTACGGGACGCAGTGGGAGCCGCTGGACCTCGACACCGCCATGGACATGATCGCCGAGCGGGTGATCGAGCTGCGCCGCGACACCTGGCAGTGGGAGGAGGACGGCCGGCGGGTCGCCCGGACCCTCGGCATCGCCAGCCTGGGCGGCGCGACCCTCGACAACGAGGAGAACTACCTGATCAAGAAGCTGATGACCGGGCTCGGCGTGGTCCAGGTGGAGAACCAGGCACGGGTCTGCCACAGCTCCACGGTCGCGGGCCTGGGCACCTCGTTCGGCCGGGGCGGCGCGACCACCTTCATGCAGGACCTCCAGCACGCCGACTGCATCGTCATCGAGGGCTCCAACTTCGCCGAGGCGCACCCGGTGGGCTTCCAGTGGGTGATGGAGGCCAAGGCCAGGGGCGCGCGGATCATCCACGTCGACCCGCGTTTCAGCCGCACCAGCGCGCTGGCCGATCTGCACGTGCCGATCCGGGCCGGCACCGACATCGCCTTCCTGGGCGGGATCATCAACCACGTCCTCACCGAGGAGAAGGACTTCCGCGAGTACGTCCTCGCCTACACCAACGCCGCCTCCCTCGTCAGCGAGGACTTCCGCGACACCGAGGACCTCGGGGGTGTCTTCTCCGGGCTGGACGAAGAGGGCCACCGCTACGACCCGGCGAGCTGGCAGTACGAGGGCACCGACGTGCAGGCCCCGGCCGGCGACGTCGAGCAGCTGCACGACCGGAAGCTGCATGACACCCAGGACGCGCACGCGGCACCGGGGTCCGCCGAGGCACACGGCTCGGGCGGCGCGCAGGCACACCCCCGGGCCCCGCGCGACCCGTCCCTGCAACACCCCCGCTGCGTCTACCAGATCCTCAAGCGGCACTTCGCCCGTTACACCCCCAAGGCGGTCGAGCGGATCTGCGGGGTGCCGCCCGAGACCTTCCGGCAGGTGTGCGACGCGCTGACCGAGAACTCCGGGCGCGACCGCACCAGCGCGTTCGCCTACGCGGTGGGCTGGACCCAGCACTCGGTCGGCACGCAGTACATCCGGGCCGCGAGCATCCTCCAGCTGCTGCTCGGCAACATCGGCCGTCCCGGGGGCGGCATCCAGGCGCTGCGCGGCCACGCCTCCATCCAGGGCTCCAGTGACATCCCCACGCTCTTCAACCTGCTGCCGGGCTACCTCCCGATGCCGCAGGCGCACGCTCACGAGGACCTGGAGTCGTTCGTCGCGGCGAGCCGTACCGAAAAGGGCTTCTGGGGCGACATGCGGGCGTACTTCGTCAGCCTGCTCAAGGCGTACTACGGCGATGCCGCGACCCCGGAGAACGACTTCTGCTTCGACCACCTGCCGCGGCTGACGGGGTCGCACAGCACCTACGACACCGTCATGGCACAGCTGGACGGCGCCTGCCGGGGCTACTTCCTCATGGGCGAGAACCCCGCCGTCGGGTCCGCCAACACCCGTCTCCAGCGCCTGGGCATGGCGAAGCTGGACTGGCTGGTGGTACGCGACTTCTCGCTCATCGAGTCGGCGACGTGGTGGCAGGACGGCCCCGAGATCGAGACCGGTGAGCTGCGTACCGAGGACATCGGGACGGAGGTCTTCTTCCTGCCCGCCGCCTCGCACACCGAGAAGTCCGGCTCCTTCACCAACACCAACCGCTGGCTCCAGTGGCACCACGCCGCCGTCGAGCCGCGGGGCGACGCCCGCAGCGACCTGTGGTTCACGTACCACCTGGGCCGGCTCATCAAGGAGAAGCTGGCCGCCTCCCGCGATCCGATGGACACCATGATCCAGGACCTGACCTGGGACTATCCGGAGGAGGGGCCGCTGCGGGAACCGGTCGCCGCGGCCGTGCTGGCCGAGATCAACGGGCACGGCCCGGACGGCGCGCTGCTGAGTGCCTACACCCAGCTCAAGGACGACGGTTCGACCCGCTGCGGCTGCTGGATCTACTGCGGGGTCTTCGCGGACGGCGTCAACCGTGCCGCCCGTCGCACACCGCACACCGAGCAGGACTGGGTCGCCGCCGAATGGGCGTGGTCCTGGCCGGCGAACCGCCGCATCCTCTACAACCGCGCCTCCGCCGCCCCCGACGGCACACCCTGGAGCCCGCGGAAGGCGTATCTGTGGTGGGACGCCGACGCCGGCCGCTGGACCGGCCACGACGTACCGGACTTCGTTCCCGACCGGGCCCCGGACCATGTGCCGCCGCCCGAGGCCACCGGCGCGGACGCGCTGCGCGGCGACGACCCGTTCATCATGCAGGCGGACGGCAAGGGCTGGCTCTACGCGCCGTCCGGGCTGCTCGACGGGCCGCTGCCCACCCACTACGAGCCGCAGGACTCCCCGTTCCCCAACGCCCTCTACCCCGACCACCAGCGCTCCCCCACCAAGCAGCGCTACTTCCGCGAGGGCAACCGCTACCACCCCAGCGGCGACGAACCGGGCGCCGAGGTCTACCCGTACGTGCTCACCACCCACCGCCTCACCGAGCACTTCACGGCGGGCGGGATGAGCCGCTGGTCGTCCCACCTGTCCGAGCTGCAGCCGGAGCTGTTCTGCGAGGTGTCGCCGAAGCTCGCCGCCGAGCGCGGGCTGGAGCACAACGGGTGGGCCACCCTCATCACCGCGCGCAACGCCATCGAGGCGCGGGTGGCGGTCACCGACCGGATCAAGACGCTGACCGTGCACGGCCGCGAGGTGCACCAGATCGGTCTGCCGTTCCACTGGGGCCCCAACGGGGTCGTCACCGGCGACGCGGCCAACGAGCTGGTCGCCATCTCACTGGACCCCAACTCCCACATCCAGGAGGACAAGGCGCTCACCGCCGACATCCGCCCGGGCCGCCGGCCACGCGGCCCCGCCCTGTCCCGCCTGGTGGCCGACTACCGCCGCCGGGCGGGCATCACCGAGCACACCGGGAAGGACCCACGGCCATGACGGACAGCCAGCTCAGCGGCCCGGAACCGGATCCGGCCGGCGACGCCGGTCACGCCGGCCACCCGCCCCGGGTGGGGTTCTTCACCGACACCTCCGTCTGCATCGGCTGCAAGGCGTGCGAGGTGGCGTGCAAGGAGTGGAACGCCCTCTCGGAGGACGGGTTCACGCTCACCGGCATGTCGTACGACAACACCGCCGGCCTCGGGGCGTCGACCTGGCGGCACGTGGCCTTCATCGAGCAGTCGGCGCCACCGGTGCCCGCCCCCGAGGGCCGCCGGGAACTCCCGCTGGTCCAGGACGCCTCGCAGTCGGCCGGCGGGGAGTTCCGCTGGCTGATGTCCTCCGACGTCTGCAAGCACTGCACCCACGCGGCCTGCCTCGACGTCTGCCCGACCGGCTCGCTGTTCCGCACCGAGTTCGGCACCGTCGTCGTGCAGGAGGACATCTGCAACGGCTGCGGCTACTGCGTACCCGCCTGCCCCTACGGCGTCATCGAGCAACGCCCCTCCGACGGGCGGGCGTTCAAGTGCACGCTGTGCTACGACCGGCTCGGCGCCGGGCAGGAGCCGGCGTGCGCGAAGGCGTGCCCGACCGAGTCGATCCAGTTCGGCCCGCTGGACGAGCTGCGCGAGCGGGCCGCGCTGCGGGTGGACCAACTGCACGCCGCGGGCGTGCCCGAGGCGCGGCTCTACGGCCACGACCCCACGGACGGGGTCGGCGGCGACGGGGCGTTCTTCCTGCTGCTGGACGAGCCGGAGGTGTACGGGCTGCCGCCGGACCCGGTGGTCACGACCCGGGACCTGCCGGCCATGTGGAAGCACGCGGCTGCCGCCGCGCTGTCGCTGGCGGGCGGTGTCGCGCTGTCCTTCGCGCTGCCCGCGCTCGCCCGGGGAAAGGCACAGGTACGGCGATGACCCGGCCCGGCAGGACGCGCGCGGCGCGCGCACGACGGTCCCGTAAGGGCGAGGAACTCATGTTCCCCCGCGCGGAGTTCGGCTCCTACTACGGCCGTCCCATCATCAAGGCCCCGTCGTGGGCGGCCAGGGACATCGCCGGGTACTTCTTCCTCGGCGGGCTGGCCGGTGCGGGCTCGGTGCTCGCCGCGGGCGCCCAGCTGACCGGCCGGACCGGCCTGGCGACCGGGATGAAGGTCTCGTCCCTCGCGGCGGTGTCGCTCTCCGCCGCGGCGCTCATCAACGACCTCGGCCGCCCGAGCCGGTTCGCCAACATGCTGCGGGTGCTGAAGCCCACCTCGCCGATGAGCGTCGGCTCGTGGCTGCTCAGCGGGTACGGGCCGGCGGCCGGGGCGGCGGCGCTCAGCGCGGTCACCGGACGGCTGCCCCGGGCGGGTGCCGCCGCCACCGCGACCGCCGCGCTGCTGGGGCCGGCAGTGGCCACGTACACCGCGGTCCTCGCGGCGGACACCGCCGTACCGGCCTGGCACGGCGCGCACCGCGAACTGCCCTACCTCTTCGCCGCCTCCGCGACCGCCGCGGCCGCCGGCATGGCACTGGTGCTGGCTCCCCCGCACGAGAACACCCCGGCCCGCTGCGCCGCTGTGCTGGCGGCCGCCGCCGACGCGGTGGCGACCCGGGCGGCCGAGCGGCGCCTGGGCATGGTGGCGGAGACCTACCGCGAGGGGCGGGCGGGACGGCTGCTGCGCTGCGCCGAGGTGCTGACCTGCGGGGCCGCGGCGACCGCGGCACTCGTGGGCCGCCGCCACCGCCCGGCGGCCGTCGCCGCCGGTCTGGCGCTGCTCACCGGCTCGGCCTGTACCCGCTTCGGCGTCTTCGCGGCCGGTATCGCCTCCGCGGAGGACCCCGCGTACACGGTCGTCCCGCAACGCACGACCCAGGGGGCCACGGCCCCACCATCGGAATAGCGACACTTCCCCGACCGCAGGAGTACTCGTGAAGCGACGTCGTCCTCGGATCGTGATCGTCGGAGCCGGTTTCGCCGGCTACAACTGTGCCCGCGCGCTCTCCCGGCAGGCCAAGGGAGCCGCCGAGATCGTGCTGCTCAACCCGCTCGACTACTTCTTGTACGTGCCGCTGCTGCCGGAGGTCGCGGCCGCCATCCTCGAACCCCGCCGGGTCGCGGTGTCCCTCACCGGCACCCTGCCGGGCGTCCGGCTGGTCCTCGGCCACGCCCACGGCATCGACCTCGACGCCCGCCGGGTGACGTACACCGACCCCGAGGAACGGGAGGGGTCGCTGACGTACGACCGGCTGGTGCTGACCGTCGGCAGCGTCAACAAGCTGCTGCCCATTCCCGGCGTCACCGAGCACGCCCACGGCTTCCGCGGGATGCCGGAGGCGCTGTACCTGCGCGACCACATGGTCCGTCAGGTCGAGCTGGCCGGTGCGTCCGACGACCCGGCGGTGCGGGCCGCACGGACCACGTTCGTGGTCGTCGGCGCCGGCTACACCGGTACCGAAGTCGCCGCCCACGGCGTGCTGTTCACCGATTCGCTGGCCCGCCAGAACGTCGGGCTGCGGGACGGGCCGCGCCCCCGTTGGCTGCTGCTGGACGTCGCCGACCGGCTGCTGCCGGGGCTCGACGAGCGGCTGTCGCACACCGCCGACCGGGTGCTACGGGGCCGCGGGGTGGACGTCCGTACCGGTACCTCGGTCAAGGAAGCGACGTCGGAGGGGGTGCTGCTGGACGACGGCGAGTTCATCGCCAGCCGCTCGCTCATCTGGTGCGTGGGCGTCCGGCCCGACCCGCTGGTGGAGGGGCTGGGGCTGCCCACGGACAAGGGACGGCTGTGCGTCGACGCGTACCTGACGGTGCCGGGGCATCCGGAGGTGTTCGCCTGCGGTGACGCCGCGGCGGTACCCGACCTGACCCGCCCGGGCGAGGTGACGCCGATGACCGCCCAGCACGCCCAGCGGCAGGGCAAGGTCGCGGCACACAACGTGGCCGCGTCCTGCGGCCGGGGCAAACCCCGTGCGTACGAGCACCGGGACCTGGGCTTCATGGTCGACCTCGGCGGGGTCCAGGCCGCCGCGAACCCGCTGCACGTCCCGCTCTCCGGCCCGCTCGCCGGTGCCGTCACCCGCGGCTACCACCTGATGGCGATGCCCGGGAACCGCGTCCGGGTGGCCGCCGACTGGCTGCTGGACGCGGTACTCCCCCGCCAGGGTGTCCACCTCGGCCTGGTCAGCCCCTGGTCGGTGCCGCTGGACACCGCCTCGCCGGAAGTGGCCCGGCTGCCCCGCGGCTCGGACGGATCCACGTGACGGGCCGCCAACGCCCGCCCCTGACCGCGTAGTCCTCGGCTCGTCGGGTAACCGGCCCGGATGGAGACTCAAGACATGGCAGCAGCGAACCTGACCCCGACCGCACCGCTGGCGGCTCCCCACGTCACGAGCGGCGCCCTGCTCACCCTCGTCGGAGTGGTGATCGTCGCCGTGCTGCTCGCCGCCTTCGTCTGGGGACGCCGCGCCAAGACCCGCGAGCCCGCCCCGCCGCGACCCGAGGAGCAGCCGCGACTGCCGGAGGGCGGCCCGGTCGGCGACGTCGTCGAGAACCGGCCGCCCGACGAACTCCCCCGGACGGAGCGGCGGCTGAGCCCACACGAGCTGAAGGGCGAGGGCACGCATGACTCTTCGCCACCCCGCTAACCGAGGCGGCGACCGGCGGGGCCGGTTCGCCGAGCTGGCTCAGGCGGCCTCGCACTTCACCAGCTCCCCCGCCTTCTTCCTGCTCTGCCTGGCCCTGATCGCCCTGTTCGTCGCCGCGCACCTCGCCGGGCTCCCGCTGAGCTGGCAACTGCTGGCGGGCGACGCCATGTCGGCGGTCACCCTGCTGCTCCTCGCGCTGCTGAAGAACTCCGAGCTGCGCGCCGAACACGCCATCCAGCGCAAGCTCGACGCCCTGGCGGCCGCGCTGCTCGAAGGGCGCGAGGACGAGGGCGGACAGGCCGCCGAGGACCTCAGGAAGGCGATCCGCCTGGAGGACGAGACATGACGCCGCGCCGTGCCCGGCGCGGGGCCGGTGCCCGCCCGCCGTCGTGAGGTGACCGGAGGCCGCCCCTCCGCGGCAGCGCGCCCCCGGGACGAGCTACCGCACCCGCTCCGCTTCCTCCTCCTCGGGCAGCTTCACATCGCTCACCGCGATGTTGACCTCGACGACTTCCAGCCCGGTCATCCGCTCGATCGCGGCGATCACGTCCTCGCGTACCGATCTCCCCACCTCGGGGATGATCTCGCCGTACTCGACGATGACGTCCAGATCGACCGCGGCCTGCCGCTCGCCGACCTCGACCTTGACACCGTGGGTGGTCGCCGTACCTCCCCCGGGTACCCGTCGGCGCAGCTCACCCACCGATCTGGAGAATCCACTGCCCAGGGCGTGCACCCCCGGCACGTCCCGGGCGGTCAGATAGGCGATCTTCGCCACCACTCCGTCGGCGATCGTGGTCCGCCCGAGGTTTCCCGTGTTCCGCGACCCGCCCTGTACCGGCTCGGTCATCGCGCACCACCTCTTCACTCCATCGGGGAAACGTTGGCCCGTCTCCTCACGCTAGGTCGCGTCGGATGAAGCCGCCTCTCGTGGCGGGGAAACCTCTCGTGGCTGGAAAAGGAGATTTTTTGCCATTGTTCCGATTTAAGCCAGTTGCTTGTAGGGTCCCCTGTGTGTCTTCGCGCGGAGACGGTCCTGGCCCGGTGGGGGAACGAGCGCCCAGGGCCCACAGGCAGTCCACGCACGCGCTGGTACCGGGAGAAGCCATGAAGAAACTCATCGCGACCGCGTTCGCCGTCGCCCTGTTCGGCGCGGGCGGCGCCGGCATCGCCTCGGCCGCCCCCGCGACGCCGGCCCCCTCGTCCGGCCACGGCATCACGACGACGTTCCACTGCCCCCCTCCACGGGGCACCTTCACCCTCACCGCGGACGCCTGGGTGACGGGCCAGTACACGTGGTATTACGGCCGGCAAGGCTGTACGCACACTCCGTAGTCACCGGCGGTCGGGCACGCGGCCTCGGGTGAGGCTCCGCGGTACGCCCCGGCGGACCGGCCCCGCCCTCCCGCACGCGTCCGGGAGGGGCCGGAACGACCCTTCCTGGGCTCCCCGAAACCCCCGATATCCTGGGACTTCTCTCGTGCCCGACACCGGGTGCATCCCGTCCCGAAGGGAAGCCGCCCGTGGAGTTCCGGCTGCTCGGCACCGTCTGCGTCGACACCTTCTCCGGACCCCTGCCGCTCGGCCCCGCCAAACGCCGCAGCCTGCTCGCCGCGCTGCTGCTGTCCGCCAACACCCCCGTTTCGCTCGCCCGGTTGACGGACTCCCTGTGGGACGACACCCCGCCCCTGCACGCCCGCAACGTCATCCAGGGGCATGTCTCCCGGCTGCGCGCCCTCCTGGTGGGCGCCGACGCGGAGGCGTACGGGGTGGAGCTGGTCACCCTCGGCGAGGCGTATCTGCTGCGGGTACCGGAGACCCTGCTGGACTCCGAACGGTTCGAGGAACTGCTGCTGCTGGCGCGGGAGCAGGGCGACCCGGCCGACGCCGTGCGGATGCTCCGGGAGGCCCTGTCGCTGTGGCAGGGCCCGGCGCTCACCGGCGCCTTCACCGGCCCGCCGCTCCGGGCGGCCGCGCACGAGCTGGAGGAGTCCCGGCTGGCGGCGGTCGAGGAACTGGCCCACGGCTACGCCTCGTTGGGCGAGCACAACCGGGCCGCGGCCCTGCTGCGCACGGAAGCGGTCGCGCACCCGATGCGGGAGACGCTGACCGCGGCGCTGATGACGGCGCTCTACCGGGCGGGACGGCAGTCGGAGGCGTTGGAGTGGTTCCACCGCACACGGCGGCTGCTCGCCGATGAGCTGGGCGTCGACCCGGGGCGTGAACTCGCCGACGCGTACGCGCTGATCCTGCGGGACGACTCCCCGCCGCACGAGGAGCCGGCAGGCAGGCGGGACGGCGCCCGGAAGAACGCCGCCGGCGCCACCGCGACGGCACCGCCCGGCCCGGCCCCGGACACCGTACGCGGCAGTGCCGGCGGGAGCGGCGCCACCGGGCACGGCAGCGTGCCGGCACCGCGGGCCGACGAACCGCACGCCGATCTGCTGCCCCGCGCGCCCCGGGGCTTCCACGGGCGGGGCACCGAACTGGCCGCGCTCACCCGGGCGGCGGCGGGCGAGGCGCCGGTCTGCCTGGTCACCGGGCCCGCCGGGGTGGGAAAGACCGCGCTGGCCCTGCAGTGGGCGCACCGCAACGCCGATGCCTTCCCGGACGGACGGCTCTTCGTCGATCTGCGCGGATTCAGCGACACCGGTGAGCCCACGCTGAGCGAGGTGCTGCGCGAGTTCCTGCTGGCACTCGGGCTCGCGCCGCGCCGGATACCCGAGTCCGTGCCCGCCGCGGCCGCGCTCTTCCGGTCCCTGACCGACCGGCGCCGGCTGCTCGTGATCCTCGACAACGCCCGGGACTCCGCCACGGTCCGGCCCCTGCTGCCCGGCGGCCGCGACTGCGTCACGCTGGTCACCAGCCGGCACCGGCTGGAAGGGCTCATCGCCTCGGACGCGGCGCGTCCCGTCCCGCTCGACTCGCTCGAACCGCGGGACGGCACGGCCCTGCTGGCCGGTGTGCTCGGCGAGGAACGGGTCCGCGCGGAACCGGTGGCCGCCCGCAGACTCGCCGAGCTGTGCGGCGGGCTGCCACTCGCCCTGCGCGTCACCGCGGCCCGGTTGGCCGGGCGTCCGCAGTGGACCCTCGCCGGCCTGGCCGACGAACTGGCCGACGAGCGCAGCCGGCTGCACTACCTCGACGTGGACGACACCGGCGTCTCCGCCGCGCTGCGGCTGACCGTGCAGCAACTGCCGCCGGACGCCGTGCACCAGTTGACCCGGCTCGGCCACCACCCCGGCTCCCACTTCGACCGCTACACGGCCGCCGCCCTCGCCGGCACCGACCCGGTCGTGGCCGCGGCGGCACTGGAGCGGCTCGCCGCCGCCCACCTCGTCACCGAGTCGGTCCCCGGAACCTGGCAGCTGCACGATCTGGTGCGCCTCTACGCCCGTGGTCTCGACCCGGCATCCGGGGCGGAGGCCCTCGTCGGGGTCCTCGACCACTACATCGCCACCGCACTCAGCGCCGCCGACACCGCCGAGCCCGGTGGCGAGTCCTGTTTCGCCCTGCCGGACGACTACCGCCGCCCCGCCGCCGTCCGGGACTTCACCGACCGGGCGGCGGCGATGCGCTGGCTGGCCACCGAGCGCGACGACCTGGCGCTGGCCGCCGTCGCCGCCCGGGCCGCCGGTCTCGACGACCGGGCCTGGCGGATCATCCTGCTGCAGTGGCCGCAGGTGGTCTGGCGCGTGCGGGACAGCTGGGTCCCGCTGCTGGAACTGGCGCTGGACTCCGCCCGCGCCCTGAAGGACCCCTATGCCGAGTCGAGGGTGCGCAATCTGCTCGGCTGGGTGCTGAGCGAGGAGGGCAGGGTCGACGAGGCCGTCGCGCTGCTGGAGCGGTCACCCGGTCTCGCCCGGCAGGCCGGTGACCGGCTCGGCGAGGCGACCGCGCTGATCAACCTGGCCGTCGTCCAGGCCGAGCAGGGCGGGTTCGGTGCCGCGCTGGAGGGCTGCACACGGGCGGTCGGCCTGGCCCGCGAGGAACACGACGCGCACACCGAGATGCTCGCCCTGCAGCACCTCGCCCGGATGCAGCTCACCGCCGGCCGGCCGCGGGACGCCCTCGACTCCGTCCGGCAGGCGCTCGACCTGGGGCCGGAGCCCGAGGAGGTGGCACGCCGGGTCCTGCTGCTGACCGTCAGCGGTGAGGCCCGGGTGGCGCTCGGCGACGAGAGCGAGGGCCTCCGGCTCCTGGGCCGGGCGGCCGGGGACGCGGAACGCGTCGGATACGACGAAGGCGCCGTACGGGCCCTGGCAGCGCTGTTACGGGTGACCGGGCGGCCGGAGTACCGCAGGCGGCACGAACAGGCGGTCCGCCGGCTCACCGACGGTGCATGACGCGCGCCCGCACCCCGTCGCCGGCGCACCGCACCGAGCATCAGCGGGACGTCAGCGGGACATCAGCAGAACGTGACCACCGGCCCCCAGACTCAGGCATGTCAGCAGGTCAGCAACGGCACGCCGAGGACCTGGCGTTCGCCGCACCGCACCCACGGGGGCATTCCGATGAGTACGTTCCGTCAGCGCACCACCCTCCTCGCCGCCGCGTCCACCGCCGTGCTCGCCCTGGCGCTCACGGCCTGCGGCGGGGACGCCGCCGGCGCCAGGGCCGCCGGCCCGGCGGCGAACGACCCGGCGCCTGCCGCCGCTTCGGGGCGGACCGCGAAGCAGGCCGACGCCGCGAAGCAGGCCGACGCCGCCCGGAACACCGGTGGCTCCCACCACACCGGCGCCACGAGCCCCGGCACCGCGAAGACCTCCCGCTCCGCGTCCGCCCCCGTCTGCACGACCAAGGACGTCGCCGTCAGCGCCGCCTACCTGAACGGCCCGCCGTACACCCACCTCGTGCTGACGGCGAAGAACACCTCGGGCCACAGCTGCAGACTGACGGGCTACCCGGAGATCCAGTTCCTCGAGAGCCACCGGGAGAACGTGCCGCCGGTCGCCAAGAGCAAGCCGGCCACGCCCGTCGTGCTCACCCCGGGCGCCCCCGCCTACGCCCTGGTGCGGCTGTCGAACGGCGGGGTCGACGAGGACACCGAACCCGTGACGGCTTTCTCCGTCACGCTCCAGGGCGGCGGCCGCCCGGCCACCGTGCAGGCGCCCGGCGCCGGCCTGGCGGTCGACCCGGCGAAGTGGGCGACCGGCTACTGGACGTACGAACTGCGCAACGGCGCGGACGACTTCTGAGCCGGCCCCCGTACGGCGCTGCCGGCGCCACACCACCGCCCCGAATTACCCCGGCCAATTGAGCAACACCGACAAGTCGCAATCGGTACATCGGATTTCCTCGACGGCGCGACTCAGTCAGCGCAACCACATCACCCCGACCGAGTGATTACGACTCGTCATTCGGGTTCCGGGTGGCATGAGCGTCTACCACCCCCTGATGATCGGGGGGCTGTAGTACCGCTGCCTGCGCGCTGCCCGAACCGTCGAGGAGACGCCGATAACGATGAGTGAACCAGTTCGCAAGCCACAACTGTTCCGCGAACTCTCCGCGGAATTCCTGGGCACCATGGTGCTCATTCTGTTCGGGTGCGGCGTGGTGGCACAGGTGGTGGCCGGCGGGGCCCTGACGAATCCGAAGGGCGGGCTCGGAGACCACGACAGCATCGCCTGGGCCTGGGGCTTGGGGGTCACCCTCGGCGTCTACGTAGCGGCCCGTCTCAGCGGCGCGCACCTCAATCCGGCGGTGACGCTCTCCCTTGCCACCTTCAAGGACTTTCCCTGGCCCAAGGTCCTGCCGTACGCCCTCGCACAGACCGCCGGAGCTTTCGTCGCGGCGCTGCTGGTGCGCTGGAACTACACCGAAGTATTGGCGCGGGCCGATCCGACGCACACCATCAAGACGCAATTCGTCTTTTCCACGCTGCCGGGAAACGGTTCGACCACGGCCGGCGTCCACGAATGGGGCGCATTCCGCGACCAAGTGATCGGCACCGCCCTGTTGCTGCTCCTCATCTTCGCCATCACCGACCTGCTGAACACGCCGCCGGGCGCCAACATGGCCCCTTTGATCATCGGCTTGGTCGTGGTCGGAATCGGCATGGCCTTCGGCACGAATGCCGGCTACGCGATCAACCCGGCCCGTGACCTCGGCCCCAGACTGGCCAGTTTCCTCACCGGGTACGGCGGCGCCTGGCGGGACCAATGGGGCAACCTGTATTTCTGGGTCCCCATCGCCGGCCCGCTGATCGGCGGCGTCCTGGGAGCCGGTATCTACAAGTTCCTCATCGGCAACTTCCTCCCCACTGCCGGCCCCGAGCCCGCCGGGCGCACCCCCGCCCCGGAAGGACAAGCCTGAGCCGTGCGCACCGGCCCCGTCGGAGGCCGGACGCCCACACCCCGACCGTCAGCCGGTACCGGCGCTCATCAAGCGGTACATACCGATCGAGTCGTGGGTCGTGGTGGCGGCGAAGCCGAACTTCTCGTACAGGAAGCGCGCCGGGCCGTCCGCGATCAGTGACACATACGCGGTCGCGGGCGCCCGGCGTTCCAGCTCCTCGGCGAGCGCGGCCATGATGCGCTTCCCGAGCCCGAGCCCCTGGTGGGCGGGGTGCACGCAGATGTCGACGACCTGGAACGCGGTGCCGCCGTCACCGATGATCCGCCCCATGCCGATGGGCTCGCCCTCGTACCGGAGGACCACGCCGTACCAGGTGTTGGGCAGGGCGAGCGCGACCGCCTCGGGGGCCTTGTCGGAGAGTCCCGCGTCGGTGCGCAAGCGGCGGAAGACCTCGACGGAGGGCACACCCGCACACACCTCGTAAGGGTCATTCTGCTTCGTCATGTATTACATGCTAGCGCAGGCCACGACTCGGCGGCAGGCACGGCCGGAGAGGCCGCAACCGACACCGGCAGGGGCGATATTGGCACATGCAGGCGAATAGTCGCCTAATAGGTGCTTTGGTATGTCCCGGGGGTCCCGACTGGGCAATCTGCTGTCCGGAGCTCGGCATCGCCGGTGCCGGGGCATGGGTGGGAGGGGTGGCGTGGTGGGTGTGCCGCGGGATGCGCATCGGGGCGAGGACGGGCAGGCCGTACTGCTCGTGGCAGGGCTGGCGGACCTGGCTCTGACCACGTGCGGAACGGCGCTGCAGGCGGTACGCGGCCTGTTGGGCCGCTCGGACCTCGGCGAGTTGGCAACGCAGGGACAGCAGGACCTCCGGGCGCGCGGCCGGCTGGCGCTGGACCGCGCGGGGGCGGGCGGCGAACCGCACATGGAGGCGCTGGCACGCCACGCACGCTCCGGGAGCGCCGGCGGGGCCGGTGACTGAGCCGTTGGAGCAGGCCGCGCTCAAGTCCCGGGTGGAGCGGGAGCTGGAGCGGTTCGTCGGAGCGGAGGTCGAGGCGCTGCTCTCGGTGGACGAGGACCTGGCTCCGCTCGCGGACGTGCTGCGGGCGGTCACCTCGCGCGGGAAACGTCTGCGGTCCGCCTTCTGCTACTGGGGCTGGCGGGCAGCGGGGCAGCCGGACAGCGACGCGCTGGTGCGGGCGGCGGCGAGCATGGAGCTGGTCCACGCGGCCGCGGTGGTCCATGACGACCTCATCGACGACAGCAGCCTGCGGCACGGCCGGCCGACCGCTCACATCGCGCTGTGCGAGGTCTTCGCCGACGGGCCGCGCCAGACAGCGCGGGCGCGCTCGCTGGCGATGCTGGCCGGCGACCTCCTGATGTCGTGGGCCGGCCAGTTGTTCACCGGCTGCGGTCTGCCGGCGGCATACCTGGCGCAGGCCAACGGCCTGTGGCGGGTACTGGCCCGTGAACTGATCGCCGGCGAGGCCCTGGAGATCCTGCACACCGCCACCGAACCGGACGTAGGGCGGTCGCTGAAGGTGATCCGCTACAAGACGGCCAAGTACACCGTGGAGCATCCGCTGCACCTCGGTGCCGCGCTCGCCGGCGCCGGGGTGGAGCTACGTGACGTGTTCAGCGACTACGGACTGCCGCTGGGCGAGGCGTTCCAGCTGCGTGACGACCTCCTCGGCCTGTTCGGCGAGCCGGCCACCACGGGCAAGGCGAACACCGACGACGTCACCGGCGCCCGGCCCACCGCGCTGATCGCTCTCGCCCGGCAGTCGGCCACCCCCGCTGAGCACCGTGCGCTGATGGGCTTGCTCGGGCGCAGCACACTGACGCCCGACCAACTGGCACGCGTCCGCGCCATCGTGCAGCGCACCGGCGCGCACACCCGCGTCGAGGACATGATCACCGAGCGGGTCACCCTCGCCACCTCCGCGCTGCGGGGCGTGGACCTGCCCCGCCCGGCCCACCTGGCCCTGACCCACCTGGCCGCCGCGGCGACCGCCCGTCAGGACTGACCGACGACCGCCCGGGCTGACTGTCCGGCACCACCGCGAGCCGCCCGCCGGCGCGCGCGACCCGGCCGTCTCTCCTGCTCGCCCCCCTGCCGAAGGAGTTGTGCATGACCTATACCGAGCAGTCCCTGAACGCCCTGCGCGGGGCCGGCGACGAGCTGGCCGACGCCACGGTCGCCACGCTTTTCGAGCGCGGGGAGGTAGGGAAGTTCAACTCCCTGATGCGCTATGTGTCCACCGCAGGTCAGGAGTTGCCGGACGGGCTGCCGGAGGTGGCCCGCGACTACCTGCACCAGACCAGCTCCCCGCCGGCCTGGGTGGACTGGGGTGAGATGGAGAAGGCACGGCTGTTCTTCATCGACAACAACGTGCACATCGCCACCGCCCTGTCCTTCGCCTCGATGCCGGCCTGCTACCTCGTCCCGCATGTCGCAATGCTGCTGTCGGCGACGCACGGGCTGAAGTATCCGGCCAAGCGCATGGCCGAGACCGGGCAATTCACCGTCCTCCTCATGCAGCCGGACGCCTTCGAGGCAGGCAGCCGCTTCCTCCCCGCGGCCCAGAAGGTGCGTCTGCTGCACGCGTCGATCCGCCACCATCTCCGGCGCGAGGGCCACTGGGACGTCGAGGCCCTGGGGACGCCGATCTGTCAGGAGGACATGATCGGCGGGCAGATGATGTTCTCCCTACAGGTCCTGGACGCCCTGCACCGGCTCGGCATCCACATGAGCGTCGACGGTGCCGAGTCCTACTACTACGCCTGGCGCGTGGTGGGCGCCATGCTGGGGGTCGACCAGAGCCAGGTGCCGCAGAACCTGGAGCAGGCCCGCCAGTTCTCCGACCTGTACATGACCCGCCACATGGGCCCCAGCCAGGAAGGCGCCGACCTCACCCGGCAGTTGATCGACCTGTACGAGGAGGTCGTCCCGGGCACGTTCTTCGACCCCGTCGTCTCCGCCCTGATCCGCTATCTGATCGGTGACACCTGTGCCGACTGGCTCCAGGTGCCCCGCACCGCGTGGGACACGGCCGTCAAGGCCGCCCCCGCGCTGCTGCACGTACTGGAGACCATCGAGGACCGCTCCCCCCTGGGCGCCTGGGCACTCGACCGTCTCGGCCACCTCACGACCCTCTTCGAACTCTCCTCCCTCACCCGCGGCCGGGTCATGCACTATGCGATCCCCGAACAGCTCAAGAAGGACTACGGCCTCTCCTCGGCGGTCCCGCGTACCCGCCGCTGGACACCCCCGCCCCCGACGATCACCGCCTGAACCGGCCAGGCCAAGAACCTCCCAAATGGGCCGCGCCGGCTCCCTGTTCGGGCTGGAATTGGCCGGTGGCATACAAGAGAAGAGTACGAATCGCTCGCGCCGTGCTGCTCACTGCATTCCTCGCGCTACCGGCTTCTGCCCTGGTCGGCGTGGTGTACGTGTCGCTCCTCGAGACGGTGGTGAAGGGCAACAAGATCGCGGCTTGGCTGCTGGCGGCCGCGAGCCTGGCCGTCGTCGTCACCCTCTCCCTCCTCGTCTGGCTGCGGTACCGCCGTGACCGCCAGATCCGCCTCCTGATCGCACTGGTGGCAGCGGCCGCGATCTGGCTGTGGGGCCAGCACCTGTGGGAGCCGGTCTCTTCGACGCTCCTGCCGCACTACGAGGGCCTGAAACCCGCTGAGCGCGCACAGGCCGTCGGGCAGTACCGGCTCGCCGTCATTCAGGCATGCGCTGCCGCGGGCGGTGTGATCGCGTTGCTCTACACCGCCCGCAACTACCGGCTCATCCGCCGCGGCCAGGTGACGGATCGGCTCTCCAAGGCCCTGGAGCGCCTGGAGTCCCAGGAAGAGTTCGTACGCGTCGGCGGCGTCATCGCGCTGCAGCAGATCATCCATGACGCGCCGGCGCAGGCCGGGGACGTCACGCACATCGTCCGCACCTTCATCCGCCGCCGGGCGCCGAAGGCGGAACGGGGCGCGCCGCGGGGCGTGCAGGCAGCGGCTTCAGGTCTTCTTCTCCCCCAGGGGTACACGTCCTCGGACCCAGAGGAGCCGGCGGCCGACGTCCAGGCAGCGCTGACCGCACTCAACACCAGGCGCGCCAAGCTGTATGCGTCCCGTATCGATCTCAGCGGATGTCACCTCGCCGGCGCTCAGATGTTCCGCCAGCACCTGGTGAAGGCGCAGCTGAGCGGAGCAGTGCTGACCGACGCCGTCCTGGCCCGTGCCGCGCTGAGACAGGCGAGCCTGGAAAAGTGCGACCTTCGCCGGGTGTGGGCGACGAAGTCCCGTTGCCACCACGCGCAGATGGAGGGCGCCGATCTGCGTGCGGCGCTCTTCTTCGAGGCGGACATGGTGGACTGTGACCTCACCGGCGCAGATCTGCGCCATGCCGAGCTGTCCAGGGCAGATCTGCAGCTGGCAACCTTACGCGGGGCGAAGTTGTCGGGGGCCCGCCTGGTGAGCACCGACTTGACCCGTGCGGACCTGACCGGGGCCACGGCAGAGGAGGAGCCGGTGCGCCTCGACCGTAGCTGTCTCGACCAAGCCCGCCTCAACAACGCCGTGTTGCGGAACGCCGGCCTCATCGGGGCGAGGCTGCGGAACGCCGACCTCACCGACGCAGACCTGACCGGCGCTGATCTGACCGGGGCCGACCTGCGCACGGCCCGGGGATTGACTGCGGACCAGTTGCTCGCTGCCGGTTCGATCGACGGGGCCCGACTGCCTCCGACCCTCCGCGCAGCATGCCGGCACAGCGCACAGGAGACCGGTCCCGCGACCGGTGGTCCCGTCGGCCAGGAAGCGCAGCCCTGACCGCAAGTCACGGGAACCGGCCCGCCCCCGATTCGGGTACCAGGGCCTCCCCAGGACCAGGTCCCGACCAAGAAGCAGGCCATCTTGGCCGGCGGGGCCCTGCTCGCCATACCCACGCGCCGGGGGCGTGGGTATGGCGCACCTGTGCCAGCTCTTACGAGTTCGCGACCAGCATTCTTACGAGCCCGGTCCCGCCGGCCAACGAGGAGAGCGCTTTGCCGATGATTGCACCTACGGCGCGTGGACGGTCCGCCACCCGCATGGCGAAGCCGTCGTGGGGAGAGGTGGTCAGCAGGTCGCCGACGGAGATTGCGCCGTAGGCTGCATCAGCCTTGACGTAGACCTGCCCCGCCAGGGCGACCGTGACGTGGTGCGGGCCCTTGGTTTCCCCTTCCAAGACGTTGCCAGGGTTGAGTCCGCCAGCCCCGGAGACGACGCCTGTTGCACTTGTGTCGTACTCATCGCTGCACGGGGCGAAGAGACCGTTCTCGCCGATGACGAGCACCGTCCCCGGCTCGGCGCCTTCCGCCGTATCGAAGTTTTCCGCGTAGTCGGAACCGCACGGCCGGACTGCACCGGTGGTACACACATCTCCGTAGAATTCCGCGGCCCATGTACCAGCGTGTTTCGCATGCCCAACGATTGTGGATTCCCCCCATAGTTGTTCGGTGACTCTGATGCGCCCCTCAAAAACCCCGGCGGGGCCGTTTGTACTCGCGCCGAAGACGCCGGCGCCGTCGACGCTGACGCCCACGACGCCAGACCCGTTGGCCTTGTTGTCGCCCCACACTGCCGCTGCGCCTGTCTCACCCTGGGCTGAGGTCTCCCCGTAGATTCCGTGCCACCTTTGGCTCTTCCCGATCACTCCAGGACCGCCGGTTTGACCGCCTTCTCCCATAACGCCGGCCCCGCCTGACGTACTGTTAGTTTTTCCGTAGACACCCATCCAGGAGGCGCTTTCGGCGATTACGCCGGAGCCCTGGGCGTGCGCTTCCACAGCGGTTGCATTTTGGACATTGACCCGAACTGGCTCGTTGAATTCAGTCATGGGACTCTCCACAACGGAAAAGGGTTGACGGTATCGATGCAGCTGAGCGATGCCACGAATTGCCCGATCCCGGACTCCGGACGCTCATTTCTGCTGATCAGATCCCTAACTCGAACATACGACCAGCGAGAAGCACCCGCAACGTCACGTCGGCTCGGCGCAGCCGCCCACAGAAAAGCTCTCGCACCCGGCGTGGCGGTCCCTGCACATGCTCCGGACCGTCGAGCGGTGCTCGCCAAGGGGTGCGTGTTCGCTGAGGAGTTGGGGCCGAAGGCCGTCAAGCGGGCGGGCCTGTCGAAGGAACCGCGATGCACACCTTGCGGTTTGCCTACGCCGGTGTGCTCATCGCGCACCGGGCCGGGCCGAAGACCGTGGCCGCGCGGCTCGGCGACACCGGCGAGGCCGCCATGGGCACCCACCCGCACCTGTTCCGCGGACGAAGGTCAGGGCGCTCGCGAGGCCGTCGAAGACTTCCTCGGAAGTGCCCCGGGTGTGCCCTGAGTTGGTCCACCGGACACGAAGTCCGCTGTGGACCGGCATACCGCACCCGATTCGGGCGATCCCCCGCGTCGCCCGAATCAGGCGGTCTGGCCGGATTCCGTCCGGGGGACGGACATCCGGAGTCGTCCTGAGTATATTGGCTCGCAGCCAGTCAACGCAGGAGTTACAGGATGTCCCCCCGCAACGCATCGGTCAATGAAGAATTGCGGCGGCGCTCCCGCGAGCGGCTGTTGCAGGCGACGGTCGATCTGGTGGGAGAGCGCGGGTACGAGGCGACCACGCTCGGGGACATCGCGCAGCAGGCGGGCGCGGCGCGCGGGCTGATCTCGTATTACTTCCCGGGCAAGCGGCAGCTGCTGCAGTCGGCCGTGCACCGGTTGATGCACCGCACCCTGCAGGCGGCGCTGGAGCGCGAGCCACGGCCGACGGGGCCGGAGGCCGGGCGGGAGCTGCTGGCACGTGCCATCGACGCGATCCTGGGGCTGGCGCACGACCGCCCGCTGCTGATGCGCACGCACATGGCCGGGATCCTGGCAGCCGAGGGCTTCATCCAGTGCCCCGAGCAGCAGCGGCTGGCCCAGCTGCTGCGCGACACGGTCGTGGCGTTCGGATCGCGGGACCCCGATGCCGACTATCCGCTGTTGCGGGCGCTATTGATGGGGACGGTGGTGGCGATGCTGCTGCCCGGTGCGCCGATGCCGCGGGCCCGGCTGCGGGCCGAACTGTTCCAGCGGTACGGGCTGGACTGGAAGTCGGGCGACCCGCCGGACGACTGAGCCGCCCGGCGGGTGGTGGAGCGCTCCAGGTGCGGTGGGTCAGCGGTGGTGGGTCAGCGGTAGTCGGGCTGGGTCTGGACGTTGAGTTCGCGCATCCGGACCGTGTCGGCGCTGTCCGTACGACGGTCGGTGATCTTCAGGACGTCGAAGCCCTTGGCGATGTCGTTGGAGTAGATGTGGCCGTTGTAGTAGTACGCGGACCAGGCGCCGCCGGTGACGAGTGAGTCGGCGGAGAGCGGGCCGCGCTCGAAATAGCCGATCTCCTTCGGCTCCGCGGAGTTGGTGAAGTCCCAGACGGAGACCCCGCCCTGGTACCACGCCTGGACCATGATGTCGCGGTTCCTGGCGGGGATCAGGGAGCCGTTGTGCGCGACGCAGTTCTCGGTGTCGGCCTGGTGGCGCGGGATCTTGTAGTAGCTCCGGAAGACGAGCTTGCGGTGGGTCCCCTTGCCGACGATGTCATAGATGCCGTCGGCGCCGCGGTGCGGGCCGACCTTCTCGTTGCAGGTGGCCGCGCCGCCGCCGCCCAGTTCGTCGGTGAACACCACTTTGGTGGCGCGCTCGTTGAAGGTCGCCGAGTGCCAGAACGCGAAGTTGACGTTGTCCTGGACCCGGTCGATGACCCTGGGCGCGGCCGGGTTCGAGACGTCCATGAGGATGCCGTCGCCCATGCAGGCGCCCGCGGCCAGTTTCAGCGTGGGGAAGGTGGTGATGTCGTGGCAGCCGGTGGTCGGCGTGACGCCCGGGTTGGTGGGTGCGCCGGGGTTGCCGCCGTCCGGGAAGAGCACCGGGAAGTCGATGACGGCGGCCTTCTCGGGGGCGGAGCGCGGCACCTTGATGACGGAGATGCCGTCGTGCGGCGGCCGGCAGTCGGGGAAGGCGTCGCTGGGCGCGTACGACGAGACGTAGAGGTAGACGTCGCGGCGCTCGGGAAGCAGGGTGTGGGTGTGGGAGCCGCAGGCGGTTTCGACGGCGGCGACGTACGCGGGGTGCTCCTTGTCGGTGATGTCGAAGACCTTTATGCCCTCCCAGGAGGACTTCTCGGTCGCGGGCTGCGGGGTGCTGCTGCAGGAGTTGTCGGTGCGCGAGGAGTCCGTGGAGAGGAAGAGCAGGTTCCCGGAGACCGACACGTCGTTCTGCGAACCGGGGCAGAGCACCTGGCTGACGGTCCTGGGCGCCTCGGGCCGGGAGATGTCGTAGATGACGAAGCCGTCGTAGTTGCCGGCGAAGGCGTACTTCCCCTGGAACGCCAGGTCCGAATTGGTGCCTCGCAGGGCCTGTTTGGGGAGGTGGGCGAGCGGGCGGACATTGTCGCTGTGCACGACCTCGTCGACGCCTGGTATCTCGCCGTTCTTGATCGCGGTGCGGGTAGCCGCTTCCTGGCCCGGGATCGTCTTCCCGGTCGCCGCGGGGTGGTCGCCGGGGTCGGGGGTCGCGGCCGCGGGGCCGGACGCGAAGAGGGCGGCCACCAGTCCGAGTGCCGCGGCCGCCGCGCCGAGGGATCTGCGCCGCACGCGGGGTCCGCTCCGCGCGCGGGGTCTGTGCAACGACGTCCCGCGCCGGTCAGGCGGCTGGCGGAGCGGATCGCGGCCGCCCAGGGGCCCGAAATCGGGGCGATGGAAGGGTGGTTGAGCAGTCATGGCGCGCCGCGCACCGCGGAGGGCCACCAGCATCACGGCGCGATGCCCGGCATGGCCACCGACGCGCAGCTCGACCGCCTGCGGTCGGCGCGCGGGGCGGGCTTCGACGCGCTCTTCCTGCGCTTGATGATCGCGCACCACCGGGGCGCGGTCTCGATGGCCACCGATGCGCTCTCCGGGGGCCGTGACACGCTCGTGGCGGAGATGGCCAACGACGTCATCGCGCAGCAGAGCGCCGAGGTCGGACGGATGGAGCGGCTGCGGGCCCCGCGGTAGCGGTTGCCTGCCCGACCCCGTCAGCGGCACGTCTCGCCCAAGGGGTGTGCCGCGTAAGGAAGTTGAGGCGTCAGCGCTTGTTGTGCCGCGGTGTCAGGAGCCCCTCGTCGCGGGCGCCGGCGATCAGGCGCAGCGACCGGCGGCGGTTACGGCCGGTGGCCAGCATGACCGCGAGCACCGGATCGCGCCCCTCCCGCTGGGCCTGACGGTACGCCTCCGCGGCGAGCTTGCGGCGCTCGGCGGCCCGCGACCGGGCGAGCAGGGCGGAGCGGGCGGGTTCCTCCGCCGCCTTTCCCGGCCCGGGCGCCGCGGTCTCCGCCGGCGTCGCCACCGGCGCGTCCGCTCCGGTCGCCACACCCTGCCCCGCCGCGTCCGTCCCCGCGGCGTCCGCCTCCCCCGCCGCCGGCCGCGGCCCGGCGTCCACGGGATGCGCTGCCGCCTCCACCGCCGGTCCGTCGGTCGCCGGCGCCGCCGTTGACTCCGCAGCGGGCGCCGTCACCGCACCGCCCGGCGGCTCCGACGGCGCGGATGCCGGCGACTCCTGGGCCGTACCCGCCGGCAGCTCTGCCGTCACACAGGTCTCCGAGGCGGACGCGTCCTCGATCGCCGTTCCGGCTGCCGTGCGGGACACCGGCTCCTGCACGCCCGCCGGCACCGGGTCGGGTGCCGGACCGGCCACGGGTTTGCGGGGCGGGCCGGCCATCGGTCCGCCCTCCCGCTCCGGTGACGCCGCTGCCGGCCCCGGCCCGCGGGGCGCCGGGCGGGCCTTGCGGGGCCGGCCGGTGGCCGCGCGGAAGGCGTCGTCCAGCGGCCCCTCGATCCAGTGGGCCAGGTCGGCGAGGCCGTCCAGAGGCAGCGGCGGGTCGGCGCGTACGTCCTCGACGGTGATGTGGTCGTCGGAGACCGTCACCAGCACGTCGACGCGGGCGCCGTCGGCAAAGGTCAGCCGGGCGCTGCACCAGGGCCCCAGCGGATCGAGCCGGGGCACCGGGCCCCCGCGGCCGTCGGAGCCGGTCGCCCCGCCCGGGGCGGCGGGCCCGGCAGCGGGCGCGGCCGAACCGTGCGCGCGCAGCTCCCACGTGGGCCACTCCCGTGGCGCGCCCTGGGCTTCATATCGGTGATTAACGGTATAAAAGTCACTTTCCGACACATTGAAAACCTAGCCCCCAGCTCACCCGGCCCAGTAGCGCGGCACGCTCATCCCACCGGGAGCAACCCCGATAGCGCATCTCCCGCCGCGTCCCCGCCGGTGCGATGCTGGGGGTAACCCGCGGAAGGGGCCACTCGTGCTTCGTGTCGCAGTGATCGGTTCCGGGCCCAGTGGCGTGTACACCGCCCAGTCCCTGATCGAGCAGCAGACCGTACCGGACATCGAGGTGTACGTCCTGGACCGGCTGCCCTGCCCGTACGGGCTGGTGCGCTACGGCGTGGCCCCCGACCACGAGAAGATCAAGTCGCTGCAGAACAATCTGCGGGCGGTGCTGGAGCACCCCCGGGTGCACTTCCTGGGGAATGTGGAGGTCGGCCCCGGGCTGGGGGTGCCGGAGCTGCGGGAGATCTTCGACGCGGTGGTGTTCTGCGTGGGGGCCGCCACCGACCGCCATCTGGGCATTCCCGGCGAGGACCTGCCGGGCAGCCATGCCGCGACCGAGTTCGTCGCCTGGTACAGCGCGCATCCGGACGCGGCCACGACCCGTTTCGCGCTCGCCGCGCGGTCCGCGATCGTGATCGGGGTGGGGAACGTGGCGGTGGACGTGGCGCGGATGCTCTCCCGCGGCGCGGCCGAACTGGCCCTGACCGACATGCCGCAGCTGCCGCTCGGCACGCTGGCGGAGAGCCGCGTCGAAGACGTGTGGATGGTCGGCAGGCGCGGACCCTCGCAGGCCAAGTTCACCACCAAGGAGCTGCGGGAACTGGGTTCGCTGCCGGGTACGGAGGTGCACGTGCGGCCGGCCGAGCTGGCGCTGGACCCGGCGTACCGGGACCCGGCCGGACTGCCGGCGGTGGGGCGGCGGAACGTCGAGGTGCTGCGCGGCTGGGCGGAGCGCCCGACCGGGGCGACCACGCCGGTGGCGCGCCGGCGCCGGATCCATCTGCGGTTCTTCCTGCGGCCGGTGGAGATGCTGGGGGACGCGGCCGGCGGGGTGCGCGCGGTGCGGTTCGAGCGGACCGCGCCCGACGGGCGGGGCGGCGTCGTGGGAACCGGTGAATTCGAGGAGATCGAGGGGCAGTTGGTGCTGCGCTCGGTCGGCTACCGGGGGACGCCGCAGCCGGGGCTGCCGTTCGACGAGACGACCGGGACGGTGCCGCATCAGGCGGGGCGGGTCCTGCGGGAGGGCGCGCCGCTGCCCGGGGTGTACGTGGCGGGCTGGATCAAGCGCGGGCCCACGGGCGTGATCGGCACCAACCGGCCGTGCGCGAAGGAGACCGCGCAGTCCCTGCTGGCGGACGCCGGCGCGCTCGCGGGGCGTACGGCGGCCGAGGACCCGGTGACCGCGCTGACCCGGGCCGGGCAGCGGCCGGTGACGTGGCCGGGCTGGCTGGCCATCGAGGCCGCGGAGGCCGCGTTCGGGCACGGGCTGGGGCGGGGCACCGTCAAGCTCCCGGACTGGGCGGGCCTGTTGGAGGCGGCGCGCTCGGCGGGCGCGACCCGGTGACCCCGCCGGCGGGTACGGGCTAGCCCTCCGCGAGGCGCCGGGCCTGGAGGTCCGCCGCGCGCAGCACGCCGTCGATCAGGCCGGGGAAGAGTTCTTCGAGGTCGGCCGTGCGCAGCCGGTTCATCTTGGCGGTGCCCCGGTAGAGCTGCTGGATGACGCCGTGTTCGCGCAGCACCCGGAAGTGGTGGGTGCAGGTGGACTTGCTGACCGGCAGCTCGATGTCCGCGCAGTTCAGCTCGCCCTCGGCGGCGGCGAGCGTACGGACGATGCACAGCCGCATGGGGTCGGCGAGGGCGTGCAGCACGTCGGCCAGCCGGATGTCCTCACGGGACGGGTGCTCCAGCGACCTGGAGCCTGACGGGGCGGCCGCTGCGGGCGTATCGGTCGGCATGACGGCTCCTGAATCGGTCTGCGGGGCACGGTTCCGGGACGTCCGGCCCCGAGGGGCCGCCCTGTCCGCGTGCCCATTGTACGAGAGGCATCGTAGTTTGACATCCACCGTAGTACGGTGCCTATCGTACGAGCCTGGGTTCACCCAGAACCCCTTCCTCCCGAGGTACAGGAGCCCGCCGTGAGCGCACTGTTCGAGCCCATCACCCTTCGCTCGCTGACCGTCCCGAACCGCCTCTGGATGGCGCCCATGTGCCAGTACTCCGCGGCCCCCGACGGCCCGGCGGAGGGCGCGCCCGGCGACTGGCACTTCCAGCACCTGGCCGCGCGGGCGACGGGCGGCACCGGCCTGATCCTCACCGAGGCCACCGCGGTCAGCCCCGAGGGCCGGATCACCCCGTACGACCTGGGCCTGTGGAACGACACCCAGACCGAGGCGTTCCGGCGGATCACCGGCTTCCTCAAGGCGCAGGGCACGGTCCCCGGCATCCAGATCGCCCATGCCGGGCGCAAGGCGTCCACCGAGCGGACCTGGGTCGACCGGGGCGCGCCGCTGCTGCCCGGTCAGCGGTACGGATGGGAGCCGGTCGGCCCGAGCCCGCTGCCGTTCGGCGAGGGGTTCGCGACCCCGGCGGAGCTGCCCGTGGAGCGGATCCGGGAGATCGTCGAGCAGTTCGCGGCGACCGCGCGCCGGGCGCTGGCGGCCGGCTTCGAGGTGGCGGAGATCCACGGTGCGCACGGCTACCTGATCAACCAGTTCCTGTCCCCGTTCACCAACCGCCGCACCGACGAGTACGGCGGCTCGTACGAGAACCGGACCCGGTTCGCGCTGGAGGTCGTGGACGCCGTACGGGCGGTGTGGCCGGCGGAGCTGCCGGTCTTCTTCCGCATCTCGGCCACCGACTGGCTCACCGAGGACGAGAGCGACGACCGCGAGGGCTGGACTGCCGACGACACCGTGCGCTTCGCCCGTGACCTCGCCGGGCGCGGCATCGACCTGCTGGACACCTCCACGGGCGGCAACGCCCCGGACGCGAGGATCACGGCGGGCCCCGGATACCAGGTGCCGTTCGCCGAGCGGGTCAAGAAGGAGACCGGGCTCGCGGTGGGCGCGGTCGGGCTGATCACCGAGGCGCGGCAGGCCGAGAAGATCGTCGCGGACGGCCAGGCCGACGCCGTGCTGCTCGGCCGCGAGCTCCTCCGCTCCCCCAGCTTCGCGCAGCACGCGGCGCGGGAGCTGGGCGCGACGGTCCGGGTGCCCGAGCCGTACCACCGGGCGGTCTGAGGTCGCGGCGTGCGGCACGGCCGGCGCCGCACCGCACCGTTTGACCTGCGCGGATGCGCTCCGGGACGCCGTTGTCAGTGGCCGGGTGCAGACTGGCCACTGTCTGAGACAACGGCGTCCCGGAGGTGTCCTGCAATGACTGACGTACTGCTCGCGGTGGGGACCCGCAAAGGGCTCTTCCTCGGCCGGCGACGGCACGGGGACTGGGAGTTCAGCGGCCCGCACTTCCCCGCGCAGGCGGTGTACTCCCTCGGGATCGACACCCGCCGTGCGACCCCCCGACTGCTCGCCGGCGCCGACAGCGCCCACTGGGGTCCCTCGGTGTTCCACTCCGACGACCTGGGCGAGAGCTGGCACGAGCCCGCCCGCCCGGCGGTCAAGTACCCCGAATACACCGGCACTTCGCTGGAGCGGGTGTGGCAGCTGCACCCCGCGGGCCCCGCCGCGCCCGATGTGGTGTACGCGGGCACCGAGCCCGGCGGGCTGTTCCGGTCCGAGGACCGCGGCGAGACCTTCGAGCTGGTGCGGGCGCTGTGGGACCACCCGAGCCGCGAGAAGTGGGTGCCGGGCGGTGGCGGGCTGGCCGTGCACACGGTGGTCACCGACCCGCGGGACGCCGACGCGGTGACCGTCGCGGTCTCCGCCGCGGGGGTCTTCCGCAGCCGTGACGGCGGCGCCAGCTGGGCCCCGTCCAACAAGGGCGTCAAGGTGGTCTTCCTGCCGGACGAGCATCCGGAGTTCGGCCAGTGCGTCCACAAGATCGCGCAGGACCCGGTCGACCGCGACCGTCTGTATCTGCAGAACCACTGGGGCGTCTACCGCAGCGACGACGCGGGCGCGACGTGGACGGACATCGGCGCCGGGCTCCCCTCGGACTTCGGCTTCGCCACGGCGGCGCATCCGCATCGGGGCGATGTCGCCTACCTCTTCCCGATCACCGCGGACATCGACCGGGTGCCCGCCGGGCGCCGCTGCCGGGTCTACCGCACCAGCGACGCCGGTGGGAGCTGGGAGCCACTCAGCCACGGCCTTCCGGAGGAGGACCACTACGGCACGGTGCTCCGGGACGCGCTCTGCGTGGACGACACCGATCCCGCGGGGGTGTACTTCGGCAACCGCAACGGCGAGGTGTACGCCAGCGCCGACGACGGCGACAGCTGGCAGCAGCTGGCCTCCCACCTCCCGGATGTGCTGTGCGTACGGGCGGCCGCCCTGGCGTGAGCGGGCAACGCGGCGGCGCGACGGGGCGGTTGGCCGCCGCAGCCGTCGCGGGGCCGGGCGCGGGCCATGGATTGAGGCCCGGGGGGCCTCGGCCAGTAGGGTGATCCCGTGGCTGCACGACCTCTCCAAGACATTGTCGAACCAGGCTGGGCCAAGGCACTTGAGCCCGTTGCCGACCGGATCGCCGCGATGGGCGACTTCCTGCGGACGGAGATCGCCGCGGGACGCACGTACCTGCCGGCCGGCAGCAATGTGCTGCGCGCCTTCCAACAGCCCTTCGACGAGGTGCGGGTGCTCATCGTCGGGCAGGACCCCTACCCCACGCCGGGGCACGCGGTCGGGCTGAGCTTCTCGGTGGCGCCGGACGTCCGCCCGCTGCCCGGAAGCCTGGAGAACATCTTCCGCGAGCTGCACTCCGACCTCGGGCTGCCCCGGCCGTCGAACGGCGATCTGACCCCCTGGACGCGCCAGGGCGTCCTGCTGCTGAACAGAGCGCTGACAACCGCGCCCCGCAAGCCGGCCGCGCACCGCGGCAAGGGCTGGGAGGAGGTCACCGAGCAGGCCATCCGGGCGCTGGTGGCGCGCGGGCGTCCGCTGGTGTCGGTGCTGTGGGGGCGCGACGCACGCAATCTGCGGCCGCTGCTCGGCGATCTGCCGGCCGTGGAGTCCGCGCACCCCTCCCCCATGTCCGCCGACCGGGGCTTCTTCGGCTCGCGTCCCTTCAGCCGGGTGAACGACCTGCTGGCGCGACAGGGCGCGCAGCCGGTCGACTGGAGGCTGCCCTGACACCGGGCGATAGTGTGCCCGGCATGACGAATGCGAACATCCCTGCGGGCTGGTATGCCGATCCGCAGGGCACCCCCCACCAACTGCGCTGGTGGGACGGGTCCCAGTGGACGGCGCACACCCACCCGGGACAGCAGCAGGCGGCGCACGTCGCCGGCGGTGCGGCCGACCGGTCCACCGCGGCACCCGAGCAGGCCCAGGCGGCCCGGCCCGCCGACCGGCAGCCCACCCAGCAGCCGATGCCGCAGCAGTTCGCGCCGCAGCAGTCGGCCCCGGCGCAGGCCCCGTATCCGGGGCAGCAGCAGGGCGGCGTCGCGTACGGGCAGCCGGGCCCGGGCCACCCCCAGCAGAGCGGGCCGGCGCAGCAGCCGTACGCCGGGCAGCCGATGCCGGGACAGCCGGGCGCGAACCCGGCCGCGGTGGGGTACCAGGGCCAGCAGCAGGCGGGGGTGGCCCCCGGTGGCCCCGGCGGCGGCACGCTCTTCACCGAGCCGGTGCTGGTGGTCAACCAGAAGGCCAAGCTCATCGAGGTCACCAACGAGTACGGCGTGTTCGACCAGCACGGCAACGCCCTCGGCGCGGTCGTCCAGGTGGGCCAGAGCACGGCCAAGAAGGTGCTGCGGGTCGTCTCCAGCCTCGACCAGTACATGACCCACAAGCTGGAGATCCGGGACGCGTACGGCCAGCCGCAGCTGGTGCTGACCCGGCCCGCGAAGATCATCAAGTCCAAGGTGATCGTGCAGCGCCCGGACGGCTCGCCGGTCGGCGAGATCGTCCAGCAGAACGCCATCGGGAAGATCAACTTCGCGATGACGGTCAACGGCCAGCAGATCGGCGCCATCAAGGCCGAGAACTGGCGGGCCTGGAACTTCGCGATCGTCGACCACGCCGACACCGAGGTCGCCCGGATCACCAAGACCTGGGAGGGCCTCGCCAAGACGATGTTCACGACCGCGGACAACTACGTCCTGCAGATCCACCACCAGCTGCCCGACCCGCTGCTGAGCCTGGTCGTCGCCACGGCCCTGACCGTCGACACCGCCCTCAAGCAGGACGCCCGCGGCTTTGGGTGAGCCCGCCGACCGCGGCACCGCCCGCGGTCATGTGCTCGGGGTCGACTCCGGCGGTTCGGGGCTGCGGATCGCCGTGGCGCGCGCCGATGACGCCGCGGTGCGCCCGCTCGCGTCGGCCGCCTCGGCCGAGCCGGTGCGCACCGGCCCGCGGGGTATCGAAGCGGACCATCTGCTCACCCAACTGCTGCCCGCGGCCGAGGAGTTGGCGCGCGAGGTCGGTGCGGACGGCTTCGCGGCGGTGTGCGTGGGCGCGGCCGGCATGGCTTCGCTGGGTGACGAACTGCGCGCCCGACTGCCCGGCGCGCTGACCGCCGCCCTCGGGGTGCGCCGGCTCGCGCTCGCGGGTGACGCGGTGACCGCGTACGCCGGTGCGCTGGGCCAGCGGCCCGGGGCGGTGGTCGCCGCGGGCACCGGCATGATCGCCCTGGGTACCGACCTGACCCCGGCGGGCGGTTGGCGCCGCGCGGACGGCTGGGGCCATCTGCTCGGCGACTGCGGCGGCGGCGCCTGGATCGGCCGGGCCGGCCTGGAGGCCGCGCTGCGCGCGCACGACGGGCGGCCCGGCGGCTCGGCGGCCCTGCTGGCGTCGGCGGAGGCGGTGTTCGGGCCGGTCACCGGGCTGCCCGGCATGCTCTACCCACGCGCCGACCGGCCCGCCGTACTGGCCTCGTTCGCCCCGGAGGTCGGCCGCCGCGCCGGCGGCGGGGACGCGGTGGCGCTCGGCATCCTGCGGGCCGCCGCGGAACACATCGCCGACGCCGCGGCCGCGGTCTGCCCGCCGGGCGAAGGGACCGCGGTGGCCTGGACCGGCGGACTGTTCGGCATCGGCGAACCGCTGCTCGCCCCGCTGCGCCGGGCGCTCGCCGAGCGGCTGCCCGGGGCTCGTCCGGCGGCCGCCGGGAAGAGCCCGCTGGAGGGTGCCCTGACGATCGCCGCGGCACTGGCCGGCGACCGCCTGCTGCTGCCCCCGGATCCCAAGTTGTTGCAGATCACACGGCCTGCGCGGGGGTGACGGCGAAGACGCGCGGGATAAATCGGGACGGATACCTCAGCAGCGAACCCTCCCTCCGCGCGGGGGTGGTCCGAGGCGTTAGCATGCGGCGCCATGAGTTCCCCCACTGGGCCCGCACCTGGCTCGCCCCATTCCGAAGCCGCATCCCCGAGCCCGGGAGCCGCACCCGGCCTGCCTGTACGTATGCCGCGCGCGCGGCAGTCCGGCCGCCACCGCAGGCCGGAGCCGCTCGCCGCACCCGAGGGCGCACCCGCCCTGGTGCTGGCCGTGCCCGGCACCCCCACCTCCGCCTCGCGCAGCCTGGCGGAGGAGGTCTCCAGCATCGCCCGCTCCGAACTCCCGGGCCTCGACGCCCGGATCGGCTACGTCGACGGCGGTGACGACGAGTTCCCGTCCCTGGAGGCCGTGCTGACGCGCGCCGCCGCCGAGCAGAAGGCCCGCGAGGAGGTCGACGGGCGCCCCGACCCCGGCCCCGCCGCGGTCGTCGTGCCGCTGCTGGCCGGGCCGGACAGCGCGCTGCTGCGCCGGATACGCCAGGCCATGATGAACAGCGGCTCCGGCGCCGAGCTGACCGACGTGCTGGGGCCGCACCCGCTGCTCGCCGAGGCACTGCACGTCCGGCTGTCCGAGGCCGGTCTGGCGCGCGCCGACCGGGCCCGGCTGTTCACCGTCGCCACGGCCGCCGACGGCATCATTCTCGCCACCGTCGGCGGCGACGAGGCCGTGCAGGCCGCCGGCATCACCGGCATGCTGCTCTCCGCGCGGCTCGCGGTGCCGGTGCTGGCCGCCGCGCTGGACGAGGAGGGCGCCATCTCCCGTACGGCGGAGCAGCTGCGCGGGTCGGGTTCGCAGGCGCTGGCGCTGGCGCCGTACCTGATCGGGCCGGAGATCGCCGACGGCCTGGTGGGGGCGGCGGCGGAGGAGGCCGGCTGCGCCTCGGCCGAGGCGCTGGGCGCGTACGGCGCGGTGGGCCGGCTGGTCCTGTCCAACTACGCGGCGTCGGTGGGCATCACCCTGCCGACGCAGGCCCAGGGAGCACCGGTCCGCTAGGACGCTTCCCAGGTCAGGCACCGCACCGGAGGGCCGCCCCGCGCAGCGCGCAGGGCGGCCCTCCGTCGTACCGAGGGGCGCGGAAGGGTCGTCAGAGGGCCTGGCAGGCCCGGACGGCCCCCCGGGGGCGGCCGGGGGCCGTACGCTCGTGAGAGGACCGCTCAGCGCCTTCGGGAGGATGTTCATGACGAACGTCGACGTCGTCCGCGCCGCCTTCAGCGCCTACCTCGCGCAGGACCGCGAGGCCATCGACCGGCTGCTCGCCGACGACTTCGTCTTCACCAGCCCCCAGGACGACCACATCGGCAAGGCCGCCTTCCTGGAGGTCTGCTTCCCCACCGCGGACCGTCTGCGCCATCAGGAGATCCTCGATGCGGTGGCCCTGGACGACCACCGGGTGTGCGTCCGCTACGAGTACGAGCTGACGACCGGCGAACGGCACCGCAACGTCGAGGTGCAGACGGTGCGCGACTGCCGGATCGCCGAGATCGAGGTGTACTTCGGCGGCCGCTTCCCGTCGGGCTGAACCGCCGCCCGGTACGGCTCAGACGAACACGACGCAGGACGCGGCCGGTGCCTCGATCGCACCGCCGCGGGCCGGGATGCCGGTCTCCGGGTCGACGGTGAACCAGGTGACGTCGCCGGACCGCTCGTTGGCGGCGTACAGGTGCCGGCCGTCGGGGTGCAGCGTCAGGTCGCGGGGCCAGTGGCCGCCGCACGGCACGGTGGTGACCAGGCGCGTGGGGTCGCCGGCCGCGTCGAGGGCGAGCACCGAGAGGCTGTCGTGGCCGCGGTTGGCGGCCCAGGCGAACCGGCCGTCCGGGGAGACGACCAGTTCGGACGGGAAGGTGGCCGTGGGCACCGCCTCGTCCGTCAGGAGCCGGATCTCCCCCCGGGGCGTCAGCGCGCCCTGCCCGGCGTCCCACCGGCAGACCGTCACCGTCGGGTCGAGTTCGTTGATGACGTAGGCGCGGTCGCCGCGGGGGTGGAAGGCGAGGTGGCGCGGTCCGCTCCCGGGCCGCAGCCGCACCTCGTCGCACAGCACCGGCGTGCCGTCGGCGCCGAGGGTGCACACCCGCACCGAGTCGGTGCCCAGATCGACGCTGAGCAGCCGGCCGCCGGTGGGGTCGGGCAGCACCGCGTGCGCGTGCGGGCCTTCCTGGCGGTCCGTCTGCGGGCCGCTGCCCTCGTGGGTGAGCACCCGGGCCGGGCCGCCGAGCGAGCCGTCGGCCCGTACGGGGAGCACACTGACGCTGCCCGAGCTGTAGTTGGCGGTGACGAGGTGACCGCCGAGGAGGGTCAGATGGGTGGGGTCGGCGCCGCCCACGGGGACGGTGGGGCCGAGCGGCCGGGGCCCCTCGGGCGTGAGCGCGAAGGCGGCCGCGGCACCGTCCGGGGTCTCGCTGACCGCGTAGAGGTACCGCCCGTCGGGGCTCGCCACCAGGTAGGAGGGGTTGGGGACGGCGTCGGTGGAGTGCAGCGGGGTGAGGGCCCCGGAGGTCGGGTCCACGGCGGCGGTGGTGATGCCGAGGCCGCCGGCCGTGGTGAAGGATCCGATGTACGCGCGCCGGCCGCCGTCGTTCGTCGCCACTGGTCCGCCCTTCGTCCGCTGCCCGCCCGGGTGCCTGCTCCGGCGACGCTAACAGCCGGGACCGGCCGTTCGGCGGCTTCGGCCGGTTCCCGTCGGCCGCGGGTCCGGACCCGACCGGCCGTCAGGCCCCGACCAGCGGTGACGGCCGGTTGCTGCGCAGCGGCGCCGCCAGTTCGGCCAGCGTCCGCTCCAGGCCGTGCAGATGGGCGAGCGCGGTCTCGGGCACCGGGGCGTGCGGAAGGGCCGCGTCGGCGCCCGGTGCGCGGCGGGTGGCGCCCGGTGTGGTGAGGGCCTCCACGGCGGCCTCCACCCGCCAGCAGGCGGCGGCGAGGCGGTCGTCGTGCGACGCCTCCGGGTCGGCGGCGACGGACGCGAGCCCGCGGAGCTCGCGGGCGCAGTCGTCGAGCAGCGCGAGGACCCGCCGGGCCTTGTCCTTACGGGTGCGCAGCGGGCTGAGCGGGTGCACGAGCGGCGCGAGGGACAGCCGGACGCGGCCCAGCAGCAGCTCCAGTTCCGCCACCCGGGGTGCGGGGTCGGCGGTCTCCGAGCCGGCGAGGCGGGCCGCCGCCTCGGCGGCACAGGCGTGGACGCAGCGCAGGGCGCGCTGGATCCAGGCGTCCGTGGTGGCGTGGGTGGTCACCGGCAGCACCAGGAGGACGGCGAGGGCCGCGCCGAGCGCGCCGACGCCGGTCTCGGCCAGCCGGAGGGCGAGCAGGGCGGGGTCCAGGACGCCGAGGAGCCCGTAGAGCAGCCCGGCCATCACGGTCACCGCGAACATCATCCACGTGTAGGACACCGCCGCGGTGTAGAAGATCCCGAAGACGCTCACCGCGACCAGGGCCACGGACGGGACGGCGGCACCGTGCAGCGGCAGCGCCACGACGGCTCCGGCGGCGATGCCCAGCACCGTGCCGAGGATCCGCCGGAAGCCGCGTACGAGGGTCTCGCCGCGGGAGGCGGTGTTCACGAAGATCCACCAGGTGGCGCCCACCGCCCAGTACCAGCGCTGGTCGGACAGCAGCTGTCCGGCCAGCAGGGCGAAGCCGCCGCCCAGCGTGGCCTGCACGGCCTGGCGGGTGGTCGTCCGGGCCAGGCCGGAGCCGTGCAGCGTGACGGGCGGCGCGGCGGGCGGCAGCCGCCGCTCGTAGCACCAGAGCCCGAAGCGGACGGTCGAGGCGGCGAGCAGGGAGAGGGTGACGGCGGCGCACAGTTCGGGCAGCTGGCGGGGCACCGCGTGCAGGAACTGCGTGGCGAAGAAGGTCATGAACGCGAACACCCCGAGGGCGTGGCCCCGGGGGCCCCAGCGCCGGGCGTAGACGCCCAGCCCCATGACCGCGAGGAAGGCCGCGTCGCGGGCCGCCGGGTGGTCGTGCAGCAGCGTCGCGAGGGCCAGCACCGGGAATCCGGCGGCGGGCAGCAGGGCCGTGGTGAGCGCCTGGCCGCGGACCGTGGCGTCGGTGACGGTGAACAGCGCGAGGAGCGCGGCGAGCCCGCCGGTGACGGCCGCGACGAGCGAGTGGCCGGCGAGGCCGCAGACGGCCACCGCCAGACCGATGCCGAGGACGGCCCGGGTGGCGCTGCGCAGCCGCAGCCGGCCCGGGTCCGGAGCCACGAACACCTTCTTCAGCACAGCTTCCCGCCCCTTCGGTCCGTGTACCGGCGTTCCCGTCCGGGTCCCGGCATGACAAAGGCGCCGCGGGGTCCGCAGCGCCATCGACGGCACCATGACAGCACCTCCCGTACTGATGGCTCAACACAGGCGGGATGTACTGGGCCAATGGCACAGATGCCGGGGCTGGGGCGGTGCCGAAGCGAGCCAATGGCAGAGGCTTTCGGAGGGGAAGCGGAGGACGGCCGTCCGCCGCGGGGGGCCGTCCGCGGGTCCGCGCGGCGTCCGGGGCGCGCCACCCGGCAGCGGTGTCCGGGTCACCCGTAACGGGGGATCCGCGGCCCCGCCGTCCGCTGGACATTCGCAGTCGAGGAGGCGTCATGTCCACACCCACCGATATCCCACCGCGGCACGGCCCCGCCGACGCCCAGGACGTCCTGGGCGCCCTGGGCGGCTCCTGGCACTGGGCCCTCGGCTTCGCCCTGGCGACCCTGATCCCCGGCATCCTGATCCTGGTCTGGCCGGACGAGACGCTCCGGGTACTGGCCGTCATCATCGGTCTGCAGCTGCTGCTGGCCGGCGTCTTCAGCTTCGTACGGGCCTTCTCCCGGGACGCCCGGCAGGGCGGCAGGGTGGCCGGGGTGCTGATCGCGCTCGTGGCCGTCCTGGCGGGGGTGCTGTGCCTGCGGCATCCGATGCAGACGATCGCCGCGCTCTCGCTGATCGTCGGCGCCTACTGGGTGATGGGGGGCCTGCTGACCGCCTTCGTGGCGATCGCCGACCGCGACCTCGTGCACCGGGGCCTGACCTTCGCCGCCGGCGCGCTCGGCGTCGTGGCGGGGATCGTCGTGCTCGGCTTCCCGGTGCAGTCCGCGGTGGCGCTCGCGCGGCTGCTGGGCCTGTGGCTCGTCGTGCTCGGCGCGCTGGAACTCGCGGTGGCCTTCGCCCTGCGCTCCGCGCTGCGCCGGGCCGCCCCGCCGGCGGACCGGGACTGAGCGCGGGCGGCGCGCCGTCAGTGCTGCAACGCGGCCTTGAGGACCACGATGAGCAGGCCGAGCAGCATGTTGACCACGCCCGAGGCCAGCACCAGCCGGCGGCCGGCACCGGCGCGCAGCGTGGCGGCCATCGCCCAGCCGACCTGACCGACGAGCGCGACCACCAGGGCCAGCCACGCGACCCCCGCGTAGTCGAGTCCGAGCTGCCCGGCGAGGGCCGCGGCGGCGGCCGGCGGGACGGCCGCCTCGACGATCGGCCGCTCGTCGGCGCACACCCGCCGGATCTCCGCCCGGTTGAGGTCCTGCCCGACGACCCGGGCGCCGAAGAGCCGCGCGAAGACGTGCGCGGCCCAGAACACCCCGCCGGTGCACAGCAGCAGGAGAGCGAGCTGGAGCCACGGGGAGGGGCCGAGCGCTCCGGCACCGACCACCACGGACGCGGCGAGCAGCGAGCCGTAGACCGCGCCGCTGTAGTCGATCCGGGCGGGCTCGGCCCGGTGCGGCGGCTTCGGGTGGGCGTCTCGGGTGCGGCCGGTCATCCGGCCCGCCCCCGCGTCAGGGCCAGCCGCCGCACCCGCCGCCAGTCCATGGGCGGGGCCGCGGGCCGGACGCCGGGGCGGTGCCGGGGCAGCCGTACACGCAGCGCGCCGGGTGCGATCCGGCAGCGCACCGGGGTGGGCAGCATGAGGGCCTCGCCGTCGACGCCGGCCTCGACGGCCGGGGTGTCCGCGTCGACCACCACCTCCGGGGCGGTGGCCGCGACCAGCCCGGGACCGCGGCGGCCGCGCAGCATCCAGGCCGCCTCGGCCGCGCTGTCGACGGTGATGCCGAGCACCCCCAGGACGCCGGTGTCCAGCCGTTCGCGCCGTCCGAGGCCGGCCGGGTCGCCCGTCCCGTAGGGGTTGTTGCTCACCAGCACCGCCTGGGGCGCGTCGAGGGTCAGGTCCCGCGCCCGGACGGCCAGCCGGGGGCCGGTGTGGTGGGTCAGCAGGTCCGGCAGCATGCGCAGGGTCGTACGGGCCTTGTCGTCGCGGTACGCCGGGCTCTGCACGACCGCCGCGTAGGCGCCGAAGGAGGCGTTGTTGACGAAGACCCGCTCCCGGCCTCCGGCCTCGGGCCCCGCCACCCCGATGTAGCCCAGGTCGACGCGGAGCTCGACGCCGTCGGTGAGGGCCGCCAGCGCGCTCGCGGGGTCCGCGCGGTCGAGGCCGAGGTCCATGGCGAAGTGGTTGCGGGTGCCGGCCGGGATGACCATGAAGGGCACACCGTGCTCCGCGGCGACGCCCGCGACCAGGGCCTGGGTGCCGTCGCCCCCGGCGACGCCGAGCAGGTCGGCGCCGTCGTCGACGGCCTGCCGGGCGAGTGCGGCGACGTCCTGCGGCTGCCCGGGGTCGAGCACCGCGACCCGGGCGCCGAGCGCCTCGGCCTTCTCGACCAGCCTGCCCGCGCCGACCTTTCCGCCGCCGGAGCGCGGGTTCATGATCAGGAAGGGGCGGGCGGGAGGCAGGGCGGGGGTTCCCGGTGCGTCCGCGCGGCCCTTCCCCACCGTCAGCGCGGCCCTGCCGGTGGACAGCGCCAGGGTCCACAGCCCCAGGGCGACCAGGACGACCCAGAACAGCCCGGCGGCCACGTACAGCACGAGCACGGCGAGCGGCGCCAGCACCACCAGGAGGAGGGCGAGCGCGCGCGCCGGGCCACGGCGGGAGAGCACCCACCAGACGCCGGCCGCCGTGACGGCCAGCCCGGCCGCACCCAGCGCGAGCAGGACGACGCTGCGGAGCCCCGCGAACACCAGCAGGACCAGCAGCGCCGCCGCCCCCGCGGTCAGCGCCACGCGTGCGGTCCAGCGTCCGTCCACGCCCCGGTCCTCCCTCCTGTGCCGGTGCCGATTCCACCGGCGCGGGCCGGACAGGCGCATCACCCGATGCGGGCGACGGCCGGCGCCCTGGCCGCTGCGATCAACGGCCGGCCGGGTGACCATGAAGGGGCCGGTCGCGGACCCGCGCAGGCGGGGGTGGCCGGGCCGGGCGCCGGACCGGCGCCCGCCTCGCAGCTACCGGGTGGTGCCCATGACCGCAGCCTCGCCGACCCCGTCCGGGGATCCGCTGCTCGCCGCGAAGTTGTCGGTGCCGCCCGTCGTACCCGGCCTGGTCGCCCGCCGGCGGCTGCTGGACCGGCTCACCAAGGGGACGAACGGACCGCTGACGCTGGTCACCGGCCCGGCCGGCGCCGGCAAGACCACCGCCGTCGCCTCCTGGGCGCAGCAGGGCACCGTTCCCGGGCCCGTCGTGTGGGTGACGCCGGACCGCGAGGACTCCCCGCGGGTCTTCTGGGCCCACGTCCTGGAGGCGTTCCGGCGCCGCCTGCTCCTGCCGGACGGCGGCACCGGCCTGCCGCCCGCGGGGGACGGCGCCGGCCGCGCGCTGCTGATCCGGTTCGCCGCGGCCCTGGAAGGGCTGGCCGAGCCGGTGGTGCTCGTCGTCGACGGTCTCGACAAGGCGCCCGGCCGGGAGGTGGCCGCCGGGCTGCAGTTCCTGGTGGACCACGCCGGCCCGGCGCTGCGGCTGCTGCTGACCAGCCGGGTGGACCCGCTGCTGCCGCTGCACCGCTACCGGGCGGAGGGCCGGCTGTGTGAACTCCGGGGCGCCGAGCTGGCGTTCACCCCGCGGGAGGCGGCGGCCCTGCTGCGCGGGCACGGCCTGGCGCCCGGTGCGGAGGTCGTCGCCGCGCTCACCCGCCGCACCGAGGGCTGGGCGGCCGGCCTGCGGCTGTGTGCCCTGGCCGGCCAGCGGTCCGGTGACCCGGCCGGCTTCGCCCGGTCGTACCTCGCCTCCGAGCAGGCGGTCGCCGACTATCTGCTGGCCGAGGTCCTCGACGCGCAGCCCGCGGCGGCCCGGGAGCTGCTCGCGCGCACCAGCGTCCTGGACCAGATCCACCCCGAACTCGCCGATGCGCTGACCGGGCGGGCGGACGCCGAGCTGATCCTGGACCGGCTGGTGCGGGACAACTGCTTCGTCCAGCCGGTCGCCGGCACCCGGTGGTTCCGCGTCCACCCGCTGTTCGCCGGGGTGCTGCACGCGCGGCTGCGCAGCCGGTGGCCGGGCCTCGAACCGGTGCTGCACCGCCGGGCGGCGCGCTGGTTCGCCGCCGCCGGGCAGCTCCCCGAGACGCTGGTGCACGCGGCCGCCGCCGGGGACTGGCCGTACGCCGCCGGGGAGGCCGTGCGGCAGCTGTTGGCCGGGCGGCTGCTCGCCGGGCTCGACGAGGGGCGGATCGACGCGGTCTTCTCCGGTATGCCGGCCGAGGTGCCGGGAGCCGAGGCGGCCCTGGTGACGGCGGCCCGCCTGCTGGCCCGGCACGACGCCGCGGCTGCCCGCCGCTGGGTGCTGCGGGCCGAGCGCCGGGTGCGGCACCGCGGGGCCGGGGCCGGTCCCGAGGTGCGGCTCACGCTGGCTCTGTTGCGGCTGCTGCTGGCGCCGCACGGCGCCGGGAGCGGGGCGGAGGCGGCGGCCCGGCGGACCGCGGAGCTGATGGCGGAGGTGCCCGCGTACCGGCTCAAGGAACACCCGGAGATCGAGGCGCTGCGATGCCACGGCCGGGCCTGCGCCCTGCTGGCGTCCGGGCGCCCGGACGAGGCCCGGGCCGCCTTCGAGGAGACGGTGCGGGCCTGCACGGGCGAGGCGACCCACCTCGTACGGCACGCGGCGTGGGGGCGGCTCGCGCTGGCCGAGGCGGTCCGCGGTGAGCTCACCGCGGCCGCGGACCACGCCGCCCGCGCGCACGGCGTGGCCGAGCGGCAGGGCATACCCGAGGACCGGCGGTCGGGGGCCGGTCAGCTGGCCCTGGCCACGGTGGCGTGCGAGCGCTGCGACTTCGCGACGGCACGTCATCACCTGGCCCTGGCCGCCGAGTACGCCGACACCGGGGCCGACCCGGTGCTGCGCGCCGAACGGGCCGTCGTGGTGTCCCGCACGGAACTGGCGCACGGCCGGTGGGCGGCGGCCTCGGCGGTCCTGGACGAGGCCGGGCCGCAGCCGCCAGGGTGGCCCGCCGGGCGGCTGGCCGTGGCGCGTTCGGCTGCCGCGCTGGCCCGCGGTGACCCCGCCGCGGCGCTCGCCGTCCTGCACCGGCCCGGCCCCCCGGGCGGCGGGCGGGCCGCCGTGCCCGGGGACGCCTCGCGGGCCGTGGCGCTGGCGCTCGCCCACCTCGCCGCGGGACGCCCCGCCCGTGCCCTCCGGCTCGTCGCGGCGGCCGACGCGTCCCCGGCGCCGGATCTGCCCGACCGCGTACGCATCCGTCTGCTGCGGGCCCGGGCCGCGGTGCTGGCCGGGGACCGGCCGACGGCCCGTGTCCTGCTGGGTGAGGCGCTGGACGCGGCCGCCCCCGAGCAGCTGCGCCTGCCGTTCGCGGAGGCCGGCCCCTGGCTGCGGCACCTGCTCCGGGACCTCCCGCCGCCCGCGGCACGGTGGTTGACCGCCGGGCCCCCGGGCCGCCCGGCCGGCCCGGTCCTCGTCGAGGCGCTGAGCGGCCGGGAGCGGGAGGTCCTGGCGTACGCGGCCCGGATGATGTCCAACGAGGAGATCGCCGCCGCGCTGCACCTGTCGGTCAACACCGTCAAGACGCACCTGCGCAGCGTCTACCGCAAACTCGGCACGTCCCGCCGCCGGGACGCCGTCGAGCGCTGCCGCGAGCTGCACCTCCTGTGACCCGGAGCCCTGGTCCCCGCCGGTTTCCCCGCCGGGTCATCCCCTGCGGGTGATGCCGTCCCGCCGCGCCGCGGACAGCATGCGAGACGACGGTTTCCAGCGGCGCGAGGGGCGGTGTGGGCATGCGTTACGAGTTCCGCGTGACCGGCCTCGTCTCCCCCGCCCTGGCCGAGGCGTTCCCGGAGCTGGAGCGGGAGCCCGTACCGCAGCAGACGCTGTTCCACGGCGCGGTGACGGACGAGGCGCACCTGTTCGGACTGCTCACCCGGTTCCAGGACCTCGGCCTGTGCATCGAGGAAATGCGCCGCCTTCCGGAGTGAGGAGACACGCCATGAGTTCGCCCCGCCCCCTGCGCTACACGGGCGCGACCGTGCTGCTGGTACTGGCTGTGCTCCTGGCCCCTCTCGCCACCGTCTCGACCTGGGTGAGCAGTCAGATCTCCGACTCCAGCAGGTATGTGCAGACCGTCGCGCCGCTGGCCACCGAGCCCTCCGTGCAGGACGCGGTGACCGACCGGCTGACCAACCGGGTGGTCGGCCAGGTCGACGTCCAGGGGATCACCAACTCGCTCGCCGCCACCCTCAAGAAGGCCGGCGCCCCGCCCCTTGTGGTCGAGCACACCCCGGAGCTGGCCGGCCCCCTGAAGGACGCGCTCACCAAGACCGTGCACAAGGTGGTGTCGAAGGTGGTGACCAGCGACCAGTTCTCCCAGCTGTGGGACGTCGCCAACCGCCAGGCGCACGCCGCGGTGGTGAAGGTCCTCACCGGCGAGGGGAACAGCGCGGTCCAGGCCCGGGGCAACACCGTCGTCCTGGACATCGGCACCGTCGTCGACAACGTCAAACAGCACCTGGTGGACGCGGGGTTCAAGAAGGCGTCGGCGATCCCGCAGCCCGACCGGACGATCACGCTGCTGAAGACCGACAAGCTCCAGCAGGCGCAGACACTGATGCGGCTGCTCAACGTCCTCGGTGTCTGGCTGCCCGTCCTGGCGCTGGTGTGCGCCGCCCTCGGCATCTGGGTGGCGCCCGCGCACCGGGTGGCGCTGCTGGCCACCGCGATCGGCACCGGGGTGATGATGGCCGTGCTGCTCATCGCGCTCGTCGTGCTGCGCGGCGTCTACCTGGACTCCGTCCCGCCCAGCGCGCTGCCGGAGAACGCGGCCGCCGCCGTCTTCGACACCCTGGTGCGCTTCCTGCGCCAGAGCGCCTGGACGGTGCTGCTCGTCTCGGTGATCACGGCGCTGGCGGCCGCCCTGTACGGCCCGAGTCGCGCCGCCCGCGCGGTGCGCTCCGGGACGACCCGGGGCACCGGTTCCGTCGGCCGGGCGGCGGCCCGCCGGGGGATGCGCACCGGCACCATGGGCCGGTGGCTGGACACCCACCGCGGCTGGACCACCGGTGTCGTCATCGCCGGCGGCGCGCTGGCCCTGATCCTGTGGAACTACCCCACTCCCGGGGCGGTGGCGCTCGTCCTCGGTCTGGTCCTCCTCGTGCTGGCGCTGCTCGGCGTGCTCGCCGCGGCCGGCGGCCCACCGGTACGCACCCCGCCCGGCCCTGACCGGCCGCGCGGCGAGTCGCCAGGACCGGACTGACAGCGCCGCCGATCCGCGGGCAGTCGGCTCACCGATCGCGGGGTTCGCCGGGCCATTGGTACGGTCGGGTACCGACTTCGCCGACCGTAAGGGCGTGGACCGATGCCTGTGGACGCCCTGGACGCCAAGATCCTCCGCCTGCTGCTGGAGCAGCCGCGCACCAGTGTGCGGGAGTACGCGCGGGTGCTCGGGGTCGCCCGGGGCACCGTGCAGGCCCGGCTGGACCGGCTCGAACGGGACGGTGTGATCACCGCGTACAGTCCGCTGCTCTCCCCCGCCGCGCTCGGCCACCCCGTGCTCGCCTTCGTGCACATCGAGGTGACCCAGGGCCGTCTGGAGGAGGTGGCCGAGGCGCTGGCGGAGGTGCCGCAGATCATCGAGGCGTTCTCGACGACCGGCGGCGGGGACCTGCTGACCCGGGTGGTGGCCCGGGACCCGGCGCACCTGGAGGACGTGATCCAGCGGCTGATCAGCCTGCCGGGCGTGGTCCGTACGCGGACGGAGATGGCGCTGCGCGAGCGGGTGCCGCACCGGATGCTGCCGCTGGTGGAGGCGGTGGGCCGGGCGGCGAAGCCACGCTGAGCCGGGCGGGCCGCCGGGGAGCCGTACCGGAGCGCGGCTTGGCATGCTGGACGGCATGAACGCCTCCCCCGCCTCCCGGGTCCCGCCCACTCCGGTGATCTTCGATCTCGACGGCACGCTGGTGGACAGTGAGCCGAACTACTACGAGGCGGGCCGCCGGCTGCTGGCCGGCTACGGCGTGGCCGACTTCAGCTGGGAGCACCACACCCGCTTCATCGGCATCGGCACCCGGGAGACCCTGGAGATCCTGCGCCGCGAGTTCGGTCTCGACGCGCCGGTCGAGGAGCTGCTGGCCGGGAAGAACCGCGTCTATCTGGAGCTGGCCCGGGCGCACACCGAGGTCTTCCCCGAGATGCGGGCGCTGGTGGAGCAGCTGGCGGCGGCCGGGCATCCGATGGCGGTGGCGTCGGGGTCCTCGCGGGCCGCGATCGAGGCGGTGCTGGCCGGCACGGGGCTGGACGCGCTGCTGACGACCGTGGTCTCGGCCGAGGAGGTGGCGCACGGCAAGCCGGCGCCGGACGTGTTCCTGGAGGCGGCGCGGCGGCTGGGTGTCGACCCCGCCGCCTGTGTGGTGCTGGAGGACGCGGCGCCCGGTGCCCTCGCGGCGCACCGGGCGGGCATGCGGTGCATCGCCGTGCCGTACGTGGCCGGCACGGCCGGGGATCCGGCGTTCGCGCACGCCGGGCTGCTGTTCAGGGACGGCCAGCGGGAGTTCACGGCCCGGGCCGCGTACGCGTGGCTGGGACGGCCGGTCCGGTCCTCCTGAGGGCGCCCCGCGGGCCGATGACCGCCGGGGCGGTCATCGGCCCGGCCGCCACCCGGAACCGGGTGGCGGCGGCCGTCACTTCAGGCCGAGCGACGCGCAGGCGGAGGCGAGGTCGCCGGCGCAGAGGAGGTCGGTGCGGACCACGCCGTCGCGTACGACGGTGTCGTTCACATTCTTCTTGGTGACGATCTGAGCCTTGAACAGCCGGGCCGGGATACCGGACTTGCTGCTGTTACCGGCGGTAGTAGTCGTCAGCCCGTTGATGCTCTTCCCGCGCAGCAGCCGGAAGGCGATTTCTGCGGCGGTTTCGGCCTCCGGCCGGACTTCCTTGTAAATGGTGAAGGACTGCGTGCCGGCTATGACCCGCTGCAGCGCGGGGAGTTCGGCGTCCTGGCCGCCGAGCGGCACATTCTTGAGGCCCGCCGCCTTCAGCGCCTCGGCGATACCGCCGGCCATGCCGTCGTTGGCGGAGTACACCGCGTCAAATCCTTGCGGGCCACGGGAGTTGATGACATCCGTCATCTTCTTCTTGGCGATCGCCGCGTCCCAGTCGGGGATGTCCTTCTCGTAGACGACCTTGTGAACCTTGCCGTCCAGGACGTCATGGGCGCCCTTCTTGTAGGACGGCGCATTCGGGTCGGTGGGCGAGCCGTTCATCATGACGACGTCGGCGGCGGCCGCCCGGGAGCCGAGCGCGTCGAGCAGGCCCTGGCCCTGCAGCCGGCCGATCTTCTCGTTGTCGTAGGAGACGTACGCCGCGACGTCACCCTCGGCGAGCCGGTCGTACGCGACGACCTGGACGCCCTTCTTGGCGGCCGAGTCCACCCAGCTCTTGGCCGCCTGCGCGTCGACCGGGTCAAGAATGATGACCTTTACACCCTTCTTCACGAGGGCGTCGAACTGTCTTTTCTGCGTATCGACTTGCTGCTCGGCATTGCCGTAATCGACCTTGCATTCGAGGCACAGCGAGGCTATCCGCGAGGAAATGATGCGGTGGTCGAACTTCTCATAGCGGGCCGCTTTGTTCTCCGGGAGAAGCAGACCTATGGCGTCCTTGCCGGCGCCGGCTTCCTGTTGATCTTTCCCACAGGCCGCCAAGGGCGCCGCGAGCGAAAGCGCCATTGCACTGACGAGCGCGCGCCGCATTATTGCATTCATTTTTTCGGTACCTCCCATGGGGCCGCCTGACCCGGCCCAGAACTGTCGCAGTGAACGTCACGTTCCGCCTGATCGTCAAGAATCGAAGCAATAACGATACGAAAGCGAGCCGCAAGTTGAGTCTCTGAACGGCGTTCACCCACCGGGCTTTCCGGATCGTTCGCTTTGTCGGCGAATTGGCCTTGCTCGCCACGGATGCACCGTTCGACCACTCCTGCGCACTTGCCCGGGGCGCCGCCGCTCCGCCCAGGACCGTCGGACAGGCCCTCAGGGCCCGATGGTCCGCGCGATGTCCAGCGTCAGCCGCTGCCACGGGTCGCGCGGGTCGCGGTGGGTGAGTGCGGCGACGCGGCGCAGGCGGTAGCGCAGGGACTGGGGGTGCAGGCCGAGCGTGCGGGCGGCAGCGGTCGCGGAGCCGGCGTCGAGGTAGGCAGTGAGCGCCTCCAGCAGGTGCCGCCGGCCGGGGTGGACCAGGGGGCCGAGCAGCAGGCGGCTGATCCGGTCGGGGGTGGTGGCCGGGCGACCCGCGAGCAGCGCCAGGACGTGGGCGTCGCCGTCGGTCAGCAGCCGCGCGGGGTGGTGGGCGTGCGCGGGTGCGGTGTCCAGGGCGTCGGCGGCGAGGCGGTGCGCCACGGCGATCCGGTCCAGGGGCTCTTCGGAGACCGCGCAGCCGCGCAGGGCGCGTTCGCGCAGCGCCGCCGCGGCGGTACGGCCGGCCGCGGCGGGCAGCATCAGGACAAGGCGTGAGCCGCGCACCGTCGCCGTCGAGGTGACCTGCGCGTCGTCGGCGCGCGCGGTGAGCGTGGCGAGCAGTTCGGTGGCCGTCTCCCGGGTCACGCCGGGGCCGCCGTCCGGCTCCGCCGGCTCGGCCACCAACAGGCAGTAGGGATCCGGGAGTTGGACGCCCAGCCGGGCGGCACGGTCGGTCAGCGCCCCGACGGAGGCGTGCCGTCCGGCGATCAGGTCGTCGAGCAGCAGCCGCAGCGCCCGGTCCCGGTCCGCCGCGAGGTCCTCGCTGGTGGCGGTGTAGGCGGCGGCCATCTCCTCGGAGAGGGTGTCGAGGGTGGTCAGCGCCATCCGTGCGAGCGCGAAGGCGTCCGCCGCGTCCGGGGGTGGCGTACAGGCCGCGACCTCGTCCGTGAGGGCGGTGACCGCGACCCGGTAGGCCCGCAGGACCGCCTGCACCGGCCGGCCGTCCGCGGCCCGCGCCGCCGCGATACCGCGCAGCCGCCGAAGGTCCGCGGGGGTGAGCGCACCGTCGGTGGCCCACAGGTGCAGCATCCGCTCCAGCGCCCAGGCGGCGATGGCGCGCACCTCACGCAGCCGCTCGTCGTCGAGCGCGGCGTAGGCCGGAACCTGTGCGCGGACGGCGGCGACCAGCGCCGCGACGACCCTCGGGGCGGCGATCAGTTCCTGGCGGATGCGCTCCCGCCCCTCCCGGCCGCCTCCCCGTTCCTTCATCACAAGGTGATGATTCCACCCGCCGGTTGTGCGCAGCACGGTGGACGGAACTTGTCACTGTCGCCAGGATCGCGGTGAACCAGGCGGTCTCACGACGAGAGGCGGGACGTGCGGATGGCGAAGCACTGGGCGGACTTCCAGTACGAGATCTATCTGAACGGCATGACCGGCGCGGTGCCCCGGCTGCCGACCGATCTGACCCGGCTGGAACAGCTCACCGAGCAGCGTCTGGGCCCCGGCCCGGTCGGCTACGTGGCGGGCAGCGCGGGCACGGGCAGCACCGCCGACGCCAACCGGGCCGCGCTGGACCGGCTGCGGATCGTCCCGCGGATGCTCCGCGACGTGCAGCAGCGCGACCTCTCCGTCGAGGTGCTGGGCCGTTCGCTGCCCGCGCCGCTGGCACTCGCGCCGGTCGGCGTGCTGTCGATCATGCATCCGGAGGCGGAGCCGGCCGCCGCCCGGGCCGCCGCGGCGCAGGGCGTCCCCTACATCCTGTCGTCCGCCTCCAGCACGCCGATGGAGGAGGTCGCCGAGGCGATGGGCGACGGTGAGCGGTGGTTCCAGCTGTACTGGGCGAAGGACCGCGAGGTCACCCGGAGCTTCCTGAACAGGGCGAAGGCGGCGGGCTACGGCGCGCTGTTCGTCACGCTCGACACCCCGCTGCTCGCCTGGCGGCCGCGCGATCTCGACCAGGCGTACCTGCCGTTCCTGCACGGCGTGGGCACCGCCAACTACTTCACCGACCCCGCGTTCCGGGCGGGGCTGGCCAAGCCGGTCCACGAGGACCCGAACGCGGCCGTGCGGCACTTCGTGGGGATGTTCGCCGACCCCGCGAAAACCTGGCCCGACCTGGCGTTCCTGCGCGAGAACTGGGACGGCCCGATCGTGCTGAAGGGCATCCTGCACCCGGACGACGCGCTGCGCGCCGCGGAGGCCGGCGTGGACGGCGTGGTGGTGTCCAACCACGGCGGCCGCCAGGTCGCGGGATCGATCGCGGCCGCGGACGCGCTGCCGGGTGTGGTCGAGGCGGCCGGCGACCGGCTCACCGTCCTCTTCGACAGCGGCATCCGCACCGGCGACGACATCGTCAAGGCGCTGGCGCTGGGCGCGCGGTCGGTGCTGGTCGGACGCCCGTACGCGTACGGGCTCGGGCTGGACGGCCAGGCGGGCGTCGAGCACGTCATCCGCTGCCTGCTCGCCGAACTCGACCTCACCCTGGCCCTCTCCGGCCACTCCCGGCCGGCCACGCTGACCGCCGACGACCTGGCCCCCCGGCCCGCCTGACCGCCCCGCCGCTCCTCCATCCGGCACTACGCTCCCCGCCCCCCAACCGGGCCCGTTCGCGGCCCGCACTCCGAGAGGCCACCCATGAAGAACATCCTCGCCGTCATCTCGCCGCACGTGGGCGGCCGGACCGCCGGTGCCGCACTCGCCACCGTCTTCCCCGACCAGGCCAGGGTCACGGTGGTCGAGGCGGCCGACGAGGACCCCGCGGCGCTGCGCGAGGCCCACGTGATCATCACCGGCCTGGGCCCGGTCACCGCGGCGCACCTGGCCGCGGCCCCGCACCTGGAGCTGGTGCAGTGCGCCAGCCACGGCTTCGACTACGTGGACCTGGACGCCGCCCGGGAGCGCGGGATCCCGGTCTGCAACATCGGCTCCAGCGGCGCCGAGAAGCAGAACGTGGCCGAGCAGACCTTCGCCCTGATGCTCGCCCTCGCCAAGCAGCTGATCCCGGCCCACACCGCACTGGTCGAGGCCGACTGGGCACTGCCGCGCCTCCAGCAGTCCCTCACCGAACTGTCCGGCAAGACCCTGGGGATCGTCGGCCTGGGGCACATCGGCGAGGAAGTGGCGCGCCGCGCGGTCGCGTTCGACATGACGGTCGTCTACGCCGGCCCGCGGCCGGTGGCGCCCGAGACCGCGGCGCGCCTCGGCGGCGCCCGTCATCTGAGCCTCGACGACCTGCTGCGCACCTCCGACTACGTCAGCCTGCACGCCCCGCTCACCGACGGAACCCGGCATCTGCTCGACGCCGAGCGGCTGGCGCTGCTCAAGCCCACCGCCTTCGTCGTCAACACGGCCCGCGGCGCCCTCATCGACCAGGACGCCCTCGCGGACGCGCTGGCCGCCGGCGCGCTCGCCGGCGCCGGTCTCGACGTCTTCGACCCGGAACCGCCGACGGCGGCGCTGCGCCTGCTCAAGGCCCCGAACGTGGTCCTCTCCCCGCACGTCGCGGGCGTCACCCGGGAAACCCTGATCCGCATCGCGCTGGCCGCCGTCCAGAACGTCGCCGACCACCTGGCGGGCAAGCCGCCGCGGGACGTCGTGTCCTAGACGAGTAAGTCCGAAGTCTTCGGGCGCATGAAGCGAGGGTCTCGTTGGTTCGTTTGTGACGACAAACCTGGAGACCCTCGCGACTGCACTGTACGTGAGGATCGATGACTCTCTGGCAGGAACGCGGCGGACAGGGCGTCCACCGAGGCTGACGGATGCCGAACTGTTGACGCTCGCGGTCATGCAGGCCGTACTCGGCTTCGTCTCCGAGGCCCGCTGGCTGCGGTTCGCCCGCACCCATCTGGCGGCCGAGTTCCCCTACCTGCCCGAACAGTCCGGCTACAACAAGCGCCTGCGGGCCGCGAACACCCTGCTCGGCCGCTTCATTCGCACCCTCGCCCGCGACACGGATCTGTGGCACGACGACGTATGGATCGTGGACTCCACACCCGTGGAATGCGCCCGCTCACGCCCCACCGTCAAACGCTCCGACCTGGCCGGCTGGGCCGCTTACTCCTACTGTCCCTCGCACTCACGGTTCTTCTGGGGCCTGCGCCTGCACCTGATCTGCACACCTGGCGGACTACCGATCGCCTGGGCTCTGGCCAACCCCAAGACGGACGAACGCGAAGTCCTCACAGGCATGCTCACCCAGGACGCCGACCTGCTGGCCACCCGCCCCGGGCAGACGGTTATCGGCGACAAGGGCTACGTCTCCAAGCACCTCGACGCCTTCATGGCCCAACACGGCCTGACCCTGCTGCGGCCCAGCTACCGCAACAAAAAGCCCCGGCCAGGAGAGCACCTCCTCAAACCGATCCGGCAGCTGATCGAGTCGGTCAACGACACCCTCAAAGGCCAGCTCGACCTCGAACGCCACGGAGCCAGAACCCCAGCCGGAGTCCTGGCCCGCGTCGGACAACGCATCCTCGCTCTCACCGCCGCGATCTGGCACAACCGGGCCACCGGAACACCGATCACACGATCACTGATCGCCTACGACCACTGACCAGCACTTCGGACTTACTCGTCTAGGACCTGTTGTCGTACGGGTCGGGCCCGGCCTGATCCGAACGACTCCCCCTAGATGAATGAGTCCGATGTTCCTGCTGGCCGCGACCATGGCGAAGGGCGCCCGTTGGCTTGTGTGTGACTACCAGCCTGGACGCCCTTCTGGCGGCACTGTACGTGTTCATCGACGACCACGTGGTCCCTTGTCGCCGGATTGGGCGACCTCCGAAACTGACAGACGCCGAACTGCTGTGCCTGGCCGTCGCCCAAGTCCTGCTCGGGTTTCCCTCTGCCCGGCACTGGGTCCGCTTCGCCCACGCCAGACTGGGACACCTCTTTCGCTACCTGCCCCAGCAATCCGCCTACAACAAGCGTCTGAACGCGGCCGGACCGCTGATTTCCCAGGTGATCGAAGCACTGGCCCGCCAGGTCCCTACCTGGCACGACGACCTGCGCCTGATCGACTCCACCCCGCTGCCCTGCGCTGCCTCGCGCGAGACCGTCAAACGCTCCGATCTGGCCGGACATGCCGGCTACGGCTACTGCCGCAGCCACTCCCGCTTCTTCTGGGGATTGCGGCTCTACCTGGTCACCACCGCCGAAGGCATGCCCGTCACCTGGTGCCTGGCCAACCCCAAGCTCGGCGAACGGGAAGTGATGACCGCCCTGCTGGAACGCGACCACCACCTCATCCGAGCTGGGCAGGTGGTCCTGGCCGACAAGGGTTTCGCGAGCAAGGGGTTCGAAGCCTTCCTCACCGAGCGACTCGGCGTTCACCTGGTGCGGCCGGACCGCAAGGACGAGCCGGTCCGGCACGGGAAGATCACCCGTGTCCGTCAGTGGATCGAGGCCGTCTTCGGCACCCTCAAAGGCCAGCTCAGCCTCGAACAGCACGGAGCAAGAACCCCGATCGGAGTCTTCGCCCGCACCGGCCAACGACTCCTCGCCCTGGCAGCCTGCATCTGGCACAACTGGACCACCAACGCCAAGATCAAACGATCCCTGATCGCCTACGACCACTAAGAACATCGGACTCAACCATCTAGGCGCCGGGCGCGCGGAAGTCGACGTCCTGTCGGGCCGCCTCGTCGATCTCCTCGACCGTCAGCAGGGGCACCGTCCTGGACTGCAGCGCCCCGGAGGCGCGGACGGTCATCGCCACCGCGGCCATCGACAGCGGGTCGGGGAAGTCGATGACGCAGTACAGGTCGGCGTCCCCGTAGGCGAAGTAGATCGCCTCCACCGTGCCGCCGCGGGACCTGACGACCTGCTCGACGGCGGCCCGGCGGCCGCTCCCGCCCTCGGCGAGCAGTCCCTTCGCGCCCTCGGAGGTATAGCTCGCCTGAACCAGATATTTCGGCATCCCGCGCACTCCTGTGCTCCGACGGCCCGCTGCCAGTGCGGCTACCGCCACTATGACCCGTCGTGCCGCGGCTTCCGCTGCGGTGTTCCGCCGAACGGTGCCGAGCCCCGGGCACGCGTCAGGTGAGCGGCGGGAAGACGACCCCGGTCAGTTCCTCGGACGCCGTCCACAGGCGCTTGGCGCTCTCCGGGTCGCTGGCCGCGGCCGAGCGGCCCACCATCGCCGGTCCGCCGCGCGCCTCGCCGAGGCCGTCCGGGCCGAGGTAGGCGGCGCCGGGCAGGTCCTGGGTGGCGGCGTAGAGCGTCGGCAGGGCGCCGGCCCGGCTGTCCTGGGCGAGCACGCGGTTGGTCACCCGCATGACGGCTCGCCGGACGGCGCTGGCGTCGTGGCTCTGCAGGTTGGTGGCGGCGTAGCCGGGGTGTGCGGCGAGGGCCCGTACCGGGGAGCCGGCCGCGGTGAGGCGGCGCTGCAGCTCCAGGGTGAACAGCAGGTTGGCCAGCTTCGACTGGGAGTACGCGCGGTAGGGGGTGTACGCGCCGGTGAGGTTCAGGTTGTCGAAGTGGATGCGGGTGCCGGGGGGCGTCTTGTGTGCCGCGGACGCCACGGTGACCACGCGGTCGGTGACGTGCGGCAGCAGCAGGTTGGTCAGCGCGAAGTGGCCGAGGTGATTGGTGCCGAACTGCGTCTCGAAGCCGTCCTTGGTGCGGGACTCGGGGACGGCCATCACCCCGGCGTTGTTGATCAGCAGATCCAGGTCGCCCTGCCAGGCCGCGGCGAACGCGCGCACCGAGGCGAGGTCGGCGAGGTCGAGGCGGCGCACTTCCAGGCTGCCCCTGGCGGTGCGGACGGCGGCGGCCGCCTCCTCGCCGCGCCGGACGTCCCGGACGGCGAGGACGACATGGGCGCCGGCCCGGGCGAGGGCTTCGACGGTGGCGATGCCGAGCCCGCTGTTCGCGCCGGTGACGACGGCGGTGCGGCCGGTCTGGTCGGGAAGGTCGGCGGCAGTCCAGCTGCGCGCCTTGGAGGTGTGAGCCATATTTTCAATGTAGGCGTCGACAACAATGCTGTCAATGACAACAATGTAGCTGGTGATTACATCGACGCTAGGGTGGTGGACATGCAGACTCGTCGTTACCACCACGGAGACCTCCGCGCCGCGCTGCTGAGCCGTGCCGAGCAGACGCTGCGGGAGCGGGGGCCCGGCGCGCTGTCGTTGCGGGAACTGGCCCGCGACCTCGGCGTCAGCCACGCCGCGCCGAGCCGGCATTTCAAGGACAAGCAGGCCCTGCTGGACTCGCTGGCGCTCGTCGGGTTCGACCGGATGCTGGCGGAGCTGACCGCGGCCCGCGACGAGGGCTCCTCCTTCGCCGAGCGCCTGGGTGCGCTGGCCCGTGCCTACGTGGGCTTCGCCACCGCCAACGCGGAGCTGCTCGACCTCATGTACGCGGTCAAGCACGACCCGGCGGCGTCGCGGGCGCTGCTGGAGGCGGTGCACCGGGCGGTCGCACTGGCCGAGGAGCTGATCGCGGAGGGCCAGCGCACGGGCGAGGTGCGGCCGGGCCCGGTGGACCGGGTCAGCATGCCGGCCTTCACCACCCTGCACGGCTTCGCCGGCGTCGCGGTGAGCAGCGGGCTCTCCCCCGAGGAGACGGAGGCCGGACTCGGCGACGTCATCGCTTACATGCTGCGGGGCTGCGCCGCCGAGGGCGACGGGAGTTGACGGCGCGCCACCGCGCCCGGTCACGGCGCCGGGACCGGTCGTTCCTTCCGGGGACCGGTCCCGGGCGCCGGGGGCGTACGGTGCCGGGCGTCAGGCGCGGCCGAGGAGCAGGCCGGCGCGCTTGAGGCAGGTGACGTAGCCGTCGAGCAGGGCGTCGTCCACCGGCGGGCAGGACGTGCGCCACGACGGCCAGACCTGGTCGGTGCGGGTGCGCCGCACCGCGGGGAAGACGGTGTCGAAGTACATCTCCTTGACCGTCACGAGGGCTCCGGAGTCTGGACGACGTCGCGCAGATAGCGCATCAGGGTGATCAGGACGTCCCGGCTCGACGCCCGCTGGCGGGCGTCACACACCACGATCGGCACCTGCTCGGGCAGGTCCAGTGCGCTGCGCAGTTCCTCGGTGCGGTACGACGAGGCGTCGGGGAAGGCGTTGACGGCGATCACGAAGGGCACATCGGCCTCTTCCAGCCGGCCGATCACGTCGAAGCTGACTTCCAGACGCCGGGTGTCGACCAGGACGATGGCGCCGAGGGCGCCTTCGAAGAGGCCGTTCCACAGGAACCAGAACCGCTGCTGTCCGGGCGTCCCGAACAGGTAGAGCACCAGCTCCTCGTTCAGGCTGATCCGGCCGAAGTCCATGGCCACGGTGGTCGCCGTCTTGCGCTCCACGCCGGAGACGTCGTCGACGTCGGTACTGGCCTCGGTCATCGTCTCCTCGGTGGTGAGTGGCCTGATCTCACTCACCGAGCGGACGAGCGTCGTCTTGCCGACGCCGAACCCGCCGACGATCACGATCTTGACGGCAGAGGAGGCCGAGGACGGCAACCGGTCCTCGCGCGCCGGCTCCATGACCGTGTCAGAGCTTCTGGAGACCATCGATAACCGCCTCTATCAGTGCTATGTCGGGGAGGTTGGAGGCCGGCGCGCGGGCCTCCACCCGCCCGTCGGCCAGGAGATCGGTGAGCAGTACGCCGATCACACTCGCGGGCAGCGCTAAATGCGCCGAGACCTCGGCCACGGACAGCGGAGACCGGCAGACCCGGAGGATGGCCGCGTGCTCGGGCTGCATGCCCGGTTGCGAGTCCTCCAGGGAGACGATCAGTGTGACCAGGTCGAGTTCGGCCTGTTCCTCCGCGCCGGCGCGGCCCCCGGTGATCACGTACAACCGCTCAGGACCACCCTTGTCCCAGTCCTGGTCGGATTCGCTCACGCCGTCCGCCCGTCGGCGCGCGGCGGGCTGGTGAGGTGGGCGCCGATCCGGGCCACCAGGTCGCGCATGCAGGAGCCGACCAGGCCCGCGTCCACGCCCTCGTCGGCGAGCACCGCCAGGTGGGCACCGGCACCGGCGGCCATCAGGTACATGAATCCGCCGCTGACCTCGATGACGACCATCCGCATCCGGCCGTCGCTCTGCGGGAATTCGGACGCGACCGCTCCGGAGAGGCTCTGCAGGCCGGAGCCGATGGCGGCGATCCGGTCGGCGGTGTCCGGGCTGGTGTCGTAGCGGGCCATGCACAGGCCGTCCGACGACAACACCACGATGTGACGGGTCTGCGGGACGCTCTCCGCGAGGTCCTTGAGCATCCAGTCCATGTCCGCGCGCTGATACATCGGTTACTCACCCTTGTCTGACGTGTCGTTGCTGGTCCGGGCGGGTGCCGACGGCGGCCTCTCGCCGGAGAGGCCACTGTGCAGCTCGGCCATCCAGACGCCGGGCGCCGGTTCCTCGTGTGCGACCGCCGCCGGGCCCGGTCCGGTGGGGAACGTCGTGCGGGCCGTCTTACGGGCCGGATCGGGGGTGCGCCGCCGCCGCTGGGGCAGTCCGCTGGCGGTGACCTCGGGGGCGGCGGGCTGCTCCTCGGCGCGGTCCGCACGGGTCACCGCGAACGCACCGGTGTCCTCGGTGCCGGTCCGCGCGGCGGAACGCTCGCGCGGCGCCGGGGCCGCGGTCGACGGGGCGGGCCGCGCGGAGCGGCGGGTTTCCGGGCGCGGGCCGGAGGCGGCGCCGATGCCGTGCGCCAGGCCGGTGGCGGGCGCGGTGGTGATCGCGCCCTTCGGCACGGTCAGCACCGCGCGCACACCCCCGTAGGCCGAGGGCGGCAGCGACACCTGGAAGTCGTAGGTGCGGGCCAGCCGGCCGACCACCGCGAGGCCCAGACGGGGCGACTCACCGAGGTCCTTGAGGTCGATGCCGGCGCGGGCCTCGGTCAGCATCCGCTCGGCGCGGGCCCGGGCCTCCTCGCTGAGGCCGATGCCGCCGTCCTCGATCTCGATGGCGATGCCCATGTGCACCTCCACCGCCGTCAGATGGACGCGGGTCTTGGGCGGCGAGTAGCGCGTGGCGTTGTCCAGCAGCTCGGCGAGCGCGTGGATGAGGGGTTCGACGACGGGTCCGACGACGGCGACCTCGGCGACCGAGTGCAGTTCCACGCGCTGGTAGTCAAGAATCCGGGACATGGCACCGCGCAGCACGCTGTACAGGGGCACCGGCTTGCTCCACTGGCGTCCCGGCCGCGCGCCACTGAGGACGGCGATGCTGTCCGCGAGCCGGCCGATGAGGGCCGTGCCGTGGTCGAGCCGGAGCAGGTCGGCGAAGAACGCCGGCTCCTGCCCGTGCCGGTCCTCCATGGCGCGCAGGTCCGTCGCCTGCTGGTGCACGAGGGCCTGGACGCGGCGGGCGACGTTGACCACACCGCGCTGCGCGGAGTCACGCATGGTCTCCTCGGCCTGGACGGCCTCGACCACGGACCGCAGCAGGGCCCCGTGCGCCGCGCGGAACTGGGGGCTGAGTCCGCTGTCCGTGGCGGCCAGTGACAGCAGCACGTCCTCGGCGAACTCGCCCTCCTGAAGCTTGCCGACCGCCGCCGGGAGCTGCTGCTCGGCCAGCCGGACGGTGGCCGCTTCCTGCTGCTGGAGGTGCGACAGGAGCAGTGCCTCGCGTTCGGCGGAGACGGTGCGGAGTTCGGCCAGCGCACGGCCGCGCCGTGCGGCGGCGGCCGACACCAGGGCGATGATCCCGGTGGCGACGACGCCGCACCAGACGACCGCGCCGGTGGCGGCGGCCGGCACCAGTACGGCGGTGACCGCCGTTGCCACGGCCGCCGCGGCAGGGGGTGCCGACCACGCCGCGACAAAGCCGGAATGTGTGCTTCCGGGCGACGACGCAGTACCAACCATCAGCATCCTCAATCATGGGGGGCTACGGAAGCACGGTGGGATGCGGCACAGCAGGAACGACAGTGTCGGGCTTACCTCACCCACTCAAGGCGGCAACAAAGCCATGAGCTGGATTGCGCCGGAATCACAACTCCGACGAACTCAACTGGTTGCACTATAGCCAGAATTGATCACCAGTCGTAATTGCACAGGGTGTGCTGTCCGGGAGCTGAGACGGGCATCACACGTGTCGCTGCACGGTTTTGGCGCTCCGTCACCCATGCTGCCGCATCCGGCCGCGCTGCCGCACGCACCGTGGGCACGGCGGTCGTTCAGGTGGCGCTGTGCGGGTGGCCGGCGGTTGCCGAACGCGGCGGCCAGGTCTGGGGCGCGAGGATGCCCAGGACGTAGGCGCGCGCGACCAGGGCGCAGCGGGTCGGGGCGTCCAACAGGTCCCGCAGCCGGCTGAGGTGGTAGTCGACGGTCTGCCGTGACAGATGCAGCGAGGCGGCGATCTCCCCGTTGCTGCGGCCGGCGGCCAGCAGGGACAGGATCCGGATCTGACTGGCCGTCAGCGGAGGGTGCGCCTCGTGGGCGAGGCTCTGGTGGGTGATCACCGCCCAGACGCTCTCGGCACGCGACGGGCCGCGGCCCACGGGCGTGAGGTGCAGCCGAACCCGGCGCTGCCGGCCGCGGCCGTCGACGAGCACGGCGGAGGTCTGGATCCGCCGGCTGCGGCGGGCTATCAGGTCCTGCCAGCTCCGCCGGAGCCCGGCCAGCTCCGGGACGGGCGCGAGCAGGGTGTGCGCCCGGCGGCCCACGAGGTCCGAGAGGCGGGTCTGCAGCAGCTCGGCAGCCGCCGCGCCGGCCTGCAGGACCCGTCCGCCCACGGAGAGCATGGCGCAGGGCAGCCCGCTGTGGTCGCGCAGCGCGCACAGGCTCTCCTCGGCCTCCCGGCGCTGGTCGAGCGCGCGGGTGTAGTCGCTGATGTCGAGGTAGATCCCGGCCACACACATCTCGGTCCCCTCGCGGACCGGGAAGCGGTGGCCGGCCGCGTACCCGCTGGTGCCGTCCGCGCGGTGATACGTGAGGGTGTGCCGCACCGGCCTGCCGCGGCTGAGGACGTCCTGGTCCAGGGCGAGGACCTGAGCGGCGTCGGCGGGGGCGTCGACCTCGTGCACGTACTTGCCGACGACGTGCTCCGGTGTGGTGCCGTACAGGTGCGCGTAGGCGTGGTTCGCCCACAGGTAGCGCCCGTCGGCGTCCCGGATGAAGGCCGCGGCGGGGGCGAGGTCGGCGAAGGCGTCGTAGCGGCGGGGACCTGACGGGGCCGGGCCGACCTCCACCGCCACCCCGCGCATGCGGTCCTGCCGGGGCGGGTCGAGGGGCCAGTTCACCTCGAAGACCCGGCCGTCGAACGCCTGCCAGTGCCGCTTCCCGTCGCCGGCGGGGGTGGGCAGCTCCCGGCACACGGTGTCGAGGAAGCGCTGGGCGGTCCGGGTGTCGTCGAAGGCTCCCCCGCCGCTGTCGATCACCCGTAACTCACGGTCGGCCTCCCACCAGGACACCGGAAGGTGTTGCAACAGCGACTTCAGACCGGTCTCGTCCACGACGGCCCCTCTGTGGTGAAGAGTTCAACGGATGCACGGCGCTCGCCACCGCCATGCGTATCCCCCGCCACTGCGGCGTATTCCCGGTTCTCGGCCGATCCGGCGGAACCGGCCGCAGCCCCATACGGCATCACGGAAGCTTCACCGCGGACCGACGAACTCCACAACTCTGGCATTTGCCTGAGCGCCCGGCGCCCGCGGCGGCAAACGGGGGGCCGCCCGGCTGCTTCCCTGGAAGGAGGGCGTCCGGACACCGGGGGCGGGCGCCAACAGCCCATCGCCAGAACTTCCTTCATCTGCAGAGGAGTCGAATTCCAGTGGACACGGTGCTGTTTGTGCATGCCAAGGGCGGTCCGCCCTTGGGGTATGCCCTGTCACGGGTCGCCGCGCGGTCGGCAGTGCACCTGCTGGCGCTCAGCACACTGCCATCCGCCGTCGCCGCGTCCGCCGACCGCGCGTGCGCGTCCGTGACGACCGCCGACGGGCCCGAGCGCGGCGACCTGGTGTCCCTGATCGTCACCCGGGCCCGGGAGGTCGGCGCCGACGCGGTGGTCACCTTCTCCGAGTACGCCGTCGTCGCGGTCGCCGAGGCATCCGAGAAGCTCGGCCTCCCCGGCGCCGGCAGCTCCTGCGCGCTGGCCCGCGACAAGCGGCTGATGCGCCGCGTCTGGAGTGAACGGGGCATCTCCCAGCCTCGGTTCCGCCCGGTGGCCGACGAGCAAGACCTGCGCGACGCGGCCGCCGCGCTGCGCCTCCCCCTGCTGCTCAAGGCCGCCTGGAGCGCCGGCTCCACCGCGCACCGGATCATCCGCTCCGCCGACGAGGTCCCGGCGGCCTGGCGGCGGGCGCGCGAGGTGATGGCCGAAAGCGCCGTACTGGGCTACGCCGAGCTGCACGTGGCCGACGCCGGGGCCGACTTCCTGGTCGAGGAGATCGTGCCGGGCACCGCGGAGGGCTGGTTCGACCAGCCGGGCTGGGGCGACTACGTCAGCGTCGAGGGCGTCGTCGCCGACGGCGTCTTCCACCCGGTCTGCCTCAGTGGCCGGATGCCGACGGTGGAGCCGTTCACCGAACGCGCCGGCATCACCCCGGCCGCGCTGCCCGCCGACGCCCAGCAGCGTGTCGTGGCCCTCGCCCGCGAGGCCGTCGACGCGCTGGGGCTGGAGAACTGCGGTACCCACACCGAGATCAAGCTCGGTGCCGACGGCCACATGTGGGTGATCGAGACCGCCGCCCGGTTCGGCGGGGCGATGACCGTCCCGCAGATCGAGGAGGTCTTCGGTCTGGACCTCATCGGCATGCTCGTCGACCATCTGCTGGGGCGCCCGGTGACCTGGCCCGAGGAGGCCCGTACCCCCGAACAGGCGCGCGGCGCGGCCGGCTCCTTCGTCGTGCTGGCCGTGGACGGCGCCGGTGACGCCTGGCCGGACCGGCGGCGCTGGGACTTCCCCGCCGTACGGGACGCCGTGCCGCTGAGCGCCGGCAGCCGGCTGTCGGTCGTCGCCGAGAACTCGCTGCCGGACGGGACGCCGGTCCCGGAGTACGACCCCGCCGCCGGCGCCAACACGATGGCGGCGCTGTGCCTGCTGTCCGCCGACGCGCCCGAAACCGTTCTGCACGACTTCCGCACCCTGGTGGACGCCCTGCCGCGGGTCCTCCCCCGGGTCGAAACCATGGAGGCGCGCTCATGAGCACCGTGACCACCACGGCCCAACCGTCCGCCGGGCCGCGCCCCGTCTGCGACCGTACGACGGTCGGCGAGCACCTCTCCCTGCCCCTCTTCCGCGCCCTCTCCGGCACGCTGGCCGGCCACCCGTACCTCAAGGTCGTGGTGGACCGCGCCGAGCACACCTGGCACCTGCTCGACACCGCCGTCCACCCCTTCCACGTCGACTACATCGCCACCCGCGTGCTCGGCATGGAACTGCCGGAACTCGACGCCTGCCTGGACTCCTTCAACGCCTCGGTCTACACGGACCCCGAGCGCCGGTTCCTGCTCGGCGTGCTCTCCCTGCACACCGACGAGGACCCCGAAGGACGGGAGCGGCCCTTCCTGGTCCTGGAGACCACCGAGGCCGACACCATGACCGGCCCGCTGCTGGAGGAGTTCTACACCTTCGTCCGCCACCGGCTCGACGGACGGCTGCCGCTGCTGCTGAAGCCGGCGAACCACGGGCAGGAGCACGAACTCGCCGCGATCAGCGACGTCCGGGTGCCGCGGATCCTCAGCCACGAGCTCTTCGGCAACCGCACCCGTACCCCGCTCAACCCGGGCGAGGCGGTCGGCCGGCTGCGCCACTTCCGGACCGGCGAGGAGTACGCGGCCGCCGCCGGCACGCTCGGCTGGTCCGACATCGTCGCCATGCCGTGCCTGCCGGACGACATTCCGCGGGTCGCCGGCTTCATCAACACGGCGCCCACCACCCCGCTCTCGCACACCAATGTCCTCGCCTCCGGCTGGGGCATACCCAACGCGATCGTCCGCGACCTGGAGCGGCTCGTCGCGGCGGACGGCCTGGCCGGCGCCTGGGTCCGCTACACGGTGCACGACGACGACATCACCCTCGAACGGCTCGCCCAGGCGCCGACGTCCGACGCCCCCGTCTGGCACCAGCACCGGATCCGGCTGCGCACCCCGCTGCTGGAGGACGTACCGGCACTGCCGCTGGACCGGCTGCGCCACACCGACCAGGACCGCTACGGCACCAAGGCGGCCAACCTCGGGGAACTGCACCACGTCCTCGACAGCCACACCGTCGACCTGACCGCGTTCCACGGCCGGCCGCGACCGCCGCGCGCCGACCTGTACCCCCATCTCGCGGCCCGTCTGGGCGTGCCGCCCACCACCCGGGGCGAGGAACTCCGCGCCGCCGCACGCGACTTCACCCGCAGCACGGTCTCCGCCCCCGAGGGCATCGCCCTTCCCTTCGCCCTGCAGCACCGCTTCCTGATCTCCTCCCCCGCCGTGCAACAGGGCATCGGCAAGCTGAAGATGGCCCTGGAACTCGACGCCGTCGACGCGGTGGACCCGCTCTGTCTGCAGTTGCAGCAGCTGATCAAGCAAGCCCCGATGCCCGACGAGGTGGTCCGCGAGATCACCGCGGCGCTGCCCGGCGGCCCGGATGCCGCCGGCCGTCTCGTGGTGCGGTCCTCCTCCAACGCCGAGGACCTGCCCGGGTTCTCCGCGGCCGGGGTGTACGACTCGATCACCACGGTGCACGGCACCGGGGAACTGCTCGACGCGGTACGCCAGGTGTGGGCGTCCCTGCTGTCGGCGCGCAGCGTCCGGCTGCGCCACCAGGCGGGCATCTCGCTCGACGACACCTACATGGGCGTGATCATCCAGCGCTACCGGCCCGCGGACCTCGGCGGCGTCCTGGTGACCTGCAACCCGACCCGGCGGGTGGACTTCCGCAACGTCTACCTCAACTGCTCCCCCGGCTCGCCCGAGACCGTCGTCGACGGCACCGCGCTGCCGCTCCAGTACCTCTACAACACCGTGGAGGGCGGCGGCCGCACCGTCGCGCTGGGCTCGTCCGCCGAGGACCTGCCGGCCGGCACCCGGCAGCGGCTGGCGCAGCTGGCCCTGACCGGACGGCTGCTGCAGTCGCACTTCAGCGACACCGACGTGGACCAGCCGCTGGACATCGAATGGCTGATGACCGATCAGGGCGGTTTCCACCTGGTCCAGATCCGCCCCTACGCACGGTGAGCGGCCGGCTGACCGGCCGGGGCACCGCCCGCGCGGCCCGTACGAAGGGCGCGCCGCTGACCCCGCGGGCCCGCCGGATCATCCGGCTGAACAACGGCTTCCAGCTGCTGTTCAACCTGCTGTGGTGGATGCCGGTGTTCTACGCCTACCAGCGGCAGGCAGGGCTGTCCGACGGCCAGATCTTCGGCATCCAGAGCATCTACTACCTCGCGTTCTGCCTCTTCGAGATCCCCACCGGCCTGGTGGCCGACCGCATCGGCGCCCGCAACTGCCTGCGGGCCGGGGCGGTCGTGATGACCGCGGCGAACCTCACCCCGGTCTTCACGCCCAGCTACACCGGTTTCCTCGTCCACTTCCTGCTGATCGCCGCCGGCCGCTCGCTGACCTCCGGCGCGGCCAGCGCCTACCTCTACGACGGCTTGCAGGCCGAGGGCGCGGACGCCCACTATCTGAAGGCCGAGGGCCAGGCCCGCGCGCTGGGCCTGGCCGCGAAGGTGCTCTGCTGGCCGCTGCTGGGTCCGCTCATGGCCCTGGCGCACCCCGCCCCGTACGTGCTGAGCGCCGCGAGTGCGGGCGGCTCCTTCCTGTGTGCCCTCCTGCTGCCGCGCCAGGTGGCGCACCGGCCCGCGGTGAGCGCCGCCCGAGCCGGCCGGCGCGGACCCGGGTTCCTGCGCGAGGCGGTCACCGCGGTGCGCTGCGTGTGCACCACCCCGTGGCTCGCGCTGGTCGTGGTGCAGGGCGTCGCCGTGTTCACCCTCTCCCGGATCTGCCAGGTCAACCTCTTCCAGCCGGTGCTGCTGGACCACGGCATCGGCGAGGGCTCGCACGGCACCGTGCTCGCCGCCATGACCGTCGCCGAGGCGGTGGCCTCGGCCCGTCCGCAGTGGCTCAGCACGCGGCTCTCCCCGGTCGCCTGGGTGTCGCTGCTCAGCCTGGCCATGGCGGCGGCCCTGGCGGGCATCACACTGGGCGGTCCCTGGACGGTCGTCGCGCTGCTGTGTGTGTTCGCCGCCGTCACCGGCTTCGCCTATCCGCTGCAGCGCAAGCTGGTGAACGACGCCGTGCCGGCGGGCGCCCCGCGCGCCACCCTGCTGTCCGTCGAGAGCATCGTCGACCGGGGGGTGTGCGCGCTGGCGGCCGTCGCCGCGGGCGCCTACCTCTCGGCGGGCCGCCTGGACACGCTGCTGTGGCACAGCGCGCTGGCCACCGCCGTCCTGCTGACCGTCCTGCACCTGCTGCTGCGCCGGCACCGTGGCGCCGCCGGGCGGCGGCCACCGGCCCCCGAGGCCACCGGACCGCTCCCCGAGGACACCCTGCCGCCGGCCCCCTGCGCGGAAGCGCTGCCGGCCCCGCCACCGGCCCCGGCCCCGGCCGGCACGACAGGAAGGGTGTGAGTTCCGCGGCCATACTGGAGGGATGCGGCGTACGGATACCGGGCGCTACGGCGAGGACGCGTTCCGCCCGGAGGAGACCGGCGAGGCCGACCGCATCGACCTGGGCGCGCTCGCCTACGACGGGGCGACCACCGCCCGGCTGGCGGCGCTGGGCGCCGGCCCCGGCTGGCACTGCCTGGACCTGGGCGCCGGGACCGGCACCGTCGCCCGGTGGCTGCTGTCGTCGGCGGGGGTCAGCTCCGTCCTGGCGGTGGACCGCGACACCCGGTTCCTCACCGACCGGCCCCCGGGGTTGGTGGTGCAGACCGCCGACATCACCGCGCCCGGCTTCGACCCCGGCTTCTTCCACCTCGTGCACGCCCGGTTCGTGCTGATGCACCTGCGCTCCTGGCGCCGCATGATCGCCAGGCTGAGCACCCTGCTCGTCCCGGGCGGGGTGCTGGTGCTCAGCGACGCCGTCGACCTGACCACCGCCACCGCACCGGCCACCCCGTACACCCTGGTGATGCGGGCGATGTGGCGGGCCCTGCGGGAGACCATCGGTACGGACATCTCCTGGGTGCCCGACTACCCTTCCCTGCTGCTGGAGGAGGGGCTGCGCTCGGTGGCCGCCGAGATCCAGGTGCCCCCGCTGCTCCCCGGCAGCCCTGTCAGCCGGTTCTGGGCCGAGACCTGGGAGCGCACCCGGGAGGCCCTCCTGGCCACCGGCCAGGTGGACGCGGCGCAGCTCGAACAGGCCCGGCAGTCCCTGGAGTCGCCGGATTCCGCCGCGCTCGCCCCCGGGATGCTCACCGCGTGGGGTTGGAAGCCGCCGCACCCGAGCGCCGTCTGACGCCGGCCGCGCGGGGCGTCGGCGGCCGGTCCTGGTGGATCGGCGTCCGCGCCCCGGTCAGAGGCAGGCCCGTACCGCCCTGCCGGACCGCGACGATCTCGGCGGCGATGGACAGCGCGGTCTCCTCGGGGGTACGCGCGCCGAGGTCGAGGCCGATCGGGGAACGCAGCCGCGCCAGTTGGGCTTCGCCGACGCCGGCCTCGCGCAGTCGTGCGGTGCGGTCCTCGTGGGTGCGGCGCGATCCCATCGCGCCGACGAAGGCGACCGGCAGCCGCAGCGCCACCTCCAGCAGCGGGACGTCGAACTTGGCGTCGTGGGTGAGGACGCACAGCACCGTGCGCCGGTCGGTCTCGGTGCGCTGGAGGTAGCGGTGCGGCCAGTCGACGACGATGTCGTCGGCGTCCGGAAAGCGGTCCGGGGTGGTGAAGACCGGGCGGGCGTCGCACACCGTCACGTGGTAGCCGAGGAACTTGCCGGTGCGCACCAGTGCCGCGGCGAAGTCGATCGCACCGAAGACGATCATGCGGGGCGGTGGCACGCTCGACTCGACGAACAGCGTCACGGGTACCCCGCAGCGCGAGCCGCTCTCCGAGAGTTCGACGCTGCCGGTGCGGCCGGCCGCCAGCAGCGCGCGGGCCTCCGCCACCGCCGTGCGGTCCAGCTCCGGCTGCCCGCCGAGACCTCCCTCGTACGTCCCGTCGGGCCGTACGAGCAGGGCGTGGCCCAGGAGTTCGGCCGGGCCCCGGGCCACCCGGACCAGCGCCGCGGCCTCGCCACGCGCGGCGGCCGACAGCGCCGCCGTGTACACCGCCCGGTCGGGCCCGCTCACCGGCGTGACCAGGATCTCGATGGTCCCGCCGCAGGTCAGGCCGACGGCGAAGGCGTCCTCGTCGCTGTAGCCGAACCGCTCCAGGACCGTGCCGCCGTCCTCCAGCGCCTGTACGCAGCTGTCGTAGACCGCCCCTTCCACGCAGCCGCCGGAGACCGAGCCGACGGCCGTGCCCCGGCCGTCGACGGCCAGCGCGGCGCCCGGCGGGCGCGGTGCGCTGCCGCCGACGGCGACGACGGTGGCGACGGCGAACTCCCGTCCCTCCTCGGCCCAGCGGTGCAGCTCGCCGGCGGTGTCAAGCACCCGGTGCTCCCCCGGCCGCCCGCAGGACGCGGTCCGGCCGGATCGGCAGGTGCCGCTGGCGTGCGCCGGTGGCGTGCCAGACCGCGTTGGCGATCGCCGCCGCGGCTCCCACGATGCCGATCTCACCGATGCCCTTGATGCCGACCGGGTCGTCCGGGTCGGGGTCGTCCACCCAGTCGGCCTCGATGTGCGGTACGTCGGCGTTCGCGGCGAAGTGGTAGCCCGCGAGGTCGGCGCCGACGTGGCCGCCCGATGCCTGGTCCCTGGTGGCCTCCTCGTGGAGTGCCATGGACAGGCCCCAGGTCATGCCGCCGATGAACTGGCTGCGCGCGGTGAGGGGGTTGACGATGCGGCCCGCGGCGAAGATCCCGAGCATCCGCCTGACCCGCACCTCGCCGGTGCTGACGTCCACGGCGACCTCGGCGAACTGCGACCCGAAGGTGTACCGCTCCTTCTTCGCCTGCGCCAGCGCGCCCACGGCCGCGGAGGTGTCGGACCGTACGGTGATGCCCTCGGGCGGTACGGCGCCGCCGAGCGCCAGCCGCTCCCGCAGTTCGCCCGCCGCGGTGATGATCGCCCAGGCCCACGAGCGGGTGCCCATCGAGCCGCCCGCGAGGATCGCCGGCCCGAAGGAGCTGTCCGCGATCCGCATCCGGATGCGCCCGGGCGCCACCTCCAGCGCATCGGCGGCCACCTGGGTCAGCGCGGTCCGTGCGCCGGTGCCGACGTCGCTGGCGGCGATCCGCACCGTGAAGGTGCCGTCCGCCTCCGCCGTCACGACGGCGGTGGAGGGCGCCGACAGCATGGGGAACGTGGCGGCGGCCGTGCCGGTGCCGAGCAGCCAGCGCCCGTCGCGGCGGATGCCGGGCCGCGGGTCGCGGTCCGCCCAGCCGAACCTGCGGGCGCCTTCCTCGAAGCAGGCGAGGAGGTTGCGGCTGCTGAACGGCAGTCCGGACAGCGGCCCCACGACCGGTTCGTTGCGCACGCGCAGCGCGATCGGGTCGACACCGCACTTCTCGGCCAGCTCGTCGACCGCGCATTCCAGCGCGAAGGAGCCCGGCGCCTCGCCCGGTGCGCGCATGTAGGTGGGGGTGGGGACGTCGAGCGGGACGACGCGGTTGACGCTGTGGTGCGCGTCCGCGTCGTAGAGCGGGCGTCCGTAGTCGGCGCTGCGCTCGACGAATTCGTACACCGTCGAGGTCAGGCAGTCCGCCTGGTGGTCGAGGACCCGCAGCCGCCCGTCGGGGTCGGCGCCGAGCCTGACGCGCTGTGCCGTGGGGCTGCGGTAGCCGGTGAGCGTGAACATCTGCCGACGCGTCATCACGACCCGGACCGGGCGGTGCAGGACGGTCGCCGCCATCACCGCTCCCACCGCGTGCACCCGGGTCCCCTTGGACCCGAAGGCGCCGCCGATGTGTTCGGAGCGCACCCGCACCGCGTCCGCGTCGAGCGAGAACAGCTTCGCGAGCTCGTCCGCGACGAACCGGCTGCCCTGGTTGGAGTCGACGACCTCCAGCCGGCCGCCGTCCCAGTGGGCCGTCGCCCCGTGCGGCTCCATCGGGCTGTGGTGCTCTTCCGGTGTGGTGTACTCCGCCTCCACCACGACGGCGGACGCGGCGAGTTGGGCCTCCAGGTCGCCCTTGCCGGCCGCCGAGCCCTCCGGTGTGCGCATACCGGGGCGCCCCGCGGAGAACGCGACGTCGTGCGGTTCCGTGTCGTACTCGACCGTGAGTGCCTCGGCCGCCTCCCGGGCCTGCTCGGAGGTCTCCGCGACGACCAGGGCCACCGGCCAGCCGACGTAGGGCACCCGGTCGTGCTGGAAGAGCTGGAGAACCGGGTCGGGCGGTCCCAGCGGTCCCATGTAGTCGCCTTCGACGCGCGGGGCGTTGCCGTGGTGCAGCACGGTGAGGACGCCGGGCATCTCGAGGACGGGACCGGCCGCCACCGACCGGATCCGGCCGCGGGCGACGGTGGACAACACGAGCCAGCCGTGGGCGAGTTCGGCGAACGGTATCTCGCCGGCGTAGCGGGCCGCGCCGGTGACCTTGGCCAGGCCCTCCACCCGGGTGTGGGCGCTGCCGACGGCTCCGCTCAGCCCCGTGGTTCCCGTCGTCGTGGTCATCGGCCGGCCTCCTCGGTGAGCTCGGTCAGCAGGGCGACGACGAGATTGCGCATCAGTGTCACCTTGTATCCGTTGTCGGGCAGCGCCTGGGCGGCTGCCAGTTCGGCGTCCGCGGCGGTGGCGAACGCCTCGGCGGTCGCCGGCCCGCCGGTGAGCACCCGCTCGGCCTCCCGGGCCCGCCACGGCCGGGACGCCACCGCGCCGAAGGCGAGCCGCACGTCGTGGACGACGCCGTCGCGGACGTCGAGGGCGGCGGCGGCCGAGCCGATCGCGAAGGCGTAGGAGGCGCGCTCGCGCACCTTGCGGTAGCGGGAGTGGGCGGCGACCGGCGCCGGCGGGAGGGTCACCGCGGTGATCAGCGCGCCGGGCGGCAGCGCGGTCTCCTGGTGCGGGGTGTCGCCCACCGGCAGATAGAACTCCGCGAGCGGCACCTCGCCCGGGCCGTCCGCGGTCTCGTACGAGACGACGGCGTCGAAGGCGGCCAGCGCCACCCCCATGTCCGAGGGGTGCACGGCCACGCAGTGCGCGGAGGCTCCGAGGATCGCGTGGTTGCGGTGCTCGCCCTCGACGGCGGGGCAGCCGCTGCCCGGGGTGCGCTTGTTGCACGGCTTGGACAGGTCGGTGAAGTAGCCGCAGCGGGTGCGCTGGAGGAGGTTTCCGCCGACCGTGGCCATGTTGCGCAGTTGCCCGGAGGCGCCGGCCAGTACGGCCTGTGTCAACGCCGGGTACCTGCGGCGGACTTCGGGGTGTGCGGCGAGGTCGCTGTTGCTGACCGTGGCCCCGATGCGCAGCCCGCCGTCGTCGGTGGCCTCGATCCGGTCGAGGGGGAGGTCGCGCAGGTCGACCAGGAGGGCGGGCCGCTCCACGCCGGCCTTCATCAGGTCGACGAGGTTGGTGCCGCCGCCCAGGGCGCGCGCCTCGGGGTCGGCCCCCAGCACGGCGAGCGCACCGGGCACGTCGTGGGCCCGCTGATAGCCGAATTCCCTCATGCCGTCACCTCCGCGTCGCCGGTGGCCTTGGCCCCGGCGGCCCGTGCGACCGCCCGGACGATCGAGACGTACGCACCGCAGCGGCACAGGTTGCCGCTCATCCGCTCCCGGATCTCCTCGGCGGTCAGCGGCGGCACCTGGGGGCCGGGCCGCACGTCGGCGGTCGCGGCGCTCGGCCAGCCCGCCGCGTGTTCCTCGATCACCGCGATGGCCGAACAGATCTGCCCCGGGGTGCAATAGCCGCACTGGTAGCCGTCCAGATCGAGGAACGCCTGCTGCACCGGGTGCAGTTGCTCGCCGTCCGCCACGCCCTCGATGGTGGTGATCTCCCGCCCTTCGGCGGCCACCGCGAGCTGGAGGCAGGAAACGGTCCGGCGGCCGTCGAGCAGCACCGTGCAGGCGCCGCACTGCCCTTGGTCGCAGCCCTTTTTGGTGCCCGTCAGATCGAGGCGTTCCCGCAGGGCGTCGAGCAGGGTGGTGCGGTGGTCGACGGGCAGCGCGTGCTTTTCGCCGTTGATGTTCAGGGTGATGGCGCTGGACGTCGATAGGGCCATGAGCAGCCTTCTTTCGCGTATGAGAGGCGCGGCGGGCGTCGGGCGCGAGCCTGACGCCGGCGTGGTCGAGCGGGTGCGGCGGGAACGCGTGGGCAAGCGGCACTGGGGCACGGGAGCGACGTGGCGCAGGGGACGATCCCGGCGGCAGATCCTTGGGAGATGGCGCTGTACGGTACGTCGGCTCGGGTGCCGAGGGGGGTGTGGGGCGGATGCGAGGGGTACGGAGGAGTGACAGGCCGGCCGCGGCAGCCCCCGACCGTCCACGCCGGCCGCATCTGCCGCTATGGTGGAACTAACCGGACAGCTGTCCGCTACGTGAAAATCTACCGGACACCTGTCCGGTTAGCAAGGCCGGCGGCTCCGTGTATTCCCGGAAGCCGGAAGGAGGACAGGTGCAGCAGAAGAAGGACGCGCCCCTGCGCTCGGACGCGCAACGGAACCGCGAGCGCATCCTGGAGGTCGCCCTCGCCGAGCTGACCCACTCGGCCGACGCCCCGCTGAGCGCCATCGCGAAGAAGGCCGGCGTCGGACAGGGCACGTTCTACCGCCACTTCCCCAACCGTGAGTCGCTCGTCCTGGAGGTCTACCGCTACGAGGTCCAGCAGGTCGCCGACACCGCGGCCCAGCTGCTGGAGACCCGCGCGGCCGACCGGGCCCTGCGGGAGTGGATGGACCGCCTCGCCCAGTACGCCATGGCCAAGGCCGGTCTGGCCGACGCGATGCGCAAGGCCACCAGCGCCCGCGGCACCCTGGCCGGCCTGGGGCACGGCGCGGTGACCTCGGCCGTCACGCTCCTGCTGGAGGCCAACGAGCAGGCCGGCACCATCCGCCCCGGCGTGAGCCCCGACGACTTCATGCTCGCCATCGCCGGCCTCTGGCAGATCGATCCGCACGGCGACTGGCAGCAACGCGCCGGCCGCCTCCTCGACCTGGTCATGGACGGCCTGCGCGCCGGCGCCCCCGGGGCCTGACCCCGGCCCCGGGGCCGGCCCGGCACCGCCCGCCGGTCCTACTGCGGCGCGGCGGCCGGGCGCACCACGATCTCGTTCACCTCGACCTCCGGGGGCTGGGCGACGGCATAGGCGACGGCGTCGGCGACCGCGGCGGCGGGCAGGGCGACGGAGCGGTACATCTCCATGGCCTGCCGGGCCCGCGGATCGGTGAGGGAGTCGGCGAGTTCGGACTCCGTGACACCGGGAGAGACGACGGTGACGCGGATGTCGCCGCCGGACTCCTGGCGGAGCCCCTCGGAGAGCGCGCGTACCGCGAACTTGGTCGCGCAGTAGACCGCCGCCGTCGGAGACACCTCGTACGCCCCGACGGAGGCGATGTTGACGAAGTGTCCGCCGCCCTGGGCCCGCATCACGGGCAGTGCGGCGGCGATGCCGTGCAGCACACCGCGCACGTTCACGTCGAGCATCCGGTCCCAGTCGTCGACGCGCAGCGCCGCCAACGGCGAAAGGGGCATCACCCCGGCGTTGTTGACCATGACGTCGACCCGCCCGAACGCGGCGCGGGCCGCGTCGACGAAGGCGCGCACGCCGTCCGCGTCGGTGACGTCCACGCGCCGGTACGCGGCCGTACCTCCGGCGGCGACGAGCTGGTCGGTCAGTGCCGCGAGGCGGTCGGTGCGACGCGCGCCGAGGAAGACGCGGTGCCCGTCGGCGGCCAGTCGGCGTGCGGTCGCCTCGCCGATGCCGCTGCTGGCGCCAGTGATCACCACGGTCCGGGGATTGCCGTTCACATCTGCTCCTTTGTCCCGTTGTCCGCGACCAGGCTCGGCCGCCGGACACGGGCGGGCCAGGCCGGGCCGCTCCTGGGTGCCGCGCGTCCACCCACCCGCACGCCCCCGAAGGACAGGAAAAAACCGACACCGCGGACGGCTCCTCCCCGGGCCGCCACCGGGCCCGCCGGTCCGGCCCCGAAGTGCCTCACGCGGGGAAAAGCGCAGGTCGGAGCGGCACAGACAGGCACCGCTCCGAGCGGTAAACTCCGGTCGGCGCGTGCCTGGACGTTCGTTCATGGGGAGGCCGTAGCAGTGAGCGATGCAGTGTTCGAGACAGTCCGGTCGTGCGCGGTGGAAGTGCTGCAGGTCGCGCCGGAAGAAGTGACCATGGAAGCGGATTTCACGGACCACTTGGGGGCCACCAGCCTGACCCTCGTGGAGCTGGTCATGGCGATCGAGGAAGCCTGCTCCGTCGATCTGCCCGATGACGGCGTCGAGTCCGTACGGACCGTCCGCGACGCCTGCGAGTTAGTGCGCGCGCGGATATGAGGGGCGACCGGCGGGTGGTCGTCACGGGCCTGGGCAGCGTCACCGCCGCCGGGGCCGGCCGGGACGCACTGTGGGCGGACCTGCTGGCGCCCCCGTCACCCGGGCACCGCCCGGTGGACGGCTGGGACGCCACGCCCTGGATGGACCGGGCCGCGATCCGGCACACCGACCGCTGCGCCCAATTCGCGGTGGTGGCCGCCGAGTTGGCGGTCTCCGACGCCGGGGGCGCGAAGGCCCTGGCCGCGAGCGGCCGGCCGGAGCACGCGGGCGTCGTCCTCGGCACCGCACTGGCCGGGGTGACCACCATGGAACGGCAGTCGCTGGTGCGCGAGGCGCGCGGCGACAAACGCGTCTCGCCGTTCGTGGTACCGATGATCATGCCGAACGCGGCGGCCGCCGCGGTGTCCCAGCGGTTCGGCTGGCAGGGGCCCTGCGAGATGCTCACCACCGCCTGCTCCTCGGGAACGCACGCCATCGCCGCGGCGGCCCGGCTGATCGCGTACGGCGTCTGCGACACCGTGCTCACCGGCGGCACCGAGGCCGCCGCGTACGGCACCGTCCTCGCCGGGTTCCGGAACATGCGCGCGCTGTCCGGCACCGGCCGCACCCGCCCCTTCGACAGCGGCCGGGACGGCTTCACGGTCGCCGAGGGCGCGGCGGCGCTGGTGCTGGAGGCGGCGGACACCGCGCGGGCACGCGGCGCCAGGGTCCTGGCCGAGGTGCTCGGCGCGGCGAGCACTGCCGACGCGTACGACGTGACCATGCCGTTGCCGGACGGCTCCGGCGCCGCCCGGTGCATGGACCTGGCCCTGCGGGAGGCGGCGCTGGCCCCGTCCGACGTGGCGCAGATCAACGCACACGGCACCGGCACGCTCCAGGGCGACCTCGCCGAATCACGGGCCGTGGCGCGGGTCTTCGGCGCCGGCGGGCCCCCGGTCACCTCCGCCAAGGGCGCCACCGGACACGTCTTCGGCGCCAGTGGCGCGCTGGAGGCGGTGGCCGTGGTGCTGTCGATGACCCACCGTCTGATCCCGCCCGTGCAGGGCCTGACGGAGCCGGACCCCGGGCTCGCCCCGGGGCTCGACCTGGTGCGGGGGAAGCCGCGCCCCTGGACGCCGGGGCCGGCCCTGTCCAGTTCGTTCGGCTTCGGCGGCCACAACGGTTGCCTGGTGCTGGGGCCGGCCGAAGCGTGACCACGGGCGCGGCGGCGCGCCGGAGGAACCGAGGGAGCTGTTGCATGGACCGTCCGGAGTACGCCCGTCAGCCGTCCCCCGAGGCCGTGTTCGGCTGGCTGGACGACAGCGCCCGGCGCCGGGAGCGCGCCGGTCTGCGCCGCCACCTGCGGGTCCGGGACGCCACCGACCCGGGGATCAACCTCGCCGGGAACGACTACCTCGGTCTCGCCACGCACCCCGAGGTGACCGCCGCGGCGGCCGGGGCCGCCACGGTCTGGGGAGCCGGCGCGGGTGCGGCCCGGCTGGTGACCGGGACCACCCGGCTGCACGAGGAGCTGGAACGGGAACTCGCCGCGTTCTGCGGCACCGAGGCCGCCCTCGTCTTCTCCTCCGGCTACCTGGCCAACCTCGGGGCGCTCACCTCCCTGTGCCGGCCCGGCAGTCTGGTGGCGGCGGACGCCACCAACCACGCCTCGCTGATCGACGGCTGCCGGCTCTCGGGCGCGGAGGTGGTGGACCTCCCGCACCACGACACCACCGCGCTGGAGAAGGCGCTGGCGGACCGGCGGCAGCCCCGCGCGCTGGTGGTCACCGAATCCGTCTTCTCGGTGGACGGCGACCTCACGGCTCTGGACGCGCTCGCCGCCGTCTGCCGCCGGCACGGTGCCGGGCTGCTGGTGGACGAGGCGCATGCGCTCGGTGTGATCGGCGAGCGCGGCCAGGGCGCGCTCGGCGCGGCCGGGCTGGCCGGGAGTCCGGACACGGTCGCCACGGTCACGCTGTCCAAGTCGCTCGGGGCGCAGGGCGGCGCGGTGCTGGGCCCGCGCCGGGTGATCGAGCACGTGCTCAACAGCGCCCGCGGCTTCCTGTTCGACACCGGCCTCGCCCCGGCCTGCGCCGCCGGCGCGCTGGCCGGGCTGCGCGTCCTGGTGCGGGAGCCCGGGCGGGTGGCCCGGGTCCGGGCGGTGGCCGCGCGGCTGCACGCCGGGCTGGCCGCCGCCGGGCTGCCGGTCGCCGCCGCGCAGGCCGCCGTCGTGTCCGTACGGGCCGGGTCCGCGCACGGTGCCGTCGCCTGGCGGGACGCCTGCCGGGCGGCGGGCGTCGAGGTCGGGTGTTTCCGTCCGCCGTCGGTGCCGGACCGGTTCTCCCGGCTGCGGCTCACCGCCCGGGCCGACCTGACGGATGATCAGGTCGACCGGGCGGTGCAGGTGATCACGGACTGCCGCCCCGGCTGACCGTCGCGGCCCTGCGGACCGGCACGGCCGGCGGGGCGCGGAACGACAGCAGCCCGCGCATCGGGACCGTGGACCCGGGATCGGCGAGCCGCAGGTCGGGCAGGCGCGCGGAGACCGCCCGCAGCACGGTCTCCGCCTCCATGCGGGCCAGCGCGGCCCCCGGGCAGCGGTGCCGCCCCAAGCCGAAGGACAGATGCTCCCGGCCGTGCGGCCGGTTCGGGCGGAGCAGCTCGGGGGCCTCGAAGACGGCCGGGTCCGATCCGGTGGCGGCGAGCATCAGCAACAGCTTCGCGCCCTGCGGCAGTTCCACGCCGCCGAGCCGGGTGGGCCGGGCCGTCACCCTGCGCCAGGTGGTCAGCGGCGGTTCGCGGCGCAGCATCTCCTCGGCCCAGGCCGCGGCCAGGGCCGGCTCCCGGCCCAGCCGCGGCCACAGCCCGGGGTCGGAGAGGGCGCGCAGCAGCATCGTGGCGAGCATCTGCCCGGTGGTGGTCTGCCCGGCGATGACCATGAAGTAGCAGACGGCGACGATCTCCCGGCGGCTCAGCGGCGTACCGTCCGGCTTCCGGTGTGCGGCGAGCCGGGCGAGCAGACCGGTCCCGCCGGGCACCGCCCGCTCGGTGAGGCCGTCGAGCCACTGGTGGAACTCGGCGGCCAGCCGGGCGAGCGGCAGTTGGCGCTCGCGGGGCGGGGCGCCCCAGAACAGCTCCAGCGAGGCGTCGTTCCAACGGGCGAGCAGATCGATGTCCACGTCGACGTCGCCCGCCAGCCCCAGCACCCGGAGCATCACCTCGAACGGCAGGTCCCGGGTGAGGGTGACCACCAGGTCGCAGCTCCCCCGGTCCGCCAGCTCCTTCTCGATGCGGTCCAGACGCGGTGCCATCAGCTCGTGGACCAGCGGTACGGCGGCGGTCACCCGGTCCCGGCGGAGCATCCCGGTGACGATCCGGCGCAGACCGGCGTGGGTGTCCGTGCCGTTGTTGGCGAGCGTCGGCGGCAGCGTGAAACCGGCCGCCGCCAGGCAGCGCAACGCGGGCACGGACAGCGGGACCACCGCGTCGAGCGCGTTGTCCGGACGGTACAGCTCCGGGTCGAGCAGCACCCGCCGCACGTCGCGGTGGGTGCTGACGAGCCAGAGGCCGGTACCCGGGTCGTGGTGGACCGGCCCGGTCTCCCGCAGCGTCGCGTAGACCGGGTACGGGTCGTGCAGGAACTCCGGCGCGAAGAGGTCCACCGCCGGGCAGGGGTGGTCGGAGGTCACCTCTCGGCCTGCTGCTCGGGGGTGAGGGGCAGGGCGTTGGGCGGCAGCTCCGTGCCCGTACCGCGCCGGCGGACCTTCACCACGTCGTCCCGGTGCTCGGGCATGGTGGTCTCCGTCACGCCCTCGACGACGAAGCCGGCGTCCCGGATCATCTCCAGGTCGGCGGCGCCGGGCTGGCCCTCACTGGTCAGATAGTCGCCGAGGAAGATCGAGTTGGCGATGTGCAGGGCCAGCGGCTGCATGCCGCGCAGATGGATCTCCCGTCCGCCGGCCAGCCGCACCTCGACGTCGGGGCAGATGAACCGGACCATGGCCAGAATGCGCAGGCAGTACTGCGGGGTGAGGGCCCACTCGGTGGCCAGGGGCGTGCCCTTGAAGGGCATCAGGAAGTTCACCGGCACCGAGTCGGGGTCCAGGGCGCGCAGCGAGAACGCCACCTCGACCAGTTCCTCCGGGCCCTCGCCCATCCCGGCTATCAGCCCCGAACAGGGCGAGAGGCCGGCCGCCTTGGCCTGTTCGACGGTGTCCACCCGGTCGGTGTAGGTGTGCGTGGTGCAGATGTCCGCGTAGCGGTCGCCCGCCGTGTTGAGGTTGTGGTTGTACGCGTCCGCGCCCGCCTCGGTGAGCTGCTCGGCCTGGCCCTCGGAGAGCAGGCCGAGGCAGGCGCAGACCTCGACTCCGGGGCTGTCCTCGCGGATGGCGGCGATGGTGTCCGCCACCCGTCCGATGTCACGGTCCGTCGGGCCGCGTCCGCTGGCCACCAGGCAGACCCGCTTGGCGCCCGCGGCGACGCCCTGCCGGGCGGCCTCCGCGGCCTCCTCGGGCTTGAGCCAGGTGTACTTGAGGATCTCGGCCTTCGAGCCGAGCCGCTGGGAGCAGTAGGAGCAGTCCTCCGGGCAGAGGCCGCTCTTGAGGTTGACCAGGAAGTTGAGCTTCACCCGGCGGCCGAAGTAGTGGTGGCGGACCCGGGAGGCGCCGGCGACCACGTCGAGGACCGCCTCGTCGGGGGTCTTCAGGAGGGCCAGGGCCTCGGCGGGGGTGGGTAATTCCCGGCGCAGCGCCTTGTCGACGAGTGTGCCGATCAGTTCGTGGTGGGTGGCATGGGCGTCGGTGGGGGTGAGTTCCACGGGGTTTCCCTTCCCGTACGGACGTGTGCGAGCCGTTCTCGGTACGGCTGTCCCGGGGCCGAGTATTCTCCGGGCCGCCGTGCCGGGAAAGGACGCAGTCCGGCCAGCGGTGTGCGGGGGGCCTCCGTTCAGGAGTGCCACCGCGCGACGAGGTCCGCGGCCTTGAAGTCCCCGCCCAGCGGCGCGCCCAGACCGGCCCGGGCAGCCGCGGCGAAGGCGTCGCGGTCCAGCGCCGCCAGGCCCGGCGGCAGGGCTCCGATCAGCGGTGCCGCGGTCATGTCGGGGAGGTCGGTGAGGTTGCAGCGCATGGCCAGATCCGGCTGTGCGGGCCAGCTGCCGATGACCACTCCGGTGAGCTGCGCGCCCCGGCGTGCCAGCGCCTCGGCGGTCAGCGCGGCCGAGTTGAGGGTACCGAGGCCGGCGGTGGCGACCATGAGGACCGGCGCCGCCAGCTCCGCCGCGAGGTCGGCGAGCGTCCATCCCTCGTCGTCGAACCGTGCCAGCAGCCCGCCCGCCCCCTCGATCAGCACGAGGTCGTGGTCGGCGTCCAGCGCCCGCACCGCCTCGGCCACCGCGTCCTTCGGCAGTCCCGGCAGCCCCGCGCGGCGGGCGGCGGTGGCGGGCGCCAGCGGCTCGGGGTAGCGGGCGAGCTCCAGGGTCCGCACCGGGCCGGCCAGCCGCACCACCTCGGCGAGGTCGCCGTCCTGATCGGACGTCAGTCCGGTCTGTGCCGGTTTCACCACGGCGACGCGTTGTCCCGCGGTGCGTGCGAGCGCCGCCACGGCAGCCGTGGTGACGGTCTTCCCGACCTCCGTGCCGGTTCCGGTGACGGCCAGCAGCGCCATGTCTCTCCCTCGTCTCGGCCCGATGTTCCGTGTCGCGTCGTGCCCGTGCCCTCAGCCCGCCCGTGCGGCGGCCACGACCGCCGCCGCGATGCCCGCCGTGTCGTCCGCCGAACACCGGTAGGGCGGCATGGTGTAGACGAGGTCGCGGAACGGCCGCAGCCACACGCCGTGGCGGGCGGCCGCCGCGGTCGCCGCGGTCACGTCCACCGGGTGGTCCAGCTGGACCACCCCGATGGCGCCCAGCACCCGTACGTCCGTGACGCCCGGCAGTTTCACCGCGTCGGCCAGTCCGTCCCGCAGGCCGGCCTCGACGCGTGCCACGTCCTGTCGCCAGCCGCCGTCCGCCAGCAGGTCCAGGGAGGCGCCGGCGACCGCGCAGGCCAGCGGGTTACCCATGAACGTGGGCCCGTGCGCGAGGACGGGGACCTCGCCCTCGGAGATCCCGCGGGCCACCTCGGTCGTGCACAAGGTGGCCGCCAGGGTGAGGTACCCGCCGGTCAGCGCCTTGCCCACGCACAGCACGTCCGGCCGTACCCCGGCGTGTTCGGCGGCGAAGAGCCGTCCGGTCCGGCCGAATCCGGTGGCGATCTCGTCGAGCACCAGCAGCACCCCGTGCTCCCGGGTGGCCTCGCGCAGCACGCGCAGGTAGCCGGGGTGGTGGAAGCGCATGCCGCCGGCTCCCTGCACCACCGGTTCGACGATGACGGCGGCCAGTTCCGGCGCGTGCCGGGCCACCGTCGCGGCCAGCCGGTCGGCGTAGGCGGGGTCCACCGGGGTGTCGAAGCCGCCGGGCGGCGCTTCGGCGAAGACCTGCGCCGGCAGTACGTCCCGCCACATGCCGTGCATCCCCCCGTCGGGATCGCACACCGACATGGCGTGCAGGGTGTCGCCGTGGTAGCCGCCGCGCCAGGTCAGCACCCGGTGCCGTTCCGGCCGGCCGCGCGAACGCCAGTACTGCAGGCACATCTTGAGCGCCACCTCGACCGACACCGAGCCGGAGTCGGCCAGGAAGACGTGGTCCAGGCCGTCCGGTGTGAGCGCGACCAGCCGGGCCGCCAGCTCCACCGCCGGCGCATGGGTGAGCCCGCCGAACATCACATGGCTGATCCGCCCGAGCTGGTCCCGCACCGCCGCGTCCAGCGCGGGGTGCGCGTACCCGTGGATCGCCGCCCACCAGGACGACATCCCGTCGATCAGCTCCGTACGGCCCTCGAACGGCGTCGCCAGCCGCAGCCGCACGCCGTGCCCGGACTCCACGACCAGCGGGGGCGGGGCGCCGGGCAGCGGCGCGTAGGGGTGCCACACGTGGTGGCGGTCGAACGCGAGTAAGTCCTCAGGCGTCACGGCCGAGAGCATAGGCGCGTCGCGCGTCGCGCGAAATGGCGCCTCGGGAGCCGGCCGGTCAGCCGGTGAGGCGCAGCAGCACCTTGCCCGGCCGGCCCGGTTCCGCGTCCCGCAGCAGTGCCCGGCGGACGGCGGACAGCGGGTACACCCCGGCCACCTGCGAGGCGGCGGTGCCGTCCAGGACCAGCTCGTAGACCTCGGCGAGGGCTTCCGTGAGACGGTCCGGGTCCGTGGTGTGCACGCGGTGCACCCAGTCCCGGAGCCGGAACAGCACGAGCCGTACGTCGGGCCGCGCGGCGGGCAGGTCCGCCGGCAGCGGGCGTCCGGAGAGCAGGCCGTAGTGCACCAGGGCGCCGCCGGTGGCGAGGGCGCGGCCCAGCTCCGCGCCCTCGGCCCCGCCGACCGCGTCCAGCACCACGTCGGCCCCGCGGCCGCCGGTGAGTTCGCGCACGGCTTCGCCCGCGGCACGGTCGGCGGTGCACACCGCGGCGGTCAGCCCGGCCCCGGCCAGCGCCGCCAGGCCGCGGGGGTGCCGGACGACGGCGATCGGCCGGATTCCCGCGCGGTTCAGCATCCGGATCAGCATCCGGCCGATGGTGGACGCGGCGGCGTTGACCACGACCAGCTCCGCCCCGGCCGCCACGACGTGCTGACGCACCATCAGATGCGCGGTGAGCGGGTTGATGTACGCGGTGGCGGCCTGCTCGTCGCTGAGTTCGGGGCGGACCGGGAGGCACCACCGGCCGTCGGTGACCTTCGTCTGCTGCCAGGCGCCCGCGCTGCCGAGCGGGAGCACCCGCTGGCCCGGCCGGAGGTCCCGCACGTCCGGGCCGGTCTCCTCCACCACCCCGACGCCTTCGAAGCCGGGCACGAACGGCAGCACGGTGCGGGAGGCGTACGCACCGGAAATGGTCACCAGGTCGGACGGGTTGACGGCGGCCAGCAGCATGCGGACGGCCACCTCGCCGGGCCCCGGCCGGGCCGGCCGGTACTCCTCGGTGCCGACCACCTCGACTGCCGGGCCGAATGTCCTGACGATGCTGCGGAGGCGGGACATCGGCGAAGTCCTCATACGGTGGTGACAGTTGGGTGACGGTCTGGGTACCGTGCTGTACGCAGGCACACAGTCACAGACAGCTGGTGACCCTACACGGATTGCGGGGGTTCGTGCGGCAGCGAGTTCCGTTCTCGGACGTCGACATGCACGGTCATGTGCACAACGGCGTGTACTGCTCCTACGCGGAGACCGCGATCAACGAGTTCCTCCGCGAGGCGGGGCTGTCCGAGCGCTTCGACCCCCGCGCCGACTCCCACGGCGTCGTGTACCACGTGAAGAAGGTCGAGCTCTGCTACGACGGTTCGGCGGGCTTCGACGACGTCCTGGACATCACCGCGGGCGTCCGGCGGATCGGCACCAGCAGCCTGACGTTCTCCGCCGCCATGGTGCACGCCGGGGACCGCGCGCCGGTCGCGCGCGCCGAGGTCGTCTGGGTCTGCGTCGACCGGGCCACCGGCCGGGCCCGCCCCGTCCCCGAGCCGACCCGCGAGGCGCTGACCGCCGCGGCCGCCCCGGCACCGACCGCGACCGAGGGCCGGTGACGTGCGCATCACTCTGGACGGCGTCTCCGTGCGGTTCGGCACGCGCACGGTGCTGGACGCGCTGGACGTCGAGCTGACCGAGCAGCGGATCGGAATCATCGGCTCCAACGGCTCCGGGAAGAGCACCTTCGCCCGGCTGCTCAACGGCCTGGTCCTGCCCGACGAGGGAACGGTCCTGGTCGGTGGCCACGACACCGCGAAGGACGTCCGGCGCATCCGCCGGCAGGTCGGGTTCGTCTTCCAGAACCCCGACAACCAGATCGTGCTGCCCCTCGTCGAGGAGGACATGGCCTTCGGCCTGCGGAACACCGGCGTGCCCCGCAAGGAGATACCCGGCCGGGTCCGCGAACAGCTGGCGCACCTCGGCATCGCGGCCCTGGCCGACCGGCCCAGCCATGCCCTGAGCGGTGGCGAGAAGCAACTCGTCGCGCTGGCCGCGGTGCTGGTCATGCGGCCGGAGACGGTGGTGTTCGACGAGCCCACCACCCTGCTGGACCTGCGCAACCGCAATCTGATCCGGGACACCGTCGCCGCCCTGCCCCAGCAGGCCGTCGTCCTCACCCACGACCTCGACCTGCTGACCGGCTTCGACCGGGTCCTGGTCCTCGACCGGGGCCGCGTGGCGCACGACGGCCCGCCGCGGACCGCCGTGCCCTGGTACGTGGAACGCTGCTCATGAGGATGTCGCTGTACGTCCCCGGCACCTCCCCGCTGCACCGGACCGGGGCCCGGTGGAAGCTGGCGGCGCTGCTGCTGTGCGGCGTGGCCGTCTTCCTCACCACCTCCGTGGCCGTCCTCGGCCCGGCCGCCGCCGTCGCGCTGGCCCTGCTGCTGTCCGTACGCGCGCCCCAAGAGCAGCTCGTCCGGCAACTCCGCGGGCCGCTGCTGATCCTGGCCGCCGTGGTGGCGGTGGCGGCGCTCACCGAGTCGGTGCACGCCGCGCTCGTGGTGGGGTTGCGGCTGGTCGTGCTGCTGCTGTCCGCGCTGAGCGTCACGCTCACCACCCGGACCTCGGAGCTGCAGGAGGTGCTGGAGCTGGTGCTGCGGCCGCTGGACCGGGCGGGGCTGGTGAACGCCTCCGCCGTCGCGCTGGCGGTGTCGCTGGCGCTGCGCTTCATCCCGGAGGTGTTCCGGCAGTTCCAGGAGATCCGGGAGGCGCAGGCGGCGCGCGGTCTGCGGGGCAGTCCGCTCGCGCTCGTCGTGCCGCTGGTGATCCGGGTGCTGCGGTCGGCGGAGGACATCGCGGCCGCGATCGACGCGCGCTGCTACCCGCCGGCCCGTTCCGGCCACCTCGACCGTCAGGAACGGCCCAGCGGAAAGGCAACCGGATGACCGCACGCACCCGTCCCTTGATGTCCACCCAGGACATCGTGCTGATCTCCCTGTTCTGCGCGATCATCGTCGCCCTGGGGCTGATCCCCCCGGTCAACATCGCCATCGTCCCGGTCCCGATCACCCTGCAGACACTCGGGGTGATGCTCGCCGGAGCGGTACTGGGTCCGGTCCGCGGCGCGTGCGCCTGCGCGCTGGTGGTGCTGCTGACGGTGCTGGGGCTGCCGGTGCTGGCCGGTGGCCGGGGCGGACTGGGCGTGATACCCGGGCCGACCGGCGGCTATCTGCTGGGCTGGATCCCCGGTGCGTATGTCACCGGGCTGCTGGTGAAGACGTTCGCGATGCGGGTGAGCCGCCGCGCCCCGCAGCTCGCCGCGTACTTCGCGGCCTGCGTCGCGGGCGGACTGGTCGTCGTCTATGCGATCGGCATCCCCTGGACGGCGGTCAGCACCGGGCTCGGCATGGGCAAGGCCGCGGTCGGTGCCCTGTACTTCGCGGTCGGCGACACGCTGAAGGCGGCGGCCGCGGCGGCCGTGGCGCACAACGTACGCCGCTCCTATCCGATCGAACCGAGGTGAGCGCGGATGCCGTTGGCACAGCGGGTGGCGCGGACGGGGACGGGACCGCGCCGCGACGAGCCGGCCTTCGTCCTGGACGGGCATGCCCTCACCCATCGTCAGCTGGCGGAACGGTCCGCGGCGGTGGCCGCGGGTCTGCGGGCGTTACGGCCGCCGGACCGGCAGTGGCTGCCGGCCGGCGCTCCGCTGCTCGCCCTCGGCACGGGCAACCACCCCGTCTTCGCCGAGCTGTTCACCGGCGGGACCGCGGGTGACGGCGTCTGCGCCGTCCTCGACCCGCAATGGGGCACGGAGCAGACCCGCGCGGTGCTGGAACGGCTCCGCCCCGACCTGCTGGTGCTGTCGGCCGGACAGGCCGCGCTGCACGAGGTCGCCGAGCGGCTCGGCATCCGTACGCTGCTCGCCGGCGGCGCCGGCTCCCCCGGCTCCTACGAGGAGTGGCTCGCCGCGGGGCTCGGCGCCGACCCGGCGGAGCAGCTGCGGGCCGGCGACGACTCCGCTCCCTTCCTGGTCGGGTTCACGTCCGGGAGCACCGGTCTCCCGCAGGCGTTCCTCCGCTCCCGCGGCTCCTGGCGGATCAGCCTGGCCGACGGCCGCAAGGTCTGGGGCATGGACGCGGACCGGCACACGCTCGCGCCGGGGCCGCTCGCCCACGGTCTGAGCCTCTACGCGCTCGCCGAGTGCCTGGAGAGCGGGGCGGCCTTCCACGGGCTCGGAAAATTCGACGCCGCGGCGGTGCTCCGGGAGCTGGAACGGGCCCCGGTACGCCGGCTGATCGTGGTACCGACGATGCTCCGCGCGCTGTGCACGGCCGCCGCCGGGGCACCGGACGCGCCCGGCCGGCGGTTCACCACCGTCGAGACGGTGGTCAGCGGAGGCGCCAAACTCCCTCCGCAACTGCTCGGCCCCGTCGCCGCGTTGCTGCCCGAGGCGCAGGTACGGGAGTACTACGGCGCCTCGGAACTCGGCTTCGTCACCGTGGGCTCGCCGGGTCCCGGAGCGGCCGACCAGGACGTCGGCACGCCCTTCCCCTCCGTCACCCTGGAACTCCGCGACGCCGAGGGCGCCCCCGTACCGCCCGGTTCGCCCGGTGTGGTGCACGTGCGCAGTCCGCTGGTCTGCGACGGCTATGTGTGGGGCGAGGGCAGCTTCCGCACCGAAGGGGGCTGGGCCACCGTCGGGGACACCGGCCGGCTCACGCCGGACGGGCACCTCCATCTCCTGGGCCGCGGCGGCATGGTGATCACCGGTGGGCTGAACGTCTACCCCTCCGAGGTGGAGAACGCGCTGATCCGGCTGGACCGGATAGACACCGCGCTGGTGACCTCGGTGCCCGACAGCTATCTGGGCCGGGCGCTGGTCGCCGTCGTCTCCGGGGCGGGCACACGGGGGCTGAGCCAGGCCGCGGTGCGCGACCTGTGCGCCGCCGTCCTCCCCCGCTACCAGGTCCCCCGCCGTTTCTACACCCTGGACTCGTGGCCGCTGACGTCGAGCGGCAAGATCGCACGGGGCCGGGTCGAGGAGTGGATCGCCCATGACGACGCACGGCTCGTCCCGCTCCCGGACGCGTCCGGTGACTGACGCCACCGGGTACCACCTCCCCGACGACCGGCAACCGGTGGTGGTCGCCGCCCGCCGGACCCCGATCGGCCGGGCCGGCGGCGCGCTGGCCGGCGTCGAGGCGTCGCAGCTGCTCGCGACCGTGATCGGGGACGTGCTGGCCGACGCGCGCGCCGACCCGGCGGAGGTCGGCGAGGTCATCGTCGGGAACGCGGCCGGCGGGGGCGGCAACCTCGCGCGGCTGGCCGCACTGGAGGCGGGACTGCCGACGGAGGTGCCCGGCGTCACCGTGGACCGGCAGTGCGGCTCCGGCCTGGAGGCGATCGTCCTCGCCTGCCGGATGGTGGCCGCCGGGGCCGGCGAGGTGTATCTCGCGGGCGGCGGCGAGAGCGTCAGCACCGCCCCCTGGCGGGTGCGGCAGCCGTCCCGCCCGGGCGGCCTCCCCGAGTTCTACGCCCGCGCCCGCTTCGCCCCGGAGTCGGTGGGCGACCCCGACATGGGCGTGGCCGCGGAGAACGTCGCCGCCCGGTACGGCATCGGCCGCCGCCGGCAGGACGAGTTCGCCCTGCGCAGCCACCGGCGCGCCGTCGAGGCCCGGGAGGACGGCCGTTTCACCGCGGAGATCACCCCGGTGCGCACCGCCCGCGCGACGGTCACCCTCGACGAGTGCCCGCGCCCCGACACCTCCCTGGCCGCGCTGTCCGCGCTGCGGCCGCTCTTCGCCGCCCCCGGCGAGGGCACGGTCACCGCGGGCAACTCCTGTCCGTTGAACGACGGCGCGGCCATGGTCGTGGTCACCAGCCGGTCGCGGGCCCGCGCGCTGGGCCACCGCCGGGTCCTCGGCTTCGTCGACGCGAGCGCGGCCGGTGTGGACCCCAACCTGCTGGGCATCGGCCCGATCGCCTCCACCCGGCGCCTGCTGGCCCGGTGCCCGGACCTCGCCACCGCCGAACGCATCGAGTTCAACGAGGCGTTCGCCGCCCAGGTCCTGGCCTCGCTCGACGCCCTGGGCATCGCCGAGGAGCGGATCAACCTCGACGGCGGTGCCCTCGCCCTGGGTCATCCCTTCGGCGCCTCCGGCGCGGTCCTGGTGACCCGCCTCTTCACCCAGCTCGTCCGCGCGCCCGCGCCGGACCTCCCCCTCGGCTCCCGTGGCCTGGCCATGTTGGGCATCGCCGGAGGGCTGGGACTCACCGCGCTGTTCGCCGCGCAGGGGACGGACTGAGCGGCGGCGGCGCGGCGTTCAGACCACGCTGACCGGCGCGGTCAGCACGTCGGTGGGCTCCGGGGGGACGGTGATCGTCCGGGTGTTGATCAGGTCGCCCGACTCGACGGAGCCGGTTCCGGCGAGGTCGATGTGGACGCGGAGGCCGTAGGTGGCGGCGGGGTCGAGGTCCGGCACCTCCACGCTGAAGGGGAACCGGCCGTGCGGGGCCAGCGGCACGTCCGTGAGGACCTGTGCGGCCACCACCGTGGAGGGGGCGTCGGCCAGCGAGACGTCCCGGACCTCCACCAGGGCCCGGGCCGCCGGGGTGGCGGGCGTTTCGGCGGGCAGTGCCACGACGCCGCGGACGAGGCGGGTCATGCGGCGCTGCCGGCCAGGGGCGGCGGTGCCGCCGTGCGTTCCGGTTCCCGGTCGTCGAGCCGTGCCAGGAGCGCGGCGACCGCGGCGGAGATCGGCAGGCCGGTGCGGTGCTCCACGAAGAGCCACTGCCCCGCCGGGTTGACCTCGAAGAACACATACTGTCCGTCCGGGCGGCGGCGCAGGTCGACGGCGCCGTACACCAGGCCGAGGCCGCCCATCAGCCGCAGCAGGGCGTCGGTGAGAGGCGGCGGGAGCGTCACCGGCCGCACCGGGGCCTGATCGACCACCGTCCTCATGTCGACGGGGTAGCTGGTCGCCGACGCGTCGATCTCGGCGGCGAAGAGACGTTCGCCGACCACGGTGACGCGCAGATCGGCCCCGGGGACGAACTCCTGGAAGATCACCGGCGCGTAGCGGACCGCGTCGAGCTGCACCAGGTCCTCGGGCCGCACCAGTCTGGTCTCCCGCCATGCCTCCGTGTGGGCCAGGAACGCCTTGAAGACGGTGCGCCCGATACCGACGTCCCGGATGAACTCACGGGCCCGCTCCGGCTGGTTGGTGACCAGGGTGCGCGGCAGCGTCAGCCCGGCCCGGCGGGCCGTCTCCCACTGGTAGGGCTTGTGGTGCGCGAGGGCGTCCAGGGACGGCGGGTTGACCCAGGTGCAGGGCAGCGAGTGGAACAGGCCGTGCAGGGACTGGCCGGTCTCACTGGCCGCGAAGCCCTGGTCCCGGGCCGTGCGCAGCCGCTGATCGACGGTGAAGGGGCGCACCCGGCGCCACCAGGCGGCCCGGCAGCCGCCCAGGGACGCGTATCCCGTGCGGGTCGTCAGGCCGCAGTCCGGCCGCTCTCCGTCGGCGTAGTCGAGGTTGACCACCGCACGGGCGGGGAAGTCCGCCAGGTCGACCCGGATCACCTCGCGGCCGGCGCGCTCCAGCCGGCGCACCACGTCCAGGGTGTGGTCCTCGTCGTAGGAGACGACGAGGATCATGACAGCTGCCCGGTGCCGTCCCGGCCGGCGAGCAGCGGGCCGAGCCGGGTCAGGAGGCTGTGGTGGCTCGCGGACACGGCCGCGAGGTCCTGCTGGAGGGAGCCGACCAGCTGGGTGAGCCGGTGCACCTGCTCGGCCAGCCCATCGGGCGAGCCGGTCAGTGCGGGCGCCTGGTGCGGGGTGGCCAGCACGAACGGGCTGCCGCCGGCCGGGCTCTGGAGTTCCAGGGGCGGTGGCGGCTTGGGGGGCGCGTCGTTCACCGGGTCCTTGGCCTGCTCCTTGAGCGTGAAGTCGCTCTCCGGATCCTTGGCGAGCTCCTTCGCCGTGGACGGGGCGTTGGGGTAGAGGGTCTGGACGCCGGCCAGGTCGCCCTGGGACAGCGCGGTCCGCTGGCCCATCACCACGCCGGGCGGCAGCGGCTGCTTGGCGACGATGGTCGGCTGGTTCGGGTCGATCGCGAAGGCCCCGGGCGAGTAGTGCATGATCGAGCCGTAGTCGTACGGCCCGATGTCGTCACCGTCGGAGATCTGCTGCAGGAAGTTGTGCTGCTGGGCCGGGTCGATGTTGCCGAACACGATGGTGACGAAGCGGTCGCGGTCCTCGCGGCTCTGCTCGTGCCACAGGCCCACGGTGTGGCCGATCTCGTGGATGGCGTTGCCGGCGGAGCAGTCGTCGCCCAGCGTGATCTGTTGCATGCCGCCCTGTCGGCCGACCGAGGAGGAGCAGCCGTCCCCGGGGACGAAGCGTACGAAGTCGGGGAAGAGTGCCTCGTTGTCGTCGGTCCGGGACTCGAACTGGATCCGGGTGCGGGACCTCCAGTGGGCGAGCGCGTCGAACACGCGGTCCACGTCGGGCAGGGCCGGGTCGATCTCGAAGGGGACGACGGCGTTCGGCCAGCGGAACTGCTGCCCCGTGATGCCGACGGAGCGGAACAGCACGGCGTTGCCGCCCTCGGCCGCGGCCTCCTGCACCTCCTTCACGGTGCCGATCACGATGTCGCCCTCGACGACGGCCATTCCGTTCACGTCGGCGTACTGGACGCCCTTCGCGCGGAACGTGGCCCCGTCCAGCAGCGCGGTGCCGCAGATCGGGCCGGACCGGTACTCGCCGCCGCAGCCTGCGGCGGCCTTGCTCGCCCGTCCGCCCCGGGCGGGGGGCTTGGCGGCGGCGGTCTTCTGTGTCCGGCGGGGGGACGCGGACTGGCTGGCATTCATCGTTCACCTCGGTGCGTGCGGGCAGGCGCTCTCGTCACCTGCGATGACTTCCGGCCGGCTCCGCTCGCGGCGTACGGCCGTCCGGCGCCGGCGCAGTCGCAACCGGACGGCGCCGTGCGGTGGCGGGGCCGGCCTTCGCTCCCGATGCGCGTCGGGGCACCTCCTTCCGCTGCGGGGTGACCGGGCGCCGATCAGACCCTCTCCGGTTCCTCCACGCGGCGCTCCCGCGTCACGGCCTCGGGGTGCCGGAGCAGCGCGATCGACCGCTCGGCCGGCTGCCCGTGGGCCTCCGGATGCAGGTAGTAGCCGCGCTCCTCGGGTTCCTTCCTGCCGTCCGCGACGACCGGGTGGGTGCGCGCCCAGGCGTCCCGGCGGGCTCCGGTGACCTGCCAGCAGACCTGCTGCCCCGGCTCGCCGCCCGCGATCGCGAAGTGGTTGTCCTCGACAGCGCGGCTGATGTGCAGGCCGGGTGCCGGCCCGCCGACCGCCGTGAGCTGGTACCGGAAGTTCTCGTTCAACGCGTCGAACCAGTCGGGCAGTCGGACCGTCGCGGCGCCCTCCTCGTCGAGGGTGGCGGTGCCGTCGTAGACGTTCTTCATCTCCGCTGACTGCACGAAGGTGTGGTCCAGGAAGCGGTTCTCGGGGTCGAGCGGATGGTCGATGTGGAAGCCGCCGCCGCCCTGGATCAGGGAGCCGGTCACATGGACGTCTCCGTTGAACTGGCCCGCCACGGGCTGCCCGCTGGCGAAGACTCCCAAGGCGCCGAAGGCGCTCACCCCTGTTTCGCTGAAGGAGAATCCGTGCACACCGGAGCCGTTGAAGCTGGTGCCCATGACACCGGGGGCGTTGTTGGGGCTGAAGCCGAAGCCGAAGCCGCCCGAGTCGCTGTGGCCGCACTGGCCGAGGATGCCGATGCCGTCGAAGCTGTAGGCCGTGATCCCGGAGCCCGTGTCGCTGTGGGCCGTGATCCCGGCACCCGCGACGCTGTCGGCCTTGAGCCCCGGGCCGCTCTGGCTGCCGGCGACCACGCCGGTTCCGCCCGTGCTGGTGCCGGACGCGCCGCTTCCGGCCGTGCTGACGCCCGACACCCCGTTCCCGGCCGTGCTGGAGCCGGTGACCCCGTCACCGTCCTTGCTGACGCCGGCGACTCCGGGATTGGCGCCCTTGCTGCGGCCGGCCACGCCGGTGCCCTGCGCGCTGGTGCCGAGGACGGCCGTCCCGGTGTTCGCGTCGGCGCGGCCCAGCACGCCGATGCCCTGGCTCTCCTGGTTGATGCCGAAGGTGCCCGCTCCGCCGGGGACCGGCCCGCTCGGGCCGGTGGTGCCCGGCCGTCCGCTGCTGCCGACGACACCCGCCCCGACCGAACTGTCGCCCCACACGCCGAACTTGACCGGCGGGTCCTCCTGCCCCGGGTCGAAGCCGCTGGGGCCTTCCTGTGCCTGAGGTGGTCCGATGGGTGACATCGTTTTCTCCTCCTTGCGGTCATTGGTAGGTGATCTGGAAGCAGAACAGCTTGACGGTGTCCCCGACCGGCACCGTCGGGAGGTCCACCTGGAGGAAGTGGCGGTGGCTCCGGTTGTTCACCACGGCCTGCACCGCAGGGGCGGCCGGGGTGCCGAACTGGCTGACCCTGACGATCTCCTCCGCGCCTTCGTTGCCCGCGACCACGCGGCGGCGCAGCACGATCGTCGGCATGACGCCGTCCGGCGGCTGCCGGGTGCCGGTCACCAGCAGCGACTTGATCTCGACGCCGTCCGGGAGCGTGATGTTCATGATGCCGTGCGCCTCGGTGGCCGTGCCGGGCTTCTGCGCGATGTCGTTGACCAGCTCCCAGTGCACCGGGGGCGGCGGCTGCGGCAGCGGCTGGCCCGGCTGCGGGGTCAGCGGCGGGTTCGCGGGCTGGTCGACCTGCTTGCTCGGGGCCAGTATCGGCACCAGGGAGAGGCAGGCCTCCGCTTTGCTCAACGCGCCGATCACCGGGTTGAGGTGGTCCCTGGCCAGCGCCGCGAACTCGGATTCCAGGTTGTGGAACCGGATGTTGAAGCCGTTCTCGCCGCCGGCCTGGACGCGGTCCTCGTTGTCGATCCAGTCGGTGTGCGAGAACTTGGGTACGTAGAGGGGGATCATCACTGGTCATCCTTGTCGGATCGGCGGAATCGGGCGGGGCGCCGGTCGGCGGTGTGGTACGTCGGGAAGGTGTAGGCCGGCAGCAGATCGGCGGCGCTGCCGGACAGCTCCCGCACGTGGGCGCGCAGCCCTTCGGTGCGGAACTCCACACCGAGGGGGTGGAACCAGTTGAGGATGTTCAGCACGAGGTCGTAGCGTTCCTTGCCGATCTCGGCCCCGGTGCCGTCGAGTTCCTCGGTGAGCCGGACCTCGCACCGGTAGGGGGGCAGCCCGCCGCTCGGGAGGTAGCCGGCCCGCACCGGAACGGTGCCCGGCGCCACGCCCTCGACCCGGTTGACGGGGTCGGTCAGCGAGGCGGCCGCCACCCGGCCGTGGCCGGACGCGTCCACCGACCAGGTGAGTTCCTGGTCTCCCCCGGGCCCCAGCGGGCGCCGGGAGACCAACTGCGGTGGCAGGGGCGGGGACTGGCCGAGCGGGGCCGGGTCGGCCAGCAGCACGCTCGCCGAGCCCCCGGGGGCGGCCAGCAGACAGCGGCGGTAGGGCGCCGCGGCGGGGCTGACCGCCAGGGCACGGCAGTCGCCGCCGGGGGTCAGCGCCTGGGGCAGCAGCACGTCGGTGCCGGTGTCGATGACGTGCACCCGGCCGGCCGCCGCTCCGGATCCGGCCGTGGCGACGTACAGGTGCCTGCCGTCCGGGTCGGCGCGCAGGGCCAGCGGCGAGGTGTCCGCCGGAAAGCCGTCGACGGTGGCGCTCGCCGGGGCGGATCCGCCCGGGTACACCTTGATCGAGGCGGCGTGCACCACGGGGTCCAGGGCCACGTACAGCTTCGAACCGTCGGGTGTGAAGGCCGCGGTGCGGGCCTCGGTGCCGGGGCCGGTACCGACCGGGGCGCCCTGGAGGGCGAGCGTGGCCCGGTCGGCCAGGCAGAACCGGCCGCCGTCGAGCAGGACGGCCAGCACCGGGCCGGCCGGACTCACGGCGAGCGCACGGGGCACCCCGGGCAGCGCCACGCTGCGGAGCGGCTGCGGGTTCTGCGGATCGTACGCGCGCAGGGTGCGGTCGCCGGCGTACGCGACGAAGAGACGGCCGCCGTCGGTGCCCAGGGCGACGGGGCGCGGGCCGGTGAGGGCGGGGGCGGCGGGCGTCAGATCGGTCGGATCGAGTACCGAGACCGTGTCCGCCAGAGTGTGCGCCACGCACACCCGTCCGCCGGCGAAGCAGAGCGCGCCGGGGAACGGCGGCACCGGGACGGAGCGGTCGAGGACCAGCCGCGGGAGGTCACCCTGGGCGGGGGCCGCCACGGTGAAGGAAGCGATCCGGTGGCTGCCCGGCAGCGCGACGCAGACGCGGGCGCCGTCGGGGGCGAAGCAGGCGTCGGCGGGCGTCGGCTGCGGTACCGCGATGACCGTGTCGGTCTCGCCGGTGATCAGCTCGGGCGGCCCCAGCACGCCGATCTGATCGCCGGCGGCCACCGCCACCTCGACGTGCGACGGGCCCGCGGCCGACGGCGGACCGTCCGGGGCGACCTTGACGAAGTCGAAGCCGGCGTCGAAGGCGCGCGCGGACAACTCGCCCGCGGACAGCTTGGAGTGCCGTAGCACCAGGGCCCGGCCCTGGGCGCGCAGGCCGGTCAGGGCCGGGTCGTGGGCGCCGGTCACCAGGAGCTCGCCGTCCTCGCCGTGGAGCCGGTCGAGCAGCCGGTCCAGGGCGAGGGCGGTGACGCGCTGCATGCGCCGGTTGGCCAGGTCCTGCCCGTAGTTGACGCCGCGGTGGGTGCCGGTCAGGTCGTCGGTGCGCAGGAGCAGGAAGCCCTCGTCGAAGTCGTCGGTGGGCGGCCCGGCCGCCTGCGTCTCGGTGACGGCGGGCACTCCGGTGCTGCTGACCGACTCGCCGGTGCCGAGCCCGCCGGCGGGCAGGCCGATGCGCACGGCCCGGCTGCCGCCGCGGGTGTGGCCGGCGTGGGTGACCTCCACCTGGACCGTGACCTCGCCGGGCGCCTCGGTGTGCAGCACCGCCGGGCTGCCGGGCCGCACTTCGGCGTCACCGGGCCCGCAGCGGGTGACGGACCAGCGGACCCCGGCCCCCGCGAGCCGGGCGGGGTCCGGGTCCGGTGCGAGGGTCAGCTCGTCGCCGGCCCGTACGCGCGGGGCCGGCGGGGTGGTGAGGACGCGGAAGGCCGGGGCGGGCGGCTGGGCGACGTGGACCAGGCCGTCGCGGGTGTGCTGGACCCAGCCGAATCCCGCGGCGTGGGCGTGCACGCCGAGTTCGTCGGGCGGGACGGTGTCGTGGCGCAGGAGCAGGGCCCGGCCGACCCGGTGCAGGTCGGTGGCGGTCGGGTCGTAGGACCGCAGGACGCTCAGCGTCCCGCGCCGCCCGGCGAGCCGCTCCCGCAGGGCGTCCAGCGTCAGCAGGACGCCGAGCTGCATCAGGCGTTGGTCCTCGTCCGTGCCGAGGTCGAGCCCGTCGCGGTCCTCGTGGCGGCAGAGCCAGCCCGGGTCGAAATCGGGTTCGTCCTCCGGGGTGCCGACGACCGCGTCCTCGGCGGCCCGCTGGTCGCCGTCGGCCGCGATGCTCTGTCCCTGGGTGAGCGCGCTCGGGAGCACGCGCAGGGTGCGGGAGCCGGTCACCGGCCGGTCGGTCGCCTCGACGACGTCGAAGGGCTCGTCGTGCCCGGCGATCGGGCCCGCCTCGTTGAGTGCCGCGCGCAGGGCGTCCGGCGTGGGCAGCAACCAGCGCTGGAAGAGCCGGAGGCGCATCCGGTAGTGGTCGTCGCCCTCCCCGGTCACCGGCTCGAAGGAGGTCCGGGCGGTCCGCGAGATCCGTACCTCCTGGAGCAGGCCCGCGTACTGCGCGTCGGGGGACGTGGCGGCCGGTGATTCCCGGCCCAGGCCGAACACGACCGGCTCGTCGTTGGACAGTGCGCCCAGCCCGTCCCGGCGCTCCCGCGCCACGGTCACCCCGTCGAGGTGGAGCCGTACCGCGGTCGGCCGCGCGCCGGAGCCGGGGGGCCGGGGCAGGCGCTCCACCACCCCGGCCACGTGGTGGAAGACGCCGTCGCCGAGGTCCCGGTCGGCGAAGAGTTCCACCAGCGTGTGGCCGTCGGAGACCGACAGCCGCAGGTTCCGGTCGAGTCCGCGGAAGCGTCCGACGGTCAGCGACCATCCCGGGGCGGCCGCGGAGTCGAGCAGCGCGCACTTGGCGAGGACGGCACCGGTCGCGGTGGCGGCGGGGTCCGGCCGTACGACCGCCTCGACGGTGTACGAGGTGTCCGGCCCGACGGCGAAGTCGGGAGCGGTGTCGACGGTGACCCGGCCCGGCCCCGCGAACTCGAAGGCCGCCGAGAACCGCCCGGTGCGCCCGCTGTGCGCCCCCGCGTTGGTGCCCGGGTGGTCGGGGGCGCCGAACCGCGCGCCGGCGTCGGCGACGCGCACCACCTCCGGCGCCGCACCGGGTGCGTCCGTCGTGCGGGCCGGCGGCCGGTCGTCCAGGTGGTAGAGCGCCACCGTCAGGTCGTCCCAGCCGTAGGGCCGGGGCGGGAAGCGGGGCGCACCGAGGTCCTCGCCGAGCAGGTCCAGGCTGGCGCCGCGGGCGCTGTGCGCGAAGCGCTGGGCGGCCACGTCCCCGAGCCGTTCGGTCAGTTCCTCGTAGTCGCGGCCGATCACCCAGAGCAGCTTGGCGAGGTTGCCGAGCAGGGCAGTGACCTCCCAGTCGGCTGCCGCGCCGGGGGCGGGGACGAGCGGCTGGACGCGGGTCAGCGTCACCAGGTGGCTCAGCTCGGCAGCGCGGCCGGGCAGTTCGACCGCCAGGCTCCGGCCGGCCGGCCAGCCCGCGGGGACCGGCACGTCGACGGCTTCCTCGTCCCGGCCCGGCGTGCGGGTGAACCAGACCCGGACGACGAGCGGTTCGGTGCTCTCCCTCCGGGGCGTGAGCAGGTACCGGGGTGCGTCGGGCAGCCGGCCGTAGCGGTCCAGGTAGTCGCGGAAGTCGTAGCGGGCGTGCAGGGTCCCGTCGTCGTGCGGCACGAGCTGGACGGTGAGCCGCTCCATGCCGCGGTCGTACGCCGGGGTGAGCCCACCGCGCAGGACGTCGAGGAAGTCGGTGGTCATTGGCTCAGTACCTGGAGGTCGATGAGCGGGCTGTCGAGGGCGAAGCGGGCGATCTCGTCGGGCGCGAGCACCAGGTTCTCGCCGACGGACAGCTCCTGCGCGTTGCCGAACACCGCGCCGTCGAGGGTGACGTCGCCGAAGGCCGGGGCGCAGCGGCGCAGCCGGAGGTTCTGGACGTCCACCACTCCGGCGGTCGCGCGCGCGGCGAGCACGATGTCGGAGTGCAGGACGCCGCGGCCGAGGCGGAGCCGGTCCACTCCGGCCTGGACGGCGCTGAGGATCTCGCCCTTGATGGCGTCCGGGTCGTGGCCGGCCTGGATCAGCAGGGTGGCCCGGATGCCGACGTCGACCTGGTTGGCCGGATTGATGTTGGGGAAGATCGACACCGGTCGCCACTGCCGGACGATGTCGAGGACGGCGTCGTGCACGGCGGGGACGGCACCGTCCGACGGGCGCCAGGGCCAGCCGGGTTCGACCGCCACGACCACGTCGAAGTAGTACGGCGAGCCGGTCTGGCGCTGCGCGGAGAAGGGGCGCCGGCCGAACAGGTAGGTGTTGAACCGGCTGTGGGAGGCGTCCACCCCGCCGTACGGGTCGAAGATCGCCGCGTCCCGTACCCCCGGCACGTCCAGGATGCGTGCCAGCACCGCGTCCTGGGTCCACAGCGTGCGGGGCACGCCGAGCAGTCGGGCCCGGTAGACGTCGTCGGGTTCGACCAGTTCGCCGCCGACGATCGGCGCGGGATTGGCGGGGGTGACGGTGGCGGGGCCCAGGTTGAGGTGCAGTTGGGCCCAGGTGGGCTCCAGTCGCAGCGGCCGGCGGGCCGGCAGGTTGCCCTCCGGGCCGCGGTCGACGGCCTGGACGCCGACGGTGACCGCGGGGTCGCCGGCGGACAGCCGGACCGGCGCGGTGGTGCGCAGACGCTTCCTGGGCGGGTCGGTGGTCTCGATCACGGTGCCCTGCGGCAGGACGAACCGGCGCTCCGGTTCGGCACCGGCGAGGGTCAGGGTGATCTCGCCGGTGGCCTGGAGGGGTTGCCTCGGCAGGCCGAGGTCGGTGCCGAGGAGGTCCAGGGCGGGCCCCTGCGCGGTGGTGGCGAAGTTGGCGTAGTACTGGGCCTCCAGGCCGCGCCACAACTCCTGCACGTGCACGGCGGCGGCGTCCAGGACCTTGCGCAGGGCGCTCCCCGAGGTGAGGTCGACGTCGCTGCCGAACATGGCGCGGGCGCGGGCCTGCTGGTCGGCGATGATGCGGTCGATGCCCTTGACCACGAAGCCGTCCGCGGTCACGCCGAACTGGTCGAGGTCATTCAAGGCGTCCCCCTGACTGCAGCGTCAGCGTGTCGCCGGCGACGGTGTCGACGAGCGCGAAGACCGTGTACGTACGGCCGGTCCGGGCCGCCTCGGCGATCCGCTCCCGGGCCGCGTCGTCGAGGCCCGGCCGGAGTTCGAAGAAGCGCGGGTCGTCCTGGAAGAACACCTCGCGGACGTCGGTGACGCGACGGTCCGCGCTGAGGCAGCGGACCAGCTCCATCTTGAGGTACTCCTTGCGCGCGTGGACGCCGAGGGCGTAGCGGCCCACGGCGAGGCGGTCGAATCCGAAGCCGGTGTTGAGGCGGTCGCTGCCCAGCTGGGTCTCGACGGTCAGCACCAGGGCCTGGGCCAGCGCGTCCAGCCCCTCCACCGTCGTGAGCCGGCCGGTCCGGTCGTCGACGACGAGGTCGCCGGCGTCGGCCCGGAGGCTGCGGCCGAGGCTGGGCGCGCCGCCGTCGGGGGTGCCGGGTCCCGGCAGGCCGAGGCCCGGTGTGCCGGGGACGGGCCCGGGGAGCCCGGGGGTGCCGGGGTCGGTCATCAGATCGCCTCCAGGGTGGACTGCCCGGGATCGGCGACACTCCAGGTGCCCGGTGCCGGGCTGCTGACGGTGGTTCCGGTGGCGGTGTCCAGCAGCACCGGCTTGCCGCCGACCGTGAGCTTCGTCGCCAGGCCCGCCGGTGTCGCGGGCGCCGCGATGGTGCACGGCAGCGGGGAGCTGCCGTCGGGCGTGCGGATCGGGCAGGGGGTGAGCATGCCCGGGACGGGCAGGTCGGCGGCGCCGAACCGGAAGCCGACCTCCGCGCCCGCGGTGACGACGCCGTGCCCCTGCACGGTGACCGTCGGCGCACCGGCGGTGAGCCGGGTCTGCCCGCCGTGCGAACACTGGAGGACCGCGCCCTCCGTGAGTACCCGTGGCATCAGCTGATCGCCACCTTTCCCTCACCGACCGTCAGGGTGGCTCCACCGGCGCTGAGGGCCACCTTGCCGCCGCTCGCGGAGACCGTGACGTCCTTCCCGGCGCCGGCCGAGACCGTGACGTTGCCGTCCTTGTCGATGCGTACCTCGGCGCCCGAGCTGTGGCTCAGCACGAATTCCTCCGCCGGGCCCTCGGTGGGCCGCTCCCCGACGTCGGAGCAGCCGGACGTGCCGACCGTCAGCTTCAGCCCGACCGCTTCCACCACCCGGCGGCCGTCCGCCGCGGTGAGGTCGCTGACGCCCTTCCCCTCGGGCCGCGGCGGGCTGCCGGCCGACAGCTTGGTGGGCAGACACAGCCACCAGTCGCCGGCTTGCGCCTTCGGGCGGTCCATCGGCTCCTCGTTGGTCCACAGGAACCCGGTGACCACGGAGTCCTCCCGGGAGCCGCGGACCTCGTTGAGCAACGCCCGCATGCCCTCGTACACCGGCACCGACAGGCCGACCTTGTGCCAGGCGAACGGGGCGGCCAGTGGCTTGTCGCGCAGTACGGACCCGCTGTCCTCGACCGGCAGGTCGACGCTCGGCGAGACGGCGGCCGGGGCGTCGTCCTGTCCGTAGACCACGTCGGCCACCCGTTTGTCGTGCTTCGCCGAGCGGACCCGGCCCGCGTCGACGGAGGGGGAGACGGTCCGCGCGTCACGGATCCGTCCGGCGATCGCGTCGGCGATCGCCATCGGGCTGCCCAGCCGGGCGGCCTCCGTGTTGCGCCGGTTCTCCGCGCCGTCCTTGAGTACGGCGGCGCGCCCGGTGCAGACGTAGCCGGTGCGGGGCGAGAAGGAGTGCGTGACCTGGAGGAGCCGGAAGCCCTGGAACGGGTTCTGGTAGCCCTCCACGCTGGCCGCGACCCGCTGGCCGGCCCGCAGTTCCGGCAGGCCCAGGACGGTGAAGTCGAAGGCCGGTACGGAGGTCTGTGCCGGGAGGTCGGTGACCACCCGTTGCTTGCCCGTCGCGCCGGCCTGGACCGGTTCGAACTCGGCGAGCCGGGCGGTGGCCTTGCTCCCGGGCACGATCAGGCTGTCCTCCCCGTTGAGCAGCGCCAGCACGGCGGCCTGGTCGGACGGCAGGGCCGGGCCGGTGGCCGCGGGGTGGGTGACGGCGGTGCCGAACTGCACCACGCCCTCCTGCACCAGGACTTCGGCGCCGTACTGGCCGGCGAGCTGTTCCAGCAGGTCGAAGGCGTTGCGCCCGTCCAGGTTGATGCCGGGCTGCCGCGGTTCCTTCGGGGTCGCCCCGTCGGCCAGCGTCGCGTGCGCCATCGTGACGATCGTGTCGGCGGCTTCGGCGGGCGTGGAGTTCGCCGCGGACAGCTGGGCCGCCCGGGGCCTGCCGTCCTTGCCGCGGATGTTCTGGGTGGTCAGCAGTTTGAACGCGGCCTCCTCGTAGCCGGTGAGCCGCACGCCCAGCGGGGGGAAGCGCTCCGAGACCGTCATGCCGTCCACCCGGCCGGTCAGGACGGGCCTGCGTGACCCCGGCGACTCCAGGTAGCCGAGGGTGATCTCCACCTCGACGCCGCCCGCGGTGCCCCGCTCGCCGGTGAGCTCACCGGCCAGCTTCCGGTGCGCCGACAGCGGCAGGGCGGCGAGGTGGACGTCGAACTTCCCGGGCTGCCCGAAGCCGTACTCGACCGTGATGTCGGCGTCGCTGAGGATCGCGCCGCCGGAGACGTCGTTGGACACCGTCAGTTGCAGCCGCGGGAACGCCACGCGGTACCAGAGGATCACGCCCATCGCTGCGCCACCCCGATCACGATGCTGCTGCCGTAGTGGCCGCGCCCGTTGAGGTTGCCGCGGGCCACCTTGGCCTCCAGCAGGCGGATCGCCAACCGTGCGGTGCGGTGGACGAGTGGGGGCTCGGCGACCAGTTTGCACAGGAACTCCACCCGCGGCCCCTCCGGGCCCAGGCGCACCACCCGCAGCACCAGATAGCCGGGGGGCGGCACCGGGACGCTGATCCGGGCCGGCGCGGCCAGGTCGTAGAGCGTCCCCGGCGGGTCGTCGTCGCCGGTCTCCAGGTTGGCGTAGAGGCCGAAGTCGTACGCCGTGTCACCGATCGGGCAGGTGAATGCCTGCGGCAGGCCCTCGTCGGGATCGACGGGCAGCTGACGGAAGTCGAGCGTGTCCACGGTGTCGGACGGATACGCGGTGCCGGGTGCGGCCACGGTGGCGGACGGGTTCATACCTGGCCTCCGAGCTGGCGCCGTGCCGGCACCATGTCGCTGACGGTGGGGACGGCGGCCGTACCGGCGGCCAGGGCGAGGTCCAGCGCCTCGCCGAGGACGGCCGTCAGGCTGGAGCGCGGTACCTGCTCCAGCGTGACGCTGACGTCGAGGGCGTCGCGCTTCTGGTTGGACTGGGTGAAGCGCAGGCTGGTGATCTGCATGTCGAGGCTGATGGTCATGCCGCAGACCACGGGGAGGCCGGCCAGGTTCATCGCGGGGGCGGTGGCCGGTGCCAGTGCCCGGGAGGTCAGTGCCATCGCCTCCAGGCTCTTCTTGATGAGCAGCCGGGTCCGCCCGACCAGCACCGCCTCCACCGTGATCGTCCTGGCGGTCGGTGACACCAGCTGGGCGAGTCTGCTGCCCGCGATCCGGGCCACCTGGTAGCCCTCGTTGAGGGTGAGGCTGGTGACGGTGAGCAGGGGCACCGCACCGATCAGGACGGGGACGTTCACTCCGGCGGCCATGGCACGGCCCTACCTCTTCTGGTCCTCGTCGCCCGGTTCCCGCCGCTCCGCGGGTGGTGCGGGTGCGGTGGGAGTGGCGAGTGGTGCGAGTGGAACGGGGGTGGTGGTGGCGCGGGGCCGGCGGCGGGTGGCCTCGATGATCTCCGCCAGTTCGTCCGTCGTCAGCCAGTCGAAGTCCGTCTCGTGCCGCAGCAGCCAGTCGGCGAACCGCTCGCCGCGGGTCGCGCCGTCCTCGACGTGGAAGAACCGCCCGTTCTTCAGCTCCTCCTTGAGCACCGCCAGCGTTTCCCGGACGGTGTTCGAGCGTTTGGCCTCGATCAGGCGGAGCGTCAGCTCCTTGTAGTACGCGTCGGTGTGCAGGGTGGGGTGCCGGGTCGCCGCCTCGGCGACGGTGCGCGGATCGGTCGAGGTACGCGGCAGGTGGATGCCGTTCTCCGCGCCCTGGCGCACGTCGATCTCGGCGTCCTCCAGGATGCGGCGGGCGATCTCGGCCCGTGGGTCGGCCTCCGGCACGATGTGGTGGGTCTCGTGGCCGGGCGGGCGCGGGTCACCGGCCTCGGCCATGTTGCGCTCCAGCGCGTCCGAGGGCCGACCGCCCGTGGTGACCGGCTTGTCGGGGGTGTCGGAGAGCGTGGGCGCCTCCGGCGGCGTCTCCCCCGCCTCGTGCAGCAGCGCCTGCTCGTCGTGGCTCGCCCACGTGGCGGCGTCGTCCCATGCCGCGGCCAGGTCGTCCGCGTCGGCGAAGCGGCCGGCCCGGTCCAGGCGGCGCTGCTCGAACGCCTCGATGATCTCCATGGCCAGGCGGGGGTCCTTCTTGGACAGCCTCCGCAGGGCCTCCAGCCGCCGCTGCAGCGCGGCCCGGTCCACCGCCCGGCCCCGGTACCGGGCCCGGATCGACCTGATCCGGCCCAGCACGGCGGCGTGTTCGACCTGTGGGACCACCGCGCGGGCGCCGGCGACCAGGCGCCATGCCTCCGCGTCACCGCGCTCCAGTTGTTGCAGCATCGCATGGAAGGCCGTGACCCGTTTCGTCCTGCGGGCCTCGTCCTGCAGCCGTGCCAGCTCCAGCAGGAGGGCGTCCCAGGTCGCCACCTCGCCCCCGGCCTGGTCCAGAGCCACCTGCACCACCCGCCAGCCGACCTCCCGTACGGCGTCCATCCGGCGAGTGTCCGCGGCCAGCACGGTGAGGAAGTCAATGCCGACCTCCGCTGCCGGACCGATCCGGGCGAGGCCGATCCGGTCCACAGCGGCCAGGAACGTCCTGCCCTCTCCGGGCTTCAACGCCGCGGCGAGCGAGCCCAGTTCCGCGTCGGTGAAGCCGCCCGGGCCGGCCAGGTGCCGGAACGCCGTCCCCAGCTCCTCGCTCAGCCCGCCCGACTTGGCGGCCAGCGTCTGCAGGATCTCCGTCTTGCGCAGCGAGTCCCGCACGGCGGGCCCGAGTTCGGCATGGGCGGTCAGTTCCGCGAGGCTGCTGCCCTCGGTGACGTCGAACCGTTCGAGCAGCCCCACGAGCCGCCGCTCGTCCTCCACCGGGAGGTGGGAGAGCAGTTGCAGGACCTCGCGCTCGCCCTCGACGTCCCGCAACACGGTGCTGCCGGCGTGCATCGCACGGGCCACCCGGCTCAGCCCGACCGCGATCCGCTGGCCCTCGGCCGACTCCGCCACCTTGCCGACGAGCCCCAGGAACCGCGCCACCAGCGCCAGCTTCTCGCTCAGGCCGACGGCCTCGGCCACCGCCTTGAGTTCCCCGATCCCGACGAACCAGGACGCGGCCTCCACGATCACGGCCCATTTGATCCTGGCCGTCACGTTCGGGCCGACGTGCAGCACGGCCGCGCCGCGGAAGCCGTCCGCCAGCTTCGGGCCGATCTGCTGGACCACCAGCGCGCACTCGGCCCGGGCGGGTGGGTAGCCGTATCCGGCCAGCTGGAACATCACGGCCGTCCGGGCCAGTTGGCCGAGCCCTTCGAGCAGCTGCGCGGGCCGGGTGACCAGCATCGCCAGCCCCTCGATCATCCCGCGCACCAGGCCCACGACGGCGCCGACGGCAGCGTCGACCTCGATCCACGCCGACCGTGCCAGCTGGACGGTTTCGCCCACCACCACGTTGTTCCGGATCGACTCCCGTACCTCGGGCGGCAGTTGGAACGCCTCGTCGACCAGCCGTCCCACGGTGGCGACCGTGAACGGGTCCTTCTTCCCGAACTTCCCGCCGACGGTGACCAGCAGGTCCCACAAGGTGTCCCCGAGGTCGTCGAACAGCTGGTCCGCCACCCCGGCCGCGGCCAGCATCTCCCGGACGGACTCCAGCTCCGTGACGCTGCGGAGCGACCGCATGATCTCGACGATCGCCCGCTCCTGGCTCTCCCCCGTCCATGCCTTGACCAGGACCTGCAGATAGCGGGACTTGGTCGCCAGGTCGACGAGGCCGAACGCCACGGCGTCCAGCGCGGCCAGCCGTTCGGCGGCTTCCTGGAGCCGGCTGTCGTCCTCGCCCAGCACCTGGTCGACCAGCCGGTCGAGGTCCTCGAACACCAGCCGGCGGGCCTCCTCCTCCGGCAGCTCCGGCCCGCCCTCCGCCAGCCGCGCGTACAGCCGGCGGCCGGCCGCGCGGTCCGCGGTCAGCGGGTTGCGCTCCTTCGACAGCACCGCGAGCACGTCGTAGCGGTGCCCGGCGGGGTCCGCCACGCTCCGCAGGATCTTGCTGTGCAGGACGGCCGCCATCTGCTGCCCCGTGGGCAGCCGGTCCCCGGCGACCTCCAGGTCCTGGTTGGAGACGACCGGCGTGGTCGCCACCACCCACAGCCTGCTGTCCGACGCGCCCACCGGGCCCTCCAGCAGCGCGAACGACGTGGTGCCGAAGACGGCGCGGCCGAGTTGGACGGCCCGGGTCAGGTTGCTCGCCCGGATGTACCGGGTGGCTCCGCCCAGGGTCACGATCCGGGTGCCGGGCAGAATGATCACCGCCCGGCCCTCCAGTCCGCTGAGCCCCTCGACCACGTCGTCCCCCTCGTCCCGGCCGTTCCCGGAGGGCTCGGGGCCGGCGGGGCGGGCGCCGGCCGGGGCGGGCGGCGGGGGCGCCGCCGGAGCGGGGGCCGCGGCGGCGGGGGCGGTTGCCCGGGGGGCCGGCCCGCTCGGGGGTGCCGTCGGAACGGGTTCCGGCGCCTCGGGGCCGGCCGCCCGGTCCGTCACGTCCTCCCCCAGGTCGGCGGGCACCGCGAAGGCCGGCCGGAGGCCGCCGGGCGTCGTTGCGCCGGCCGCTTCGGCCGTCACCGCCCCCGCGGTCGCGGCCGCCGTGGCGGACGGCGTGCAGGGCGCCCGGCCCGCCGGTGGCGGCGCGCCGGCGACCCGCAGGCCGGACTCCCGCAGCCCGTCAGCGGCCCGGGCGACCGCCCGCAGCAGCACCCGCTCCCACGCCCGCTGCCGGTCCGGCGCCGGCTCCCGGTCGAACGTCACCGACTCCGGCAGGTGCAGCCGGATGGTCAGCGTGTCGCCTCCGGTGGTCATGGCGCCGGCTCCAACCCGGCCAGTTGTGCGGCCAGTTGGTCGCGTCGCCGCTGGGAGGCGCGTTCCTGCTCGGGGGTGGCGGACCGGGCGCCCGCCGCCTCCTCCTCCGCCGCGATCTCCGCCCGGAGCACGGCCGCCAGCTCCGCCGTGCCCAGGGGCTCCAGCTCGACCGAGTAGCTGGTCCTGACCAGGTCGCGTACCACCCGGAGCCCGTGCCAGGGGTGGGTGCGCACGTACTCGACCGTGCTGTGCTCGACGCGTTCGGCCGCGACCGAGACGGAGACCAACTGGATGTCGCAGCTCTCCAGTTCCGTGTCGTCCTCGCCGCCCCGTTCGAGGGTGGTCAGGATGCCGACGACGGCGTACAGCGGCCGGCCGGGATGCCGCAGCTGGAGGTCCACCAGTTCTTCGAGCCGGTCGTCGAGCCGGGCCTGGATCTCCGGTTCGAACGCCTTCAGCTTCGGCTCGGCCCACCGGGTCAGGAACCAGTTCTCGATCGCCTGGTCGACCTTGGCCATGACGGCGTTCCAGAGCACCATCACACCGATCCTGGCCAGGCCGAGCCCGGCGCTCCGCACCTGACTCCTGATCCGGACCGCGACCCGCACCCGCACCGGCTGCCGGGACAGCACCCCGCCCACTTTGCGGCGCATGGCCTCGGTTTCCGCGTGGGACCGCGGGCGGCCGGGGTTGACCTTGTTCTTCCGGGCGTCGGCGATGTTTTGCCTGCGCGCCTCCCGGATCTCCGGGCCGACGACGTCCTCGTACTCCACGCCGGGCGGCAGGTTGCGCGCACCGTGCGCGTACCCGCCGGCGTTCGTCAGCTTCAGCCGCACCTTGAGTTCCGGCGGGATGGGCTTGCCGGCCCGGACGGCGGTCAGCGAGGCGTCGAGCCGGTGCAGCACGTCCGCCTTCTCGGGGAAGTCCGGCATCGCCCGGATCTTCGCGATCGCCTCCTCCAGGCTGCTCGGGAGGTTCCTGCCGAGGGCGGTGGCCTTCTTGCCCTCGGCCTTGTCGAGGCTGCCGTAGCTCTTGTTGTCGTACAGCAGGAGCTCGCCGTTCTGCGGGTCGACGCCGACGGCGTCGAAGCCGTGGCCGGTGAGCGCGTGCGCGCCCGGACCGGACGAGGTGATCACGAGGCGGATCCCGCGCCGTCCCAGCAAGAACGGCAGGTCGTGCTCGCCGTAGGTGCCGCCGGCGTGCGCGCCGGTCACCGCGATCTCCTCGTCGTGCGGCGCCGCGCCTCCGCCCGACATCATGGCGGGCGGCGGGGCGACCGGGGTGCGGGGCGGCGGGCCGGTGCCGCCGGTCCTCGGTCCGGAACCGGCCGGGCCGCCCGCCGCCGCGGTGGATGCCGCGGGAGCGCGGCGGAGCAACTCCGCTTCCAGGGCCTCCAGGTACGCCTTGGTGGCGGCGTAGCCGGCGTCCACCCGCTGGTGGCCGAGGAGCCAGTTCCGGGCGTGCCCGTACTCGGCTTCCAGGTCGGTGTCGGAGAGCGTCGCGGGGTCGCGCTGCCCGGGCTGCGCGGTCTCCAGCCGCACGGGCTTCAGGGCGCCGCCGCCGTCGTACGCGGGCACCCGGTAGACCTGCCCGGTGGCGCCGATCCTGCCCCGGTCCAGTGTTTCGCCGGCCTCCACCGGGACGGCCGGGGCCCGGCCGGTGACCGTCTCCAGGTGCCGGCGGGCGAGCCTGAACCGTGCGGCGAGCGCCTCCTCGACGACGCGGCCGAGCTTCTCGACCGCCGCCGGTGAGGGCTCTCCGACGACCGTCACCGTGATCGGGAAGTGACACGACAACCGTGGCATCCCGGGCTCCTCGGTCTCAACTAAGCGCCTGGTACAGCGCGTTCCAGATCCTGATCTCGACGGCGCTCCCGGTCTCCTTCGTGACGTCCCCCGCCATCACCACATGGACCGGGAAGTAGTAGTGGACCTCGGTGGCCGAGCGGGCGGCCACCGCCGCCTCCGAGCCCGGCGCGGGGACGACCTTGTCGCCCTCGTGCACCTCGATCAGCCCGGGACGCTCGACGGCCTGTGCCTGTTCCTGGTCCGGTACCGGGTCCTGGTTCGGGTCCGACATGGGGGTCTCCGTCCGCCCGCCGGGCGTCGTCCGCCGGCTAGGCGCCGGTGGGGACGGCCTGCAGGCTGATGCAGTTGAAGGTGGTGGTGGGCACGCCGTCGATCACGATGGTGCTGGCGACGGACGTGATGTAGCAGTCGTTCAGCGCGATGCTCTTGAACGTCCAGTCGCTGCCCTTCCCCTGCTGCACGACGACGCTGAAGGCGGTGTTCTCCATCGCGAGACCGGTGAGCGTCGCCACGGACGTGCCGATCGCCTTGACCGCCATGGTGAAGGTGAACGCCTGCGGCTGGACGATGTGCGCGACGTTGTCGGCCTCCAGCGAGTGCAGCGGCTGGACCGGGACGTTGAACGTCGGGTTGAAGGAGTCGATGGGGGTCACCGGTTTGGCATCCACCGACACTGCCAGCCGGGTGTCCCATTTCAGGGTGTCGGGCATGGTCTCTCACTTCCTCGGGTTCCCTCGTTGCCGTCCGCCGGGCGCGGTCAGCCGGTGAAGACCAGTTGGACGGCGAGCCGGTGGATGGCGCCGGCGTAGACGACCTCGATGGTCATGTCGGCCCGGCGGGTGCCGCGGGCGTCCTTGATCTGCTTGGCCTCCGCCGCCGTCAGGTCGGCCGGGTCCTTGTCCAGGAGCGTCAGCAGCGGGATCACGACGGTGAAGCGCTCGATCACCTCCTGCGGCACCAGCGGGGCGAGCACCGACTCCACCAGCGTGGCGACGGAGCGCAGGCCGACCCGGCTGATCCGCAGGTTCCCGATCGCCTGGATCAGCGCCGCCTTGATCCGGAAGTTGACGTCGTCGAGGGTCCGCACGATGTCGATGTACTTCTTGTTGTGGCTGGAGTCGGCCGTGTAGCCCTCGCCCAGGTAGAGCGCCTGGCCGGGCAGCAGCACCGGGCTGGTGATCCAGTTGATGAGGTGGCTGTCGTACTTGTCGATCTCCGATTCGGAGAACCGCTGCGTCATCGCGATGCTGATCGGTTTGAGCAGCAGCGAGATGTGCGGCCGGTACCCGGCGATGACGCCGGCGGTGGCGGCCGCCACGTCGTCGGTGGACCGGTGCGCGACCAGCACCATCCGCTCCTTCTGCACCGCCCCGGTGTTCAGGGCGATCGCCTCGTCGGCAGTCAGCAAACCGTCGAGCATGGCCACGCCGATGCGCTCCTTGCCGTCGCCCTCGATGGTCGAGACGTGGGTCGCCAGCTTGCCGACCGTCTGCGCGTTCGCCGAGTTGAGGGGCGTGTTCGCGAGCACCACGATCTGCACGTCCAGCTTGCCCGTCGTGGCCAGCGCCGCGTCCCAGTCGGGTCCGGTGGAGTCCACCTGGACACCCCAGACCCTCGTCGGTGGCGGCGACTGGTTGAACGCGGCACCGATGGCCCGCACGAGGTCGTTGGCGCTCTCCTGCGTCACCGTCTCTCCGCTGGTGTGGGCGTGTGCCAGGGCCGCGTCCAGGGTGAGCGTGAAGCCCGTCGCGGCGGACGCCGCGTTGGTCACCGTACGGACCTCCGAGGCCGTGCCGGTACCGATCCGCACGGTGGTGGCGGCCGGGACGTTGAGGGTGGCGGTGACGCTGGTCGCGCCTTCGGCGGCGTCGGCGGCCAGCGTGGTCGACCCGTCCGTGTAGGCGTCGGCCGCGGCCGACGGCGAGGTGAAGTCCTTGGGCGGCGACTCCGCGGTGCCGATCCCGCCCCTGCCGATGATGGCGATGTCCCCGAACGCCCGGACGGCGGGCGCGAACAGATTGCTGCTGGCGGTGACATCGATGTACTTGACCGCCATCGACCGCTCCTTACGTGAGGCGTGACGCCCGCCCGGCCGGACGTCGCGCCGGGTGCGGCCCGGCCCCGAGCCCTGCACCGGTACGGCTGCGCGTGCTCATGCGACGTCCTCGAACGCGGCCACGAAGCCCTCGGCGGCCAGCAGGTCGGACACCTGCTTCTCGGTCCCCGGGGCGGTGTCGGACACGAGCGTGGCGGCGGGGAACACCGCCAGCCACGCACTGGCGGCGAGCAGAGCCCCGCCGTCGTACTCGTCGGGCCGCGGGCGCGTGTCGTCCAGCGCCTGTCGGCACTGGACCAACCTGCGCAGCGCGGCGCCGAGATCCAGGTCGGGAAAGAACAGCACGGAGACGCGCAGCCGGTAGGTACGGCCGAGCGCGCCCGGGTCGAAGGGCGGCGGTTCCGCGTAGTGCAGGCGGTAGAGCCGGGGGAACTGCGCCTGCAGCTCCGCGTAGTCGGCGACGCCGGCCCGGCGCATCAGCTCGGTGAGGTCCAGGAAGTCGAACCGCGCGGCGAACTCCTCCTCGGAGAGCCCGGAGAGGTCCTCGGAACCGAGGGAGTCGAGCGCACCGGAGGTCAATACCACCCGGGCCGTCACCACGGTGTCCAGTTCCAGGTCTGTCCAGTACGGCGGTGCGACCGCCGGGATGTCGAGGGTGGCCCGGGCCTGCGCGGCGTCCGGCAGCAGCTTCTCCCAGCTGCCGCGGACCGTTACGGGCGGGCTCACCGGTACCTGGAACCGGGTGGTGGTGACCCGGACCTCGTCCACGAACCGGACTTCGAGCAGGCTGGGCTCGTAGACCGCGGCGAGCAGTGCGCGAACCCGGTGCCGGTCGGGATCGTCCGGGGGCACCAGCAGACGCGCCACCTGCGCCGGTTCCAGGTACCGGAGCATCAGCCGGTCGGCGAAACCGTTCATGGCATTTCCCGCGTCACAGCGGCGCTCACGGGCCGGCGCGGGCCGGGCGCCTGGTTCCGGCCAGGCCGGGCCGACCCGTGGGTGCACCGCTCGTAGGCGTGTAGGAACCCGTCGCACCGGTGCGTACGGCGTTCCGCACACATCGGTGACCCGGGATGGGACCTGGCCGGAGGGCACTGACGGGCGACGCTTCGGACCTGGTCCTTCTCCCTTTTCACGCTACGCCGTTCGCGTGGCGTCGGCATGTCGGACCGTCCGGCCGGCAGCGCACCGGAGGAACGGCCGGAGGCACCGCAGACGATCTTCTTCGCCGGCCACGACCACGTCAGGCAACCTTCGGCACCGGAATTGCCTCCTTACCCGCAGGGACAGGTACGTGAGGAACGGAGGAAGCCGTGCTGCGGCGTTCACTTCTCGGGGCGACCACCGCCGCGCTGGCACTGACCGTCATCGCCGGGCTGGGTCTGGTGGGCTGCGGTTCGCCGCGGATGGCGGCGCTGCACGCCAACTGCACGACCAAGGGCCTGAAGTGGAAGCTCACGGTCCTGCACAAGGCGCCGCACAGCACACATCGTGAGGCCCGGCTGTCCGTCGTCAACAAGAACACCCGGCCCTGCGTCTTCGGCGGCTACCCGCTCTTCGAGGTCCACGTCGGCAAGGGGCCGGAGGCCGACGGGGCGGGTCGGGGAACGGCCACGCCGATCGATCTGCGGGGCGGGGGCACGGTGACCACGGCGCTGCGCTACAAGGACACCGACGGAGCCGCCGGCCCGGCCTCCACGGCCTCCTCCCCCGGCTGCATCGTCAGCAACGACGAGGCCATCGTCGCCGCCCCGCACGACCACGAGGGCGGCCGCCGGCCGATAGTCGCCCGCGACGAGTCGGGCCGGCGCACCCTGCTGGACGTCTGCGAGGACACGATCTGGATGAGCCCGCCCGCGGAAGTCGCCAAGTAGCACCGCCCCCGGCGGCACTCCTTTCCAGCTCCGGCCGTCCTCCGCTCCCGGCAGCCGCGGCCCCGGCCGTGCCTGACGTTGCGTCAGAAGGGCCCGGCTTGTGAGCCCCTCGCGCCCGGCGCCGGAGCGGCTGCTGCCTTCGTCCGGGTGACGCACCGGAGTGTCGTTTGGACGGGCCCCGGCCGTCCGACACCGTGAGGGTCCGTGCGCCCTTCTCTTCTTCGCCTCGTCACCGCAGCGGCCCTCCTCGTGGCGACCGCCGGCTGCGTCTCCGTGCCGGACAGCCCCTCCGGGCCGGGGCCCGCCCCCGCACACGACGGACGGACCCTGGCTCCCGACCGGCCCGCACCGCTGCGCCTGCCCACCCCGGACCGGCCCCCTGAGCGGATGGCGGTCGCCGAAGCCCACCGGGACGGGAAGCGGCCGTCGGGGCCGCACGCCACCGGTCACCGACACAGGCACCGGCACCGGCCGCGCGCTCACCGGGCCACGGCACACACGAAAACGGCGTCGCGGGAGCGGCGGACGCCCCGCCCGCCCCGCGCCGCCGCCGCACGGCCGCGCCCGGCCGGGGCCCGCCCGGCGCACCGGCGGCACGCCGCCCCGCCCACGGCGCGGAGGCCGCCCCGTCCGCGGGCCACGGTCGACCCCGGCGTGGTGTGCCGGATGGCCTCCCCGCACGTCCGGAAGGACCTGGTGACACTGTGCCGCGGCGTCTACGGAAGCTGAGGCCATCGGCTCACCGGCCCTTCCGGGGCCGCCCGGGCGGCCAACCACCGTCCCCCGCAGGCAAGTTGTTGAACCTTGAGCGAATCCGTTGTGTCTTGGTATGTCGCGACTGGGTAACGTCGGCACGCTTTCCCGCACCCGGTCCTTAATCTGAGCGTCCGCCGGGCCCGCAGTGGGGGGTGCCCGGCCCGAACCCAAGGACTCTCATGCTCCGTTTGCGTGCTCTTGCCGTCGCTGCCGTCACGGCCTGTGCCGGCGCCGCCTTGCTGCCCGCGCCCGCGCAGGCCGCCGGCTCCGTCCACCTCTACAAGATCTACTACGACAGCCCCGGCCCGGACACCCGCTCCGCCAAGAGCCTCAACGCCGAGTACGTACAGATCAAGAACTCCACCGGCAGGGCCGTCAGCCTCACCGGGTGGACGCTGACGGACGCCTCCCGGCACACGTACACCTTCGGCTCCTACGCGCTCGGCGCGGGGAAGACGGTCACCGTCCACACCGGCAAGGGCACGAACACCGCGGCGCACCGCTACCAGGGCCGCGGCGCGTACGTGTGGAACAACGACCGCGACACGGCCACGCTGAGGCGGGCGAGCGGCAGCACGGCCGACAGCTGCTCCTACAACTCCACGCGGACCGACTACAAGATGTGCTGACGGCACGCGCACGGCGCCCCTGCCCAGCGGGCGGGGACGCCGTGCGCGCTCCTGCTTCGGTGTTCGGAGGCTAGGGGGTCTCGTGCAGCACCATCGCGGACCCGCCACCACGCCGCTTCGGCTCGGCCACCGCCTGGGTCCGGCCGTCGGAGAGGAACTCCAGGGCGGCCACCGCGCCGATCTCCGGCGACGGGGTGAATGCCTTCGGGGCCTCGACGAAGTGCTGGCCCAGCCGGTCCAGGGCGGCGCGCTCAGGGGACTTGAGGAAGGCCGGTTCGGCCTCGGTGTCCGTACGGTTGCGCTGGGAGATCCGGGGTGCGGCCACCGCTTCGGGCAGCGTCATGCCCAGGTCCACGCGGTTGACCAGGGTCTGCAGCACGGTCGTGATGATCGTGGCGCCTCCGGGCGAGCCGACGGCGAGGAGCGGCCGGCCGTGCTTCAGGACGATCGTCGGGGACATGCTGCTGCGCGGCCGCTTGCCCGGACCGGGCAGGTTCGGGTCGGGCACGTCCTTGGCGAGAGGCGTGAAGTCGAAGTCGGTCAGCTCGTTGTTGAGCAGGAAGCCGCGTCCCGGCACGGTGATCGCGGAGCCACCGGTCTGCTCGATCGTGAGGGTGTACGACACCACGTTGCCCCAGCGGTCGGAGGCCACCAGGTGCGTGGTCGAGGGGCCTTCGTACGGGTCGGTGGTACCGGTCCGCTTGGTGCACCCGGCACTCGGCCGACGCGGGTCCGCGGGCGCGACCGGGCTGGTCAGGGTGGCCGTGGGGCTGATCAGGCAGGCGCGGTCCTTGGCGAACTTCTTGGCCAGCAGCGCCTTGGTGGGCACGTCGGAGAACGCCGGGTCGCCCACCCACCGGTTGCGGTCGGCGAACGCGATCCGGCTGGCTTCGAGGTAGTGGTGGAGCGCCTGCACCCGGTCGGCCGCCGACAGGTGGAAGTTCTCCAGGATGTTGAGCGCCTCGCCGACGGTGGTGCCACCGGAGGAGGAGGGCGCCATGCCGTACACGTCGAGGCCACGGTAGGTGGTGTGGGTCGGATCGCGGCGCAGCGCGGTGTACTTGGCGAGGTCGCCGGCCGCCATCAGCCCGGGGCGCACCTTGGCGTCGGAGCCCGGCGCCACCGGCGGGTGCTGCACGGTGCGGACCACATCGCGTCCGACGGCGCCGCGGTACAGCGCGTCCATCCCGTCGCGGGCGAGCTGCCGGTAGGTGCGCGCGAGGTCCGGGTTGCGGAACCGCGAGCCCACGACGGGGAGTTCGCCGTGCGGCAGGAAGAGCTTCGCGGTGGAGGAGATGTTCCGGAAGCGCTTCTCGTTCATCTCGGTCTGGGCGCGGAACTCGTCGTTGACGACGAAGCCGTCCGCGGCGAGCCGGGTCGCCGGCCGCAGCGCCTTGGCCGGCGAGATCGTCCCCCAGTCGCGGAGGGCCTTCTCCCAGGTCGCCGGAGTGCCCGGCACGCCAACGGAGAGGCCGGAGTTGACGGCATCGTTGAACGGGATCGGCTTGCCGGTCGCGGGATCGAGGAAGGCGTCCGACTTCATCCGGGCCGGAGCGGTCTCCCGCCCGTCGATGGTGCTGACCTTGCCGGTACGGGCGTTGTAGTAGGTGAAGTAGCCGCCGCCCCCGATGCCCGCCGAGTACGGCTCGACGACGCCCAGCGCCGCGGCGGTGGCGACCGCGGCGTCGACGGCGTTGCCACCGTGCCGCAGCACCTCCATGCCGGCGCGGGAGGCGTAGGGGTTGACGCTGGCGACCGCGCCGCCGCTGCCGGTGGCGACGGCCTCCTTGGCGGGCGGCTTGAGCCCGGACGCGGATGCGGACGCGGAGCCGGTGCTCGGCTGGGCGCCGGCATTGACGGCGAGGACGAGGGGAACGGCGATCACCGCGACTGATGCGGCGGCGACCACGGTACGACGGACAGGCACGGCGCCTCCGGGTCTCTCGGGAGCTGAGATTGCCGAAACCCTGACAGGCGGTGACCGGCGCAGCAACGCCTGCCGGTAATAATTGCGCTACTTCTGAGGTTCCCACTCGGTAACCCGCCGTCCGGCCCCACGCGGTGCTCAGCCACCGGCCCACCAGGCGTTGTTGACCCGGGGATGCCTGCCGAACACCCGTGGCAAAATCAGCGGGTGCAGATCGGGATGCTGGGGCCATTGGAGGTGCGCACGGACGACGGCGGCTCGGCCGACGTGCCGGGCGCGCGGTTGCGCGGACTGCTGATCGCCCTTGCGCTCAAGCCGGGTCAGGTGGTCCCGAAATCGTCGCTCGTCGACTGGATCTGGGGGGAGCACCCGCCCGCCGATGCGACGAACGCCTTGCAGCGCTTGGTTTCCCGGCTGCGGAAGGCACTGCCGGACGGGGTGGTCGAGGGGCAGCCGGAGGGCTACCGGTTGGCGGTGCGGCCCGACGCCGTCGACGCGGTGCGGTTCGAACGCCTCGTCAGCGCGGGCCAGGCCCGTACCGAGGACGGTTCCCGGCGGGTGCGGCTGCTGCGCGAGGCCCTCGGACTGTGGCGCGGTGCGGCCCTCCAGGACGTCGGCCTGCAGGACAGTCCCGCGTTCGACGCCGCGGTCGACCGGCTGGAGGGGTTGCGCCTGACGGCCACGGAGGAGCGGGCCGACGCGGACGTCACCCTCGGGCGCGGGGCGGAGCTGGTCACGGAGCTGACCGACCTGGTGGCCGCCCACCCGGTGCGGGAACGGCTCGTCGGCACGCTGATGCGCGCCCTCGTCGCGGCCGGTCGGGACAGCGAGGCGCTGCTGGTGTACCAGCGCGCCAGGGAGGCCCTGGCCGACACGCTGGGCGCCGACCCCTCACCGGAGCTGTCCGCGTTGCACGTCGCGCTGCTGCGGGGCGAGTTGGGACGGCGCGAGGAGAGCCGCCGGACCAACCTGCGTGCCGAACTCACCAGCTTCGTCGGCAAGGACGCCGACGTCGCCGCGGTCCGCGAACTCCTCGCCGGACACCGGCTCACCACCCTGATCGGGCCGGGCGGCTCGGGCAAGACCAGGCTGGCCACCGAGACCGCCCGCACCCTGCTCGGCGACCTGCCGGACGGGGCCTGGCTGGTGGAGCTCGCCGCCGTCGGGGCGGACGGCGACGTGGCGCAGTCGACGCTCGCCGGGCTCGGCCTCCGGGACACCCTGCTGGGCGAGGCCCCGCACGCGGAGCTGACGGACCGGATCGTCGCCGCGATCCGTGAGCGGGAGGCGCTGCTGATCCTGGACAACTGCGAGCACGTGATCGAGTCCGCGGCGGTGTTCGCCCACCGGGTGCTCGGGGAGTGCCGGCGGCTGCGGATCCTGGCGACGAGCCGGGAGCCGCTCGGCATCACCGGGGAGGCGCTGTGGCCGGTCGAGCCGCTGGCCCTGCCGGAGGGGGACGCGGGCCCGGACGAGATCGCGTCCTCACCCGCCGTCCAGCTGCTGCGGGACCGGGCCGGAGCGGTGCGCCGGGATCTCACGGTCGACGCCCCCACCCTGGCGACGATGGTGCGCATCTGCCGGGCGCTGGACGGGATGCCCCTGGCGATCGAACTGGCCGCGGCCAGGCTGCGCACCATGTCCGTCGACCAGCTCGCCCACCGGCTCGACGACCGGTTCCGCCTGCTGACCGGCGGCAGCCGCACCGCGCTGCCGCGGCACCGGACGCTGCGCGCGGTGGTCGACTGGAGCTGGGAACTGCTCAGCGACGCCGAACGGACGGTCCTGCGCAGACTCTCGGTGTTCTCCGGCGGGGCGAGCCTGGAGGCGGCCGAACGGGTCTGTGCGGGCGACGCGGTCGGGCCGGAGCAGGTACTCGAACTGCTCACCGCGCTGACCGAGAAGTCGCTGCTGCTCGCCGAGGACGGCAGCGTCCCGCGCTACCGCATGCTCGGCACGATCAAGGAGTACGCCGGGCAACGGCTCGCGGAGGCGGGCGAATCGGACCTGGCGCGCCACGCGCACCTCGACTACTTCACCGGACTCGCCGAGGCCGCGGAACCGTGTCTTCGCCGCGCCGAGCAGTTGGACTGGCTGACCACGCTCGGGGCCGAGCACGACAACATCGGTGCCGCGATGCACGGCGCGCTCGCGGCCGGCGAGGCGCAGGCGGCGATGCGGCTGGCGGCGGGCGCCGGCTGGTACTGGTGGCTCAGCGGGCACAAGACCGAGGGCATGGAGCACCTCACCGCGGCCACCGAGGTGCCCGGCGAGGTGACCGACGAGGTCCGGGCCGTCGTGTACGCGCTGATCGTGAATTTCGTGACCTCCGGTCCGGGCGACGAACACCAGGCCGCGGAGTGGATCCACAAGGCGTACGAGTTCAGCCGGCGCAGCCTGCACAGTCCGTCCCGCCACCCCCTGATGGGGTTCATCACCCCGCTGGAACGCATGCTCCGGGCGCCCGACGCGTTCCTGCCCGCCTTCGAGTCGCTGCTCGACGACGAGGACCCCTGGGCGCGCGCGCTGGCACGGCTGCACCTGGGCAAGATGCGGATCGTGCTCGGTCAGGAGGGGCGGGACGCGGACGTCTACCTGGAGAAGGCGCTGGCCGAGTTCCGGGCGATCGGCGAGCGGTTCGGGATCTCGTTCGCGCTGACCGAGCTGGCGGAGCGGATCGCCGTGCGGGGCGAGTTCGCCGCTGCCTGCGAGCACTACGAGGAGGCCATCGCGGTCGTCACCGAGCTGGGCGCCGCCGAGGACGTCCTGCGGATGCGGTCGCAGCAGGCGCGGCTGTACTGGCTGCTGGGCGACGAGGACGCCGGCGCGGCCGCCGTCGCCGAGGCGGAGCGGCACGCGGAGCGGGCCACCTGGCCGGGCGCGCTGGCCCTGCTGGCCCTCGCGAAGGCGGGACTCGCCCGGTGGGGCGGCGACGCAGCGGAGGCGCACCGGCAACTCGGCGTCGCGACCGCCCTGTTGGGCGACGAGGCGCAGCGGGCGAACATCCGCGCGGTGACGCACGACCTGCTCGGCTACCTCGCCGACGACCTCGGCGAGGCCCGGGCGCACCGCGCGGCGGCCTGCCGGGCGGCGGCCGAGGCGGGGCACGCCCCGCTGATCGCCCAGGTGCTGGTCGGCGTCGCGGACCTGGCGCTGCGCCACGACGAGCACGAGCAGGCCGTGCGGCTGCTCGCGGCGAGCGCGGACGTACGCGGCCTGCAGGACCGCTCCCACCCGGACGTGACCCGGATCGAGCAGGCCGCGCGGCGCCGCCTCGGCGACGCGCGGTTCGCCGAGGCGGCCCGGGAGGGCACCCGGACCGACTGGTCCCATCTGGTCGAGGCCACGCTCGCCTCCTGAGCCTGGCGGCCGCCCACCCCTCTCCGGTGCCGGGCGGTCTCACACCGGCAGTTCCAGGACCTCCAGGTGACGGGGGTCGAGAACCCGCCCCCGGTCACCCAGGATGCCCTGGAGCGTGTCGACGACCTGCCGGTTGACGCGGTCGTGGACCCGCGGATCGTCCAACGGCGTGACCATGTCGTCATGGTGGCTGGGCACGACGACGCGCGGCCAGCCGAGCGCCTTCAGCACCCGCTCGAAATAGTCGTACACCGCCGCGTTGCCGCTGGCGCCCAGGACGAGCACGTCCGGCCGGGCCCCCGCGACCTCGCGCTCGACGAAGTTGGCGGTGCCGCTGAGGAACATCACCCGCGGCCCGCTGCCCACGGTGACCTGGTAGCCGAGCGAGCCGCCCTCCACCAGATCGCCGATCGTGGCCGGCGCGGCGGGTGGCCGGATCAGCGTGCCGGTGGGCGCGAAGCCGTAACCGCCCACCTGGCTGTGCAGGCTGCGGAAGACCTCGATCGTGTAGGCGGGTCGGGGGGATTCGGCGCTCCGCAGGGGGTGGCGGAGGTGCTCGCCGCCCGTGACGAGGAGGAGGTCGCCCGTCCGCGACGACGGCACACCGGACGCTCTCAGCAGGTTCAGATGCGTCTCACCGCCGAGCACACGGACCTGCTCGTGCCGCCACTTCGGGTGGTTCAACAGGGGTGCGACGTCGGCCAGATGGTCGAAGTGGCCGTGGGTGACGAGGACGAACTCGGGGGCGGCGGTCAGGTGGCGCTCCAGTACCCAGTCGATGATCCGCGCGTTCACCTGGAGCGGTCGGGCCAGGTCCATCCCGCCCTGCGGGTCCTGGTAGGGCTGGCGGGTCAGATACGGGTCGACGAGCAGGCGGTGCCCGCCGAACGTCATCTCCCAGCCCGCGACGCCCAGCCACCGCAAACGGACCCCGGCGCCCCGCCGCGGCCCCGCCCCGGTGGCGCGGGCGGCGGAAGTTGGGGCCGCCCCGGAGGTGAGCGCGGCCGCTCCGGCGGCTCCGGCGGCCGCCCTGAAGATCCTCCGCCGGGTAACGGTCCCGGTCGGGGTGGCACACGAAAGACACATGGCGGACTCCTTGAAGTGGGTGAAGTGCCCGGGAACGGTGGCCGGTTCGCTTCCCGCCGGCGACGCCTTCGGTCGCCGGGCCCCAGGCAGCGGGCAGCCGACAGCGGCCGGCGGGCAGGGCGAGGCGCCGCCGTCCGGGGAGACGATCTTTGACGGCCTCACCTCAGCAGCCCACCGCACCCGCTGTCCAAGACGCAGCCGCCGCCCGGTCCATAGCCGAACGCATATCAGCGCTGGTCACCGCGGTCGCGAGGGGCCGCTACCCGTCGTAGACGACCGCCCAGGGGCCCGTGGAGTCCCCGATACCGGCCAGGCCCGGAACGCTCCCCACCGGCCCCGGCCGGCCGCCGCCACCGCCGTCGTTGCGACCGCCGCTGTCCGACTGCGCCCGGGCCACCACCTCTCCGAAACGCGCGGCCAGGGGATGCGCCGACCTCCTCGGCCAGGCCGCGAAGACGTGCCCCCGCAACGGCTCACCGGCCAGCCGCCGCCAGACCACGCGCGGCTCGTGCCGCGCGGCTTCCTCGGCCACGAGGCCCACCCCGCGGCCGGCCACCACCAGCGCCAGCAGCACCTCCGCGCTCTCCGCCGCACGCACCCGCCCGGGGACGTAACCGGCCTGCCGGCACCGCGCCAGCACCTCGTCGTGCCGCTCCGGGGAGGTCCGGCGGGGGAAGAGGACCACGTCGTGCCCGACCAACTCGCCCAGCTCCACCTGCGGTTGGCGGGCCAGCGCGGACAGACGGGGCAGCACCACCCCGAGCCGTTCCTCGGCCACCGGAACGGTCCGCAGTTCCGGCGCGGCCACCGGATGCCGGAGCAGCCCCAGGTCCAGTCGCCCGTCCAGCAGCATCCGCGCCTGCTCCGCCCCGGGGATCTCCCGCAGTTCCACCTCCCCTTCCGGTGCCTGCTCCGTGATACCGACCAGCAGTTCACGCACCACGGACGCCGGCGTTCCCGGCACCAGCCCCACCCGCAACGGAGCCCGGGCGGCGGCCGCGCGGGCCTCGGCCATCCTCGCCCGCAGGCGTCGGTCGGCCGCCAGCATCGCGCGGGCCTCCGGTACCAGCGCCTGCCCCGCGGACGTCAGAGCCACCCGCCGCCCCGAGCGGTCGAACAGCTCCACCTCCAGCTCGCGCTCCAGCCGCCGGACCGACTGGCTCAACGGCGGCTGCGCCATCCCCAGCGCCTCGGCCGCCCGGCCGAAGTGCAACGCGTCTGCCACGGCGAGGAAGTGACGAAGGTGCCGCTGAAGATCCACAGCCCGTACGCTACTGAACTTGCGAAAGCCGGGCGAAAGCGCCTGCTGGACATTTTCAGCGCCGCAAGCGCTCGTTCTGCCGTAACGTGTCCCCGTCCCGGGCGGATCGTCATCAATGGAGCGGATCATTCCTACCGACAATGCCTCGCAACCCCGGCCCGGGACGGCAACGCCGGCCGTCGGTGCGCGCGGACCGGCTCGGAGCCGTCTGATCGCGCTGTTGGCGGCGTCCGTTCTCGCCTACGGCCTGGATCTCGGCAGCAAGCTCGTGGCCGTCGCGCGGTGGGAAGGCCATGAGCCGGTTGACGTCGTCGGCCACGTCGCGGTGTTCAACCTCGCCGATTCGGCCCTCGTCTGCGGCGGTGCCCTGGTGGTCCTCCTCTCCTTCCTCGGCGCGTCCCTGGACGGCTCGGCCCCGCGAGACCGGCAGGCCCGGGGCATGCGCGCGCCGCGGTGGGCCGCGCCCGGTCCGAAGGCTTGACCGCCGTCCCCAGCGGTCTCGGCGCCGTACTCGCGCAGGCGGACGCCGGCATACAGCTCCACGCCGTGGACCTGGACACCGGCGGTGAGGTTGCCGTCGCGGCCGACCAACAGGTGGTCATCGCGTCCGTCGCGAAGATCCTCATCGTCCTGGAGTTCGCCAGGCAGGCGGCCGCCGGCCAGCTCGATCCGGGAGCGCACGTCACCCTCCGCGCCGAGGACCGGCTGGGCGGCTGGGGAATCGCGGGCTGCGCCGACGACGTGGACATCTCCCTCCGCGACTGCGCCTACTTCGCCATGTCGCTGAGCGACAACACCGCCGCCGACGCGCTCATCCGCCGGGTCGGCGGGGACGCGGTCCGGATGCTCGTCGCGGAACTCGGCCTGGACCGGACGCGGTTCCTCGGTGGCCCGCGGCATCTGCTGCGCAGCATGTACGCCGACCTCGGGGCACGCGACGACCGGGAGTTCGCCGCCCGTTACCGGGCCCTGTCCCCCACCGAACGGCGTCGCTCGCTGAGCGTCTTCGACCCGCGGCGCACCACCTCCAGCACCGCCCGCGACATGACCCGGCTGCTCGGCCTGATCTGGCACGACCGGGCCGGTACCGCCGACGCCTGCGCCGCCGTCCGGCGCCTCATGACCCGGCAGTTGTCGTCCACCCGGCTGGCGTCCGGCTTCCCGCCCCCGGTGACCGTGGCCGCCAAATCGGGCACGCTGCCCGGCATGCACATGGAGGCAGGAGTCGTCCGGTACCCGGACGGCCGCCGGTACGCGCTGGCCGTCTTCGCCACCGCGCGGGACCTCCACACCCGCCCCGCCGACCTCGACGAGACGATCGGCCGGGTGGCCCACGCCGCCGTGGAGACGATCCGCGAGGGCCACGATGAGGCGGCGGGGAGCAGCAGGTAGCGGGCCCGGGGCGCGTCACGCCTTCAGGCACTCGGGCCGTCGGGCCATCAGGACGAAGCAGCCCCGGCACGGTCGATGAGGGCCTGCACGCCGTCCAGAATGCAGTTCATGCCGAAGGCGAGGGGGTCGGGATCGGGTGCGAAACCACCGTCGGCGAGGGCTTTGGTGAGGGCGGGGAAACGGTCGGCGTGCCGGTCCAGCAACTCGCCGGTGAGGCGGTTCCACTCCCGGTCCCGCTCCGCGTCGAAGTCGAGTGACTGCTGAGCGAGGTTGCGGACCAGGCCGACGACGAGGATGAAGACGTGGTGCCGCTGGGCCGCGGTCAGCCCGGTCGGTTCCAGCGCCGCGAGCGCGGCGTCCAGCCAGCCGAGCTGGTGCGGACCCATCGCCTGGCGCCGCATCGCGGTGGCCGCGAGCAGCCAGGTGTGGCCCTGGTAGACGCGCAGACACCGACGGGCCCACTCGGTCACCTGAGCCCGCCAGCCGTCCCCCGCCGCCGACAGGTCGGGCCGCTCGGCGAGGATCGACTCGATCATGAGGTCGAAGAGTTCGCCCTTGCCGGGGACGTAGCGGTACAGCGCCATCGCCGAGACGTCGAAGGTGGCGGCGACCTTGTTCATGGAGACGGCGTCCAGGCCCTCGGCGTCGGCCAGTGCCACGGCGGCCTGTGCGATACGGCCGGGCGTGAGGCTGGGCTTGGGCCCGCGGGAGGGCTGCTCCTGCTCGCCCCACAGCAGCGCGAGGCTCGCGCCCACATCACGCGCCTCCTTGGCCCTTCCGTTCCTGGCCATGCCGGTACTCCTTCTCAACAGCGTTCAGCGACGGGCGCGTTGACATCCACGCTCACTGTATATACCGTAAATTCAATTGCTGACGCAGTAAACAGTTTAGGGGGAACACCATGCTCGGCACCATCGTGACCGCTTCCGCCGCGGCCGTCGTCGCCGGCCCCGCCGCCGGCCTGCTGGGTTACCGGCAGTTCAAGCGCGCCGCCCACACGCGGCGGCTGCGCATCGCGTCTCCCGAGGGCATCGACGAATCCGGCTTCGTCCGGATCGGCGGCATCGACCAGTACGTGTCCGTCCGCGGCGAGGACCGCCGCAACCCCGTGATCCTGGAGATCCACGGCGGCCCCGGCGCCTCCAACCTCGTCTTCGCGCCGCGCACCCGGGCCTGGGAGAAGCACTTCACCCTCGTGCGGTGGGACCTGCCCGGCGCCGGTAAGACCTTCGGCCGCGGCGGACCGACCGGACAGGGCGAGATGAGCCTGGCCCGGCTGGAGCGCGACGCCGTGGAGCTGACCGAGCACGTACGCGCCCGGCTCGGGGTCGACAAGGTGCTCCTGGTCGCCAACTCCTTCGGCAGCGTCATCGGGCTCCGTCTGGCCCGCAGCCACCCCGAGCTCTACTCCGCGTACGTCGGCACCGACCAGAACATCGCCGCGGGCGGCCGCGACCGGGCGGCCGCCCACCACGCCCTGTGCGAGCGGCTGCGCGCGGCGGGCAAGCACAAGGAACTCGCCACCGTCACCGCCATGACGGCGGACGCGACGGTCTGGAGTGCCCAGCAGTGGTCGCAGTACGCCAAGCTCGTCGTCACCACCGACCCGCTGACCTACGACACCATGAAGACCGTGGTCATCCGCTCCCTGTGGTTCTCCCCGCTCCACACGCTCCGCGAGCTGTCCACGTACCTGAAGGGCATGACCTTCGCCGAACAGCTCGGGCCGCAGGCCGTCGCCATCGACGAGCACGCCGAAGGCACCGCGTTCCGCTTGCCGGTCTTCATCTTCCAGGGCGACCAGGACGTCGTCACTCCGCCCGAGCCGGCCCGGCAGTTCCTCGACGACATCACCGCGCCGGTCAAGGACTTCGCCCTCATCCGGGACGCCGGCCACTTCGCGTCCTTCCGCCACCCCGACCAGTTCCTCGACCTCATGCTCACCAAGGTCCGCCCGGTGCTCACCCGGAATCCGGTCAGCAGCTGACGACCACCTGCCGGCCCCACCGGGCGGGCGGCCACGCGCCGCCCGCCCTCCGCCCGTCGGACGAACAGCGTCAGAACCGCTACGAGGACCGCGACTGCATTCCCCGTACCGAAGGGACCACGAGGGGGCAGAGGGTGAGGACGATCCACAGGAATCCGCCGAGCAGTGCCACCCGGGGAGCCCCGAACGCGTTCGCCAGCGGGGCTGCGGAGAGTTGCCCCACCGGGATGGCGAGGAAGGAACCGAGATTGTCGTACGAGGAGATCCTGGCGATCACGTTCCTCGGGATCTGCTCCTGCAAGGTGCTGTCCCAGGCAATGCTGTAGAAGCCGAGGCTCAACCCCGCGACAAAGGTGGCGGCGGCGAGCCAGTACACGTTCGTCACGAGGCCCAGCGCGATCAGCGGAAGGCCCATCAGCGCCGCGCAGGTCTGCGCCACGGGGAGCAGGCGCTTCAAGGTGATCCGGTACAACAGCACGGCCATGAGCAGCAGACCGACCGCCCTGACGCTGAGCACGAGCCCCCAGGAGGTCTCGCCGATGCGCTGCTTCGCGATGAGCGGGCCGAGCACGGTCCAGATGCCGACCTGAATGCAGTTCGCCATGCCGAAGGACGCGACGATCGTCCACACCCAGGTTCGCGACCTGAATTCCGTCCAGCCCTCACGCAGGGACCTCAGGACGCCGGCCGTGCGGGGCGGCGGGCTGCCGGTCACCTTCAGCCGCGCCATGCAGAGCGCCGCGACCAAGTAGGTGGCGGCGTCGAGGGAAATGGCCCAGCCACCGCCTCCGGTGGCGACGATCGTGGCGGCGACGGTCGGCCCCAGCACCTTCGCGGCGTTCTTCGCCGATCCGAGAGCGGAATTCGCCCGCTGGATCTGCGACGTGGGAACGAGGTCCGGCACGATGCCGCGCAGGGCCGGATTCGTGAAGGCCGCCGTGGTTCCGTTGAGGGCCTCCAGCAGGATCAGGGAACCGAGGTCGTAGTTCCCGGAGAGCAGCAGGAAGGCGACGACCGCTTGCGTCAGCGCGGCACCGAGGTGGGAGACGAGGAGGACCAGACGTCGCGGGAACCGGTCACCGACGACGCCGCCGGCCAGGGTGAAGACGATGAGCGGGACGGTGTTGGCGGTCAGCACCGCCCCCATGTCACCGGCGCTGTTCGACGCGTTGAGCACCGAAAGGGACAACGCCACCGGCGTCATCGCACTGCCCAGCAGCGAGACGAGCCGGCCGGCGAAGAACCATCGGAATGCCGGCAGCGCGAAGGGACTACCGGCCGCGTCGGGCGGGTCTTCCGCCGCGCTCTCGACTTTGAGGCTCATTTTCTCCACTCGAACGACCCGGAGGCGGCAGGGCTGCGGGGATGCAGCAGAGCCCGAAGCCGAACGAGCCTACCGGGCCAACTCGCCTGATTCACGCGAATATTGGCCGGGGAGCGCGGGGCCGCGGAGGCGCCGGCGGACCAGCGGCGCCTCCGCGGACGGATTCAGCTCACACGCAGGGTGAGGGCGGCGGTGTGCAGCGTGCCCGCGGTCCGGAACTGCAGGAACAGCCGCCAGTTGCCGGACTTGGGCAGCTCGGCGTGGAAGGACAGGCGCGGCCCGCCGCGGCGCCCCTTGGCCTCGGTCTCCGGGTGGAGGTGGGCGAAGGCTTGATCGCCTTCGTGGAAGGCGGTCAGGTGCGCGTAGGTGCCCAGGTACGGCTGAAGGTCGGTGACCGGCTTGCCGTCCTTGCTGACGGTCACGGTCAGCGGGTGGGCCATGCCGGCCATCAGCTCACCGTGCACGGTGACGGTGTAGCCGTCGGCGGTGGTGGTCGTGGCCGCCTTCGGCAGGACGGCGGTGGCTGCCGAGCCGGGCACGGTGACGGTGCGGCTGAGCACGAAGTCCTTTCCCTTGCCCGCGCCGGTCCGGGGCGTGAACTGGGTGAACAGCCGCCAGGAGCCGGGCCGGAGCGCGGCGAGGCCGGCGGTCCAGGTGCCGTCGTCGGCCATGGTGGGGTGCAGGTGCTGGAAGCCGGTCAGATCGGAGCGGATGGCGTAGAAGTGCAGGCGCTTGGTCTGCTCGACGGCGAAGTCGGTGACCGGCTCGCCGTTCGGGCCGGTGATGGCGAACCGGTAGTCGGTGGCCTTTCCGGAGGGCAGCGTGGCGGCCTTCGCGGCCAGCGTGTAGCCGTCCTTCTTGGTGACCAGGCCGTCCCCGGTGTTCATGTTCATGCCGGGCATGCCGGGCATGGCGGAGTCGCCGTGGTGGCTGCCCGGGGCCGCGGAGGACGGCGTAGCCCTTCCCGGAGCCGAGGAGGCCGGCGAGGTGGGGGAGCCGCACGCGGTCAATGCCAGCACGAGGGCGCCGCCGAGGGAGGCGGCGATCGTGGTGCGGCGGCGTGCGGACGAACGGGAAACGAGGGACATCGCGAGAGTCTTTCGAGGGGGCGCACCACGCCGGGCGGTGCGCGGGTGAACAGGACGCCGTCTCGGGCCCGGGATGAATCCGGGTCCGTCAGGCACCTGTCACGTCCGCGTGACGCACACCCGCAGCAGCACTCCTCGCCCGTCTCTGGGCGGCCCTCTCCACCGCGTGACAGCGGCGGTCAACAGCCCGCACCCCAGGGCGCCGCACGCTCCGAGGTCCACCGCGGCCGGCGCGCCGAGCGCCGGCAGCGACGGGGAGGGATGCGCGGGGGTGGAGACGCACAGTGTGCCGGCCGCGGCGGAGGAGGTCGGAGGGGAACTATCGGCGCGGTGCCCGGTCGGGAATGCCTCCGCGTGCGAGCCGCTCACAGCGGGCGCGCCGTGCGCCCCCGGCATGGACCCCGCCATGGACCCGGCCATCGCCCCGTGGCACCCGCCGGCAGCCGAAGCCGGCGACCCGTGCATCAGGAACAGCCCCAGGAGGACGACGCAGACCGCCAGCAGCCGGGCCACTGGTGGCCTGCTCGGCGTTCCGGTGCGGTTCACGGGGCGGCCCTTCCCTGACTCTGTGCGCATCGCCGGCGCAGCACGCGAGGATGCCGACGAAGAGAACGACGACGAGGAAGACGATACCCCTACCCCGTATCCACGGAACGGGGGGTCCGGGTAAGCCTCACCCGAGTCGGAGGTTCCAGCGGCCGGCACGGCCCGTGAGGTGGACGCGGGTGAGCGGCCGCAGGTCGATGCGCCAGAACGCGTGCGGGGGCGCGGTCAGCGCGTGGACGACGGCGGCGCGGGCCACGGAGGGGTCCGCGAGGGCCAGGACGCGGCCGGTGCCGTCGGGCAGCTGATCCATCCAGTCGGCGATGCGCCGGCACAACTGGCTGACGGATTCGCCACCGTGGGGAGCGGCGTCAGGGTCGGTCGTCCAGGCCGCCAGCGCGTCCGGATCGGTGGCGGCCAGCTCGTCGAGGGCGCGGCCGCGCCAGGTGCCCAGGTCGAGCTCGCGCAGCGCGGGGTCGACCGCGGGGTCCAGGCCGAGGGCCGCGGCGGTTTCCCGGCAGCGCCGGCTCGGGCCGGAGAGCTGGCGGTCGCCCGTCGGCAGGTCGCCGGCGAGCGCCCGGGCCTGCTGCCGGCCGGGCTCGTCCAACGAGCCGTCGTCATCCACCCGCGCCTCGCGCAGGGCGGGCCCGGGGGCCGGGGTGAGCAAGGTCAACCTGATCGTCATGGGCGGAAGGCTAGGGGGTGTCTCCCCCGGGCCCTGCACCGGCGGCGGGGACCGGGGCAGCAGGAAAGGAGGCAGGGCATCTTGGCTTGTATGGGTCGGTGCCGGTACCGTCTGGTGCGATAGGACGACGGCGCGAACGGAAGTCCGGTGCAAGCCCGGCACGGTCGCGCCACTGTGTGCTGTACGACCCCCGCACCGCGGGAAGTTGTGCAGTGAGTCAGACCCGGCGCCGTCGTCGCGTGCTCCAACGAACGGGACGCGTGTTCCCGAGGAGGTACCGCCGTGGCTCACACCTCAGCCGCTCCTGCCCCCCTGTCCTCGCCGGCCGTGACGAAGCTGCCGATCCGGGCGATCCTGCCCTGGGCGGCGTTCTTCGGCCTGCTGATGCTGGTCCTGCTGTACTTCGTCGGCGCCGAGCAGGGCGCCACCTCCCTCCTCTCCGGCGCGGGCGTCCACGAGTGGGTGCACGATGGCCGGCACCTGCTCGGATTCCCCTGCCACTGACGACGGGCGGGACAGCCGCATGAATTCCGCCACCGTCCGTACGCTGCTGGTCCGCGGCATGCTGGCCGGCCTGGCCGCGGGTCTGCTGGCCTTCGGGCTGGCCTACCTGATCGGCGAGCCGGGAGTGAACGCGGGCATCGCGTACGAGGACGCCCACACCCACGAGCACGAGATGGAACTCGTCAGCCGTGCGGTGCAGTCCACCGGCGGCCTGGCCACCGCGGTGCTGGTCTTCGGCACCGCGGTGGGCGGGATCGCCGCGTTGGTGTTCTGCTGCGCCCTGGGGCGCATCGGCCGGTTCGGCGCACGGGCGACCGCCGCCCTGATCGCCGCAAGCGCCTTCGTCGCCGTCTACCTGGTGCCGTTCTTGAAGTACCCGGCCAATCCACCGGGGTCCAACGAGCCCGACACCATCGGCAAGCGCACCGCGCTGTACTTCGGGATGATCGCGCTGACCGTGCTGGTCGGCGTCGGCGCGGTGATCGTCGGCCGCCGCCTGGCCGGACGGTTCGGCAACTGGAACGCCACCCTCGGCGCGGCGGCGGGTTTCCTCGCGGTCATCGCCCTGGCCATGGCGTTCCTTCCCGCGGTCAACGAGACGCCCGAGGACTTCCCGGCCACCGTGCTGTGGCAGTTCCGTCTCGCCTCACTCGGCATTCAGGCACTGCTGTGGACCGCCTTCGGCGTGATCTTCGGCATCCTCGCCGAGCGGGCCCTACGACCGCACACCCCGCAGGCGGACCGGGCGACGGAACTGCCCACACCCGCCTGACCGACCGCACCTGAGGGGCCCGTGCCGGGGGCGCGACCGGCACGGGCCCCTCGTGCACGCCACGGACGGGCGACCGGTGAGCGTCGCGCGGGGCCGGGTGCCGGCCGTTCGGCATGCCTACGACAGCGGCTGCGTGATCACGCCGAAGAAATTCCCGACGGCGCGCTGAACTCCCGGGAACGACTCGGCGCCGTACGGGACGTTCATCAGGATCGGGTTGTTGTTGCCGTCGCGGCACGCCATCGCGGTGGAGCCCCCGCCGTCGAGATTGAGCGCCTTGGCGGCCCCGGCGATGATCAGCCATTGCGCGATGTCGTAGAAGGCGCCTCCGTTGGGCCACGCGGCGTTCTCGCACCCGTCGAGCGTCACGAGGTACAGGTACTGCCCGTCGGCGCTCACACCGACCGCGGTGCGCCCGGCCACCCTCTCGGAGGGAGACGCCGAGGGCGTCGCCATGTTGACCCCGTTGTCGACCAGTAGCAGCGGCTGCCCCGGCTGGTACAGCTGAGGTGGCCAGCCCGCGCCCGGGTTCGGGCTGCCCGCGATCGCCGTGTACGTACCCGACGGCCAATGCGGATCGGCCTCCGTGACGAGTTGGAAGGTCACCTCGTTCCCCTGCGAGATCAGCATCGCCATCGCGCCGGCGTAGTTCTGGTTCGGCACGTCGGCAGTCTGCTGCGGAGTGGGTTGCGGCGCCGGGACCCTGGGATCGCACACGACATTTCCGTGCGAGATGGCGAGTCCCATCAGCGAGAAATTGCCACCGGCGACGTCCGTGTCGTACCAGGAGAAGTTCGCGTTGATCGCGACCATCACGGTCGGGTTCGCACTCAAGAACCCGGTCACCGTGTCTCCGAGCGTCTGGTACTTCCCACCCGCCGGCGTGGTGCAGAAGGAGACGTTCGCATTCTGCAGGTCGATGCGCACCACATTGACGTTCTGCTTTCGCGCGACCGGCAGAGCGGTGTCGAAGGCGAGATCGGCCGTGCCCACCGCGCGGCAGATCCCCTGGTACCACGGCTGCCAGTCGGTGAAGAGGTACGGCGTGGCGGTCGACGTCTCCGTCGAGAGATCTGCACTGGTGACGGCCTGGTCCATGGCGACTCTCCGCGGTGTCTTCGTCGAGTTTGCACAGCAATATTCCTGAGCGGCATGATGCCGCCCTTTTCGCGCGCCGCATTGTTGCCACGCCACGGCGGAAAACACCGGCCGCTAGCCCGCGCAGGTCAATGCCGCTGACGGCAATTCATGCACGCGAAGAGACACGGCGGATATCTTTTCCCGGCCTCCCGTCCACTTTTTCCGAGATCGGGAATGAAGAGCCTGGCTGCTGACCGGGGGGACGGGGCCGCCGAACGTTCCGGGCCATCGCACCCACCGGGGAAGGATGGCGTGGGCATGATGAGTGCGCTTCCCTTTCGCACCGTAGGACGAGGGTCGCGCAACGGGGGGCGGCGCATCGATCCGCGGCCCCGGACGGTTCGGGCCGGGGCCGCGTGGACGGGAGGAGCGTGCGCATGGAGCTGGAGCTTCGGCACCTGAGGGTGCTGTGTGCGATCGCCGACGCCGGGAGCGTGGGCCGGGCCGCGTCGGAGCTGGGGTACTCGCAGCCGGCCATGAGCACCCAACTCCAGCGCATCGAGCAGTACTTCGGCCATCCGCTGTTCGAGCGGAACTCCTCGGGCGTGGAGCTGACGCGGTACGGCACGGAAGTCCTGGCCCAGGCCCGTGACGTCCTGGCCCGCGCGGCCGCGATCGGGCGCCGGCCGACCGCGGACGGCGTGGGAACGCCCCGCCCGCTGCGGCTGGCCGCGACCAACACACCGGCCCTCGCCGGCATGCTCATCCGGCTCCGCAGCCGACTGCCCGACCTGGCCCTCACGGTGAGCAGTGTGTATCCGTCCTCGGAGATCGTCGAACTCCTGGAGCAGGACGAGCTGGACGCCGCGATCGCCGCGGACTACCCCGGACTCGAACTGCGGCACTCGACGGCCGTGGCACACCGCGGGATCGTCACCGAGCCGTCCTTCGTCGCGCTGCCGGCCGGGCATCGGCTGCGGCACTTCCGGGAGGTGGCGCTCGCCGACCTCGCCGACGACGCGTGGTTCCTGACCCCGGACGACGGGGCGGGCTGGCCCGGGGTGTTCTACGCGGCCTGCCGCGCGGCCGGATTCACCCCGGCGACGGTCCACGAATTCCTGGGCGACCAGCAGCAGTTGCAGAACATGATTGCCGAAGGCATCGGGGTTTCCGTCGTGCAAGCGACGCTCCGGCCGCTCCCCGGTGTCCTCGTCAAACCGCTGGTCGGCACACCCCTGTGGTGCCGTTACGTGCTGGCCTGGCGGCGCGGGGGCCTCGCCGACGAGGTGGGGGACGCGCTTCTCGCCTCCGCCGCCGCGGCATACCGCGCTCTCATCGCGCAGTCACCGCACTTCCGCACGTGGGCCGCGCGGACCTGGAGTGTGGCCAGGCGCTGACCGGCCCGTTCCCCCGTGCCCGTCGCCGCCCCAACGTTCGGATTCGCCGCCTCCACCCGGATGTTATGGCGCATGCGTCTCAAGTGCTATGTCACACCTTATTGTTGCCCGTCGCGTGCGCTGAGAAGGTGCCACACACGCCTCAGCTCAACCTCGAGGCGCATCTGCCCACAAAGGAGCACGGATGCGCTACCGCTTCCCCCTGCCCAGACCCCTGGCTGGCGGCCTGACCGCCTTCCTCGCCACGGCCGGCCTGCTGGCCGCGCCCGCACAGGCGGCCCCACCCGCGCCGACCGCCGTCCGGCCCGTCACCGCGCCCCGACCCGCCCCCCACGCCGTCCCACCGACGGGTCCCGCGACGGACGCGAACGAACGGCCCGCACTGCGGGGCCGACCGCTCGGCACCGCCCACCCCCGCCCGCTCGGCGCGAAGAATCCCCCCATTTCTTCGACCGCGGCGGCACGGCACAAGGGCGGAAAGCACGGCCCCGCGGCCTCCTGCAGCCCGTCCGATTTCGGCAGCCGGACCGGATCCGAACTGGTCACGTTCGTCAAAGCCGCGACGACGGACTGCGTCAACACCCTGTTCAGCGTCACCGGAAAGGACGCGCACGACATCTTCCGCGAGGACCAGATGGTCACCCTCGCCCACGCCTTCCGGAGCGGGGCGACGACGTACCCCGGTGACAACTCGGACCACGTGTGGCAGCTCGTGCTGTTCCTGCGCGCCGGCTACTACGTGCAGTCCAACCATCCGGACGACGTCGGGACATACGGCCCGACCCTGGCGGCGGCCACCCGGAGCAGCCTGGACGCCTTCTTCGCCAACGCCCGCTCCAGGAACGTCACTTCGGACAACGGTGACGTCCTGGGCGAGGTCATCATCCTCACGGACAGCGCCGACGAACAGGCCCGCTATCTGAACACCTACAAGCAGGTGCTCGGCGGGTACGACAGCTCCTACGACGACATCCCCAGCATGCTGGCGGCCGTCAACGACGTCTACACGCCTCTCTGGCGCGGGAACTGGAACCCCGACTACGTCAGCGCGGTCACCGCCGATCCCAGCATCATCGACACCCTCAATTCCTTCGCGCTCGACCACCTGGATCTGCTCGGCACCGGCAATTCCTACCTCGACTCCAACGCGGGAATGAACGTCGCGCGCTACGTCGAGCACCCGGCCCTCCAGGACCGGGTCCGGCCGCTCATGAAGGGCCTGCTGGACGCCTCGAAGATCACCGGCCCGACCGCGCCCCTGTGGGTCACCGTCGCTTCCCAGGCCGACGCCTACGACAAGGCCAACTGCTCGTACTACGGCGCGTGCGACCTGCCCGGCCGGCTGACCGAGGCGGCCCTGCCTGTCACCCGCGCCTGCGATGCGACGCACACCGTACGGGCGCAGTCACTGACCCCCGAGGAGCTCGATGCGACCTGCGCCGGCGTCCTGGGCCAGGGCCCGTACTTCCACGACTTGGTGAAGGACGACGGCCCGATACCCGGCCAGTACGAATCCACCGTCCAGCTCGTCGTCTTCGGCAGTCGCAACGACTACCGGACCTACGCCGGGGCCATCTTCGGCGTCGACACCGACAACGGCGGCATCACCCTGGTCGGGGACCCCACCGAACCGGACAACCAGCCCCTGTCCATCATGTACCAGAAGGACTCCGACGACGGCTTCCCGGCCCGGATCTGGAACCTCAACCACGAGTACACCCACTACCTCGACGCGCGTGACGACATGAAGGGCGACTTCGGCCGGCAGACATCGGTCCCGGACATCTGGTGGATCGAGGGCCTCGCCGAATACGTCTCGTACAGCTACCGGCACGTCACCGACACCGAGGCGGTCACCGAGGCCGGCAAGCACACGTACGCGCTGAGCACGTTGTTCCAGAGCACCTACGCCAACAGCGACGTCACCCGCACCTACCCCTGGGGCTACCTCGCGGCCCGCTACATGATCGAGAAGCACCCCTCGGACGTCGCCACCGTGCTCGGGCACTTCCGGACGGGCGACTACGCCGGTGGCTACGCCGTCTACCACACCGATATCGGCACGCGTTACGACGCCGACTTCGACGCCTGGCTCACCACCTGCGCGGCGGGCGCCTGCGCCGCGGCGCCGGGTCCGACGACCACGCCTCCGGCACACCGGCCGCTGCCCCACCCGACAGCCTGACGCATGCCCCACACGGCCCGGCGGTGCCACCGCCGGGCCGTCCCGCACGAAACGGCGGGCGCACCCGGCGCGCCCGGCATTCGACTGTCGGGGTGGTCGTCGCCGAACGGGCCGTGCCGCGGTCCCCGGGGCGGCGGCCGGGCCAGCACGATGGGCAGCGCTGTGCCGCCGTGACCCGCACGGTGGCAGGACTCCCGGGAGTGCTCCTTGTCCGCCCAGTCACCCTCCACCGATATCCCGCCGGCGCGCTACGACGACCTGCGGGCCCTCGTGTTCAACTGCACCCTCAAACGGTCGCCGGAGCGCAGCAACACCCAAGGGCTCATCGACCGCAGCGTGGGCATCATGACGGCGCAGGGTGTCCACGTCGACGTCGTACGGGCCGTCGACCATGACATCGCCACCGGCGTATGGCCGGACATGACCGAACACGGCTGGCAGACCGACGCCTGGCCGGGGCTGTACGAACAGGTCATGGCGGCCGACATCCTCGTGCTGGCCGGCCCCATCTGGCTGGGCGACAACAGCTCGGTCACCAAGCGGGTGATCGAACGTCTCTACGCGTGCTCCAGCCTCCTCAACGAGGCGGGCCAGTACGCCTACTACGGGCGGGTCGGGGGCTGTCTCATCACCGGCAACGAGGACGGCGTCAAGCACTGCGCCATGAACGTCCTCTACAGCCTCCAGCACCTCGGCTACACCATCCCCCCGCAGGCCGACGCCGGTTGGATCGGCGAGGCAGGGCCCGGTCCCTCCTACCTCGACCCCGGCTCGGGCGGCCCGGACAACGACTTCACCAACCGCAACACCGCCTTCATGACCTGGAACCTGCTGCACATGGCCAGAACGCTCAAGGACGTCGGCGGCATCCCCGCCTACGGCAACCAGCGCACCGCATGGGACGCCGGCTGCCGGCACGACTACGAAAACCCCGAGCACCGCTGACTTCGGGAGCGCCGTACTGCCTCGTGGCTTCAAATCCGTCAGCCATGTGGCGTGACCGGAGCATGGGGAGGATCGTTGCTGATCACAACTGAATACCAACGTCCGGATGTACGCTGCGCGATGGCATCATTCCAGCCAGTCGCGGGCAGTGTGGCCCGGCCCCCTCTTGTGGATCAGACGACACTCCGGAGAACCGATGAACGCTCCCCCTGTCACTCAGTCGCGCGCAGAAGGTCCGGCGTTCGACGAGACGGAAGTGCCGCGTTACTACGCGCGCAAGACCCAGGACATACTTCACAAGTACGGTCCGGGGCCCCGGGTCCACTTCCACGTGGGCCTGTTCGATCCGGCGGTCAAGCTCAACACGACCGTCTCCCAACGGGTCCTCAAGAACCGGATCGTCGGCGCCCAGGAGGCGATCCTCGACCACGCCGCGCGCACCTGGGCCGACGGCCAGTCCTTTCCCGCGCACCTGCTCGACATCGGGTGCGGACTGGGCGGCGGCAGCCTCTACTGGGCGCAGGAACATGGCGCGAATGTCACGGGTCTCACCGTGGCGAATGACCACATACCCGTCATCAGGGAGCTCGCCCGGCAGGCAGGTGTTTCCGGCCGCGTCACCCCTCGCGTCGGCGACGTCCACGACATGACCCACGAGCGCCGCTACGACGCCGCGTACGCCATCGAAAGCTCCGGCTACATGGACCGCAAGCGGCTGTTCCACGTGGTGGCGAGGGCGCTGCGGCCCGGGGGCTGGTTCGGCATCCAGGAGCACTTCATCTGCCGCCCGGAATGGACGGATTGGATCGACGACTACTACAAAACGCGGCTCGGCACCCTCACCGAGTACATCCACGCCGCTGAGTCCGCCGGCTTCGAGCTGGAACAGGACGAGGACGTCACGGACGGGGTCAGCGAGTTCTGGCTGCAGTCCATGGCCTGGAACACGGCTGAACTGACGCGTCTGGAACAGGGCGGCGAACAGGCGTCGTGGTCTCGGGAACGGCTCCAGCAGAGCGCCGTCGCGCACGGCAAGATGTTCCGCATCTGGCGCGACCACGCCGTGGAAACCCGCCTGCTCCACTTCCGGCTCGGAGGCAACTGACCGTGATCACCGAACACGGCCACGCTTCACGGATCGGCTGGCAACTACCGGCGTTCTTCTGCCCCTTCGCCCCCTCCCGCCACCCCAAGGCGGCGGAGATCGAGCAGCGCGCCCTCGAATGGATCGACGCGTTCGGGATCTACCCCGACGCCACCGAGCGCGCCTGGGGGCTGGCCACACACAGTGCCGACTTCTCCTGCAGGATCATCCCCGACGGCGATGTCGACCACGTACTGACCTTCACGCTGTGGAATTACTGGGCGAACGCCGTCGACGACTGGCAGGACTCCGGAGCGGCGGCCACCGATACCGCGGCGATCACCGACCACGGCGCCCGGCTGGCCCGGGCCCTGGAGATGCCCGGCTGCGCCCTCCTGCCCCCGGGCCCCCTCACCTCGGCGCTGGATGATCTGGTGCAGCGGACACACGCCCTGCTGACCCCATTTCAGCTGCGCAGATTCGCGGAGGGAGCACGGGACTGGCTGATCGGGGCGGGCTGGCGCACGGCTCAGGCCGAGCGGGGCCGCATGCCCGGCCTCAGCGATTACGCCGGTCTCGGCGTTCTGGCGAACGGCACCCGTTTCAGCCTCACTTGGGCGGATGCCGCGAACGGGATCGACCTGCCGCCGAACACCCTCTACGCGGCCCCGGTCCAGGCCGTGACCGACGCGGCGGGGTGGATCGTCGCCGCCGACAACGACCTCTTCTCCTACAACAAGGACGACGATCAAGAGCCCTGGGAGCAGAACCTGGTCAACGTGTTGGCGCACGAGCGAGGATGCGCCCCCGGAGAGGCGGTCACCGAGGCAGTCGCCCTGCGGGACCGGGTGATGACCCTCTTCCTCCGTCTGCGCGCACAGCTCGCTCGGGGTGCGGACGAGGAGCTTCGGCGCTACCTCGACTCCCTCCAGGACTACATCGCCGGCAGCATCGCCTGGCAGAACCTCGCGCCCCGCTACGCGAGCCCCCGCAACCGCAACGCCCGGCCGGTGGAGGGGGCGACGTTCGACGTGGTCTGGAGCAACTCCCCGAGTGATCCGAGCACGGAGCCGCCCGCCGTTCCGTCCCTGAACTGGTGGTGGCAGCAACTGGAGCAGTGACCGGCCGGCGCTCGCCATGGCAAAGGGCCCGCAGCAAGGTGCTGCGGGCCCGCACAGCAGGGCTAGCGGCGGCCGATCAGACGGTTCAGCCACGACCACCGCGACTGCGGCCGGCCCGTCGCTGCCTGCACGGCCTCCTTCAACGGAGCGAGCGGCGGCAGCGGTTCGGGATCGGTCCGCGGGGCGGTGGCGGTGACGGACCGGGGCGCGAACCGCACCGGCAGCCGTACGAGGTGCTGGGACATCAGCGTGCCCCGTCGCTCCAGCTCGAAGTCGTGCACGGTCAGCTCGATGTCGGGCAGGCGCGCCAACAGGGCCTCGATCCCGGTGTCGGCGATGGCCCGGCCGATGTCCTGGCCCGGGCATTCGTGGGGGCCCGCGCTGAATGCCAGGTGGGAACGGTTTCCGTGGACCGGCGCGGTCAGGTCCGGCCGGACCGCGGGATCGACGTTGCCCGCGGCCAGGGACAACAGGAGCATGTCACCACGCTTGATCTCCTGACCGCCCAGCACGGTGTCCGCCGTGGCCCAGCGGCCCAGGACGGTGTTGATGGGGGTCTGGTCCCACAGCACCTGCTCCAGAGCCTCCGGCAGCGTCATACGGCCGCCCGAGAGATTCGCGCGGAAGCGCGGGTCGGTGAGGACCATCCGCAGGGTGTTCGCGATCAGGTTCGCGGTGGTTGCGTACGCCGCGACCAGGACCACTCGCACATGCGCCAGGACCTCGACATCCGTCAGCTCCGCGGGGTGGTCGAGCAGCCAGGACGTGAGGTCGTACCCGCGACTGGCCTTCTTGCTCTCCACCAGCTGGTACAGCATCTTCGTGACGTACTCATCGCTTTCGAGGGCGGTCTCCGAGCCCTCCAGCATGTCCGGCACGGCCCGGACGAGCCGGGGGCCGTGTTCCTCCGGAGCACCGATCAGCTGCGTCATCACCAGCATCGGCAGCTGACTGGAGAACTCCGACACGAGGTCGGCCTCACCGTTGGCGGCGAAGGCATCGATGAGCTGGTGGGCGAAGCGGGTGACGTACCGGCGCATCCCGCGCCGGTCGAAGCGCTGCAGGGACTCCAGCACCGCTCCCCTCAGCCGCTCGAAGGCCGGGCCGTCGTTGAAATTGATCACCGGCCACCAGGTCACCATCGGCGCGAGCGCGTACTTCTCGGGGACCACCGTCCCGTCCTGCACGGCACCCCACTCGCGGGGATCGCGGGAGAACCGGCTGGGGGTCCGGGCCACCTCCAGATTCTCCCGGTGGCCCAGGACGAGCCAGGCCGGCTGGTCGTCATGCACCAGTACGGGCGCCACCGCGCCGTGTTCGGCGCGCAGCTCCTCGTACAGGGCCATGGGGTCGTGCTCCGCGGCCGGACCGTAGAGGCGCCGCGGTCCGGCTTGGCCCAGGCCGTGGGCCGGGCACCCGGGCGGTGGGAGAGGGGAGGGCGTACTCATCGGGGAAGGCGTACTCATGAGGACTCCGTTGCTACGAGGGAGTGCAGGTAGTGCATGAGGGAAACAAGGACGTCCCGGCTGGATTCGCGGTGCCGCGCGTCGCACGTCATAAGGGGGACGTCGGAAGGCAGGTCGAGCGCACCGCGGAGCTCCTGAAGCGTGTGATCCGGAGCGCCCGCAAAGGAGTTCACCGCGACGACGAAGGGCACACCGCTCTCTTCCAGACGGCCCATGACGTCGAAGCTGTCCTCCAGTCGCCGGGTGTCCACCAGCACCACCGCGCCGAGAGCGCCTTCGAACAGACCATTCCACAGGAACCAGAACCGCTGCTGACCGGGGGTGCCGAAGAGGTAGAGGACGAGTTCGTCGCTGATGCTGATCCGGCCGAAGTCCATCGCGACGGTGGTGGCCGTCTTGTGTTCCACGCCCGCGCGGTCGTCGATGCCGGCGCCGGCCTGGGTCATGGTCTCTTCGGTGGTCAGCGGCCGGATCTCGCTCACCGACCCGACCATGGTCGTCTTGCCGACCCCGAATCCGCCCACGATCACGACCTTGACCGCCGCGGACGCCGTGTGGGGGAGCCGCTCCTCGTTGGGGGGCTCCGCGAGCTCAGAGCTTTTGAAGGCCATGGATCACCTTTTCGATGAGGGCAAGGTCGGGCAGATCCGCTGGCGGTACCGGCGGGCGCGTGAGCACCTGTTGCTCGTCCAGCAGGTCGCTGATCAGGACGCTGACGACACTCACCGGCAGTCCTGTGTGGGCGGATATCTCGGCGACCGAGAGCGGAGCCTGGCACAGGCTCAGAATCGACGCGTGCTCCGGCTGCATGCCGGCCGTGGGAACGGTCCTGGCCACGATCAGCGTGACCAGGTCGAGCTCGTTGGCCGCGGAGGAACGGCCACTGGTGATGACGTAGAGGCGCTCCGGCCTTTCCTCCGTGCCGTCCTGGGGGGAGTCGCTCACCTGGCCTGCCCGTCGCTGCGGGGCGGGCTGGTGATGTGCGCTCCCAGACGGGCGATGAGGTCCCGCATGCGCTGGCCCATGAGCCCGGCGTCCACGCCGTCGTCAGCGAGCACCGCGAGATAGGCCCTGGGGCCGGCGGCCATCAGGTAGAAGAAACCGCCGTCCATCTCGATGACCACCAACCGCATTTTGCCCGCCTGGTGCGGGAGTTCGCTGCCGACCGCACTGGCGAGACTCTGCAAGCCGGAGCAGGAAGCGGCCAGCCGCTCGGCCGACTCGGTGGTCCCGCCGTGGTGTCCCATACGCAGTCCGTCCGAGGACAGTACGAGGACCGTGCGGGTCTGCGGCACGCTCTCCGCGAGGTCCTTGAGCATCCAGTCCAAGCTGGCCGCCTGCTGACTCACTGTTCTCCTCTCGGCGCGGCGGCGTCGTCGCCACCACTGCTGCCCTCCGCCGACAGTCCGGTCTTGAAGGCGGTCAGCCACTCCCCCGGTGCCCGCTGCGCTCCCTCCGCCGGCCGGGCGTGGCCCGCGGGTGCCTGCGCCTCCGCCACCCGTTCTCTGCGTCGCCGCTGAGGAAGTCCGTTCGCCGTCCGCTCGACCACCTGCGGCGTCTCGTCGCTCCGCCGGGGCGCCGGGGGCTTGGCCGTCTGCCGGGACACCACCTGGCCCGGCTGGCTCGCCGCCCGCGGACCGGAGAACGTCCCGATACCGTGCGCCACGCCCGACGCCTCAGCCGCGCTGGTGATCAACTGCTGAGGAACCACGAGCACCACCCGCACGCCCCCGTAGGCGGACGTACGCAGCGAGACCTGCAGACCGAACGCCTGAGTCAGGCGCCCCACCACCGCCAGGCCGAGTCGCGGGGTCTCTCCCAAGTCGCCCAGGTCGATGCCCTGCTGCGCCTGTTCAAGGCGCCGCTCGGCCAGGTGCCGGGCCTGCTCACTCATGCCGACACCCCCGTCCTCGATCTCCACCACGACCCCGGACTGCACCTCCGCGGCCGTCAGATGGACCTTCGTGTGGGGCGGCGAATAGCGCGTCGCGTTGTCCAGCAGCTCCGCCAGGGCGTGGATGAGCGGCTCGACGGCCGGCCCGACGACGGCGCACTCCGTGCTGGTGCTCAGTTCCACCCGCTCGTAGCCCACGATCCGCGACATCGCACCCCGCAGCACGCTGTACAGCGGCACCGGCCGGTTCCACTGGCGGCCGGGCCGGGCACCGCCGAGGACGGCGATGGAGTCGGCAAGCCGGCCGGTGAGCGCGGTGTTGTGGTCGATCCGCAGGAGGTCGCCGAAGACGGCGGGGTCCTTGCCGTGCCGGTCCTCCATCTCGCGCAGCTCCCGCGCCTGCTGATGGACGATGGCCTGCATGCGTCTGGCCAGGTTCACCAGGGCGCGCTGTGCCGAGTCCCGCAGCCCCTCCTCCGCGGCCACCGCATCCATGACGGTGCGCAGCACCGCCCAGTGGGCCTGCTGGAACTCGGGAGGAAGGCCGCTGTAGGCGCCCGACCAACGCGCCGTCAACCAGTTGAGGACCTCCTCCGGGGCCTCCTCCAGGCGCAGGCGCGTCAGCATCTCCGGCACCACACTGTCGGCCAGCCGCGCGGTCGCCTCCTGCTGCTGCGCCAGCGCGGCCGACTGCCTCCGGCCGTCCGCCTGCAGTTGGGTGACCTGCCGGTTCCGGCGCACGGCCGTGCCGGCGGCGCCGGCCACCGCGCCCACAGCCGTCACGCCGATCCAGACAGCCGCGGCGAACACGGAAGGTTCGACCAAGCCGGCCACCGCCACGGCAGCAACCACCGGTATGAGCCACGCATACACCGCCACGGTCGGCAATCCGGACGGCGACTTCTCCTGGACCATGAGCACCCTCAACCTGTGGGAATAGACGATCGTCCGAAGACCTGCGGGAGCGTATAGGCATATGCGCAGGGAAGTTGGCGCCGCGTCAGCTCGACCACCGGGACGGGCGTAGCTTTCTCATATCGGTGGCGAATACTCCCCCGAAGGGCGATACTGGCGCGCCGAGCCGGGGGAACGAGCTACGGAGCTGCACACCCGGGCCTTCGGCAATCGAGGGGACGTCGATGCACCAGCCGGCCCGTCAGCATGCCGCGCGGCTCACCACGTACGGCGCCGTGGCCACGCGGCTGTCCCTGCTGAGCGACCGTCGGCTCGGCGAGGTGGTGGCCGCCGCGGCGCCCCTGGGTTCCGGCGTCGGCGGCAGGTCGGCAGAGCTGGACGTCGACGGCACGCGGGTATTCGTCAAGCGGGTCCCGCTGACGGACATCGAGTTGCGGCCGGAGCACGTGCGGTCGACGGCGAACCTCTTCGGGCTGCCGATGTTCTACCAGTACGGGGTGGGCTCAGCCGGATTCGGGGCCTGGCGGGAGCTGGCTGCGCACGTCATGACCACGCACTGGGTCCTCGGGAACGAGTACGAGGGCTTCCCGCTGATGTACCACTGGCGGGTCCTGCCCGACTCCCCTCCCGAAGGCTTCGCCGACCAGTTCGGCGGCATCGACGGGACGGTGGTCCACTGGGAGGGCTCGGCTGCCGTGCGCGAGCGCCTGGAGGCCATCGGCCGGTCCTCGTCCAGCCTGGTGCTCTTCCTGGAACACGTCCCGCGGACCCTCGGCGACTGGCTGCACGACCACCGGACCCTCGCGTCCGAGGGCGGGAAGGACTCGCCGTACCGGTGGGTGGAGGAGGCCCTGACGCGCGGGGCCGACTTCATGAGCTCGCACGGACTCGTGCACTTCGACGCCCACTTCGCGAATGTCCTGACCGACGGCCGACGGCTGTACTTCGCCGATTTCGGACTCGCCCTGAGCTCCGACTTCGAACTCTCGCCGACCGAGGCGCAGTTCCTCTCGACCCACCTCGGCTACGACCGCTGCCACACCATGCGCCATCTGCTCCACCACCATCTGCCCGAGGGGCTGTTCGGGGGCCTGGACCACGAGGCGTTCCTGCGCGAATGGATCGCCGGCCACCGGCCCGACGACATCCCGACCGAGATCGCCGCGATCATCGACCGGCACGCCCGAACCACCCTGCTCATGGGTGAATTCGCCCGCCGCCTGCTCACCGAGAGCAAGCAGACACCGTTCCCGGCCGCCGAGCTCGAGCGCGCCTCCTCCAGAAGCTGCCCGTTGGTGTTGGGGCCGGTGCGCAGGAAGGCGAAGTCGACGTCGTCGTCGGGAGTGGCGGCACGGTAGCGGGCGTCGATCCAGACCTATTCCTTCTCGCTCCGGTGCGGTAGCCCGGCGGGCGGGCGGGCGGGTTCTTTATCGCCACACACGTGGAGGATGCAACCCACTTCGCCGTCAGAAATGGCGCGGGAGGCGTGATAAAGGTGTCGATCTCCGCCAACGCGATGACCCGTCTCCGCGAGGCCGGTGCGGTCAGCCGCACCATTCCCGGCGGTCCGAAATCCCCTACCTTCGAAGGGGAATAGTTTCACATCCCGACCTCGACCTTCGACCTTTTCAATCAACTCAGATCCGATGGAGACATCGTTGTTTCACCCTGAAGACATCGCCTCCGTCGGACTCCATGAATACGTACGGAGGAACCAGCACCGGTACTTCCGTAGCGGGGTCTACAACGCCGTGGAAGCAGCGACGTTGATCGCCGCGGAGGCAGTGCTGTGCGGCGCGTCCGACGTCCGTATCACGAATAGCGACGGCTGGCTCAGCGTCTCTGCGGACCTCGATTGGCTCGCCGAGTTCGGAGAAGCCGTTTTCAGTCAGATGGTGCCGTTTCCGCCGGGAGGCCCCAACGGCATCACAGCTGAAATCTTTCCGGTGATCTTCGCCCGCACAGTTGTGACGGCGACATCCGGGGACGCAACAGTGGTCAAGGGTGACTCGTACGGCCCGCTCATCGGTGAACGCGCCGACTGGGCTCGCTCGGTGGCTTTCGAAGTAGCCCCCGAGTAACGTCCCGCTGAAGCCCCGTCAGAGCATCACGACGGGGCTTCAGCGCCTGCGGCGACTCGACACTACCGGCGAGATGGTTTCTGCACCGCCGGCGTCGGCCGGGACCTCATCAGCGGCTGGATGCGCTTCCCGAAATTCTCGATTCCTTCGAGGAAGTCGTCGAAGACCAGCATGATCCCCTTGGTACCGGACACCTCGGCGATCTCGTCCAGCATCCTGGCGACGGTCTCGAACGAGCCGACGAGCGTACCCATGTTGAAGTTCACGGCGCCCTCGGGCAGCGAAATGGTCCGGGCGGTGGCCGACTCGTCGTCCGTCGAGTCGGCGGCCGTCTCCCCCGCCATGTACGCCAGCGCCGCGAGGTCGGCGTTGTCGTGATAGTCCCGCCACTTCGCGCGGGCCGCCTCATCGGTCTCGTCCGCGATAACCATGAACAGTGACATCACGCCGACGTCGCGGCCGGTAGCCCGCGCCTCACGCATGAGCGCGGCGGTGGTGTCCGAGAGTTCGAGGGGGGTGTTGACGCCGCTGCCCAGGACGAAGTTGTAGTCGGCGTGCTCGGCGGCGAACCGCATGCCGAGGCTGCTCTGTCCGGCTGCGACGATGTCGATGTGGCCGTTCGCCGGCCGTGGCGACAGTACGCAGTCGGTCATCTCATAGAACTCGCCCTTGAAGTCGCTGACGCCCTCGCTCCACAGCTCCTTCAGCACGGTGACGTATTCACCGGCCCGGTCGTAGCGGTTGCTGAAATGCTCGTCCCCGGGCCACATGCCCATCTGCGCGTACTCGCCGGGCGCCCAGCCGGTGACAATATTGACCCCGAACCGCCCGGGGGCGATGGAGTCGACGGTGGCCGCCATCCGCGCGACGATCGCCGGCGGCAGGGCGAGAATGGGCGTCGAGGCGTACAGCTTGATCCGCTCGGTCACGGCCGCCAGGCCGGCCATCAGCGTGAACGACTCAAGACAGTGATCCCAGAACTCCGTGTCACCACCGAAGCCCTTGAGCTTGATCATCGACAGGGCGAAGTCGAGGCCGTGCTCCTCGGCCTTCTGCACCACCGCCTTGTTGAGTTCGAAGGTCGGCATGTACTGCGGAGAGCTCTTCGATATGAGCCAGCCGTTGTTGCCGATGGGGATGAAAACACCGATGTCCATACTGCTCCTCCACGGGTTCGGGGAATCGCGCAGGCCATTCCTCCCGCGCTCGGAAAGGCGCTCGTTCCTGCGGCACCACGTCATGCGGAGGCCCGTCAACTACGCATACGGCTAGGGCGCGTTGTGCCCGTCAGCGTTATCCGATCGGGCAGGAAGCCCCTTCGTCAATGTCGCGCCGTGCGCCGATGATCATCATAGGGGCGGATCTGACTGGTGATCAGCAGGGGGTGACTCGCAGCCGCCGGGCTCGTCGACGGCTTCCGGGTCACCACCCACTGGTCCCGTGCGGGGCAGCTCGCCCGGCAGCACCCGGAACTGCAGGTGGACCGCGACCCGATCTTCATCAGGGACGGGCGGGTGTGGACCTCGGCCGGAGTGACCGCCGGAATGGACCTCGCGCTCGCGCTGGTGGAGGACGACCTGGGCCGGGACATCACTCATGCCGTGCCCGGTCGGCCCGGCGGTGCCGACGCTTCGTATGCTCGCGGTGCGGGGAACCGGAAGCTGACCACCTTCGGAGGCGAACGAGCATGTCGGAACAGCGTGTTGTCCTGGTGACGGGCGGGGGAACGGGCATCGGGGCCGCCACCGCCCGGCTGCTGCGCACCGCCGGGCACCAAGTCGTGATCTCCGGGCGGCGGCCCGAGCCACTGCGTCGGGTGGCCGAGGAGACCGGAGCGCTGGCCCACCCTTCCGACGCCGCCGACCCCGAGGCCGTGCGCGAGCTCGTCGAGACGACGGTGACGGCCTACGGGAGACTCGACGGTGTGGTGCTCAACGCCGGCATCGGGCGGGGCGGCGCGGTCGGCGACACCGAGGTCGAGGACTGGGAAGCGCTGATACGCACCAACCTCACCGGCCCGTTCCTGCTGCTGCGTGCCGCGCTGCCGCATCTGCTGGCAGCCCGCGGCGCGGTCGTCGCGGTCGCCTCGGTCGGCGCGCTCCGCAACAGCCCCGGCAACGCCGCCTATGCGACGTCCAAGGCGGGTTTGCTCCACCTCTGCCGCTCCCTCGCCGTCGACTACGGGCCGCAGGGGCTGCGGTCCAACGCGGTGTGCCCGGGCTGGGTGCGTACGGAGATGGCCGACCAGCGGATGGCGCGATTCGCGGCGGAGGCGGGGCTGGCGGGCGGTGTCGAGGCGGCGTACGAGGAGGCGAACCGGTTGACTCCCGCCGGACGGCCGGGTGATCCGCAGGAGGTCGCCGAGGCGATCGACTGGCTGCTGTCGCCCGCCGCGTCCTACGTCAACGGGGCCGTCCTCACCGTCGACGGCGGGGGGACCACGCTCGGCGTCGGCGGTGCCGCCTTCGACTACCGGATCGAGGCGCGCACCCCGCACCTGTAACGGACTCCCGGACAGGTCCGTTCCACAGGCCCCGGGGCGGAGCCAGGAAACGTGGCGGAGCCAGGAAATCTGGCGGGGCCGGGGAACCTGGCGGGGCCAGGGCTACAGAAGGAAGCCTGGCTTGGTCGGCTGGTCATCAGCGCATGCAAAGGCGGGGCGAAGCGTCCTAGCCTCCGGGCCGAGACACCCTGCCGGCGGTGGCGACCAGGGTACGCAGCACGGTCGCGCCGAAGAGCACCACCGAGGAGACCGGTCGGCCCACCCATCGCGTCAGGTCGCCTTGCAGGTCGGGATCCACCTCGACGGTCACCCGGAGGTACCTGCTCTGCAACGTGGTGACCTTGGTGGCCCTGGGTCCGGAGACGTCATCCTGCTCGCGTCGCAATGCGGCGCGGTAGCTTTCCCTGCGCTGGCTCATGCCTCTTCCTGACGCTTGATCAGTTCTTCCGCGAAGTCCATGTACGCCGAACCCTTGGCCTGGACCGAGTTCCCGAAAGATTGGGCGTAGAGGTCGAGCCGCGCGATCTGGGTGCCCAGAACCACGAAACCCCGCTCGGTCAGTGCCTCGCGAGCGTCGGCATCGGGCCCGGTGCGCGTGGCATCAGGACGGTTGGTGCGATTGAGCAGGACCGCCGTGCGGGCAGGCTCGGCACGCAGGGACTGCACGTCCGCCATCTCGCCGCGAATGGGTGCCATCCGGTCCAGTTCGATGGGGGCGGGGGTCACGGGCACGATCCACTCACCGGCGTACCTCATGATGCTGCGGGCAATGCGGGGATGGTCCTCCAGCTGGGGCGCATCGAGCACGACGGCCTGCCGATTGCCGAGGAAGTCGTTCACGCGGCGATGGACGTCCCCCACCGGCAGGGCGACCACCGGAAACGGAAAGCCACCGGCCAGCTCGCTCCAGCGCAGCGCGGAAGCGGCTGGGTCACCGTCGACCAGCAGGGGCGACAGTCCCAACTCATGAAGCGCATGGGCCAACCACACCGCACTCGTCGTCTTTCCGACGCCGGGCTTGAGGTTCACAAACGCACAGCTCAACGGCACGAGAGCTGACACTAACGGGCGCGATCGTCCAGCTTCGGTCGGCACGAGGGCATGGCTTCGTGGTTCACCCGCACGCCGGGGAGAAAGGGCGGGCACCCGGTCTGCGCGGGTACGACTGCCGGCCGGCGTTCGTACGTCGCATGCGTCGGCGTGGCGTCGTACGTCCCTGAGAGCGCAGGCCCTGCCCCCGTCGTGCGCCTCGCTGAGGAATCCGATGCGTCGTCGCCCAGCGCGAGCGGCGGCAGGATGGTTGTGCGGGGAGCGGAGCCGGGCGCTGCCCGGTGGCGACCGCTCCGCTTTCCCGCGCTCCCGCGCGCCGGGCAAGACGGCAGCCACGTACGCACAGGCCCAAAGGTTTCTTCTGAGCGGAGCTCGAACTTCGGTCCTGGCGCTTGCCTATTAAGTGGCGCGAATCTATCGATCCATTTCGATCACGGGTCGCACGGTACTTCATACAATCCGATTTGTTGTTCTTCGGTTGCGTGGGCCCGACGGGCTGCAACTAGCTTCGGTGGTGCGCCGCCCCTCCTGTTCCGGGTTTCCGATGAACCCGGACGCAGCTGTTCATGAGCCGGATGGCCGGCTCGTGGCCTGGCTGGGGAGGGCGGCGGAATCCGCACCGAAGGAGACGGCAATGAAGAAGGCTTACGAAGCGCCGACGCTCGTCCGACTGGGTTCGTTCCGGAAGAAGACCGGGCTCCTGAACAGCTCCGGAAACGACCGGCTGATCCTGAGCAAGAACTGACGGTCGACGGCTCGCTGATCCGAAGCCATGACTGAAACGCACCCAGGTGCGGGCACGGGCTCCGGCGACGCGCACTTCGCGGTCTTTCCCGACCGTGCGGACGCGGCCGCCGTGGCCCGCTGCTTCGCCCGTCCGGAATCACGCACCCTGACGTATGCCTCCGGCCGTCCCTGGCTGGTGGGCCACTGGCACGACGAGGACATCGTGACCGCTCGCGTCGGCACGGACGCCCTCGCCCTCGTCGGCTGCTGTCCGGTCGACGCCTCCGAACTGGAGCGCCGGATCGACCGGTTGAGGGATCTCTCCGAACTCGACGCCTGGGCACGCGGCCTGCCCGGCAGCTTCCATCTTGTGGCCGCATGTGACGGGCGGATCCGGGTGCAGGGCACCGCGTCCGGTCTGCGGCTGGTGTTCCACGCGCTCGTCAACGGTGTGCGGGTGGCGGCCACCAGCGCCGATGTGCTCGCCGACGCGCTCGGAGCCGAACCGGACGAGGAACAAGTGGCGGTCAGGCTGCTGTGGCCGGTTCCCCACCCCTTGCTCGAAGCACCGCTGTGGCGGGAGGTCACCTCCGTGCCCCCGCAGGACGCGCTGATCGTCTCGGCGGACGGCCGGTCCGTACGGCACTCGCGCTGGTGGACGCCGCCGGAGCCGACCCGGTCGCTCGCCGACGGAGCCCCGCGCGTCCGGGCCGCGCTCACCGAGGCCGTCGATGCCCGTACGCGGCAGGGCGGCGTGGTCAGTTGCGATCTCTCCGGCGGCCTGGACTCCACGTCCATCACGTTTCTGGCCGCTCGCTCGCCCGCCAAGGTGGTGGCCAGTACCTGGCCGGGGCGCGATCCCGCGGACACCGACCTGTACTGGGCCACGCAGGCCGCCGGGTGCCTCCCGCAGGTCGAGCACGTGGTGTGGAACGCCGACGATTCACCCCTGGTCTACAACGATCTCCTCGGCATCGACGACCTGCTGGACGAGCCGACCATCGGCGTCATGGACCGCTCACGGGTCCTGCATCACCTGCCGGGCCTGGCCCAGCGAGGCAGCCGGCTGCATCTGACCGGTATCGGGGGTGACCACGTGGCGTGGTGCTCCGAGGCGTATTACCACCGCCTGCTGCGCAGGCGCCCGTTGTTCGCCGTGCGGCAGCTTCGTGGGTTCCGGGCACTGTGGCAATGGCCGCTCGGTGGCATGGCCCGGGCGCTGGCCGACTCCCGGCCGTACGGGACCTGGCTGGCGGACGCCCGCCACGGCCTGCGCGGTCCGCTGCCCACGTCCGTCAGCAGCGGTCTGGGCTGGGGCATGGCACCGCGGCTGTTCGACTGGGTCACCCCCGAGGCCGAACGGCTGGCCGGGCAGGCGCTTCGTGCGGCGGCCGCGACCGCCGTACCGCTGCATCCGGACCGGGGCCTGCACACCGACCTGGAGCAGATCCGCTCCTGTACACGCATCATCCGGCAGTGGGACCGGATGGCGGCCAGGGCCGGGGTGCCGATGGCGTCGCCGTTCTTCGACGACCGGGTGATCGAGGCGTGCCTGGCGGTCCGCCCGAGCGAGCGCGTGACGCCCTGGCGGTACAAGCCCCTTCTCACCACGGCCATGCGCGGCATCGTGCCGGAGTCGTGTCTGGGGCGTACCAACAAGGCCGCGGCGTCCATGGACGCGTCCAACGGGCTGCGCGAGCACCGCGGTGACCTGCTGGCGCTCTGGGAGGACTCACGGCTGGAACGGCTCGGCCTGGTGGACGGCGCGGCCCTGCGCCGGCTGGCCCAGCGCCCCGCCACCCCCGAGCTGCGCGACGCGATCCTCTACTCGACCATCGCCGGCGAAGTGTGGCTGCGCAGCCTCGCCCGCGTCACGCCGGACAGTGCCCGCACCGCCCGCTAGGCACTTCGCTGCACGCCCCGACATGACCCGACACGAAAGGTACGCATCATGGCATTGCGGTTCGGTGACAAGGTCTCCACGGCGGCGACCGACTACGGCACGGTCCTGCTGGACGAACGCAACGGACAGTATTGGGAGCTGAACCCCACCGCCGGCCTGATCGTCACCACACTGCTGGCCGGCGGCGACGAAGCAGCGGCGGCCGACGCGCTCATCGCCGAGTTCGACATCGACCGCACGCGCGCCGAGCAGGACGTCGCGACCCTGGTCGGGGAGCTGCGCGCGTCGGGGCTGGCGGCATGACGACACCGAGCGCACTGGAGCGGCCCACCGGGGTCCCCTTCACCCGGCGGCTGGCCGCCCGACTCGTCCTCCTCCCCGCCGTCGCGCTGTCCTTCCTGCCCCCGCACCGCATCCGTGCCGTCCTCGACGTCGTACGCCGGGGAGCCGCACCCGCCTCGGCCGACCGGGCCAGGAACGCCCGGGACGCGATGTGCGCGGTCAGCCTGCGCTGCGCCGGGCCGCGCGGCTGCCTGCCCCGGTCCCTGGGGGCCGCGCTGCTGTGCCGGCTGAGCGGCAGCTGGCCGACCTGGTGCACCGGGGTACGGGTCGTGCCGCCCTTCACGGCACACGCCTGGATCGAGGTCGATGCCCGCCCGGTGGACGAAGGGGTGCCGGACGACTACTTCACCCCGCTCATCACCGTGGCACCCGTCAGCCGGCCCACCCGATGACCACGGCCGCCGAGGAGACACCGGACCGTTCGACATGGGGTGCGGTCGCCACCATGTACCGGCTCACCACCGGGCACCGGGCCTCTGTCGTCGTCGCCACCGTGCTCACCCTGGTCGGCTCCGCCCTCGGACTGGCCCAGCCGCTCGTCGCCAGGAACATCGTCGACGCAAGCGGACAAGGCGGACGGCCCTTCTGGCCGCTGCTCGCGCTGCTGGCCGCGCTGTTCGTCACCGAGGCGGCGACCGGCGCGGTGGGGCGCTTCGTCCTGGAACGTATGGGTGAAGGCGTCGTACGGGGGCTGCGCCACGGCCTCATCGCGCACCTGCTGCGGCTGGAAATGCGCCAGTACCACCGGCACCGCACCGGGGACCTGATCTCCCGCGTGACCACCGACACCACTCTGCTCAGGGACGTCGTGTCCCAGGCGCTGGTCGACCTGGTGACCGGCGCCCTCGCCGCCGCCGGGGCGGTCGTCCTGATGGCGTGGATCGACCCGCTGCTGCTGCTTCTGGTCGCCCTGACCGTGGCCACCGCAGCCCTGGTCGTGGCCTCCCTGCTCAAAGGCATCCGGGCCGCCTCCGCCCACATGCAAGGCTCCGTCGGAGCCGTCGCCGCCGAACTGGAGCGCGCGCTCGGCGCCTTGCCGATGGTCCGGGTGCACCGTGCCGAGGACCGCGAGGCGGCGCACATCGGCAAGCGGGTCGACGCGGCGTACGACGCCGGCGTACGGACCGCGAAACTCGCCTCGGTGATGAGCCCGGCCGTCGAACTCGCCGTCCAGGGTTCCTTCCTGCTCGTCCTGGTCATCGGCGGGCTGCGGGTCGACGGACACGCCAACTCCCTCGGCGACCTGGTCGCGTTCCTGCTGTACGCCTCCTACTTGGTGCTGCCGTTGTCGTCGGTTTTCCGGGCCGTCGGGCTGATGCAGCGCGGCATGGGCGCGTACCAGCGGATCGCGCAGGCACTGACGCTGCCGGCGGAGCCCGCGGAGCCCGTGGGGTCCGCGGGCTCCGTGGAATCCCTGGAGCGGACCGCGGCGGGCGGGTGCGTTGCCCCTGCGGCGCCCCGACGGGTGGAGCGGACGGGGAAGGGCGAGACACCGGCCCTGGCCCTGCACGATGTCCGTTTCGGGTACGTTCCGGACCGGCCGGTGCTCAACGGTGTCTCGTTCACCGTCCCCCACCACGGGCAGGTCGCCCTCGTCGGACGGTCGGGCGCGGGCAAGAGCACGATCTTCGCGCTGGTGGCGCGCTTCCACGAACCGGACTCCGGAACGCTGCTGTTCGACGGTCGCCCCGCGGCCGAGCTCAGCCGCGGAGCCTGCCGGGCACGCATCGCCGTCGTCGACCAGAACACCCATGTCGTCCACGGCACGCTCCGGGACAACATCACCTACGCGGCGCCCGGTGCCGGTGATGCCGAAGTCCGGCGGGTCGTCGAACTCGCCCAGCTGGACGGGGTGGTCCGACGACTGCCCGACGGCCTGTCCGGCGTACTCGGCGAACGCGGCAACACCCTGTCGGCCGGCGAACGGCAACGGGTCGCCCTGGCCCGCGCCCTCCTCGCCCGACCCGCCCTTCTCCTCCTCGACGAACCGACTTCCCACCTCGATGCCATCAACGAGGCCGCACTCACCGCGCTCATGAAGGAAGCCGCCCAGGAATGCGCCCTCCTGGTGATCGCGCACCGGCTCTCCACCGTCCGGCACGCCGACCGCATCATCGTGCTGGAGGAAGGCCGCACCGTCGCCTCCGGCTCCCACGAGGAACTCTTGACCACCAGTCCCTCCTACCGCGCGCTCGCGGCCGGCCAAATGCTCCGGCCGGCCGACGTCACGCCCGGGGCGGATGCGGCAACGGCCGCGCACGGACGGCCCCGAATGCCCTAGTCGACGGCCTCATCTCACCCGTCGTGGCCGCCGGCGAGTGCCTGCGGTTGCCTGCGCACCGCTGACCCGGGTCTTCACCCGCTCCCCGGAAGACCGGAACATCAACACCAGGCATTCCACACCTGCGCCAGGGGGACCCCTCGACGTGCTGACCGCTGCGGTGTCCGAGCCCGGCCCCGGACGCCTGCACCGCGTCCACGAACGGGTCGTGGGCGCACAGCGGACCGACCACGGCGTCACCCTCGCCCTCCGCTCCGGCAAGGCCCTGCTCGCGGCGATCTTCCGGCACGGCCTGCTCCCCAGCCCCACGCCGACCCGCCGCCGCCCGCGGTTCCCCCGCCGTCCATCGGGGCTGTCCAACCAATTGTCGTGGACGGTTGCACGGCCTCTCTCCTATCCCGGCAGGCTTTTGTCGCACCGCACTTGAGTCGCGGTTGAGCCGCCTAGATCGGCCCCGTGCCACACTCGGCCCATGCTCCACAGGCGTGCTGATCAATTGCTGATCGAACGGACCAAGCAAATCCGCAGGGGCCTCACTGGAACTCCGCTGATTCCTCTGGCTGATGAGCAGTGCGACGTCGTCGCCAAGCTGGAATTCTGCAATCCCGCCGGAAGTACCAAAGACCGTTCGGCATTGTGGATTCTGGAACAGGCAATCGGTCGCGGGGAGATAACGCACGACACCACGGTGGTCGAGTCGTCGTCCGGCAATTTCGCGCTGGCCCTGGCTTTCTACTGCCGAATGCTCGGCATCTCGTTCGTCCCGGTCATCGATCCGAACTGCAACGAGGCCACCGAGGCCCAGCTCCGGCTGCTGGGCGGGCGGGTGGAGAAGGTGTCCATCCGTGATGCGGCGGGCAGCTACCTGCAGACCCGGTTGTCCCGCGTGCAGGAACTGCTGGTCGAACTCGACTCGGCCTATTGGCCCAACCAGTACGCCAATCCGGATGCCCGCGACGCGCATTACCGCTTCACCGCGGACGAGTTGATCGCGCAGGCCGGCCCGCTCGACTACCTCTTCGTCGGCGTGGGCACGGGCGGCACGATCGCCGGGCTCTCCCACCGGGTCAAGGAGACGTACCCGGGCTGCGTGGTTGTCGCCGTCGACACCGAAGGCTCGGTGATCTTCGGAGGCCCGCCGAAGAAGCGGCGGATCCCCGGCATCGGCTCCAGCATCGTGCCGCCGCTGTGCGGTCAGGCGCTGATCGACCAGGTGGAGATCGTCTCCGAGGTGCGTGCCGTCGATGCCTGCACCGACCTGGTAGCCAAGTACGGCTTGTACGCGGGCGGTTCGACCGGCAGCACCTATGCCGCCGTCCAGGACTACTTCGCTCGTCACCGTCCCGGCGCGCACCGTCCCCGGGTCGCCTTCATGGCCGCCGACCGCGGCCATGCCTACGCCCAGACCGTCTACGACCCCAAGTGGGTCCAACAGCTGCGCGCGGAGGCGGCACAGCCCGCCGGCGTCGAATTCCTGGCCGTCAACTGAAGGAGAACCACCCCGTGTCCACCCTGTCCCCACCGCCCATGACCGTGATCGGCGCAGCCGACATCGCCGCCGAGACGGACCGTCACCGTCCGGAGCTCATCGACGTCGTCCGTGCCGCCTACCTCGCGCACGACGCGGGACAGAGCTCGAACCCGCACAGTTCGTTCCTGCGCTTCCCGCACCGGAGCCGGTCGCGCATCATCTCCCTGCCCGCGTATCTAGGGGGTGAGTTCGAGGTCGCCGGCAACAAGTGGATCGCCAGTTTTCCGGACAACACGCAGCACGGTATCCCCCGCGCCTCGGCCACGCTGATCCTCAACGACTGCGTCACCGGCTACCCGTTCGCCTGCATGGAGTCCTCGATCATCTCGGCGACGCGGACCGCGGCCTCCGCGGTGCTCGGCGCGCGGACGCTGCTCGGCGCGCGCCGTGCCCGCCGAGTCGGCATCGTGGGCACGGGTCTGATCGCCCAGCACGTATGGCGGTTCCTGCGTGATCTCGACTGGGAGATCGACGGCTTCCGGCTCTTCGACCTCGATCCGGCGGCGGCGGGCCGCTTCGGCGCCGTCATGGCCGAGCACACCGAGGCCGAGATCGTGGTCGCCGACACGGTGGAGGACGCGTTCACCGACTGCGACCTGGTGGTGCTGACCACCGTGGCCGGCGAGCCGCACCTGCACGACCCCCGGCTGCTGTCCCACAACCCGGTGGTCCTGCACCTGTCCCTGCGCGACCTCGCCCCCGAGATGATCCTCGCCGCCCAGAACTTCACCGACGACGTCGACCACGCCGTACGCGAGCGCACCTCGCTGCACCTGACCGAACAGCGCACCGGCAACCGGGACTTCGTCGACGGCACCCTCGGCGACCTGCTGCGCGGACGACAGCGCCGGGACCACGGACGCCCGGCGATCTTCTCACCGTTCGGACTCGGCGTACTCGACCTCGCCGTCGGCAAGTGGGTTCACGACCGGGTCGTCGCCGCGGGCCGGGGCCGCCGCGAGAGCGACTTCTTCACCGGGGTGGGGGTCTGACGCATGAGCGCCTCACCCGCCCCGGGCCCCGCCGGGGACCGGTACGTCGTCGTGGTGAACCACGAGGAGCAGTACTCGGTCTGGTTCGCCGACCGTGCCCTGCCCGCCGGCTGGACCGCCACCGGCGCGCAGGGCACCCGCGAGGAGTGCCTGGACCACATCGAGCAGGTGTGGACCGACCTGACCCCGCGCTCCGCGCGAGTGTCACGATGACGGCCGCTGACCTCGCAGCGGCCTGGCTGCGCGGGATCGGCCACCGTGAACTCACCGCGCAGCGGCGCCTGTTCGTCTTCCCGCACGCCGGAGCCGGCGCCTCCGCCTACCGGCTGGCGGCGTACCTGCCGGACACCGTCGAAGTCTGTACGGTCCAGTTGCCCGGCCGGGAGAACCGGGTCGCCGAACCGGCCCTGACGTCCCTGGACGAAGCCGTGGCCGCGCTTGCGCCGCTCATCGCGGACCACACGGACCTGCCGTACGCCTTCTTCGGGCACAGCATGGGCTCCCTGATCGCCTTCGAGTCGGCCCGGCGGCTACGTGCACTCGGCACGCGCCTGCCCGACCGCCTGTTCCTGTCGGGCATGCGCGCCCCCGGCCTGCCGGACCGCGACCCGCGGCACACGCTGCCGGACGACAAGCTGCTCGCCACCGCCGCATTCGACGGCGTGGACGCCGAGGTGCAGGAGCTGCTGCTGCCGCTGCTGCGCGCGGACCTGACGCTGTGCGAGACGTACACGCCCCGGGCCGAGGCACCCCTGCCCTGTCCCCTGACCGTTCTGGCCGGCGCGGACGACGACAGCGTCGACCGGACGGAGCTCGCCGGCTGGCGCGAGCACACATCGGCCGACTTCGCCCTGCATCTGTTCCCGGGTGCCCCCCACCTGTACGTGCGCGGCGCGGAACGACAGCTGGCAGAGATGATCACGCGCACCCTCCCCGCATGGGGCTGAGAAAGGACCGTTCATGGCGCCGACCACCCTCGTCGAACTGTGGGAGCAGCAGGCAGCCGCGACACCCGACGCGGTGGCCGTCGTCGCGGGAGCACACCGCGCCACCTACGCCGACGTGGACCGCCGGGCCACGGCACTCGCCGCCGAGCTGCAGGCACGCGGCATCGGACCGGAGCACCTGGTCGGCGTCTGTCTCGGCCGCTCGGTCGAGATGGTCGTGGCCCTGCTGGGCATCCTGAAGTCGGGCGCCGCGTACCTGCCCCTCGACCCGAGCTACCCGGCCGACCGGCTGCGGCACATGACCACCGACGCGGGAGCCGGGCTGTGGCTCTGCGACGCGGACCACCGCGCGCAGGCCCTGGCGTCCGGCGTGGCCGACGTCCTGCTGGTCGAGGACCTCCCCGCGGAAACCACCGCACAGGTGGTCCCGGTGGTGCACCCGCACCACCTGGCTTACGTCCTCTACACCTCCGGTTCGACCGGCCTGCCCAAGGGCGTGGCCGTCGACCACGCGGCGCTCGACTCATTCCTGCGGAGTGTGGCCGAACGCCCCGGCCTCGGGGCGGACGACCGGGTCCTCGCGCTGACCCCGCTGTCGTTCGACATCTCGATACTGGAGCTGTTCCTGCCGCTGACTCGGGGAGCGACGGTGGTGATGGCCCCGCGCGCCGCCAACACCGACCCCGAGCTGCTGGCCGCCACCATCGCCGAGGCGGGTGTGAGCGTCGTCCAGGCGACCCCCACCACCTGGCGGATGCTGCTGGCGTCCGGCTGGACGGACGGGCACGGCCGGGTACTGCTGTCGGGCGGTGAGCCGCTCGATCCGCAGCTGGCCCGCGACCTGCTCGCCACCGGCGGCACCCTGTGGAACCTGTACGGACCGACCGAGGCGACGGTGTGGGCCAGCGCCGCCCGCATCGACGCCGTGGCCGACCGGCTCACGGTCGGCACGGCCCTGTCCAACACCCGGCTGTACGTCGTCGACGAGGGCGGGCGGGAGGCCGGCCCAGGAGTCACCGGCGAGCTGTGGATCGGCGGTGCCGGCGTGGCGCGCGGCTACCTCAACCGGCCCGCGCTGACCGCCGACCGGTTCGTGCCCGACCCGTTCGGGGACGCCTCCGGGCGCCTGTACCGGACCGGCGACCTCGCCCGGTGGTCCGCCGACGGCATGCTGGAGGTGCTGGGACGCGACGACCACCAGGTCAAGGTGCGCGGCTTCCGCATCGAGCTCGGCGAGGTCGAAACCTGTGTGCGCAGCCACCCCCTCGTCACGGACGCGGTGGTGGTCGTCGACCGCGAAGCAGCCGGCGGCGATCAGTTGGTGGCGTACCTCGTGCCCGCGCACGATGCGCGGAAGGTATCCGCGGACCTGCCCCGCCAGGTCCGTGACCACCTCGCGCAGCGGCTGCCCGCCCACATGGTGGCCCAGGGCTACGCAGTGCTCGACGCCCTGCCCCGCACCCCTGCGGGCAAGGCCGACCGCGGCGCAGTGCGGCGGATCCCGCACAGCCCGGTCCGGGCGAGCGGGCCGTTGCCCGACGACGCCCCGTTGCCGCCGCACACCGCGGCGGTGCGCCGCGTGTGGGCCGAGGTGCTCGGGCTCGACTACGTGTCCCCGTACGACGACTTCTTCGGCCTGGGCGGCCAGTCGCTCACCGCGGTCCGGGCCGTGGCCCGGCTGCGTGCGGAGCTCGGCGTACCGATCGACGCCCAGTCGGTCTTCGACCATCCGACGCCCGCCACGCTCGCCGCCGCGCTGGACGGCGTGGCGCCCTCGGACGACGAGCCGATCCCGGTGGCTGCGACCGCCGCGCTCTCCTTCGGCCAGGAGCGGATCTGGTTCTTCGAGCAGCTGAACGACGCGGTGCCCGCCTACCACCTGCCGGTCGCCCTGGGCCTGCCCGGCGGGCGGGTCGATCTGACGCTGCTGCGGGACTGCCTGTCCGCGCTGGTGCGCCGGCACCCGGCGCTGCGCACGGCCCTCGTCGCCGTCGCCGGCCGGGTCCGACCCGAACTGCGTGAGCCGGGACCGGTGCCGCTGCGCCGCACCGAGGTCGCCGAGGAGGACCTGGACGCGCTGGTGACCGAGCGGATCCGCGCTCCCTTCGCCCTCGACCACCCCCCGCTGCTGCGCGCGGACGTGCTGCGCACACCGAGCCGCGACATCACCTTGCTGACGATTCATCACATAGCCTGCGACGGTGCATCGGTCGACCTGATGGTGCGGGAACTGGGCGAGCTCTACACGGAGCTCGCCGCCGGCCGCCGCCCCGCCCCGGCGCCGCTGCCCGTGACGTACGCCGACTACGCGGCCTGGCAGCGCGAGCGACTCACCGGCGCCGAGCTGGAGCGGCTGCTCGACCACTGGCGCACCCGGCTGTCCGGCGTGCCCGCCCTGGAGCTGCCGACCAGCCGGCCCCGGCCGGCCGTCGCGAGCCACCGCGGCCGCCGGGAACTGCTGTGCATCCCGCCCGATTTGGCGCACCGGCTGCGCACGCTGTGCAGGGCCGAGGGCGTCACCCTGTTCATGGGTTTGCTGGCCCCGTTGCAGGTGCTGCTCGGGCGGTATGCGGACGAGAGCGATGTTGCCGTCGGCACCCTGGCAGGCAGCCGGCCGCGCCCGGAACTGGACGATGTGGTCGGCTACTTCGTGAACACGCTCGTCCTGCGCACCGACCTTTCCGGTGACCCGACCTGGCGCGAGCTGCTGGGCCGGGTCCGCGAGGTCGCGCAGCAGGCGTACGCGCACCAGGAGCTGCCCTTCGAAAAGCTGGTGGCAGAGCTGAGCCCGGAGCGCGACCTGAGCCGCAACCCGCTGTTCCAGGTGCTGTTCGCCCTGCACGAGGAGCCGAGGACCGGTCACTGCACCGAGCTGTACGACCGGAAGGAGCTGGAAGGGCGGCTGGGCACCGCCCGCTTCGACCTCGCCCTCGACGTGACGGACCACGCCGCCGGGGCCGGTGACCTCAGCATCTCCGTCGAGTACGCCACCGACCTGTTCGACGCGGGCTTCGTCCGGGGCTTCGGCCGACACTTCCTGCGGGTGATCGAGCAGATGGTGGCGGGTGCCACGGCCCGGCTGTCCGAGCTGGAGATCGTCTCGGCCGATGAGGTGCGCGCCCTCTCCCTCGGCAACCGGGCCGAGCCGTTGCCCGAGCCGACCACCCTGGTCCGCCTGTGGGACCGCCAGGTGCGGACCACCCCGGACGCGACCTGTGTCGTGGGCGACGGCCGGTCGCTGACGTTCGCCGAGACCGACGCGCGGGCCTCGGCCCTGGCCCGGGAACTGCGGGCCGGGGGCGTACGCCCCGAAAGCCTGGTCGGCGTCTGCCTGGAACGCTCGGTGGAGCTGGTGGTCGCCCTGCTGGGCGTGCTGAAGGCGGGCGGCGCCTACGTCCCGCTCGACCCCGGCTACCCGGCGGACCGGCTGCAGTACCTCCTGGCCGACTCGGGCGTACGCCTGGTCGTCGCGGACCCGGGGCATCCCACCTCGGCCCTGTTCGGCGACGGCGTGCGGCTCGTGGCGGTGGACCAGGAACCCGGGGCGGACCCCGGGCCGGCCGAGGAGGCACAACCGCACCACCTCGCCTACGTGATCTACACGTCCGGCTCGACCGGCAACCCCAAGGGCGTCTCGATCACCCACGCCAACATCACCGGGTTCCTGGAGTGGAACCAGCGGCTGTGCCGGCTCACCGGGCGGGACCGGGCCCTGCTCAACCACTCGGTGGCCTTCGACAACTCGGTCTGGGAGATCTTCCAGTGCCTGGTGTCCGGCGCCGAACTGCACCTTGCGAGCCCCACCGCCGCCTACGACCCCGAGGAGTTCCTGCAGGAGGTCGCCGAGCGCCGCATCACCACGCTCAACGCGACGCCCTCGCAGATGCGGATCCTGCTGGAGTCCGGTACGGACCCCGCTCCGCCACTCGCCTCGGTACGCCTGGTGTTCACCGGCGCCGAGGCCGTGCCGCACGAGGTGGCCCGCCGCATCCTGGCCTCCACCGCGCCGGGATGCCAGGTCTTCAACGAGTACGGGCCCACCGAAGCGACCGTCACCTCGGCTTTCTGCCCGATCACCGAGGAACTGCTCGGCCGGCACAGCCATTTCCCGAGCGTCCCGTTCGGCCGGGCGACCGACAACGCGCACCTCTACGTGCTGGACCCGCGGCTGCGCCCGGTCGCCCCGGGCTGTCGCGGCGAGCTGTACGTCGGCGGCAGCGCGGTCGGCCGCGGCTATCTCGGGAGGCCGGCCCGCACGGCCGCGGCGTACCTGCCCGACCCGTACGCCGCGGAGCCCGGCGCCCGTATGTATGCCACGGGCGACGTGGTCCAGCTGCTGCCCGACGGAAATCTGGTCTTCCTCGGCCGCAACGACCACCAGGTCAAGGTGCGCGGCTTCCGCATCGAACTCGGCGAGATCGAGTCCGCACTGCAGAGCCACCCCGCTGTGAGCGACTGCGTGGTGGCCGTGCGCCGCACCCGCGCCGGCGTGGACCAGCTGGCGGCCTACCTGATCCCCGAGCACCCCGGCCGGCCCGGTCCGGACCCGGCGGAACTGCGCGCCCACCTGGCGGAGCAGCTGCCGCCGTACATGCTGCCGCAGAGCTACACCGTGATCGGCGAGATCCCGCTCACCCCGAACGGCAAGGTCGACCGGAACGCACTGCCCGACCCGCACCCGGTGTCCGCCCCGGCCCCCGCCGCCCGCCGGGCCCTCACCAAGCAGCAGCTCCTCGTCGCCGAGGTGTGGCGGGAGTGCCTGGGCGTCGAGGACGACTTCGGGCCACAGGACGACTTCTTCGGCGCCGGGGGCACCTCGTTGACCCTCACCACGGTCGCGGGCCGGCTCGGCGAGCGACTCGGACGACGGGTCCCGCCGGTCCTGGTCTTCCGAAACCCCACCCTCGCGGGCCTGGCCGAGGCCCTGGAGACGGACCCACGGTGATGAGCAGCACCCGGAGCACCCGCGTCGTCCCGGTCGACGCCTGACCGTCGAGTCACGCGCCGGCGCAGCCGTTCATGACCCGCGGCTGCGCCGTCGTCCGCGTGCGGCCGGGACGACACGGGGCCGGCGGGCTGCTGGCTGCTGGCTGCTGGCTGCTGAACGGCGAACGCGGGAAACGCCGACCACCGGCAGGGAGTGCTGCCGGGGGTCGGCGCGTTTCTTCGCGGTACGCGCTCAACGGGCGCGGGCAGGGCTCAGCCGGCGGAGTCGCGGTCGAGCTGCGCCACGGGGACGGCGTCCCCGGCCGGTGCGGCCCCGCTCGTGGCCGCGGGCCGCCGGTCGAGTCCGAGCACGAGGGGAACGGCCAGCACGCTGATCGTGGTGAGGAACACCCAGGGCAGCGCCGCACCACCCTCCAGCAGCGCGGTGAGCAGGGCCGGGGCTGCGGCACCGCCGACCGACCAGGACAGCTGGTAGACGCCCAGATAGCGGCCCCGCAGCTGCTCGGGCGCCATCACCACGCTCAGTTCGCTGGTCGGCGGCGAGCCGAGCATCTCGCCCACGGTGTAGAGCACCATCGCGAGCAGCATGCCGGCGATCACCGCCCAGCCGGGCAGCACGAGCAGCGTCCCGAAGACGGCGAATGCCCCCGCGTTGCACAGCAGGGCCCACACCAGCACCGCCACCGGCCTGCGGGCCTCGATCCAGCGGCTGGCGAGCGTCTGCAGCAGCGCGACCATGGCCGCGTTCAGCACGACGAACCCGCCGACGGCCCAGGCGCCGACATCGAGGTGGTCCACCGCGTAGACGGCGAGCAGCACCGGGATCACCGTGGAGGCGAAGACGAAGGAGATGTTCGTCGCGACCAGCCGCAGATACCGCGTGTCCCTCAGCACGGCGCGATAGCCGGCCGATGCCTGTACGGGGGTGTCGCCCGTCCCCTGTTCCCTCCCGGCGGGCTTCGGCTCCGCGGGCCCGGCGCCGGCCGGCTCGTCCGTGTCAGCGACCCGCATGGTGATCACGAGCCATCCTGCGACGGCGAAGGTGACCACGTTGAGTGCCATGACCGCCCGCAGCCCGGCGACGGTTCCGATGCTCAGGGCCACCGCGGACACGGCGCCGCCGAAACCGACGCCGACATTGCGCAGGGCACGGACGAAGCCGAACCAGCGGGCCCGCTCGACGCCCCGGGCGACCAGCACGGTGAGCGGGCTGTTGCCCATCCAGAAGGCGGTGGAGCCCAGTTGCACCACGAACTGCCACAACACGATCTGCCAGGCCGCGTGCGAGAACAGAAATCCGAGGAAACCGGCCACCGAAATCCAGTTCCCCGCGGCGACCACGAGACGCGGACCGTAGGAGTCCAGCAGGCGCCCGATGAGGAGCGGAACGGGGAGGACAAGCAGCTGGCCGGCGGTCAGCGCGGCGCCGACGGCGACCAGTGACAGCGACGTCGTCTTCACGAAGAAGACAACGGTGAAAGCCATCACCAACCCGTTTCCCAGGCTGTCGATCAGGTTGGCCGTGACGAATCGGCCTTTCCCCGCGAGGTCCGGCAGGCCCCAGGCCGTCTGAACCCGCCGCCAGGCCGAGGGTTCGGGGCAATGCTGCGGCATCATGGCTTCTCTCTACTTCGCTGTACGGGCGGGCCATTCGCCCGTGGGAGGCACATCGCCCCCGGCGGACAGCTCGCTCTGCTGGAAGACGGCTGCGCTGTGCGCCTTGGCATGTGACAGGACGGAGATGATGCCGCCCGAACCGGCCGGCACCAGCTTGCCGAACACTCCTGCACAACCCTGCGGGGTGTAGAACATGCCATAGGCCGCGTGCCACTCCTCGGTTTCCCCGGACACCGGGTCCACCACGAGTTCGGGCCGGGGAACCACTCTCTGTTGTACGACACATCCTTCGGCGGCGGAGGTCTCCAGAGCCCGCCGCCACGTGGCGTCGTCCGTTTCCCAGCCCACCACGGCACCGTATCCCCCGCCACGCGCGTTGACCTTCAGGATCAACTGCTCGCGCCGCTCCCGGCATTCGTCCACGAGGTCGGTGTCGGTCCTGAGCGCGTCAGTGTTGACCAGCCGGGTCCAGGGCAGCACCCGGTCGATGAGCCGGCACTCGTCGGCACTGAAATTGCGCCGCCACGCCGGGTCCGAAAGCAGCGCCATACAGGCTTTGTTGGCGAGCATGTTGCTGGACAGCGGGGTCCACAGCAGCGTCCCGCCCGCCCGGTGCGCACGCAGCAGCGGTGCGACCAGGGACCGGCCGTCGGGTTCCTCGGCGATCTGGTCCGGGACGAAGGCGCGGTAGACCACGTCGATCTTCGTGTCCCCGAGGTAGAGCGCCCCGCCCCGTTCGTGCACGTCGGAGATCTCGGCCATCCGGATGTCGAGGCCGGCCCAGCGCAGTGCGGACAGGTCGTTGAGCCAGGCGGCGCCGTAGTCCGCCAGGCCGCCACGCCATTCCAGCAGGGCCACCACCGGCTCGCGCCCGGGTGCCACCCGGGCGCCGAAGCGGCGCAGCGCCTCCACCGCGGCGCGAGCGGGATGCACGTAACCAAGCCGATTCCGGCGCGCGAAGTCGGCGAAGGCGTCGACCTCCATCGTCGCCCGGGAGATTTCACCGGCGAGGCCCCAGCCGCCGGCCTCGCTCCCCAGATTGAATTCGAGGAGTTTGAATGAGGTGCCGTCGTGATACATGTCGGCCCGGCCGTAGTGGGGTGGCAGTACGTCGCCCAACTGCCGTATCGCTTCCCAGTGGCCGTCGCTGATACCCAGCACCGAGCGGAATGCCTCCAAATCGCCGCCGAACATTCGCTCCGGCAAGGAAAGGAGCATGTCGAGGAGGTGCTGCAGGTCATCGCCAAAATCGCGAACCTCACGTTCGGCGACGAAGAGGGGCCTGGCCAGATATTCACCGTGCCAAGGTGCAAGCGTGGGAAAGTCCTTGACGTGCTGGGCGACCGTTGGCAAGTCACTGCCAGGTGTGCGGAACTCCTCGTTGTACTGGGCTGTTACCCGCTCCGCCGACATGAAGTCTCCGCTCCTGATCGATGGCGACCGAGCCCCTCGGCCCGTACGGTTCATCGTTTCATCCCGGTCTTCGGTGCGGCTCAATTGCGACTCAATCGCCGCTCAGTTGCGGCTCACCTGCCGGTCAAGGGACCCGTGGACACAGGACATCTGTGTTAACACTGGAAAGCCTGAACACGATGCACTTCGGCTGATCCAGGATTGCGGTCTCGGTTGCCCCCTCGCCCCGCTGGCCCGGCCCCTGGGTCGGCGTCAGGAACTCGGCCCCGAGGGCGTCCCCTTGATGGGCTGAAGAATGCTCCATCCCCTCCCCCTCACCTTCAGGAGTAGCATCAGCATGCGACTGAACCAAGCCCAAGTCGACGATTACCGCTCCAACGGATTCCTGCTGCTGGAATCCCTGTTGGACCAGCGAGAAGTGGCGTCACTGCGCTCCGCCTTCGAGCGGGACAGCCTGATCCCCGGCCCGCAGGTCGTCACCGAGGAAGGCGGGACGGAGGTCCGCGCGGTGTACTCCTCACACCAGCGGCAACCGGAGTACGCCGGGCTCATCCGCGATCCGCGCATTCTGCACCCCGTCCAGCAACTGCTGGGCAGCGACGCCTACATCTACCAGTTCAAGATCAACGCCAAGTCCGCCTTCGGCGGCGACAAGTGGGCCTGGCACCAGGACTACCTCGCCTGGCGCCTCGCTGACGGCCTGCCCGCCCCCCGGCAGGTCAACGTCGGTGTTTTCCTGGACGACGTGACCGAGTTCAACGGGCCGGTCATCTTCCTGCCCGGGTCCCACCGCAACGGGCTCGTCCGCGAGGGCCGGAAGGACACCGCCAAGTCCGACCAGCACCTGGACCCCGACGACATCTCGCTGACCACGGGGCAGCTCGCCCAGCTCGTCAGCCGCCACGGAATGTCCAGCCCCAAGGGCCCTGCGGGCTCCCTGGTGTTCTTCTCACCGGAGATCGTGCACGGTTCGGCGCCCAACATGTCCCCGTTCGCCCGCCGGCTGCTCATCGCCACCTACAACGACGCGGCCAATCTGCCGCAACCGTCCGGCCAGGCCCGGCCCGCCCACGTGGTGTGCCGGGACACCGAGCCACTGCTCGCCCTGGACGTGCCGTTCTCGGAAAGCCTGGAGCCGCTGACGGCATGAGTGCCGGCACCGCGCGCCCCCGTACGGCAGGAGTTCATCGCACCACTGCGACTGCGAACCTCCGGCTCGGAACCGGCCACCGGTGTCGGGGCACAGGCGTCGGCGACCGGCCGGTGTTCACCCAACCGCTGTTCTGACAGGCCGTCCTGGAGTCGCTGCCCCAACCGACGCGGGCGGGGCCCCGCGGCGAATGCCGTACGCCTCGGCGAGTCCGCCCACCCCGCCGCGGGCGCACCGGGCGGCCGGCCCTGGCAGTCGCCCTCGGGGAGAGCGACCGGGTGAGCGCCACCCTCGTCGGCGACGCCTCACCAACGGCCGGTCGCCACCCGCACCAACCACTCGCCACACCACACCAGTTATCACCCACGCACGATGTTCGGCACACTCAGCGTCCGATCGCGCAGCGAACTCGCGGGCACGGTCAGGCAGAGACCACGGGAGACGCCATGACCACCACGACGGACACCTTCGCGGACGCCATCGGCGGGCTCGGGGACACCGAGTGGGACCGGCTCGCCCACGGCAGGTTCTACTCGTCGGCGCTGTGGCTGCGGGTGTGCGCCCTCGACCCCGGGTCGGTCTCCGGCGGCCTGCACGTGGACACCCCGGGCGGCGGCCGGGCCGCGATCCCCGTGGCGGCGGTGACCGACGAGCCCACCCCGGACCTGCGGTGGCACGACATGCTTGCCGCGCGCGGCCTGCCGGCGCCCGAGCCGGGCGGCCTCCTCATCGGCCAGCGGCGCGGCTACCTGGCGCACCTGCTGACCGACGGGGGAACCGATCGGACCGAGGCCGCGGCCGCGGTGCTCGACGCGGTCCGCGCGCTGCGCTCCCCCCTGCACGAGGAGTCGAAGATCCCCCGCGTGGCGATGTACCTGACCACCGAGGACGTGGCAGCGCTGCGCGCGGCGGGGGTGCGGACCGCCCCGGTCGCGCTGAAGACCGACGCCTGGATCGAGATCCCGCCCGGCGGCTACCCGGCCTGGCTGGAATCGCTGTCGTCGCACCGGGCCCGCCGTATCCGCAGCGAAATACGGAAGTTCGAGAAGGCCGGATACGAGACGGAGCACCGGACCCTCGCCGAGTCCTGGCAGGACGTCGCCCGGCTGCTGGCCCGTTCGTTGCTGCGCTACGGCAGAGCCGTCGACGTGGCCCCGATGGCGGAGTCCTTCCGCAAGCAGGGTGAACTCGCAGGAGCACGAGCCGAAGTGGTGCTGTGCTCGCGCCCCGGCGAACCGCCCGTCGGCTTCTGCCTTTACTACCGTTGGGGCGACACCGTGTACCTGCGGGGGCTCGGCCTCGACCACGACCGACTCGTCTCGGCCGCCGAGTACTTCAACATCACCTACTACATGGCGGCGCGGCTCCCGGGAGTGCGCCGGATTCACGCGGGCACCGAGACAGCGGAAGGAAAGGCCCTGCGCGGCGCGAAGCTCCGGCCGCTGTGGCTGCTGGACCTGTCCGAGGACAGCCCGCTGGCCGGGTACGGCGCGGAGATCCGTGAGCACAACCGCGCCCTGCTCACCCGCCTGCGCGACTCCTCGCCGTCGGTGTCCGACGCCCTGGAGTACGAGCTCTGGGAGCCGTACTGCTGAGGCCCACTGCCGTTCTTCTTCTCACTGGACTTCGCCACATATCCTGAACCGACCGGCTCTTGCGGGCCCACACCCCCGGGCCGGTCACGGTGGCGTTCGACTCCCGACGCGGGCACGTGGCGCTCGGGGGGGCGCGGGGTCGACGGGCCGTGACGCAGCAGAAAAGTACCGGGCCGCGAGCGCGGCCCGGCCGTTGACGTCCTGGGGCACGGGGAGAAGGCGGGCATCGGGGTCGAGGTCGCGGGAGCGCAACCGCACGCGGAGCCGACGAGCGGCTCCGCGTCGTGCGCCCGGCCCGTGGGCTCAGGCCACCGGGTTCATGTCGATCATCAGCATGTCGCGCACGCCCGAGGCGCCCTCCGGGACAATCGGCGAGACCTCGTGGGTGATCATGTTGTCGTCGATGAACAGGGAGTCGAGCGGCTGGAGCAGGGTGGTCTGCACGATGTCGCCACCGTCGTTGGGGTAGACGGTGGAGACGCCGCCGGTGACGCCGTCGCGACGCATCAGGTACAGGCCGACGAAGGAGTGGCCGTCGCGGTGGCGGCCCTCAGGGGTGGGCAGGCCCTCGGCGTCGGCGCGGGCGACGACGCGGACCAGGTGGACCCCGGCCGTCCACGAGGCGGTGCCGCCGGCCGCGGTCGCCATCCGGGCGTTGAAACCGACCAGGGTGCGCATGCCGGCACTGAGCAGGACGTTCTCGGTGACCGGCTCGAAGACCCGGTCCTTGCCCTCCCAGAGCGGGATCGAGTCCTGGCGGAAGACGGCGTGGGGCAGGACCTCGAAGGTGGTGTCGTCGCCGTCGACGTCGACGCGCAGCCGGCTGTAGCGGCGCTCGCGGTAGACGCCGACTCCGTCGACCTGGGTGTCGACCGGCAGGTTCTCCCAGGCGCCGCGGAGTTCCTCCAGGCCCTCATCGCTGATCAGCCCGGCGAGTTCCTGCTTACGCATGACGACGAAGCCGGTGCGGCGGACCTCCTCCGCGAAGGCGGGCACACCGTCACGGAGCTGCTGTCCGGTGGCCGGCGTGGTGATGGTGCTGTCGGTCATGGTGGTTCCCCTTTGCACGGGTGTCCCGGCGGGGCCGGCGTTCGCAGCCGGGCCGGGTGCGGTTGTTGTCGGGTGCGACCGAGGGTCCGGTCGCGCCCGGTGACGACGGTCGCCGAATGAGCCGTAGCGGGTCCGGACAACCGAGAGATCGCCGGTCCCCCGCACGATGCGGTACGAACGGCGGCCGGCCCTCCGGGTCGGAGGGGCAACAGGAGGTGGCGCGGCGTGTGCTCACTCCTGCTCCTCGTACTCGACGTGCAGCGTCCGGGCGAGGTGGTCGAGGTACGCCGCGGCCTCCGCATCCGACTCGTGGTGGGAGAGCACGACCGCCGGGTTTCCGGACCAGTCCGGATAGGGGCGGAGCACTGCGCCGGGGCCCGCGGTCTGCACCACGTAGTCCACCTGCGGGTCGTTGCGCACCGCGTCCAGGCCGCGTATCTGCTTGACCCGTCCGCCGCTGCCGATCGGCACCAGATACGCCGCCGCGTGGCCGGCCGGTGCCGGCTCCTCACGCCAGCAGAGCGGCTCCCGGCCGAGGTGGATGCGCAGCGCCTCGGCGGCCAGGTCGATCCCGCTGCTGACGTGGACGAGGTGGTGCATGTTGCCCCCGCCGCCGAGGCGCGCGGTCATCTCCAGCAGCACCGGCCGCACCCCGCCGACCAGCCGCAGTTCGGTGTGCGTGGTGCCTTCCGTGACGCCGAAGGCGTGGTGGGCGCCGATCACCTCCGCCTCGATCGCGGCGAGTATCTCGGCCGGCAGTTGGGCGGGGGCCCGCAACGTGGACTCCTCGAAGTAGGGCCCCGTCAGCTCTCCCTTCCAGCTGACGGCACAGACCCGTACCTGCCCGTGGTGGACGAGTGATTCGGCGGAGATCTCCGGTCCGTCGAGGTACTCCTCGACCAGCACACCGGCGTCCGATTCCGATCCGTCGGCGGCGCCCAGGTGGGTTTCGACGAGCTTCCAGGTGCGGGCCACGGCCTGCTCAAGGCCCTCCCCGTCATCCGCACGGATCACAGCGAAACTGGAGTGGCCGTTCGCCGGTTTGACCACGACGGGGAACCGCAGGGTCAGCGCGTCGGTCCAGCGGTCCGGATCGTTGACGACCACGAAGCCGGGCACGCCCAGGCCCGCTGCCAGCAAGCGTTGACGCATGCTGCGCTTGTCGCGCACCACGGCCGCCGCCTCCTCGGTCAGCCCGGTGAGGCCCAGCTCCCGGGCAGCGCGCGCCACGAAAGGAATGACCCTTTCGTTGCCCGACATGATGCCGTCGAAGGGTTCTTGCCGGTAGCGGTCGGCGAGCGCGGACAACGCCCCGTCCGGGTCTCCGTCGATGTCCAGTGGCAGCAGTTCGACCACCGCCTTGGCCCGCCCGGCTGACTCCGCCGTGTCGTCCCCCCTGGGGACGAGGATCAGGTCGATACCGGCACGCTCGGCGGCTTCGAACGCCCAGGGGAACACGGACAACTGGCCGACGAGGACAAGTTTCGGATGCTGCGGCATGACAGTTCTCCAAGTTTCGGCTGCAGGATCGGCTGCGTGGACGGATTCGGGCGAGGTGGCACCGGAGCCGGGCCCGTCAGGCGGAGCACATGACCGGCGCGCTGTTCGGCCGCGCCGCGAACGGGCGTGTACCGGGCTCCCATTCGTAGGAGAACCGGCCGTTCACACACGGGTGCTGGGCACGCAGCAGGTAGCTCTCCGCCAGCTCCTCAAGGAGGTCCTCAGCCCGCTGGCCGCTGATCCCCAGGGTCGCTGCGACAAGCGCCGGCGTGAGCCGGTCGGGGACGCCGGGAGACAACAGCGCGTACGCCAGGGGCTGCAACTCGGTGGGCAGCGCCGCGAACGTCCGGCCGAATCCGGCCCGCACGCCCAGAGCGTCACCCTCGGCGCCCCCGGACGCGAGGACCCAGGCGGTGGCCTGCCGGGCCGTCCAGTGCGGGCGGCGGCGCAGCTGCGCGGCGACCGCGAAGAGCACGCCCGGCAGCCCGCGGCACAGCCGGGCCAGCCGTCGCAGCCCCTCCGGGTCCATGGTGCCCCAGTGGCTCGGCACGGAGGATGCCAGCAGGTGCAGGCAGTCGGCGAAGGGCAGTCCGGCCAGTTCGACGTGGACCGCCGATGAGGACACGAACAGCCGCCGACGGCTGCCGATCACCACTCCGCACCCGGCGCCCGATGGCAGCAGCGGCGTCAAGTCCCGTGCGTCGCACACGTCGTCGAGCACCACCAGGACGCGGAGGTCGGCGGTCCAGGTACGGAACAGCAGACTCAGGTCGGTCGTGTTCAGTCGCAACTGCTCCTCCGTCGCGCCGAGTCCACGCAGGAACGAGCGGAGGATCTCGGCGGTCCGCACCCGTCGGCCGGCGCCGTCACGGAGCCGCGCGTAGAGCCGTCCGTCCGGGTAGTGACCGCTCACCTCATGCGCGGCGTGCAGGCACAGCTCGCTCTTCCCCGTGCCGGGGGCGCCCCCCACGATCACGAGCGGCCGGTCCTCCCGCGCCGGTCCGGCCAGTACCGCGGTGATGCGCGCCAGCTGGCCGGCGCGTCCGGTCAGACGCTCGCGCGGGGCGGGCAGATGGCAGGGCGCCCGGGTGGCGGCGGTCACGGCCGTGAGCCGCCCGGCGGGACGCAGCAGCGCCTCGTCCGACGTGAGCATGGCCCGGTGCAGGGCCTCCAGTTGGGGCGAAGGGTCGAGACCCAGCTCGGTGGCGATCCGCTCGCGTGCCCGCCGGTAGACCTGGAGGGCTTCCGCCCGCCGGTCCATGCGGTAGAGGGCGGTCATGAGGTTGCCCTGGGCCCGCTCGTCCGTCGGTTCCCGACCGGCCATCGAGGTGAGTTCGCCGAGCACCTCGTGGTGCCGGCCGAGGTGCAGGTCGGATTCGATCCGCAGGTGGTGGGCGCTGGTACGCAACTCCTTCAGGCGGACCGCCTCGGCCTTCAGCGTGGGCCCCTTGCGTACGTCCACCAGGGCATCGTCCCGCCACAGCCGCAGCGCCGCGGCGGCCGTGTCACGGGCGCGGGCGAAGTCCTCGGCACGAAACTCCGCTCCGGCACGGGCGAGCAACGGCTCGCACCGGAAGACGTCCACGTGGTCGGCGGGAAGCGACAGCTGGTAGCCGCCGTCGACGGTGCCCAGCAGCGGCCCAGCCGCCCGTACCGCGCCGCCGCTCCTCGGGTTGCCGAGGGAGAACCGCTTCCTGAGCTGGTACACGTACGTCTGCAGCGCGGTGTGCGCGCTGGCCGGCGGACTGTCGTTCCACAGCTCGTCCATGAGTTGCTCGAAGGGCACCACCCGGCCCGCGTTCAGCACGAGCATCGCCAGTGTCTGACGTACTTTCTGGGCGGCCGGCGCCATGTCGACGCCGTCATCGTCCCCGTAGGCCTGGAGTGGCCCGAGAAGGTTGATTCGCATGAAATTCGCCCTGTCTCATGTTCGTTCGGTCCCCGTCGGGCCGGCCGGCGACGCCACCGCCGGCCCCGACCGCGCGGCCGAACGGTGAGGATGTGCGCGGCCGCCCGGTGTCAGGAGCTCCTGGACCCGGCTGCCGGGGCCAGGTTCGGGTGGTGCCGGGCCACGATGTCGGGGAAGGACCGGATCAGCCCCTTCATGACGTTGTCGCCGTAGAGGGCGAACAACGGGTTGCCGGCGACGTCGATGACTCCGCCGGCACCCTCGACGTAGGGGCTGGGCAATGGCTGCATCGTGGCGTCCAGCCGAGGGTTGTAGAAGAAGGGAATGGAGTAGCGGTCGACTCCCGGGGCGGGCCGGACCACCCGGTGGAGGGTGGCACGCACGTAGCCCCTCGTCGCCACCTCCAGCAGCTCTCCCAGGTTGACCACGAACGCTCCGGGGATCACCGGCACGTCGGCGAACCGGTCCTCCTCGACCGCGACCTGGAGGCCGCCGTTGTCGTCCTGGACGAGCAGGGTGAGGAGCCCGAGGTCGTTGTGAATGCCGGTCCCCTGGCCGGCGCCGGCGTCCTCGCCCGGCTGCGTGGGGCCGGGGTAGTGCAGGAGCTTGAGGTGGATCTGCGGATCCGGATCGACCACGTCGTCCAGGAACCCGGCGGGGGCGTCGAGCGACTCGAGCAGGAGCCGCAGCAGTCGATGGGACAGGTCGGTCAGCCGGGTGATCCATGACTCGATGGCCGGGCGCAGCTCGGGCATCGCCGCGGGCCACTGGTTCCGGCCGATCAGGCACCGGTAGGCGGGATCGCCGGGCGCGGACGGCGTCGCAGCCTGCTCGGGCCCGATGTCCAGCTGCCGGCGCTGGTCGGGGATGCCCTTGGTGTGCTCGCGGCCGAGTTCGGAGTAGCCGCGGAAGAGTGGCGAGTCAAGGATGTTCAGCGCGAGCCGGTCGGCCTCGGGCAGGGCGAAGAACCGGCGGGTGAGCTCCAGCATGTCGTCGGCGTCCTCGATGCCGTGGCCGACGAGCTGGAAGAAGCCGATCTCGTGCACGGCCGTGCGCAACCGGGACAGGAACGCTGCCCGGTCTTCTTCCGAACCGGCGGCGTCACGGAGGTCGAGCACGGGAAAGGTGTCGGTCATGGCAGCTCCTTCGAATCGCTGGTCCGGTAGTCCGTCGGGTCGGTCACGCCGGCGTCCCGGAACGCTTCCTGCCGCTCCCGGCAGGCGGCGCACCGTCCGCACTGCAGCGCGTCGCCACGAAAGCAGCTCCAGGTGTCGGTCCAGGGGACACCGAGTTCCTCACCGAGCGACACCACGTCGCTCTTGCGCAGCCTGACCAGCGGCGCTGTCAGGGTCAGGTCGGGGTGCGCGTATCCCCGGGTCGCGATCCGCTCCATGGCGAGGAAGGAATCGATGAACGCGGCATTGCTGTCGGGCGCGGCCTGCAGGTCGTCGACCACCCCGACGGCCACCGCTTCCGCCTTCTGGGCGACGGCGACCGCGAAGGCGACGGACAGCAGAAGCGCGTTGCGGTTGGGCACCACGTTCGGGCTCCCGCCGGAGGACCCACTTCGGTGATCCGGCACGTCGACGCGTGGGTCGGTGAGCGAGGAGCCGCTCAGGAGCGTGCCGACGGGGCTGAGATCGACGACATCGTGCGGCACCCCGAGCGATCGAGCCGCCTTCGCGGCGAACTCGTGCTCGACGAGATGACGCTGACCGTAGTTCACGGACAGCAGGTGGAGTGTGTGTCCTTGTGCCTGGAGGTGGTAGGCCATGGTGACCGAGTCCAGGCCGCCGGACACGATTGCGACAGTTTTCGACATGCGTCGCCTTCCGGCTGACGGAATGGGAGGGAGGATCAGTACTTCGGCATCAGTGCAGCGGTGAGCTGTGCACCGGAACGGCGGCGGGCGTGCCGGCGTCCGTCACGCCGCCGGCGTGGCCGGGACGAGCAGCCGCTCGGACCGGTGGCCCTTGCGGTAGGTCAGTTCGACTTCGGGCCGCGGACCGTCCAGCCTCGTGGTGAGGGTCCGCTCCTCGCTCCACCCGACCAAGCGGTACTCGTTTCCGCCGAGGGCCGCCAGCGGGAAGAGGTGGTCCTGGGGAGAGCGAACGGCAAGGCCCGTGCCGGTGTCGACGATGCTGAAGCCGGCCTGCGGCTGCGGGCCGGTGAGTGACCCGAACTCCTCGATCTCCAGCAGGTGCGCCGGCGCGTCGAACGAACACCGCGCCGCTTTCCGCTCCCGGTCGGTCAGGGCCACGGTGGGACGGTTGTAGAGCACCTCCGGACCGTTGAAGTAGTCGGCCCAGTCGGCCGGGAACAGCCGTGCGAGCTCCGGTGTGACGAGCACGTCCACGACGAGGTGCACCCGGTGCTCGGGGCCGAGGTTCTGGATCTGGTGCTTGCGGCTGAAGTCGCCGAACCAGAACTCACCGGGCTGCCAGCGGTGGATCTCCCCGTCGAGGTCCAGCGAGGCGTCCTCGTGGGTGGTGACCGGGATGTGCAGCCGGGCCATGCCCCAGTCCGGGGCGAACTTGGGATCGGAATGGCGGTATCCGACGACACCGGGCCCCAAATCCATGAAGCGGACCGCGTAGAGGGGGCCGGGTATCGAGCGAAGGACCTCCCGCACGTAGGGCATGTGGTCCAGCCACTCGGTGTCGGCGAACTCCGCAGAGCCAGGCCCCCCCGGGTCGGTACGTTTCTTGTCACCATCGGGGCTGCGCACCGAGAGGCAGCGCCAGTCCTGCTCGGCCCACCTGGACACGCGCCCGTTCGTGTACGAGCTCTGCTCGTCCCACAGGTGGTCGCGCGCCGTCATGAGGTCGGCCACCAGCCGATCGGCGTCCAGCGCGGGGAGCAGCCGAACCGCTTCCGCAGGCGTCGAGGAATCATTGACGTTCATCGTTGTCCTTTCATGTCGACCGGACCGGATTCGCTGGTGCGTCGAAAAGCCGGAGCACGGCCGTCGCGACCATGGCTGTTCCGGCACGGAATGCCGAGAGCGGACGCGGCTGAGCGCAGCGAGAATCCGGTACAGCCCGGCCGGAAGGGGTTGCCATCGGCCGTGCGCGTCCCGCACGACCGATGATCCAGCAACCGTGCCACCGCGCGATCCGAGCATCACGCCGACGGCCCTTTCGGTCCCACTGAGCACGAACACCCGGACCGGGAAAATCCGGTGGAGAGCCGTGTCGCGACCAGCGGCCGGTGACAAGCGTGAGGTCGAGTCGGACGGCTCGTCACGCCCGGAGCAAGTCGAACAGCTCGCCCCGGAGCCCGGCGTCCGTGCTGAACTCCCCGCGATATGCGGTCGATGTCATCTGCGCGGCAGCCTTGATGCCACGCATCGACATGCAAAGGTGCTCGCCCTTCGCTATGACCGCGACGTCCGGGGTCCCGCTCAGGGTGCTGATCTCGAGCGCGATCTGGTCCACGAGACGCTCTTGGACCTGCAGCTTGTGGGCGTACTGATGGGCGACCCTGGCAAACTTCGACAGCCCGAGCAGTTGCCCCGTCGGGCGGTACGCGATCGTCACGGAGCAGTTGAACGGCAGGAGGTGGTGCTCGCACAGCGACCAGACCTGAATGTCCGAGACAACTACGAGCTGGCTCGTGCCGATGGACTCGAAGAGCGTGCCCAGCGAACCCGGGTCGTAGTTGATGAACTCTCGCCACCAGCGAGCGAAGCGCGCAGGTGTGTCGCGCAGTCCTTCGCGATTCGGGTTCTCGCCGATCTCCTCCAGGAGTTGGCGGGCGAGTCCGACCAGTGGGTCCTCGGTCGTCCCCGAGGCGGACGGCTCGCTGTCGAGGTCCAATTTTGTCACCGACATGCGGTCACCTTTCATCGGGCGTACTGACCTCACGGCCGGTACTCGGCCCACGTCTTGGGAGTTTCTGAGATGCGCACACAGGTCAACTCGGGAAACTTCGTCGACCATGTCTTGTAGATCCAGGCCGCCATGTGCTCAGCCGTCGGATTTTCGTCCATCACATCGTTCAGATGCCGATGGTCAAGATGCTCGTCCAGCCATGCCTTGAATGTGGACAATTCTCCGTAGTCTCGAACGAAGCCCACGGGCAACAGATCCGCGTCATCGGCTCCAAGCTCCAGCTCGATCACATAGTTATGCCCGTGCATTCGGGCACACTGGTGCTCAGGCGGAAGGCCGGCAAGCCGATGACTGGCCGAGAATTCAAACTTCTTCGTGATGCGAAATGTCATCGATCCGAGTTCCCTTCGCGCGTGCCGTTGCTCACACGCCGCGTTTGTCGTCCCACACCAAGGTGTGCAGTCTGGTCGTCAGGTTCCAGCCGCGCTCTACCACCGCGTCGGCCAACTCGCTCATGTGCTTTGTGACATCGTCGGCGCTGCGCCCGATCGGCATGATCCATACCGAGGACAGGTCGAAGGCGGCTACCAGCTCGGCCACTTCGTCGAGATCGCGGGTGTTCTGGCAGACGAACTTGAACGTACTTTCCGGCAGCGCCGAAAGATTGGCGAGTGCGGCAGGGACAATCCTGCGCTGCCGGGGGTCGCCCGAGTGCGACAGCTTCGGCGACACGTTGAACCTGACGCCGGCGGCAATGAGTTCGGGGTGTGCGGCGTGCGTCCCGTTGGTCTCGATCTCGATCTCTTTGCCACGTTCGGTCAGTGCCGCCACCAGTGGAATCAGTCGCTCTTGCTGGCCCAGGGGCTCACCGCCGGAGATCACGATCAGTTCGGTGTCGAAGCCGAACAATTCTGCGACCACCTCTTCGACCGGCCGGCGGTGCAGCTCCTTACGCGGATCGTGGGCGACCCCGCCCTCAGCGGCTCCGGTCCAGTCCCACGTGTAGGGCGTATCGCACCACGAGCACGACAGGTTGCACCCGCCGAGTCGCAGGAACGCGCACCTGCGTCCCAAGGACCGGCCCTCGCCCTGGACGGTCGGACCGAAGATTTCGTTCACTACGAGATCCTGCTCCATGGCGCACCGTTTCCTATGAGTGGGACGGCTCGACGGCCGCCGGCTTCTGCGCCTGCACGATGAACCAATGCCGACTCAGCCGGACGCCCTGCTCGACGGACACCGCGGCGACATAGCGATCGAATGCTTCCTTGTCCGCCGCCGAGTCGTAGTTGTCGACGATCGGCACTTGGTGCAGAAAAGTGTCCAGATCTCCCGCCGAGTGGTAGAACTCCTCGAAACGGAACGCCTGGTTTCTCGTCACGACGAAGCCCGCATCGGACAGTTCTTGAGCAATCTCCTCCGACAAGGGCCTGCCGTTCCAGCTGTCGAAGTTCTGGCCGCGACCGAACGACTCCTTCAGCTCGCGTGCGTCCTGCTCCCCGATCCCCATGTACATCACGACCCCACCGGGGCGCAGCACCCGCTCGAACTCATCGGCGATCAGCGGACCGCGGCGGGAGGTGACCACATCGGCGTAGCCATCGGGCAGCCCCGTCCGGGCGGCGTCGCACAGCTCGAACGTGACGTGCGACAGCCCTGCCTCCGCTCGATACCGCGCGGCGCATTCCAGCATCGACGTCGACAGATCTATCCCGGTCACGGCGCCGTACGCCGGAGAGATGCGCAGCAGACTCCGCCCGTCGGCGCAGCCGACATCCAGCAGTCGGGCCTGCGGCGCTCCCAGTGCCGTCGCCAGTTCATCGAAGACGGCGTCCGGGCGGCCGTCGGGGAATACGTCGGTGCTCCGCGCATCGCTCAAATAGCCGCCGAACCGCTCGGCCACCCGGGAGTAGAACTCCGCGTCCATCGTCATCGGCCGTGCACCTTCCCCTGAACCACGGTCGAGGGGAGGCCCTGGTGCGCACACACCGGTTCCCTTCTCTTCCGTGGGAAATCCCTGACACGGTCTACCGCTGCTGTCGCGGGGGGCTTTGTGCCGCGCTGCGATGCGGTTTCCGGGACGCCGAACGCGGCGGGCGTCACCGCGTCCCGGGTCACTACGGTCATTCGGACCACTCCTTGAGGCCGTCCCCTGAAGGGGCGCCGAGGTCGGCAGGACCCAATCTCCGGTGTCGCCCTATCGGCTCGGCATCACGGCGCATCCACGGTGGGAGGGGGACGGGATAAGGCGGTGATAGTGCGGGCATGCGGCGGGGATGGACACCTGGTCCACGCTGGTTTCAACAACGCCCGAACGGATCGCGAAACGGGTTGCGAGGGGAGAGGAACTGAGATGGCCTTCAAGAAATTGCTGCCGGCCACGGGGGCCGGCGTCGTGCTGCACCTGGGCGCGGTTGGACATCAGCGGGGCGTGGAGCAGGGCCCGATCGCCGTGTTGCCGGCCGGTGAGACACCGGCCGACAACACGCCGTGGACGTGACGGACCTGCTGCCTCCTGATATCAGCCGACCGACGTCATCGCCCTGCCCAGGATGGCAACGATGTCAGTCCGTACCGCGGCGGCCCCGCTGTGGTCCAGGATCCGCTCCCGAATCCTGGCCGATCGCGAGTAGTACTGGACGGCCTGTTCCACGCGATGCAGGTGTGCGTTGACCCGGCCGAGGTCGTGCAGCACATACCCCTCTCCGACCAGGTCTCCGCTCGCCACGACCATGGCGAGGACCTCGAGCAGGGTCCGTTCCGCCGCCTCGTACCGCTGCTGGTACATCAGCAGTTGGCCCAGCCGCCGCAGTGTGAGGGCCTGGCCCCGGTCGAAGCCGGCTGACCGGCAGATCCCGAGAGCCTCATCGAGATACGAACGGGTTCGCGCGAAGTCCGCGCGCCGCATCGTGATCTGTGCCATCTCGCCCAGCACGTATGCCCGGCCTATGACGTCCTGCGCCCGCACGAAGTGACGCTCGGCGCACTCGTAGAGGGCCAGCGCCCGATCGTCGTCACCATGGTGCCGCTCGATGCGGGCCAGGTCACGCAGGCACAGGGCTTGGCCGCTCAGCTCCCCGAGCCGCTCGAAGATCTCCAAAGCGGTGCTGAGGTAAGGGCCTGCTGCCTCGTACTCGCCCCGGTAGAGGTGCAGGGTCCCCAACGAGCCGAGTACCGCCGCCCGGCCCCGTTCGTTGCCGGCCTCCTGTACCGCTGTCAGCGCTACCTGATGTGTGCGCTCCCAGAGCTCGGGATAGCCACGGGCCTCGAAGAGCGTCACCAGAGTCGTGGCCAGCTCCCAGCACAACTCGTCCAGCCCGGACCGGGCCGCCAGCTCGACCGCGTTCAACAGGTTGGCCTGCTCGCTCTCCAGCCACCCGAGCGGGTCGCGGAGGCACCGCTGGACATGATCCGCCGGCGGATGCCACCGTTCACCCCGGCCCGCCACGATGGTGTACGCACCACCGTGGATCGCTCTGTGCGCCTCCTCGGCGAGCGCCATCCAGCCACCGACCATACGCCGCACCGCGCCGGCACGTTCTGCCTCGGGAATCTCCGCGGGCAGCCGTTCATGCGCGATCATCCGTACGATCTGCGACAGTCCGCATCGGAACTCCCCACCCTGGTCCATGGCGGTGATGTCGAGGAGCCGCATGTCGATGAGCGGTTCCAGCAGGTCAGCGGGGTGCGGCGTGCGGTCGTCGACAAGGGCGGCACCCAGCCAGCTTGGAATCTCCATCCCGTCGGCCAGACTGAGCAGACACAACAGGCGACGGTCGGCCGCCGCCAAGCCGTCGTAGCTGAGCGAAAGACTTGCCCGGATCGACAGTTCGCCGTGTGCCAGCTCGTCCAACCGGCGTTGCTCGTTCTCCAGCCGGTGCCACATGGAGGTCAGTGACCAGTGCGGGCGCGCGGCCAGCCGCGCGCCGATGATGCGCAGCGCGAGGGGCAACCCGCCCACCAGGCGTATGACAACCCGCGCTGCCTCCCGCTCGCTCTCCACACGGTGCTCTCCAATGATCCTCCCCAGGAGCTGGATGGCCTGCTCCGGGCCCAGCGGCTCCAAGTCGAACCGGCGTGTGCCCGGCAACGCCGTGAGCTGGCCGCGGCTGGTGACCAGCACGCCGCTGCTGCCGGTTCCGGGCAGCAAAGGCATCACCTGCGACTCGCTCACCGCGTCGTCCAGTAACACCAGGATCCGGCGACAGGCCAGCAGGCTGCGGTACATCTCCGCGCGCTCGTCGAGCGCATCGGGGATGGCCTGGCCCGGTACGCCCAACGCGCGGAGGAACCGACCCAACGCCTGGGCAGGGTCAACCGGTTGTCCGCCGGGCCCTCGGAGGTCGCAATAGAGCTGTCCGTCCGGGAAGTACTCGGTGGCGAGTCGGTGCGCCACGTGCCTGGCCAGCGTGCTTTTGCCGACACCAGGTCTGCCCAGCACCAGGACCACGTTCAGTTGCCCCTTTTCCTGTCCCTCGGTGACGGCGTCGCAGACCGCTGAAACGATCGTGTCGTCGGCCACGAGGTCGCCGATGTCGGCGGGAAGTTGCCTTGGGGTGACGACCGGGTCAGGAGCGGCACTACGCACGTGCACCGTCTCGGGGAGCGGCGTCACCACGAGAGGACGCGGTTCGGCCGGTTCGGCCAGTGCCAGGACGGCGTCGTCGGTCAGGATGGCCTGTGCCAAGTCGCGTAGTTCCCTTCCCGGGTCCAGGCCAAGTTCTTCGGTGAGCATCGCGCGGCCCTGGTGGTAGACATCCAGCGCCTCCGCCTGCCGGCCCGAACGGTACAGCGCCACCATGAGGTGCCCCCGCAGCCGCTCACGCAGCGGATGGTCGGCGACAAGCTGCATCAGCTCGCCGACCAGGTGCTCGTGACGTCCCAGCTCCAGCAACAGCCGCATGCAGGTCTCCACCGCTTCCAGGCGGCTCTCGTCCCACTGCGCTGCCGTATTGGCCAGGACTTCGCTGGGTACACCGGCCAGGCACCGCCCGCGCCACAGGCTTGTCGCCGTGCGAAGCGTCTCCACTGCAGGCATCTTCAGACCGTCACGGGCCAGCGCGTGCGCCTCTGTTACCAGGCGACGGAAGGTGCCGACGTCGGTCGCCTCCTCCGGCGCCCTCAGGAGGTAGCCACCGCCACGGGTCTCGATGGTGGCGTCAACTCCCCCGTCCGACAGTGCCTTGCGGAGCCGGGAGATGCAGATCTGTACTTGGGCGCGTGCGGTCTTCGGCGGATGGTGAGCCCAGATGACATCCACCAGACGTGTCGTCGCCACCACCCGGTTCAGTTCGAGCACCAGCGCCCCGAGGACGATCTCTTGACGCCCTGGTGCCACGGATACGGCCGCCAGCTCGCCGCTCACCTCAAGCGGCCCCAGCACCCGGAAGGTAGCTGCTGCCACGCCACTGTCTTCGTAACCTGTGGAGACTGCCATGCATAACCTGCTTCTGTGGTATGAGCCAGGCGATGTCGTCCGGCTTGCAAATGGGACGACTCATATCGACCTGCCTAATAAGCCGTAACCGTTGGCCGCGTCGCCAAGCACCTCCAAGAGCCCGGCTGCCACCGACCGGCGCCCGGTGACGTCCACGAGCCCGCGCGGCGGCTGGAGCCGTGCCGGCCCGGCCGGGACCGGCGCGTGTGCAGCCGGCTTCGACTTGCCGTCCCACGGGTGCCCACCCGCCCTTGCGTTCCGGGGCTGGGCGAACCCCGCCGACGAGGTGTCGTTCATCGAGAATGCTCCGATCAGCGGTGTACCAGGACGTGTGAAGGAAGGAAGGGTGCGGTGTGCGCGGTGGAGGGGACCGAGGTCGTGGTGTACCGCGTCGCCGGCCCGGAGCCTGCGTTCCATGTGCTGTTCCTGCGGGTCCTGCCGTTGACGTGCAGTCCCATGACCGGGTCGGCGGCCGGGTCAGCGGATGGCTGACGGGGCTCCACAACCCGCAGCGCCCGAAGGCGTCCAAGGGGACATACCGGTGGCACTCGGGCTGCTCACCGCGACGGACAGGCCCAGGCGCGCCTTCACCCTGCCCGGGAGAAGTGGTGGCGGTACTGGCCCGGCGTGACGCCCAGGGTGTGTTTGAAACGGCGGTGCAGGGTCTCGGCGAAGCCGAAGCCACAGGCTCGGGCGATCGCGTCGATGGTGGTGTCCGTCGTCTCCAGCAGAGCCCGAGCAGCCTCGACGCGGACGGTCTCCACGTAGGCGGCCGGGGTGAGTCCGGTCTCGGCGCGGAAGACCCGGGTGAAGTTGCGCTCGCTCATACCGGCCCGTTCGGCGAGCACCGGGACGGTCAGGTCGTCAGCGAGGTGGTCGGTGACCCATGCCTGAACGTCCCGCAGCGGCTTACGCGTGGGCGCCTGCGCGGCGAGCTGGGTGCTGAACTGCGCTTGGCCGCCCGGCCGCTGGACGAACATCACCAGCATCCGCGCGACGGCCCGGGAGACCTCGGGCCCGTGGTCCTCCTCGACCATGGCGAGCGCCAGGTCCATCCCCGCCGTGATTCCGGCGGAGGTCCACACCTCACCGTCGTGTACGAAGATCTGGTCCGGGGTGACCGTGACGGCCGGGTGCTCGTGAGCCAGCCGCTCGCAGGCCGCCCAGTGCGTCACCGCGCGCCGTCCGTCGAGCAGCCCGGCCCGCGCGAGCAGGAACGCGCCCGTACACACGGAAGCGACCCGCCGGGCCCGGCCGGCCGCCGCCTTGATCCAGCCGACAAGCTCTTCATCGTCCACCGCCTCCCGGTCGCCCGGTCCACCGACGACCACCAGCGTGTCCAGCGGTCCCTGACACTGCTGGGCGCCACTGCCGGCCGTTACGTCGATCCCGTGACAGGACCGCACCGCTCCGGCCCGGCCCGCGACGATCTCGATGTCATAGCCCTCCCCCTCGGGCACCCACCGTTCGGTCTGCGCGAACACCTCATGCGGTCCCGCCAGATCCAGCACCTGAAACCGTGGGTAGACGAGGAAAACGACGCGCCGTTGTGTCACCGCAGCATCATGGCCCGCCGTGTCATTTGGCAGCAAGGACACAAACATGACGATCTCCGCCATGGGCGTGGTGCCGGGTTCCGCTTTCGATGGGTACGGCTGCAGGCGGCGGGGCGGGTACGGCACGTGACGGCAGGCGCGGGAACGTGACGAGAACGAGCAGACGGTGGCCCACCGTCCGGCGTCGGCCGAAAGGGCGCCGATGGGTGCTGTCACGTCGACCGGTGAGCGAGATGACCTTCGGGTGGGTCCTGGCGGGAGGGACTTGTCGTGGAGAGCGCGTCGCCGTCGTACACGGCCCCGCGCCACCAGGTGGAGACCGTCGCGCACTGCGCGCGGCTGCACTTCCGGTTCCCGCTCGGTTTCCGTCAGGGCGAGGAGGTGGTGCTCCAGCGAGGCGTGACCGTCCCCTGCGGGACCGTGCGCAGCTGGTGCTTGACGTTCGGCCGGGGACGAGAGGCCCAGGGCACCGTGCGGGTGGAACAGTTCGGTGGCGGGAGGACGCCCGCCGGGAATGAGCCTGGCCAACACCGCGGAGATGCGTCGGTGTTCGTCTTCGGAGCGCTTCGACCACGCCGCCACGAGGTACGGCAGACATAACCAGCGAGTCGGCTGACGCCCTGCCACCACATGGGTGTGCACCGCCACGGCATTCCGGGCCAGCGGCACGGCCGTGCCGTCCGCCATACCGGTGTGTGTCGTCCGGATTGAGTTGAGCACCCTGGCCCCTTTCCACGGCCCCCGCCACTTCTGTGAAGTCAGAAGCGGGCGGGAGCTGTCCCTCTCACCCTCATGTGACGCTCGTGACCAGCGCAATCGTGGAGCACCACAACACGGACCACGAGATCGGCTCGCCGGAACCACGACGTTGGGACCGTGATCGCGAATGCGACATCCAGGTTCCGTCGCGCCGATGCGCGATCATGGTGGTTCTTCTCACGGTGTGGGTCATGCCACCAACGTCCGGCGCACTCCGTCCTCGTGAGTGAGGACACTCACGTCGACACAAGGAGGCAGGGATGTCCCGACCGGCATGTGCACCACGGGAGGCGGCACGGCTGTTGGCCACCGCGATCGAGCGCGCCCATGCGGGCACCGGTCGTCTGGTCCTGCTGCGCGGCGCCACCGGCACGGGCCGCACCACGGTCCTGGAGGCCGCCGCCGAGGACGCCGCCGCCCACGGCATGCAGGTGCTGCGCGCTCGCTGCTCCGCCGGCGACTCCGCGATCCCCTTCGCCGCGGTGCAACAACTGTTCTGCCGCGTGCCCGAGTTCGCCGCTCCGGCCTGGGACGCCGAGGAACGGGCGACCGGCGCCGCGCTGCGACGGGTGCTGCGCGCGTACGCCGAGCAGGCACCGCTGCTGATCACCGTGGACGATGTGCACCTGGCCGACCCGGCCTCCCGCCGCTGGCTGGTGGAGTCCGCCCGGCTCATGGACCGGCTGCCGATCGTCCTGGCGGCCACCGAGCGCAGCCAGTACGACGTCGACCCGCCCGCACAGGGACTCGCCCACGGCCTCTCCCCCTCCCTGGTCACCAGCCACACTCTGAACCCGCTGACCGACAACGCGGCGACCGAGGAGGTCCGTTCGGCCTTCCCGGACGCCGACAGCTCCTGGATCAAGGACTGCGTACGGGCCGGCGCGGGCAACCCCCTGCTGCTGCGCGCCCTGCTGGACGACCTCTCCGACGGCAGTCACCCGGTCGTGCCGGACACCTCGGCCGCGCTGTACCCAGGAGCTTTTCCGGCGGCCGTGCAGTGGTGGCTGGACTGCGCCGGGCCGGGTACCGCGGAGGTGGCGCGGACGCTGGCGATCCTGGACGAGGGCTGGGACCACGAGCCCGCCCCCAGCGCGGGGTTCCCCGTCCTGCGCATCCCCTCACTCCTCGCCCAACTCTCCGGCGCCGACCCGGCCCGGGTCGCGGGCTGGATCACCGCGATGACCGGTCTCGGACTGCTGCGCCCCGACAGCATGGGCCGCGCCCGCTACGCCCATCCACTGCTGCGGGACGGGATGCTCACCGGCGTGTCCGCGGCCCGGCGGCGCGTCGTGCACCGGACGGCCGCCGAGGTGATGCTGCACCTCGGTGTCTCCAGCGAGCTTGTCGCCCGTCAACTGCTGCTCACCGACGTGGTGGACGCGCCCTGGGCACTGCCGGTGCTGCAGGACGCCGCTTCACTGGCGTTGCGCGACGGACACATCGAGGACGCGGTGGCTTTCCTGCGCCGCGCCCTGGACGAGCCCCTCTCCGAGGAGGGCAGACAACGCCTGCTGACCGAACTGGGCTCACTGGAGTACGCGGTGCCCGGCTCCTCGGCCGCGATCCTGCGGCTCACCGAGGCGCTGCGGCTGTCGGGGCCGCCGCAGGAACGGGTGCGCGCCGCGGTCGCCCTGGGGACGGCGCTGACCGGCCGTGGCAGGACCCGCGCGGGGGTCGAGGTGCTGCGCTCGCTGTTCGACGGGCTCGCCGACCGTCCCGATCTGGTGCGCATCCTGCGGCAGGCATTTTTGCAACTGTCGGACAAGGAACAGCTGGTGCGGCAGGAGGCGTACAAGCTGCTGTCCGAGGGGGCCGAGCGCGCACCGGAGTCGATCAGCACGACCGGTCACGCGTTCCTGGTGAAATACGCGGTCGCGGCAGGTCTGAGCTCGGCAAAGGAGGCGATGCTGCGCCTGCGCGGTCTGCTGGCCGAACCGGCCGACCCGCTGTCCGAACCGTACCTGCTCGGGTCGGCCGCCGCGGTCGCTCAGTGGGCCGACGAACTCGACGAGGCCGAACGGCTGGTGGAGCGCGGTCTGGCCGGTCAGCGCCCCGACGTCCTGCACCCCATGCACGAGGCTCTCCTCAACACCCAGTTGGACATCGTCGCGGCACGGGCCGACTACACGCGCCTTCTGGCCGACCCGCTGCCCGCCACCCCGAGCCCGACCAACGCCCATGCCCACGCGCTGACGGCACTCGTGGAGACGGACCGCATCGCGGAGGCCGAACGCCTCGCCGATGTCTTCGACTTGCGGACGGCGCCGGAGTCCTGGGAGCTGAACCGGTTCCTGTACGCACGCGGGGTGCTGCGCGCCGCTAACGGTGACATGGTGGGGGCCCTGCACGACTTCCTGGAGTGCGGGCGCCGCCAGTCGGCCCGGGAGATGTTGAGCCCGGTCGTCACCCCGTGGCGCACGGCCGCCGCCGAGTGCCATCTGGCCCTGGGCGTCCCACGGGAGGCGCTCGCCCTGGCCGAGGAGGAGCTGCGCCTGGCCCGGGTGTGGAACACGCCCCGCACGGTGGGCCGGGCACTGCGTGTCCTCGGCACCGCGACCGGTGGGCGCCAGGGTCTGCACCTGGCTCAGGAGGCGGTACGGCTGCTGCGTGGCAGCCCGGCAGGACCGGAGCGCGTGGCGGCGCTGCTGGCCCTGGGCCGTCAGTTGACCGCGTCGGGCGAGTCGTCCCGCGCCCGCGACATCCTGCGGGAGGCGGCCGGGCTCGCCGAACACCTGGGCGCGATACGGCTGCGGGGCCTGGCGGAGGAGGCGCTGCGGGCGGGCGGCGCGCGCCGTCCGGCGACGCGGACCGGTGCCGCCTCGCTCACCGACAGCGAGCGCCGTATCGCCGAACTGGCCGCGGGAGGACGCACCAACGCGGAGATCGCGGATCTGCTGCATCTGGCCCGCCGAACCGTGGAGACCCATCTGACGCACAGCTACCGCAAGTTGGGCATCCAAGGACGCAGCGCCCTGAGCATGGCCCTGACCGGGAGCGACGCTGCGTCCGGGTCCTTGGTCAGCGGCCGGGACACGTAGGGCGGGTACGACACCCACAGACGAAGAACCCGCCGGCAGCCCCCTCCCGCTGAGCCCGTCCGGTGAAGTCACCCGGCGAACCATGCCACCATTCGCCGGACGGGACACCGCCCCCATGCCGCCGGGCGACTGCCAACGGCTGGTGCCGTAGCCCGCCGCTCGCGGCCGAACCGGCCCAGAACGGCCGACAGCGGGGCCAGTGGCACGGAGGCGATGAACCCCAGGCGCAGTCGGCCCGGCTCGCCGCGCGCCGCGCGGCCGGCGTCTACGGTGGCCGCCGTCATCTCCTGAAGCGCCCGCCGCGCCGTACCGCGGATGCCGTGCCTCCGTGACCGAGCCTCAACCTCGGTGATCCCGAGGCGCTGGGCGCCGTACGGATCGACCCACGCCACCCCCGGGACGATCTCGGTCAGCCCAGGAAGCTCAGCCGCACCTGCCGGGTCGGGTTGTCGACGTTGGTGTCGACCAGGCAGATGGACTGCCAGGTGCCGAGGGACAGGCGGCCGCCGAGGACGGGGAGGGTGGCGTGGGGTGGGACGAGGGCGGGGAGGACGTGGTCGCGGCCGTGGCCGGGTGTGCCGTGGCGGTGGCGCCAGCGGTCGTCGGCCGGGAGGAGGTCGTGCAGGGCGGCCAGGAGGTCTTCGTCGCTGCCCGCGCCGGTCTCCAGGATGGCGATGCCGGCGGTGGCGTGCGGGACGAAGAGGTTCAGCAGGCCGTCGCGGCCGTCCGCGGCATCGCGGAGGAAGGTGGCGCATTCGGCGGTGAGGTCGGCGACGGCCTCCGTCGTGCCGGTGGTGATGTCCAGGGTGCGGGAGGTGAATGCGGTGCTCATGGAGCCATCTTCGTACGGCGGGTCGGTTGAGGTCAGCAGGCCCGCGGGCGCCGGTCGCCATGCGGTTTCAATGTTCCGGAAACAAAGGTCCAGCAGCCGAGACGACGTTTGACCCCTCTCGGAGTGCCCCGCTACGTTCTGCCACATGTCCTCCTCAGCTCTTCTCACCACGCGCGGTCACATCGACCTGGTGCGGGTGGCGTCTGCCGCGTGTCGTCGCGGCGTCGCGTGCTGAAGTTCTGACGTTCGCGGCCTGTGAAGCCGTGATTCTTCTTTAGTTCGGGGCTTTTCGGCGTATGCGTGCGCCGGGTTCTCGGTCGACGTTTCTCACGCCCTTTCCCTCCCGGTCGGTGCGGGGCTGAGGGTTGGCGTCGTTTGTCGGGGTCCAGTTTCCCTTTGGGTTGGGTTGGGTTGGCCGGCCCGGGGTTCTTTACTCGTCTGATTTTGTCTTTCTCCCTCCTTTCTGTGTTTGTGGAGTGTTCATGAGTCTCGGTCAGGTCGTGCGTGGCCATGCCCCGCCCGGCGTCGAGGTCGCGCGGGTCGTTCCGGTGTCCGGGCGGCGGCAGGTGGTGCCGCGGTGGGTGCGGCGAACGGCGGGGCCCGTTGCGCTGGTGGTGTTGTGGCAGGTGCTGAGTGCGACCGGGGTGCTGGAGGGGGACATCCTCGCCTCGCCGGGCACCATCGCCGCCACCGCCGGTGACCTGGTGTCCGACGGGACGCTGCCTTCGGCGATGCTGGTTTCGCTGCAACGAGTCGCCGTCGGGCTGGTGTTGGGCGGCGTGGCCGGTGTCGTACTGGCACTCGTGTCGGGACTTTCGCGGCTCGGCGAGGACCTGGTCGACGCGACGGTGCAGATGCTGCGATCGATCCCGTGGGTCGGTGTGATTCCACTTTTCATCATCTGGCTGGGCATCGGGGAAGCACCGAAGATCGCGCTGATTTCGCTCGGTGTGGCTTTTCATCTCTATTTGAATGTTTACGCCGGGATTCGCGGTGTGGATGCGCAGCTGGTCGAGGCCGGCACCTCGCTGGGGCTGAGCCGATGGGGTCTGATCCGGCATGTGGTACTGCCCGGTGCGCTGCCGGGAGCCATGACCGGGCTGCGCTATTCGCTGGCCACCGCATGGCTCGCGCTGGTCTTCGGTGAGCAGGTCAACGCCGATGACGGCCTCGGCTTTCTGATGAATCAGGCCAGGGAATTCTTCCGGACCGATGTGATCGTGGTGTGCCTGGTGGTCTACGCGATCCTCGGGCTCATCGCCGACTTCCTCGTACGCACTCTCGAAAGGCTGCTGCTGCAATGGCGACCGACGTTCACGGGTCAGTGACCGATGAGGAAATCGGTGCGGTGGGGCCGCGGAAGGAGCGGCATGCGGGGAGAAATGCGTCCGGTGCCGCCGTGCAGGTCGACGGGCTGGTACGCACCTTCGGTGGCCGTGCGGTCCTCGACGGGCTGCAACTGGACATTCAGCCGGGCGAGTTCGTGGCGCTGCTGGGGCGTAGCGGCTGCGGGAAGTCGACGCTGCTGAAGGTGCTGGCCGGGCTGGACCGGGAGATCGAGGGCGAGGTGCTGGTGCCGCGCCGCAAGGCCGTGGCGTTCCAGGCGCCCCGGCTGATGCCCTGGAAGCGGGTCTGGCGCAATGTGCTGCTGGGGCTGCCGGGGCATCCCGAACGCGACACCGCGGTACGGGCGTTGGCGGAGGTCGGACTCGATCACCGGGTGGACGCCTGGCCCAAGACGCTCTCCGGCGGTGAGGCCCAACGGGCTTCGCTGGCCCGTGCTCTGGTGCGCGAACCCGATCTGCTCCTGCTCGACGAGCCGTTCGGGGCGCTTGACGCGCTGACCCGGATCAAGGCCCAGCAGCTGGTCGCCGAGCTGTGGCAGGAGCGCGGTTGCGCGGTGCTGCTGGTCACGCACGACGTCGAGGAGGCGCTGCTGCTGGCGGACCGGGCGCTGGTGATGGAGGAAGGCCGGATCGCGTACGGGACGACGGTGGATCTGCCGCGCCCGCGCGAGATCTCCGACCCGGGTTTCGGTGCGCTGCGCGCCCGCCTCCTGGACCGGCTGGGTGTGGCGGCCCCCGCCGCGGCCCGGGCCCAGTCCGCGGCCCCTGCCCACTCCCCCGCCCGCGGTTCTTCCGAAGCCGCGTGACGTCGGCCTTCGAAGCCGCGTGGCGCCGGTCCTCCAAAGCCGTCCGGCGGTGGCCGATCAGTGTCACCGCTTCCCGCACCCCCGCAGTGTCACCCTCACCGCACCCCTCGCAGTGTCACCCTCACCCATCCGCCTCTTCATCCCCGGAACGGACCTCACCGCATGAGACCACCACGCCACATCACCCCGGCCGCCCTGCTGCTCCCGTTCGCTCTTCTGCTGGCCGGCTGCGGTGGTTCGTCGCGGGCCGAGGGGGCCGGTGGGGGGACCGGCAGCGGGACCGACGGCAAGGGGTCGTTGACGCTCAACGTCGGTGACCAGAAGGGCGGTTCGGAGGCCCTGCTGCGGGCCGCCGGCGAGCTGGACGACCTTCCGTACAAGATCAAGTGGTCGACGTTCACCTCGGGGCCGCCGCTGCTGGAAGCCGTGAACGCGGGGGCCGTGGACATCGGTGCGGTCGGCAACACCCCGCCCGTCTTCGCCGCCGCGGCGAAGTCGAAGATCAAGGTGATCGCCGGGGCGCACAGCCGGTCCGACGGCGAGGCGATCCTGGTGAAGAAGGGCTCGCCGCTGAAGAATCCGGCGCAGCTCAAGGGCAAGTCGATCGCGGTCGCGCAGGGCAGTTCGGCCAACTACCAGCTCGTCGCCTCGCTGAAGAAGGCCGGGCTGTCGCCCAAGGACGTCACGCTCAACTACCTCCAGCCGGCCGACGCGCTCGCCGCGTTCACCCGGGGGAAGGTCGACGCCTGGGCGGTGTGGGACCCGTACACGTCGCAGGCGCTGGACCAGGCGGACGCGCGGGTGCTGACCACCGGGCAGGGACTCGTCAACGGTCTGAGCTTCCAGGTCGCCGCGCCCGCCGCCCTGGACGACAAGAAGAAGGCGGCGGCGCTGAAGGACTACACGACGCGGTTGCGGCGGGCGCAGAACTGGGTGTTCAAGCATCCCGGCGTGTGGGCGAAGGCGTGGGCCGAGGAGACCGGGCTGCCGCAGAAGGTGGCACTGGACGCGGTCAAGCGCACCCGGGGGACGGCGGTGACGGTCGCCGTGGACAAGAGGGCCGTCGCCTCCGAGCAGCAGATCGTCGACACCTTCGCGAAGCTGAAGCTGATCCCGCGCACCTTCGACTTCGGGGAGTTCGTCGACCCCCGCTTCAACGGTGACCTGCCGCCTTCCGGCACGGCGCCGCGCACCTACGGAAAGGGTCGGTGAGATGTCCGTACACCTGCATTGGTTCCTGCCGACGGGCGGCGACGGGCGGACGCTCGTCGACCGGCACGCGTACACCGACGGCGGGATCCGGCGCGACCGCATCACGCCGGTGAGCGGGGTGCGCGCCCCGGACATCGAGTATCTGGCGCAGATCGCCAAGGCGGCCGAGCAGTTGGGGTTCGAGGCGGTGCTCACGCCCACCGGGACGTGGTGCGAGGACGCCTGGCTGACGACGGCCGCGCTCACCCAGGTGACCGAGCGGCTGAAGTTCCTGGTGGCGTTCCGGCCCGGGGTGATCTCGCCGGTGCTGGCGGCGCAGATGGCGGCGACGTACCAGCGGATCTCGCGCGGGCGGCTGCTGCTGAACGTGGTGACGGGTGGTGACTCGACCGAGCAGAAGCGGTTCGGCGATCCTCTCGACCATGACCGGCGGTATGCCCGTACGGACGAGTTCCTGCAGGTCGTACGGGGTGTGTGGGGCGGTGTGCCATTCGACTTCCACGGCGAGCACTATCAGGTGGAGGGCGGTCTGACGGCGCTGCCGCCGGATCCGCTGCCGGAGATCTTCTTCGGCGGGTCGTCGGCGGCCGCGGGTCCGGTCGCCGCCCGGAACGTGGACGTGTACCTGACCTGGGGCGAGCCGCCCGAGCAGGTGAAGCAGAAGGTCGACTGGATCCGGGGACTGGCGGAGCGGGAGGGGCGTACGGTCCGGTTCGGGGTCCGGGTGCACACCATTTCCCGGGACTCGTCGAAGGAGGCGTGGGCGACCGCCGGCCGGCTGCTCGACGACCTCGACCCGGAGACCGTTGCCGCCGCCCAGCAGGCCCTGGGCAAGAGCGAGTCGGTGGGCCAGCAGCGGATGCTGGCGCTGCACGGGGGCTCGCGCGACAAGCTGGAGATCTCGCCCAACCTGTGGGCGGGGGTCGGTCTGGTGCGCGGCGGGGCGGGCACCGCGCTGGTCGGCAGCCATGCCGAGGTGGCCGACCGGATCGAGGAGTACCACGCGCTGGGCATCGAGCACTTCGTGCTGTCCGGTTACCCGCATCTGGAGGAGGCGTACTGGTTCGGTGAGGGTGTGCGGCCCGAGCTCGCCGCCCGTGGTCTGCTGCCGGCCGTGGCGTCCCCTCTGGAGGGTGTGCCGGCGGTCAACGGCCGGCCCGCGTCGGCACCGGGTGGGGCACCGCTGCTGGTCGCCGGCGGGCGCTGAGCGGGGCCGCGGCCGGCAGGTGTCACGGGGCGTGGCGTGGAGCGGGCGGCTGTTCTCGCCACGGCGCCGGAGTACCGGGCGCTCCCGGCCGTCGGGAAGACGACGCCCCCCTCCTCGGTTGGTGGAAGCATGAACCATTCCGGGGTGCGTGCGGTCGAGGTCGTGGTGATCGGTGCCGGGCAGGCGGGGCTCGCCGCGGCCTTCCATCTGCGGCGGGTCGGGCTGGAGCCGGACCGGGACTTCGTGGTGCTCGATCACTCTCCGCGGCCGGGCGGCGCCTGGCAGTTCCGGTGGCCGACGCTGACGTACGGCAAGGTGCACGGGATGCATGCGCTGCCCGGCATGGAGCTGACCGGCGCCGACCCCGGCCGTCCGTCGTCCGAGGTGATCGGCGCGTACTTCGGCGCGTACGAGGAGACCTTCGGGCTGCGGGTGCACCGGCCGGTGAGCGTGCCGGCGGTCCGCCCGGGCGAGGACGGCCGGCTGCTGGTGGAGAGCTCGGAGGGGGACCGGTCGGCGCGGGCGGTGATCAACGCGACGGGGACCTGGGACCGGCCGTTCTGGCCGCGGTTCCCCGGCCAGGAGACGTTCGGCGGGCGGCAGTTGCACAGCTCGCAGTACGCCGGGCCGGAGGAGTTCCGCGGCGCCCGGGTCGTGGTGGTGGGCGGCGGCACCTCGGCCGTGCAGCAGCTGCTGGAGATCGCGCCGGTGGCGGCGGGCACGGTCTGGGTGACGCGCCGGCCGCCCGTCTTCCGCGCGGGGCCCTTCGGTGCGGAAGAGGGCCGGGCGGCGGTCGCCCTCGTCGAGGAGCGGGTCCGGCAGGGGCTGCCGCCACAGAGCGTGGTGAGTGTGACCGGGCTGCCGATGTCGGACGCGGTCCGGCGGGGCCGCGAGAGCGGCGTACTGGAGCGGCTGCCGCTCTTCGAGCGGATCACGCCCACGGGGGTGGTGTGGCCGGACGGGCGCACCGCGGAGGCGGAGGTGATCCTCTACGCGACGGGTTTCCGGGCCGCGATCGACCACCTCGCCCCGCTGAAACTGCGCGAGCCGGGCGGCGGCATCCGGATGGCGGGCACCCGCGTCCTGCGTGACCCACGAGTGCATCTGGTCGGCTACGGGCCGTCGGCCAGCACCATCGGCGCCCACCGCGCCGGCCGGGCCGCGGTGCGGGAGATCCAGCAGCTGCTGGCGCACGAGCCGGTGGCCGCGGCCGGCTGAGCACGACGGCACGGCGTCCGGGGTTGACGGCGGAACCGCGTCGCCGTGCTGCTCCGCGGGGCGGTTCCGGGGCGCCATTCAGGGCGTTGCGGCATGAAGCGAACTCCAGAGCGAGCATCTACACGAACGGGTGGTGTAACCCGAAAGTGGCATTCGGCCCGTCGGCGGCGCGCGATGCTTACGGGGCGCAAGCGACGGGCTGCAGACCGTTACGGCGCTTCCGGTCGACATCCCCTGCTGGGCCGGAGAGTTGGTCCCACACACCCGTACTTGCACAAGGAGAAGAAGCCAGATGAACATCCTCACCAACCTGCTCGCAGGCATCGTCCACTTCGTGGGTTGGCTCGTCTGACGGGCTCCGCACCGAAGCGCCGCCTCTCCCTGTCCCGGGAGGGGCGGCGCTCCGCATGTGGACGCGGCCGGCGGCGGGGCTACTTCGCCAGCTTCTGCCGGGCGGTCTCCGGCAGCGTCAGATAGACGAGGAACGACACCAGGCACAGCGCCGCCACGTACCAGGGGAAGAGGTCGGCGTGGCCGGCCTCCTTGAACCAGGTGCCGACGTAGGGGGCGGTGCCTCCGAAAAGGGCGACGGTGAGGGAGTACGGGAAGCCGATGCCGGCCGCCCGCACCCGCGCGGGGAACACCTCGGCGTTCACCGCCGCGGCGATCGCGGTGTATCCGGTGAGCAGCACCATGCCCGCGCACTGCACCAGCAGCAGGGAGACGAAGGCATCGGTGACGAGGTGGAGCAGCGGCACGGCGAGGACCGCGAAGCCCAGCGAGAAGCCGAGCAGCAGCGGTTTGCGGCCGATACGGTCCGAGAGCAGCCCGCCGAGCGGCTGGAGCAGGGCGAAGAAGACGAGCGAGAGGGTACCGACGGTGAGCGAATCGGCCTTGTCGAAGCCCGCGTTGACCTGGGCGTAGGTGGGCAGGTACGTGGTCCAGGTGTAGTACGCGATGGTGCCGCCGGCGGTGATGCCGCAGATCAGCAGGGACTCGCGGGGATGGCGGCGCAGCGCCTCGAAGAGGCCCGGGCGGGCGCCGGCCCGCTGCCCGGCGGATCCCCCTTGCGCGTGCGGGATCGGCCCCTCGCGGGAGGAGTCCGGAGCCTCCGGCAGGGTCTCCTGCGCGCCGCGCCTGATCCACAGGCCCAGCAGGCTCAGCAGCGCGCCGACGAGGAACGCCACCCGCCAGCCCCAGGCCCCCATCTGCTGCTCGGTGAGCAGCGCGGCGAGCAGCGCCGCGATGCCGGAGGCGAGCAACTGGCCCACGGTCGTGGAGACGTACTGGAAGCTGGAGAACAGCCCGCGCCTGCCGGGCCCGGCCGATTCGACGAGGAAGGTCGTGGAGGCCGCGAACTCGCCGCCCACCGACAGGCCCTGCACGAGGCGGGCGAGCACCAGCACGAACGGGGCGAGGACCCCGGTGGCCGCGTAGGTGGGGGTGAGCGCGACGAGGAGGCTGCCGCCGCCCATGAGGAGGATGGTCAGGGTCAGCGCGGCCCGGCGGCCGCGCCGGTCGGCGAAGGCACCCATCAGCAGTCCGCCGACCGGCCGCATGAAGAACCCGACGGCGAAGACGGCGAAGGTCGACAGCAGCGGCACCAGGGAGTTGCCGGCGCTCTCCGGGAAGACCTGCTCGGCGAAGTAGACGGCGAGGAAGGAGTAGGCGTACCAGTCGTACCACTCGACGGCGTTGCCGATGGAGGCTGCGGCCAGTTGCCGCAGGCGTGACGGTGGTCGGGCCCCCTCGGGCGCCCGGTCCTCGGCTATGAATTCGGCACTCGACATGGTCCTCCGCTCCCGGTTCTTCTCCTGGGCCTGCTGCTGGGGCAGGATGAGCCGACAGGTGATCATGTACCGCGGAAGCGGACGAACGCTAGGGCCTGCCCGGCGGCCGAGCCGGCCGAAAGGAGATGGCAACGTGCGCGTAGCACTGTTCGTCACCTGCATCAACGACCTGCTGCAGCCGCGGACGGGCCGCGCGGTGGTGGCGCTGCTGGAGCGACTGGGGGTGACGGTCGAGTTCCCCGAGGAGCAGAGCTGCTGCGGTCAGCCGCAGTTCAACACCGGATACCGGCAGGCGACGGAGCCGCTGGTGCGCCGCTTCGACCGGGCGTTCCGGGACCACGACTACGTGGTCACCCCGTCCGGTTCGTGCGCGGCGATGGTGCGGGACAACTATCCGCGGATCGGGGCGAAGGCGGCGGCCGAGGGGCGCGGGCGGGAGCTGTCCGACGCGGCGGCGCTCGCGGTGCCGAAGACGTACGAACTGACCGAGTTCCTGGTGGACGTGCTGAAGGTGGAGGACGTCGGCGCGTACTACCCGCACACGGTCACCTACCACCCGACCTGCCACGGCCTGCGGATGCTGGGGCTGGGCGACCGGCCGCGGCGGCTGCTCCAGCACGTCAAGGGGCTTGAACTGCGGGAGCTGCCGGGTGCGGAGGAGTGCTGCGGTTTCGGCGGCACCTTCGCCGTGAAGAACGCCGCGGTCTCGGCGGCGATGGGCGCGGACAAGGTCCGGCACATCGCCGCCACCGGCGCGGAGGCGGTCTGTACGGTCGACAACTCCTGTCTGCTGCACATCGGCGGGACGCTCACCCGGCAGGGCTCGACGGTCCGCCCGGTGCACATCGCCGAGATCCTGGCCAGTACGGAAGGGAGTGTGCTGTGAGCGGCACCTATCTGGGCATGCCGGCCTTCCCGCGGGCGGCGGACGTCTCCACCCGCGACACCCGGCTGCGCGCCAACCTCACCCACGCCACCCACACCATCCGCGACAAGCGGGCCGCGGCGGTCGCCGAGCTGGACGACTGGGCGCAGCTGCGGGCGGCGGGGGCCGCCGTGAAGGACCGGGTACTGCGCCGGCTCGACCACTATCTGGAGCAGTTGGAGGCCGCGGTCACCGCGGCGGGCGGGCAGGTCCACTGGGCGGCGGACGCCGAGGAGGCCAACCGGATCGTCACCGCGCTGGTGCGGGAGACCGGCGAGCGCGAGGTCGTCAAGGTCAAGTCGATGGCGACGCAGGAGATCGGGTTGAACCAGGCGTTGGAGGACGCCGGTATCCGCGCCTACGAGACGGATCTGGCCGAGCTGATCGTGCAGCTCGGCGACGATCTGCCGTCACACATCCTGGTTCCGGCGATCCACCGCAACCGTGCCGAGATCCGGGACATCTTCCGCCGGGAGATGGGCAGGTGGGGGCGGCCGGCGCCGGAGGGGCTGTCCGACTCCCCCGCCGAGCTGGCCGAGGCGGCCCGGCTGCACCTGCGGGAGAAGTTCCTGTCCGCCAAGGTGGGGATCTCCGGGGCCAACTTCATGGTCGCCGAGACCGGCACGCTCGTCGTCGTGGAGTCGGAGGGCAACGGGCGGATGTGTCTGACCCTGCCCGAGACGCTGATCTCCGTCGTCGGGATCGAGAAGGTGGTGCCCACCTGGCAGGACCTGGAGATCTTCCTGCAGTTGCTGCCCCGCTCGTCGACGGCTGAGCGGATGAATCCGTACACCTCCACCTGGACGGGCACGACGGACGGGGACGGGCCGCGGAACTTCCACCTGGTGCTGCTCGACAACGGGCGGACCGACACCCTCGCCGACACCGTGGGCCGGCAGGCCCTGCGCTGCATCCGCTGCTCGGCGTGCCTGAACGTCTGCCCGGTGTACGAGCGGGCCGGCGGGCATGCGTACGGCTCGCCCTACCCCGGGCCGATCGGCGCCATCCTCACGCCGCAACTGCGGGGAATGCAGGGCCCGTTGGAGGAGTCTTTGCCGTATGCCTCGTCGCTGTGCGGGGCCTGCTACGAGGTGTGCCCGGTGGCCATCGACATTCCCGAGGTGCTGGTGCACCTGCGGGAGCGGGTGGTGGAGGGCGGGCCGGTGACCCGTGGCGGCACGCGGACCGTCGTCAAGCCGGCCAGGGGGCACGCCGCGGAGCGGGCCGCGATGCGCGCCGCGGCCTGGACGTTCGATCATCCGGGGGTGCTGCGCCGCGGGATGCGGCTGGCGGCCCGGACCCGCCGGCTGCATCCGCGGCGGCTGCCGGGGCCGGGACGGGCGTGGTCGCGGACCCGGGCGCTGCCGGCGGTGCCGGCCGAGTCGTTCCGCGACTGGTGGCGGCGCACCCGCGGGGAGTCGCCGAGCGGGCCGACCGGGGAGCGGGGTGCGGGCGAGTGAGCAGCCGGGACGTGGTGCTGGGGCGGGTGCGCCGGGCGCTGGCGGCGGAGCCGCGGGACACGGGGCGGAACGAGCCGCCGGTGGTGCGCGACTACCGGCGGGTGCACGGGTCCCGCACGGCGGCGCAGACCGTCGAACTGCTCGCGGAGAACCTCGCGGACTACCGGGCCGTCGTGCACCGCAGTGACCCGGCCGGGCTTCCGGCGCTGATCGCCCGCCTGCTGGCGGACCGCGGGGCGCGGAGCGTGGTGGTGCCGCGGGGGCTGCCGGCCTCCTGGCTGGAGGCGGCCCTGGCGGCGAGTTCCGGACTCACCCGGATCGAGGACCGGGCCGCGCTCACCCCGGCCGAACTCGATGCCGTGGACAGTGTGGTGACGGGCTGTGCGGTGGCGATCGCGGAGACCGGCACGCTGGTCCTGGACGCCGGCCCCGACCAGGGCAGACGGCGGATCACGCTGGTGCCGGACCATCACGTCTGTGTGGTCCGGGTTCCTGACCAGGTCGTCGGCTCGGTGCCGCAGGCGCTGCCGCGGCTGGCGCCGGACCGGCCGCTGACCTGGATCTCCGGCCCGTCCGCGACCAGTGACATCGAACTCGACCGGGTGGAGGGGGTGCACGGGCCGCGGACGCTGGAGGTGATCCTGCTGTCGGCGTCCGGTCAGTCGGGCTGAGAGCGGCCCCGCCCCGTTGACCGCCCTGGGCTGCGACAGGTGTGCGACCCCGTTGTCAGTGGGGATTCCTACACTGATCGGGATGTCCTTCGCACACGCGGTGCGGGGCGCGCGCCCGGGGGGAGGGAGCGGAGGATGCTGCGGCAGGAGTTACCACCACCGCGTTCCGGCCCGGCCCGCCGTTCCTCCGCGCGGGCTCCCGGGCCGCCGTCCGGCGCGGCCCGGCCCTCCGCTCCGTCCCGGCTGCTGACCTGGCTGGGGCGGCTGGGTGTGCCGGCCGCCGCGTTCGCGGTGTTCCAGAGCCTGCTGGGGATCCTGCCGCAAGGGCTGACGGGTGAGGCGGCGCGCTACGGCGTCGCGGCGACGGCCGGCGCCGCGGTCGGCGCGGTGGTGTGGCTGTCGGCGGCGCTGCTGCGGGCCCGCGCCGCGGCGCTCCCGCCGGCGCCGCCGGCCGGTCCCGTGCCTCCGCCGGCGGGGTCGGCGTCGCTGCCCGAGCTGATGGACGGCACGTACGAGGCGCTGCGGCGCGGTCTCGCGGTGGTCGAGGTGCCCGGCCGCGGTCCGCTCACGGGCTGGCCGCACTCCCTCGCCGAGAGCCGCCCACCGGTGCATCCGACCGCGTTCGGTACGGCGTACGGGCTGCACCTGCTGCTCGACCTGGCCCCGTACGACGGCCGGATACGGGCCGGTGAGGTGGCCGAGACGCTCTGGCGGCTGCGGCTGCCCGGCGGCGGTTGGGCGGCCCGTTCGCAGGGCACCGGCGCGCGGCCCGAGGTGACCGCGACGGTGCTGGGCGCGCTGGCGCGGGCGGGCGCCGACCCCCGGCTGCTGGAGGCCGAGATCCAGTGCTGCGAGGCGCTGTTGGACCCCGCGCACGACGTGTCGGGGCTGGCCAATACGTATGTCGTGACGAGTGTGCTGCGCGGGCTGCTGCGGGCGTCGCCCGGCTCCCCGGCGCTGGGGCGGCTGCGCGAGGTGCTGGTCAACGGCGCGACCGCGGACCCGGGGCGCGGCCACCACCGGTGCTGGGGCGCGGCACTGGCCACCGGACTGGGCAATCCGGCGCCGTCGGCGGCGCACACCGCGCGGGCGGTGGTGGCGCTGGACCGCGCCGCACGGGTGCTGGGCGAGGACACCCGGCAGCGCACGGTGCGCGAGGAGGGGGTGCGCTGGCTGCTGGCGGGCGCGGCGTCCCCGTCCGGCGGCGGGTCCGATCTGGACAACTGCCAGGAGGAGGTGCGCCGCCCGGACCAGGAGGACCCGCTGCATCAGGAGCTGTTGTCGGTACGGCATTTCGGGGCGGCGTGGGTGGCCCGGGCGCTGATGACGGACGGGGCGCGGCGGATCGCCGCGGAGGACGCCGGGACCGCGGTGTGGCAGGCACAGCTGTCCGCGGCGGTGGCGCGGGTGCGGGGGATGCAGCGGGGCGGGGTGTGGCGGTGGGACGACGGCCCGATGGGGCACCCGGTGTGGATGGCGTATCAGGGCCTGTCGGTGCTGCGGCGGTACGCGCTGATGGCGCACCGGCCGTGACGCGGCGTGGCACCGGCCGGGTGCGCCGGGTCGGGGTGCGCCGCGGGCCGGCGCTCCCGGTGGACGGGAGGCGGAGATGCAGGTCGAGGAAGCCCGGCGGCTGCTGGCGGACCGGCTGGGCGGCGGTCCGGGGCCCCCGTCCCCGGAGACGGCGCGGGAGGTGATCGCCGATCTGGCCAGGCCCGGGACACTGGGTCCGCTGGTGCGTCGATTATCCGCCGGTGATCGCGAGCTGGCGGAGTGCACCCGCCTGTCGTACCGCCATGTGCTCGGCTTCGACAAGCTGTTGCTGCTGCCCGGGGCGCCGTGGTTCATGCTGCGGGTGCACTTCTGGCACGGCGCTGCCGGCGCGGCCCCGGAGGACATCCACAATCACCGCTGCGCCATCGCCTCGGCGGTGGTGCGCGGCGCGGTCCGGATGGAGTGTTACGAGCGGGCCGCGGACGGCGTGCCCGCGACCGCGTACCGGGAGACCATCGACGGGCCGGGCGGTGCCTGGCGGCTGCGGCGGGTCGGCGCGGCGCGGCTGCGGCTGACCGCGACCGAGCGGTACGGGCCGGGGCGGAGCTACGGCCTGGACGCCCGGACGCTGCACCGGGTCGTGAGCGAGGAGCCGGCGGTGACGCTGTTCCTGGAGACCGTGGCGCAGCGCGCGGTGACCGATGTCTATGTGCGGGACGGGGCGGCGGGTGGCCCGCGCGCGGTCACGGTTGCCGGCGCCGGGCGCGCGGCTCCGCCGCCCAAGACTCCACTGTCGACGGCCGTCTACCGCGCCGAACTGGCCGCTCTGGCCCGCTCGTTGGGCTGCTGAACGGGCCGGTGGCGAGGCCCTGGCCGGATGCCCGGGCCGGCCCTGGTGCGAGGGTCTGGCCGGCGGGTCCGAAGCGGGCCGTCAGGGCGTGCGGTCCGGCCGTGGCCGGGCGTGCGGCGAGGGCCTGGCGGATCACGTCGAGGTTGTAGGCGTCGACTCCGGCGGCGGCCAGCTCGCCCGGCCGCGCCCAGCGAAACGCCTGGTCGGCGCTGGGCAGCACGACCTCCAGCGTCAGCGGGCGGACGAGGAAGTTCTCCTGGTGGTTGTGGACGCGCCGGCCCTGGTAGTCGCTGAGGAAGCTGGACGAGCCGGTGTGCGCGGCGATGGCGCCCAGGAGCCCGGTCTCCTCCTTCAGCTCCCGCAGGGCGCCGCTCTCGGCGGTTTCCCCGCGGTCCAGCTTGCCGCACGGCACGCCCCACGCGCCGGGCAGGAAGCGCTCGCGGTAGCTGCGGCGCACGATCAGCACACGGCCGTGGTGCACGACCACCGCCGCGGCCAGATGCAGGTGGGTTGCGGGCTGTTTCATCGGACGTCTCGCAATCCGAAGGGACGGGCGGCAGGCCCGTGGCGGACGTCCACCGTACCGGCGGAGCCCCGGGGCCGGACCGGGCACGGCCGTACGGCAGGGGGTGAAGTGGCGTGCGGGGGGCTTGTATTGGGCGCGCGCCATGTTCGATCCTGCTGCTTCCTGTTGCCTTACGTTCGGAGCTGTCGAATGAACGCACACCGTGTGAGTCGCCGGTCGCTCCTCGCCGCCGGCACCGCGCTCGCGGGCTGGGCGGCCTTCTCCGCACAGAAGCAGTCCTTCGCGGCCGAGGCCGCGGCGGCGGGCACCGAGGGCGGCGAGTGGAACGCGCAGCCGACGGTCTTCCAGGTGAACCGCGAGGCGGCCCGGGCGCGGCTCATCCCCTACCCGGACACCGGTTCGGCGCTGGCCGGCGACCTCGGCCGGTCGCCCTATTTCCGCTCGCTGAACGGCAGTTGGCGCTTCCACTGGTCGAAGAACCCGGACGAGCGGCCGCGCGACTTCCACCGGCCGGGCTACGACGACAGCGCCTGGGACCGGATCACGGTGCCCGCCAACTGGGAGATCGAGGGCTACCCCGAGCCGATCTACCTCAACATCAGATACCCGTGGATCGGCTACGAGACGCCGGAACCGCCGCAGGTGCCGGCCGGGTTCAACCCCGTGGGCTCGTACCGCCGCACCTTCACCGTCCCCGGGAACTGGCGCGGCCGCCGCACCCTGCTCTCCTTCCAGGGCGTGAAGTCCGCGTTCTTCGTCTGGGTGAACGGTGAGCGGGTCGGCTACAGCGAGGACAGCTACACCCCCGCCGAGTTCGACGTCACCGACCGGCTGAAGCCCGGCGCGAACTCCCTGGCGGTCGAGGTCTACCGCTGGTCCGACGGCAGTTGGCTGGAGGACCAGGACATGATCGACCTGTCCGGGATCTTCCGCGACGTCTACCTCTACTCCATCCCCCCGGTGCACCTCCAGGACCTGCAGGTCCGCACCGACGTCGACGGAGCTGGCCGCGACGCCGGCCTGACGGTGACCGCGACCGTACGGGACCGGGGAGCGGGCGGTGGGCGCCGGGCCGGGGCGCGGCACGCCTCCGCCGGGTACCTCCTGACCGCCACCCTCCATGACGCCGACGGCCGGCCCGTCCTGCCGAAGCCGCTCACCGCGGCCGTCGACGTCGTCGGCGGCAAGGACGTCACGGTCGCGCCGAGGACCACGGTCAAGGCACCGGCACTGTGGTCGGCGGAGGCACCGCACCTCTACACGCTCGTCGTCACCCTCACCGACCCGTCCGGCCGTACGGTCGACATCCAGCGCACCCGTCTCGGCTTCCGCAGCATCGCCTACGGGCCCGGCACCTTCACCGTCAACGGCAAGCCGCTCGTCTTCCGCGGCGTGAACCGCCACGAGTCCGACCCGGACCACGGCCAGGCCGTCACCAGGGAGCGGATGGTGCAGGACATCCGCATCATGAAGCAGCACAACATCAACGCCGTCCGCACCTCCCACTACCCCAACTACCCGGACTGGCTGGACCTGTGCGACGAATACGGCCTGTACGTCATCGGTGAGGCCAACCTGGAGTCGCACGGGGTCCGCGACCGGCTGCCGGCGAGCCTGCCGGAGTGGACCGACGCCTGTCTGGACCGGATGCGTTCGCTGGTCGAGCGGGACAAGAACCATCCCTGTGTGGTGGTGTGGTCGCTGGGCAACGAGGCGGGCCGGGGCAGCACCTTCCGGGCGATGGCGGACTGGACGCACCACCGCGATCCCTCCCGGCCGGTCCACTACGAGGGCATGAACGACGTCGCCGATCTGCACAGCGAGATGTACGCGAAGCCCGACGAGGTCGAGGCGTACGGGAAGTCCGGCAACCCCAAGCCGTTCATCCTGTGCGAGTACGCGCACTCCATGGGCAACAGCACCGGCAACTTCCAGGAGTACTGGGACGTCATCGAGCGCTACCCCAACCTGCACGGCGGCTTCATCTGGGACTTCGTCGACCAGGCGATCCGCCGTCCGGTCCCCGGCGATCCGCGGCGCAGCTACCTCTCCTACGGCGGCGACTGGAAGCCCGGCTATCCCACCGACGGCAACTTCTGCTGCAACGGCATCGTCTCCTCCGACCGGGTGCTTCACCCGGCGATCCACGAGGTGAAGAAGGTCTACCAGGTGGTGCGGATGGCGGCCGCCGACGACGCGGTCAGCCGGATCGAGGTCACCAACCGGCAGCTCTTCCTGGGGCTCGACGCCTATGAGCTGCACTGGGAGGTCACCCGCGACGGTGAGCGGGTCCAGCACGGCACGCTGCCCGCCCCGCAGGCCGCCCCGGGCGCGCGGGCGACCGTGCAGCTGCCGCTGCGTCGTCCGGCGCACCCGGAACCGGGCGCCGCGTACTGGCTGAACCTCTCGTTCGTCCTGCGCAGGGGCACCCGCTGGGCGGACGCCGGGCACAGCGTGGCGGCCGAGCAGTTCGCCCTGCCCTGGCACGCGCCGGCCCCCGCCGACCCCTCCCCCACCGGCCTGCCGCCGCTCACCCTCACCGAGACCGGCACCTCGGTCACCGTCCACGGCCGGGACGTCGAGGTCGTCCTCGACAAGGCCGGCGGCACCCTCACCTCCTACCGGCACCGTGGCCGGACCCTGCTCACGGGCGGTCCGGTGCCCAATTTCTGGCGCGGCCCGACGGACAACGACATCGGCCGCGGCGCCCAGAACAAGCTCCGTACCTGGCGCGACGCCGGCTCCGGGCGCACCGTCACCGGCGTCCGGGTGTCCCAGCCGTCCCCCGCCGAGGTCGTCATCGAGATCACCGCCACCCTGCCCACCTCCCCGGCCGCCTCCCGCTGGGACACCGTGCTGACCGTGCGCGGCGACGGCGGGATACGCGTGCGGCACACCCTGCGGCCCGGCCCGGCACTGCCCGATCTGCCGATGGTCGGTGCGCTGCTGACCGTGCCGGCCGGTCTGACGACCTTCGACTGGTACGGCCGGGGCCCGCAGGAGAACTACTGGGACCGGCGCACCGCGGCGTTCGTCGGCCGCCACCGCGGCACCGTCGACGCCCAGTACGGCCCGTACGTGCGGCCCCAGCAGACCGGCAACGTCACCGATGTGCGCACCGCGACGCTGACCGGGCGGGACGGCAGCGGGCTGCGGATCTGCGCCGAGCCGGGCCCGGACGCCCCGCTGCTGGAGCTCAGCGCGCTGCACCACACGCCCTTCGACCTGGACGGGCCGCGCCACCCGTACGAGCTGGCCCGCCACGGGGAGACCTGGCTGGGCGTCAACCACCGGCAGATGGGCGTGGGCGGCAACGACTCGTGGGGCGCGCCGCCGCTGGAGAAGTACCTGCTGCACGCGGACCGGACGTACGGCTACGGGTACCGGTTGTCGCCCGTCTGACGCCTGCCGGTGCGAGCGGCGCGAGGGTGACCCCGGCGTGCGTAGGCATCCGGTGCCTACGCAGCGCAGAGGTCTGGGTGGCCCTCGCGTCCGGCAGCAGACTCTCGGTCATCGCCATCGGGCGAGCGACAGAGAGGCGGCACCACCATGACCGGGAACAGCAACTCCGTTGTGTGGCAGGCGGGTTGGACCGCGGCCGTGCAGCGGCCCAGTGAGGGCTTCCACAAGAACTGGGCGCTGGAGGGGTTCGCGGACCGGACCGTACGCCAGGTGGTCCGGGTCACCGGTGCGGGTACCGCGGCCCGGATCACGCTCTCCAACCGGTACGGGACCGCCCCGCTGGAGGTGGCGGGCGCCACCCTCGCGGTGACCGACCGGGGCGCGGCGGTGCGGGAGAGCACGGTCCGCCGGCTGACGTTCGGGGGCGCCGGGGCGGTGCGGATCCCGGCGGGCGGTGAGGTCCGCAGCGACGCGGCCGAGGTGCGGGTGGCGCCCTTCGAGTCGCTGACCGTGACGCTGTACTTCGCGCGCCCGACGGGCCCCGCCACCTTCCACGCACAGGCGTACGCCACGGCCTACCGCGCCGAGGGCGACCGGCTCACTGCCGCCGATCCGGCGGTGTTCGACGAGACGTCGGTGTCCTGGTACTACCTCTCCGCCGTCGAGCTGGCGGACGGCGGGCCGGCCCGGGGCGACACGGTGGTGGTCTTCGGTGACTCCCTCACCGACGGGTTCGCGTCGACCGTGGACGGCAACCACCGCTACTCGGACGCGCTGGCCGAACGGCTGGCCGAACGGGGCACCGGGCGGCCGGTGCTCAACCAGGGCATCGGGGGGAATCTGCTGCTGAGCGACTCGGCGTGGTTCGGTGAGCGGGCCGGCGCCCGCTTCCGGCGCGATGTGCTCGAACAGCCCGGCGTGCGCTCCGTGATCGTCCTGGTGGGCCTCAACGACATCGGGTTCAGCGAGGTCGACCTGCCCACCTACCGGCCGAACCCGGACCGGTCCGTCGCGGAGCTGGTCGCCGGGTACCAGGAGGTGATCGCCGCGGCGCGCGGCGCGGGGGTGCGGATCACCGGAGGCACGATCACCCCGTTCAAGGGGTCGGAGTACCACACGCCGGCCGCCGAGGCGAAGCGGCGGGCGGTCAACGCGTGGGTGCGCACCGCGGGCGCGTTCGACGCGGTGGCCGACTTCGCGGCGGTCCTGGCCGACCCGGACGACCCGGAGGCGCTGGCGCCCGGGTACGACAGCGGGGACCACAAGCACCCGAACGACGAGGGCTATCGCGTGATGGCCGGCGCGGTCGATCTTGCCGCGCTGTGACGGCGCGGTGCGCGGGAGCGGCTACTCCCCGGCCTGCCGGGCGGCGTGCAGGGCCCAGCCGATCAGCGGGAGCTGGGCCGGGATCCGGGCGTAGGCGAGGGCCCTGAACGGTGCCGGGCGGTCGCGCCAGTCGCGGGCCATCTTGAGGTGGGCCGGGGAGACGGCGACGAACAGCCCGGCGGCGGCGAGCGCACCGGCCCGGCGGGTGCGGGGCAGCGCGAGCGCGGCGGCGACGGCGAGCTCGGCGGCGCCGCTGGCGTACGTCCAGGCGCGCCGGGTGCCCGGCAGCCGGCGGGGCACCAACGCGTCGAACGGCTGCGGAGCGAGGAAGTGCAGCGTTCCGGCGCCCGCCAGCAGTCGGGCGAGCGCACGGGCGGAACGGCCGTCGGCCACCATGGAGAGCTCCCGGGTTGGACGAGGAAGGGGTGCGGCGGCCGCCCCGACCGGCTAACTGGCCGCCGCGGGCACGACCTTACCGGTGAGTTACTTAGTGGGTCATCACCTGATCGTCGCCCGGGGTGAGGTGTGCGTCACGCCGGACCAGCGCCGCGTAGGCCCCGTCGGCGGCGAGCAGCTCGTCGTGGGTGCCGCGCTCGGCGATCCGGCCGGCGTCCAGCACGACGATCTGGTCGGCGTCCCGGACCGTGGAGAGGCGGTGCGCGATGGTGAGGGTGGTGCGGCCCTCGGACAGCGCGTCGATGGCCTGCTGGACGGCGTGTTCGGTGTGGGTGTCGAGCGCGCTGGTCGCCTCGTCCAGGACGAGCACCGGCGGGTCGCGCAGGATGGTGCGGGCTATCGCGAGGCGCTGCTTCTCGCCGCCGGAGAAGCGGTAGCCGCGCTCACCGACGAGGGTGTCGTAGCCGTCCGGCAGGGCGGCGATGTGGTCGTGGATCTGGGCGGCCTTGGCGGCGCGTTCGATCTCGTCGTCGGTGGCGTCGGGCTTGGCGAACCGGAGGTTGTCGGCGACCGAGGCGTGGAAGAGGTAGGTCTCCTGGGAGACCACGCCGACCGCCCGCGCCAGGGTGTCGAAGTCCAGATCGCGGACGTCGGTGCCGTCGAGGGTGACCCGTCCCTCGGTGACGTCGTAGAGGCGCGGGACGAGGTAGCTCAGGGTGCTCTTGCCGCTGCCGGTGGGGCCGACGACGGCGAGGCTGCCGCCGGCGGGGACGGTGAGGTCGATGCCGTCGAGGGTGGGGGCCGCCTCGGGGTCGTAGCGGAACGTCACGTTCTCGAAGCGGACCTCGCCGCGCGGGGCGGTGAGGCGGACCGGGTCGGCGGGTTCGGTGATGGCGACCGGCAGGTCGAGGTATTCGAAGATGCGCTGGAAGAGCGCGAGCGAGGTCTGCATCTGCACGCCGGTGGACAGCAGGGAGACGGTGGGCCGCAGCAGGCCCTGCTGGAGCGAGACGAAGGCGACGAGGGTGCCGAGGGAGAAGACCGGGCCGCCCAGTTGGAGGACCAGGCCGGCCGCCCAGTAGATGAGGGCGGGCATGGCGGCCATGACGATGCCGATGGTGGCCATCCGCCAGCGGCCGGCCATGTTGGCCCGGACCTCCAGGTCGACCAGGCGCTCGGACTCGTCGGCGAAGTTCCGGGTGAGGGAGTCGGCGCGGCCCATCGTGCGGCCGAGCAGGATGCCGCTGACCGAGAGCGATTCGGTGACCATCGCGGACATGGCGGCCATCTGTTTCTGCCGCTGGGTGGTGATCTTCTTGCGTTCGTTGCCGACCCGGCGGCTGATCCAGACGAAGAGCGGCAGCAGCAGGAGCGAGACGACGGTCAGCCGCCAGTCGAGCGCCACCATGGCGCAGACCGTGGCGACGACCGAGGTGAGGTTGGAGACCAGGGAGGTCGCGGTCGAGGTGACGGTCGCCTGCATGCCGCCGATGTCGTTGGCGATCCGGGACTGGACCTCGCCGGTGCGGGTGCGGGTGAAGAAGGCCAGCGGCATCCGCTGGAGCTTGGCGTAGACCGCGGTGCGCAGGTCGTGCATCACGCGCTGGCCGACGGTGGTGGACACCAGCGTCTGCAGGACGCCGAAGACGCTCGTGGTGACGGCGGTCGCGATCATGCCGAGGGCGAGCAGGGTGAGCAGTCCGGTGCGTCTGCCGGGGATCGCGACGTCCAGGATCTCGCGGAGCAGGAAGGGCGAGGCGACCGAGACCAGCGAGGAGGCCCCGACGAGCAGGCCGACGAGGCCCAGCCGGGCGCGGTAGGGGCGGAAGAGGGCGAGGATCCGCCGCAGCTGGACCGGCGCATCGGGGTCCTTGGGCGGTGGGGTCCAGTTCGGTTCGTCGCTGCGCATGGGCTCCTACGAGGGGTGAGGGGGAGCGGGACCTTACGGAGCCTAGCTCATTGTTACCTATACTCACAATGAACAAGGTCCTGCTATCCTCCGGACATGTCCTCCTCCGAGCCGACGGCCGGCACCAACCTCCCCGAGCAGCTGGTACGGCTGACCCGTCGGATGCACCGCGCCCAGAAGCGCCACCTGGCGCAGCTGGACATCGCCTTCACCCCCGCGCAGTCCCGGCTGCTGCGGATCGTCGCGCACCACCGCGGCACTCCGCCCCGGATGGCCGACCTCGCCGAGCGGCTGGAGGTCGTGCCCCGGGCGGTGACGACACTGGTGGACGGGCTGGAGGCGCACGGTGCGGTGCGCCGGGTGCCGGACCCGGCCAATCGCCGGGTGGTACGTATCGAGCTGACCGACACCGGGCGGACCGCGCTGCGCGCGCTGCGCAGCGCGCGACGGGCCGCGGCGGAGGAGATTCTGGCTCCGCTGACCGCCGGACAGCGCGAGGTGCTGGGCGGCCTGCTGTCCACCCTGGTCGACGGGCCGGGAGAGCCGCACCGGCCCGACCACCACCGGTCGGCCGGGTAACGGCGGACCACGCGACAGAGGGCCGAGGCTGTTCCTCGGCCCTCCGGGCACCGCTTCGGGTCGCGCGACCGGTCCGCAGCCGCCGGTCGCGCGTCCTCAGCGCGCGATGTGCAGCGCCACGGCGCTCTTCGCTGGGACGGTCAACTGCGCCTTCCCGTCGTCCCCGACGGTGACGGTGTTGCCGGCGCAGTTGTCCGGGGCGGCCTTGACGACGTTGCAGTAGGTCCCCGCCGGCAGCGAGGTGGAGAACGTCCGGTCGATCTGGCCATCGCCGCCGTTGACGGCGACGAAGCCCTTGCCGCTCCGCGCGAAGGCGAGCGCGCTACCCCCGTTGTCCCACCAGTCGCTTAGCGGGGCCGAGCCGACCGCGTTGCGGAAGCCGACCATGCCGGTGATCTCCCGCTTGGCGTGCTCGTCGGTCCAGCCGTCGCTGCCGCTCGGCGGTCCCGCGTCCTTGTCGGACCAGGCGTACCCGGAGTAGACGTTCGGCGAGCCGTAGGGCGAGGCGAGCATGAAGACGTTGGCGAGGGTGTAGGCCGCGCCGTCCTTGTAGGTGAGCGTCGAGCCGTTGCGCTCGGTGTCCCAGTTGTCGACGAACGTACGGGCCTTGTCGCTTGCGAGCTTGCCGTCGGCGACGGACTTGAGCTGGGCGATGTTGCCGCCCTGGAACGCGCTCTTGAGGTGGCTGCCGTAGCGGAACTCGTCGACGTCGCCGATGCCGGTGTACTCGTCGGGCCGGACCGCCTCGCCGGCTCCGTAGATCACCTCCTGCACCCAGTAGCCGGGATCGCGCATCTTGCCCTTGACGGCCGCGATGTCGGTCGCGGAGATGTGCTTGGCGGCGTCGATCCGGAAGCCGTCCACGCCCAGCGACCGCAGGTCGTCGAGGTACTTGGCGATGGTGGTGCGGACGTAGTCGCTGCCGGTGTCGAGGTCGGCTAGCCCCACGAGCTCGCAGTTCTGCACGTCGTCGCGGTCGGTGTAGTCGGAGATGCTCTTGCGGCAGCCGTGGAAGTCCCAGTCCTGGTAGAAACCGGGGTAGTTGTACTTGGCGTACTGCGTGCCGCCGGTGCCGGTTCCGGAGCCGGCCGCCATGTGGTTGATGACGGCGTCGGCGATGACCTTGACGCCCGCGCGGTGGCAGGCGCTGACCATCGACGCGAACGCGTCCCGGTCACCCAGCCGCCCGGCGATCTTGTAGCTGACCGGCTGGTACGAGGTCCACCACTGGTCGCCCTGGATGTGCTCGGAGGCGGGCGAGACCTCGACATAGCCGTAGCCGGCGGGCCCCAGCTGATCGGTGCACGCCTTGGCGACGTCCACGTACTTCCGCTCGAACAGGGTGGCGGTGACGGTCTTTTCACCGGGCGGCGCGGCCTCGGAGGGCCACGGCGCGAGGGCGGCGAGGCCGGCCGCGGCCAGGACCCCGGCCAGCGTCCCGCCCAGCACACGGGAACGTTGCTGCATCTTGCGGCTCCTTCGTCATGGGGCGCGGAGAACCGCACCGCGCCCACGAGAGCAGCCACGCGCCAGGCCGCCATGGGGGGATTTCCGTAGGAGCCTGCCGTTCACCTCGTGGACACGTCAACCCTTCCCGCAAGACTTTTCAGCGACTTGCGAAAGATGCTGACGGGCGGATGTACGACGTTGCCGCACCGGGCCGCCGCTGCCGGCAGAGAGGGCGACGAAGAGTCCAAGTCCGGGGTCACGAGAGTCCAATCGGCCCTCTTGTGCCTCCGGCCCGCGGCCGACAAGGTCCTCACCGAGGTTCACGTATGCCCCGGCGCACCACCGTTCCCCTGGAGGACCGATGAACGAGGCACAACCGCAGAACCACGACCCCAACGAGGCCGGACCCAGCCGCCGTTCGGTCCTGTGGACCGCCGGCGCGGCGGGCGCCGGACTGGGACTCGGCGGGCTGACGACAACTCAGGCCGCCGCCGCGTCCGGGACGGCCGGGTCCGCGACGGCCGCCGGCGCCGCGCCCGCGGCGAAGGGCAAGACCATGATCGGAGTGCCCTTCGAGCGGCGCTCCACGGTCCGCGTCGGCATCATCGGCCTCGGCAATCGCGGCGGCAGCATGATCGACCTCTTTCTCGCGGTACCCGGCGCCCGCGTCGTCGCGCTGTGCGACCCGGTGAAGGAGAAGACCGCCAAGGCTGCCAAGAAGGTCACCACCGCCGGTCAGCCCGCGCCCGCCGTCTACACCAACGGCGACCACGACTTCGAAAACCTCTGCAAGCGCGGCGACATCGACTTCGTCTACGTGGCCACTCCCTGGGACTGGCACTTCGAGATGGCGAAGACCGCCATGCTCAACGGCAAGCACGTGGGCGTCGAGTGCCCCATCGCCCTGCGCCTGGACCAGCTGTGGGAGCTGGTCGATCTCTCCGAACGGACCCGCAGACACTGCATGCAGCTGGAGAACTGCTGTTACGGCAGAAACGAGATGCGGGTGCTGCGGATGGCACACGCCGGGCTGTTCGGCGAGCTGTTGCACGGCGCGGGTGCCTACATCCACGATCTGCGCGGCCTGATGTTCGACCCCAAGTATTACGAGGGCCCGTGGCGCCGGCTGTGGCACACCCGGCTGCGCGGCGACCTCTACCCCAACCACGGGTTCGGCCCGGTCGCCAACTACATGGACATCAACCGTGGTGACCGCGCGGTGCGCATCTCCAGCGTCGGCACACCGGCCCTCGGTCTCGCCGCGTACCGCGAGGAGCACATGCCGGCGAACGACCCCAGCTGGAAGGAGTCGTACATCGAGAGCGACCGGACGATCAGCCTGGTGCAGACCGCGAAGGGGCGGGTGATCCGGCTGGAGCACGACGTCTCCACGCCGCACCCGTACAGCCGGATCAACAGCCTCGGCGGCACCAAGGGCCTCTTCGAGGACTATCCGGAGCGGATCTACCTGGAGCCGGACCAGCACAACGACGAGTGGGGCGACTTCGGCAAGTACGCGGAGTGGGACCACTGGCTCTGGAAGGAGCACGCCAATCCGCCCGGCGGACACGGCGGCATGGACTACATGCTGGTCTTCCGGCTCATCCAGTGCATGCGGCTGGGACTGCTGCCGGACTTTGACGTCTATGACGCGGCGACCTGGACGGCACCGGTCCCGCTCAGCGACCGCTCTCTCAAGGCGCACGGCGCCCCGCAGGAGATTCCCGACTTCACCCGCGGGCTGTGGAAGAAGTCCCGGCCGGGGATGGATTCGCAGAAGCCGGAGGAGTAGGCGCGGAGGAATCGCGGCGGAGGAATCGTCGCGGAGGATGCGGACGGCGGCGGGGGCACGGCGGAGCCGGGAGCGGAGGCGTGGCGGCGGACCGCTGCCCGGCTCCGGTCCCGACCGGCGGGCCCGGCGGGCGAACCGCCCGCCGGGCCCGCTCACGGGGACGCCGGCGCGTCAGACGTCCGCAGCCCGGGCGGGCGCGGTGCCCGGCTCCAGCGGCTGCGGCTCACCCGCCGCCTCCGCCGCGGTGGCGGTCGCGGGGGCGGGCTCCGCGGTGGCGCCCGCTGCCGCCACCTCGCCGTTCAGGACCTTCTTCGCCGTCACCCGGTCGAGTGCGCCCTCCCAGCGGGACACCGCGAAGACCGCGACGCAGTTGCCGAGCAGGTTGGTCGCCACCCGCATCGAGTCCATGATCCGGTCGACGCCGAGCAGCAGGGCCACCGCGGCGGCCGGGATGACGCCCAGCGCGGAGGCGGTCGCGGACAGCGCGAGGAAGGCCGAACCGGGCACCCCGGCCATGCCCTTGCTGGTCAGCATCAGCACCAGGACGACGGTGATCTGCTGGCCGAGCGAGAGGTCGACGCCGACCGCCTGCGCGATGAACAGCGTCCCGATGGACAGGTAGATCGACGCGCCGTCCAGGTTGAAGGAGTACCCGGTCGGCAGGACCAGGCCCACCGCGTCGTCCCGGCAGCCCGCGGCCCGCAGTTTCTGCATCATCCGCGGCATCACGGTCTCGCTGGATCCGGTACCGAGCGCCAGCAGCAGCTCCTCGCGGGTGTAGCGGACGAACTTCCACAGGCTCAAGCCGGTGACGGCCTTGAGGGCGAGGCCCAGCAGCACGAGGAAGGCCAGCGCGACGCCGTAACAGACCGCGATCAACTTGCCGTACGTCGCCATGGCGCCCAGGCCGTACTCGCCGACGAGGTGGGCGGTGGCACCGAAGACCGCGAGCGGCGCGAGCTTCATGACGTAGCCGACGATGGTGAACACCACGTCCTGGGCTTGCTCGATCAGCGGCAGCAGCTGCGGGACCTTCTTCTGCCCGAGGTGCAGCAGCGCGGCGCCCACCAGGCAGGCCAGCACCAGAACCTGCAGCAGCGAGTTCTCGGCGAACGCACCGACCGCGCTGTTCGGCAGGGACTCCAGGACGAACTGGGCGGCGGACGGCAGTTGCCCGCCCCCCGTCTTGGCGTCCACCGCGCCCTTGTCCAGCGAGGCCGGGTCGACGTGCATCCCGGCACCGGGCGCGAAGACGTTCGCCGCCAGGAGGCCGACGACGAGCGCGAGGCTGGTCGCCGCCTCGAACCAGATCAGCGCCTTGACGCCGATGCGGCCGAAGGCCCTGAGGTCGCCCGCCTTGGTGATGCCGGCGACGACGACGCAGAAGACCAGCGGGGCGATCATGGCTTTGATCAGACGGACGAAGCCGTCACCGAGCGGCTGCAGCGACGGTCCCGCCTGCGGCCACAGGCGTCCGACCAGGACACCGAGGACCAGCGCGACGAGCACCTGGGTGAACAGGCTGGTGCGCAGGACACGCCCTGCGCGGCGGATGACGCTTCCGGTGGCGTGCGGCACGGGCACTCCTCCATGGACGGATTCTGTTATGCGGAAGTGGACTTCCGCGGTCCGTCACTATGGCCGCTTGTTGTTCACCACGAAAGAGTTCGCTGTAACTTCCGGGAAAATCTTGGAGCTTGGTCCAAGGCGGAGCACACCCCCCGTGGGCATCTGTCCGCCCGCGCCCGGCAGATGCCCTTTGTCCCCACCGGTCCGTACTGGTCCGCACCGGACCGCACCCGTCCCGTGGCGCCGTCAGCCCGCGAGATGTGCCTTGTCCCCCATCACCGCAACGGGGTGCCGCGCCGGGTCGAGCGCCCGCAGCAACGTCTGCATCGCGGGCTTCGAGACACTCACACAGGCCGAGGTCCCGCTGCCGTGATCCAGGTGCAGCCAGACGCCGCCCCCCTTGGACTGCCCCTTCGGGCGGGTCGGATCGAGCGGCGAGGTCCCGGTGACCCGGTTGTAGTTGATCGCGACGACGTAGTCGAAGTCATGGCGGGTGTTCTTGGACCAGAACGAGGGCGGGGTGAACGCCGAGGAGTGCGTATACGGCAGCTTGGCGCCCGGGTCGGCGAGCACCCCGCCGGCGTCGGTCAGCGTGAACACCCCCACGGGGCTGCGCTTGTCGCCTTCGTGGTGGTCGACGGTCCAGCCGCGCCGGCCGTTGTGCGCGGGCCAGCTCCCCTGGCGGTCCCAGCCCTTGGCGTTCTTCTCGTAGAGGACGACGGTCGCGTCGGCGGAGTCGGCACCCTCGCCGTAGACCGCCACCACCTGACGGGAGTCGGCGGGGATCCGCGAGCGCAGGGCGGCGCCGACCCCGGGGATGTTCTTGAGCCGGGTGGTGGAGGACGCACCGCGGGCCGGACCGCCGGGGCGCTCCCCCTTGCCCGCACCGTCGTTCTTGCCCTCGTCCGCGCCGCTCCCGCCGCCGCAACCGGCCAGGAGGACCAGACCCGCCGCGGCCACCGCCGCCATCCGCACCGCACCGCCCGCTGTTCGCATGCCCCCATGGTCGCACCACCGGACTGACGACCGTTCAGCAGCCACTCCCCCGCGCGCACGCCCCGTACGGGAGCATCCCGCCGGGCTTGTCCGAATCATGGGGCGTCGGCGGAAAAACCGTTTGAAATCAGCCCGTGCCGGGGGCCAACCTTCCAGGACCTCCGCCGGCGACGAGACGGACGAGAGGGGCATTTCGCCTGCCCGGAAGGGCAGCTGCCGACCGCTCACCACGACTTCGCCTGGAACCTCATGCATATTCGCGACCTTCCTCATCCCGATCCGGGCGTCCCGGACGTCCGCACGGGCGGCGCCTTCCTGCTGTGGCTGTGCAGAGCGCAGACCGGCGGACAGCTCAAGGCCCTCTTCTGGGGGCTGGTGAACTTCGGCGCCATCGCCTCCTTCCCGCTGCCGGTGGGCCTGGCCGTCCAGGCGGTGGTGGACCGCGACGGTGGTCTGCTCGCGCTGTCCGGCGGCCTGCTCACGGTGCTGGGCGCGCTGATCGCGCTCGGCGGCGTCATGCTCCACCGGGCGGCCGTCACCAACTGGATCACCGCCGTCGCCCGGATGCAGCAGTTGCTCGCGCGGAAGACCACCGAACTGGGTTCGGCCATGACCAGGCGGGTGGCCGCGGGCGAAATCGTCACCGTGAGCACCGGCGACCTGGAGAAGATCGGCTGGTTCGTCGAAGGGGTCTCCCGGTTCGGCGCGGCGGCGGTGACCGCGGTCGCCGTCTCCGTCGCGCTGGTCATCCGCCAGCCCCAACTCGGCGTCCTGGTCGCCCTCGGCGTGCCCGTGCTGGCACTGGCCGTCCTCCCCCTGTTGCCGCCGGCCACCCGGCGCGCCGACGCCCAGCGGGAAATGGCGGGTCGCGCCACCGAGCTGGCCTCCGACACGGTCGCCGGACTACGCGTACTGCGCGGCATCGGCGGCGAGGAACTCTTCCTCGGCCGCTACCGCAGCGCCTCCCAGGAGGTACGCAGGGCCGCCGTCCGCAGTGCCCGGATGTGGTCGCTGATCTCCGCCGTCCAGGTGGTGCTGCCGGGACTGCTGCTCATCGCGGTGGTCTGGTACGGCACCCGGCTCGCCCTGGACGGCACGATCGCCGTGGGGGAACTGGTCACCATCTACAGCGCGGTCACCTTCCTGCTGTTTCCGCTGCGCCACTTCGAGGAGATCGCCCAGGCGTACTCCTTCGCCCGGCCGTCGGCGAAACGCACCGCCCGCGTCCTGGCGCAGACCCGGCCGGCCGACGGCCGCGGCACCGCCCCGGCCACGGTGCCGGCCGGCGATCTGCACGACCCGCACAGCGGCCTGACCGCCGTCGCCGGCCGGCTGACCGCGGTGGTGTGCGGCGACCCCGACGCCGCCGGGCGCCTCGCCGAACGCCTCGGCGGGCACCCGCCGCAGGGCGACGAGGAGGACGCCGGCGAGGCCGTCCCGCTCTCCGCCGCCCTCGGCGGCACCCCGCTGGACGACCTGCCGCGCGACACCGCCCGCCGGGCCGTACTCGTCCAGGACAAGGACCCGATGCTGCTCTCCGGCACCCTCGGAGAACTGCTCGACGTCCCGTCCTCCGGGCGCGTGCCGGCGGCGGAGGCCCTCGGCGCGGCCCAGTGCGCCGACGTCCTGTCCGCGCTGGCCCAGGCGTCCGTCGACGACTCCGGCGACCCCATGCGCACCCACATCACCGAGCGCGGCCGGTCGCTCTCCGGCGGCCAGCGGCAACGGCTGGCGCTGGCCAGGTCTCTGGTCGCCGACCCGGAGGTGCTGGTGCTCGACGAGCCGACGAGCGCCGTCGACGCGCACACCGAGGCCCGGATCGCCGACGGCCTCCGCCGGATCAGAACGGGCCGTACGACCGTCCTGCTCACCTCCAGTCCGCTGCTGCTGGACCGGGCCGACCGGGTGGCGTTCCTGCACGACGGCAAGGTCGTCGCCGAAGCCACCCACCGCGAACTGCTGCACCGTGACCCCGCCTACCGCGCCGTGGTCACCCGTGAGACGGACGCCGCGCCGGGGCCACCGACCATGCGGCTCGACGAGGCCGGGCGGAACGGGCGGGGCCGCCCGGCGCTCGACGAAGTGAAGACGCTGAATACCGCCGCACAGCCCGCCGTGCAGCAGATCGAGGAGACCGCATGATCGGCCTGGCGCCGCCGGAGCACGATCCGGACACCCCGCAGACCCTCACCACCCTCCCGGTCGGCTCACCGGCGACCGTCCGCCGCTACGTCGCCGGCCTGATCCGACGCCACCGGGGCGAGTTCGCGGTACTGATCGCGGTGAACGCGGCGGCGGTCCTCGCCTCCATGGCCGGGCCCTACCTGCTCGGCGGCGTCGTCGAGAAGCTCGCCACGGGCTCTCGCGACGTCCAACTCGGGCGCACCCTGGCCCTGTTCGCCGTCGCCCTGGTCATCCAGACGGTGTTCGTCCGGATGGTCCGGCTCCGCGGCGCGATGCTGGGCGAACGGATGCTGGCGGATCTGCGTGAGGACTTCCTCGTGCGGTCCGTCGCGCTGCCGCCGGGTGTTCTGGAGCGGGCCGGCACCGGCGATCTGCTGTCCCGGATCACCACGGACATCGACCGGCTCTCCAGCGCGATGCGCGAGGCGGTACCCCAGCTGTCCATCGGGGTGGTGTGGGTCGCCCTGCTGCTCGGCGGGCTCACGGTCACCGCGCCGCCGCTCGCGTTGTCGGTGCTGATTGCGCTGCCCCTGCTGGTCATCGGGTGCCGCTGGTACTTCAAGCGGGCCCCGGGCGCCTACCGTTCGGAGGCCGCCGGATACGCCGCGGTCTCCGCCGTGCTCACCGAATCCGTCGACGCGGGCCGCACCGTCGAGGCGCACCGCCTGGGCCCGCGCCGGATCGCCCTCTCGGAGCAGCGCATCCGTGCCTGGACCCAGTGGGAGCGCTACACACTCTTCCTGCGGTCGGTCCTCTTCCCTGTCGTCGACCTGACGCATGTGGTGCTCCTGGGCGCCGTCCTGCTGCTCGGCGGCGCGTTCGTGATCCAGGGCTGGGTCACCCCGGGCGAGTTGACGACGGGGGCGCTCCTCTCGCAGATGATGATCGAGCCGGTGGGCATGATCCTGCGCTGGTACGACGAGCTGCAGGTGGCCCAGGTCTCCATCGCCCGGCTCGTCGGCGTACGCGAGATCGAACCGGAGTCGGCCGACGACGAACGGGCCCCCGACGGGCGCGATGTCCGTGCCGACGCGGTGTCCTTCGGCTACCACGCCGACGTCGACGTGCTGCGCGACATCTCGCTGCGGATCCGCCCCGGCAGCCGGCTGGCGCTGGTCGGACCGTCCGGTGCCGGCAAATCGACGCTCGGCCGCCTGCTGGCCGGCATCTACGGCCCGCGCACCGGCACCGTCACCCTGGGCGGGGCCGAGCTCTCCGCCATGCCGGCCGAGCGGGTCCGCGAGCAGGTCGCACTCGTCAATCAGGAGCACCACGTCTTCGTGGGCTCGCTCCGCGACAACCTCCAGCTCGCCCGTACGGACGCCGCCGACGCCGCGCTCTGGGCGGCACTCGCCGCGGTGGACGCGGACGGCTGGGCGCGGGCCCTGGACGACGGCCTGGACACCGAGGTCGGCTCGGGCGGCCACACCCTGACGCCGGCCCAGGCCCAGCAGATCGCCCTGGCCCGGCTGGTGCTCGCCGACCCCCACACCCTGGTGCTCGACGAGGCCACGTCCTTGCTCGACCCGCGGGCGGCCCGTCACCTGGAGCGTTCCCTCGGCAGGGTCCTGGACGGCCGCACGGTCGTGGCCATCGCCCACCGCCTGCACACCGCGCACGACGCCGACGTCATCGCCGTCGTCGAGGACGGCCGCATCACCGAACTGGGCAGCCACGACGAACTGGTCACCGCGGACGGCGCTTACGCGGCCCTGTGGCGGTCCTGGCACGGGTGACACCGGTGGGCCCGTGACGCGTCACCGCCCCGGGGCGGCCTGCCCCGGGGCGGTGACGCCGGGTGGTGACGCCGGGTGGTACCGGCGCCGGCCCGGCGGTCAGAGGTAGCCGAGCGCGGTCAGGCCACCGATGCCGCCCGCCAGCATGAACAACGGCATCAGCACCTTCAGTTCCACCCAGCTGCCGGCCTTGAACCGCATGCCCTTGGGCGGGCCGAGCGGGTACCAGCGCTTGCGGCCTATCGGGATGGGCCACAGGATCGGGCACCCCGAGACGGTCAGCGCGTCGCCGATGTCATGGACCAGCGCGCCGAGCACGATCGGCAGACCCAACCACAGGTACTGCTGCTCCGGCTCGGTGAACAGCCAGTGCGCGCCGTTGCCCGGCTGATCGAGGATCCCGGCCAGTATCCAGGCGGAGGCCGCACCCAGCAGCCACACCAGCACATCGCTGGAGACCCGTGCCGCCCGCCACAGGAGGCCCTCGATCGCGAGGACCATGTGCACGAAGAGGATCCCGAGCACCGCCCAACGGCCACCGCGCATGGCCAGCAGCGCCATCGCACCACCGACCAGCACGGCCCACACCCAGGTATGGGTGAGCGTGCGGTGCCCGCCCGAACGGTTCGAGTCGCCACGCATCTTCGTCGCCTTGTAGACCGCGTGCGAGATGTTGTCGACGACTTCGCACACCATCCGCGAAAGCGGCCCGAACGCCCGGGAAATCGTCGCGGACTTGTGGTCGAGGTCCGGGGCGAGCGCCGCTCCGGCACAGATCAAGGCACCACAGACCAGCACCGGCCAGGGCATCGGATGTCCTGCGGCAGCGGCCGCCGCGCCCACCCCCAGCCAGGCCGCCGCCCCGGACAGCGAGTGCGCCGGTCCCATCATGGTCGTTCCCACCCCTTGTTCATCTGCCTCACGAAGCTCCTCGGCTCCACCGCCCGTCCACCGAGCTGCTTGAGCTGATGCCTGTGCTCCGCGAGGTGCTGTTACCTCGTGCACCCGCCGCCGCGCTTCTGACGCCCGGTCGGCGACACAGCGTAGCGCCCGATGATCTCCGTCCGAGGCTCGGGTGAGCACATCAGCCCCTGGTGGAACGGGTTCCGCTCAGCCCGGGGTCCGGCGACGCCCGGTTGGCGCCGTCGCCCCTCCCGGGCAGTGATCTCCGACACGTGGCCGGGCGTCTGGGCGTGCCTCGCGACCAGCACGGACAACGGTGTGTCCGCAGTCGTGTGCGGAATGTAAAGGCATTGGGTGAATGCCTCCGCGAGTGCCGGGGCGGGTGACGGTCGAGGTGGGGTGCGGTGCCTTCCCTCCCGGGACGGCCCGGCGGGGCGGGGGCCCGCGTCGGCGCGGCCGGCCGCACCCTCCGCACCTCAGGTTTGTGCAGGTCAGGGTGCATTTGGGGTGGACTCGGCGGGGCGTCGTGAGGGGAACCGTCGGGCGGGAACGGAGGCGCGCCGGGGGGATCCCCGGGATGTTGATCTTCGGTTGCGGTGCGTCCGGGTCGCCGGTTCCCTGATCCGGGCCCAAGACAGGCAGTATGGGGGCGTGACCCTCATCGATCATCTGCCGAACGACGCCGACCCCGATGCCCTCTTCGAAGCCTTTTCGGGCTGGGCCGAGCAGCAGGGCATCTCGCTCTACCCTGCCCAGGAGGAGGCGCTGATCGAGGTGGTCTCGGGAGCGAACGTCATCCTGTCCACCCCCACCGGCTCCGGTAAGAGCATGGTGGCGGCCGGCGCGCACTTCACCGCTCTCGCCAATGACCAGGTCACCTTCTACACCGCCCCGATCAAGGCGCTGGTGTCGGAGAAGTTCTTCGATCTGTGCAAGCTGTTCGGCACCGAGAACGTCGGCATGCTCACCGGCGACGCGTCGGTCAACGCCGACGCCCCGGTCATCTGCTGTACCGCCGAGGTCCTTGCCTCGATAGCGCTGCGGGACGGCAAGGACGCCGACATCGGCCAGGTCGTGATGGACGAGTTCCATTTCTACGCCGAGCCGGACCGCGGCTGGGCCTGGCAGATTCCGCTGCTGGAGCTGCCGCAGGCGCAGTTCGTCCTGATGTCGGCGACGCTCGGTGACATGTCGCGCTTCGAGGAGGACCTGACCCGGCGGACGGGGAAGCCGACCTCGGTGGTGCGCTCGGCGACCCGGCCGGTGCCGCTGTCGTACGAGTACCGGACCACGGCGCTGACCGAGACGCTGACCGAGCTGCTGGAGACCCGGCAGTCCCCCGTCTACATCGTGCACTTCACCCAGGCCGCCGCCGTGGAGCGGGCGCAGGCGCTGATGAGCATCAACATGTGCACGCGCGCCGAGAAGGACGAGATCGCCGCGCTGATCGGGAACTTCCGGTTCACCACGAAGTTCGGCAGGAACCTGTCGCGGTATGTCCGCCACGGCATCGGCGTGCACCACGCCGGCATGTTGCCGAAGTACCGCAGGCTGGTGGAGAAGCTGGCGCAGGCCGGCTTGCTGAAGGTGATCTGCGGTACGGACACACTGGGCGTGGGGGTCAACGTCCCCATCCGTACGGTGTTGTTCACCGCGCTGACCAAGTACGACGGGACGCGGGTGCGGACGCTGCGGGCCCGGGAGTTCCACCAGATCGCGGGCCGGGCCGGCCGGGCCGGCTTCGACACCGCTGGTTTCGTGGTCGCGCAGGCTCCTGAGCATGTCGTCGAGAACGAAAAGGCGCTCGCCAAGGCGGGTGACGATCCGAAGAAGCGCCGCAAGGTGGTGCGCAAGAAGGCGCCGGAGGGCTTCGTCAATTGGGGTGAGAACACCTTCGAGAAGCTGATCGCCTCCGACCCGGAGCCGCTGACCTCGCGTTTCCGGGTGACCCACGCGATGCTGCTGTCGGTGATCGCCCGGCCGGGCAACGCCTTCGAGGCGATGCGCAAGCTGCTCGAGGACAACCACGAGCCGCGGAAGAACCAGCTCCGGCACATCCGGCGGGCCATCGCGATCTACCGGTCGCTGCTGGACGGCGGCATCGTGGAACGACTGGCCGAGCCGGACGCCGAAGGCCGGATCGTCCGGCTCACGGTGGATCTTCAGCAGGACTTCGCGCTCAACCAGCCGCTGTCGACCTTCGCGCTGGCCGCGTTCGATCTGCTGGACCCCGAGTCGCCGTCCTATGCGCTGGACATGGTCTCCGTCGTGGAGTCCACGCTGGACGATCCCCGGCAGATCCTGGCCGCGCAGCAGAACAAGGCCCGCGGCGAGGCGGTGGCCCAGATGAAGGCCGACGGCGTCGAGTACGAAGACCGCATGGAACGGCTCATGGACGTCGAGTACCCCAAGCCGCTGGAGGAGCTGCTCTTCCACGCCTACGGGCTGTACCGCAAGAGCCACCCCTGGGTCGGTGACCACCCGCTGTCGCCGAAGTCGGTCATCCGCGACATGTACGAACGCGCCATGACCTTCACGGAGTTCACGTCGTTCTACGAGCTGGCGCGCACCGAGGGCATCGTGCTGCGCTACCTGGCGAGTGCGTTCAAGGCACTGGACCACACCGTCCCGGACGATCTGAAGTCCGAGGACTTCCAGGACATCATCGCCTGGCTGGGCGAGATGGTGCGGCAGGTGGACTCCAGTCTGCTGGACGAGTGGGAGCAGCTGGCCAACCCCGAGGTGGAGACGGCGGAGCAGGCGCAGGAGCGGGCCGATCAAGTGCGGCCGGTCACCGCCAATGCCCGGGCGTTCCGGGTGCTGGTGCGCAATGCGATGTTCCGGCGGGTGGAGCTGGCGGCGCTGGACAAGGTCGAGGAGCTCGGTGAGATGGATGCCGAGTCCGGCTGGGACGCGGATGCCTGGGGTGAGGCGATGGACGCCTACTGGGACGAGTACGAGGAGCTGGGCACCGGGCCGGACGCGCGCGGCCCGAAGCTGCTGCAGATTCAGGAGGACCCCGAGCACGGGCTGTGGAAGGTCCGGCAGACTTTCGCCGACCCGAACGGGGACCACGACTGGGGCATCTCGGCGGAGGTGGATCTCGCCGCTTCCGACGAGGAGGGGCGCGCGGTGCTGCGGGTCACGGATGTGGGGCAATTGTGAGGCGACGGCTTCGCCCGAGGCCGTCGAGCGAAGCGACGGAGGTCCGGCGGTCATGACGAGTCCTGCTGAGAAGTTGGTGGATCTGCTGGATCTGGAGCAGATCGAGCAGAACATCTTCCGGGGCCGCAGTCCGCAGGAGAGTCTCCAGCGGGTCTTCGGCGGGCAGGTCGCGGGGCAGGCGCTGGTGGCGGCCGGGCGCACCACGGACGGTGATCGCCCGGTCCACTCGCTCCATGCGTACTTCCTGCGGCCGGGCCGGCCCGGGGTGCCGATCGTGTATCTGGTCGAGCGGGTACGTGACGGACGTTCCTTCACCACGCGGCGGGTTGTCGCCGTCCAGGAGGGGCGCACGATTTTCAATCTGACCGCTTCCTTTCACAAGCCGGAGCCCGGCTTCGAGCATCAGTTGCCGATGCGTCGGGAGGTGCCCGACCCGGAGGATCTGCCGAAGGTCACGGACGAGATCCGCGAGCATCTGGGCGGGCTGCCCGAGGCGTTGGAGCGCATGGCGCGCCGGCAGCCCTTCGACATCCGGTATGTCGACCGGCTGCGCTGGACGCCGGAGGAGATCGAGGGTGCGGAGCCGCGCAGCGCGGTGTGGATGCGTGCGGTGGGCCCGCTGGGCGACGATCCGCTGGTCCACACCTGCGCGCTGACGTACGCCAGCGACATGACGCTGCTGGACGCCGTCCGCATCCCGGTCGAACCGCTCTGGGGACCGCGTGGTTTCGACATGGCGTCGCTGGACCACGCGATGTGGTTCCACCGGCCGTTCCGGGCGGACGAGTGGTTCCTGTACGACCAGGAGTCGCCGATCGCCACCGGCGGCCGGGGGCTGGCCCGGGGCCGGATCTACGACCGTGAGGGCAGGCTGCTGGTGTCGGTCGTCCAGGAGGGCCTGTTCAGGAAGTTGGGTGGCTGACCCGGGCGACCGGCGGCCGGCGCGGTGGCCGGTGGCCGCAGCCGTCCCGGTTCTTCCCGGCGGGCCCTTTCCAGGGCCCGCGCGAGGTTGACGCGGTACCACATCACTTCGTCGAACTCGTCGGCGGTCAGGACGCGTTCGAAGGATTCCCGGGCGGCCGGGGTGGCGGTGAGCACCGTCGCGAGGGTGGGCCGCAGCCGGCGCAGCAGGGAGCGCTCCACCGGGTTCCCGGCCACCGAGGCCACTTCCTCGGGCGGGAGGACCGCGGCGAGCACCGCCGCGGCTTCCCAGGGGTCCTCGGTCTGTCCCATGAGCTGGGCGACCCTTCGGCTGCGCCATTGGCGGGCCCGCCAGTCCTGGCCGCTGTCGAGCATCATCCGCATGGCGGCGGGGGTGTTGCCCCGCATCAGGCCGGGTTCGCGGTCGGCGAAGTCGGTGACCTCCGCCGCGAGGTAGAGCCAGACCACCGCGCCGTAGCGGTTGACGTAGAACCGCACGGGACCGAAACAGCCGGCCCGGGTCAGCCGCAGGGCACGGCCGGGCCCGATACCCATGAGCGCGGCGGCCTCGGTCGTGCTGACCGTGCGGATGCGCTCGCGGAGGGCGTCCGGGAAACCCGGCTCGGCCCGCAGCCGGGAGATTTCCTCCGCCGGCACCCGGCGCCGGACGGGCACTTCGGTGCCGCCCGGCCGGGCGTCGGTGCCGGCCGGGGTCGTTCGCACTTCTCCGAGCTGGACGGCGAGCTCGAACTCGCCGCTCCGCAGCTCCAGTTCGCGGGCCGCTCGCCCCGTCGCGAGCGTCTGCCGCACGTCGCACATCACTGTCATGGTGGTTCCCCCGCAACTCGGTCGATCACTGACAGTGACGACCATAGCCCCGGTCAATGACAGTGGGTCAACCCCGGCCTCCGACCTGTGGATAACTCTCCGGCTGCCGGGCCGCGACCGCCAGATGCTCCCCCACGCGATTGACCAGCAGCGTCATTTCGTAGGCGATCTGCCCCATGTCGGCGTCGGCGCCGGCCAGCACGCACAGGCAGCTGCCGTCGCCCGCCGCCGTCACGAACAGCACCCCGTCATCGAATTCGATCATGGTCTGGCGCACCCGCCCGACCCGGAAGTGCAACGCCGATCCCTTCGCCAGGCTGTGCAGGCCCGAGGCGACGGCCGCGAGGTGTTCGGAGTCCTCCCGCCCCAGGTCCTCGCTCGCGCCGGTCACCAGCCCGTCGTTGGACAGCACCAGCGCGTGCCGTACCTTCTCCACCCGTTTGGTCAGGTCGTCCAGCAGCCAGTCGAGTCCGCTGCTCAATGCCATTGCCGCTTCCTCCCCGTATCTCCGTCCGCACACCGGGCCGGACGGCAGTCCGCGGTCCGTCCGCCAGACCGCCGTGCCAGCCTGTCCCACCTCCGCCGTCTCGGCAAGCGGCACCGCAGCACGGCGTGCCAGCGGCGCTCACCGGTGCCGCGCGGAGAGGATGTCGGCATGGCACACAAGATGACGAAGGACGAGTGGCAGAGGTTCCTTTCCGAGGGCACCCGTACCGGCAAGCTGGCGACCGTGCGTGCCGACGGCGGGCCGCACGTCGCCCCGGTGTGGTTCCTCCTGGACGGTGACCAGTTGGTGTTCAACACCGGGGCGGAGACGGTCAAGGGCCGCAATCTGGCCCGCGACGGCAGGGTGGCGCTGTGCGTCGACGACGAGCGGCCGCCGTTCTCCTTCGTGGTGGTGCAGGGGACGGCGGAGATCAGCGACGATCTGCCGGAGGTGCGGCACTGGGCGACGCGGATCGCCGCCCGCTACATGGGCGAGGACCGTGCGGAGGAGTACGGCGCCCGCAACGGCGTGCCGGGCGAGGTGGTGGTCCGGCTCACGATCGACAAGGCCGTCGCGGTCGCGGACCTCGCGGAGTAGCCGTGCGCGGCGCGGCCGTCCCGCGTCCGCGTCACGCCCGGCCGGCGCCGGGGGCCCGGTGCCGGCCAGGCGCCGTCGGCGCTCAGCCCACCGAGTCGAGAATCCGGGCCGAGTGCCGGCGTCCGGCGTGTTCCACGAGCCGGACCAGGACTTCCTTGCCCGAGTCGCGGTCCCTCGCGTCGCAGAGGACGACGGGGGTGCCACGGTCGAGATCCAGTGCGCGGGCCACTTCGTCGGCCCCGTAGGAACGCGCGTCCGCGAAGCAGTTGACGGCGATCAGGAAGGGGATCGCACGGCGCTCGAAGTAGTCGACCGCGGGGAAACAGTCCTGCAGCCGGCGGGTGTCGGCCAGCACCACGGCGCCCAGTGCTCCCTCGGACAGGTCGTCCCACAGGAACCAGAAGCGGTCCTGCCCCGGGGTGCCGAAGAGGTACAGGGAGAGCCCGTCCCTGATGGTGATGCGGCCGAAGTCCATCGCCACCGTGGTGGTGGACTTCCGGGACACGCCCCCGGTGTCGTCGACCGTCTCCCCCACCTCGGTGAGCCCTTCCTCGGTGCGCAGCGGGCGGATCTCACTGACCGAGCCCACGAGCGTCGTCTTGCCCACGCCGAAGCCGCCCGCGACTAAGATTTTCAGGGTCAGCTCGGGGTCGGGGTCCGGGGCTGCACCGTCCGGGGCCCCTGGTGCGGCGTTCATCGGCCGTCTCCTTCAGGATGCGGGTCCTGCGCGTCACGAGGTGGGTGGATGCACGGCTCGGCGAAGGGAGCCTTCGGCGGCAGAGCGCCGTCCGAAATCCATGGCGAGGACCGTACCGCCCGATCATCGGGATTTCCCCGGAATCACCAAAGCCGCTAGGGGTTCCGATCAAGTGCTGCACCGAGCGCGCCGTTCGTGATAATTGGCCACCCGTACGGGTGTTCCCCGTCTGTCGGACCGGTGCGGGATCATGTGCGCATGACGCAGCAGCAGGCACGGGAGCGGCACGTTCCGACGGCCGGGGCGAACACCTCGGCGGGCACCGTGGAGCGCAACGGCATCAACGCGGTGCCGGAGTCCGAGCGGCACGGCACCCCCAGGTCACTGTTCTGGCCATGGGCGGCGTCCGGGCTGTCGCTGCTGAGCGTCGCCTACGGGATCTACCTGATGGGGCTGGGGCTCAGCCCCCGGGCGGCGATCGTCACGGGAACCCTCGGCTACGTCCTCTCGTTCGTCCTGGTGGGGCTGGTGTCGGTGGCCGGGGTGCGTACGGGTGCGCCGACGATGGTCATCGGCCGGGCGTCGTTCGGCCGGCAGGGCAACAAGCTGCCCACCTTGTTCAGTTACCTCTCCAACGTCGGCTGGGAGACCGTGCTGGTCGCGCTCTCCGCCCTGGGCGGGGCCGCGGTGCTGGCACGTGTGGCGCCCGGCGTGTTCGCCCGGCCCGACGGGCGGACGCCGACCACGGGGGCGCAGGCCCTGTGCTTCGTGGTGACCGCCGTCGTCGTGGTGGTCGTGGGGATCTACGGCCATGCGCTGATCATGCGGGTGCAGAAGTATCTGACCGCGGCGATCACCGCGCTGACCGTCGTGTACATGGCTCTGATGGCCGACCGTCTCGACTGGTCCGCACTGGGGGACGACCGTCCCGGCGACCTCGGCAGGGCCGTCGGCGGGGTGGTTTTCGCGATGACGCTCCTGGGGCTTGGCTGGGTCAACTGCGCCGCCGACTACAGCCGTTACCTGCCGCGCACCAGCAGCGGCCGGGCGGTCACCGGCTGGACCACGCTCGGCGGGGTGCTGCCCCCGCTGGCCCTGCTGGTCTTCGGGGTGCTGTTGAACGCCGGGGACCCGAAGCTCGCCGCGGCCGCGGCCGCCGACCCGGTGGGGGCACTCGCGGCGCAGCTGCCGACCTGGTTCCTGGTGCCGTACCTCCTCACCGCCATCGGGGGCTTCGCCTCTGGAGCGATCATGGACATCTACAGCTCGGGCATGTCGATGCTGGCCCTCGGCATTCCGCTCCGCCGCCACCTCGCGGTGCTGGTGGACGGGGTGCTGATGGCGTTCGGCGGCTGGTACGTGCTGTTCGTCTCGCCGAGCTTCTTCGCCACCTTCCAGGCGTTCCTGTCCGTCATCGGGGTGGCGATGGCCGCCTGGACGGCGGTGTTCCTGGTGGAGCAGTGGCGCCGCCGGCACACCGGGTTCGCCCTGCGGACCGCGCGCGCCCTGGGGTGGCCGGCCGTGCTCTCGCTCGTCGCCGGCACCGCCGTCGGACTGGGTCTGATCACCTCGGCCGACCCCAACATCGCCAAGGCGGTGGGCTTCCTGCTCACCGACGGCGCCGCCCGGGGCACGCCGGGCGCCATGAACCTCGGCGTCGTGGTGGCCCTGGCCGTCGCGGGCGCCCTGTACGCCTGTACCGCCGCCCTCGCCGACCGCACCACCCCCGGAGGAGTCCGATGACCGACCACCACCGCGCCCACCGGCCGCACGAGGTCCGGGAGTTCTTCGCCGTGCGCGCCGCCGACTGGGACACCAAGTTCCCCGACGACGGCCCGGCCTATGCCGCGGGCGTCGCCGAACTGGGCCTCCAGGAGGGCGACCGGGTGCTGGACGCGGGCTGCGGCACGGGGCGCGCGCTGCCCGCGCTGCGCGGGGCCGTGGGAGCGCGGGGGACGGTGCTGGGCGCCGACCTCACGCCCGAGATGCTGCGGGCCGCGGTGCGCGCCGGGCGGGGTGCCCACGCGGCGCTGCTGCTGGCCGACGTGACCCGGCTGCCGTTGCCCGGTGCCGCGCTGGACGCGGTGTTCGCCGCGGGGCTGCTGTCCCATCTGGCGGCCCCCACGGGCGGCCTGGCCGAGCTGGCCAGGGTCGTGCGCCCCGGTGGCCGGCTCGCTCTCTTCCATCCCCTCGGGCGGGCCGCCCTCGCCGCGCGCAAGGGCCGGCAGCTCACCCCCGACGACGTCCGCGCGGAGCCGAACCTGCGGCCCCTCCTGGCCGGCAGCGGCTGGGAGCTGCTCCGCTACGAGGACGAGGACGCCCGCTATCTGGCGCTGGCGGTCCGCCGGGGGTGACGTCCGGCCGCCCTGCGGGACGCGAGGTCAGGAGGCCGCCGGGCCCTCCTTGTGCGGGACCGGGCAGCCGCCGGTGCGACGGGCGGCGGGGAAGGTGCCGAGTTCGGCGACCCGGAAGCCGTTCGGGTAGCCCTTGATCTCCGGGTTCTGGCGGGCGTAGTGCGGGGTGCGGCGGGGCGGCAGCAGCCGTACGGCCCTGGCACGCAGCTTCAGTGCGCCGCGCACGGCCGTGCGGACCGCGGGCGCGGGCCGGTCGTAGCGGAAGGCGTCCAGCAGCGTGTCGTCCAGGAGGGCCATGCTCGCACCGCGCACCACCGGGGCAAGCGGTCCGTACCAGCCCGCCATCAGGTCCAGGGTGGCGTCCGACACCCGCCGGGCGGCCTCGTCCCAGCCGAAGTGCGCCTCCTCGTAGGAGTCGAGGAAGCACTCGAAGTCCTCGTAGGTCCGCGGGAGTTCGGGGATGCCCAGGTGGCTGCCGAGGGTGCGGTAGTACGCGGCGACGGCGGCCCGTTCGTGCGCGGTCAGCGGGCGCCAGCCGTACGCGTCGAGCCAGCGCTTGGGCACCACCACGAAGGTGCACAGGACATAGCGCATGTCCTCGTCGGAGATGTCGTAGCTGCGGTGCATCTGGTTGATGCGGCGGATCGCCGTACGGCCGTCCTCGTCGTCGAAGCCGTGCTCCAGGACCGCGTCCAGCAGGAGCGCGGTGTCGTCGTACCGCTTCTGGGTGCGGTCCGTCAGCTCGCCCGTCGCAGCGAGCAGTCGGCCGATGCTGGGCACGGCGTAGGTGCGGTAGAGCGCGAGCTCCAGGGCCCTGGTGATGTCCCAGGGGAATTCGTGGGTCGCGATGATGCGGTAGATCGCCAGGAAGTCGCGCTCGGGATCGAGCCGCCGGATCTCCTTCAGCCAGTCGTAGCGCCGCACCTGACACCTGTCCCTTCGGTTGCCGACAGGGCAATGTTAGGGCGGCGGGCGGCAGTTGAAGGACGGTGACGGGCGCCAGATCGGGCGGCGGGTGGCCGGATTCCGCCGGTGGGAGCGGGCGCGTCGGGCGGCTGCTCGACGCACCGGCCTACGGGCGCGCCGGCCCGGTCGCCCGCTCGTGCCGCGCGTGACGAGGGCCGGGCGGCCCGGCGCGCGTGAGCCGGCCGGTTGCCGGGCGCCGGCGGCCCGGGCACCGGTGCGCGGACCGCCCGGCCCGGCTGTAGGAACGCATAAGTGCAGCGTAGGGCTGGTGACAACGCCGTACCGAGGCAATTAAGGTGCGCCGACGTACTCCGCGATGAACTGGATGGGGAGGTCCGCGTGCCCGCGACCGAGAGCGCCGACAACGACCAGTTGTTCGTGCTGACGGCAGTGCTGCTGACACCGGCGCAGTTCCCGAGCGTGCTCGGCGACGACTATCCAGAGGTGTGCGCGGGCCTGGGCCTGGCACCGTACGCGGAGGGATACGGCCTGGTCCTCGGACAGGACGGCTCCGGCGCGCGCTGGACGGTGGTGACGGAGGACGTGTCGCTGGTCGCCTGCGCCATCGCGGCCTGGGACTGCGGGATGGAGTACGACCTCTCCCCCGGAGCGGACAGCATCGCCGCGGCGCTGCCGGGGTGGCCGCTCGCGCTCGCCGTCGCCGCGCCGGGCGTGCCGCAGCCGCACGATCCGGAGCCCGAGGAGGGCGATCCGGCGCCGCTGACACCACCGGACGCCGCCGAGTGGGGGCCCGCCCAACGACGGCTCGGTGCCGACGAGATCGCGCTGCAGTGGGCGGCCTGGCGGGACCAGGTGGAGGACGAGGACGTCACCTTCGCGGAGCCCGGGGACGACGCGCACGAGGGGGTGCGGCGGGTGCTGAAGGAGGCCCGCGGCTATGTCGACCAGCCGCCGCCCCCGGGGCGGGTGCGGTCGTCGTTCGCGGCCGGGGAGGCGCGCACGCTGCGGGTCGACGGGCCCGGCTGGAGCATGGTCGCGCGCACCGACGACATCGCGTTCGTGTTGCTGGACGAGGAGCCCGGCGAGGTGCACCCGGTGGGCAGGGGGCCGGAGCTGCCCGGACTGCTGTCGTCGCTCGACGAGTTGGCGGCCCGGCCGGTCTGACGGCGGCACGGCCGTACCGACGCGCGCGGGGCCGGGCCGGCCTGACGGCACCCGGGGCAGGTCCCGCGGCGCGAGGGCCCGGCCGCCGTGCGGCGGCTCATCCGGTCGGCGGCCGTTCGCCGGCGGCCCGGTCCGGCCCCCCGCACCCCGGTCCGGGGCGGCGGGGGCCGGAACGGCCCGGGCTCAGCGGCCGAGCTGTTTGCGGCTGACGCGGCGCAGCCGGCGCCGCTGGGAGGAGTCCAGGGTCAGATACGCGACGGCCGGGACCCCGACCATGACCAGTACGGCCGCCCAGAAGGGCAGCAGCCACAGCAGGAGCACTCCCACCGCGACGCCGCCGATCGCGACCTTCGCCTGTGTGGACATCCCTCACGTCCCTTCCGCGGCCCGGGCCGCGCTCTGTGTATCCCATTGAACGCCGATTTCCCGTCACAGGTTCCCTCCGACGCCGCGCCGTCCGGTACCCTCGGGCGCTCCAGACGCCAGTAGTCAAACTTGAGGAGTTCTGGACCCCGTGCCTTCCCGCCCCGCGGTCGCCCCCGCTCAGCTGTCGGCGCTGTCGCGCTGCGCAGTGGTCTTCCTGCCGTCGGACCCGCCCCGCACCGGGCGGATCGCCTTCTGGCGCCCTGACGGTGAACCCGTGGCCCAATCCCCGGGGGACCCCTGGGTGGGCGAGGGGGCGGCTGAACGGCTGGACGTCGTCCTGCCGGACGTCGACGGCGGGGTGATGGTGTGCGAGGTCCCGGCCCTCGTGGTGCCCGTCGCCGACGCGGTGCCCGTTCTGACCCGTGCGCGGACCGCCCCGGGCACCCATCCGGCGGCGGCCTTCTGGGGGGCCGCGTGCGTACTGGCGCTCCAGTTGGCGGCGCGGGGCCGGCTGCTGCCCGGCGTGAGTCCCGACGGATACGACGCCTGGCGGGCCGGGCCGTTCGATCCGGCGGACGTCGGGCGGCTGCGTGACCTCGCCGCCGCGATGCCGCCGTACGCGCACGCCGCCCCGCTCCCGGACAGCGACCCGGTGGAACTGCCGGATCCCGAACGGCACCTGCGGGCCTTCCTGGACGCGGTGGCGGACGGGCTGCCGCGCTCCCCCGCAGCGGCGACGGCCACCGGCGCACCGGCGTTCGCGGCCGCGGCCGCGCAGTACGTCCCCGAGCAGCGGGCCTGGGCCGCGGAGGTCGCCGCGGGCCATGACGAGGGCGTACGGATCTCACTGCGGATCGAGGCGCACGCGGCGGAGGGGGACGGGCCGCGGGCGCCCGCCGGCGAGGGCCCGCGGCCGGGCGCGGCGGACCCCGCGGACGACGCTCCGCACGCCTTCACCGCGGTCCTCCAGGTGCACGACCTCACCGACCCGGCCCTGGTCGCGGACGCCGCCGAGGTGTGGGCCGGTACCTCACCGGCGGGGCAGGCGTTCGGGCCGCGGGCGCGCCGGGACACCCTGCTCACGCTGCGGCGGGCGGCCGACGCCTGGGCGCCGCTCGCCCCGCTGTTGTCCGCGGCGGTGCCCGACGCGCTGGAACTCGCCGACGAGGAGGTCGCCGAGCTGCTCGGTCCGGCGGGCCGTGCGCTGGCCGCCGCCGGGGTGCCGGTCCACTGGCCGAAGGCGCTGGTCCGCGGGCTGACCAGCCGGGCGGTGGTGGGGCCGCCGGCCGACGGGGCGGCCGACGGCCCGGAGTCCGGGCTGCCGTCCCTGTTGTCCGCCGACGCGCTGCTCTCGTTCAGCTGGCGGTTCGCGGTGGGCGACCAGGAGATCGACAAGGCGGAGCTGGACCGGCTGGCCGAGGCCGGACGGCCGCTGGTGCGGCTGCACGGCGAGTGGGTGCTGATCGATCCGGAGGCCGTTCGCTCCGCCCGGGCACGCGAGGACCGCAAGATCACCCCGCTCGACGCGCTGGGCGCCGCGCTGACCGGGAGCGCCGAGGACGCGGACGGCGGCCGGGTCGCGGTGGAGGCCACCGGGTGGCCGGCCCGGCTGCGCGACCTGCTCGCCGATCCCGAGGGCGGCGGGTCCGTGCGGCAGCCGGCGGCGCTCACCGCGACCCTGCGCGACTACCAACTGCGCGGTCTGGGCTGGCTGCACCGGATGACCTCGCTGGGGCTCGGGGCCACGCTCGCCGACGACATGGGGCTGGGCAAGACGATCACACTGATCTCCCTGCACCTGCACCGGCAGGGCGTTCCCGGCGCGGCCGGCCCGACCCTCGTCGTCTGTCCCACCTCCCTGATGGGCAACTGGCAGCGGGAGATCGAGAAGTTCGCGCCGGGCACACCGGTCCGCCGCTTCCACGCCGGGCGGCACAGCCTCACCGAGCTGGGCGACGGCGCGTTCGTCCTCACGACCTACGGGACGATGCGGCTGCACGCCGGCAAACTGGCGGAGGTGGACTGGGGGCTGGTCGTCGCGGACGAGGCACAGCACGTCAAGAACCCGTACTCGGCGACCGCCAGGGCGTTGCGCACCCTCCCTGCCAGGGCGCGGGTGGCGCTCACCGGCACCCCGGTGGAGAACAATCTGTCCGAGCTGTGGGCGATCCTGGACTGGACGACGCCCGGGCTGCTGGGGCCACTGGCCCGGTTCCGTACCCGCTACGCACGAGCCGTCGAGGGCGGCACGGGCACGCCGGAGGCGGCCGAGCGGCTGGCCCGGCTGGTGCGGCCGTTCCTGTTGCGCCGCCGCAAGACCGACCCGGGGATCGCGCCGGAACTGCCGCCCAAGACGGAGACCGACCGGGCGGTGGCGCTCACCGCCGAGCAGGCCGGACTGTACGAAGCGGTGGTGCGCGAGGGGCTGCAGGAGATCGCCGGGACGGACGGGTTCGCGCGGCGTGGGCTGGTGGTCAAGCTCCTCACCTCCCTCAAACAGATCTGCAACCACCCCGCGCAGTACCTGAAGGAGCAGGACCCGCACGTCCCCGGCCGCTCGGGGAAGGTCGAACTGCTCGACGAGCTGCTGGAATCCGTCCTCGCCGAGGGCGCGAGCGTGCTGGTCTTCACGCAGTACGTGCAGATGGCGCGACTGTTGGAGGCGCATCTGACGGCCCGCGGGGTCGCCACGCAGTTCCTGCACGGCGGGACGCCGGTGGCTCGGCGCGACGAGATGGTGCGCCGTTTCCAACAGGGCGCGGCGCCGGTGTTCCTGCTGTCGTTGAAGGCGGCCGGCACGGGGCTGAACCTCACCCGGGCCTCGCACGTCGTGCACTTCGACCGCTGGTGGAACCCGGCCGTCGAGGCGCAGGCCACCGACCGCGCGTACCGCATCGGGCAGACCCAGCCGGTGATGGTCCACCGGATCATCACGGAAGGCACCGTCGAGGACCGGATCGCCGACATGCTCTTCCGCAAGCAGCGGTTGGCCGACGCGGTGCTGGGCTCGGGCGAGGCCGCACTGACCGAACTCACCGACGCCGAGCTGGCGGACCTGGTCGCACTGCGAGGGAGCGAGCGATGACCGGAAACCACGACGACGCGTACCCGCCGGAGCCCGAGCGGACGTTCGCCGCGCTGCCGCCGGCCCGTGGCGGCGGCTTCGCGCGGACCTGGTGGGGGCGGGCATGGCTCAAGGCGCTGGAGGACTCGGCGCTGGACGGCGCGCAGCTGAAGCTGGGACGGCGGCATGCGCGGGCCGGGGCGGTCGGCGCGGTGTCCGTGCGCCCGGGCCGGATCACCGCGGTGGTCCAGGACCGCGACCACTCGCGGCACCGCACCGATGTGCTGCTGGCGCAGTTGTCCGCGGCGCAGTGGGACCGCTTCCTGGACCTGGTCGTGGACCGGGCGGGGCGCCTCGCGGCGCTGCTGGACCGGGACGTGCCGCCGGTGCTGGCCGAGGACGCGGCGGCCGCGGGGATCGAACTGCTGCCGGGCATCGGCGACCTGGAGTCCGCGTGCGACTGCGGCGCCTGGGACCACTGCGCGCACTCGTCCGCGCTGTGCTACCAGGTGGCGCGGCTGCTGGACCAGGACCCGTTCGTGCTGCTGCTGTTGCGCGGGCGGGGCGAGCGGGAGCTGCTGGCGGAGCTCCAGGCGCGCAGTGCGTCGCGGGCCGGGGCCCCGGCCCGGGAGGCGGGGGCGGAGCGGGCCGGCGCGGGGGTGCCGGCCGCCGAGGCGTACGCGGCGCGCGACATCCTGCCGCCGCTGCCGGCGCCCCCGCCGCCCGTCGACGTACCGGGGACCGCGCCGGCGCTCGGCGGCGGCACGCCGCCCGCACCGGGCGTGGCGGTGGCCGCGCTGGAGTTCCTGATCCGTGACGCGGCGGTGCGCGCCCAGCGGCTGCTCGCGGACGCGCTCTCCCCCTGGCATCCGGACGTGCCGCCGCCGCCCGCGCTGACGCCCGGTCAGGACGCGGTGCGACTGGCCGCAGCCGGCGCCGGGGAGGCCATATCCGCGCGGCTGGCGGCCGGTTCGGGGCGCGATGTGCGGGGACTGACGCTGGCCGTACGCGCCTGGGAACTGGGCGGGGCGGTCGGGCTCGCGGTGCTGGAGGAGGAGTGGACACCGGATCCGGCGACGCTGGCCCGGGCGGCCGGCCGGCTCGCGGCCGCCCGGGAGGACGACGGGGCCCAGCCGGGGCCGCGGGTCTCCGGCAACCGCTGGACGGTGGCCGGCGGCGAGGCCCAGCTGCGCTACGGGCGGGACGGCCGCTGGTGGCCGTACCGGAAGGAGGACGGCCGGTGGGCGCCCGCCGGCCCGGCCTCGGACGACCCGGCGGGCGCGCTGGCGGCGCTGTCACCGGAGGGGTGAGGGCCCGCACCGGAACGCGGCGGACCGAGGCGTTCCGCCTGCCGTCCCGGGGCGGGGGGCTGCGCCGGGGACGGCCGGTCGGCCTTCGGGCAGCGCGGGTCAGTCCCCGCGCTGCCCGAAGGCCGCGTGCGCGGCCGCCCGTCGTACGAAGATCTCGTGCAGGTCGCGGGCCGCCTTGGGGACCGAGCCGGAGCGGCGGCGCTGGATCACCATGAGGACGTCGGTGCGGTCGCCCGCCAACGGGCGGTGGGTGATGGTGCCGCTGCGCTCCAGCGGGTCGCCGATGATGCTGAAGTCGGGCAGCACCGTGGCGCCCAGCCCCTCCGCCACCATCAGCTTGCCCATCTCGGCGCCGTCGGTGGAGTAGGAGAAGGACGGCGCGCGGCCCTCGATGAGCCGGTGGACGAAGCGGTGCATGACATAGCCGGCCCGCATCACGATCAGCGGCTCGGTGAGCAGATCGGTCACCGAGACCTCGCGCAGCGCGGCCAGCGGACTGTCCGGGCGGACGCACACCACCGGCCGGCCGCGCAGGAGTTCGGTGGTGTGGAAGTCCGGCGGCAGGTCGTCGCCGCGCAGGTAGTTCACCAGCCCCAGGTCGAGGCTGCCCTCCAGCAGTGAGCGGTGGATCTCGGCCTGCTGGGCACCGATCACCTCGACCTGGGTGACCGGGTGGCCGGTGCGGAACTCGCGGATCGCGGGGACCATCAGCGGGACCGTCGCGGCGTTGACCGTGCCCAGGCGCACCATGCGGCTGATGTGGTGCTGCTGGTCGGCCGCGCTGCGCAGCTTGTCGACCGCGTCGAGCACGCCGATGATGTGCGGCAGCAGTTCGCGGCCCTCGTCGCTGATCTTCGCCCCGGAGCGCTTGCGGTCGAGGATGTCCACGCCCAGCTCCCGTTCGAGGTTGCGGACGGTCTCGCTGAGGGCGGGCTGGGAGAGGTGCAGCGCATCGGCGGCGCGGCGCAGCGAGCCGAGCCGGGTGACCGCCTCTATGTATGCGAGCTGCTCGATCCGCATGGCCGCGCTTCCCTCACTTCCGGCCGAATCACCGGTAATTGCTGCGGGTCACTTCAAGGGGGACCCTATCACCACCTCGTGGATACCGAATCGACCAATGCAGACCCTTCTCGCTAAACTCACCACAGCGGTTCCCGGAATTCCCCCGGCCCGCTCCACGAGAAATGTTGCAGGGAGGTGACGTGTTTATGAAGCCGCAACACGGTCTGACCCGGCGGCGCCACGTCGACCTCGTCAGGGTCTCCAGTGCCCTGTGTCGTCACGCGCTCTGAGCGCTGATCCGCGCTGCCCGCGCCGGACTCCCCACGCCTCCCCCGGCACCGCGCGCCCTTTTTTCGGTTCTTTCCGGATCGTGCGCCCGGCGCTGTTTTCCCCTGCCTTTTCTCTTCCGTGGAGTTCCCATGCCCGAATCCCTCGCCCCGCCCCCTGCCCGTTTCGCCTACTGGGTTCCCAATGTCAGTGGCGGCCTGGTCACCAGCACCATCGAGCAGCGCACCGACTGGGGTTACGAATACAATCGCAAGCTGGCGGTGCTGGCCGAGAACAACGGCTTCGAATACGCGCTGAGCCAGGTCCGGTACATGGCCGGCTACGGCGCCGAGTACCAGCACGAGTCGACGGGTTTCAGCCTGGCGCTGCTGCTCGCCACCGAGCGGCTGAAGGTCATCGCGGCCGTCCATCCCGGGCTGTGGCACCCGGGGGTACTCGCGAAGTTCGGCGCGACCGCCGATCAGCTCTCCGGCGGCCGGTTCGCCGTCAACGTCGTCAGCGGATGGTTCAAGGGCGAGTTCACGGCGCTCGGCGAGCCGTGGCTGGAGCACGACGAGCGCTACCGGCGGGCGGAGGAGTTCATCCGTGCGCTGCGCTCCATCTGGACGGCGGACCACGCCGAACTGGCCGGTGACTTCTACCGGATCCGGGACTTCTCGCTCAAGCCGAAGCCGCTGAACACCGCCGCACGCCCGCACCCGGAGATCTTCCAGGGCGGCAACTCCACCGCGGCGCGGGCGATGGCCGGCCGGGTGTCCGACTGGTACTTCAGCAACGGCAAGGACTTCGACGGCGTCACCGAGCAGCTGCGGGACGTGCGGGCGTCGGCCGCGGCCGCCGGCCGGCCCGCCCCCGGCTTCGGACTCAACGGCTTCCTGATCGCGCGGGACACCGAGGCCGAGGCCCGGGAGGTGCTGCGGGAGATCGTCGCCAAGGCGGACACCGAGGCGGTGCACGGCTTCGGCGCGGCGGTCAAGCAGGCCGGTCAGTCCACGGCCGACCGCACCGGAATGTGGCAGGACTCGTCGTTCGAGGACCTCGTCCAGTACAACGACGGTTTCCGTACCGGCCTGATCGGGACGCCGGAGCAGATCGCCGAGCGGATCGTGGCCTACAAGCGGCTGGGCGTCGATCTGTTCCTGCTCGGGTTCCTCCACTACCTGGAGGAGGTCGAGTACTTCGGCAAGCGGGTGCTGCCGCTGGTGCGCGAGCTGGAGGCGCAGCAGGAGACCGGCGCGGCGGACCCGGCGGCGGCCGGCCGGGTCCCGGCCGCCGCCCGGCACTGATGCCCGGCCCGCCCCTGCACCCCGACACCCCGCACACTCACGGAGGTTCCGCATGAGCACCGTCGCACCGTCCGACTGGTCCACCCGTCCCGCACCCGAGGGCCCGGACGGCTGGATCGGGCGCGCCACCGAGGTGGCCGCCGTCCTCGCCACCGACGCGGTCGCCCGGGACCGCGCGGGCGCCACCCCGTACGCCGAGGTCCAACTGCTCAAGGACGCGGGGCTGGTCACGCTGCTCGGGCCCACCGCGCACGGCGGCGCCGGCCAGGACTGGCCGACCGCGTACCGGGTGGTCCGGGAGGTCGCCGCGGCCGACGGGTCGATCGGCCAGCTGCTGGGCTACCACTACCTGTGGAACTGGGCGGCGCGGCTGGTCGGTACCCGCGAGCAGTGGGAGCAGGTGGAGGCCGAGGCCGCCCGGCAGCGGTGGTTCTTCGGCGGCGCGGTCAATCCGCGCGACAAGGACGTGGTGGTGCGCGACGAGGGCGAGACGCTGGTCTTCAGCGGCCGCAAGTCGTTCTCCACCGGGAGCCGGGTCTCCGACGTCACCGTGCTGGAGGGGGTCCTTGAGCGCACCGACGACCATGTCTTCGCCGTCGTGCCGTCCGACAGCGACGGGCTGGTCTTCCACGACGACTGGGACAACATCGGGCAGCGGCTCACCGAGAGCGGCAGCGTCACCCTGGACGAGGTGCGGGTGCCGTGGGCGGCGGCGGCCGGCTACGTGGACAAGGAGTTCCGGCCGCGGGTCTACAACACCCTCAACGTGCCCACCATCCAGCTGGTCTTCGCGCACTTCTACCTCGGCATCGCCGCCGGCGCCCTGGAGACGGCCGCGGTCTACACCCGTACCAAGGCGCGTTCCTGGCTGCACGGCGGCCACGAGCGGGCGGTCGACGAGCCGTACGTCCTCGACGCCTACGGCGATCTGACGGCCAAGCTCTGGGCCGCCGAGGCGCTGGCCGACCAGGTCTCCGCCGAGGGGCAGCGGCTGCACGAGGACCCCGACGCGGTGACCGAACGGGACCGCGGTGCGTTCGAGGTCCGGGTGGCCGCGGTCAAGGCCCGGGCCACGGACGTGGCGCTGGAGGTGACCAACCGGATCTTCGAGGTGACCGGGGCCCGGTCGACCGCCGCCGCCGAGGGCCTGGACCGCTTCTGGCGCAACGTCCGCACGCACACCCTGCACGACCCGGTGGCGTACAAGCGCCGCGAGGTCGGCAGGTTCCGGCTCACCGGCGACCTCCCCGAGCCGACCTGGTACTCCTGACCGGCTTCCGCCCACGGCACCGGCACGCCCCCCCCCCGCTCCCCGCTTTCCGCTCCGCACTTCGAGGTGATCCCCTTGGCCACCGTCCTGTCCGTCTCCGGCAGCCCCTCCGCGACCTCCCGCACCGCCCGTCTGCTGCGTCACCTGGACGCGCGGCTGGCCGACGAGGGGCACCGGGTCGTGCCGCTGGACGTCCGTACGCTGCCCGCCGAGGCGCTGCTGGGGGCCGACTTCGGCCACCCGGCGATCGTCGAGGCCACCGAGCTGTTCGCCCGTGCCGACGGCATCGTCATCGGCACCCCGGTCTACAAGGCCGCCTACTCCGGCCTGCTCAAGTCGCTGCTGGACCTGCTGCCGCAGTACGCGCTGACCGGCAAGACGGTGCTGCCGCTGGCGACCGGCGGGAGCACCGCCCACGTACTGGCGATCGACTACGCGCTGCGCCCGGTGCTGCAGTCCATGGGAGCCGCGCACATCGTCCAGGGCTGGTTCGTCCTCGACCGGCACCTGACCGTACGGGAGGGCGCCCCGCTCGCGGTCGACCCCGCGGCGCAGGAGGGGCTCGACCACGTGCTGGACCAGTTCTCCGGCGCGCTGGGGCGCCGCCCGCTGCTGTCGGTCGCGAGCTGACCGTCCCCCGATCCCCGCCCCTCGACTCCTGGAGGCAGCACCGTGCACGCCCCCGAGCGGACCGCCACCGCTCATGTGATCCGCGACGACGCCGAGGCGCTGGCGGTCGCGACCGGACTCGCCGAGGAGTTCCGGGCCGGCGCGGCGGAACGGGACGCCGCGCGCCGGCTGCCGCACCGCGAACTGGCGCGGCTGTCGGCGAGCGGCCTGCTGGCCGTCACCGTGCCGCGCTCCCACGGGGGCGCGCAGGTGAGCACCGGGACGCTGGCGGAGGTGTTCCGGCGGCTGGCGGCCGCGGACGCCAGCCTGTCCCAGATCCCGCAGAGCCACTTCGTGTACGTCAACGTGCTGCGCCGTCAGGGCACCGCGGAGCAGCAGGCGTTCTTCTTCGGCGAGGTGCTGGCCGGGCGGCGGCTGGGCAACGCGCAGTCGGAGGCGGGCACCCGGCACGTGCAGGACCTCCGCACGCGTCTGGAGCCGGCACCGGACGGCTCGTACCTGCTGAGCGGGGTGAAGCACTATGCGACCGGTGCGCTGTTCGCCGACTGGATCCCCGTGCTGGCGCGCGGGCGGGACGAGGCGCTGTGGGTGGCGTACGTGCCGCGGGACGCGCCGGGGGTGCGGATCGTCGACGACTGGGACGGGATGGGGCAGCGGACCACGGCCAGCGGGACGGTGCACCTGACGGACGTGGCGGTGCCGGCCGACCGGGTCGTACCGCATCACCTCACCTTCGAGGGGCCCCAACTGCACGGTGCGGTGGCGCAGTTGCTGCATGCCGCGATCGACACCGGGATCGCGGCGGGCGCGCTGGCCGAGGCCGGCGCCTTCGTGCGCACCAGGAGCCGGCCGTGGTTCGAGAGCGGCTTGGACTCCGCCGCCGAGGACCCCCTGCTGATCCAGCGGTTCGGTGAGCTGGCGGTGCGGGTGCGGGCCGCGGAGGCGCTGCTGGCGTCGGCCGCCCGGACGGTGGACGCGGCCGCCGGGGCGCTGACCGACGACTCGGCCGCCGAGGCGTCGATCGCGGTGGCCGCGGCCAAGGTGGTGGCCGCGGAGGCGGCGGTGGAGACCGGCAGCGCGCTGTTCGAGGTGGCCGGGACCCGGTCCGCGCTGGACGGACTGAACCTGCACCGGCACTGGCGGGACGCGCGCACCCACACCCTGCACGACCCGGTCCGCTGGAAGGTGCAGCACATCGGCCGCTATGTCCTCAACGGGGTCCGGCCGCCCCGGCACGGGCTGCTCTGACCGCCGGGCCCGCCCGGCGGGCCGCCCGCGAACCCCTGCCCCGGCCCCTCAACGACCCTCGTCCTCACCGGAGTTCCCATGTCACCCCTGACCTTCCACTGGTTCCTGCCCACCTACGGCGACAGCCGTCATGTCGTCGGCGGCGGCCACGGGCTGCCCGCCGGTGCGGCCGGCGGGGAGCGGCCCGCCACCCTCGGCTATCTGACCCAGATCGCCCGCGCCGCCGAGGACCTCGGTTTCGAAGGGGCGCTCACCCCCACCGGCGCCTGGTGCGAGGACGCCTGGCTCACCACGGCGATGCTGGCCCGCGAGACCGAACGGCTGAAGTTCCTGGTCGCGTTCCGGCCGGGGATCGTCGCGCCGACGCTGGCCGCCCAGATGGCCGCCACGTTCCAGCGGCACTCCGGCGGACGGCTGCTGCTGAACGTCGTCACCGGTGGCGAGAGCCATGAGCAGCGCGCCTACGGGGACTTCCTGGACAAGGAGGCGCGCTACGCCCGCACCGGGGAGTTCCTCGACATCGTGCGGCGGTTGTGGGCCGGCGGGACGGTGGACTTCACGGGTGAGCATCTGCGGGTGGCGGGCGCCCGGCTGGCGCGGCTGCCCGATCCGGTGCCGCCGGTGTACTTCGGCGGTTCCTCCCCGGCCGCCGGTGACGTCGCCGCCCGCGCCGCGGACACCTACCTCACCTGGGGTGAGCCGCCGGCACAGGTGGCGCGGAAGATCACCTGGATCCGGGAGCTGGCCGGCCGGGGAGGGCGCCGGGTGCGGTTCGGCATCCGGCTGCACGTGATCACCCGGGACACCGCGGAGGCCGCCTGGGCCGAGGCGCAGCGGCTGCTGGACAGCTTCTCACCGGAGGCGATCCGGGCCGTGCAGGAGGGTCTGGCCCGCAGCGAGTCGGAGGGGCAGCGCCGGATGCTGGAGCTGCACGGCGGGCGCACGGACGAGCTGGAGATCGCTCCGAACCTGTGGGCCGGCATCGGGCTGGTACGGGGCGGGGCGGGCACGGCGCTGGTGGGCAGCCATGCGGAGGTGGCGGAGCGGATCAAGGAGTACCACCGGCTGGGCATCGAGGAGTTCGTCCTCTCCGGGCATCCGCACGTGGAGGAGGCGTACTGGTTCGGCGAGGGTGTGCTGCCGCTGCTGCGGGACGCCGGGCTGTGGCGGCATCCGGGGGCGCCGGACGGCGCGGTCCCGGCCGCGGCGCAGGTGCCGTTCGCGGCCGGGGCGGTCCGCTGACCGGCGGCGCGGGGCGGGCGTGAACCGGCCGGACCGGCCCGATCCGTGCCATCCGGCTGCGCGGTGCCTCCGGTCGTGATTCGCTGAGCGGCATCCCCCCACCGCCCGGCAAGTCGCCCGCAGCAGGAGGACCAGTGACCGGTAACTCCCCGCACGCGCCGCAGCCCACGCCGTACGAGAAGCCGCGACGGACCGCCGACGGGACGGAGGACACGCCGCATCCCCGGGGACGCCGGCCGCCCTACTACGAAGACCGCTCGCCGGGCAGCGGCGTGCTGCCGCCGCGCGCCTGGTACGCGGCCTCGGACGCCGCCCGGCTGTCGTTGCACGGCACCTGGCGGTTCCGGCTGGCGCCGACCGCCGGCGCCGAGGGCGACGCGTTCGCCCGGCCGGACTTCGACGACGCCACCTGGCAGGAGCTGCGGGTCCCCGGCACCTGGGTGCTCAAGGGCTTCGGCACGCCCTGGTACACCAACACCGCCTATCCGTTCCCGGTCGATCCGCCGCGGGTGCCCGACGAGAACCCGACCGGCGACCACCGGCACGTCTTCGACCTTCCCGACGACTGGGGCGAGGGGCCGGCGGTGCTGCACTTCGGCGGGGTGGAGTCGTGCGCCCGGGTGTGGCTGAACGGGCAGGAGCTGGGGCACTTCAAGGGCAGCCGGCTGCCGCACGAGTTCGAGGTCGGGACGCTGCTGCGGCCGCGCCGCAATGTGCTGGCGGTGCGGGTGCACCAGTGGTCGTCGGGCAGCTATCTGGAGGACCAGGACCAGTGGTGGCTGCCGGGAATCTTCCGGAACGTGTCGCTCCACCGCCGTCCCGAGGGCTCGGTCGCCGACCACTTCGTCCACGCCGGGTTCGACCACCTGACCGGCGAGGGCACGCTGCGCGTGGAGTGCTCGCCGGCCGGGCGGGTGACCGTGCCGGAGCTGGGGCTCGATCTGGCGACCGGGGAGAGTGCGACGGTGCCGGTGCGCCCCTGGACGGCCGAGCAGCCGTACCTCTACGACGGGCAGCTGGTCACCGCCGGGGAGACGGTCCCGCTGCGGATCGGTTTCCGCACGGTGCGCGTGGAGGACGGACTGCTGAAGGTCAACGGCCGCCGGATCCTGCTGCGCGGCGTCAACCGCCACGAATTCCATCCGCAGTCCGGGCGCACCGTCGATCCCGACACGATGCGCCGCGATCTGCTGCTGATGAAGCGCCGCAACGTCAACGCGGTGCGCACCAGCCACTATCCGCCGCACCCGGCCTTCCTCGACCTCTGCGACGAGCTGGGGCTGTGGGTCGTCGACGAGTGCGACCTGGAGACGCACGGCTTCGCCCAGCAGGGCTGGCGGGACAACCCGGTCGACGACGCGCGCTGGGAGCCGGCCCTGCTCGACCGGGCGCGCCGGATGGTCGAGCGGGACAAGAACCATCCCGGCGTCGTGCTGTGGTCGCTGGGCAACGAGTGCGGCACCGGGCGCGGGCTGTCGGCGATGGCCTCCTGGATCCGTGACCGCGACCCGTCCCGCCCGCTGCACTACGAGGGCGACCGCAGCTGTGCCGACACCGACGTGTACTCGCGGATGTACGCCGACCACGCCGAGGTGGAGCGCATCGGCCGGCGCGCCGAGGAGCCGCTGGCCGACCCGGAGCTGGACGCCCGGCGGCGCGGGCTGCCGTTCGTGCTCTGCGAGTACGCGCACGCGATGGGCAACGGGCCGGGCGGGCTCGGCGAGTACCAGCGGCTGTTCGAGACCTACGAGCGCTGCCAGGGCGGGTTCGTGTGGGAGTGGATCGATCACGGAATCCGGCGGCGGACGGCGGAGGGCGAGGTCTTCCACGCCTACGGCGGCGACTTCGGCGAGGAGCTGCACGACGGGAACTTCGTCTGCGACGGGCTGGTCTTCCCCGACCGGGTGCCCTCGCCGGGGCTCGGCGAGTTCAAGAAGGTCGTCGAGCCGGTGCGGATCGAGGGCGGGACGGGTGACGGTCCCGGCGCGGTCCGGATCACCAATCTGTACGACTTCGCCGACCTGGGACACCTGGACTTCCGCTGGCGGTACGAGGTGGAGGGCGAGGTGCGCGGGCACGGCCGGCTGGCGGTGCCGGCGCTCGCCCCCGGTGAGGCGGCGGTGGTGAAGCTGCCGCCGGCGCCGGCCGGGGCGGTCCGGGCGGGCGAGGCGATCTGGACGGTCCGGGCGCTGCTGGCCGAGGACACCGCCTGGGCGCCCGCGGGACACGAGATCGCCTGGGGCCAGCTGACGGCCGTGCCGCGCCCGGCCCCCGCTCCCCCGGTGGCGACCGCCACCCCGCGTCGCGGCGAGGGCAATGTGGTCGTCCTCGGGCCGGGCACCTTCGACGCCACCACGGGGGCGCTCGGCTATCTGGACGGCGTCCAGGTCGGCGGGCCGCGGCTGGACGTCTGGCGGGCGCCCACCGACAACGACGAGGCGGCGCCCTGGCAGCCGGAGCCGCGGCCGGCCACCGAGTGGCGGCGGCTCGGCCTGCACCGGATGCGGCACCGCGTCGAGTCCGTCGAACCCGGGCCGGGCGCCCTGGTGGTGCGCACCCGGGTCGCCCCGGCCGGCTCCCCGCTGGCGCTGCACGCGGTCTACCGCTGGACGGCCCGACGGGACTGGCTGCGGCTGGAGCTGGGCGTCGACCCGGAGGGCGCCTGGCCGGTGCCGCTGCCGCGGCTCGGGGTGCGGATGTCGGTGAGCGGCAGCCTCGGGTTCGCCGAGTGGTACGGCGGCGGGCCCGGCGAGGGGTACCCGGACACCCGGGCCGCCGCGCGCATCGGCCGCTGGTCGATGCCGGTGGACGCGCTGCAGACGCCGTACGTCCGGCCGCAGGAGAACGGTGCCCGGCCCGGGGTGCGCTGGGCGCAGCTGACCCGCACGGACGGCTCGGGCCTGCGGATCGAGGGCGACCCGGACTTCTTCTTCAGCGCCCGCCGGTGGACCGACGAGGAGCTGACCGCGGCCGCGCACACCACGGATCTGCGGGCGGGTGAGGAGCTGTGGCTGCACCTCGACCACGCGCAGCACGGCATCGGCAGCCAGTCGTGCGGGCCGGGCGTACTGCCGCAGCACCGGCTGGAGGTGGCGCCGGCACGGTTCTCGTTCGTCTTCTCGTCGCTGCGCTGAGCGGCGGCCGCGGCCGCCCGTGAGGCGGCGGCCAGGGGCGTTGTCGGTGGCCGGGGTTACGATCCGAAGGGAGATCACGCCCGAAGCTCCCCAGCCGTACCGGAAGGCCCGCACCATGGTCAGCACCTCCCCGCCGCTCGCCGACGCCCTCGCCGCGGGCCCGGTCGTCCTCGACGGCGGGCTGTCCAACGAACTGGAGGCCGCCGGGCACGACCTCAGCGACGCGCTGTGGTCGGCCCGGCTGCTGGCCGAGGAGCCGGCGGCGGTGGTGCGGGCGCACCAGACGTACTACGAAGCGGGCGCGCAGGTCGCGATCACCGCCAGCTACCAGGCGACGTTCGAGGGCTTCGCGCGGCGCGGCGTCGGACGCGAGGAGGCCACCGCGCTGCTGGCGCGGAGCGTGGAGCTGGCCCGTGAGGCGGCCGGCCGGGCGCGCGCGGGCGGTGTCACGGGACCGCTGTACGTGGCCGCCTCGGCGGGTCCGTACGGGGCGATGCTGGCGGACGGCTCCGAATACCGCGGCCGCTACGGCCTGTCGGTGGCGGAGCTGGAGCGGTTCCACCGGCCCCGCCTGGAAGCGCTGGCCGCGGCCGGGCCCGACGTCCTGGCACTGGAGACGGTGCCGGACAGCGACGAGGCCCGGGCGCTGGTGCGGGCGGTGCGCGGGCTCGGGGTGCCGGCCTATCTGTCGTACAGCGTCGCGGGCGGCCGCACCCGGGCCGGTCAGCCGCTGGAGGCGGCGTTCGCGACGGCGGCGGACGCCGACGAGATCATCGCGGTGGGGGTGAACTGCTGCGCGCCGGACGACGCCGACGAGGCGGTGCGGCTGGCCGCGCGGGTCACCGGCAAGCCGGTGGTGGTCTACCCCAACAGCGGGGAGAGCTGGGACGCCGGGGCGCGGGCGTGGCGCGGCAGCCCGGCGTTCGGCGCGGACCGGGTCACCGGCTGGGCGGCGGACGGGGCCCGGCTGATCGGCGGCTGCTGCCGGGTGGGCCCGGAGAGCATCGCCGAACTGGCCGCCCTCCTCGGCCGCTGACGGGCGAACGGTCCGTCCGGAGAACGGGACCGGCGGTCGGTTCGGGCCGGTGTCCGGGTCGAAGGCGTTACACAGACGCAACCGAAGCGGCGGGGTCAGTGCCCCTGGCCGGTGGCAGGATTCAGGCCACCCGCAGCACGCACCGGCTTGGTTGATCTTCATCTCTGGAGGACCAGTGTCCGCTCGCTCCGCGTTGCCCGTCATAGCCGTGGCCGCAGCCCTCACCGTCCTGGCGGGGTGCTCCAGCACCAAGACGGACGGGAAGAAGGGTTCCGGTGGTCTGGAGCTGGTCTCCGCCGGGACGCTCAAGACCTGTACACACCTTCCGTATGCGCCGTTCCAGGTGAAGAAGGACGGCAAGGTCGTCGGATTCGACGTGGATCTGGTCGACCTGGTCGCCAAGGACCTGGGGGTGAAGCAGGAGATCGTCAACACCCCCTTCGAAGGCATCGAGACCGGCCAGGACTTCACCATCCGCAAATGCGACCTGGCGGCCGCCGGCATGACCATCACCGCCGCGCGCGACAAGGTGATGGACTTCTCCGACCCCTATTTCAACGCCACCCAGGCGCTGTTGACGAAGAAGGGCAAGCCCTTCAAGAAGGTCGAGGACCTCAAGGGCAAGAAGCTCGGATACCAGAAGGCCACCACCGGCGGCATTTACGCCAAGGAGCACGGCAAGGGCGTCGAACTGGTGGAGTTCGAGGACCTCGGGCTGCTGCTGACCGCCGTGAAGTCCGGGCAGGTCGACGCCGGCATCAACGACAACGGCGTGCTCTTCGACTATGTGAAGCAGAACCCGGACACCGCGGTCACCGCCGAGTTCAACACCGGTGAGCACTACGGCATCGGCGTGCGCACCGGCAATGACGCGCTGCGGAAGAAGATCAACGCGGTCATCAAGAAGGCGAAATCCGACGGGAGTTACAACCGGATCTACAAGAAGTGGTTCGGCACCACGCCGCAGAGCTGAGGCGGGTCACGATGCCTCTGTCCAGACGACGGCGCGCGCGGATCATCCGCGGCGTGCAGTACGGCGTCCTGGTGGTCGCCGTGGTGGTCCTCGCACTGGTCGCCGACTGGCACCAGCTGCGGACGGCGTTCTTCGACGTCGAGGTCGCCAAGGCGCTGTTCCCCGACATCATCACCACGGCGCTGCTCAACACGATCCTCTACACCCTGCTCGGTTTCGGCTTCGGGCTGGCGCTCGGCCTGGTGCTGGCGCTGATGCGGCTGTCCTCGGTGCCGCCCTACCGCTGGCTCGCCATCACCTATATCGAGTTCTTCCGCGGCATTCCGGCGCTGCTGGTGTTCATCGCGCTGGGCTTCGGCGTACCGCTGGCGTTCGAGGTCGCCCTCGACATGAACGTCACGGTGATGCTGTCGCTCGGCCTGGTGGGCGCGGCGTACATGGCGGAGACCATCCGGGCCGGTATTCAGGCGGTGCCCAAGGGGCAGACCGAGGCGGCGCGTTCGCTGGGAATGTCACAGGGCCGGGCCATGGTCTCGATCATCATTCCGCAGGCGTTCCGCATCGTCCTGCCGCCACTGACCAATGAATTGATCCTGCTGACCAAGGATTCCTCGCTGGTGTATCTGCTGGGGCTCGCGCTCGACCAGTTCGAGCTGGCCAACTTCGGCCGGGACGCGCTCAACGAGCACAAGAGCCTGACCCCGATCCTGATCGCCGGACTGCTCTACCTCGTGATCACCCTCCCGCTGGGCCAGCTGGTCCGGCGGCTGGAAGCGCGTACCGCGAAGGCCAGGTGAGCGATGTGACGACGGACAGGACCGCCGGGGACGCCGGGGACGCGCCGGCCATCGACGTGCGCGGGCTGCGCAAGGCGTTCGGGGAGCTGGAGGTGTTGCGCGGGATCGACTTCTCGGTGGGGCGCGGCGAGGTGGTGTGCGTCATCGGGCCGTCCGGCTCGGGGAAGTCGACGCTGCTGCGCTGCGTGAATCTGCTGGAGGAGCCGAGCGCGGGCCGGGTCACGGTGGCCGGCACCGAGGTCACCGATCCGGACGTGGACATCGACCGGGTCCGGCGGCGGATCGGCATGGTCTTCCAGTCCTTCAACCTCTTTCCGCATCTGACCGCGCTGGAGAACCTCACGATCGCCCAGCGGCGGGTGCTGCGCCGCGACCGGGCGGAGGCGGAGCGGATCGGCCGGGCCAATCTGGAACGGGTGGGGCTCGGCGACAAGGCGACGGCGTATCCGGCGCAGTTGTCGGGCGGGCAGCAGCAGCGGGTGGCGATCGCCCGGGCGCTGTCGATGGACCCGGAGCTGATGCTCTTCGACGAGCCGACCTCCGCGCTCGACCCGGAGCTGGTCGGCGATGTGCTGGCGGTGATGCGCGGGTTGGCGCGGGACGGGATGACGATGCTGGTCGTCACGCACGAGATGAGCTTCGCCCGGGAGGTCGCCGACCGGGTGGTGTTCATGGACGGCGGGGTGATCGTCGAACAGGGCACTCCGGAGCAGGTGGTGGGCGCCCCGCGGCACGAGCGGACCCGGACGTTCCTGGCGCGGGTGCTGGATCCGGCGGCGGCCGAGGTCGGCGAGGTCGCGGACGGCGGCGCGGCGGGCAAGCGCGTCGACCGCTGACGTACGGGCCGGACGGCCGCCGGGACGCCCCGGCGACCGCCCCGCCGGTGGTGACCGTCCGGCTCAGGACAGCGGCCCGGTGAGCTTCTTGGTGCCGCTCCGGTTGCCCATCAGGCTGCAGCTGACGGACCTGATGCCGAGCCGGTAGCCGTTGACGCTGGGGTACTGGACGTAGGTGCCCTCGGCGGTTCCGGCGGGCTGCCGGCGCGCCTTGCTCTCCAGCTCGTTGCGGCACAGCGACGACGCCTTGTCCTTGATCTCGGACTCGGTCGTCAGACCGGCCGCCAGGCGGTGGGTGGTGACGACCTCGGCGTCGTGCGGGCCGTTGCAGGACGCCTCGTCGTTGTTGCCGCTGCGGTCGGCCGGGAGGTCGTAGCAGTCGCCCACCTTCAGCAGATAGAAGGGGATCTTGCCGTTGCCGGGCGAGGGCATGCTGCTCTCGAAGTCGCTGCCGGTGGTCGACTCCGAGGGCGAGGGGTAGCCGGTCGGCGTGCCGGACGCGCTCTCGGAGGGCGACGCGCTGGTGCTCGAACCGGTCGACGGCTGGGCGTGGTTGCCGCCGCCGTCGTCGCCGTTGACCATCACGACGACGGTGATGACGGCGGCCAGCACGACCGCACCGCCGGCGAGGATCGCCGCGATGGCCTTGCCGTTGCCGCCGCCCCCGGGCGGGCCGGGCGGCTGCTGCCAGCCGCCGGGGCCACCCGGGCCACCCGGCCCCGACGGCCCGTAGCCGCCGGCGGGCGGACCGAAGCCCCCCGCCTGGTTGCCGCCCTGGGGCGGGCCGTAGCCACCGGGTCCGAAACCGCCCTGGTCCTGGCCGCCGGGGCCGTAACCGCCGGCCGGCGGGCCGAAGCCACCACCCGGGGTGTTGGGGGACGGCGGCTGGTTGGGCGGCGGAGGCGGAGGAAAACTCATGGCGGAAATGATCGCTTCTTTACTGGGTTTTGAGGGAGTCGGTGACCAACCTGGAACATTTCAGGTCTGAAATGTCCGGCCCATGGGCACCGTTGGCGACAAGCAGCAAGCCACCCTACGGCCCGGAGGTTCTTCGTGTTCACCGACCTACCCCTGGACGAGCTGCGCACCTACCGCCCGCCGCTTCCCGAGCCCCCCGGCTTCGACGCCTTCTGGCACCGCACCCTGACCGAGGCCCGCACCCACGAACTGGCCGCGTCCTTCACCCCGGTCGATCCGGGACTGGCCCTCCTCCGCTGCTACGACGCCGAGTTCTCCGGTTTCGGCGGCCACCGCATCCGCGCCTGGTTCCTCCTTCCCCGCGCGGCGGCCGGCCCGTTGCCGTGCGTCGTGCAATACCTCGGCTACGGCGGCGGCCGGCTGCTGCCGCACGACTGGCTGCTGTGGCCGTGCGCGGGGTACGCCACGCTGGTCATGGACACCCGGGGGCAGAGCGGCCCCAACCGCCCCGGCGACACCCCCGACCCGGTCGGGTACGGCAATCCGGGCGTGCCCGGCAAGCTGACCCAGGGCCTGCTCGATCCGGAGGACTACTACTACCGGCGGCTGTACACCGACGCCGTACGGGCGGTCGAGGCGGCGCGCGGCCACGAGGCGGTGGACGCCGCACGCGTCCTGGTCGCCGGCCACAGCCAGGGCGGCGGTCTGGCGCTGGCGATGACCGGACTGGTCCCCGGGCTGGCCGGAGCCCTGGTCGATGTGCCCTTCCTGACCCACATCCGGCGCGCGATCGACGTCACGGACGCGGGCCCCTACGGCGAGCTCACCCGCTACTTCGCGGGCGCCCGCGGGCACATCGACACCGCGCTGACCACCCTGGACCACTTCGACGGCCTCAACTTCGCGGCCCGCGCCACCGCCCCGGCGCTGTTCGGCACGGCCCTGCGGGACGCCGTGGTGCCGCCGTCCACCGGCTTCGCCGCGTACCACCACTACGCCGGCGAGAAGGAGCTGCAGGTGTGGCGCTACAACGCCCACGAGGGCGGTGGCGGCGAACAGCGGGCGGCGGAACTCGCCTTCGCCCGGAAGGTACTCGGCTGACCGGCGGGGCCGGGTGGAGCGGCCCGCCCCGTCCGGCCCCCGGACTCAGATCGCGCCGAGGAGGTGCTCCAGCGCCAGCTGGTCCAGGTGCTCGAAGGCCATGCCGCGCGCGGCGGCCGCCTCGATGTCGAAGGTCTCGTAGGCGGTGGTGTCGGCCAGCAGCCCGGCCAGCCCGTCCTCGGCGGTGGGCCGGCCGAGCTCGTCGAGGCGGGCGGCGCGCAGGGCCTCCTGGACGGCCGGATCGGCGCGGAAGGCGGCGGCGCGCTCCTTGAGGAGCAGGTAGTTGCGCATGCAGCCGGCCGCCGAGGCCCAGACGCCGTCGAAGTCCTCGGTGCGCGGCGGCTTGAAGTCGAAGTGCCGCGGCCCGTCGTAGCCGGCCGTCTCCAGCAGGTCGACCAGCCAGAAGGCGGCGCGCAGATCGCCCGCGCCGAAGCGCAGGTCCTGGTCGTACTTGATGCCGCTCTGCCCGTTCAGGTCGATGTGGAAGAGCTTGTCCGCCCAGAGCGCCTGGGCGATGCCGTGCGGGAAGTTGAGGCCGGCCATCTGCTCGTGGCCGACCTCGGGGTTGACGCCGTAGAGCTCGGGGCGCTCCAGCCGCTCGATGAAGGCCAGGGCGTGGCCGACGGTGGGCAGCAGGATGTCGCCGCGGGGCTCGTTGGGCTTGGGCTCGATGGCGAACCGCAGGTCGTAGCCCTGCTCGACGACGTACTGGCCGAGCAGGTCGAATGCCTCCTTCATCCGGTCCAGGGCGGCCCGGACGTCCTTCGCCGCACCGGACTCCGCGCCCTCCCGCCCGCCCCACGCCACATAGGTACGGGCGCCCAGCTCGGCCGCGAGGTCGATGTTGCGGAGCGTCTTGCGCAGGGCGTAGCGGCGGACGCCCCGGTCGTTGGCGGTGAAGGCGCCGTCCTTGAAGACGGGGTGGGTGAAGAGGTTCGTGGTGGCCATGGGGACGGTCATTCCGGTGGCGTCCAGGGCCTTGCGGAAGCGCTTGACGGCGGTCTCCCGCTGGATGTCGTCGGCGCCGAACGGGATCAGGTCGTCGTCGTGGAAGGTCACCCCGTACGCGCCGAGGCCGGCGAGGTGGTGCACCGCCTCGACGGGGTCCAGGGCGCGGCGGGTGGCGTCCCCGAAGGGGTCGCGGCCCTGCCAGCCGACGGTCCACAGGCCGAAACTGAACTTGTCCTCGGGCACGGGCTGCTGACTCATCAGGGCTCCCCACATCATTTCGTCAACGCGCTTTACAAATTCCGGCGCGGCCAAACTAATATGCGGCAGCACACCGGGGAAGCCCCTGGGCCGAGGCCGTCGGACACCGCCGCCAAAGGAGAAGGCACGATGGGCGCACAGTCAGCGGGACCGCTGGTCGTCGGGGTGGACAGCTCGACGCAGTCCACCAAGACGCTGGTCGTGGACGCGGAGACCGGCGTGGTCGTCGCCCGCGGCCAGGCACCGCACACGGTCAGCGACGGCGAGGGCAAGGAGAGCGACCCCCGGCAGTGGTGGCGGGCGCTGGGCGAGGCGCTGGCGCAGTGCGGCGACGCGGCGCGGCAGGCGTCGGCGGTGTCGGTCGGCGGGCAGCAGCACGGGCTGGTCACGCTGGACGCGGCCGGTGCCCCGGTCCGCCCGGCCGTGCTGTGGAACGACGTACGTCCCGCGGCCGAGAGCGAGCGGCTGATCGCCGGGCTGGGCGGCGCCGAGGCGTGCGCGGAGCGGCTCGGGAGCGTGCCCGGCCCGGCGTTCACGGTGGCGAAGTGGGCCTGGCTGCGGGCGAACGAGCCGGCCGCGGCCGAGGCCACCGCCGCGGTGCGGCTGCCGCACGACTACCTCACCGAGCGGCTGACCGGCGAGGCCGTCACCGACCGCGGCGACGCGTCGGGCACCGGGTGGTGGGCGTCGTCCACCGAGTCCTACGACGCGGAGGTGCTGGCCCGCGTCGGGCTGGACGCCGGGCTCCTGCCGCGGGTGGCACGCCCCGGCGAGGCGGCCGGCACGGTGCACGCGGGTGATCTGCCGCTGCCCAAGGGCGCGCTGGTGGCCGCCGGCACCGGCGACAACATGGCGGCCGCGCTCGGGCTGGGGCTGCGCCCGGGCCGGCCGGTGCTGAGCCTCGGCACCTCCGGAACGGTCTACGCGGTCTCCACCCACCGCCCCGCCGATCCGACCGGCACCGTCGCGGGCTTCGCCGACGCCCGCGGCGACTGGCTGCCGCTGGCCTGCACCCTGAACTGCACCCTCGCGGTGGACCGGATCGCCGCGCTGCTGGGCCGCGACCGGGAGGCCGTGGAGCCGGGCGGCGGTGCGGTGGTGCTGCCGTTCCTCGACGGCGAGCGGACCCCCAACCTGCCCGGCGCCTCGGGCCTGGTACACGGCCTGCGGCACGACACCACCGCCGGTCAGCTGCTGCAGGCCGCCTACGACGGCGCGGTGTTCGCGCTGCTCCAGGCCCTGGACCGGGTGCTGGACGAGGACGCCGCGGCGGACGCGCCGTTGCTGCTGATCGGCGGCGGGGCGAAGGGCACGGCGTGGCGGGAGACGGTGCGCCGGCTGTCCGGGCGCCCGGTGGTGGTGCCCGCGGCGCAGGAACTGGTCGCGCTCGGCGCGGCGGCGCAGGCGGCCGGGCTGCTGCTGGGCGAGGATCCGGCGGCGGTGGCCCGCCGCTGGGGCACCGACCGCGGCGCCCGGTACGAGGCGCGGCAGCGGGACACGGCCGCCTGGGAGCGGCTGGCGGCGACGCTGGCCGACGGCGAGGCGCTGCTGCGGCGGTGAGCCGCCCGGCCCGCCCCCGCCGCGCCCCCTCCCCCACTCCTCCACTCCCCTCCACGACTCCCACCGCCCTCAGGAGACCTCTGTGACCGCGCCCGGCGGCGACACCCAGCACGGCATCCGGCGGCGCAACCTGGCCCGGGTGCTGCGGGCCGTGGCGGCGCACGGGCCGCTCTCCCGGCCGGCCGTCGCGGCCCGGATCGGGCTGACCCGGGCCGGGGTGGCGCCGCTCGTCGAGGAACTGCTGCGGGCCGGACTGCTGGTCGAGACGGGGCGGGCGGCACCGAGCGGGCGGGGCAGGCCGGGCAGCGAACTGGCGGTCAGCGACCGCGGCCCGGCCGGCATCGGCGCCGAGATAGGCGTCGACCACCTGGCGGTGTGCGCGGTCGATCTGCGGGGACGGATACGGGCCCGGGTCGCGGCCGACGCGGCGAACCGCGACAGCGCTCCCGGACCGGTGCTGCGGCGGCTGTCCGTGCTGCTCGCGGAGGCGACCGCGCGGATCGCCCCGGAGGGGCTGCGCCCGGCCGGGCTGGCGGTCGCGGTCCCGGGTCTGGTGGCGCGCGGCTCGACGACCGTGGTGCACGCGCCCAACCTCGGCTGGCGGGCGGCCGATCTCGCGCCGGGGCTGGCCCCGGCGACGGCCGCGGGCGACGGCTCCCCCGGCATCCCGCTGACCGTGGAGAACGAGGCCAATCTGGGCGCGCTGGCCGAGCTGGCGCTGGGCGGCGACGGCGAGGGAAGGCCGGGCTCGCCACCGGACTTCGTCCACGTCTCGGCGGAGATCGGCATCGGCGCGGCGGTCGTGGTGGACGGCCAACTGCTGCGCGGGGCACGCGGGTTCGCCGGCGAGCTGGGGCACGTCCCGGTGTATCCGGACGGCCGCGCCTGCGACTGCGGCGGCCGCGGCTGTCTGGAGCAGTACGCGGGCGAGCAGGCGGTGCTGCGGGCCGGTGGCCTGACGCCCGAGCGGGCAGCGGCGGCCCATCCGGGGCCGGGGGCCCGTATCGCCCTCCTCGCCCGCCGGGCCGCCGAGGGGGACACGGCGACGCTGCGGGCCCTGCGGGAGGCCGGGACGGCGCTCGGCATCGCGCTGGCCGGGGCGGTCAATCTGCTCGATCCGCAGGCGGTGGTGCTCGGGGGTGCGCTGGCCGGGCTGGCGCCCTGGGTCCTGCCGTCCCTGGAGCGGGAGTTGACGCTGCGCACGGCCGTCGCGGCGGACCCCGGACGGCACGGCGGACCGGCGGTCACGGCGTCCCGGCTGGGTGCGGACGGACCGTTGCTCGGGGCGGCGCACTCGGCGCTGCGCACCGTGCTCGACGACCCTCTGCATTCCTGCACCCCGGCTCACTCTCCCCGGAGCCGAATCGGCTAAACCTTTCCACGGAAAGGGATTTCCATGCCACCCCATCGAGCGATTGTGCCGATAAAAACAGCACCACTACCGTCGGTTCAGCGGGCTGCCGCGGAACTTTCGTGAGGGGGAAGATCCGGGGCGGCCGCATCGCATCCTTCAAGGAGATAGGCCGCATTGTGACGATTGCCGACGAATCACTGTCCGGTAGTGCGGAAGATTCCCAGAATTCCAGTCTGACCACCTCCGCCGCCCGGAATCTGGCGACCACCACCAAAACACCGCCGCAGATGCAGGGGATCACTTCCCGCTGGCTGCTGCGGCTGCTCCCCTGGGTGCAGGTGTCCGGTGGCACCTATCGCGTGAACCGCCGGCTGACCTACACGCTCGGGGACGGGCGTATCGACTTCGACATCAACGGCTCCGACGTCTCGATCATCCCCGAGGAGCTGCGCGAGCTGCCCGCCCTGCGGGAATTCACCGACACCGAGGTACTGGCGGCGCTCGGCCGGCGGTTCACCCAGCACGAGTACGGGCCCGGCGAGCTGATCGCCGAGGCCGGGGACGCGCAGGACCGGCTGGTGCTGATCGCACACGGCCGGGTGGACCGCATCGGCACCGGCAAGTACGGCGAGAGCGCGGTGCTGGAGGCGCTGGCCGGGGGCGACCACCTCGGCGACGCGCCGCTCACCACCGACGGGACCTGGCAGTTCAGCTATCGCGCGGTGACCCGGGTGACGGTCCTCGCGCTGTCCCGGTCGGCCGCGCAGGAGGTCATCGAGCGCTCCCCCGGACTGGGCGAGCACCTGGCGTCGGCCGGGGAGGGCGCCGCGCTGCCGACGAACGACAGCGGGGAGTCGGCGGTCTCCGTCACCTCCGGGCACCACGGCGAGCCGTCCCTGCCCGGCACCTTCGTCGACTACGACCCGGCGCCCCGGGAGTACGAACTCAGCGTCGCCCAGACGGTGCTGCGCGCCCACAGCCGGGTCGGCGACCTCTACAGCGACCCGATGAACCAGGTCGAGGAGCAGCTGAAGCTCACCGTCCAGGCGCTGCGCGAGCGCCAGGAGCACGAGCTGGTCAACAACCGCGAGTTCGGACTGCTGCACAACGCCGACCTCAAGCAGCGCATCCACACCCGCTCCGGACCGCCCACCCCCGACGACCTCGACGACCTGCTCGCGACGGTCTGGAAGGACCCGGGCTTCCTGCTCGCCCACCCGCAGACGATCGCCGCGATCGGGCGGGAATGCAGCGCCCGCGGCCTGTATCCGACGGCGGTCGATTTCATGGGGCATTCGCTGCCGTCCTGGCGTGGGGTGCCGATCTTCCCGTGCAACAAGATTCCGGTGACGAAGGAACGGACCAGCTCGATTTTGCTGCTGCGCACCGGCGAGGAAAAGCAGGGCGTGGTCGGCCTGCACCAGACCGGTATTCCCGATGAATACGAGCCGAGCCTGTCCGTGCGCTATATGGGAATCGACGACCGGGCCGTCCTCAAATATCTGGTGAGCGCCTACTATTCGGCAGCCATTCTCGTGCCCGACGCGGTCGGCGTCCTCGAAGACGTACAGGTCGGTCACTGAGACGAAGCGCGCCGAGCCGCGCGCAGCGGCCGGCCCCGCCACGGCCCCGCCGCACCGCAAGCACGTCACGCACCGCACCACAGAACAGGTGAGCCTTCTTCATGACCACATCGGTGGACCCGACGACCGGCCCGCAGTCCTCGGGTCCGGAGCAGCAGCGTTCCAGCCTGGACACCGCGGCCGCCCGCAAGCTGGCGACCACGACCAAGACCGTGCCGCAGATGCAGGGGATCTCCTCCCGCTGGCTGCTGCGCATCCTGCCCTGGACGCAGGTCTCCGGCGGTACCTTCCGCGTCAACCGCCGGCTCACGCACACCCTCGGCGACGGCCGGGTGGAATTCGTCTCCACGGGCACCGAAGTCCGGGTGATCCCGGCCGAGTTGCGCGAGCTGGCCCCGCTGCGCGGCTACGACGACGCCGCGACGCTGGAGAACCTGGCCGGCCGCTTCGTCCAACGGGAGTTCGCGCCCGGTGACGTACTGGCGCGGGCGGGCGGCCCCACGGACCGGGTCATCCTGATCGCGCACGGCAAGCTGGACCGGATCGGCACCGGCAAGTACGGCGAGGAGACGTCCCTGGGGACGCTGGCCGACGGCGACGCCCTCGGCGAGGCGGCGCTGGTGACGCCGGACGCGCAGTGGGAGCACTCCGTGCGGGCGGTCACCCGGGTGACCGCACTGACCCTGTACCGCAGCGACTTCGAGTCGGTGGTGGCCGAGTCGGCGTCGCTGCGCTCCCATGTCGCGGAGTTCCGCGAGGCCGTGGTGCCGGCCCACAACAAGCACGGCGAGGCGGCCATCGAGCTCGCCGCCGGCCACGTCGGGGAGCCGGTGCTGCCGGGCACCTTCGCCGACTACGACATGGCACCCCGGGAGTACGAACTCAGCGTCGCGCAGACGGTGTTGAAGATGCACTCCCGGGTCGCGGACCTCTACAACGACCCGATGAACCAGCTGGACCAGCAGCTGCGGCTGACCGTGGAGGCGCTGCGCGAGCGCCAGGAGCACGAGCTGGTCAACAACCGCGAGTTCGGACTGCTGCACAACGCCGACCTCAAGCAGCGCCTCCACACCCGCTCCGGACCGCCCACCCCCGACGACCTCGACGAGCTGATCACCCGGCGCCGCAAGACGCAGTTCCTGCTGGCGCACCCGCGGACCATCGCGGCCATCGGCCGGGAGTGGAACGCCCGCGGCATCTACCCGGGCACCGTGGAGTGCGAGGGCACGGTGGTCCGGGCCTGGCGCGGCATTCCGCTGCTGCCGTGCAACAAGATCCCGATCAACCCGGACCAGACCAGCTCCGTCCTCGCCATGCGGGTCGGCGAGGAGAACCAGGGCGTGGTCGGGCTGCACCAGACCGGCATCCCGGACGAGTACCGGCCCGGACTCTCGGTGCGCTTCATGGGCATCAACGACCAGGCCGTCATCAATTACCTGGTCAGCGCCTACTACTCGGCGGCCGTGCTGGTGCCGGACGCGCTGGGCATCCTGGAGGACGTCGAGATCGGTCACTGACGGCGGGCGCCGTCACCGGCCCCGGTGCCGCGTCCGCGATCCGCCGTCAGAGCGGCGGACGCGGCACCCGGGTGACCTCCAATCAGGTATCCGCCCCCTCCTGACCTGGGCCGTTCCGTCTTTGGTCGAGCCATTGACGGCGCGGCCATTCCCTTGGCAGGGCGTGTCCTGTTGCGCATGATGAACGCATCGCATGTGCGTGACATGTACGCGACCTCCCCCTCGGTCCCTTGTCAGGAGTTCACATGGAGCACGACCACCCCCGTCCGGCCCGCCGACGTCTGCTCTCCGGTGCGGCCGCCCTCGCCGCCGCCGCGGCGCTCACCCCCCTCACGGCGGCCGCCGCCTCCCCCGCCCCGCGCCGCCGGACCGCCCGCGGCGAGAGCGGCTACCCGCCCGTCCAGTGGGTGCCGGCCAGTACGGCCAACTACACCACCGCGGACCGGCCGGGCCGGTACCCGATCGAGATGGTCGTGGTGCACGTGACCCAGGAGACCTATCCGGACACCCTCAGACTCTTCCAGGACCCGACCCACAAGGCGGCCGCGCACTACGTCGTGCGGTCGGCCGACGGACACATCGCCCAGTGCGTCAGCGAACGCAACGTCGCCTGGCACGCCGGGAACTGGGACTTCAACACCCGCAGCATCGGCATCGAGCACGAGGGCTGGATCGACGACCCGACGTGGTTCACCGACGTCCTGTACGAGCGGTCCGCCCGCCTCACCGCCGCCGTCTGCGCCCGCTACGGCATCCCCGTGGACCGCGAGCACATCATCGGCCACGTCGAGGTGCCCGGCAGCGACCACACCGACCCGGGCGAGTACTGGGACTGGGCGCGCTACCTGCAGCTGGTCACCGAGGCTTCCTGGCGGTACACCGGATGACACCGGCGGTGCGGCGACACGACGGCCGTTCCACGGGTGTACAGATTCGCGACATCTCCGGGCGATAGTAAACAGGTCGTGGTGAACGTGGCGCGGTGAGCGGCGCGGAGCGAACGTCTTCGGCACCTGGGACAGCTGGCGTGACGTCAGGGGGGCTCATGAAGCAGCGTTTCGGTCGGGTTCGCGTGGTGCTGACGGTGCTGGTCGCCTGGGGGGTGCTGGCCGGCGGAGCATGGGCCGGCGGCCCCACGGCCAGCGCCGTGGGCACCCCCCTCCACCGCTCCGGCGCCGTGACGCTGGCGCCGGGTGTGCGGTACGGGGAATTCCGGATGACGGTGCCGCGCGGCACCGTGCACGGGCATCTGCTGACGGTCGACCTGGCCGATCCGCGGGTCTCGGTGGATCTGCTGTACCCGGGCGCGGTCGGCGCCCGGCTGCCGGTGTCGGAGCTGGCCGGTGCGCGCGGCGCCGTGGCGGCCGTCAACGGCGACTTCTTCAACATCAGTGAGGGCCAGCACCCGGGCGTGGAGGCGACCGGCGCCTCGGTGGGTCCGGCGGTGGCCTCGGGCCACCCGCTGAAGGGCGCGGTGCCCGACGGGCAGCGCTTCGGACCGGCCATGCCGCCCGGCGCGACCACCGAGGACGTCATCGGCGTGGGCTACGACCGGCGGGCGCGGCTGGACCGGCTCGCGCTGCACGGCGTGGCACTGACCCCGGAGGGCGCCTGGCCGCTGGGCGGGCTGAACCAGTACGCGCTGCCGGTCGACGGCATCGGCGCGTACACCGCGCAGTGGGGCCCGACCTCGCGGGTGCGCGCCACCTGCGGCACGGACACCGACCGGGCGGCGCCGTGCAGCACGGACACCGCGGAGGTGACCGTGCGGCACGGCCGGGTGACCGCCTTCGACGAGCTGCCGGGCGCGGGCGGGGTGGACGCCGGAAGCGTGGTGCTGCTGGGCCGCGAGGAAGGGGCGCGACAGCTGCGCACACTGCGCCTCGGGGAGCCGGTGGGCGTCGGCTACCGGCTGGTCGGCCGGGGCCCGGGCCCGCTGCGGTTCGCGGTGGGCGGCTTCCCGATCGTGCGGGACGCCGAGCCGGTGCCCGGCCTGGACACCGTGGCGGTGGCGGTGCGCACCTCCGCGGGGATCGGGGACCGTGGCCGGGTGCTGTACCTGATGGCGCTGGACGGGGCCCACGGAGCGGGGCAGACCGGCCTCACGGTACGCGAACTCGCCGATCTGATGGCCGAGTTGGGGGCCCAGGACGCGATGGATCTGGACGGCGGCGGGTCCTCGACGCTGGTGACCGACGACGACGGCACCGGGATCGTGGTACGTAACCATCCGTCGGGCGGGGCGGAGCGGCCGGTGGCCAATGCGATCGGGGTCTTCTCACCGGGGTGAGCGCTCCGCCCGGCCCGGCCCGCCGGGTCCCCGGCAGGCCGCCGAGGTCACGGGCGCACGCTGCTCACCACGTCGGCGGCGCCGGCCAGCCCCTGGTGGATGTCCGGGGCGAGGCTGCTGCTGGCCAGATAGAAGCCGAGCAGTGCGCACACCAGGGCGTGCGAGATCTTCAGCTTGCCGCTGCGCAGGAAGATCACGGTCAGCACGACCAGCAGCAGCACGACCGAGATGGAAATAGCCATGGGGCGGACACCTCCTCAACCGCCGCCCGAACAGGCGGCAATGGGTGGCCAGTTTGGCGTATTTCAGAGTATGTCCGGTTCGCGGACCGATACTCCGAAAGGGTGATCACTGCGGGTCACGAGAGGGAGCGGGATTTGGCCGTGACGTGGATCACACACCTCTCCGCAACGGAGGGTGCGGATTGACCGTCTTAGCGGCCGACATCCCCGCCCCGGCCCCCAGCTCAGACGGAAAGCCCGCCATGCCCCGCACCCGCTCCCCCCGCCACCGGTCACCGTGGCCGCCGCGCCTCGCGCTCAGCCTGATCCCGGTGATCGGCGTCGGCGCGCTCACCGCCTGCGGAGGCGGCACGGCGTCGGCGGCCAGGGGCGAGCCGGTGAAGGTGACGCTGGGCGCGGCGAACGGCACCCGGACCGTGCGGGCCGGCGACAAGCTGAAGCTCACCGCGGAGGGCGGGGTGCTGACCGAGGTGCGGGTCACCGACCCCAAGGGCCGGCCGGTGCCCGGCGGGCTGGGGGACGGCGGCGTGGTCTGGACGTCCAGCGCCAAGGCCGCGCCGGACACCAAGTACTCCATCGTCGCCCGGACCCGGAACGCCCAGGGCGGGCAGGCCGCGGCCAAGGAGTCACTGACCACCGCGAAGGCGGACAAACTCAACACACTGGTGGTCCACCCCGGCCGGCAGGGCGGGGTGGTCGGCGCCGAGCACCCGCTCACGATCACCTTCGACTTCCCGGTGACCGACCGGGCCGCGGTGGAGCGTCGGCTGAGCGTCACCAGCGACGACCTGGCGGCCGGGTCGTGGGGGTGGGCCACGGACGGCAGCGGCAAGGACCGGATCGACTGGCTGCCCGCCCGGTCCCCGAAACCGGGCAGCCGGATCACCCTGCGAGCGGAACTGAACGGGGTGGACTCCGGCGACGGCCGTTACTTCGCCAAGGACTATGACCTGAACTTCACCATCGGCCGGACTTGCACCGACTCGGATGCCGCACGGGTTTGTGGCAAGGTCCACGTGGGTGACCCCACCGTGGTCACCGCCTCCCTCGTCCGAGGGAATGACGATCAAACCGACGGGATCGGAGACTGGAATGGCGGCCGGTCCCCCCAGCAGCAAAACAGCGCCCTCGCGTCGAGCAGCTGACCCCTTTCAGAGCCTAGTGTGACGGAATGAGCACCGTGCAGGACCAGGATCAACTCACGGGGTGGCGGCGCTTTCGACGCCGCGTCCCCAATGGCTTCGCCATCGTCTTCAGCGTACTGGGGCTCTTCTGTGCCCTGACGGCGCTGATCGGCCCGCTCCGGCGCGGACTCCACCCGGTGATCTACTGGCTGGACACGCTCACGATCCCGGTGGCGCCGAACTTCGCCTACGCGGCGTTCCTCTTCCTTCTGGGTGCGGCGATGGCCGCCCGCAAGCGCGTGGCGCTGTGGTTCGTCGTGGCGTACATGGTGCTGGTCACCCTGGCCGACGCGCTGTTCCTGGCCGCCGGCTACTGGGAGTTCGCCTTCTCCCTGGTGCTGTGCGCCGGCGCGCTGGCGCTGCTGCTGGTCTCGCACCGCGAGTTCTACGCGATCACCCGGCGCGGCGCGTTCCTGCGTGCCATCGGGGTGCTGATCGGCGGGCTCGTGGCGGCGGTACTGATCGGCTGGGGACTGGTGACGCTGGCGCCCGGCACGCTGGAGGTCGGCGGCGGCAACCGCCTGCTGTGGGCGGCCAACCGCGTGTGCGGCGGGCTGGTCGGCGGCCATCTGGTCGAGGGCCGTCCCCCGCACTGGACCAGCACCGTGCTGGGTCTGCTCGGTGCGCTGGCTCTGCTGAACGCCGCCGCCGCGCTGTTCCGTTCGCAGCGCATGGAGGCCGCGCTGCACGGCGACGAGGAGGACCGGATCCGGGCGCTGCTGGAGCGCTACGGCAGCCAGGACTCGCTCGGCTACTTCGCCAGCCGCCGCGACAAGGCCGTGGTCTTCTCCCCCAGCGGCAAGGCCGCCGTCACCTACCGCGTCGAGGCCGGGGTCTGCCTGGCCAGCGGTGACCCGGTCGGTGACCGTGAGGCGTGGACGCAGGCCATCGAGGCGTGGCTGGACGTCGCCGGACGGTACGGCTGGCAGCCGGCGGTCATGGGCGCGAGCGAGGGCGGCGCCAAGGCGTTCGCCCGCTGCGGACTGAACGCGCTGCAGCTCGGCGACGAAGCGATCCTGCACGTCAAGGACTTCGACCTGGACGGCCGGGAGATGCGGGTGACCCGCCAGGCCGTCAACCGCGTCGAGCGGGCCGGCGCCACCTTCCGCGTACGGCGGCACTCCGCGCTGACCGACGAGGAGATGCAGGAGGTCATCCACCGGGCGGACGCCTGGCGGGACACCGAGACCGAGCGCGGCTTCTCGATGGCGCTGGACCGGCTGGGCGACCCGGCGGACGGCGACTGCCTGCTGGCCGAGGCGTTCGACGGGGACGGCAACATGATCGCGCTGCTGTCCTTCGTCCCCTGGGGCAAGGACGGCATCTCCCTGGACGTGATGCGCCGCGACCGCAGCGCGCCCAACGGCGTCATGGAGTTCATGGTCGCCCAGCTGTGCGCCCAGGCCGGGTCGCTCGGCGTGCACCGGATCTCGCTGAACTTCGCGGTGTTCCGCTCCGCCTTCGAGGAGGGCGCCCGGATCGGTGCCGGCCCGGTGCTGAAGTTCTGGCGCCGGCTGCTGCTGTTCTTCTCCAAGTGGTGGCAGCTGGAGGCGCTCTACCGCTCCAACGCCAAGTACAACCCCGAGTGGTACCCGCGGTTCCTGTGCTACGCGGACGCCGGCGCGCTGGCCCGCATCGGTCTGGCCTCGGGCATCGCCGAGGGCTTCGTGGCCGTACCGAGCCTGGGCAAGCTGTGGGGCAAGGGCCACAAGAAGCGGCTGCTCGCGCCGGCGAGCACCGCGGGCCTGCCGTCGCTGGACGAACTCGGCCTGGTGCAGGCGGCCCCGGCCACCGAGGAGGAGCTGCACGAGCAGGAACTGGCCGCGCTGCCCGAGCAGGTGCGGGTGCGCCACCGCAAGCTGGAGCGGCTGCGCGAGGCGGGCACCGACCCGTATCCGGTGGGCGTGCAGCGCACCCACACGCTGGGTGAGGTCCGCGCGGAGTACCCGGACCTGGCGTCCGGGGCGCGTACCGGCAAGTCCGTCAGTGTCGCCGGGCGGGTGCTGCTCACCCGGGACCACGGCGGGGTGCTCTTCGCGGTGCTGCGGGACTGGTCGGGCGATCTGCAGATCGCGCTGACCCGGGACGGCAGCGGCAAGGAACTGCTGGACCGCTTCGGCTCGGACATCGACCTCGGCGACCACGTCGAGGCCGAGGGCGAGATCGGCGCCAGCGACCGCGGTGAACTGACCGTCTTCGTCACGAACTGGCGGCTGACGGCCAAGTGCCTGCGGCCGCTGCCCGACAAGCGCCGCGGGCTGTCCGACCCGGAGGCCAAGGTCCGCCAGCGCTATGTGGACCTGGTCGTCTCGACGGACGCCCGGGAGAACGTGCGGGCGCGCAGCACGGCCGTCCAGGCGCTGCGCCAGGGGCTGATCGACCGGGGTTACCTGGAGGTCGAGACGCCGATGCTGCAGCAGATCCACGGCGGCGCCAACGCCCGCCCGTTCCACACCCACATCAACGCCTACGACCTCGACCTGTACCTGCGCATCGCGCCGGAGCTGTACCTCAAGCGGCTGTGCGTGGGCGGTATGGAGAAGGTCTTCGAGATGGGGCGGACCTTCCGCAACGAGGGCATCTCGTACAAGCACAACCCCGAGTTCACGATGCTGGAGGCGTACCAGGCGTTCGCCGACTACGACGTGATGCTCGACCTGACCCGGGAGCTGATCCAGGGGGCGGCGATCGCCGCGTTCGGCAGCGCGACCGCCCGCAAGGCGGATGCGAACGGGCGGCTGGTCGAGCACGACATCTCGGGGATCTGGCCGGTCAAGACCGTCTACGGGGCGATCTCCGAGGCGCTCGGCGAGGAGGTCGACGCGGACACCGAGGCGGACCGGCTGCGCCGGCTGTGCAACGCCGCGGCGGTGCCGGTGAAGCCGGAGATGGGCCGCGGCGACATCGTGCTGGAGATGTACGAGCGCCTGGTGGAGGAGAAGACCCAGCTCCCCACGTTCTACAAGGACTTCCCCACCGATGTCTCGCCGCTGACCCGGCAGCACCGCAAGGACCCGCGGCTCGCCGAGCGCTGGGACCTGGTCGCGTTCGGCACCGAACTGGGCACCGCCTACTCGGAGCTGACCGACCCGGTCGAGCAGCGCCGACGGCTGACCGCGCAGTCGCTGCTGGCGGCCGGCGGTGACCCGGAGGCGATGGAGCTGGACGAGGACTTCCTGCAGGCCCTCGAATACGCGATGCCGCCGACCGGTGGTCTGGGCATCGGCGTGGACCGGCTGGTGATGTTCCTGACCGGACTGTCGATCCGCGAGACGCTGCCGTTCCCGCTGGTACGGCGGCGCTGACGGCGGACCGCGGCACACGACGGCAGGGCCGGGACGCCTCCGCGTTCCGGCCCTGCCGTGTGTCGTACGCGGCGGTGCGGGCCCGCTACCCGCCGCCCTCCTGCCGGCGCCGCTCCACCTTGCCGGCCAGGTCACGGCGGGACCGGCGGGCCCGCACCCGGTCGACGACCGACGCGTCCGTGACGTCGAGGAAGAGCTGGTCGAGCTCCCGCCACTTCGCGCGCAGCTCCTCCTTCGTCCGCACCAGCGCCTCTTCGACCTGTTCGCTGTCGAGCCCGGCCACCAGGTCGATACGGGCCGCGAGCATCACCGAGTCCGGGCCGAGCCGCATGGTCATGGCCCCGGTGACGGTGTCGATCTCCGGTTGGGCGTGCAGGAAGTCGATGACCTGCTGTTGCAGTTCGGGCGCCGCCGCCTCGCCGATCAGCTGGCCACGGGCGCTCTTGCCGAGGACGAAGGCGACGTACACCAGCAGCGCGCCGATCAGCAGCGAGGCCCATGCCTCGTAGGCGGACTCGCCGGTGACCATGTGGAGCACCATGCCGCCGACGGCGAGCAGCACGCCGAGGCAGGCGGTGCTGTCCTCGGCCAGCACGGTCCGCAGGGTCGGGTCGTCGTTGATCCGTATCTCGCGCAGCATGCCGCGGTGGTGGGACTTCGCCTGGGTGCGGACCTGTGAGAGGGCGCGCAGCAGCGAGGTGCCCTCGGCGAGCAGCGCGACGGCCAGGACGGCCAGGCCGACGAGATAGCCCTGCTGGGACTCGGACTGTCCCGCGCCGAACGCCTCGATGCCCTGGAAGAAGGAGAAGCAGCCGCCCGTGACGAAGATCCCGACGGCCGCGAGCAGCGACCAGAAGAAGCGTTCCTTGCCGTAGCCGAAGGGGTGGAGCGCGTCCGCCGGACGTGCGCTGCGTTTGAGGGCGGCCAGCAGGAAGACCTCGTTGAGGCTGTCGGCCACCGAGTGCGCGGCCTCGGACAGCAGCGCCGGCGAGCCGGCCACGGCCCCGCCGACCGCCTTCGCCACCGCGATGCCCAGGTTGGCGCCGAGCGCCACCCAGACCGTCTTCCGGGTCTCCCCGTCCCGCTCGCCGGAGGCCGTGGTGTCCGTCCGACGCCCGCCTTCTTGGCTCATGTCCGCCCCGTCCCCTTTTCCGGCCGTCGCTCCGACCTCCTCGCGGTTGCCCCGCGCCGCCCGCCTCATTCCTCCGCCGCGGGCGGTCCGGCGGCGGTGCACGTCCGGTCCCGGCCCCACCGGCGAGGGATGGCCGGACGTCTGACTGAAGTGGGAGCGAGGGGGTACACGACGCCCGATGATCAATGACGGAGGGAGAGAACAGTCGTGAACGCCGAAGCGTTGAACGTCGAGGTGACCGTCGTCGATCCGGAGGTCGCGGTGGTGGCCGTGCAAGGGGATCTGGACGCGGACACCGGCACCTATCTGCACCACCAGCTCGCCAACCAGCTGGTGCACGGGCGCCGGCATCTCGTGCTGGACCTGCGGGCGGTGCCCTTCATGGACTCCTCGGGCCTGGGCATCATCATCCGCGCGATCAATGACACCAAGCGGGTGGACGGGAGCGTGCGGCTGGCCGCCCTCGCCCCGGCTCTTCGGCGGCTGCTGGACCTGACCGGCATCAGTGTGACCACGCCCGTTCACGCGGACCCCGAGGAGGCCCTGGCGGCGATACCGCGGACGCCGCCGGCGCCCGCGGCGGCCGAGTCGGAGGGGGGCGCGTCCGCCGGCGCGGACCGTGCGGCCACCGGGCCGGTGCCCGGGTCCGGCTGACCGGCTCCCGGTAGGGAGATGCCGTCCGGGCCATCAGAGATAGGGTTGGCCGCACAGGATGCTCGGTCCGCGCCCTGGGCGGGCCCGCGGTGAGCCGCCGGGTGCCGACCGCATGCTGTGGAGGCAGCACGCCGAGCGGGCTGCCGCGGTGGGTCGGACAACGCGGATCGGAGCGGCGCTCATGGGCGGTAAGGGCACACCCCCTGCCTCCTCGCAGGATGCGGCTCGCGCCGGGTCCGGGCTGATCGAATTGCTGGAGCTGCTGTGGGAACGGGGCCGGGACGCCATGGGCCCCTCCTCCGTACCGCCCTCGCAGCTGCGGGTGATGTACGTCCTGGACCGGGACGAAGGGATCAACCTGAGGATGCTCGGCGAGGTGCTGGGCGCGGCTCCCTCCGCGGTGAGCAGGCTGTGCGACCGCATGCAGGCGGCCGGTCTGGTGGAGCGGCACCCGAGTGCCGCCAGCCGCAGGGAGCTCGAACTGCGGCTGACCGGTCGCGGCCGGACCTATCTGGCGGACCTGCGGGCACACCGCGAGAACCTGCTGCTGACGACGATCGCGGCCATGACACCGAGCGCGCGTGAGGCGCTGGCCGAGGGCCTGGCCGGGTTCGCCGAGGCGGCCGAGGGGCGTGACCACACCCCCGGCCGGCCGGTGCGCTCGCTCTGGACGCGGTCGGCCTGAGGCCGCTGCGCCACGGGCGCGGCGACCGGCTACCGGCCGTGCCAGTCCAGGCAGACGACGAGGGCGTCGTCCTCCAGTGGCACGGCGGCGCGATAGTCGCTCAGGTCGCGCAGTACGGCGCGGGGCACCTGGGACGGCGGCAGGAGGCTGTTCGCGGTCAGTGAGAGGGCGAGGGCGCGCTCGCCGTAGTGCTCCCCCGTCGGCGAGGCGGTCTCGTAGACGCCGTCGCTGCCGATGAGGAGCCGGTCACCGGGAAGTACCTGGAAGCGCTCGGCCACGTAGGCCGTCTCCTCGAACATGCCCAGGGGCAGTTGGGCGTCGAAGGGGACGGCCTCGACCTCGCGTCGGCGCATGCGCCACATGCGGGGCGAGCCGGCGTCGACCGCTTCGACCTCACCGGTGGCCAGGTCGAAGCGCAGCAGCAGCACGGACGCGTACATGGCGCCGCGGTAGTGGGCGTAGACGGCCTGGTCGGCGAGGTATGCCTGGTCGACGAGGTCGAGGCCGGCGCGACGGGCGTTGCGCAGCGCGTTGACGACGAGGTTGGTCAGCAGTGCCGCTTCGATGCCCTCGCCCATGCCGTTGGTGACCGTCAGGGTGAGGTGGTCGGCGGAGACCGACCAGTCGAAGTTGTCGCCGAAGATCGCGTACGCGGGTTCCAGGTGGGCGCCGAGGGAGAACTCCGGGCGCGCACAGGAGCGGCCGGGCAGGAGCTGCCACTGCATCTCGGCGGCGAGGGTGAGCCGGGAGGCGCGGCGGGCCAGGACGTAGAGGTCGGTATCGCGCTCCGCCACGAGGATCTCGTGGCCCAGCGCCTCGCAGACGTGGGCCATCTCCGGCAGCACCGCCTGGGTGTAGCGGTCGGCGGGCACCGTGACGGTGAGGACCCCCATGCGGTCGCCGCGGATGGTGACCGGCAGGTGGATCGTCGCGTCGGGAAGGCGGGAGCCGACCTCGACGAACGGCTCCTGGGTGCCGAAGGCACGGCCCTGCGGGCTGCCGTTGATCGGCACCCCTTCGACGACGGAGCCGGGCGGCTCCACGGTCTGGAGGGTGGTCATGCCGTAGTCGGCCAGGCGGAGGACGACCCGGTCCGCGCCGTGGCGCTCGCGCAGGAACTCGGCGACGACGTCGACGAGGGTGTGGGGTGCCGCGGCGCGCAGCGCCCGTTCGACGTCGGCGACTCTTTCCACTGATCCTGCTCTTCTCTTGACCGGTTCCAGGCTGTTGACGGGTGCACGGGTGCGGTCCCGGCGACTGGCCGCTCACGCGCCAACAGTTTCCATGTGGCAAAGATATCCCTGCCGCGGCCCCGGCGGGAAACCGCCCGGCGTCCGGGGCCGGCTCGTCGCCACGTCCGCGGCACCGCGCCGGACCGGCCGTTACGGTCGCCGGGCCCGACGGTACGCGCGCGCCCACCGGACCGTCGCCCCCGCACAGCACGCGGCGCGAATTTCATTCTGCCGCATTTGCCGTGACAAACCTCGGACTTCGCATGAATGCCGGATCGAGGTGGGGGCACATGAGGCCATGGAGGTTGATAACTATGGTTCCGCTCCTTCTCGTTCTTCTTCTGGCCCTGCTGCTTTTCGGTGCGGGATTCGCTCTCAAGGCTTTGTGGATCGCCGCGGTGGTGGTGCTGGTCTTCTGGGCGCTGGGATTCGTCATGCGTTCGGCCGGTGCCGGCGGCCGACGCGGTCGGTGGTATCGCTGGTAACCGGTGTCCGGGTTCCCGGCCGCATTTCTCCGGGCCGCGCACCGGTCGGCCCGGACGCTCCGGTTGCGGGTTTCCGAATCTCGACAATGATGCTGTTCAGTGTCCGCGCTGCCATCGGCTGAGCACCTTACGGGCCGTGCCGCGGTGCGTCATCCGAACTGCCGGACGGAAAGGGTTCCGCCATGAGTGCTGGAGAAAAGGCAAAGGCCAAGGCCGAGCAACTGACCGGAAAGGTCAAGAAGGAGGCGGCACGGAGGGTCGACGACGAGAGCGCAGCCGCCGAGGGCGCCGGTCGTAAGTCCAAGGGCGACCTCCGCCAGGCCAAGGAGAAGATCAAGGACGCGTTCAAGGACTGAAGCGTGCACCAGCGGTGCGGGTGGGTGGCGTCGGCGCCGTCCGCCCGCACCGCTGCTGTGCGGGCGGCGTTTGTGGGGCGGCGTTTCCGGGCCCGTCGCGCCGCCGACCTACCGGCGAGTACGCGGAAGTGCGGGATCGGGTGCACATTGTCGCGCGACCGGGGTACGCGACACCTCTGGAAGCCGGTTCGCACGCTGTGGAGGAGGTGACGTGTGACACAGGTAGCGGAGCTGCCCGCCTCGGCCGCCGAGGCCCGGGATCACGTCCACGCCCTGATGGCCACCTGTCCCCGTCCCTGCGGCGAGGACGCGCTGACCGACGCCCTCCTGATCATCTCGGAGCTGGTCACCAACGCCGAGCGGCACGGCGGCGGGATGACCGGCTTCCGGGCCCGGGTCACGGAGGACCACTTCGACGTCACCGTCGAGGACGCGAGCCCGGCCCACCCCACGCTGCCCGGCGAGCGCCCGGCGGGGTCCGTGGGCGGGTACGGCTGGCACCTGGTGCGCCGGCTGGCGACGTCCGTCGCCGTGACCCCGACCGCCCGGGGCAAGAGCATTCACGTGGGCCTGCGGCTCCGCTGAGCCGGGCGCGCGCGGGGCCCGGCCCGCCTCGTGGGCGGCGCCGGGCCCCGCGCCCCGCGCGTCAGACCTTCCGCCAGCGGGCCATCGCGAAGGAGAACAGCCCGAAGAGGGCGAGGCCCGCCGCGATCAGGGCCAGCAACCAGGGGCCGGCCGGCGTGTCGGCGAAGGAGCGGAGCGTGTCGTCCATGCCCTTGGCGCGGCCCGGGTCGTGCCGGACCGCGGCCGTGACGGCGAAGGCGCCGGCCGCCGCGAACACGCAGCCGCGGGCCACCCCGCCGGACACCCCGAGCACATCGACGAGCTGCCGGCTGCGCCGGGACAGCGCGTCCCGCCGGAGGTTCTTGTGGAAGGTGCGCAGCAGGGCCCGCACCGCGATGCCCACGCCGACCGCGGCCACGCCCGCCCCGGCGGCCGCGACCAGCCACGGGCCGCCGGGCAGCTCCAGCGCGGCGGCGGTCGCGTCCCGGGACTGCCGGTCGCTCGCCCCGCTCCCGTCGCCCTTGCTGCCCGCGGCGAAGGCGAGGACGGAGCTCGACACCGTGGCGTAGAAGAGAAAACGGCCGAGGGCGAGCAGTCGCTGCGCGGGCTTGTGGCCGTCCGGGCCCGAGGCGCCGAAGAGCGCCTCCGAGAGGCGCCACAGCGCCATGCCCGCCAGTCCGAGACCGAGCGCCCACAGCGAGGGGGTGCCGAGCGGCCGGCCGGCGACCTCCGCCAGCGCCCCGCCCCGGTCGGCCTGGCCACCGGAGTCGCCGAACGCGATCCGCAGGGCCAGGACGCCGACGAGGAGGTAGATCACGCCCCGTGCCACGAAGCCGCAGCGCGCCGCGACCCGGAGCGCGGGGCTGTGCGCACCTCGCCGGGCCGTACGGCGGCCCGCGCGCCGTATCGGAAGTGTCGCGTCCATCGATGCCTCCAGAAGGGCCTTTCCCCGGTGTCGGGGTGCCTTCCGTTTGCCCTCGGACGCGCGGGGCATTCCCGGCGGTTCGCGGGTGTCACACGAGCGGGAACCCGCCGAAATACATTCCGACCTGGTGCAGGTACGCGTCCCTTGAGGCGAAATCCTCGTCCTGGAAAACCGGGGCGTTCTTGATCTCGTCCCGGGTGCGGCCGAGGTAGATTTTCTGTTCGTCCTGATCGATTCCGGTCACCGTGCCGGCGGGCACCACGACGCGCCTGCCGAGAATCCACGGGCCCGTGTCGACGACGAGGTGCGCGGCGTCCACCTCGTCGGAATGCTTGTCGACCTTGCCGACGCTGCCGTCCAGCGCCTCGACGCGGTATCCCACGAGATGGGTGCCCGCCTCGTATCCGACGTCGGGCAGGTATCCCCAGATATTGGCAGTCATGCTTGTCCTTTCTGCCGGCGAAAAGCGTTCGCCGTGCCGATCACCGCGACATTCCCCGGGTGCCCCGAAGCCGGTGGACAAAACAAAGGGGCGCGTGGAATCGCCGCCCACCGGCCGGGGCCCGTCGCGGGACGCGGCTCAACCCGCGTGCAGCGCCTCGGGGTTGGCGCAGTGCACCAGCGGCTCGCCGCGCAGATGACGGCCGACCTCCTCGGCGACGATCCGGGCGGCCTTGTGCGCGACCTGCTGGCTGCCGCCCGCGATGTGCGGGGTGAGGACGACGCCGGGGGCGGTCAGCAGCCGGTGGCCGGCGGGCAGCGGCTCCTCGGGGAAGACGTCGAAGCCGGCGCCGGCCAGCTGTCCCGCGTCCAGGGCGTCGCAGACCGCGTCGTAGTCGAGCAGCGCGCCCCGGGCGCAGTTGACCAGGACCGAGCCGCGCGGCATCGCGGCGAGCTGCGCGCGGCCGATCATGCCGGTGGTCTCCTCGGTGACCCGCGCGTGCAGCGAGACGATCCGGGACCGGGTCAACAGCTCGTCGAGCGGGACCTGTTCGGCGATGCCGGCCAGCGCCTCGGGGCGGACGTAGGGGTCGTGGACGAGGACCCGGGCGCCCATCGCGGCGAGGACCGTGGCGACCCGGCTGCCGATGGCGCCGAAGCCGATCAGGCCGACGGTGGCGCCGTCGATCTCGATGCCGCAGTTGTCGTAGTCGTAGTAGTCCCCGCGCCAGACGCCGCGCCGCAGGTCGGTGTGGGTGTCGCCGACGCCGCGGGCCGCGGCGAGCAGCAGGGTGAGGGTGTGTTCCGCGGTGGCGGTGGCGTTGCGGCCGGGGGCGTGGCAGACCGGGACGCCGTACCGGGTGGCGGCGTCGAGGTTGGCGTTGACGGGGCCGCCGCGGCTGGTGCAGAACAGCTTCAGGTCGGGGCAGTTGGCGAGGATGCGCTCGGTGAGCGGGCCGTGCTCGGTGACGCAGATCTCGACGCCCTGGAGGGCCTCGATCATCCCGTCCTCGGTGCCGGACGCCTCGATGACCTCGGCGACCGGGCCGAAGGGGGTGTGCGGCCAGTCGAAGCGGATCTCCCGTACGTCCAGCGGAATGTCCCCGGCGGCCGTGCGCACGGCCTCGGTGAACAGGCCGGGGCGGATGAAGTGGTTGCCGGCGGCGAGGACGGTGGTGCTCATGAGGGCTTCGTCTCCTGAGGGGTTGCGGAGGGCGGCGTGGTCAGCGGAGGGCGGGGGCCCGGGTCGGCGCGGGGGCGTTGAAGCTGAGCAGTGCGGTCTGCCCGTGCTCGATGCGGATCTCGGTGAGCGCGCCGTTGTCGAGCCGGGGGAAGACCCGGCGGTAGTCGGCCAGCGGGATGCCCAGCAGATGGCAGAGCAGGACGCGTACGAGGGTGGAGTGGGCGACCACCAGGACCCGGCCGCGGGGTTGTTCGCGGGCGATGTCGGCGAGCGCCCCGGCGGCGCGTTCGGCGGCGTGCCGGGGGTGTTCGCCGTCGGGCAGATGGTGGTCGACGGGGTCGGCGAGGAAGGCGGCCAGCCGGTCCGGGAAGCGCTCGCGCATCTCGTCCCTGGTCAGCCCCTCGCCCTGGCCGAAGTCCACCTCGTAGAGCCGCTCGTCGAGGTGCGGGGTCAGTCCGCAGGCCGCGGCGGCGGGAGCGGCGGTGAGCCGGGCGCGGGAGAGCGGGGAGCTCCAGACGGCGCTGAGGCCGGCGGTGGCGGCCCAGGTGGCGAGGGCGGCGGCCTGTTCGCGGCCGTGGCCGGTGAGCGGCACGTCGGTGCGGCCGGCGTAGCGGTTCTCGGCGTGCCAGACGGTCTCGCCGTGGCGTACGAGGATGAAGTCGGTCACTGTGCTGCCCTCCTGCGGGCGTGGTCGGCCACTGCCTGGCCGAGCCAGCCGCGGCGGGTGAGTTCGTCGATGAAGCGGAGGTGGACCGGGCCGTAGCGGGCGGTGCGGTCCGGCCGGGGTGCGATCTCCCGGTCGATGCGGACCATGGCGGCGGCCGCTTCCCGCAGGCCGGTACCCGAGGAGGTGGCGGCGAGCACGGCCATGCCCACCGCGCTCTCGGCCTGGTGCGGCAGCCGTACGGGGCGGCCGAGGACGTCGGCGCGCAGTTGGTTCCAGTAGGTGTTGCGGGCGCCGCCGCCGGTGAGGGTGAGCGGGCCGTCGACGGGTGCGCCCAGGTGGTCGAGGTGGTCGAAGCAGAGCCGTTCGAGGCAGGCCACGCCGAGGAGGCAGGCGTGGAACTCGGCGGCGCGGGTGGGGGTGTCGCCCAGGACGAAGGGTTCGGCGCCGGGGGCGCGGAAGGGGAAGCGTTCGCCGCCGGCCGAGACCAGCGGGTAGGCGACCGCGTCCGGGTCCAGGGCCGCGGCCCGCGCGGTGAGGGCGTCCAGGTCGGCGCCGGGGAAGCGCTGGGTGAGGATGCCGGCGCCGCTGCTGGAGGCGCCGCCCGGCAGCCAGTTGTCGCCCGGTCCGCGGTGGCAGTAGACGACGCCCGCCGGGTCGCGGACCAGGTGCGGGCTGCTGCCCTTGAGGACGAGGGTGGTGCCGAGCACCGCGTTCCAGGAGCCCGGCGCCAGGGCTCCGGCGCCGATCTGCGCGGCGCAGCCGTCGGTCATCCCGGCGACGACGGTGGTGCCCTCGGGGATGCCGGTGGCCGCGGCGGCCCGGGCGCACACCGCGCCGAGCACGGTCCCGGGACGGACGACCTCGGGCAACAGGCTTGCGGGCACGCCGAGTTCGGCCATCACCTGCTCCGGCCAGCGCTCCGCCACGAGGTGGTAGCCGGTCTTGAGGGCGTGGCTGGCGTCGCTCGCCGCCTGACGGCCCGTCAGGCGCCAGGTGATCAGGTCGACCTGGTGCAGCAGCCGGGCACCGGCCGGGGGCCGGCCGGCGTCCTCCAGCAGCGCCACGAGCTTGGGCAGCGCCCAGGACGGCTGCATGCTGCGGTAGCCCAGCTCCTGCCAGACGTCCGCCCCGGCGGCGTTCACGGCGGCGGCCCGGGGGCCGGCGCGCCCGTCGTCGTACATCAGCCCCGGGGTGAGCGGGGTGCCGTGGGCGTCGGCGAGCAGGATCGTGCCGGAGGTGCCGTCCACGGCCAGCCCGCGGACCTGCCGGGGATCGAGGCCGGTCAGGGCCTTGCGGCAGGCGGCGGACAGCGCGCCCCACCACTCCTCGGAGTCCTGCTCGTGCCGGTTGCCGTCGCGCCGGCTGGTCAGCGGGCGGGTGGCGGTGGCGAGGACCCGGCCGGTGCCGTCGACGGCGGCGCAGCGTGCGCTCTGGGTACCGAGGTCGAGGCCGAGCCAGATGCCGTCGAGGGGGGTGGCCGGGGTGCCGCGGGGGCGGTGCGGGTCAGTCAAGGGTTCCTCCAGGGGCGGTACGGGGGGTTGCCGCGGGGTCGACGGGGTTGCCGGTGGCCTCGGCCGCCCGTCGGGCGTTCCCCGGGCGGGCGGCGCCGCCGGGCCGCGCCGCCGCGGCTTCGGGCCACCGCGCGCGGCCGCGCCAGCCGGCCTCGCGGGCGAGCCCGCGCCACCCGAGGAAGTCCTCGTAAAGCGCGGCGTAGAACTCCGCCCGCGTCGGGTCCGGCTGCCAACTGCGCTGCATCCGGACGTACTTGGCGGCCGCGCTGTGCATGCTGGTCTCGGCCCCGGTGCGGACGAGACCGGTGAGGAAGGCGCCCTTGGCACCGAGTTCGGTGTCGCCGGAGCGGGCGGTGGGCACACCCGTGGCGTCCGCGATCAGTGCGCACCAGGCGTCGCTGTTGGCCCCGCCGCCGCACAGCCGCAGCTCGCCGACGTCCGTGCGGGCCGCGGCCAGCGCGTCGCGCAGGACCAGCGAGAGCCCGTCGAAGACGGCGCGTGCCAGGTCGGCGGGGGTGTGCTCCAGGGACAGGCCCCAGAAGGAGCCACGGGCCCCCGGGTCGAGGAACGGGGCGCGCTCGCCGGCCGGCGAGAGGTACGGCAGGAACATCAGGCCGCGGGCGCCGGGCTCCGATTCGAAGGCCAGTTGTGCCAGCTCGGGCGGTCCGGGCAGGTGCAGCAGCCGGGCCGCCCAGCCGAGCACCTCGGCGCCGTTGAGGGTGGGGAAGGCCCGCAGCACGCGTTCGCGGCCGCGGTAGGCGATGTGGATGCCGGACGGCTCGCCGTCGGTGTCGATGTGGGTACGGACGATCTCGGTGCACAGCGTGGTGCCGAGGATGGCGCACGCCTGGCCGGGGTTGACCACGCCCACGCCGCGGGCGGTGGAGGCGATGTCGTAGGGCGCCATCACGACCGGGAGCCCGGCGGGCAGGCCGAGTTCGGCGGCGGCCCGGCTGGTCATCTCGGCGATCCGCTGCGACTCCCCCAGGACGGTGGGCAGCAGCCGTTCGTAGGCGCCGAGGCCGAACAGGTCGAGGATGGCGGGGTCGTAGGCGCCGGTGGCGTGGTCGAGGAACGGGGCGGAGGCGTCGGATTCATCGGTCGCGCGGACCCCGGTGAACCGCAGGAAGAGCCAGCCGGCGGCGGTGAGCGAGGTGGCGGAGCGGGCCAGCCGCCCGGGGTCGTGCGCGGCGAGCCAGCTGAAGAGGGCGTTGGGCATCCCGGCGCAGGTCAGCGACCCGTTGCGGCGGAACGCGGCCTCCAGGACGCCCTCGCGCTGCCAGGCGGTCAGCTGGTCGCCGGCGCGGCCGTCGGACCACAGGATGGCGGGCCCGGTGGGCCGGCCGCGGTCGTCGACGAACCAGGCGCCGTCGCCCTGGGCGGTGAAGGACACCAGCCAGACCGGGTCGGTCAGCCCGTCCAGCACGGTGCGGACGGTGTGCACGACGGCGTTCCAGACGGCGTCCATGTCCTGTTCGGCCCAGCCGGGGTGCGGGCGCAGCACCTCGGTGGTCCGGCGGGCGACGGCGATCTCGGTGCCCTGGTCGTCGAAGACCACGGACTTGATCACCGTGGTGCCGACGTCGACGGTCAGTACGGACATCAGTGCGCGCCTTTCACGCCGGTGCCGAGGCGGCGGCGGTCGCGGAGCCGGGGTCCGCGGCGGCGGCCCGGGCCGTCCCCGCCTCGTCCGGCAGCTGGAGGAAGTGGGCGAGCAGGAAGCTCACCGCGTACATCCCCGCGAAGATCCAGATGACCCCTTCGACGCCGAGCGGGCCGACGAAGACCGCGACGACGGCCGGGCCGACGAAGGTGCTGGCGCCCGCGCCCAGGTTGAGGGCGGCCAGCGCCTGCCCCTGGTGCTTCGGCTCCAGCGTGGGCACCAGCGCTGAAAGCGGGACATAACCTGCCAGCGTAGCGCCGTAGAAGGCGGCGACGAGGAGGGCGAGCGGGAAGTTCGGGCCCGCGACGTGCGGGACGTAGAAGAGCAGCAGGGTGCTCACCGTGCAGCCGGCACCGCCGAACCAGGCGATGGTGCGGCGCCAGCCGAGGCGGTCGCCGACCACGCCGAACAGCAGGTTGGCGAAGATGTTGGTGGCGAACATCGCGCTGAGCAGGTGCAGCCACTGGGTGAGGCTGAAGCCGACGGTCCTGGTGAAGTGGATCGGCATGATCACGAAGAAGCCGAACTGCGAGGCTGTGTTGATGACGCGGACGAGGGAGCCCACCCCGACCCGGGGGTTGCGCCACAGCACGGTGACACTGCCGACCAGCGTGGCCAGCGGCCCGTCCCCGGCGCGCGGCCGCCGGCCGCCGTGGTCGTCGCGGACCAGCAGCAGGGCGATCAGTCCGCCCGCGGCGACCAGGGCCAGCGCGGCCCACAGGGTGGCGTAGGAGCCGATCCGCGGGATGAGTCCGCTGGCGACGAGCGAGCCGAGGGTGGGCAGCCCGCCGGTGAAGGCGAACCAGAACCACCCCATGGCGGTGCCCAGCCGGGCCCGCGGCGCGACCCCGGCGATCCAGACCAGGAAGCCGTACGCGAACAGCGGGTAGCCCAGGCCGCGCAGCCCGTAGCTGATCATCATCAGCGGGTAGCCGGCCAGCGGGATCGCCGCGGTCAGGAAGAGCAGCTGGAAGACGGCCCAGATGGCCAGGCCGGTCCACATCACGCGGCGCGGGCCCCAGAGGTCGGAGAGCACCCCGGAGAGCCAGGCGGCGAGGCCGGCCGCGATGCCGTAGACGGTGAAGAGCAGCGCGACCCGGGACTCCGAGACGCCCCGGTCGATGAGGTACGGCGACAGGTAGCCGGACTCGACCCCGTCTCCGATCATGAAGAGGAGGAGTCCGAGGTATCCCCAGGCGAGGGTCGGCGGGATGCCCAGGCGGGTGATCAGCGAACGCGGCGGAGAGTTCGTCATCGAATCTCCCTTTCTGCGGCGGCGGCAGGAGGGGTGAGGGGTGGGAACGGAGCGATGGAACAGCCGCGCAGAATCGGGCGTCAATGGCCGGTGGAATCTTCGCACCGAAGCCATGACCAGCCATGTTGCGTCCCACCGGAACCGCATGTGGACACCGCGGCCGCCGCGCGCGCAGTGTTAAATCCGTGCGAACATAACGCGGCGAATTCACCGGGTGGACGGGGCGGCGCCGGCGGAGGGAGCGGAGCGATGGACCGGGTCGAGGCCCAGGAGGAGCGGCGGCGCCGGATGCGCGAGACCGTCATCGCCCGCGGTTTCGTGCGCACCGCGGATCTCGCGGAGGAGTTCGGCATCAGTCTGATGACCGCGCACCGGGACCTGGACGCCCTCCAGGCGCAGGGCTGGCTGCGCAAGGTCCGCGGCGGCGCGACCGGACTGCCCTCGGCTCAGTTCCACGGCAGCGTCGCGGAGCGGATGGCGACCATGGCACAGACCAAGCAGCAGCTGGCGCGGGCCGCCGCGACGCTGCTGGTCCCCGGCCAGTCGGTGCTGCTCGACGACAGCACGACCTGTCTGCTGCTGGCGCACCAGGCCGCGGAGCACTCCCCGCTGACCGTGCTCACCAACTCGCTGCCGGCCATCACCACCCTGGCCAAGGAGCCCGGCATCTCCCTGATCACCCTGGGCGGCGCCTACTTCCCCGCGTACGACGCCTTCATGGGGCCGCACACCGCCGACGCGGTGCGGGCGTTCCGCGCCGATGTCCTCTTCATGTCGACCACCGCCGTGACCAACGGCCGCTGCTACCACACGTCACCGGAGACCGTGCAGGTCAAGCGCGCCATGATGGAGAGCGCCGGGCGGCGCATCCTGGTCGCGGACCACACCAAGTTCGCCAAGGGCGGCCTGTACGCGCTGGCGCCGCTGACCGACTTCGACCTGCTGATCGTCGACGACGGCCTGCCGGCGGAACACCTGCGCCGGATACGGGCGGCCGGTACCGAGGTGCTGGTGGTACCGGCCCGCCCGTAGGGCGCTGTGTGCCCGGCGGCGGTCAGACGAAGGCGCTCTCCCCCGTGATGGCCCTGCCGACGATGAGGGTGTTCATCTCGCGGGTGCCCTCGAAGGAGTAGCTGGCCTCGGCGTCGGCGAAGAAGCGGGCGACGTCGTAGTCGAGGAGGATGCCGTTGCGGTTGCCGTTGCCGTTGCCGCCGAACATCTCCCGGCTCCAGGCCACCACTTCACGCATCCGGGCGTGACGAACGCGTTGGCCGGCGAGGAGTGACCAGGAGGTCCTGCACCATCCGGAAGCGGGCGATCGGGCGGCCTTCGGCAACCGCCACGAAGTAGCGCAGGTGCAGCATGTCCACGGAGCCACCGTATCCGTCAGTCCCCGGTGAGACCGAGCAGTGAGGGGTCCTCGGCCAGCTCGCGGAAGGCCGCCCGCGGGTCCTTGAGCAGCTTGCGCTCGGTGAGGTCCAGCAGCCCGCACACCGCGCTCACCTCGGCGGCCACCGTCCCGTCCGTCCTGCGTACGGTCTGCTCGATCCGGAAGGTCTTGCCCTCGCCCCACACGAAGGCGCAGCTCACCTCGACCTCGTCGCCGGCCCGCAGCTCCCGCCGGTAGCGGATGGTGGTCTCGACGGTCACCGGGCCGATCCGCCGGTCCACCATGGTGCTCTGCCGGATGCCGCTCGCCTGCAGCAGCGACCAGCGGGCGTGCTCGGCGTACTGGAGGTAGACGCTCTGGTTGAGATGGCCCTGGGTGTCCGTCTCGTAGCCGCGGACGGTGACGGCGACCGCGAACTCCTCCGCCGCTCCCTCCGAGGTGGCTCCTGCCGCTGCTGCCGCGTCTGTCACGTCGTTGTCTCCCGCTCCCCCATGAGCGCGGGTCGCACTCGGGCGCCCGCGCCTCTCCAGCCACTTGCTTCACATCGTAGGCCGGTGGCCACGGACCGGGCGGCGGCGGTGGCCGTCAGGGACTGCCCGTCTTCAGCCGCAGGTTCCACTTGGCCAGCGCCTCGCCCACCGGCTGGAAGATGGTGATGGTGCCGCCGCCGAAGTTTCCGCACGTCGCGGCGCCACCGCCGGAGTGCACGCCGATGGCCATCGGGGCGTTGGGCTGGGTGACGTACGAGCCGCCCGAATCGCCGGGCGCGGAGCAGGCGTTGGTGTACGAGAGTCCGTCGATGACGACGGTGCCGTAGTCCACGGTCTGGTCGGCCCGGGTGATCTCGCCGCAGTGCCAGCCGCTGGACTGGCCGGAGTGGCAGATGGACATGCCGGTCAGGCCCTCCTGCGAGCCGGTGACCGGCACCGGGGCACCGCCCTGACCGGCCACGGCCGGGCTGAGCGTCCAGCCCGGCTGGTCCACCGCGACCAGCCCGTAGTCGCCCTCGCGCCCGTTGACGCTGTGCACCCCGCCCTGGTTGGAGGTCCCCAGCCGGCTGCCGTCCTTGCCGTACGCGGCCTGGTCCGGGGTGCGGGTGCAGTGACCGGCCGTCAGGAAGCCCTGGAAGTTGCCCGGCCCGGTCACCGAGAAGCCGACGGAGCAGATGCCTTCGCTGCCGGGCATCCAGCGTTCGCCGCCGATGACCGTGCCGTCCTGCTGGCGCGGCGACTGGGCGCTGCGCTCCACGGTGACCGGGACCCCGGCCCGCCCGCCGAGGGCCCGCACGGTCTTCTCGAAGGCGTCGGTCCGCGCGGTGCGCCGGGTGCGGTCGATGCGGATCACCACCCCGTTGGCGCGCTCGTCCACCCCCCAGCCGGTGACGCCGGGCACGCCCTTGCCGACCCGGCCGTTGATCCGGCGCACCAGCGCGCTGAGCACCGCGCGGCTGTGCCGGACGGTCTTGGGCAGCGCGCCGAGGGCTCGGACCCGCTGGGCGTCGGCGGGCCCGGTGACCGCGACGACGAGCCTGCCGCTCGCCTTGTCGAACCACATCCCGGCGGGTGGGGCGGCCAGGGCCCGGCGTACCGCGGCCGCGGCCCGGTGCGCGTCGGCCTCCTGGGCGAGCCTGGTGCGCACCTGCTCGGCGGTGAGTCCGAGGTCCCGGCGCATCGCGTCGAGCATGCCGCGGGGCGAGGGCTGGGGCGTCGGCTCGTGCTGCGGCACGGCGCGCGCCGGGCTGAGCGGGCCGACGGCCGCCAAGGCGGCGGCGACGGTCAGGCCACACAGCGCGGCCTTGCGGTTGCGGCGTTCCATCGGGGGGCTCCTCGCGGTGTCGAGTGCACGTCGGTGCGGTCCGTCGAGCGTGCGCGACACCGGGGCGGGCGGCACGGGGAGGGATTCCCCGCATGATGGGAGCGTGACGCCCGATCCCGGATCCCAAGTCCCCGCCGCCCACGGCCCGGTAGCGTTCGGGCAGCTGCCGACGGCGCTGCGCAAAGTGACCTACTCGGGCGCCCGCCATCCGGGAGCGGCAACACCTGAATGCCCGTCACACGGGCCGGAGGGGGCGCCCGGTGACGCCGGTCCGGCCGCGGCGGGCGCCCTCGCCGACCTGGCCCGGGGTGCCAACTGCCAGCGCTACGCCTACGCCGTGCTGCGCCACTTCGGCCTGCCGGTCCCGCCGTTGCGCTCGGCGGAGCTGTGGGCGGACGAGCGGGCGACCGTGCGGGCCGGTGCGCCGCGGCCGCTGGACCTGGTGCTGTTCGACGCCGGTCCGGCCGCGGGCCGGCCCGAGGGCTACGGCGCCCACGTGGGCGTCCACCTGGGGCCCGACCAGGTGCTGCACCTGTGCCGGGAGGTCGGCCGGCCCGCCGTGTGGCGGTACGCGGACTTCGCGGCGCGGGCCCGCTACGCGCGGCGGCTGGGGTTCAAGCGGGTGCGGCAGGGCGCGGGCCGCTGAGCGGACCGGGCGCGAACCGCTGAGCCTGCTCGTGGCGAGCCGCGCGCGGGCCGGTGCGGCGGCCGGTCGCCGGTCCGCCGGCACCGGCCCGGGAGCCCGGGGCCGGGGGCTCAGAAGCCGCCGTCGCCGCCCCCGCCGAAGCCGCCTCCGTCGAAGCCTCCGCCGTCACCGAAGCCGCCGCCGAACCCGCCCCCGAAGTCATCGGGGTTGAAGTCGGAGCCGGAGAAGTCGCCGCCGTCGGCGCCCCCGGGGCCGCCGAAGTCCGCGCCGTAGGCGGGAGACGACATCATCATGTTGCCGAGCAGCGTGCCGACCAGGAGACCGGGCAGCAGACCGCCGCCGAAGTAGCCGCCGGCCCAGGGGCCGTAGGCCGGACCCGCGTCCCAGTACGGGCGGTCGCCACTCTCGGTGCGGACGGTGCGGGCCAGCGGCTCCCGGCCGTCGTCCAGCCGGCTCTTGTCCGCAGCACAGACCGGAACGGTCCGCGCCGCGCCGCCGGCCGGGGCCCACTGGACGTCGACGACGGACGGACCGTGCCGCGGGTCGAAGAAGCACGGCAGCCGGCGCTCGGGCAGCGGCCGGCCCTCGCGCCGCGCGGCCAGGGTGACCAGCGAGAACCGGCCGTCCTCCAGCGCCTTGGTCACCGCCTGCACGTCACCGGGGTGTTCGGCCGCCGCCATCGCCGACTTGGCCGACTCGTAGGCGTCCAGCGCATGGCTGTAGTCCGCGCGCATCGCGTCGTCCGCGCCGGGCTCACCGGGGTTGAAGTCGAGCCGGTCCAGTTCCTCGCCGAAGGCGGTGATGTCCTCGTCGACGACGACCCGCAGGTCCTCCAGCGCGGCCCGCTCCTCCTCGGCCCGCCGCTTGCGGTTGCGGCGGACCAGGGCGTACGCGCCCCCGCCGCCCACGACCAGCAGGACGCCCAGGCCGATCGCCGTGCCGGTGTCGACGCCGGAGTCGCCGGTGCTGCCCCAGGAGTCGGGGGCGTGGCCGTTCGCCGACCGGACCGCCGAGTCGACGAAGCTGTTCAGGCGCTCGTTGACCGTCGGGTACTGGGAGCGCTTGACCGAGCCGACGAGGTTCTGCACCGAGCTGCGCGGCATCACCCGGGGGTCGGCGCCGGCGTTGAAGCCGTCGCCGAGTTCGACCGCGTAGACGCCGCTGATGCCGACCTTGGTCCGCAGATCCCGCAGCAGCGTGCCGGGCCGGTACTCGGCGGCGCGCGGCAGCACGGCGACGAAGACCGGCTTGTCCGCGTCCTTGATCTTCTTGGCCAGGGCATCGGCCTGGGCGGCGGAGAGCTGGCCGGAGGCGCGCGGATCGACGTAGACCGGGCCCTTCTCCAGGGCGGCCGCCGCGTCGTCGAGGCCGCCCGCGGCCCGGGCGCCGGGCGCCAGCAGGGCGGCCACCGCCAGCAGCGCGGCGACCAACAGCACGACCGGTCCGATCAGCCCACGACGAGTTGCGGTGTTCATGGGTTCGACGCTACCCGAACGGCACTTTCCAGACATCACCGGTCCGGTGATCGTTCCCGCCCGGCCGCCGGGATTCTCTCCCGTCACCGAGGGCCTGTCGCGCCGGAAATGACCATCCAGGTGATCGCTCAGCGCGTCGTTTTTGGCGTCCCGAGTGCCGGGGATGTTCCGGCTCGTCCCTCCCCCGAGGAAACGAGGAGACGATGTCCAGGGCCGCTTCGATGGCCACCAATCTGGCCGTCGCCGTCGCCGCCACCGCCGTCGGCTGCACGGTGGTCGTCACTCTCACCCCCACGCATCCCGCCCCCGACCCGGTCAGGCCGGCGGCCCGCAGCGCCCTGGCCGCGGCGACCGGACACCCCGGCGCGGCGGCGCGGGCCGCGACCTCCGCGCTCGGCGCGGGTATGTCGGACCCCGACGCCGAGCTGCTCGCCACGCCCGTGACGGGCCGGATCGAGGTGACCGCGCCGCAGCCCGGGGTGAACTTCAAGTCGAACGGCAGCTCCGTCGTGGCCTGGACGAACACCACGGGCCAGCAGGTGGACATCTGGCTGAACGCGGACATGGGTCACGGCCGCACCCAGCGGATGGGACTGGTCGCGACCAAGGCGGGCGCCGGCCGCACCGGCGAGGCGATCGTGACGCTGCCCCGGGTGCCGCCGGGCCCGCACTACTTCCTGGAAGTGGTGGCCGGTGACGGCGCGGTCCGCGGCTTCAGCCGGACCTTCGCCGTCACCGAATGACCGGCGGCGCCCTCTAGGGCGCGTCCAGCCCGACCAGCCCGGCGAGCGCCTCCCGGTGCCGGCCCGGCGACCCGAGCGCGAGCTCATCGCTCTTGGCCCGCTTGAGGAAGAGGTGCGCCGGGTGTTCCCACGTCATCCCGATGCCGCCGTGCAGCTGGACGCACTCCTCGGCGGCACGCACCGCGACCGGCCCGCAGTACGCCTGGGCGACCGCCACCGCCACCGCGGCGTCGGGACTGCCGGTGGCCAGCGCGTCCGCGGCGTTGCGGGCGGCGGCGCGGGCCGAGGCGACCTCCAGCCACAGGGCGGCCATCCGGTGCTTGAGCGCCTGGAACGAACCGACGGGGCGGCCGAACTGGGTGCGCTCGGCGGTGTGCCGCACGGTCTCGGCCAGACACCACTCGGCGACGCCCAGCTGCTCGGAGGCGAGCAGCCCGGCGCCGGTGAGCAGGGCGCGGTCGACCGCCGCGCGGGCGCGGTCCCCGGCGGCCAGGAGGCGGCCCCGGGCGCCGTCGAGGGTGAGGTGCCCCAGGGGGCGGGTGAGGTCGAGCGGGGTGACGGTCCCGGTGCGGACGCCGTCCGCGGCGGCCTCGACCGCGTGCAGCTCCGGACCGTCCGGCCCCTGCGCCGGCACGAGCAGCAGCTCGGCGGCCGCGGCATCGGCGACCGAGGTCACCCGGCCGGTCAGCACGCCGGCCGCGTCGGCCCGTACGGCCGGCTCCGGCCGCCCGCCCGGTGCGGTCGGCAGCGGGACGGCGAGCACCGCGACGGTGCGGCCCTCGGCGAGCGCGGTGAGCGGTGCGGCGGCCTCCGGCCGGTCGTGATCGAGCGCGAGCAGCGCGGTCACCGCGATGACCGCGCTGGTCAGGTACGGGACGGGCGCGACCGAGCGGCCCAGTTCCTCCAGCACGACGGCGGCCTCACGGGTGCTCGCGCCCGCCCCGCCGAGCTTCTCCGGCACCAGCAGCCCCGCGGTGCCGATATCGGCGGCGAGCGCCCGCCACAGCCCGGTGTCATAGGGGACGTCCGACTCCAGGCCGGCGAGCACGGTGGCCGGGTCGCAGCGGTCGGCGAGCAGCGACCGGACGGCGGCGCGCAGCGCGTCCTCGTCCTCGGAGTAGAGGAGGTCGGGGTCGGGCGTGGGGGCGGCCGGGCGGGTCTCGGCGGTCATCGGGGGAGGTCCTTCCACGCGACGTCCTTGTCGGTGCGCGGCTCGGGCGGCAGACCCAGCACGCGTTCGGCGACGATGTTGAGCAGCACTTCGGAGGTGCCTCCTTCGATGGAGTTCCCCTTGGCGCGCAGATAGCGGTAGCCGGCCTCGCGTCCGGTGAAGTCGACGCCGTCGGGGCGGCGCATCGTCCAGTCGTCGTAGGTCAGTCCGTCCTCCGCGAGGAACTCCACCTCCCAGCCGCTGATCTCCTGGGCGAGGCGGGCGAAGGCCAGCTTCATGCCGCTGCCCTCGGGGCCGGGCTGGCCCTTGGTGAGCTGCTGGCGCAGCCGCTCGCCGGTGAGCCGGGCGACCTCGGCGTCCACCCACAGCTTCAGCAGCCGCTGGTGCAGGTCGTGGGTGCGCAGTGCGGGGCGGGCGCGCCAGTCGGCGGCGGCGACGCCAATCATCCCGCCCTCGCGGGGGATGCGGGCGCCGCCGATGGCGACCCGCTCGTTCATCAGCGTGGTCTGGGCGACCTTCCAGCCCTCGCCGACCGCGCCGAGGCGGTGGGCGTCGGGGATCCGGACTCCGGTGAGGAAGACCTCGTTGAACTCGGCCTCGCCGGTGATCTGCCGCAGCGGCCGCACCTCGACGCCGGGGTCGGTCATGTCGCAGACGAAGTAGCTGATGCCGCGGTGCTTGGGCACATCGGGGTCGGTGCGGGCGATCAGGATGGCCCAGCGGGCCAGGTGCGCGCTGGACGTCCAGACCTTCTGCCCGTCGACGACCCAGCCGCCCTCGTCGTCCCGTACCGCGCGGGTCGCCAGCGCCGCCAGGTCGGAGCCGGCGCCCGGCTCGCTGAAGAGCTGGCACCACACTTCCTCGCCGGTCCACAGGGGGCGCAGGAAGCGCTGCTGCTGCTCGTCGGTGCCGAACCGGAGGAGGGTGGGCGCGGCCATGCCGAGGCCGATGCCGATCCGGCCGGGGTCGTTGTCGGGGGCGCCGGCGGCGGCCAGTTCCGCGTCCACCACCGCCTGCAGGGACCGCGGCGCGTCCAGCCCGCCGAGACCGGCCGGGAAGTGGACCCAGGCGAGTCCGGCGTCGAAGCGGGCGCGGAGGAACTCCAGCCGGTCGGTGGTGGCGGGCGGGTGCGCGGCCAGCAGTTCGGCGGTGCGGCGGCGCAGGTCCTGGGCGTCGGTCATCGGGTGGCCTCCGCTCCGGGGACCACCACGAGCCGGCCGACGGAGGTGCCGTCGGCGACCCGCTGCACGGCCTCGGCGGCCTCCGCCAGCGGCACCCGTCCGCCGATCAGCGGCTTGATCACGCCCTGTGCGGCGAGCTTGGTCAGCTCCTCGTGGCAGGCGTCGACGGCGGCCGGGTCCTTGGTGTTGTACAGGCCCCAGTGGAGGCCCAGGATCGCGTAGTTCTTCACCAGGGCGTGGTTGAGCGCCGGGCTGGGGATGCTGCCGCCGGCGAAGCCGACGACGACGATGCGGCCCTCGAAGGCGATGCACTTGACGGACTTGGCGTACGCGTCGCCGCCCACGGGGTCGTAGACGACGTCCGCGCCGCGGCCGCCGGTGGCCTCCTTGACGGCGGCGACGAGGTCGTCGGAGCGCCGGTCCAGGACCAGGTCACAGCCGAGTTCGCGGGCGGTGCGGGCCTTGTCCGCGCCGCCCACGACGCCGATGACCTGCGCGCCGGCGGCCTTGCCGAGTTGGACGGCGGCGCTGCCGACGCCCCCGGCCGCGGCGTGCACCAGCAGCGTCTCGCCCGCCTGGAGACGGGCCCTGCGGTGCAGTCCGAACCAGCCGGTCTGGTAGCCGATGTGGAGTGCGGCGGCCTCGGCGTCGTCGAGGGCCTCGGGGGCGGGGCGGACCGTCGCCGCGTCGACGACCGCGAGCTCGGCGAAACCGCCGTCCGGCAGCGGCGGCTGGGCCAGCACCCGTGCGCCCACCTCGCCGGCCGCGCCGTCCCCCGCGGCGAGCACCTCACCGCAGATCTCCACGCCCGGGGTGAAGGGCAGCGGCGGCCGGACCTGGTAGTGGCCCCGGCACAGCAGCGCGTCGGGGAAGTTGACGTTGGCGGCCCGCACCCGCAGCAGCAGCTGCCCCGGCCCCGGCTGGGGGTCCGGCACCTCCTCCAGCCGCATCACTTCACGCGGCTCTCCGTTCGCGTGTACGCGCCATGCCTTCACCTGGTGCCTCCAGTGACCTTGGATACGCGGGTGGGGCGGAGGGCGCACCGGCCCTCGCCAGCGACATACTAAGCGGTCGGTATCCGGTACGGAACCGTCTCCGTCGAGTCTTGGCCACCTCGTCCGCCCCGGCCCCGCCCGCCCGCTCCCCCGACCCTGGTACTGACAGGGTCAGGCTGCCGCCCGCCCGATGGCGGAGACTGGCCGGCATGGACGCACCCGCCACGGACTCCCCCAACGCGCTGGGAGACTTTCTGCGCACCCGCCGCGCCCGGCTCCGGCCCGAGGACGTCGGAGTGGTCCCCTACGGGGCGCGGCGCCGGGTCCCGGGCCTGCGCCGCGAGGAGCTGGCGCAGCTCGCCGGGGTCAGCGTCGCGTACTACACCCGTCTCGAACAGGGCCAGAGCCACAACGCCTCGGAGGGGGTGCTGGACGCGCTGGCCCGCGCACTGCGGCTGACCGCGGACGAGCGCGCCCATCTGCGCGCACTGGCCCGGCCCGCCCGGGCCCGCCGCCGCCCGGCGGTACGCCACGACAAGGCCCGCCCCGGGGTACGGCAGTTGCTCGCCGCCGTGCCGGGCGTGCCGGCCGTCGCGCTCGGGCCGCGGTTCGAGATCCTCGCGTGGAACCGCCTGGGGCACGCCCTGCTCGCCGGGCACCTCGACGCCGACAGCCCCGACCGCCCGTTGGACCGTCCCAACGCGCAGCGGATGCTCTTCCTCGACCCGCACACCCGGGAGCTGTACCCGGACCGGGACGAGGAGGTCCGGCGCGCCGTCTCCGCCCTGCGGGTGGCCGCCGGCCAGCACCCCGACGATCCGCAACTCACCGAGCTGATCGGCGAGTTGTCGATGAAGTCCACCGAGTTCGCCGCCCTGTGGTCCCGGCACGTGGTGCGCAACTGCACCTTCGGCACCAAGAAGTTCCACCATCCGCTGGTGGGCGGACTGGAGCTGGATTTCGAGATGCTGCGGACGCCGGACGGCTCCGGGCAGGGCGTGCTGATGTACACCGCCGCGGAGGGCTCGCCGTCCGAGGCGGCGCTACGCCTGCTCGCCGCCGAGCGCGGACCAGAACTCCGGGTCCTCGAACCCGAGCGCCCATAGGCCGGTCCCCCGCACCCCGTACTTCCGCAGCAGCGGCAACTGGGCCCGCACGCCCCGGGCGTCCTGGTACCAGACCTCGTGCGGCACGCCGTCCTTCTCGTAGACGAAGTGCGGGGTGCCCGACACCTGGTCGAAGAGGTACTCGGCGCCCGCCCGCTCGCGCAGCGCCTCGGCCTCCTTCCAGGTCAGGTGGGCGGCGTGGCCCTTGACCCCGGTGACCCAGTCCCAGCCGTAGCCCGGGAAGGCCACCTCGATCTTGTGCCGGGGGATGGTGTCGGTGGCGTAGCGCAGGAACTCGTCGTACCAGTCCCGGGAGGACAGCGGGCCCGCCTCGCCGCCGGACCAGTGCAGGTCATAGCCCATGATCCGGACCCGGTCGGCGTACCGGCCGAGCTTCTCGTAGTCGAACGCCGTGCCGGACCCGCGGACCCGGGCGAGCACGGTGACCACGCACTGCTTGTCGCGGGCGTGCAGCCGGGCGCACAGCTGCTTGACGAGCGCGTTGTAGCCGGTGCGGACGCGCTCGCGGGCCTCCTTGTCCCCGGTGAGCGCCATCGCTTCGTAGTCCAGGTCGAGGCCGTCGTACGCGCGGCTCGCCACCAGGTCGAGCAGGGTGTCCACGTGCAGCCGCCGCCGCTCGGGGTCGTGCATCAGGGCGGCCATCTTCTCGGCGCCGAGCGTCTCGGTCACCGTCGGCACGACCTCGATCCCGGCGTCGTGCAGCCCGTTGATGATGCGGCGCCGGCCCGCCCCCTGGTGGCCGGTGACGACGTCGTCGGACGAGGTCTGGTACCAGAAGGGGCTGACGGTGTGCAGTTGGGAGGCGTGCCGCAGGGCGTCGCGGTAGGCGGCGTCGACGTCGCCCCAATAGGGCAGCCAGGCCGAGACGGTGCGCCCGCGGGCCCTGGGGGACGCGGCGGCCGCGGCGGCCGGGGCGAGCGGCCCGGCCAGCACCGCGAGGGCCAGCAGAAGCGCGAGGACGGCACGCTTCCGGGTTCCGGAGGGGTGATCCATGCCCCGAGCGTCACCCGGGGCGGTCACTGACGCATCGTCAAACCGGCCGAACGGGGCGGCCGTCGCGCACTCAGGGGACATCCGCCCCCGCGGACGGCTCCGCGGCCCCGGCCCGTCGGCGGCGGCGGCGCCGGGAGCGGAGCGCGGCCCCCAGACCGGCGGCCACCGCCGCCGCCACGAGTTGCGCGGGGAGCTGTGTGAGCAGACCGTGTGCGAGTTCGGACAGCAGGTGGTTGAGTTGGCGGGACATGGTGTGCTTTCTGACGGGCCGGAAGGGGACTGTCGGGCACCCCGGTCGCCAGGGGGCGCCGCGACAACGTGGGGACCACGGTGTCCCGGCTCCCCCCGGCCGATCCACTTGTCCGGGCCCGCGCGGGAACAAACCCGGACAAGCAAGCCGCGGGAGAGGACGGGCACGCGCGATGGGCGGGGGAAGAAGGACACGGCCCTGGGGGCCGCTGCGGGGCGCTTCGGAGCGGGACAACCAGCTGGCGGACACGCTGCGCCGCTGGCTCGACGCGGCCGGGCTGAAGGTCGACGACCTGCGGGCCTGTCTGCGGCCGGAGCACTTCGTCAGTCAGACCGTGCCGTCCCGCACCACCGTGTCGGACCGGCTGGCCGGTGTGAACCTGCAGTGGGACTTCGTGGAGGCGGTGGCGGACGCCTGCTCCGGCGACGCCCGGCAGTGCGCCCGGCTGCTCGCCGAGGCACGGACGCTTCTCGCCCGGCTGCCCGCGGCGGCCCCGCCCGGTGGCGCCGACCGCCCGCCGGCGGCCGCACCGGAGCCGGAGCGGCGCGAGTCCCCGGAACGGACCGCGGAGCTGGTGGCGGCGCAGCGGCAGGCACTGGCCCTCTCCGACAAGCTGTTACGGGCGATGGAACGCTCCGCCGAGCTGGAGCAGGCCCGTAACAGCGCCAACCACATGGTGCTGATCCTGCTGGCCATGGTCGACACGCTGCGGCGCGACATCGCGACGCTGACCGCCGAGCGGGAACGGGTGCGCGCCGCCCGGAAGGACCAGGAGCTGCTCCGCGTCCGGGAGCGCCTCCAGCGCAGCGAGACGCAGCGGTCCACGGCGGAATCGGAACTGACCCGGGCCCGCGCCGAGCGGGAGAAGGCCGACCGGCTGGCGGAGCGGGCCGCCGAGCAGGTACGGGCCCTGCGGGCGGAACTCGACGGCCTGCGCGGCCGGCCCGGGGAGCCGGCGCCGCCCGCCGCCCGGCCCGCCGGGCCGGCGGACGCGGGCGACGACATCGACCGCGCACTCTTCAAGGCCGCGCGGACCCTGGACGGCGAGGCCGACCATCTCCAGCGGCTCGCGGCCGGGCTGCCCGGCGGTGACGCCCCGGACATCCCCGCCACCTGGGACGACGGCCCGGACATCGTCCCGGACAACTCGGCCGGCAGCGGTCCGGCACCGGCGGGCCCGGTCGACTCCGGCGCGGACGCGGGAGACGCGTTGTCCGGGCGCGCGACCGGACAAGTGGCCCCGGGCCGCCCCGGGGCCGGCCAGGAGGTCACCGCCCCCGCGCCGGAACGGGTGCGGGCCGGCGACCGGGAGGACCTGCACAGCGCCTTCCGGTCCATCGGCCGGAACGGGTCCGCCGACGAAGTGCTGGCGCTGGTACGGGCGCTCGCGCCGGAGGACGCGCACCCGCTGCTGGCCGCGGTCGGCGGGGCCCGGCCCGCCAAGCCGTTCCGCGAGGTGCTGGACACCCTGCGGGCCGCCGGCCGCGACGCGGAGGTCCGTCAGATCCTCACCGCGGTGGGCCGGCACCGGGCGGCGCGGGAATTCCCGCTGGTCTTCTCGGCCCTGAAAGGGGGGCGGCACGACGCCGCACGGCCCTTCGCCCAGGAGCGCGACATCCAATGGGTGCTGGAGAGCCTGGTCCGGGAGCGTCCGGGCGAGGTGCAGGCCGTCTTCGACCGGCTCGTGCTCACCAGGAGGGACCACGAGGCGGACTGGCTGTGGCGTCTCGCCCGCCCCGTGGTGGCCCTGACGCCCCGGGGCGGCACCGCGCCGGCGCCCCCTGCCCCCGCGCCGGACACCACCGCCGCCGACTGGTTCGCGCCGCGCCGCCCGATCGGTGACCCGAGCCGGTCCCGGGAACCCGCACCGGTGGAGACCACCCTGACCACCCGGATCAAAATCAACATCCCGGGAACCCGCCCCGTTCCGCCCGTCGTCGTACGGAAGCCGGCGGACCGCCGCGACGCCGGCACCGGGTGAGCGACGAGTGCGGCACGGTACGGCAGTCTGTTGCGCCGTACCCTCCGGATCAAGGATGAGGAGCGAGTCCCATGCGCATCGTGGTCAGTGAATTCATGAGCCTGGACGGCGTCGTGCAGGCCCCGGGCGGGCCCGAGGAGGACACCGACGGCGGCTTCGCCCACGGCGGCTGGTCGCACCGGTTCTTCGACCCGGAGGTGATGGGTCCGGCCATCGGTGAGGCGATGAGCAAGGCCGAGGCGCTGCTCTTCGGACGCCGCACCTGGCAGACGATGGCCGCGGCGTGGCCCGATCGGGCCGGCGACCCGTTCGCCGACCAGATGAACGCCATCCCGAAGTACGTGGTGTCCGACACCCTCGGCGATGACGAGCTGACCTGGAACAACACCACCCGCATCGCGGGCAGCGCGGTCCTTGGCAGACTCCGGGAGCTGCGCGCGACGGAGGGTGGTGACCTGTCGGTCCTGGGGAGCCCCACCCTCGTGCGGAGCCTGCTGCGCGAGGGCCTGGTCGACGAGCTGATGCTCATGATCATGCCGGTGGTCCTCGGCGGCGGGAAGAGGATCTTCCCCGAGGACGGCGTGCTGCACACCCTGGAGCTGGTCTCCGCGGTCACCGGCAGCACGGGCGTGCAGGTGTGCACCTACCGGCCGGCCGCCGAGGGGTGACCGGGGCGGGGGCGGCCCGGAACGCCACCGCGTCGCGTCATACCGCCGGCGCGTTCTGCCGCCGCCCCTCGCCGGGCACCCCGGGCCCGGTGGCCTCGATCCGGCCCGCCGCGATGCCCTCCGCGAGGGACAGCCGGCCGTCCGCGACGGCCGCGCAGGTCGCGGTGTCCAGGCGCAGCCGGACGTCGGGGTGCGCGGCGGGGCCCTCCGCGTAGCCGGGGTCCGCGCCGTCGAGGCGGAGGTGGAACTCCCCCTCGTCCAGCGCGATGTCGACCACCGCGACGCCTTCCGGGAAGTGTCCGGCGAGCCGTGCGAGGAGCGGCACCGCGAACCAGTGGGCGCGCACCGCGTCGGTCGGCCGCTTCTCGTCCAGCGCGGGGGCACCCCAGTCGGCGAGCGCGGCGAGGGCGGGCAGCAGGGCGCGGCCGCGGGCGGTGAGTTCGTAGACGTACGCGGCTCCGGGCGGGGCGAGCCGGCGGCGGGTGACCAGCTCGTCCCGTTCCATGTCCTTCAGGCGGGAGGCGAGCATGTCGGTGCTGACGCCCGGCAGGTCGGCGTGCAGATCGGTGTAGCGCCGGGAGCCGCCCAGCAGTTCCCGGACGATCAGGAGCGTCCAGCGGTCGCCGACGGCGTCCAGGGCTCGGGCGACGGCGCAGTACTGGTCATAACTTCGGCGCGGCATGACACCAGCATAGACAGAAGTTGGACTTTCCAAGTGGCCACTTGGTAAAACCAAGTAGGGTGTTGACGACGTGCTGCCGCGCCGCGCGGTGAGCGAGGGACCGGGAGGCCGCCGCATGCAGTTCAAGCAGTCCAGCAAGATGGCCGACGTCTGCTACGAGATCCGCGGGCCGGTGATCGAGCACGCGGACGCGCTGGAGGAGGCCGGCCACAGCGTGCTGCGGCTGAACACCGGCAATCCGGCGCTGTTCGGCTTCGAGTGCCCCGAGGAGATCCTCCAGGACGTGATGCGCAACCTCTCCCGCGCGCACGGCTACACGGAGTCCCGCGGCATCCTCTCGGCCCGGCGCGCGGTGGCCCAGCACTACCAGCAGAACGGGCTGCCGGACGTCGACGTCGACGACATCTATCTCGGCAACGGCGTCTCGGAACTCGTCTCGATGGCGGTGCAGGCGCTCCTCGACGACGGCGACGAGGTGCTGATCCCGGCCCCCGACTTCCCCCTGTGGACCGCGGTCACCACGCTGGCCGGCGGCAAGGCCGTGCACTACCTGTGCGACGAGTCCGCCGACTGGCTGCCGGACCTCGACGACCTCGCCTCGAAGATCACCGACCGGACCCGGGCGATGGTCATCATCAACCCCAACAACCCCACCGGCGCCGTCTACCCCCGCGAGCTGCTGGAGGGCATGCTCGACCTCGCCCGGCGCCACCAGCTGATGGTCTTCGCCGACGAGATCTACGACCGGATCCTCTACGACGACGAGGTCCACCACCACGCCGCGGTGGTCGCCCCCGACCTGGTGTGCCTGACCTTCAGCGGACTGTCCAAGTCCTACCGCGTGGCCGGCTTCCGCTCCGGCTGGCTGGTGGTCTCCGGCCCCAAGCAGCACGCCGCCGACTACCTGGAGGGCCTGGGCACCCTCGCCTCCATGCGGCTGTGCCCGAACGCGCCCGCGCAGTACGCCATCCAGGCGGCGCTCGGCGGCCGGCAGTCCATCAAGGACCTGGTGCTGCCCGGCGGCCGGCTGCGCGAACAGCGGGACGTGGCCTGGGAGCGGCTCAACGAGATCCCGGGCGTCTCCTGCGTCAAGCCCAGGGGCGCGCTCTACGCCTTCCCGCGCCTCGACCCCGCCGTACACAAGATCCACGACGACGAGAAGTTCGTGCTGGACCTGCTCCTGCGGGAGAAGATCCAGGTCGTCCAGGGCACCGGCTTCAACTGGCCGCGCCCCGACCACTTCCGCGTGCTCACCCTGCCGCACGCCGACGACCTCGACGCGGCGATCAGCCGGATCGGCCGCTTCCTGGCGGGCTACCGCCAGTAGGGCCCGCCGTCCCGCTCCCGGACCCGCCCCCGCACCCCTCTCCGGCTCACCCCAACGGCGGTACGCCGTTCCCGCCCCCGTCCGCCGCCCGCCGGCCAGGTCAGGGGGCGCGCGAGCGGGCAGGAAGGCCGTCCTGGCGGCAGGAGGGCGCCGCGGTACCGTGGAGGAGTCCCTCACTCCGGACCGGCCGGTCTCCCCGCGTCGGCCCGCCCGGCGCCCTCGGTCCGGCCGACGCGCCCTTGAGCGCACGGCGCGCAGCCGATTAGGTGGAGGGCGGCAATCCTGCCGCGACCCCACGAGGGAGAGGGATTCCATGCCCGTACGGCCTGCAGTCACGGAAGCGGAACTCGAAGCGCATCTGCACGGCATATGCTTCAAGACGGGCCCGCCACGCCGTATCGGCGTCGAGATCGAATTCCTGGTCCACGACGCGCGCAACCCCCGATGTCCGGTCGAACCCGACCGGCTGCACGAAGCCGCCGACGCGCTGCGCGCACTGCCCCTCCGCTCCCTGCTGACCTTCGAACCCGGCGGTCAGCTGGAACTGAGTTCGCAGCCCGCCGCCTCCCTGACCGAGTGCATCGAGTCCGTGACGGCCGACCTCGCACTGGTACGCCCCGCCATGCTGGCGCGGGGCCTGGGGATGGCCGGCCACGGTCACAACCCGTGGCACCCACCACGCCGGGTACTGACCGACCCCCGCTACAACGCCATGGAGGCGTACTTCGACCGCTGGGGCTCCGCCGGGCGGTCCATGATGTGCGCCACCGCGTCCGTGCAGGTGTGCGTGGACGCCGGGTACGACGAGCCGGGACCGCTCGGGCACGGCCGGCGCTGGCTGCTGGCCCACCTGCTGGGCGCGGTGCTGGCCGCGGCCTTCGCCAATTCGCCGACCAGCGAGGGCTGCCCCACCGGCTACCGCACCACCCGCCAGCTCATCTGGTCCCAGCTCGACCCGGACCGTACGCTCGCGCCGCCGCTGGGACCGGACCCGCGCACCGCGTGGGCCCGCTACGTCCTGGACGCCCCCGTGATGTGCATCCGCACCGACGACGGGCCCTGGGACGCGCCGGAGGGGCTCACCTTCCGGGACTGGGTCCGTACCGGCGTGCCCCGGCCCCCCACCCAGGAGGACCTCGACTACCACCTCACCACGCTCTTCCCGCCCGTACGGCCGCGCGGCCATCTGGAGCTGCGCATGATCGACGCCCAGTCCGGCGACGCCGGGTGGGTGGTGCCGCTGGCCGTGACCGCCGCGCTGTTCGACGACCCGGAGGCCGCCGAGCGCGCCTACCGCACGGTCAAGGCGCTGGCCGAGACGGCGGGTCCGCGGCCGGCGCCGCGCAATCCGCTGTGGCGGCGGGCCGCCCGCGGGGGGCTGACCGATCCGGAGCTGCACGCCGCGGCGGTGGCGTGTTTCGCCGCGGCCGAGGAGGCGCTGCCGCGGCTCGGCGCCTCCCCGGAGGTGCGTGCGGCGGTCGCGGGGTTCACCGAGCGCTATGTGGCGCGCGGCCGCTGTCCCGCGGACGACCACCTCGATGCCCTGTACACCGCGGAGAGCGACGACCTCATTCCTGGGAAGGACAGCCAGTGACCATCGATCCCGAGCTCCTCCGTGAGCGGGCGGCCTCGGCACTGCTCGCCGCCCGCGACCGCACCCACCTGCTGACCACCTGCGTCGAGCACCCCGATCTCGTCGCCCAGCACTCCCCGCTGATGTCCCCGCTGGTGTGGGACCTGGCGCACATAGGCAACCAGGAGGAGCAGTGGCTGCTGCGCACCGTCGGCGGCCGTGAGGCGCTGCGGCCGGACATCGACTCCGTCTACGACGCCTTCGAGCATCCGCGCGCCGCACGCCCCTCGCTGCCGCTGCTGGCGCCGGACGAGGCGCACGGCTATGTCGCCGAGGTCCGCGGCCGGGTGCTGGACATCCTCGAACGCGCCCCGCTGCACGGCGGTCCGCTGCTGGACTCCGGCTTCGCCTTCGGCATGATCGCCCAGCACGAGCAGCAGCACGACGAGACCATGCTCATCACGCACCAGCTGCGCCGCGGGCCCGCCGTGCTCACCGCGCCCGAGCCGCCGCCCCTCTCCGACGAAATCATCCCGGCCGAGGTGCTCGTCCCCGGCGGGCCGTTCCTCATGGGGACGTCCACCGAGCCCTGGGCACTGGACAACGAACGGCCCGCGCACCGCCGCCTGGTACCCGCCTTCCTGATCGACACCACACCGGTCAGCAACGGCGCCTACCAGCGGTTCATCGAGGCCGGCGGCTACGACGACCCGCGCTGGTGGGAGCCGGCGGGCTGGGCGCAGGTGCAGGAGCACAAGCTGCGGGCCCCGCTGTTCTGGAAGCGGGACGGCGGCCAGTGGCTGCGCCGGCGGTTCGGCGTGACCGAGCCGGTGCCGCCGGACGAGCCGGTGCTGCACGTCAGCTGGTACGAGGCGGACGCCTACGCCCGCTGGGCGGGCCGGCGGCTGCCCACCGAGGCCGAGTGGGAGAAGGCCGCCCGCCACGACCCGGCGACCGGCCGGGCCATGCGCTATCCCTGGGGTGACGAGGACCCCACTCCGGCGCACGCCAACCTCGGCCAGCGGCATCTGCGGCCGGCCGCGATCGGCAGCTACCCCGACGGCCAGTCGCCGCTCGGCGTACGCCAGTTGATCGGCGACGTGTGGGAGTGGACGGCGAGCGACTTCCTGCCCTACCCGGGCTTCGCCGCGTTCCCCTACCGGGAGTACTCGGAAGTGTTCTTCGGCGACGGGCACAAGGTGCTGCGCGGCGGGTCGTTCGCGGTCGACCCGGTCGCCTGCCGGGGCACCTTCCGCAACTGGGACCTGCCGGTCCGGCGGCAGATCTTCTCCGGGTTCCGCACCGCCAGGGACGCCGACCCGATGGCGGAAGCATGAGGCCCGCGACCCGGGAGGCGAGCAGCTGATGTGCCGTCATATCGCTTATCTGGGGCCGGAGATACCCTTCGGCCAGATCGTGCTGGATCCCCCGCACAGCCTGTACCGGCAGTCGTGGGCGCCGCGGCGCCAGCGGTACGGCACGGTCAACGCGGACGGGTTCGGCGTCGGCTGGTACGCACCGGGCGACCCGGTGCCCGCCCGCTACCGGCGGGCCGGCCCGATCTGGGCCGACGAGCAACTTCCGGACCTGGCACGGGTGGTGCGCACCGGCGCGCTGCTGGCCGCCGTACGGGACGCCACCGTGGCCGGGGCCGATGCCGAGGCGGCCGCCGCGCCGTTCGCCGCCGGGCGCTACCTCTTCAGCCACAACGGCGCGGTGACCGGCTGGCCGGACTCCCTGGCGCCGCTGGCCGCCGAGCTGCCACCGGCGGAGCTGCTGCGGCTCCAGGCGCGCTGCGACGCGGCGTTCGTGTGGGCGCTGGTCCGGCACCGGCTGACGCGCGGCGACGAGCCCGGCGAGGCGCTGGCCGAAACGGTCACCTCCGTCGCCGCGGCCGCCCCCGGCTCCCGGCTCAACCTGCTACTGACCGACGGCACCTCCATCACCGCCACGACCTGGGGCGACACCCTGTTCCACCTGGCCGTTCCCGGCGGTGGCCGGGTTGTCGCCGCGGAGCCGTACGACGATTCCCCCCACTGGACCGAGGTCCCCGACCGCACCCTGCTGCGCGCCACCCGGACCGAAGTCCACCTCACCCCGCTCAAGGAGCCCGCCACGTGAGCCCCCTCAGCATCACCCGCACCCTCCCTGCCGACGCCACCGCGGCCGCGCTGCGCGCCGATGTTGCCCAGGGACTGTCCCGTACCCCCAAGCAGCTGCCGCCCAAGTGGTTCTACGACGCCCGCGGCAGCGAGCTGTTCGAAGAGATCACCAAACTTCCCGACTACTACCCGACCCGCGCCGAGCGGGAGATCCTGCTCACCCGCGCCGACCACATCGCCGCGGCCACCAACGCGCGCACGCTGATCGAGCTGGGCTCCGGGTCCTCCGACAAGACCCGCCACCTCATCGGCGCGCTGACCGGCCTGCAGACCTATGTGCCCGTCGACGTCAGCGAGTCCGCGCTGGCCGCGGCGGGCGAGGCACTGCTCGCCGAGCACCCCGGGCTCACCGTGCACGCCCTGGTCGCCGACTTCCAGCAGGGCCTCGCGCTGCCCGACACGCCCGGCCCGCGGCTGCTCGCCTTCCTCGGCGGCACCCTGGGGAACCTGCTGCCCGACGAGCGCGCCGCGTTCCTGCACGCCGTGCACGCCGCGCTCTCCCCGGGGGACGCCCTGCTGCTCGGCACCGACCTCGTCAAGGACGAGGCCACGCTGGTGGCGGCGTACGACGATCCGCAGGGAGTGACGGCCGCGTTCAACAAGAACGTGCTCCAGGTCATCAACCGTGAGCTGGGCGGCGACTTCGACCCCGCGGACTTCGACCACGTCGCGCTGTGGAACGCCGAGCACGAGTGGATCGAGATGCGGCTGCGGGCCCGCAAGGAGCTGACCGTCAAGATTCCCGGCGTGGATCTGGCGGCGACCTTCGCGGCCGGTGAGGACGTACGCACCGAGATCTCGGCGAAGTTCCGCGAGGACGGCGTACGCACCGAACTCGCCGCGGCCGGTATGGAGTTGACCAATTGGTGGACGGACAGCGCGGACCGCTTCGCGCTGTCGCTGTCGTTCCGCGCCTGACCGTTCCCGTCGTTTCCGGCCGGTGTGCCTCTCGGCACGCCGGCCGGGTGTCATGTCCGCGGCCGGTGTGGTTCCATGCCTCGACCGCAGCGGCGCACCGGCATGCCGGTGTGCCGCACGCAGACTCGACGGCAGGGGAAGCGGATGGGGCAGGGGCCGGGAACGGGGCTGGATCGACGGGGGTTCCTCAGAGGGGCGGCCGGGCTGTCGGCCGCCGGCGTGCTGGCGGGGCTGGGCAGCGGGGCCGTCACGGCGCAGGCCGCGGTCCGCCGGCGGGCGGCACCCGCCGCACTCTCCGTACAGGACTGGATGTCGGCGCTCCCGGACAGCACGCCCGTCCAGCGCCTCACGATCCCCGGCACCCATGACTCCGGCGCCCGGATCGGCGGCCCCTGGGTCGCCTGCCAGAACACCGCCGTCGACGCCCAACTCGCCTCCGGCATCCGCTTCCTGGACGTCCGCTGCCGGGCCGTCGACAATGTCTTCGCCATCCATCACGGCGCCTTCTACCAGCAGCTGATGTTCGGCGACGTGCTCAACGCCTGCCGGGCGTTCCTCCAGGCGCACCCCACGGAAACCGTGCTGATGCGGGTCAAGCAGGAGTACTCCGAGGTCAGCGCCGAGGAGTTCCGCCGGATCTTCACCCTTTACCTGGACGACAAGGGCTACCGTCCGCTCTTCCGGCTGGACGGCGGCCTGCCGGCCCTCGGCCAGGCACGCGGGAAGGTCGTCCTGCTGGCGGACTCCGACGGCCTGGGCGGCGTCCGCTACGGCGACCCGCAGCTGTTCGACATCCAGGACGACTACATGGCGGAGCCGTTCGGGAAGTGGCCCAAGGTCGAGGCCCAGTTCCGCAAGGCCGCCGGCCAGCCCGGCAAGCTGTTCGTCAACTACGTCAGCACCGCCGCGCTGCTCCCCCCGCGCTCCAACGCCGACCGCCTCAACCCCCAGGTCAAGGGGCTCCTGGAGGGCTCGGAGGGCAGCTCGTGGACGGGGCTGGGCATCGTGCCGATGGACTTCCCGAACGAGTTCGGGCTGGCGGAGACGCTGATCCGGCACAACGTGGCGGGGAGCCGGGTGCGGCTGACGCCGTGACCGGGCGCCGGGGCCGGCCGGGAATGTCACCCGACCGGCCCAGTGCCCGCCCGCCCGGTCCGCGCGGCTCGGCCCGCGGGCGTCCCGTACCGGCCTGCCGGGCATCGCGGCAGGCCACCACCACCCCGCCCTTCGGGCTTCGGGTGCGCTGATCCGCCCGGGTGACCCAACCAAGACGCGCCGCCCTGCATCAGACTGGGTGAAATGTCTGGTTCCGGCGCCGTCCCGGCGTACGAGGGGGCGCCGCCGGCTGATGCGGCGAGGCGGCTGTTGGTGGAGACGAGCGAACGCGGGACCGCGACGGCGGGGAACGCGGGCGGTGCGGCCGACGCCACCGGGGCGTGGGCGGGCGACTGCCCCGTCCCCGGCGCGCCGGCCTGCACCGGGCGCGGCCGGCCCGGCGTTCCGCTGCGGGCGACCCTGGCGCTCGGTGCGCTCACGGTCGTCATGGGCAGCACGGTGCTGGCGCTGGGCGCTCCGCCGCGCGAGCCGTACCTGGCCGCCGGGGACAGCGCCACCGGCTCGTACCTCACCACCCGCGCCGACGGCGACCAGGCCGCCGCCGCGGTGCTCGCCGGCCCGTACGAGGAGGTGGCGGGGCCGCCGGTGGCGGCGCGCCGCGGCGGCGGGCGGGCGGCCGCGGCGTCCCCGCCCTCCTCCCGGCCCCTGGTGGCCGCCGCGGCGGCCCCCTCGCCGGCCATCGGCGCGCTCTTCTCCCCCGGCGACGACGGCGATCCGGCCCACCACTGCACCGCGAGCGTGGTGCACTCCCCCGCGGGCGACCTCGTCGTCACGGCCGCGCACTGCGTGCACGACGGCGGCTTCCGCACCCGGCTGGTGTTCGTGCCCGGGCTGCACGACCGGATCGCGCCGTACGGCCTGTGGGTGCCCGCCCGCGTCCTCGTCGATCCGCGGTGGATCAGCGACCGGGACCCCGATCACGACGTGGCCTTCCTGCGCATGCGCAGAGCCGGCCGGGTCGGCGGCCGGATAGAGGACCTCACCGGCGCCGAACGGATCCGCTTCGACGCCCCGGCCGGGCGCCCCGCGCTGCTGACCGGCTACCCCGCCGACCAGGAGACCCCGGTCAGCTGCCGGCACACCGCGGACGCCGAAGGACCGGCCCAACTGCGCTTCGACTGCGCCGGGTTCCCCAACGGCACCAGCGGCGGGCCGATGCTCACCGACGTCGACCCGGGCACCGGCACCGGCACCCTGATCGGGGTGGTCGGCGGCCTCGACGAGGGCGGCGACGACCTCACCTCGTACAGCAGCCGTTTCGGCAAGGACATCGCCGCGCTCTACCGCCGTGCGACCGCGGAACCGGCCCCCACGCCGGCCGTCAGGCCCCGCGCGGAACCACGGTCTTGAGCACCGACGGCAGCGGGTACCAGTCCGCGGTGGCGAAACTGGCGTGCGCCGCCGCGAGTTGGCCGACCCGGGCCAGTGCCTGCGCCTCGGTCGGGCGGGTGCCGTCGATGACCGGCGGCACGTTGTGCGCGTCGGTCATGATGAGGAGGTAGTGGCGGGTGTCGTACCAGGCGGTGTCGATGGAGCCGTTCAGGTACGTCGCGGCATCACCGTCGAACACCACGAACCACGGGCGCAGCGCCGGGTCCGCATAGCGCTCACGCGGGTCGCCGGGGGCCGCCCCGTGCACCGCGGGAAACGCCGTCGACTGCGCCAGCTTCCCCTGCGCCGCCAGATTCTTCAGGTGCGTCGCGTACTCGACGTCCGTCCACAGCTTGTCGAAGGGATTGCTCTCCTCGACCGTGCCCGGTATGAGCTCGAAGAGGAACTTCCCCGCGAGGTCGGCGCGCGCGGGCCACCCGCCGGCCCGCACCGCCTCGTCGGGCGTGGCGTGCCCGGCCGTGAGGTCACCCGGTCCGTAGACCGCGTCACCCAGCTTCTGCCGCACCAGCGCGTCGAACTCGGCCGGACCGCGCCCGCCCTTGGCGTTGAAGCCGTCCTTCATCTCGACCTTGAGCAGGACGGGCCGGTGGCCGGGGTGCGCGTCGTGCCAGGCCCGCAGATCGGCGAGGCAGCCGGCGAAGTCCTCGTTGCGGTCCTTGGTCCGCAGCTCGGACGCCTTGGCGGCACCCTCGCAGTTGTTGTTGTTCCCGAGCGGGTTGCTGTGCGACACCCGCCAACTGCGGCCCAGCCCGTTGGACCAGAGGTCGAGTTCGAGCAGCGCGGCTCCGGAGTCCAGCGCGTCCGCGAAGTACGGGTACTTTTCCTTGTCGTAGGCGTTGTGGACGCCCACGGACGTGCTGGTGCCGTATGTCAGGGGGACCGGCTGGGCGCCCGCCGGGCCGCTCACGGCCATCACCGCCGCCGCCGCGGCGGCCACCGTCCCCACGCACCGCTTACCGTTCATGAGCCCCGCTTCCCTAGGTCCTCGGCCGCCCGGCAGTCACCCGAACGTGAAATCGACCGGTCGGTCATCCGGTCGATCGGGCAGCAGCGTACGGGACTTGTGGGCGGGCGGACGTCAGGCCGGGTGGCGAGTAGGCAAAGATCGGACAACGTAACCGACTTGAGGAGGACCCATGTCCGAGACGTCCACGCCCCCGCACACCAGTGGCCGGATTCTGCACACCGGCGACCGGATACCGCGCACCGGCCTGACGTTGGCGGCGGCCGTGCTCACCGGAACCGTCGCGCTCGTCATCGCCCTTGTCGCCTTGGGCAACATCACCGACTTCGGCACCAATCAGCAGTTCGTCCGCCACGTGCTGGCCATGGACACCACGTTCAAGGACCCGGACCTGATGTGGCGGGCCATCACCTCGCACACCCTGCAGGACGCCGCCTACCTTGCGATCATCGCCTGGGAGACGCTCGCCGCACTGCTGCTGCTCGCGGGCACCGCACTGTGGGCCGTCGGCCTGCGCAACGGCCGCCTCGCCCGGGCCCGGTTGCTGAGCACCCTCGGCCTGCTGATGATCGTCCTGCTCTTCGGCGCCGGCTTCCTCGCCATCGGCGGCGAGTGGTTCGCCATGTGGCAGTCCAAGACCTGGAACGGGCTGGAGGCGGCGACCCGCAATCTCACCCTCGCCGGGATCGCGCTGCTCGTCGTCCACCTCCCGGGCACGACCGCGCCCCGCCACGGCGAGCACGACGCCTGACGACACCCGGGCGGCCACGGACCACCGGAGCCAACGGGCTCAGAACTCTTCGAAGAACCCCTCGATCTCCTCGAAAACCATTCGCCAGAAAGGCGATTCATCGACCGTCGCGTCGTGGCGGCGCATGCGTGCACGCAGCGCTGCCACCGCGGCGCGTGCGACCGCCTCGTCGCCCGACACCAGCTCGCCCGCCCGCCCGGCTATCAGCCCGAGAAGGACGGCCAGGTCCGGCAGTGACCAGGCCGCGGCGCCCTTGAAGCCGGCACCGTGGTCCCAGCCGTTGGGGTCGTAGTGGTCGATGCCGCCGCTGCTCGCGTCGAGCATCAGCATCTGGTCGCCCCACGTGCCGACGCAGAAGCAGAAGTTCACCGGGGGCGAGTCGTCGTCCGGGTAGCGGTTGCCGTACAACTCGTCGGCGTCGAAAGGGTCCAGGGCCTCGCCGTCGTCCGCCCGCAGATGCGTGGTGTCGAAGCCGATGACGTCGAGCATCACCGCGGGAAATCCGACGGTGGTCAGGAACTCCCGCGTTTCGGCATGGGTCAGCTCCTCGGGCAGCTCGGACCCGGCCGGCCGCCACAGGGCGTCCGCCCCGAACCGGGCCGCCAGCCAGGCCGCGTCCGGCACCAGCGGTGCGTCGTCGGCCGGCGCCCCGCCGGTGCCGCTCGTTCCGGTCGTGCCCGGCAGCCCGGGCGTCGCCGTCTCCGCCATCGTTCCGCTCCCCCGCGTAGCGAGCGGCGTGCTCCGCCGCTCTCCCTGCACACAGCAGACCACAGGGGTCTGACAACGCGGCCTCACCAGTCGATGCGGTAGCCCGTCAGCCAGTTGTCGGTGCCCGCGCCGTCGCCGCGCTCGCTGCCCCCGGGGCGGGAGGGGCGGCCGGGGGTGCCCGAAGCGGTGAGCTTGGCCATGCCGGCGCTGGCCGCGACGACCTTCTCCACCCGGTCCCTGCGCAGCTTCTCGTACGCGCGGAAGGCGCTCCGCGGATCGGGCCGGTCACGCAGGCACCTGGCCAGCACGACACCGTCCTCGATGGCCATGGACGCACCCTGTGCGGCGTTGGGCGCGGCGGCGTGGGCGGCATCGCCGAGCACGACCATGGTGTCGGTGTGCCAGGTCGGCGTGGTGGCGATGTCGTACGCGTTGGAGGCGATGATCCGGTCGCCGGTGGCGCGGACGAGGGTGGCGGCCACCGTGTCGTCGTCGGCGAAGAGCTCCGCGACCCGGGTGCGCCAGGCGTCGGGAGGGGTGGCCGGGAGGGTGGCGCGGTCCAGTTCCGTGCCGGGCACGTTGGCGAACCACCAGACCTCGCCGTCGGGGGCCCGGGTGCAGCCGAAGAAGGCCCGCTTGCCGAAGATCATGGTGTAGGTGTCCGGCGAGAGCGGGACGTCGGCGGCGTCACGGGTGTAGCCGCAGACCGTGTTCTGGCCGGTGTAACGCGGCCGCGGCGCGGCGGGGTCGATGAGGGTACGGGTGACGGAGTGCAGGCCGTCCGCGCCGATGAGGAGGTCGCCCTCGGCGCTGCTGCCGTCGGCGAAGCCGGCGACCACCCGCTTGCCGCCGGCCGTCCCCACGGTTTCCGCTCCGACCAGCCGCTTCCCGTGCCGTACCGGAATCCCGCGGCGCGCCGCCTCGGCGTGCAGCACCTGGTAGAGGGTGGCCCGCCGCAGGGTGCGCGGGCCGAGGCCGTCGCCCTGTTCGGTGCCCGCGATGGGGCGTTCGCCCAGGCGTGCGCCGTCGTTGCCGTAGAACTCCACCCGCCGGGCCGGGAAGGAATGGCCGACGACGGGGCCGTGTGCGTCGATCACCCGCAGCGCCTCCAGGCCGTTGGCGAAGACGGTGAGGAAGGCGCCGACGTCGTCCGCGCCGGTCGGGTACGCCTCGAAGACCTCCGAGGTGACGCCCGCCTTCTGCAGAGCCATCGCGGTCACCGCCCCCGCGATGCCGCCTCCGATGATCAGGGCTTTGGTCATGCCGATGTTTCCCCCCACTCGGGCCGCCGGCCGGGCCACGGCCGACGGCGTCGCGGCCCCGGTGGCCGCACCGTCCACCTTGGCCCCGACACCCCGGAAGATCCAGCCCGCCCCCGGCCCTGGCGCGGGGTGCGGCCGGGGTGGCCGGTTCCGTGCCCCGGGAGCCGTCCGGCGTTCCTGGAGCGCGGGCCGCCCCCTCCCGCTACGGTCTCCGGATGACCGAACTCGACACCGTGCGTGCCACCCGCGAGGCGTACGACGCCATCGCCGCCGTCTACGCGCAGAAGTTCCACGACTTCCTGCACGACCGTCCTTTGGAGCGGGCGCTCCTGGACGCCTTCGCGGAGTTGGTGCGGACGAGCGGCGGCGGGGTCGCGGACCTCGGCTGCGGGCCGGGCCAGGTCACCGCGCATCTCCACGGGCTGGGCCTGGATGCCTTCGGGGTCGACGCCTCCCCCGTGATGGTCGAGCTCGCCCGCGAGGCCGGCCCCGGGCTGCGGTTCGAGGTCGGCTCGATGGCCGCGCTGGACATCGAGGACGGCGCGCTGGGCGGGGTGCTCTCGCGGTGGTCCGTCATCCACACCCCGCCGCGGGACCTGCCCGCCGTCCTGGCCGAGATCGCCCGGGTGCTGGCTCCCGGCGGGCACGCGTTGATCGCGTTCCCCGCCACGGACGGCGCCCACATCGAGACGGAGTCCTACGACCACGCGGTGGTGACGGCCTACCGCTGGTCCCCCGATCGTTTCGCCGAACTCCTGCGCGCGCACGGACTGACCGAGTCGGCCCGCCTGGTGATCGAGCCGAAACCCACTGACCGGCGGCAGTTCCGGGAGGTCCAGCTCCTCGCACGCAAGGCGTAGACCGGGGAGCCGCTCGGCCGATCACGTGACCGCACCGGCTCGGACCGTGGGTCCACCGCCCCGGCGGGCGGTGGACCACCCCGGGTGGCCCGCCCGCCGGGGCGGCTTCGTCAGCCCGCCGCGTAGACGTCCTCGATGTAGCGGCCGGCGGCGGTCAGTTCGCGGAGCCAGGCTTCGGACTCCTGGGCGGAGGCGCCGGTGTGCGCGGCGTGCAGGTCGCGGAAGGCGGCCCGGACACCGGGAGCCATCCGGCTGCCGTCGCCGCAGACGTACACCCGCGCCCCGGCCTGCAGCAGTTCCCACACCTCCGCGGCCTCGGCGGCGATCCGGTGCTGGACGAAGCGGTGACCGTTCTCCGGGCGGGCGCTGAAGACGGGGCGGACGGAGACGGCGCCGGCGGCCTCGGCGGCGGCGAACTCCTCGGCGTGCAGGAAGTCACCGGCCGGGTCGTCGCAGCCGAAGTAGAGCCGGGCGGGGGCGCGCCGGTCCGCGGCGACGCGGTCGGCGACGGCGCCGCGGAAGGGCGCGAGGCCGGTGCCCGCGGCGACCAGGATGACCGGGGTGTCGTCGGCCGGGTCGATGCGGAACGCCTCCCGGCAGGGCTGGACACGGGCCAGGACGGTGTCGCCGGGCCGCAGGGTGTGCAGATGCGTCGAGCCGGTGCCGCCGGGCAGCAGAGAGACCATCAGGTCGGCGTGCCGGGGGTCGGTGGCGGGCGAGGAGGACACGGAGTAGTGCCGGACGCGCAGCGGCGGCAGCAGTTCCAGGATCGTCGGCCAGGCGAGGGCCCCGCGCAGCGCCGGGTGCGCCTCGATCAGCTCGACGAGGGTGCGCGGATCGTCCGCGGCGAGGGATTCCAGGGCGTTCCGCTCCGGCGGGCAGGGGTTGTGCGCCGCGAGCACCGCGACCTGGCCCGCGGTTGGACGGTCACCCAACTCCAGTTGATGGGTGAGCAGTTGGCGTACGGTCAGCGGCCGGTCGACGGGCAGGGTGTCGCGTCCGGGGCGGCGGCCGGAGTGCAGGGCGAGGACGGTGTCGAGGTCGACGCCGAGGGCCCGGGCGGCCCGCTCGACGGCGTCCGGGGTGTTGGCCGGCAGCACGGCCAGGTGGTCGGCGGTGCGGTAGGTGACGCCGGCCGGCAGGGCGAGCCGCAGGAAGCGCTTGGGCCGCGGCCACTCCTGGGCGGTCAGGTCGTGGGCCTCGGTGACGGTCATCGGGGTGAGGCCGTGCCGGGCGGCGAGGGCGTCGAGCGGGCCGCCGGTGACCTCGGTGACGGTGTAGCCGGTGTCCTCGTCGTCCGGTGCGCTCGCGCCGACGCTGGCCGGGTCGCCGTAGCGGATCAGCAGCTGGGTGCGCAGCGACGCGGCGAACTGCTTGACGGTGCCGCCCAGGTCGCCCGAGGCGTCGGCCTCGGCGCGGGGCAGCAGCCGGTGTCCGCCGAGGGCGTCGAGCCGGTCGTCGATGAGGGTCGGTACGTGCTGGTAGGTGGCCGCCCAGTTGCGGTCGCCGACGCCGAGGACGGCGAACGGCAGGCCCGTGGCGGCGCCGTCCGGTGCGGTCCTCAGCCACTGGACGAAGGCGGCCGCGTCGTCGGTGGGCTGGCCGTTGTAGGAGGCGGCGACGATGACGACGGGCCGGTCGTCGGGCAGCTGCCCGGCGTACGCGTCGAGCGGCGCGACGTCGGCGGCGAAGCCCAGGCCGGTGGCCTCGTCGGCGAGCCGCGCGGCGAACTCCCGGCAGGTGCCGTAGTTGCTGCCGTGCAGGAGCAGCAGGCCGGTGCCCTGGGGGACGCGGGTCGGCAGCCCGTCGTCGGCCGCGGGGGCGTCCGCGGCGCCGGCGGCGGTGCCGGGGAGCAGGGCCAGCGCGGCGCGGACGGCCACCCGGTCGGCGGGGGTACGGGCGGCGAGGGTGAGGGTGAACCCTTCGGGCTTGAGGGTCAGCGTCTCCTTGATCTGCAGCCGGTAGTCGCCGTGGTCGATCAGCCGGTAGCGGTGGGCGAGCAGGGCGAGCAGCATGGTCGCCTCGTGCAGCGCGAACTGCCGCCCGATGCAGGCGCGTTCACCGGTGCCGAACGGCTTGTACGCGTGCGGCGAGCGGGCCGCCTCGGCCTCGGGGCTGAAGCGGGAGGGGTCGAACAGCTCGGGGTTGTCACCCCACACGGGGTCGCGGTGCAGCATCGGGGTGAGCACGGTGACGAGGTCTCCGGCCTTGAGCGGGTAGCGGCCGCCGAGCAGGGTGTCCTCCCTGGCCTGGCGGCTGAAGGCGGCGGCGGTCGGCCACAGCCGGAGTGCCTCGTTGAGCACCTGCCGGGTGAAGGGGAGCCGGCCGATGTCCTCGAAGGAGGGGTCGGGATCGGCCTGGTCGCCCCACAGTTCGTCCGCCTCGCGCTGGACCATGCGCAGCGCCAGCGGGTCCTTCAGCAGGTGGTGCAGGGCGAAGGAGAGGGCGCCCGAGGTGGTTTCGTGGCCGGCGATCAGGAAGGTGATGACCTGGTTGCGGATGTTGGCGAGATCCAGGGTGGGGCCGCTCGCCTCCGTGCCCTCGCCCTGCGTGCGGGCGCCGAGCATCAGGCCCAGCAGGTCGTCCTCGCCCGTCTCGCCGCTCGCCGTGCGGGCGGCGATGACCTCGTCGACGACGGAGGCGAGGTAGTCCGCGTCGGCCCGGAAGGCCGCGTCCTCCGCCGAGTGGTCGGCGTGCGGGTCCCGGGCGAACTTCTTCCCGCTCCACTGCAGGCAGCGCACCATCGCCTCGACGAACGGGTGCGCGCTGTCGCCGCGGGAGAAGGACTCGAAGTCGAAGCCGAAGCCGGCGAGCCCGATGGTGTCCAGCGTCATCCGGGTCATGTCCTCGGCGACCTGGGCGGGTGTGCCGTCGGCGACCCGGCGGTCCCAGTTGGCCATGACGCGGCGGGCCACCTTGAGCATCGCCGGGTGGTACGTGCGCATCGAGCCGAGCGCGAAGGCCGGCATCAGGACCTCGTGCGCCTTGGCCCAGTTCGGCTCGTCGTTGTAGGCGGTGAACAGACCGTCACCGGCGAACTCCCTGACGTTCTCCAGGACCACCGAGACGCCCTTGGCGAAGCGCGTTTCGTCAGCGACCTCGGTGACCAGGTCGAGGGAGGTCACGAACAGCGTCTCGCGGTCGCCGAGCTTGCGCCTGAAGACCGGGCCGTGGATCCGGGCGAGGTCCATGGCCTGCTGGATGGGCGTCGAGGTGACGCCGGCCGCCGTGATGTCGGCGACGGGTATGCCGTCGGCGGCGCGTTCGTCACTGGGAAGCGCGATGGTGTCGGTCATGTCTCCAGCGTGAGGGGCCCGGCGTGCGTCCGGTGACCGGGCAACTGCATGATTGTGCAGTGTTTTTTCGCTGCTCGCTCTTGCGCGCGGACCGGGGATGAGGCAATGGATGACGGGATGCACGACGGGACTGCCTGCGGTGGGCCGGACGCGGGGGCACCGGCCCTCGGCACGCCGTTCCACCGGAGCGGGGACGCCGACCCGGCCGGCCCGTACGCGGACGGCCCCTGGCGCAACTACTTCCTGATTCTGCTGGACCGGATCCCGACGCCGATCGCGGTGTGCCGGGCGGACGGCGTGGTGCTGATCGCCAATCCGGCGATGGCCGGGCAGTGGGGCGTGGCGCCCGGGCAGCTGCGGGGCCGCAATCTGCTGGACCTGTTCCGGCCGCGGGACGAGGCGCAGCTGATCCGGATCGCGGACGCGGTGCGGCTGGGCCGCCGGTCGCGCTATCCGGTGGAGGTGCACTGGCGGTCCGCGTCCGACGGGTCCGAGCGGGAGGGGGAGCTGACGGTGGATCCGGTCGGTGACCCCACCGTGCAGCCGCCCGCGCTGCTGGCGCTGCTGCGGGTCCGGGAGACGGCTCCGCCGCCGGCGCCGCCGCGGGGGACGGCGAGCCCCGTGGAGGCGCGGATCCTGGCGCTGGCGGCCGGCGGCGCCACCACGGCGTCGATCGGTACCGCCCTGGGTCTGACGGTTGACGGGGTGAATTACCACCTCACCCGGCTGGCGCGGCGCTGGCGGGTGCAGGGCCGTGCGGCGCTGGTGGCGAAGGCGTACGTCCTGGGAGTGCTCTCGCCGGAGAGCTGGCCGCCGGCTCCGGCGTGACGGGCGGCGACCGTCCGCCGGGGGCCGGGGCCGCGGCGCGCGGCGGCCCCGGCCCGGGGGAACGCCGGCACGGGTGTGCGGATAACCTCCGTGGTGTGGAGGAGAACGCAGCCGCGCAGTTCGAGCGCGGAACGGACGGCCCGAAGGTGATCGTCGTCGGCATCGACGGCTCCGACTCGTCCTGGCGCGCCGCGGCGTACGCGGCGGGGCTGGCCCGGCGCCAGGCGTCGAAGCTGGTCCTGGTCTACGTCCAGCCGGTGCTGCCGGCCGGGGCCGCGATGGGCGCGCCGGTGGCCGACGCCACGAACGAGGTGGCCGAGGAGCTGATGGCGGAGATCCGCAAGGCGACCGAGCGGCTCCAGGGGATATACGAGGTCCGCTGGGAGTTCCACACGCTGCGCGGCGATCCGTACAACGGCATGGTGCAGATGGCCGACGACCTCAAGGCCGACGCGGTGGTGGTCGGCGCCTCGGAGTCGGCCGGGCACCGCATCATGGGCTCGGTCGCGGTCCGGCTGGTCAAGGCCGGGCGCTGGCCGGTGACCGTGGTCCCGTAGGGCGGTGCTCCGCTGGTGGGGCGGGCCACCCTGAGGCACGGTGGGAGATGGACGGGCGGAGCGCCGCCCCGGCCGAGGGAGACCACCGTGACCGACCGCACGTACCGCGTGACCGAGATCGTGGGGACGTCCCAGCAGAGCGTGGACGCCGCGATCAGGAACGGCGTCAAGCGCGCCTCGCAGACCCTGCGCAACCTCGACTGGTTCGAGATCACCCAAGTGCGCGGGCACCTCGTCGACGGCGAAATCGATCACTACCAGGTCGGTCTGAAGGTCGGCTTCCGGCTGGAGGACGCCGACTGACCGGGCCGATTGCCACCCCTCCCGTGTATCTCTCCCGGCGAGTCCTGGCCCTACTAGGGAGTCGCCTTCCTCCGGGGCCCGTGAGGGTCCATGATGATCCGCCGTCGGACCACGACGGAGTGACCCTACGGAGGGATGACGCATGGGGCTGCGCGCGGGACACGGCGTACTGCGCCGCAAACCGATCGAACACATCGAAGAGGCGGAAGGTTCCGCGAGCCAGCAGCTCACCCGGGCGCTCGGTCTGTGGCAGCTGACCGCCATCGGAGTCGGCGGCATCATCGGCGCCGGCATCTTCACCCTGGCGGGCACCGTCGCGAACGAGAAGGCCGGGCCCGCGGTCCTGATCTCCTTTCTCGTCGCGGGTATCGCGAGTGCCGCCGCGGCCTTTTCGTACGCGGAATTCGCCGGACTGATCCCGAAGGCCGGCTCGGCCTACACCTATGGCTATGCGGTGCTCGGGGAAGTGGCGGGCTGGTTCATCGGCTGGGACCTGCTGCTCGAATACACCGCGATCGTCGCGGTGGTCGCCATCGGCATCTCCGGCTACTTCGGCTTTCTGCTCGGTGAGATCGGGGTCGATCTGCCCGCCTGGATGCTGGGGGCGCCGGGGACCGGTCCGGGGCACCGCGTCGACCTCTTCGCGGCGGCGCTCTGCCTGCTGATCGCCTATCTGCTGACCCTGGGCATCAAGAACGCCGCGCGCTTCGAGACCATCGTGGTGGGCCTGAAGGTCCTGGTGGTCGTGGTGGTCATCGCGGTCGGCTTCTTCCACATCAACACGGCGAATTACCACCCCTTCTTCCCGTTCGGGGTGACCGGCGCGTTCACCGGTGCGGCCACCGTCTTCTTCGCGGTCTTCGGCTATGACGCGATGAGCACCGCGGCCGAGGAGTCGAAGGACGCCCAGCGCCACATGCCGAAGGCCATCATGTATTCGCTGGCGATCTCGATGGTGCTGTACGTGCTGGCGTGCCTGGTGCTGACGGGTATGCAGAACTACAAGCACATCGACCCGGAGAGCGGCTTCTCGTCGGCGTTCAAATCGGTGGGCCTGACCGGCCTCGCGGACGTCATCGCGGTCGGCGCGATCATCGGCATCCTGACCGTGATGTTCACCTTCATGCTCGGCGTGACCCGGGTCTGGTTCTCGATGAGCCGGGACGGTCTGCTGCCGAAGTGGTTCGCGAAGACCAGCCCCACCCACCACGTGCCGACCCGGGTGACCTGGATCGTCGGCGTGGCCTCCGCGGTCATCGCGGGCTTCCTGCCCATCGGTGAGGCCGCGGAGCTGACGAACATCGGCATTCTGCTGGCGTTCGTGGTGGTCTGCGTCGCGGTGATCGTCCTGCGCTACAAGCGCCCCGAGCTCCCGCGCACCTTCCGCACACCGGGCATGCCCGTGGTGCCGGCGATCGGCGTCTGCTTCTCGATCTGGCTGATCACGTTCCTGGCGTGGCAGACCTGGGTGCGCTTCGTCGTCTGGTTCCTCGTCGGCATGGTCATCTACTTCACGTACTCCTACCGGCACTCGAACCTGGCGCGGGAACCGCAGGAGGAGGCCGGGTGAGCCGGTCCGTGGCTCTTTGACGGGCGGTCATCGGGGCCGGCGGGAGTTGTCCCGCCGGCTCCTTGACGTCAGGCCGTCACGCCGTCAGCCCGTCGCACCCGGTGCCGTGCGGTGAACGGGCGCCCGGCCGTCGCGGGTCAGAAGACGAACGGGCCCGGGGTCTGTGCCGAGGTGGCCTTGCAGGTGGCCGTGATGCCGAAGACCACGACCTTCAGGGATGCGGCTTGCAGACTGTCGCCGGCGGCGACCGTACCGTTGAGCGGACCCGTGGAGACCGCGCTGCCGGCCGGGATCGCCGGGTTGGCGCTGCCGCTGAACTGGGTCGTTCCCGAGCCGTTCTTGGTGAGCGTCAGCGTGGACTTGACCGTACGCGCGCCTATGTTGATCGGCGAGGTGATCGCCGACGTGGACACGCTGATCGTGGCGGCCGTGCCGTTCTGGGTGGCGGTGAGCGTCGCCGTACCCGAGCCGTAGGAACCGCAGTCGAACGAGAGGGTGGCGGTGCCGGGTGTCACCGCGGTCGCGGCCGGTGCCAGGGCGAGTGTGCCCGCGGCGGCCAACGCGAGGCCGAGCGCCGTGCCTGTGCCGTACGTGCGCGATCTGTCATGTCTCATGGGGACCGCCTTCGTGAGGGGGGTGGCAGGCCCGTGACACCGTCGTCGAGGGGGACGCGAGGGAACGACAGGCGCCACGCGGGGCCCGGTCCGGGGCCCGTGCCGAACACCGCCGGATCCGACGGGACCCGGGGGATCCGCTCCGGAACCACCGGACCTGACGGGCAATCAGCGACCTGGAATCGCGACCCATTGAGGCACGCGCCCCATGAGAGAGCAAGGCGAACGGCCCATGATTTTTGGCATGGCTGCGCCAATGCGACGGGAACCGGCCGCGGGACCGCGCCCCTCGTTCAGCCGCCGCTCCGGGGCCCGCGAAGCACCCTCCGGATCCGGCGCACCCACCGGCGCGGCGGCCCACCGAGCCGGTGCCGCCACAGCCACCACGGCAGCCGGCGCCGGGGCACGTACGCCCAGAGGTCGTCGTCCGCCTCGCCGCCGCGCGGGCAGCGGCGCAGCAGGTCCAGGCAGCGCCGGTCGACGGTGCGGTGCAGCCGCGCGGTGTGCGCGAGGGCGACGACGCCTTGATGGCGCAGGCGCGGGTCCGACGACGCCAGCGCGCGGTCCAGGGCACGCGCGACCCTGGGGAGGACGGCGGTCGCATCGGGGTGGGTGAGGGCGAGCCCGATGACGGCGACCCCGACCAGCTCCTCACCCCGCTCGAAGGCCGCGTCGACCTCTTCGGGCCGGTCGGTGCCGAGCAGCGCGGAGCTGTCCTGCCAGTTCATGCCCCGCCCGGACGCCGCCCGGGAGAGGAGGAACTCCCGCCGCCCTGCGGCCAGTTGCCGTCCGCTCGCCTCTCCCCCGGCGGCGTCGCCCCGGGAGAGACGGTGGCTCAGCTCCAGATGGTCCCAGACCCGCCGCGGGTCCGCGGCATCACCACCGGCCCCGGCCCGGCCGTCGACGATCTCGCGGCAGACGGCCGCGAGCGGGGACGGGTCCGCGCCCCGCGCATGGATGCGGGCGAACGCCTCGCCGGGTCCGGGGCCGAGGTCGCAGCGCCGTAGGAAGGCGAGGGTGCGGGTGTCGGCGGCGGTGAGCCGGCCGTCGAGGTGGCCCCAGGCCAGTTCGGGCGCCTCCAGGGCCACCGCGTACCGGACGAACTCGGCGGGAATCGGCGGCGGCACGGAACCGGGCTCACCGGCCGGCGGCACGGCGAGGTCCTCGTCGGGCGGCGGAAGGGCCGCGACCCCGTCGGGCGGCGGCGCGCCGGCGGCCTCGCCGCGGGGCTGCGGGGCGGTGGCGTCGTCGGGCGAGGGCATCCGGGGAGCCTACCGAGGGGCCGGCGGCCCACCGGAGCCACCCGCCCCACCTCTTGACGCGAACCTGACCAACCTCAAGAATGAGCGCGCTTTGACAACGTTGTCGGCCCACCTTCCGGAGGTCCGGATCCATGCCTTGGCTCAGTCGTACCCGGCTGCGTACCGCGGGCGCGGTGCTGGCGGCCGCGCTCGTCGGGGGCGCGCTCACGGCCCCGGCCGCAGCGGCCGCGCCGCCCGCCGGCGGCCCGCTCACCGACCTGGTCAACCCCTTCATCGGCAGCCGGAACGACGGCAACACCTACCCGGGCGCCGCCGTGCCGTTCGGCATGGTGCAGCTCTCCCCGGACACCGGCCACACCACCGGCTACGGCTACGACGACGACCACATCCGCGGCTTCAGCTCAGTGCACATCTCCGGCGTCGGCTGCGGGCTCGGCGGCGATCTGCCGGTGCTGCCCACCACGGGCGACATCACCGAGACCGACTATGCGAAGTACGCGGCCGGCTACCGCCACGACGACGAGTCGGCCCGGCCGGGCTACTACCGCGTCGGACTGACGTCGTACGGCGGCATCACCGCCGAGCTGACCGCCACCGCCCGCACCGGCAAGCAGCGCTACACCTTCCCGGCCACCGACAAGGCCAATGTGCTGCTCAACGCCGGCCAGTCGCTGCACAGGACGGTCTCCACCCGGGTCGAGGTGCTGGACTCCCGCACCATCCGCACCGCGATCACCGGCCGCGGCTTCTGCCAGGACACCGAGCCGTACACCGTCTACACCGTCACCCGCTTCGACCGGCCGTTCACGTCGTACGGGACGTGGGACGGCGACACCGTGACGGCCGGGTCCAAGGGCTCCACGGCCACCGGCCGGCACGGCGCCTACGCCCGCTTCGACACCCGCAAGGACCGTACGGTCGAGGCGACCACCGCGCTCAGCTACGTCGACGCGGCGGGCGCCGCCCGCAACCTGCGGGCCGAGGGCGGCCGTTCCTTCGACCGGACGAAGGCCGCGGCCGACGCGGCGTGGGAGCGGCGGCTGGAGCTGGTACGGGCCCGCGGCGGCGACCGTACGCTGCGCCGGACCTTCTACTCCTCGCTCTACCGTTCCTTCCTCGCGCCGAACGTCGGCAGCGACGTGGACGGCCGCTACACCGGCTGGGACCAAAAGGTGCACCGGACCGCCGACTTCGGGGGCTCCGCCTACTACCAGAACTGGTCGCTGTGGGACACCTACCGCACCCAGGCGCAGCTGCTGGCGCTGCTGGCGCCGCGGGAGTCACGCGACATGGCGCTGTCGGTGCTGCGGATCGACAAGGAGGGCGGCTGGCTGCCCAAGTGGGGCTACGGAACGGTCGAGACGAACATCATGACCGGCGACCCGGTCACCCCGTTCCTCACCAACGCTTATCAGCAGGGGCTGCTGGCGGGCCACGAGGAGGAGGCGTACGCGGCGCTGAGGAAGAACGCCGACGGGGTGCCGCCGGCCGGTTCACCGGCCGTCGGGCGGGAGGCCAACGCGCCGTACCTGAAGGACGGGTTCGCCCCGTACGTCAAGGGCCGCCCGCATCAGAAGCCCGGCGACTCGGACTTCGAGCACGGCGCCTCGGCGACCCTCGAATACGCCCTGTCGGACGCGATGCTGGGGCAGATGGCGCGGGATCTGGGGCATGACGCGGACGCCGACCGGTACGCGGCCCGGGCGCAGAACTACCGCAGGATCTTCGACGGTTCGACCGGCTTCTTCCGGGCCCGCGACGAGCACGGCGCCTTCACCGGGCCGGCCGACCCGGCCAGGAGCGAGGGCTTCCACGAGGGCACGTCCTGGCAGTACCAGTGGCTGGTGCCGCAGGACCTGCCGGGGATGCTGAAGCTGATCGGCGGCAAGGACAGGGCCGACGAGCGCCTCGACTCCTTCTTCGCCTATCCGCAGTTGCTGAAGGACCCGGCGAGGACCGCCCGCGAGGTGTGGGTCAACGGGCCGTACGACTACTACAACGCGGACAAGTACAACCCGCAGAACGAGCCCGATCTGATCGCCCCGTACACCTATCTCTCCACCGGTCGTCCCTGGAAGACGACGGATGTGGTGCACGCGGCACTGACCCTGTTCACCGACACCCCGACCGGTATGACCGGCAACGACGATCTGGGGACGATGTCGGCGTGGATGGTGCTCTCGTCGATCGGGGTGTTCCCCGTGCAGCCGGGTACCGACAGCTGGGGGCTGAGCACCCCGGTCTTCGAGCGGGTGGATCTGACGCTGGACCGGCGGTACTACCCGGGCGGGCACTTCACCGTCACGGCACCCGGTACGTCCTCGGCCCACCGGTACGTCCAGTCGGTCCGGCTGGACGGCGCCGGCCGGGACCGGACGTATCTGACCACCGATGAGCTGCGCGCGGGGCACGAACTGGCCTTCACCGTGGGAGCCGAACCGTCCGGCTGGGGCACCGGCGAGGGTGCCGCGCCACCACCGGTGGGCACGGCGGCCGGGGCCGGGAGTCCGCGGCGCTGAGCGGGGCTCCCCGTCGCCCGCCGGCCGGTGGCGCGGGGCGCGGCCGGCCCGCGGGCGGACGGGGCGAAGGGGGTCCGTGCGAGGGGCGGGGCGGTCGTCAGCCCTGCAGCGCCTGCCAGAACTCGTCGAAGGACATGGTGCCGTCGCTGTTGGCGTCCTTGGACTTGATGACCGCCTCGGCGACCGGGCCGGTGACGAACGGGTCGCCCATCTCGGCCATCGCACGCTTGAACTCGTCCGGCGTGACCTGACCGTCGCCGTCCGCGTCGTACCGGCTGAACGTCGCCCTGGCCTCGTTGATGTCTGCCATGGGAGGTGCCCCCTTCGTGGTGCTGCGCAGTGCTGCGCGGTGCTGTTGCCCGTGGATCTGACCTGCGTACATTAGCGGACCCTCATACCGCGCCCGGCTGCCCCCTCCGACGGGCGAGATAGCGGGCGGTACGGCTGCCCGGGGCGGCGGCGACCTCGGCGGGGGTGCCGGCCGCCACGATCCGGCCGCCGTCCGCGCCGCCGCCCGGCCCGAGGTCGATGACGTGGTCGGCGCCGGCGACCACACCCATGTCGTGCTCGACGACGACCACGGTGTGGCCGGCGTCCACCAGGCCGTGCAGCTGGCGCATCAGCACCTCGGTGTCGGCGGGGTGCAGTCCGGTGGTGGGCTCGTCGAGGAGGTAGAGGGTGTGGCCGCGGCGGGTGCGCTGGAGTTCGGCGGCGAGCTTGATCCGCTGGGCCTCGCCGCCGGACAGCTCGGTCGCGGGCTGGCCGAGCCGGAGGTAGCCGAGTCCGACGTCCTGGAGGGTGCGGAGACTGCGGGCGGCGGCCGGGAGGTCGGTGAGGAACCCGGCGGCGTCGTCCACGGTCATGGCGAGGACGTCGGCGACGGTGCGGCCGCGGTAGGTGATCTGGAGGGTCTCGGGGTTGTAGCGGGCGCCGTGGCAGTCCGTGCAGGGCGCGTAGGTGCCGGGGAGGAAGAGGAGTTCCACGGCGACGAAGCCCTCCCCCTGGCAGGTCTCGCAGCGGCCGCCGGCGACGTTGAAGGAGAACCGTCCGGCGGTGTAGCCGCGGGCCCGGGCCTCGTCGGTGGCGGCGAAGACCTTGCGCACCGCGTCGAACAGGCCGGTGTAGGTGGCGAGGTTGGAGCGCGGGGTGCGGCCGATCGGCTTCTGGTCGACGCGGACCAGCCGGTCGACGGCCGCCAGGCCCTCGGCCCCGTCGAGCTGCGGGCGGGCGGTCGGCCCGGTGTCGGCGGCGTCCTCGTCGGTCTCGGTCCGGCCGGCGCCCAGGTGGTCCCGTACGGCTTCCGCGAGGACGCGGGTGACCAGCGTCGTCTTGCCCGATCCGGAGACGCCGGTGACGGCGGTGAAGACGCCGAGCGGGAACGTGGCGTCCAGTCCGCGCAGATTGTGCAGGGTGGCGCCGCGCAGGGTCACCGCTCCGGAGGGGCTGCGCGGGGTGCGCGCGGCGGGCGGCTCGGTGGCGAAGAGGTAGCGGCGGGTGGCGGATGCCTCGGCGTCGGCGAGGGCGGCGACCGGGCCGCTGTGCAGCACCCGGCCGCCGTGTTCCCCGGCGCGTGGCCCGACGTCCACGATCCAGTCGGCGCGCCGGACCACGTCCATGTCGTGTTCGACGACGAAGAGCGAGTTGCCCGCTTCCTTGAGCCGGCCGAGCACGGTGAGCAGGGACTCCGTGTCGGCGGGGTGCAGGCCGGCGGACGGCTCGTCCAGGACGTAGACGACGCCGAAGAGGCCGGAGCGCAGCTGGGTGGCCAGCCGCAGCCGTTGCAGCTCGCCCGCGGAGAGGGTGGGTGAGGGCCGGTCCGTGCTCAGGTAGCCCAGGCCCAGTTCGGTGAGCACCTCGATCCGGGCCACCAGGTCGCGGGCGAGCGTCGGGGCCGCCTCGTCGTCCGTCCGCGCGGCGGTGGGGCGGAGCAGCTCGGCGAGGGCGCCGAGCGGCATCCCCGCGAGGGTGGCGATGTCCTGGCCCGCGAAGGTGACGGCGAGCGCTTCGGGGCGCAGCCGTCGTCCGCCGCAGACGGGGCAGGGCTCGGCGGTCATGAAGCCCTGGACGCGTTTGCGCAGCGCCTCGCTCTTGGAGTCGGCGAAGGTGTGCAGGACGTAGCGCTTGGCGCTCATGTAGCGGCCCTGGTAGGGGCGCTGGATGCGGCCGGCCTCGCGGACGGGGTGGACGGTGACGACGGGCTCCTCGTCGGTGAACAGGATCCAGTCGCGGTCGGCCTGCGGCAGTTCGCGCCACGGCCGGTCGATGTCGTGGCCGAGGGCGGCGAGGATGTCGCGGAGGTTCTTGCCCTGCCAGGCGCCGGGCCAGGCGGCGACGGCGCCCTCGCGGACGGAGCGGGCCGGGTCGGGGACGAGGGAGTCCTCGGTGACCCGGTGGACGGTGCCCAGGCCGTGGCATTCCGGGCAGGCACCGGCCGCGGTGTTGGGCGAGAAGGCGTCGGAGTCGAGCCGTTCCGTCGTGCCTTCCGGGTAGGTGCCGGCCCGGGAGAACAGCATCCGCAGGGTGTTGGAGAGGGTGGTGACGGTGCCGACGGAGGAGCGTGAGGTGGGTGCGGAGCGCCGCTGTTCCAGGGCGACGGCCGGCGGCAGCCCGGTGATGTCCTCGACCTTGGGCGCGCCGACCTGGTGGATCAGCCGCCGGGCGTACGGGGCCACCGACTCGAAGTAGCGGCGCTGCGCCTCGGCGTAGAGGGTGCCGAAGGCGAGGGAGGACTTGCCCGATCCGGACACCCCGGTGAACGCGACCAGCGCGTCCCTCGGGATGTCCACATCGCAGTTGCGGAGGTTGTGTTCACGGGCGCCGCGCACCCGTACGTACGAGTCGGCCATCCCTCCATGATCGGGCACGGTCCGGGGTGGCCGGGTACCGTCAGCCGGCCGCCGTGGCGGCGGCGATCCGTTCGCGGGCCTCCTCCCAGGGCAGCGGGTCGGCCACGACGGCCCGCAGGGCGCGGATCTGGCGCGGCGGGAGCCCGGCCGCCAGGACGCCGACGGCGCGCCCCTCGCGGCCGTAGAGCGCGAGGATCCGCCGCCCGGCCCGGTCCCGTACGGGTGTCTCGACCCGGTCGGCGCCCGCGGTCAGCCCGTACGCCTGGATCTTGAGGTCGTACTGGTCGGACCAGAAGTACGGCACGGGGGCGAAGGGGCGGCGCTCCGGGGCGGGGGTGCCGTCCCCGGTCCCGGTGGGGCCGTCCGCGGCGAGTTCGGCGAGCAGGTTGCGGGCGGCGGCCATGCCCTGCTCGGTGGCGTTCATCCGGTGCTCGAAGCGCAGCGGGCGGCCGTGGGCGGGGTGGTCCCAGCGGGCCACGTCGCCCGCGGCGTAGACGCCGGGGGCGGCGGCGCAGTACGCGTCGCAGCGCAGCCCGTCGGTGGTGTCCAGCGCGGGGTCGGTGAGCCAGTCGACGGCCGGGCGGGAGCCGATGGCCACCAGCACGGTGTCGGCGGGCAGCCGGGTGCCGCCCGCCGCGCCCCCGCTCGCGGAGGTACTCCCAGGGGCCAGTCGTACGGCGGTGACCTGCGGGCCACGGCCGTCGCCCGGGTCCGTGGTGTCGAAGCCTTCGACGGTGCCGGTGAGCAGGCGCACGCCCCGGTCCCGGTGCTCCTCGGCCAGCAGGGTGCCGACGTCGGTGCCGACGGCGGCGGCCATCGGGGTCCCCTCGATGCCGACGACGGTGACCTCGTGCCCCAACTCCCGTGCCACGGCCGCCGCTTCGCAGCCGAGCACGCCGTTTCCGACGATCACCAGTCGCCGGGTGCCTCCCCCGCCGGCTACGCCCTCACCGGCGGGGGTACCCCCCTTGGTCAGCCGGCCGCGCAGCGCCAGCGCGTCGTCGAGGGTGCGTAGGGTGTGGACGCCGGTGAGGCGGTCGGTGCCGGGCAGCGTCCGGGCCGCGACGCCGGTCGCGATGACGACTCCGGCGCAGGCGAGGCTCTCCGCCCCGTCGAGGGTGAGCGTGCGGGTGGCCACGTCGAGGCCGGTGGCCCGGGTGCCCAGGCGCAGGTCCAGGTCGAGCGGGGCGAGTTGTTCCTCGGTGCGCAGGCGCAGTTTCTCCGGCTCCCAGGCTCCGTGCAGCAGCTGCTTGGACAACGGCGGCCGGTCGTACGGTAGATGGGGCTCCGCACCGATGAGGGTGAGCGGGCCGCGCCAGCCGGAGCGGCGCAGCGTCTCGGCCGCGGCGAGGCCGGCGGCCGAGGCTCCGACCACGGCGATCGGGCGGGCGGTCACGCGTGTACCTCGATCACGGCGGCCGGGCAGATGGCGGCCGCCTCGCGCACCGCGTCGTGCTGTGCGGCGGGCGGTGCCGCGTCGAGCAGGACGACCACGCCGTCCTCGTCGCGCTGGTCGAAGACCTCGGGGGCGATCAGCACGCACTGGCCGGCGGCGCAGCACTTGTCGGCATCGAGGGTGATCTTCATGGCAGTGGGCTCCATAAGCTGTGGGGCGGGAAGTTGCGGGCGGACCGCGGTCCGGCGGCCGGGCCCGGGGTCACGATCACCCGGCGGCGGGTGCGTTGTCACCAGGTGACGGGCAGTGCGTGGCAGCCGTAGATCGACATATCGGTGCGGAAGGGGATTTCCTCCACCGGTACCGCGGGCCGCATCGCCGGGAAGCGGCGCAGCAACGTCCCCAGGACGACCTGGAGTTCGACGCGGGCCAGCGCCTGCCCGAGGCACTGGTGGATGCCGTAGCCGAAGGCGACGTGGTGCTGGGCGTTGGGGCGGCAGACGTCGAGCCGGTCGGCGTCGGCGAAGACGCTCTCGTCGCGGTTGCCGGAGGGTACGGCCACCACGACGCCCTCGCCGGCCCGGATGAGGTGCCCGTCGACCTCGACGTCGGCGGTGGCGACCCGGCGCGGGCCGTTGCGGATGATGCTGTGGAAGCGCAGCAGTTCCTCGACGGCGCCGCGGATCAGGGCGGGCTCCTGCCGCAGCTTCTCAGCCGTCGCGGGGTCGCGCATCAGGGTGAGCGCGCTCAGGCCGATCATGTTGGCGGTGGTCTCGTGCCCGGCGATCAGCAGCAGGGCGGCGAAGGCGGCCACCTGGTCGTGGGTGAGTTCACCGGTCCGCTGCTGTTCGACGATCAGCCGGCCGAGGATGTCGTCCCCCGGGTCCGCCTCCTTGGCGGTGACCAACCGGTCCAGGTAGTCGCGCAGTTCGGCCCGGGCCGCCTCGCGCTCGTCGTCGGGGACGGTGCGCGAGAGCAGCGTTCCGGTGAGCCCCTGGAAGAGGTCGTGGTCGTCGTACGGGACGCCCAGCAGCAGGCTGATGACGAGGGACGGCACCGGCAGCGCCAGCGCCTGGACCAGGTCCACCCCGCCCTCCGCGCGCCCCTCGGCACGCTCCATGGCGTCGCAGAGTTCCTCGGTGATCCGCTGGATCTCCGGGCGCAGCGCCTCGACCCGCTTGACCATGAACTCCCGGGTGACCATGCGGCGCAGCCGGGTGTGCTCGGGCGGGTCCGTGCGGATGAAGCCGCGGTTGCGCGTGCTGGGGCCGCCGGTCATCCCGCTGAGCGGGTAGCCGTGGACGGTGGTGTCGGAGCTGAAGCGGGTGTCGCCGAGGACCGTCCGGATGTCGGCGTAGCGGGTGACCAGCCAGGCCCAACTGCCGTCCGGCAGGGAGATCTTGGAGATCGGCTGCGTGGTGCGCAGGGCGGCGAAGGCGGCCGGGGGGCCGAAGGGGCAGCCGCTCGGGGGCTCCACGGGCAGCGGCGCGGGTGCGGTGAACATCGTCATCTCGCTCATCTCGCTCATCGGGGTCGTCGGACCCATGGCGCAGGCCGGCTCGGACGTGCGCCATGGGTCGACGTTCGCCTAACACCCGTAAACTTACATGTGTAATACACGGGCATGCGTGTCGGGGGGTGAGCGAGGGTGAGGATTCGGCCGCGCGCCGCGCGGCTCAACGCTCCAGCAGGAGCTGCAGGATCTCGTCCACGAAGCGGTCCAGCCGCTTGGCGTCCTTGCGGCTCGGCATGACCTGCCAGAGCATGACGCGGCCGTGCACCGCCGACCACAGCACGTACGGCGCCTCGGACCGCGAGCCCCGCACCCGCCAGCCGGCGTCCTCGCACGCCGTCAGCGCCCGCTGCCAGCTGCGCACCAGCAGCCCGGCCGGGTGGCCGGCGAGCCGCTCGGGGCCGACCGGGGTCTGCCGGGTCTCGTGGAGCAGGCGGTAGGTGGCGGGGTGGGCGACGGCGTAGCGGCAGTAGGCGCGCAACTGGGCGCGCAGCCGCGCCACCGGGTCCTCGGCGTCGGCCTCCGCGGCGGCCTCGGCCATCGCGCCCGCCAGCCGCTCGTAGCTGACTTCGAGGGTCGCCCAGACCAGCTCGGTCTTGTCCGAGAAGTGCCGGTAGATGCTCGGTGCGGCGACGCCGGCCGCACGGGCCACCGCCCGGAGCGACAGCGCGTCCTCGCTGCCGACCTCCTCCAGGAGCCGCTCGGTGGCGCGCAGCAGCTCCTCCCGCAGACGCTCGCCCTGGCCCCGCGGATTACGGGCCCGGACGGCCGCACTCTCGTTCACTGCCCTCCGGCTTCCTTCCCTGGGCCGCACCGACGGTTTCGCCACAGGGTTTCACACCGGGGTTTCCCGCGGGCGCCGCAGCCGTGCGCGAGGACGGCGCGGCGGCCGGCGCGGCCGTGCCGTCAGCGCCCCATGGTCAGGCCGTCGGCCGCGGCTCCCCGGCTGAGCACCGCCTGGCTGATCTCGTCCCGGACCTGCGCGTGGGCGCGGGTCCTGGCGAGGTTGCGCATCCGCACCCGCTTCCCCTGCTCGGCGAGTTGCGGGACGTACTCGGCCTCGGTGACCCGCCAGCGCCCGCCGGTCCCGCGGGGCGGTGCGAAGCGGAAGCGGGCCAGGGTGCCCCAGTTGCCGCGCGGCTGCTTCATCACCCCCGAGAGCTGGTCGCCGAGTCCGTAGACGACCCAGGTGCCGTTGACCTTCTCGTACGGCTGGGGGGTGTGGGCGTGGGTGCCGACGATCAGGTCGACGTCGGGCCGGCCGTCGGTCTCGGAGGCGGTGAGCGCCCTGGCCAGTTCGAGCTGCTGCTCGTCGGGGGCGGTCCGGTACTCGGTCCCCCAGTACGGGCTGACCACCACCACGTCGGCGCCCGCCCGGCGCGCCGCCCGGGCGTCCTCGATGATCTTCTCCTCGTCGAGCAGGTTCACCGACCACGGCGGCGTCGCCGGGTCCAGGTCGTCCTCGGTTCCGTAGGTGTACGCCAGCTGCGCCACCCGCGCGCCGCCCGGCGCCCGCAGCACGGCCGGGCGGTCGGCCTCGGCGGGGTTCCTGGCCGAGCCGGTGTGCCGCAGTCCGACCGTGTCGAGGGCCGCCAGCGTGCGGCGCACGCCCGGGACGCCGTGGTCGAGGACGTGGTTGGAGGCGGTGGCGCAGGAGTCGTAACCGGTCGCCTTCAGGGCGGTGGCGATCTGCGGTGGCGCCTGGAGGACCGGATAGCCGGTGAACGGCCCGGCGAGCGGCCCGAGCGGGGCCTCCAGATGGCACAGCGCCAGGTCGGCGGAGGAGATGACCGGCCGCACGCCCTTGAGCATCGGCCGGAAGTCGTAGCCGTCGTAGGGCGCGTCCTCCCGGGCCGTGGTGAGTACCTCGGGGTGGGTCGGGATGATGTCCCCGGCGGCGACCAGGGTGAAGGGACGCCGGCCCGCGGCCCGGGCGACGGAGGCGCCCGGGCGGGCGCGGGGCCGCGGCTCCGGAGCCGTCGCCCGGGACTCCGGGGCCGCCCGCGGGGCCTTTCGCGGGGTGGGCTGCGCTCCGGCGCAGCCCACGGCCAGTACGGCGAGCAGGGCGGCCGCTCCACACCGGGTGTACGCGCTCATGCTCGACTGATATCAGCCGTTCCCTCCTGGCATATGCCGGTATGCCGCGGTGTCTGCCGCTCTCCCCCATACGGACCTCGGCGGGGCCGGGGCACGGGCGCGGTGCGGCCGCCCGGACGGCGCACCCGCGGGACGAGGCCCACCTGCCCGGCGGGCCGCCCGTGCGCCGCCGGGAGGGGGCGCCACCCCCGCGCGGGCCGTCACCCGCGCCCGCGTCGCCGAGGCCCTGGCCGAGGACCCGCCCCGGCGGCTCGTCCCGCAGCCGGCCGCCCGACGCGGAGAGCGCGGTGCGGAGCACCGAGCCGGGCGATCCCGGCGCCGCAGCAGTCGAGTTGACGGCCCTTCAGGCCGCTTGCGCACGGCCGGATTGTGACCTCCGAGGAGGGCGTCGACCGCGTACCGGGGTCCTAGGGTGAGGGCGTATGGACGAGGAACTTCCCGGGGCACGTGAGCCGTTGCACGTCACGGTGTGGGACGAGGCGACGCCCGGCGCCCCGCGGGCGGTGCTGGTGCACGGCACCATGAGCTGGGGCACGGCGTGCTTCGCGGGCCAGCGGCCGCTGGCCGAGATGTTCCGGCTGGAACTGGTCGACCGGCGCGGCTTCGGCGACAGCCCGGACACCGCCCGCAGCGACTACGCGACGGACGCCGAGGACATCGGGCGACTCCTCGGCCGGGGAGCCCACCTGGTCGGCCACTCCTACGGCGCGGCGGCCGTGATGCTGGCCGCGTCGGCCCGCCCGGAGGCGGTGCAGTCGCTCACCCTCATCGAGCCGTCCCCGCTGCGCACCGCGGCCGCGCACCCGGTCGTGGCGGCGGCGCTGGAGCGGATCCGGGCGGCGTTCGGCACGCCGGAGGGGACCGGCCCGGAGATGAGCCCCGAGGAGTACCTGCGGCGGTCCACCGAACCGTACGGACTTCCGGTGCCCGAGCCGACGCCGCGGATGCTGCGCGCGGTGCGCGCGGCGATGCGGGAACGCCCGGTGTGGGACGCGCAGTTGCCGCTCGGACCGCTGGCAAGGGCGACGATGCCCAAGCTCGTCGTCAACGGCGCCTGGGACGACGCGCCGCACGGGTACCGGGAGTTCACCGGCCGGGCCCTGGCGGCCTGCGGGGAGTACCTGGCCGAGGCGATCGGCGCCCGGCACGTCCGGGTGGCCGGCGCCTGCCACACGCCGCACCAGGACCGTCCGGAGCAGGTGAACGCGGTCCTCACCCGGCTGTGGCAGAGCTGACGCGGGCAGCTGGCGGCGCCGGGTCCGGCGCCCGCTCGACGGCGAACCGGCACACCTCCGGCGGTGGCGTTCCGCAGCCCCGGACGCGGCCTCCTCAGGCGACGTCGATGCCGTACTCCTGCACCAGCGCCTCCAGGCCGCCGGAGTAGCCCTTGCCGCCGATGACGAAGTCCCAGTCGCCGCCGTCCCGTTGCCGGAACGAGCCGAGCACCAGCGCGGTCTCACCGGACCGCCCGTCGGACACCTCCAGCTGCCCCAGCTCCTCACCCGCGGCGTCGAGCAGCCGGATGCGGGCGTCGGTGAAGCCGGCGAGGTCGGCGTCCGGATCGGCCCGGGGATCGATGGCGGCGACCAGCACCAGCCGGTCGGCGTCCGCCGGCAGCGCCTCGAACCGCACCTGCATCGCGGCGCGGTCGGGGGCGAAGCCGGGCAGCATCCGCACCGAGCCGTCCGGGGTGCGCGGATTGTTGTAGAAGACGAAGTGGTCGTCGCTGAGCACGGTGGTGCCCTTGCAGACCAGCGCGCAGACGTCGAGGGCCACCCCGCCGGACCAGTTCATGCCGAGGACGTTGTGGTCCGGGGTCTCGTCGGCGGACGCCGCGGTGCCGGCCGGCGAGGCGGGGCCGAGCCGCCCGCGCAGCCCGTACCGGCCGAGCAGGTCGACGAGTTCGGGACCGGCGATCAGGCTCAGCGGCTTGCCGTTGGCGAAGGTGTGCGCGCCGGGGCCGAACCGGGAGGTCGTCACCAGGACGCCCTTGTTGGCGCCCTCGGACTGGACTGTGCCGTAGAGGTCGCGTACGGCGGTCGGCGGGACGGTGTTGCGGTACCGCTTGACCTGCACGACGATCTTTCCGCCGCGGATCGGGTCGGGGTCCAGGGCGTCCACGTCGACGCCGCCGTCACCGGAGCGCTGGGTGGTCACGGCCTGCATGCCCATGGCACGGAACAGCTCGGCGATCAGGTTCTCGAAGGCGATCGGGTCCATCTCGAACAGGTCCGGCGCGCCGTCCGTGCCGTGGGTGACGACCGCGGAGGTGCCGCCGGCCTCGCCCGGCAGCCGCGCGGGGCGCACCGCGGTCCGCTGGTCGGGGCGGGCCGAGAGCTGGCCGTGCAGCCCCTCGGTCAGGCACTCCACGGCGCTGACCTGCGCCAGGTGCAGCGCGTCGAAGGCGCCGCGGGGCGCCATGACGGTGGCCAGGTAGAGCTGCGCGGGACGGCCGGTGGCCGGGTCCACGTCGTCGACGAAGCCGTTGAGCGCGACCGATTCCAGCGTGCCGTAGGTGTCGGCGGCGAAGAGGTCGCGCAACACCAGCAGCATGCTCTGGGCGAGAACGTCGCGGTAGAGCGCCCGGCGCTGCGCGGCCGGGCGGGCGGTCTCCTTCTCCTGGTCGGCGGTGGACAGGTACCGGACGGACCTGGTCTCCGGAACGATGTCGTAGCCGGGCAGCTCCCAGTCCAGGACGAGCTGACGGGCCGTCGGGTCGTAGGCGGCGGCGACCTGCCGGGGGAAGCCCTCCGGCCAGGCGGTGGAGGAGTACAGCGCGGCGGAGAAGTACTCGACGGCGGCCTCGGCGTCGCCGCCGCGCAGGGCGGTCAGCAGGTCCTGGATGCCGGCGTTGTGCTGCCGGATGCCGGCGAGGGCGCCCGCCGCCCACTGGTCGTACTGCTGCCGGTAGGCGGCGAGTTGGGCCTGCCGGCGGCTCTCGGCGGCCTGTGCGGCGTACCAGTCCTGTTCGTAGCGGGCCCGGGCCTCCTCCTGGGCGCGGTCGCGGCGGGCTCCCATGTGCCAGCCGCCGGTCGGCGTCCGGTAGCGGGCCGGGTCGGGCATCGGCACCGGAGTGGCCAGCGCGCCGGGCGCGAACTCCTCGATGTGCTCGGGGCGCAGCAGCGCGTCGGCGGTGAAGGCCGGGGCGTGGCAGCCGTCGGCGAGCAGGCCGGTCAGCGCGGCGACCCGGGCGTCCAGCTCCTCGGTGCGGCGGCGGGCGTCGGCCTCCCGCTGCCGGCGGTACTCCGCCTGCCGCTCGCGGTGCATCCGCGCCATCGCGCGCTCGGCGTCCCGTGCCTGCCGCTCCTGGTCGCGCTGCTGCTGGACGTACGCGCGGCGCTGGGCTTCCTCGCGGCGTTGCTGCTGACGCTGCGCCTCTGCCCAGACGGCCATTAATCCATGGGAACGGCGGCTCATGTCGTCTTCGTCCTCCCCCCGGGGCGGCTGCCCCCGGAACCCTGTGGAAGCGGCTTCACCTGCGCTGTTCCAGGTGACTTTAGCGGGGGGTGCCGGGCCCGGGACGTGCGGGACGACGAGATCCGGCGCTGCCCGCCGTCGCACCTGTCGGCGCGGGCCGGGGCCGACGGGGCGGCGCTCAGGCGGCGGCCTTTCCGGCGGCGGCCGTCGCCGAGGCGTCGTAGTCGGCGGCGACCCCGGGGACCAGCACGGTGTCCCCCTCGATGTGCCGGGTGCGCAGCGGAAGGATTTCCCGGTAGGCGGGAGAGTCGTACCAGGCCCGGGCCTCGGCCATCCCCGGGAACTCGATCACGACGACGAAGCCGGGCCAGCTGCCCTCCACGACCTCCACCTGGGCGTTGTGCACCCGGAACCACCCGCCGAACGGCGCCATGGTCGCCTGGACCCGGTCCATGTACGCGGCGATGTCCGCGTGCGGCGCGGCGGGACGGAGGTGCGCGATGGCGAAGGCGCTCATGAGTGCTGCCTCTCTCTTCGGCGGACGGCGCTCGCGGTGCCGTCCACGTTTCGGCGGTTGCTTCGCGGTCCACATTTCCAGCCGTGGGCGGGCGGGTCGATTACCTCCGGAGTCATTACGGAGTCATCGCCGGCTGCCCGTCGTATCCGGAACGTCGCGAAGGGAACGCGTCATGGATGACCTGCTGCACTTCCGGGCCGCCGGGACCGGCCTGGTGCTGGATGTGTCCGGGAACGGTCTGCCGCGCGTCGTGCACTGGGGCGCCGACCTCGGGGAGTGCGGGCCGGGCGGGCTCGCCGGGCTGCTGGCCGCCGACGTCGCGCAGACCGTGCCCAACGCGCTGGACGAGCCGGTCCCGTTGAGCGTGCTGCCGCAGCAGTCGGCCGGCTGGCCCGGTACGCCGGGGATGGCCGGGCACCGGGCCGGCTCGGCGGCGGCGCCCGCGTTCGCGGCGCGCACCCGGACCGTGGACGAGGGGCGGCGCCGGCTGACGGTGACGGCGGCGGACCACGACGGCGGGCTGGCGCTCACCCTGGAGATCGAGCTGACCGGGGCCGGGCTGGTGCGGCTGCGCGCCGAGGTCACCAACACCGGCGCGGACGGCTACCACCTCACCGAGCTGGCGCCCGCCCTGCCCGTACCGTCGCAGGCCACCGAGATTCTCGACCTGACCGGCCGGCACCTGCGTGAACGCGCCCCGCAGCGGCACGCGTTCACGCTCGGCACCCATCTGCGGGAGAACCGGCGCGGGCGCACCGGCAGCGACGCCACGCTGCTGCAGATCGCCGGGACGGCGGGCTTCGGCTTCCGCTCCGGTGAGGTGTGGGGACTGCACGTCGCCTGGAGCGGCAACCACCGCTCGCTGGCCGAGCGCACCCCGGCCGGACAGGCCGTACTGGCCGGCGGCGAACTGCTGCTGCCGGGCGAGGTCCTGCTGGCGCCCGGCGAGAGCTACCGCTCCCCCTGGATCTACGGCTCCTACGGGCGGCACGGCCTGGACGAGCTGGCCGGCCGCTTCCACCGCCACCTGCGCGCCCGCGCCACCCACCCCACGGCCCCGCGTCCGGTCACCCTCAACACCTGGGAGGCGGTCTACTTCGAGCAGGACCTGGCCACGCTGGAACGGCTGGCGCGGGCGGCGGCCGAGGTGGGCGCGGAGCGGTTCGTGCTGGACGACGGGTGGTTCAAGGGGCGGCGGGACGACCGGGCCGGACTCGGCGACTGGTACGTGGACCCGGACGTCTGGCCCGACGGTCTGCATCCGCTGGTCGACGCCGTGCGGGGGCTGGGGCTGCGGTTCGGGCTGTGGGTGGAGCCGGAGATGGTCAACCCGGACTCGGATCTGGCCCGCGCGCACCCCGACTGGATCCTGGCCGCGTCCCCGTCCCGGATGCCGCCCCCGTCCCGTCACCAACAGGTCCTCGCACTGGCCCGCCCGGACGCGTACGCGTGGGTGCTCGGCCGGCTGGACGCGCTGCTGCGCGAGTACCGCATCGACTACCTCAAGTGGGACCACAACCGTGATCTGGTGGACGCGGCCGCGCACGCGCAGACGGCGGCCGTCTACCGGCTGATGGACGAGCTGCGGGCCCGCCATCCGGGGCTGGAGATCGAGTCCTGCTCGTCGGGCGGCGGCCGGGTGGACCTGGGCGTGCTGGAGCGCACCGACCGGGTGTGGACGAGCGACTGCCTCGACGCGCTGGAGCGGCAGCGGATCCAGCGCTGGACCGGGCTGCTGCTGCCGCCCGAGCTGCTCGGGGCGCACGTGGGAGCGCCGGTGTCGCACACCACCGGACGCACCCACACCCTGGACTTCCGGGCCGGGACGGCGCTGTTCGGCCACTTCGGGATCGAATGGGACCTGACCGCGGCGACCCCGGCGGAGCGGGCCCGGCTGGCGGAGTGGGTGGCGCTGTACAAGGAGCTGCGGCCGCTGCTGCACGGCGGGACGGTGGTCCGCGGCGCACACCCCGACCCGGCGCTGTGGGTGCACGGCGTGGTGGCCCCGGACGCCGGGCGGGCGGTGTTCGCGCTGGTGCAGATGGCGACGAGCGTGCAGGCCCCGGCGGGCCGGGTGCGGCTGCCGGGGCTGGATCCGGACGCGGCGTACCGCCTGGCGCCGCTGCCGCCCGGGGACCGTCCCGAGGGACCGTTCACCTCCGCGCTGCCGTGGTGGGAGGAGGGCGTGACGCTGCCGGGCCGGGTGCTGGCGGAGGTGGGCGTGCAGGCGCCGACGCTGTTCCCGGAGCGGCTGGTGCTGCTGGAGGCGGTACGCGGGTGAGCGGGGCGGGCCGGGGAGTGCCGGGCCGGCGCCACGCCCCGGGCCCGCCCGGACCACCACGGCCGGGTTGACGTGCCGTCAGTTCTCGCCCAGGGCCACCAGTTCCGTGCCGGCCAGCAGGAAGGCACCGACCCCGAAGTCGGCGGTGGAGTCCCGGGTGACCGGCTGACCGGACTCCGGCCGGTCACCGACGCTCTGGACGTAGCCGAGGACGCCGTCGGGCCGCACGGCGGTCGTGGCCAGCGCGTGCCAGGCGCGGGCGGCCACCGGCCGGTAGGTGCCGCGCGGGACGAGGCCGGCGCGCAGTGCGTACGCCGTCGCGAAGGTGAAGAAGGCGGTGCCGCTGGTCTCCGGTCCCGGGAGGTGCGCGGGGTCGGCGAGGTTCACGTTCCAGAAGCCGTCGGAACGCTGGACCGCGCGCAGCGCCGCCAACTCCCGTACCAGCGTGGCACGGTAGGCGCGGACCGGGGCGAAGTCGTCGGGAAGTACGGCGAGCACCTTGGCGTGGGCGGCGGCGACCCAGCCGTTGCCGCGCGACCACAGGACGGGTTTGCCGTTCGGGGAGGATATGCCGCCCGGCAGGAACCGCTTGTCGCGGTACCACAGGCCGCTGCCGGGGTCGTGGAGGCCGGGGCCGCCCTCCGCGTTCCTGGTGTGGGTGTAGAGCGCGTGCATCGCGTCCCAGCAGGCGGGGTCGTCGCGCAGCGCGCCGAGCCGGGCGAACGGCGGCATCGCCATGTGCAGCGCGTCGTCCCACCACCAGTCGTCGTGCTTCTCCGCCGAGGTGGCGACCATCCGCCGCACGGAGTCCTCGATGGCGGCGATCTTGGTTGGGTCGGGTGCGGCGTCCAGCGCGTAGAGGTCGAGGTAGGTCTGCCCCGCGCAGTGGTCGTCGGCGTGCCGGGTGGTGACGCCGTTGTGCAGCCCGTAGGCGTGCCGCTCGGCCCAGTCGCGGGCGTAGGCCAGGTAGCGGGGTTCGCGGGTGAGGCGGTGCAGCGCCATCAGCCCGCTGAAGAAGGTGGCGCGGGCCCACTGGTTGTCGCCGGGGTCGGGGTGCGCGCCGATCCAGTGGTCGGCGACCTTGCGCAGCACGGCGACGATCTCGGCACGGGCCGGCATCCGGTCCTGCGGCCGGCGGACGGGTGCGGCGGCGGCCGGGCGGGCGGACAGTGCGGTACCGGCCGTCAGTGCGGCGCCGGTGGTGAGGAATTTCCGGCGTTCCATGAACCACCTCTCCGGGAGGATGTGCCGCCACAGACAGCCCGTACGCATACATGAACTCGGTTCCTGAATGTGACGGATGGCGGGAACATCGTGACAGGCAACTCGCCTTCGCGGAAGGCCCTTTGAGGCACCGGCGGGACGGCTCCGCCACCGACGGCGCGTTGCCAACCGCACCTTTGTGGCATTACCTTGATCGGGTGACTACCGGGTCGGCCATGGGCCATGAGCGAGTGAGGTTCCCGGTCACCACGTGACCGCGCGGCGGGCCACCAGGGCCCCGCCCCTCCGCTCTTCACCACCGCGCGCTCTTCGCTCCGCGCGCTTCCACGACGTGCGCCTTCCGCGCCGTCGCAGGCACGGGCCCTTCCGTCCCCGTGCTCTTCTTCCGCACATATCCCAGGCAGTGCACACCACGTCGACCGTGCCTCGGTCCGTGGTCGCTGCGCCCTGCCCGGCGAACGCTCCGCCAGGACGTCCGCCGGGCCGATTCGTCCTGCCCGCGCACCGTTCGCGGGCGCATCGACACTTCCCTCTCCGGAGTAACAACACCCCATGTCAATGGACTTCAACCAGCAGGTCATCGAGGAATTCCGGGCCAACGGCGGGCGCGTGGGCGGCCCGTTCGAAGGCGGCCGGCTGCTTCTGCTCACCACCACCGGCGCCCGGTCCGGCGTACGGCACACCACCCCGCTCGGCTACCTGGCCGACGGCGGCGGACGGGTCCTGGTCATCGCCTCCGCCGGGGGCGCCCCGAAGCACCCGGCCTGGTACCACAACCTGGTCGCCCACCCCCAGGTCACCGTCGAGGCCGGGGTCTTCACCTACGAGGCCCGGGCCGTCGTCCTGGAGGGCGCCGAACGCGACCGGGCCTTCGCCCGGGCGGCCGAGGCCGACCCCGGCTGGTCCGCCTACCAGTCCAGGTCCGGCCGGGTGCTGCCCGTCGTCGCCCTGGAGGAGATCCCCGGCGGGCCGCCCCGGATCTCCGCCGCCTCCCCGGGCGCGGCGCTCAAGGCGGTGCACGACGGTTTCCGCCGCGAACTCGCCCTGATCCGCGCGGAGACAGCCGCCTCGGGCGCCGGGCTCGGTGCACAGCTCCGGGTGAACTGCCTGACCCTGTGCCAGGGCCTGCACAACCACCACACCGGCGAGGAACGCGGCATGTTCCCGATGCTGGGGCGGCACCACCCCGCCCTCGCCCCGGCGCTGGAGCGGATGCGCGAGGAACACGCGACGCTCGCGGCGCTCCTCGCCGAACTCCGGCAGGTCCTCGCGGCGGAGGACACCGACCCCGCGGCACTGAGCGCCGAGGTCGACCGCCTCACCACCGCGGTGGAGGAGCATCTGACGTACGAGGAGGAGGTGTTGATCCCGGTGCTGGATGCCCCCTGCTGAGTCCTGACCGGCGGTGGGCGGGCACCGCGCGGCTCAGATCGTGCCGTCGCGTCCCGCCCAGTACGGGTCCCGCAGCCGCCGCTTGAACAGCTTTCCCGACTCGTCGCGCGGGAGCCGCTGCTCGAACACCACGGCCCGGGGGACCTTGTAGCCGGCGAGCCGCTCGGCGACATGGGCCCGTACCGCCGCCGCGCCGAGGTGCACACCGGCCTCGGTCTCCAGGTGGGCGGCGAGCACCTCGCCGAACTCCTCGTCGGGGATCCCGAACACCGCGGCGTCCCGCACCCCGTCGAGGGCGAGCAGCGCACCCTCGATCTCCGCGGGATAGATGTTGACGCCACCGGAGATGACCATGTCGTGGCGGCGGTCGCTGAGGTAGAGGAAACCGTCCTCGTCGAGGTGGCCGATGTCGCCGATGGTGACGTACCCGGGCAGGCCCGGCGCCTCCATGGCGGCGCGCTTGTCCGGGTCGCCGAGGTAGGTGAACTGCGGCCATTCGTCGGCGGGTTTGAGGTAGATGTCGCCGGTGGTCCCGGCGGGCAGCGGCCGCCCGTCGGGGCCGAGCACCTCGACGGCGCCGGTGCCGGAGGCCCGCCCGACGGTGCCGGGGTGGGCCAGCCACTCCGCGCTGTCGCACCACGTGACGGCGCCGGTCTCACTGCCGCCGTAGTACTCCCGCAGGACCGGTCCCAGCCAGTCGATCATGGCGTGTTTGATGTGCGGCGGGCAGGGCGCCGCGGCGTGCACGACGGAGGTGAGCGACGACAGGTCGTAGCGCTCGCGCACCTCCTTGGGGAGCCGCAGCAGCCGGACGAACATCGTGGGCACCACCTGCACCTGCTCGATGCGGTGGTGCTCGATCAGCCGCAGGAACTCCTCGGCGTCGAACCGCGGCATCAGCGTGATGTCCAGCCCCGCCGCGAGCGCGAGGACCGCGTGCTGGCTGGGCGAGGCGTGGTAGAGCGGCGCGGGGATCAGCGTGCGGCCGCCGGGGGCCACCGCGAAGTACTCCAGGAACCGTTCCACGGCCGAGGCCAGCCGGTCCGCGGGGACCGGCTCGCGCAGGACCCCCTTGGGACGCCCGGTGGTTCCGGAGCTGTAGATGACGGTCGGCGGACGCTCGGCGGCGGGCTGCGCCAGCGGTTCCCAGCCCGCCAGCCAGTCGTCGAGCAGCGGATGGGCGCCGGTGGGCGGTGGCGCGGCGAGGCCGCAGGCGGCCGCGAGACCGGCGGGTACGGCGGCCTCGACGATCCGTACGCCCTCGGGGAGCACGGCGCCGACCGCCTCGATCAGGTCGGTGTGCGCGAAGACCACCTTGCTGCCGCTGTCGGTGAGCACATGCCGCAACTCGTCCTGCTTGAAGTGCCAGTTGACCGGGACGGCGCAGGCGCCGAGCAGGGCCGCGCCGGCGGTGATCTCCAGGTGGGCGGGCTCATTGCGCAGGACCACGGCGATCCGGTCGCCCGGCCCGACTCCTGCTGCCCGCAGCCCGGTGGCGATCCGCGCGGCCCGTTCGAGAAAGGCCGGATAGCCGCGTTCTTGGCCCGCGCAGCGGATGGCCGGGGCTCCGGCGTCGGACGGTACTACGGCTTCCACGGGTGCCTCCCAGGACTGCGACCGGCGCCGCTCATTGAACCGGCTGCCCCGGCCGTTCGCCAGGGCGCCCACCGCCGGGCGGCGCGCCCCGGGAACGCACCGTACGCATTCAGCCATCCGTCACCGTCGCCGCGATGAGATCCGAGGTATCGGACCTGTTCGCGCTTCACTCCGCCAAATCGCGGCTGATTTCAGGGAGTTGCTCCGATGTTTATCGTTCCCAGGGTCTTCCGGTCCGGGCGGCGGGCCTGCACCATGCGGGAGCGCACGAGGCACGCACCGGATCGACCGAGATGACCGTCCGACCCGAGGAGCGAGCGATGCACAGCCGCCCGAAACCCTTCCGCGCACCGGTGGTTCTGGCCGCACCGGTCGCCCTGCTGCTGGCCGCCGGCGGCCCGGTGGCCGCCGCGCATCCCCCGGCACCCGCCACGCGGCCCCCCGCGCGCACCGCCGCGGGCCCCGGCACCAACCACGCGACCGACGACCCGTTCACCGCCGCGCGCACCTCGTGGTGGCGGCAGGACCGCTTCGGGATGTTCATCCACTTCGGCGCGTACTCGAATCTGGAGGGCGAGTACACCCGGCCGGACGGCACCGTCTGCCGCAACGCGGAGTGGATCGAGCGCGAATGCGGGATACCCGCGGCGGAGTACGAGAAGCAGGCGGCGACCTTCGACCCGTCCGCCTTCGATGCCGAGGCGATCGTCCGGGCCGCCAAGGACGCCGGCCAGCGCTACCTCGTCATCACGGCCAAGCACCATGACGGCTATGCGATGTGGCCGACGAAGCAGAACACCTGGAACCTGCGCGACCACTCCGCCTTCGACCCGCACCGCGACATCCTCGCCGAGCTGAAGAAGGCCGCCGACGCGGCCGGGATCAAGCTCGGCTTCTACTACTCGATCTGGGACTGGCACGACCCGGACTTCGCCGACCCGGCGACCTTCCCGCGCTACAAGCAGCGGATGTACGGCCAGCTCAAGGAGCTGATCGACAACTACGACCCGGCGCTGCTGTGGTTCGACGGCGAATGGGACGCGGAGCGCCCGGCCAACCGCTGGTCCCGCCGGGACGGCGCCGACCTCCAGGCATATCTGCACGGCCTGAACCCCCGACTGATCGTCAACAACCGCGTCGGCAAGCGCGAGGTCGTCGACGGCGACTTCGGCACCCCGGAACAGGAGATCCCCGCGGAACCGGTCGACGGACAGCTGTGGGAGAGCTGCATGACGCTCAACGACCACTGGGGCTTCGCCCGCTACGACACCCACTGGAAGTCGCCGGCCACCGTGGTGCGCAACCTGTTGGACGTGGCGAGCCGCGGCGGCAACTACCTGCTCAACGTAGGCCCGGACAAGTACGGCCGCATCCCGCAGCCGTCCGTCGACCGGCTGCGCGAGACCGGCCGCTGGCTGGCCGCGCACGGCCAGGGGGACGCGGTGTACGGGGCCGGGTACACCGGGCTGGTCGCCGCTCCCCCGTGGGGCACGGTCTCCCGGCGCGGCGACGTGCTGTACGCCGCCGTCACCTCCTGGCCGGCCGCCGGCACGCCCCTCCACCTCACCGCCAGGGCGCCCTTCGACATCACCTCGGCCCGGGTGGCGGGCAGCTCCCAGCGGGTACGGGTGGCCCGGTCCGGCGACGGCTTCGACCTCACCCCGTCCGGCGCGGCCACCGGTCCGCTCGCGAGCGTCTTGCGCCTGACGATCGAGCCGCCGGCCGCGGCACCGGCCGGCGACGGCACCGGGCTGACCGCGCGGAGCTGGGCGAACGACTCCTTCAGCGGTCCGCCGGCGGCGGTCACCGTCGATCCGACGGTGAACAAGTCCTACCGCTTCGACGGCTCACCGGACGCAGGCATCCCGGCCGATCACTTCAGCACCCGCTGGACCGGCTCCGTCCAGCCGCGCTTCGACGAGCCGTACACCTTCACCACCGTCTCCGACGACACCGTACGGCTGTGGATCGACGACCGGCTCGTGATCGACAGCACCACCCCGCACGGCCCGAAGGTGGACAAGGGCACGGTCGTCCTCAAGGCCGGGCACCGGCACCGCATCCGGATCGACTACACGGAGCGGACCGGTGAGGCGTACCTGAAGCTGCTGTGGTCCAGCCCGAGCCAGGCTCAGGAGATCGTTCCGCGGAGCCGGCTGCACGCCGACTGAGCCCGCGCGAAGGGGTGCGGCCGACGGGCCGGAGGGGCGGGAGAACTCCCGCCTCCCGGCTGAGCCGTCCGGGTCAACGCCGGGGCGGCGGGCCGGGCCCGCTCCTGGGGCCATGAGCCACGACGAGATCCTGCGGCTGCACGGCAAGGCCCTCGCGCTCTTCGGGAGCCGGGTGCACGGCGTCCGCGACGACCGGTGGGACGACCCGGTCGCGGCTGCCGGGTCTGCTCGGGCGTCGGCCCTGACCCCTGGGGTGACCCTTCGGAGTCAGGGCCGGTGCCCTGAGCCGCGGCCGGTCAGTCGATGCCGCGGATGATGTACGGCTCGGCGGGATCGTCGTCGCAGCCGGCGAGGCGCACGGGCGCGCAGCGGTCCCAGACTTCGAGGTTGCGGACTTCCTTGATTCGACCGGGTCGCTCGCCCTGCTTCAGACGGGGCTGCTTGTGTTGAGCATTGTGCAAAGCCACCACGCACTCCTTCTTCGAGGTATTGGTCCGACGCGGTGGCGCCTCGTTTCACAAACCGGGAGGTCGGCCAAGGTTTGTGGCGTTCCCGCGACGGGCCAATGGTGTTGGCGTCTCCCAGAAAGGTCGTCCGTCGCCCTTCAGGTTAACGACGCCGCTCACGCCGCGCGCGACGTTTTCCGGCGCGATGGGCGACTCGTCGCGGGGCGGGGATCGCCTCCCCGGAAGTGACGGGGAATTCGGCCCCGGAATGTGAGGCACATCACTCACCCGAATGGCTCTCCGGTTGCTGCATTTGCCGCGATCCGTACGCCGGCGGGTGACCGTGCGGAGCGAGTTTTCCCGCTTGCGCGAAGGCAGTGCTACCCATGGGCGGGTGGCATGGTTCTCGGATTCCGGTTACTGGCTCGGGCGGCTCGTCTTCCAGCGGATGCTGGCCGTCCTCTACGTGATCGCGTTCCTGGCGGCGGTCCGGCAGTTCCGGGCGCTCATCGGGGCGCGCGGCATACTGCCGGTGCCCGAGTTCGTGGCGCGGGTGCCCTTCCGCACGTCACCCTCGGTCTTCCACTGGCGCTACTCGGACCGCTTCTTCGCCCTCTGGTCGTGGACCGGGGTGCTGCTGGCGGCGGCCGTCGCGGCGGGGGCGGCGGACGCCGTACCGCTGTGGGCGTCGATGGTGATGTGGGCCGTGCTGTGGGTGCTGTACCTGTCCATCGTGAACGTCGGGCAGACCTGGTACAGCTTCGGCTGGGAATCGCTCCTGCTGGAGACCGGCTCGCTCGCGGTGTTCCTCGGCAACGCCGACACCGCTCCCCCGGTGCTGGTCATGTGGCTGCTGCGCTGGGTGCTGTTCCGGGTGGAATTCGGCGCCGGACTGATCAAGATGCGGGGCGACCGCTGCTGGCGGGACCTGACCTGCCTCTACTACCACCACGAGACCCAGCCGATGCCCGGCCCGCTGAGCTGGTTCTTCCACCACCTGCCGCGGCCGCTGCACAAGGCCGAGGTGGCCGCCAACCACCTCACCCAACTCGGCGTCCCGGTGGTGCTGTTCACCTCGCAACCGGTCGCCGGGTGGGCGGCGACCGCGATGATCGTCACCCAGCTGTGGCTGGTGCTCTCCGGGAACTTCGCCTGGCTGAACTGGCTGACCATCACGCTCGCCGCGTCCGCCGCCGCCCCGCTGTGGGCCGGGCCGTCCGCACCGCTCCCGGCGCCCCCGGTGTGGTTCGAGGTGCTCGTCCTGGTGGCCACGGCCGGGGTCGCGCTGCTCAGCTACCGGCCGGCACGCAATCTCCTGGCCCGGCAGCAGATGATGAACACGTCCTACGAGTCACTGCACCTGGTCAACTCCTACGGGGCGTTCGGCACGATCACGCGGGTGCGCCGGGAGATCGTCGTGGAGGGCACCGCGGACGCGGTGACCGGACCGGGGACGACCTGGCTCCCCTACGAATTCCGCGGCAAGCCGGGCGATGTGCGGCGCCTGCCCCTCCAGTACGCGCCCTACCACCTGCGGCTGGACTGGCTGATGTGGTTCGCGGCGCTGTCCCCGGCGTACGCGCGGTCGTGGTTCGTACCGTTCGTGACGCGGCTGCTGGAGAACGACCGGGACACCCTGCGGCTGCTGCGCACGAATCCGTTCCCCGAGGTGCCGCCGGCCCGCATCCGGGCCCGGGTCTTCCGCTACCGCTTCACGACCTGGCGGGAACTGCGGGAGACCGGGGCGTGGTGGCACCGGACCGAGGAGCGGGAGTTCCTGCCGCCGGTCGCGCGGTCAGCTCTGCGCGGAACGCGATGACCATCTCCCGGGCGTGGCGCAGCCCGATGCGGGCGAAGTCCTGCTCCAGCGCCGCCAGTTCGGTGAGTGTCTCGTCCAGGTCCCGGCCGAGGCGGGCGCGTGACTTGGCCAGCCCGAGCCGGGAGAGCGCCTCGCCCCGCGGCTCCTGCATGTCGCGGAACTCCGCGAGCGAGCGCGCGTAGGTGTCGCGCGCGGACGCGTAACGGCCGGCCCGGTACAGGACGTTGGCGCGCATCTTGTGGTTGTAGGCGAGCGCCGACGCCAGGTCCATGCGGCGGCAGATGGCCTCCGCCTCGGACAGCAGGTCCAGCGCCCGCTCCGTCTCGCCGCGTACCGAGCGCACATCGGCCACCCCGCGCAGGGACCAGGCGCGCCCGCGGGCGTCCTCGCCCGCCTCGGCTATCCGGGCGGACTCCTCGAACAGCTCCAGGGCCTTGTCGTAGTCGCCGGTGTTGCGGTGCATCTGGGCGATGCCGGACATCGCCCACACCGTGTGCCGGGCCTCACCGTGCTCCCGGGCCTGGGCGAGCAGCTGCTCGTGGAGTGCGGCGACCGCGGCGTAGTCGCCCTGGATGCGGCCGGTCTCGGCGAGGCCGGCGAGGGAGTAGCCGTGGGCGAGGCGGTCGCCGCCGGCGTCGGCCAGCGCGACGGCGTGGGCGAGCAGCCGGCGGGCCAGCGGCAGCGAGCCGCACTGGCGGGCCAGGGTGCCGCCGCTCCACAGCGCCCAGGCCATGGCGCCGGCGTCCCCGGCGGTGCGGGCGCTGCGGTAGCTGTCCCGCCATGCGGCACCGGCCTCCGCGACCCGGCCGAGCCGGCGGTGGGCCTCGGCGACCGCGAGCCCGGCCCGCGCCCGTTCCAGTGGGGTGCCCGCCTCGGCGTGCGCGCGGCGCGCCGTCGTCAGTACCTCCTCGTAGGAGGAGTTCACGCCCAGCGCCGAGCCCAACTCGCCCTGGTATTCCGGGGCGAATGCCTTGCCGTACATAGATCCGTGGCCTCTCGATCATCTTCGTGCCGTGATCTTCGAACCTACGAGCGGCCGGGGGTGCGGCGAATCCGTCCGTGTATGTGTTGTGCCGTACGACTGGAGTGCTACGCGCGGGGGTGGTGATCATCTCGGGGATGTAGGGGTTCCTCAGGGTCGGGCCTCCGGGCCGGTACCTGCGCCGTTGCCCGGACCACCCCTCGTGGTGCCGCTCTTGCCGGGCCGGCCCCGGCGGGCCACCCTGGCTGCCATGACTGCAGGACGCAACGGAATCCGGACCGGCCCGGGGCCCGACCGCCGGCGCTTCCTCCGCAGGGTGGCGGCGTCGGCCGCCGCGACCGCCGGCGTGGGGCTGCTGACGGCGGCGGACGCGGCGCCCGTGCGGGCCGCGCACCGCGCGGTCCGCCGGCCGCGCGGCACCCGGCCGCTCTTCCTGGGCACGTACACCTCGAAGGAGGGCGGCGGTACCGGCATCGGACTGGCCGAGTACGACACGCGAACCGGGCAGCTCACCGCCACCGGTGTCGTCACCGGAGTCGCCGACCCCTCCTATCTGGCGCTCGCACCGTCCGGCCGCACGCTCTACGCGGTCGACGAGCAGCAGCAGGGCGCGGTGACCGCCCTCGCCCGCGCGCCCGGCGGGCCGCCCACCGTCCTCGGCACCCGCTCCACCGGCGGTGCCGGCCCCTGCCATCTGTCGGTGCACCCGACCGGCCGCTGGCTGCTCAGCGCCAACTACCTCTCCGGCAGCGTCGCCGTCCATCCCGTCGACCGGGCCACCGGCGCCCTCGGCGAGCGGACGGACCTGGTCACCCACACCGACCCGCCGCCCGGCCCCGGCCAGGACGGTCCGCACGCGCACCAGATCGTCACCGCCCCGGACGGCCGGCACGTGCTCGCCGTCGACCTCGGCAACGACACCGTCTACACCTACCGGCTCGACACCGGGGCCGGGCGGCTCGGCGCGTCCTCGTACGCCACGCTGCGGCCCGGTGCCGGCCCCCGGCATCTGACCTTCCACCCCTCGGGCTCGTTCGCGTATCTGGCCAACGAGGTCGACAACACGGTCGTGGTCTGCGGCTACGACCTCCGGAGCGGGCGGCTGACGCCGGGCGCCCCGCAGCCGACCGGGACCGGGCCGGGGACGAGCTATCCGGCGCAGATCCTGGTCACCCGCAACGGCCGCTTCGCGTTCCTCGCCAACCGCGGCCACAACAGCCTCACCCGGTACGCCGTGGAGGCGGGCGGGGCACGGCTGCGGCTGCTGGACACCGTGCCGGTGGGCGGGGACTTCCCGCGGCACATCGCGTTCTCCCCCGACGAGCGGTGGCTGTTCGCGGCCAACCAGAAGTCGGGGTCGGTGACGGTGTTCGCGGTGGACGCGCGGAGCGGGGCCCTGAAGAGCGCCGGGGCGCCGTTCGCCGCGCCGATGGCGGTGTGCGTACTGCCGCTGTGAGTCCCGCGGCGGCGCCCGCACGGCCCGGGGACGCTGAAACACTGCGGCAACAGCGCCGCAGGGTTCGCCGGTTAGCGTCGGCCCCCATGAGCACGGGAACGGTACGCGACGACGACCGCACGGCACCGGACGGCGCGGCCGCCCGGGGCGGTCTGCAGCAGGGACTCAAGCGCCGCCACATGCAGCTGATCGCGCTGGGCGGGGTCATCGGCGCCGGGCTGTTCGTGGGGAGCGGGGTGGTCATCCGGTCCGCCGGGCCGGCCGCCGTGCTCTCCTTCCTGGTGGCCGGCGCGCTGACCGTACTGATCATGCGGATGCTGGCCGAGATGACCGTCGCCCGGCCCGCCCTGGGCTCCTTCTACGCCCATGTCCGCGAGACGCTGGGGCTGCGCGCGGGGTTCACGGTCGGCTGGCTGTACTGGTACTTCTTCGTGATCGTGGTCGCCGTGGAGGCGGTGGCGGGTGGCCGGATCGTGCAACTCTGGCTCCCCGGGGCGCCGTTGTGGGCGATCAGCCTGGTCCTCATGGCGGTGCTCACCGCCACCAACATGATCTCGGCCCGCTCGTACGGCGAGTTCGAGTACTGGTTCTCGTCGGTCAAGGTGCTGGCGATCGTGGTGTTCCTCTTCCTGGGTTCGCTGTACCTGCTGGGGCTGTGGCCGGACGCCCCCGGCGGGCTCGCCACGCTGACGGCGCACGGCGGCTTCGCGCCCGAGGGGTTCGGCGCGGTGCTGGCCGCCGTCGTGCCCTGCATCGGGTTCTTCACCGGCGCGGAGATCGTGACCATCGCGGCCGCCGAGTCGGCGGAGCCGGAGCGGGCGGTGGCCGACGCGATCCGTTCGATCGTGCTGCGGGTGGTGGCCTTCTACGTGCTGTCGGTCCTCGTGGTGGTCGCGGTGGTCCCCTGGACCTCGAAGGCGATCGCGGTGAGTCCGTACGCGGCGGTGCTGGACCGGCTCGCGGTGCCCGCGGCCGGCACGGTCATGAACGCCCTGGTGCTGATCGCCGTGCTGTCCTGCCTCAACTCCGCGCTCTACACGTCCTCCCGGATGCTGTTCGCGCTCACCCGCAACGGGGACGCGCCGCGCGCCTTCACCAGGGTCAGCGCGAGCGGGGTGCCGCGCAGGGCGCTGCTCGCCGGGACCTCGGTCGGCTACCTGTCGGTGATCGCCGCGTGGATCTCGCCCGATGTCGTCTTCACGTTCCTGATCAACTCCTACGGTGCCGTCGCCCTGTTCGTCTATCTGGCGATCGCGGTCGCGCAGCTGCGGATGCGGCGGAAACTGGAGCGCGAGGAACCCGGCCGGCTGACGCTGAAGATGTGGCTCTTCCCCTGGCTGAGCCGGCTGACCCTCGCGCTCATGGCACTGGTGATCGGCGCGATGGCCTTCCTGCCGGACAGCCGCGCCCAGTTCTGGCTGAGCCTGCTGACGGTCGCGGTGGTGCTGGCGGGGTACGAGCTGCGCCGCAGGCGGGGGCCGGGCGGCAGTTCCTAGCCGGCCAGGTACTGGCGCAGCAACGCGCCCAGTTCGGCGGCGAATTCGGCGTAGGCGGCGCGGAGCGGGTCGCCCGGCCACTGCGGGGGCAGCAGTTCCGCCGGCAGCAGCGGGTCGGTGAGGAGGTGGCGCTGGGCGGCGGCCGCGATGGTGAAGCGGTCGGCGGGCGGGGCGGCGCGGTCCAGGGCGGCGCGCAGGGCACCGGCCCGTGCCGCCCAGCCGTCCAGGTCCCAGAGCCGGGCCGCGAGCGCGGCCGGGTCGCCGTCCGGGGTGCCGGTGAGCCAGGTGCACTGGTCGGTGACGACGGGCGGGCGGGGCCGGTCGAGGTTGGCCGGACGCAGCCAGCTGCCCTCGCGGAGTTCGGCCAGCCGCAGCGCCGCCATGGCCTGCCGCAGCGCGGTGCGCTCGGCGGCCGGCCGGCCTTCCGGGGTGGTGACGACGGCGATCTCCCAGCCCCCGTGCCAGGCCCGGGTCCGTGGCGAGCGGCTCTCGTCCTGCCGGGCCTGCCGCGCCAGCAGGCGGTCGGTGAGCGCGTACGAGCCGTCGCCCTGGCGCAGGTCGCCGGCCGCCACCATGCGGGAGAGCGCGACCCGCACGGTGCCCTCGGCGATGCCGAAGAGCTCGCCGACCCGCACCAGGGCGCGGGCCGGCAGCCTCGGCGGGTGGTGGCCGAGCAGGGTGCTCAGCACGATGGAGCGCGCGGTGAGCGGGCGCGGCGCGAGGGCCGCGGTGCTGGTGGGGTCGTCGGTGCCGGCGTCGTTCATATGTGCTGGAAATTCTAGCCAGCCGGCCCGCATCCGTCATTACAGTCTTCCGGCAACTGTCTGCTTTCTGTAACGTCAAGGTATGACCGTCACCCATGAAGTCGTGAATCAGGCCCCGCCGCTGACCGGGTTCAGCACGGCGGACGAGCCGGCCCTGCTGGAGGCGCTGCGCCGGGACGGCGCCGAGTGGGGCGTGCGGGAGGTGACCGAACTCGGCGCGCTGGCCGGTTCGGCGGCGGTGCAGGACCAGGCCCGCTGGGCGGAGGAGCAGCCGCCCCGGCTGCACACCCACGACCGGACCGGGCACCGCATCGACGAGGTCGAGTTCCACCCCGCGTGGCACCAGCTGATGACCGTCGCGGTGGAGCACGGGCTGCACGCCGCGCCGTGGGCCGACAGCCGGGCCGGCGCACACCTGGTGCGCGCCGCCAAGTTCTACGTCTGGTCGCAGGCCGAGCCGGGGCACGGCTGCCCGGTGTCGATGACGTACGCCGCCGTCCCCGCGCTGCGCGCCGCACCCGAGCTCGCCGCGCGGTACGAGCCGCTGCTGACCGCCCGGACGTACGACTTCGGGCTGCGCGCCCCGCTCACCAAGGCGGGCCTGATCGCGGGCATGTCGATGACGGAGAAGCAGGGCGGCTCCGACGTACGGGCCAACACGACGCGCGCGGTACCGGCCGGTGACGGCACGTACCGCCTCACCGGCCACAAGTGGTTCACCTCCGCACCGATGAGCGATGTGTTCCTGGCGCTGGCGCAGACCGACGAGGGGCTGAGCTGCTTCCTGCTGCCGCGGGTGCTGCCGGACGGCACCCGCAACGGGATGCGGCTGATGCGGCTCAAGGACAAGCTGGGCAACCGCTCCAACGCCTCCTCCGAGATCGAGTACGAGCAGGCGGTGGCCTGGCCGGTCGGCGAGCCCGGCCGCGGCGTACGGACCATCGTGGAGATGGTGAACATGACCCGGCTGGACTGTGTGCTGGGGTCGGCCGCCGGCATGCGGGCGGGGCTGCGGCAGGCGCTGCACCACACCGCGCACCGCCGGGCGTTCGGCCGGGAGCTGGACCGGCAGCCGCTGATGCGCTCGGTGCTCGCGGACCTGGCGATCGAGTCGGAGGCGGCGACCCTGCTGGGCCTGCGGCTGGCGACCGCGGTGGACCGGTCGCAGGCCGGGGACGCCCAGGAGGCGGCGCTGCGCCGGCTGGCGCTGGCGGCCGGCAAGTACTGGGTGTGCAAGCGGGGCAGCAGCCATGCGGCGGAGGCCCTGGAGTGCCTGGGCGGCAACGGCTACGTCGAGGACTCGGGCATGCCGCGGCTGTACCGGGAGGCGCCGCTGCTGTCCATCTGGGAGGGCTCGGGCAATGTCGCGGCGCTCGACGTGCTGCGGGCGCTGGAGCGTGAACCGGCCGCCCTGGACGCGTACTTCGCCGAGGTGGAGAGCGCGGCCGGCGCCGACCGGCGGCTGGACGCGGCGGTGGCCGGGCTGCGCAAGGCGCTCGGCTCCCTGGCCAACCCCGAGCGGGCACAGCTGATGGCACGGTCGCTGGCCGAGCGCATGGCGCTGGTGCTCCAGGCGTCGCTGCTGGTACGGCACAGCCACCCGGCCGTCGCCGATGCGTTCTGCGCCTCCCGGCTCGACGGGGAGTGGGGCAACGCCTTCGGCACCCTGCCACCCGGTGTCGATCTGACGGCGGTCCTGGAGCGCGCCCGGCCCCGCCCGGCGGACGCGGAGCCGGCCGGGGGCGCGGCCTGATGTCCGTACGGATCGAGCGGGCCGGGCCGGTGACGACGGTGGTGCTGTCCCGGCCGGAGGCCCGCAACGCGGTGGACGGCCCGACCGCGCGCCGCCTCGCCGACGCCTTCCGGGAGTTCGAGGCGGACGACACGGCGCGGGTCGCGGTGCTGTGGGGCGAGGGCGGGACATTCTGCGCGGGTGCCGATCTCAAGGCGATCGGCACCGCACGCGGCAACCGTGTCGCGGAGGACGGCGACGGCCCGATGGGGCCCACCCGGCTGCGGCTGTCCAAGCCGGTGATCGCCGCGGTGGCGGGCCACGCCGTGGCGGGCGGCCTGGAACTGGCCCTCTGGTGCGACCTGCGGATCGCCGAGGAGGACGCGGTCTTCGGGGTGTTCTGCCGGCGGTGGGGCGTGCCGCTGATCGACGGCGGTACGGTGCGGCTGCCGCGGCTGATCGGCGCGAGCCGGGCGAGTGACCTGGTGCTGACGGGGCGTCCGGTGCCGGCGGCGGAGGCACTGGACATCGGGCTGGCCAACCGCGTGGTGCCGGCCGGGACGGCACGCGCCGAGGCGGAGCTGCTGGCCGCGGAGATCGCCCGCTTCCCGCAGGCGTGTCTGCGCAGCGACCGGGCCTCCCTGCGGGAGCAGGAGGGCCTGGACGAGGCGACCGCGCTGGCCGGTGAACTCCGGCACGGCCGGGCGGTGCTGGCCGAGGCGAGGCAGGGCGCGGCTCGTTTCGCCGCGGGCGCCGGGCGGCACGGCGCGCCGGACCCCGCGTAGGCACGGCGGCCGGCGGCGGCGTACTGTCGCCCTCCGTCAACCGTCGGCCCCCGCGGCCGGTCTTCAGGAGCACTGCGTGAGCGATCTGACCTACCCCGAGGAGGGCGGGACCCGGCGCGGGCCGCTGCCCGGCGGCTATCACCACCTCGCCGAGGAGATGCCGCTCGGCCACGGCCGTCAGGTGCTGCGCGCGGCGGGTGAGGCGATCACCACCTTCCGGATGCACCGGGCGGCCGGCACCGTCATCCGGGCCGACGCCCCGCGGGCCGAGCCCGGCGTCGCCGTCGAGGTGGGGCTGGGCGTCGGCCCGTTGCGGCTGCGGGCGCCCTGCCGGGTGGTGTGGGCGGTCGACGGGGAGGACCGCGTCGGCTTCGCGTACGGCACCCGCGCCGGGCACCCCGAGTGCGGGGAGGAGGCGTTCCTGGCCGAGCTGCGCGCGGACGGTTCGGTGTGGTTCACCGTGACCGCCTTCAGCCGCCCGGCCGTACCGCTCACCCGCCTCGCCGGCCCGCTGGTCCCCGTCTTCCAGCGACTGTACGTCCGCCGCCTGGGCCGCACCCTGCGCCGGCTGGCGAACGCATAGGGCCCGGCTGGACCCGCTCGGATCAGCGGCCCGTCGCCGACGGCGGCACCTCGACCACGAAGAACAGGAAGCAGGTCTTGGTCGCGAGGTCGTCGAAGGCGTCGGGGAACAGTTCCCGGGCGGCCGGGTCGGGTTGCGGCTCGCTGAGGGCGGAGAGACGGAAGCCGGCGGTGGTGAAGGCGTCGGTCATCGCGTGCAGCGGCTTGCGCCAGAACCTCATCGGGACGGACCGCCCGTTGATCGTCCAGTCGAAGGTGTAGCTGGTGGTCGCGAAGTAGTCGGGCCGAGGGTCCTGGACCGTGTAGGCCACGAAGGGGTGGTCCACCGAGGCGATCAGCCGGCCACCGGGCCTGAGCACGCGCCGCAGCTCGGCCAGCGTCGGCCCCCAGTCCTCCAGGTAGTGCAGCACCAGCGACGCGACCACGTCGTCGAACACACCGTCAGCGAACGGCAGCGGGTCGCTCAGGTCGCCCACGTGCAGGGCCGCGTCGTCACCCAGCCGCCGCCGGGCCAGGGCCAGCATCCCGGCACTGGCGTCGATGCCGGTGACGACGGCGCCGCGGTCGCGCAGTGCGGCGGACAGCGGGCCCGAGCCGCAGCCGGCGTCCAGGATCCGGCGGCCGGAGACGTCTCCGGCGAGGGCCACCATCGCGGGCCGCGCGTAGTACGCGTTCACGAGGTTGTTCTCGGTTCCCGCCGAGTACGCCTCGGCGAAGCTGTCGTAGTCATTCACCCGGGCCGGCTCTGCGGGCCGGGCGGGACTCTCGGGCACGTCGGGTAAGCGCTCCATCGTCGCAGCCTAGTTGTCACGCGTTCCGCCCGACAGAACCTTGCGCACGCGTCCGCCCCGAGGACCGCAAGCGGGGTCCGGTGTCCCACTTTTCTCACGCCCCGGGGCCGCCCGGGGACACGTTGTTACCGACGCGTAACCCCGCGGCCGCTGATCGCCATACGTCCACCTCCGCTTCATCTTTTCGTCACCTTCGGCCCCGCCGGCCGTGAGAAAAACCAGGCATGTGTGAGGACGAACTGATCCCGCCGCAGGCGGACATGACCGAGCAGGAGTGGCTGCGGGCCGGCTCGGCGGCGGCCGGGACCACGCCGGTGCCCACGACGGGCAGGGCCGTGCAGTGGGTGAACCGGCGGACGCTGCTGGGCGGTGCGATGGCCGGCGCGGCGCTGGCGGTACTGCCCTCCCAGGCCCAGTCGCCCGCCGCGGCCGCGACCGGGCCGGGGGTGCCCGGGGCCTTCCCGTTCCCCGAACACCCCAATGGCAAGGGCGAGTTCGCGATCCTGGTCACCGGGGACGCGGGCACCGGCGACGAGGCGCAGTACGCGGTGGCCGCCGCCGCCCGGGACGTGTGCCGCGCCGAGGGCGTCGGGCTCGCGGTGGGCCTGGGGGACAACATCTACGAGAACGGGCCGGAGTCCGACCACGACTCGGAGTTCCAGGACAAGTTCGAGAAGCCCAACAACGGCATCGACGTGCCCTGGCTGATGGTGCTGGGCAACCACGACTGCTCGGGGCTGATACCCGGCAGCGGCGGCGACCCGTCCCGCGGCGACCGCGAGGTCTCGTACGCCAGGACCTCCAAGCGCTGGCACATGCCGGGCCGTTACTACAGCGTGCCGCTGCCGGCCGCCGAGCCGCTGGTGGAGTTCTTCGCCATCGACACGATCCCGTGGTCGTCGTACGTCGCCCAGCTCGACCCGTACTACCGCTGGGACGGGCCGTACATGCGCGAGCAGCGGAGCTGGCTGGACGGTGCGCTGCGCGCCTCGCGGGCCCGCTGGAAGGTGGTGCTGAGCCACCACCCGTACCTCAACAACGGCAAGCACGGCAGCGCCGGTTCCTACGACGGGTTCGAGATCGGGAACTACACCAGCGGGGTCCACCTGAAGGACATGTACGAGAAGGTGGTGTGCGGCCGGGCCGACCTGATCCTGTCCGGGCACGACCACACGCTGCAGATCCTGGAGCCGACGGCGCGCACCGGCGGCACCCGGCAGGTGGTGTGCGGGGCGTCCGCCAAGACGGAGGACGGCAAGGCGCACTTCACCCACCCGTCGGCCTGGCAGAACTTCTCCGAGCACGGGTTCATGGTGCTGAAGGTCTCCGGCGCGCGGCTGACCATCGACGCGTACACCGTCGACGTGGCGACCCGCAAGGCCACGCTGCGGCACCGGGTGCGGCAGACCGGCCCGGTGGCGGCGCCCGCGCGGGCCCACGCGTAGGAGCCGACCCAGTAATACCGGGCCGGCCGTGCGACGGCCGGCCCGATAGGGCCGGACCGACCAACCTGGCCGTTGGGCGGCCCGGCCTGCCCGGGACCGTACACCCTCGCGCGCCCGGCGAAAACCGTTCGGTTTCAGCCCTCCGGGCCGTACCAGAGGGTCGTCATGTTGCAGAACTCGCGGATGCCGTGCCCCGACAACTCCCGCCCGTAGCCGGAGCGTTTGGCCCCGCCGAAGGGCAGCCCGGGGTGGGACGCGGTCATGCCGTTGAAGAAGACGCCGCCGGCCTCCAGGTCCCGTGCCAGCCGCACCTGTTCGTCCGGGTCGCGGGTCCAGGCGTTGGAACTGAGGCCGAACGGGGTGTCGTTGGCGACCCGCACCGCCTCGTCGACGTCGGCGACGCGGTAGAGCGTGGCGACCGGGCCGAACGCCTCCTCGTGGTGGATGCGCATGCCGGGGGTGATGTCGGCGAGGACCGTCGGCTCGTAGAACCAGCCGGCCCGGTGCTCGGGCGGCCGCCGCCCGCCGCACAGCGCGGTCGCGCCCTGGTGGACCGCGTCGTCGACCAGCTCCTCCAGGTCGGAGCGGCCCTGCTCGCTGGAGAGCGGCCCCACGTCGGTGGTCTCCGCCATCGGGTCGCCCACCGTCAGCGCGGCCATCCGCGCGGTGAACCGCTCGGTGAAGGCGTCGTAGACGTCTCCGTGCACGATGAACCGCTTGGCCGCGATGCAGGACTGGCCGTTGTTCTGGACGCGCGCGGTGACGGCCACCTGGGCCGCCTTGTCCAGGTCGGCGGAGGGCAGCACGACGAACGGGTCGCTGCCGCCCAGTTCGAGAACGGTCTTCTTGATCTCGTCCCCGGCGACGGAGGCCACCGCGCGGCCGGCGGGCTCGCTGCCGGTGAGCGTCGCGGCGACCACCCTGGGGTCGCGCAGGATGTCCTCGACCGCGCCGGAGCCGATCAGCAGGGTCTGGAAACAGCCCTCGGGGAAGCCGGCCCGGCGGAACAGCTCCTCGATGTAGAGCGCGGTCTGCGGGACGTTCGAGGCGTGCTTGAGCAGTCCGGTGTTGCCCGCCATCAGCGCCGGCGCGGCGAACCGTACGACCTGCCAGAGCGGGAAGTTCCACGGCATCACCGCGAGGACGGTGCCCATGGGGCGGTAGCGGACCACGGCGCGCACGGCACCCGCGTCACGGACGTCGGCCGGGTCGGGGTACTCGTCGGCGAGCAGCTCCTCGGCCCGGTCGGCGTACCAGCGCATGGTCTTGGCGCACTTGGCGGCCTCCGCGCGGGCCTGGGTCACCGGTTTGCCCATCTCGGTGGTCATCAGGCGGGCGATGCCGTCCTGGTCGGCCTCCAGCAGGTCGGCCGCCTTGAGCATCAGCTCCCGGCGCCGGGCGAAGGACGTCAGCCGGTGTTCCTCGAATGCCTGCTCCGCCCTGACCAGGTGGTCTTCGATCTCGCCCGCGTTGAGCGCGTCGAAGGTCTTGAGGGTCTCGCCGGTCGCCGGGTTGACCGTGGCGATGGCCATGATCAGCACCTCCTTGGTGTGCGGGTGGCAGTTCCCGCGCTGACGGGGAATGCGCGGTCCGGGGGCGTCGGGTCCGGGCGGCTCCTAGGAAAGCGGTGAGGGAGCCGGGGACGGGTCCGGCACCGGGTCGGGCCCGGGCGGCCGGGGGATCGGCGACGGCTCCGGCGGTATCGGTTCGGGTGGCGGGGGCGGGACCGGCGGTCCGGGGAGCGGGTCCGGGACGGGGTTCGGCGGCGGGCCGCCGGGGTCCGGGGGCGTGGGCTGCGGATCGCGGCCGTACGGGCGCTCACTGAGCGTATGCGGTTGCCGCTGCACTGCGGGCCTCCAAAGGGAACATCTGGTGGCACATGAGCCCCCGTACCCGAGTTTCGCCCGTCCATGGCTCCGGCGCACGACGGATCGCCGCGGACGCGGTTGCGGACCGGCGACGGCGGGCGTACATGACCTGATCGGACGGCGCCGGGCGGCCGGCCGGCCCGCTAGCGTGCGGTCATGCCCATGACGCGCACCGGCAGGACGTCCCCTCGGCGGGCCCCGGAGCGGAGCGGGAAACCCCCGCACCGGACGCCTGCGGAGCCGCGCCGCGCGCCGCGGGGCCGGAGCGCCCGGCGCGCGGCGGCTACCGCCCTCTGCGCCGCGCTGCTGCTGGCCGCCCCGGCCCCGTCCGCCGCGGCCGGTCCCACCGTCCCGCTCCCCCATCGCATGGCCGACACCGGCGGCGGGGACCAGCTGATCACCGCCGAGGCGCCCACGGCGGACGCCACCGTCGGGACGGTGGTGTGGTGGCAGCGCCGCAACGGCCACTGGCGGCGGGCCGGTTCGGCGCCGGCCCGCTTCGGCTCGGCCGGGCTCACCGAGGGCACCACCCGGGTGCAGGGCACCTCGACCACGCCCACCGGCTTGTACGGCCTGCCGTTCGCCTTCGGCACCGAGCCCGCACCGCCCGGCACCACCACGCCGTACCGCCGGGTCGGCCCGGACGCGTGGTGGTGCGAGGACAACGCCTCCGCGTCGTACAACCGCTGGGTGGACCCGCGGCCCGCGGACTGCGCGGCCGCCGAGTCCGAGCGGCTCGCGGACCACCCGGTGCAGTACGGCCGGGCACTGGTCACCGACTTCAACTACGACCGTCCCGTGCACGGCCGGGGCGCCGGGATCTTCCTCCACGTCAACGGCAAGGGCGCCACGGCCGGCTGTGTGTCCGTGCCGGCCGGGGCGATGGCGCGGATCCTGTCCTGGCTGCGCCCGGCCGCGCACCCGCACCTCGCCATCGGCACGGCGTACGGACCGACCGCGCTCACCCGCTACTGAGGCCCCCGCCGGCCGCCGACGTGAGCGGGAAGTGGCACGCCACCCGGTGGCCGGGGGTCTCCGGCTCGGCGGGCGGGGGCTCCGTGGTCGCGCAGAGTCCGGCCGCGCGCGGGCAGCGGGTGCGGAAGCGGCAGCCGGAGGGCGGGGCGGCCGCGGACGGCGTCTCGCCGCCGAGCGGGGAGCCGGGCCGGGGCGCGTCGGGGTCGGGCGCGCCGGCGCTGTCCAGCAGCCCGCGGGTGTACGGGTGCAGCGGGCGGGCGAAGACCTGCGCGGCGGGGCCGGTCTCGACGAGCTTGCCGAGGTACATCACCCCGACCGAGTCCGCGAGGTGCCGTACCACCGCCAGGTCGTGCGAGATGAAGAGGTAGCCGATCCCCTTCTCGCGCTGCAGCGCGCGCATCAGGTTGAGGATCTGCGCCTGGACGGAGACATCGAGCGCGGAGACCGGTTCGTCGGCGACGACCAGCGCGGGCGACAGGGCCAGCGCGCGGGCCAGGCCGAGGCGCTGCCGCTGGCCGCCGGAGAACTCGTGCGGATAGCGGTCCACCGCACCGCGCGGCAGTCCGACGTCGTCCAGCAGCCCGGCGATCCGTCGCCGCTGCTCGGCACGGTCGCCGATGCCCTGGATGACCAGGGGTTCGCGCAGCACCGCGCCCACCCGCATCCGGGGGTCCATGGCCGCGGAGGAGTCCTGGAACATCAGCTGGACCTGGCGCCGGTGGGCCCGCAGTTCCCGCTTGGTCAGGGTGGCGAGGTCGCGGCCGGCGAAGTGGACGCTGCCGCCGGTGGGCGGTTCCAGGCCGACCACCATCCGGCCGAGGGTGGACTTGCCGCAGCCGGACTCCCCCACGACGCCGAAGGTTTCGCCGCGCCGGACGGTGAGCGAGACCCCGGCCACCGCGCTGATCTCCCCGCCCCGGGCGCCCGGCCCGCGGCGGGCGAAGGGGCTGGCGTGCAGGGGGTAGGTCTTGCTGAGGCCGGCGAGCCGCAGCAGGGGTTCGCCGGGGCCGGCCACGGTCCCGGCCGGTGCGGCGGCCGCGCCGGGCTCCCTCGCCTCCCCGGCCGGAGGCGGCGGCAGGAGCGCGGCGGCCGGGTCGCCGTCGGCGGGGTCCGCCGGGTGGAAGCAGGCCACGGCGTGCGCGGTGTCGGTGGGCGCGGTGCCGTCCGGGCCGTCGGCCAGCTCCGGCTCGGCGGCGCGGCAGAGGTCGGTGGCGAAGCCGCAGCGGGGCGCGAAGCGGCACCCGGTGGGGCGGCTCGTCAGAACCGGCGGCAGGCCGGGGACGGTGGCGAGCGGCCGGCCGGCTTCGGCGGCGTCGGGGAGCGCGGCGAACAGCGCCTGGGTGTAGCGGTGCCGCGGCGCGGCGAACAGCGGCCGTACGGGGGCGCGTTCGGCGATCCGGCCGGCGTACATCACCGCGACCCGGTCGACCCGGCGGGCGATCACGCCGAGGTCGTGGGTGACCAGGATCAGCGCCATGCCGAGCCGGGTGCGCAGCTCGTCGAGGAGTTCCAGGATCTGGTGCTGGGTGGTGACGTCGAGAGCGGTGGTCGGCTCGTCGGCGATCAGCAGCCGGGGTTCGCAGATCAGCGCCATGGCGATCGCGACGCGCTGCCGCATCCCGCCGCTGAGCTGGTGCGGATAGTGCCCGAGCCGCTCGGCGGGGCGGGGCAGGCCGACCAGCCGCAGCATCTCCTCGGCCTTGGCCCGCGCCTCGGCACGGCTCACCTTCCGGTGCAGCAGCAGGGGTTCGGCGACCTGGGCGCCGAGCGTGAGGGTGGGGTTGAGCGAGGTCAGCGGGTCCTGGAAGACCATGCCGACGGTGTTGCCGCGGATGCCCCGCAGCCGGCGCTCGGGGGCGGCGGCGAGGTCGGTACCGTCGAACAGGATCCGGCCGCCGGTGACCCTGCCGCCGGGCGGCAGCAGGCCGAGGACGGACAGCGCGGTCATGGTCTTGCCGCAGCCGGATTCGCCGACGACGCCCAGCGCCTCGCCGGGGGCCAGCGCGAGGTCGACGCCGTCGAGGGCGCGGACGGTGCCGCCGCGGCCGGCGATCTCGACGTGCAGGTCCTCGACGCGCAGCAGCGGGTCGGTCATGGTGTGGTCCTCGCTTCGGCTCTTGCGGTGGTCCGCGGGGTCGTCGGCATCCGCGTCAGCCCTTCGCCGGCCGTACGTCGAAGGCGTCCCGCAGGCCGTCCCCGAGGCAGTTGAAGGCGGCGACCACCAGCACGATCGCCAGGCCCGGCGGGAAGATCAGCCACCAGTGGCCGACCTGGGTATAGGTGAGGCCGGCGGAGAGCAGCGAGCCCCAGTCGGCGGCCGGCGGCGGGACGGACAGGCCCAGGAAGGAGAGGTAGGCGACGTAGAGGATCGCGTCGGCCACCTGGAACGTGGCATTGACGATGACGGTGCCGACGGCGTTCGGGACGATGTGCCGGAAGACGGCGCGGCCCCCGCCGCCGCCCATCAGCCGCATCGCGTGGAGGTAGTCGCGGCTGCGCAGTGCCAGCGCCTCCCCGCGGATCAGGCGGGCCGGTGAGAGCCAGGCGACGGAGGCGATGATCAGGATGAGGACGGGTTTGCTCGGAGTGATGAGGGTGGCGACCACGACGAGCAGGAAGAGCGCGGGGACGGCGAGCGCCGCGTCGGTGATCCGCATCAGCACGGCGTCCACCCAGCCGCCGAAGTACCCCGCGACCGCTCCGTACACCGTGCCGAGCAGGGTCGCCAGCAGCCCGGCGGCCAGGCCGACTTCGAGGGAGGTGCGGCCGCCGTACATCAGCCGTCCGAGCTGGTCGTAGCCGAGGTCGGTGGTGCCCAGCGGGTGGCCGGCGCCGGGGGCGCGGCCGGCCTGGGCGAGGTCGGTGTGGATCTGGTCGGTGGGATGGAGCAGCGGGCCGAGGAAGCAGAAGGCGAACAGGGCGAGCAGCACCAGCGCGCCGGCGAGGGCGAGCTTGTTGCGGGTGAGGACGGCGAGGGCGCGGCGGGCCGGGCCGGGGATCGCCGGGGCGGCGTCCGGCCGGCCGGCGCCCACCGCGTCGAGGGCTGGGGTCGTCACGTCACGCTCCTGATGCGCGGGTCGAGGAGGGCATAGGCGAGGTCGGCGAGCAGGGACCCGAGGACGGTGGCGACGCCGACGACGAGGGTGACGCCGAGCAGCACGGGGAAGTCCGAGCTCTGGGCCGCGTTCCAGAACAGCAGCCCCATGCCCGGGTAGTTGAACATCGACTCGACGACGAGGGTGCCGCTGAAGAGGGTGGGGAGGTAGAGGCCGAGCAGCGTGGCCAGCGGGATGAGGGCGTTGCGCAGCACGTGCCGGGCCATGATCCGGGCGTTCGACTGGCCCTTGGCGCGGGCGGTGCGGACGTAGTCCTCGGCGAGGTTGTCGAGGACGGCGGAACGCATGTAGCGGCTGAGGGCGGCGACGATGCCGAGCGCGGCGGTCACGACCGGCAGGACGAGCGCGGGGGCCTGGGCGAGGATGCCGCCCACGGTGTCGGCCTGCGGCGCCTCGGCCGGCAGCAGCTGGAGCTGCTGGCCGAAGACCAGGATGAGGACCAGGCCGAGGAAGAAGACCGGGGTGGCGTAGGCGAGGAACGCCACGCCGGTCAGCAGGTAGTCGGCGGCCCTGCCCCGCCGTACGGCCTGCAGGACGCCGAGCGGTACGGCGACCACCGCGGCGAGGGCCAGGGCCAGCCCGGCCAGCAGCGCGGTCTTCGGCAGCCGCTCGGCCAGCAGCGAGGCGACGCTCTGGTTGAGCTTGTACGACTCGCCGAGGTCACCGGTCAGCAGCCGGCCGAGGTACGCCACGTACTGCTCGGGCAGCGAACGGTCGTAGCCCTGCTGGTGGTTGAAGTGCGCGACAGCGTCCGGAGTGGCCTGGACGCCGAGGATGGCGCGGGCCGGGCCGCCGGGGAGCAGGTGCAGCAGGACGAAGACGAGGACGGAGACCAGCAGCAGCACGACCATCGCCTGTGTGAGGCGCTTGACCAGGAAGCGGATCACCGTCCGGCACCGCCCTTCTTGACGTAGTACCAGTTCTGCGGGGCGAGGGACAGCGTCGGGTTCTGGTCGACGCCGCGCAGGTCGTTGCGGATGGCGGAGACCTGGTAGGCCGGGTTGGGGGTCCACAGGACGGGGAGCCGGCGGGCCACCGTGCGGCCGTACTCGCGCAGCGCGGCCGGCTCGGCCGAGTACTCGGTGGCACGGATCAGCCGGTCGGTCTCCGGGTCGGACCAACTGCCCATGTTCGAGGGGGCGTGGGTCGCGAAGATCTTTTCCCCGCTGGGGTCCGGCGGGAAGTACCAGCTGCCCTGGGTGCCGAAGAAGCCCAGCTGCCACTGCGCGCACAGCGGCTCGGTCCGCTCACAGGGGACGGTGGCGCCGAGGACGGTGTTCAACGGCTGCTGCCGGACGTCGAGGACGATGCCCGCCCTGGCGAAGTCGGACTTCACGGCCTGCATGGTGTTGGAGGTCTCGGTCGAGCCGGACTGGGAGAGCAGCGACAGCCGCAGTTCCTGTCCTCCCCTGACCCCCGCGCCGCAGCGGTCCCTGCCGGGCCCCGGCCGTACGCAGTGCAGCGTGCCGTCCCGCTCGGCCCAGCCGTGCCCGGCCAGCAGCGCCCGCGCCCGGCTCGGGTCGTAGGGGTAGGGCTCGCCGTCGAGGAGTCCGGCGGGGACCGGGCCGCGGGTGGGCGCGGCGCTGCCGTGCCAGATCACCCGCGAGATGCCCTGCTGGTCGATGAGGTGCTGGAGCGCCTGGCGCAGATAGTCCTGGCGCAGCAGCGCTCCCACGGTGGGGTGGTGGAAGTTGAGGACGAGGTAGGTGACCGACCAGCCCTCCCAGGGGTCGATGCGGTATCCCCGCTCCTTGAACTGCTGCGACTGCGCCATGACGGCCGGCGGGAGGTACCCGTAGTCGATCCCGCCGGCCCGCAGCACGTTGAACTCGGAGTCCGCGGTGGTGAAGGGCTTGAGGACCACCCGGTCGAGACGGGGTTTGTCGGGCCCGCGGTAGGCCCGGTTGGGAACGAGCGAGACCTGGCCCGAGGTGGTCCACTTCTCGATCCGCCAGGGCCCGTCGACCGTCTTCCACAGCGGATCGGTGGCGAAGCGGGAGAACTGCTTGGCGTGCCGCATCAGCCGGGCGAAGGCCCGCCGGGGGCTCTCGTCACGGGGGTTCCAGGCGTGGACGGGCAGGGCGACGAAGTCCTGGAGTTCGTTGGCCGTGAACCACGTGGGGTTGTAGGCGCGGTCCAGCCGGAGCCGGAACGTACGGTCGTCGACGGTCTCGAATTCCTTGACGTCGTCGGGCATCAAGTTCGGTGAATAGCCGGCCCATTCCCGCTTGTTGTCCTTGATCAGATCGAACCAGAACTTCACGTCGCGGGTGGTGACCGGCGTCCCGTCGGACCATGCGTAACCCTTTTTCAGGGTGATGCTGACGGTGGTGTTGTGGTCGCTGTAACGGGGCGTTCCGGCGAGGTTGCGGGGCGAATCCATGGTCAGCGCGTCGCCCTTCTGCTCGGGCGTGAACAGCCGCAGGAAGAGCAGGTCCTGAATGGCGCTGTTGTACGAGGCCAGATAGCCGGGGGCCCCGATGGGGAAGATCCAGTTGGGGGTGGAGGCCGGCGGCAGGGCCATGGTGGCGGTGCCGCCCTCGACCGGGGTGCCGCCGGTGGCGCCCAGCTCGGTGACAACGTTGCCAGCCGGGCCGCAGCCGGCCAGCGCCGGGAGACCGAGCACAGCGGTGGCCGCCCAGCGCCCCAGCAGCCCGCGTATTCGGGTGGTGCGCAGGCCCATTGCTGCCTCCGGGGGTCGGCCGGTCGAGGAGTGCGAGCAAAGTACGGACGGCCGAGAAAAGAAGTCAAGACCTTGGCGAAAGCGGCCCGATCGGGTTCTACTGTCGGCGAGTTGACGCGGCGACTTCTTTCGGACACCGCATCAAGTCACCGCTTCACCGTCCCGCACCGGCCCCGCGAAAGGCGCCCTCATGACCGCCTCCGGCGAGCAGCCCGGCTCCGCCGCGCACGTTCTCGAACTCGTCGCGAACGGCTCCGCCACCTCGCGCGCCGACCTCGTGCGCGAGCTGGGGCTCGCCGCGTCCACCGTGTCCGCCCGCGTCCAGGAACTCGTCGAGGCCGGGCTGCTGACCGAGTCCGGTGAGGGCGCCTCCCGCGGCGGCCGGCGCCCCCGGCTGCTGCGCGTCGCCGACCGGGGCGCGGTCGCACTGGCCGCGGACCTGGGCAGCCACCACATCCGGACCGGGGCGGTCGGGCTGACCGGCGGCGTCCTCGACCCCGAGGACCTGGCCTTCGACCTGACCGCCGGGCCGGACGGCGCCCTGGACGCGCTCGCCGGGCAGTTGGCGGCGCTCGCGGAGCGGCAGCGTGCGGCCGGGCGGACGGTCCGCGGCGTGGGGCTGGGGTTCCCCGGCCCGGTCGACGCGGACGGCGCACGGATCATCGCGCCCTCCCGGATGCCCGGCTGGCACCTCTTCCCGCTGCGCGACCGGCTCGCGGACCGCCTCGGCCTGCCGGTCCTGCTGGACAACGACGCCAACATGATGGCGCTGGGGGAACACCGCACGGCCCGCCCCGCCCGCCGCCACCTCGTCGTGGTCAAGGCCGGCCGCGGCATCGGCTCGGGCGTCATCAGCGACGGCCGGCTGCACCGGGGCGCCCGCGGCTCGGCCGGCGACATCAGTCACGTCCGGGTGGACCGGGCGGCGCAACTGCCGTGCTCCTGCGGCAACATCGGCTGTCTGGAGACGGTGGCCAGCGGTGCCGCGATCGCCGCCGCGCTGCGCACCCGGGGGCTCCGCGCCGACTCCGCCGCCGACATCCTGCGGCTGGTCGAGGACGGCGACGCGCACGCCACCACCCTCGTACGGCAGGCGGGCCGGGACATCGGCACGGTGCTGGCCGTCGTCGTGAACTTCTTCAACCCCGAGGCGGTCGTCGTCGGGGGCGCGCTCGCCGCCGCCCAGCCGCTGGTCGCGGCGGTGCGCGGCACGCTCTACGAGCGCTGCCTGCCGATGGCCACCAGCGAACTCGCCATCGACGCGGCGGTGCACGGCCCGGACGCGGGTCTGCTGGGGGCGGGCCACGCCGTGCTGCGCCTGGCGGCCGGCACCGGCGGCGCCCCCGCCGCGCCCCGCTGACCCCGGCCCGGCGGCTCCGCCTCACCACCCGTTCCGCCCGCCACCCCAGGGAGAGTGAGCCCTCATGCCCGCACCGACCGGCCCCCGCGACCGCACCCGGCCCCTGCGCATCGGCATCGGCGGCATGGCCATCGAGTCGAGCCAGTTCTGCCCGCACCGTTCGTCCTACGACGACTTCCGCGTCACCCGGGGGCGCGAGCTGCTCGACCGCTACACCTGGACCCGGCCGGACGCCTGGCCGGCCGGGCTCGTCGAGTGGGTGCCGCTGGTGCATGCGGTGGCGGTGCCCGGCGGGCCGGTGGAGCGCGCCACGTACGACCGCGTCAAGGCCGAACTGACCGACCGGACAAGGGAGTCGGGGCCGCTGGACGGCCTGGTGTTCGACATCCACGGTGCGATGAGCGTGGTCGGCCTGGAGGACGCGGAGGCCGACCTCACCGACGCCGTACGGGCCGCCGCCGGCCCTGCCACCCTCATCTCCGCGGCCATGGACCTGCACGGCAATGTCTCGCGCCGCTTCGCCGCGCGCCTCGACCTGCTCACCGCACACCGGCTGGCGCCGCACGAGGACGCCTGGGAGACCCGCGAGCGCGCCGCCCGCAAGCTGGTCGAGCGGCTGGCCGCCGGGCGGGGCCGCCCGCACCGCGCCTGGGTGCAGGTGCCCGTCCTCCTCCCCGGCGAGAAGACCAGCACCCGCCTCGAACCGGCGAAGTCGCTCTACGGCCGGCTGGCCGCCGTCGAGGCACTCGACGGGGTGGTGGACGCCGCACTCTGGGTCGGCTACGCCTGGGCGGACGAGGAGCGCTGCCGGGCCGCGGTGGTGGTCACCGCGGACGACCCCCGACTCGCGGTCGACCAGGCCGGGTTGCTGGCCCGGGCGTACTGGGACGCGCGCCGCGATTTCGTCTTCGTCGGCCCGACCGGCGACGCCGACGCCTGCATCGCCCGCGCCGCGGCGTCCACCGCCCGCCCGTTCGTGATCAGCGACTCCGGCGACAACCCCACCGCGGGCGGCGCGGGCGACCTGCCGTACATGCTGGGCCGGCTGCTGGCCCACGAGGAGCTGGCCGACGGCCGGGTCACCGCGCTGCACCCGGGACTGACCGACCCGGAGGCGGTCGCCGCCTGCCGGGCGGCCGGGCTGGGCGCCGAGGTCACGCTCCGCGTGGGCGGCCGGTTCAGCGCGGGCACCGGTCCGCACGCGGAGCCGTACGAGCTCACCGGTACGGTCACCGCCCTCGACGACCCGGCCGTGTCCCCCGGCCCCGGTGGCCCGCGGGGGAATCCGGCCTACGACGGACGCGGCCGGAGCGCGGCGGTCACCCGGGGCGGGGTGACGGTCGTGCTGACCGAGCGCCGCACCCCGTTCCACACCCGCGCGGACTTCGGCGCACTGGACCCGCTGGCCTACGACCTGCTCGTGGTGAAGATCGGCTATCTGGAACCCGAGCTGCACGCGATGGCCGCCGACTGGCTGCTCGCGCTCACGCCGGGCGGGGTGGACCAGGACCTGCTGCGCCTCGGCCACCGCAAGGTGCGGCGCCCGCTCTACCCCTTCGACGACGAGGGCTTCGAGGACCCGGATCTGACGCCGGTGCTGCTGTAGGGACGTAGGGCCGCCGCCCGCCCGAACCGCAGGGTCACCCGTCGGCGAGCCGCCGCACCCGGCGGGCGACGTCCTGCCAGACGGCTTCCGGGAGGTCGTGGCCGACGCCGGGCAGCGGGACGAACCGGGCGCCGGGTACCCGGGCCGCGACGGCGCGGCCGGCGGAGGGCTTGACGAGCGGGTCGTCCGCGCCGTGCAGGACCAGGGTCGGCACCGCGATCTCGTGGATACCGGGACCGCGCCACCGGGCGCCGATCTGACGGCTCTGGCTGCGCCCGTCCTGGACCCCCGCGTCGGCCAGGGCGGTGATCCGTTCCCTGATGGCCCGCTCGTCGAGGGGGTGGGCGGGTGAGTGCAGGAGCCGGGCGAGCTCGATCCCGGCCTCGATGTCGCCCTCGGGGGTGGCGGGGTGACGCATGCGGGCGAGCTTCACGAGCGTCCGCAGCCGGAGGTGGCGCAGGGTGCGCACGCCCGCCACATCGCCGGGGACGGCCGACACCGAGGTCAGTGTCCGTACCCGCCGGGGGTGGCGGAGCGCGATGCGCTGGGCGACCGCGCCGCCGAGCGACTGGCCGAACAGGTGGGCCGAGTCCCAGCCGAGGGCGTCCAGCACGGCGACGGCGTCGTCGGCCATGTCCTCGGCGGTGTAGGCCGACCCGCGGCCGCGCACCATCGCGGTGAGCGGGCTGCGGGTCGCGGTGGGCGGCAGGTGCGTCGACTCCCCCGCGTCGCGCTGGTCGTAGCGCGCCACCGCGAAGCCCTGGGCGGCCAGCGCCCCGGCGAGGCCGTCCGGCCACCAGCGCCGGGAGACGCCCAGGCCGGTCACCAGCAGCAGCGGCTCCTGGCCCGGCGGCCCGGTCAGCCGGTCGTAGGCCAGCGCGATCCGTCCGTTATGGGCCCGGCGCACCGGGGTCCAGGTCGTCATGTGCCCCTCCTCGATACTGCGATCAGTGTTCGCAGTTATTACCCTAGCCGGTGTACCGCGAGGACGAACAGGTGAGGGTCGGGTGGCCGAGGAACCGGTGTTGGTGTGGGACCGTCCCGATCGGGGAGCCCGGGGGCCCGCGCCCGGGCGGAGCCGCGCCCAGCTCGCCCGGGCCGCGATCCGGCTGGCCGACGCGGGCGGACTGGCGGCGGTGTCCGTACGGCAGGTGGCCGGCGAACTGGGCACCGGCCCCGCGTCGCTCTACCGCTACATCGCCGGCCGCGACGACCTGCTGGATCTCATGACGGACGCGGTGACCGGCGAGATCGACCTCACGGTGGCGCCGACCGGCGACCCGGTCGGGGATCTGGTGGCCCTGTCCCTGCGGAGCCGGGAGGTGCACCTCCGGCACCCCTGGCTGGTGGAGGTTCCTTCGGAGGCGCTGCGGCTGGGCCCGCGCGGGCTGGACCACCTCGAATACGCCCTCGGCGCGCTCGCCCCCCTCGCGCTGCCGGGCCGGAGCAAGCTGGAGGCGATCGCCGCGCTGAGCGCCCTGGTCACGATGCTCTGCCGCGCCGAACTGCAGAGCCACCGGTCACCGACCGCACGCCAGGCGGCCCAGGCCGCCTACCTGGGCGCCGCGGCCGGCGCGGGTGAACATCCGCTGCTGACCGAGGCGTTGGCCGGCCGGGAAGCCACCCCGCCGGGCGACGACGCCGCCGCCGTCTTCGAACGGGTCGTCCACCGGGCACTCACCGGACTACTGGCCCCCGGCCCCGGGACGCCGTAGCCCGCGCCCCTGCCGGCGGCCCGCGGCGGCAGGGGGGCGGGGACGCCGCGCGCCCCGGCCCTCAGGGCTGCGGATCGCCGGCGTCGTAGCGCGCGAAGGCGCGGCGGCCCAGGCCCAGGGCGGTGACCACCAGGACGCACGCCAGGCCGCCGCCGACCACCGCGGTGGCCGGGGAGGTCAGGTCGGCGGCCGAGCCGGCGAGGAAGTCGCCCAGGCGGGGTCCGCCCGCCACCACGACGATGAAGACGCCCTGGAGCCGCCCGCGCATCGCGTCCGGCGTGGCGGCCTGCAGCATGGTGCTGCGGAACACCATCGAGACGGTGTCCGCGCAGCCGGCCACGGCCAGGAAGACCAGCCCGATCCACAGGTGCCGGGAGAGCCCGAAGCAGGCGATGGCGGCGCCCCAGGAGGCCACCGCGACGAGGATCGCCAGGCCGTGCCGGCGGATCCCGCCGAGCCAGCCGGAGAACAGCCCGCCGAGGACCGCGCCGACCGCGGGCGCGGCGACGAGCAGCCCGACGGTCTTGGCGTCCCCCGCGAACCAGAGCACCGCGACGGCGGGGAACAGGGCACGCGGCTGGGCCAGCACCATCGCCGCCAGGTCGGAGAAGAACGTCATCCGGAGGTTGGGCCGGGTGGCGAGGAACCGCAGCCCGTCGAGCACGGAGGCGCGCCGCCCCCCTTCCGCCTGCTCGGGGCGCATCGACGGCAGACGCCACATCGCGTACAGGGAGCCGCTGAAGGCCACCACGTCGATCAGGTAGGCGGCCTGGTAGCCCCACAGCCCGACGATGACCCCGCCGAGCATCGGGCCGCCCATCAGACCGAGGTTGCTGGTCAGGGAGTTGAGCGCGTTGGCGGCCGGCAGCTGCTCGGTCGGCAGCAGCCGGGGGATCATCGACGAGCGGGCCGGGGAGTTCATCGCGAAGCACACGGCCTGGAGGGCGACGACGGTGTAGAGCAGCCAGACCCGGTGGTAGCCGGCCAGCGCCGCGCCGGCCAGCGTGACGGACATCGCGGTCGCGCCCGCGGCGCTGACCAGGCCCAGCTTGCGGCGGTCGACGGTGTCGGCGATGGCACCGCCGTAGAGCCCGAAGACGACCAGCGGGACCAGCGAGCACAGGCCCACCAGGCCGACCGCGAAGGTGGACCGGGTGATGGCGTACACCTGCAGCGAGACCGCGAGGGCGGTCATCTGCTGGCCCATCCAGGAGATGGTGTTGCCGCACCACAGGCGGCGGTAGTCCGGCGAGGTGCGCAGCGGGGTCAGATCGGCGAATATCCGGGAACGCAGGGGCTTTTCGCGCTTTTCCGGTCGTGCCTGCGAGGTGTCGCCGGAGGTCGTTGTAGGTGCCACGCGGCGCAGTAAAGCACGCGGCCGGCCCGCACCGTACGACAGGGTGGGAAGAGGCGCCCGCGGCCGGTGCCCCTTACACCGCGAACGGTCCGGTAGGTCAGTCCTCGCCCGCCGGGAGCCGGTAGACCCGGCGGGCGTTCTCCGCGGCGATCATCGCGCCGACCCGCCGGGCGTCCGCCGCGGACCATGCGCCGCTCGCCGTCCACTCCCCGAGGACGCCGGCCAGCGCGGTGCGGAAGAGCGCGGCGCCGACCGCGTACAGCTCCGGGAGACCGTAGGCGTCGGTGGAGAAGAGCAGCTTGCCGAAGGGCGCCAGTTCCAGGAACTCGGCGAGCACGGCGGTGGCCCGCGGGCCGGTGTGGGTGAGGGTCAGCCCGACGTCGGCGTAGACGTGCGGGAAGACGCTCGCCAGGTAGGCGGCCTGACGGTGGTACGGGTAGCAGTGCAGCAGCACCAGGTCCGTGCCGGTGCCGGCGGTGGTCCGGGCGAGGCCGGTCAGCAGCGCCGGATCGGCGTGGTCGAGCCGCAGGTCGGGGTCGCCGAATCCGGTGTGGAGCTGGAGCGGGCGGCCGGTGGCGACGGCCAGCGCGATGAGGTGGCGCAGCAGCACCGGATCGGTGAGGCGGGGCGCGCCCGCGGCCAGCCAGCCGCGGACGGCGTCCCGTACCGCGTCGTCCGCGGGCGGGGTGGGGTCGAGCGCCAGCCCGTGGCGGTACGCGGCGACGGACTTGAACGCGACGGCCGTGCGGGCGGCGTGCGCGACGGCCCCGGCGAGGACCTCGGTGAACTCCCCGGCGTCGGCCGTCCCCGCGGCGCGTCCCGCGGCCGCCCGGAAACCGGCCGCGGTGCGCTCGGCCAGCGTCTCCAGCCGGACCACCTCGTGCCCGGTGCCGCCGCCGGCCGCGGCCGTCTCCCCGGGCCCCGTCAGGTCGCCGGGCAGGCCGGTGTCCAGGAGGTACGCGCCGATGCCGGCGGCACGCAGCAGCCGGCGCCGGGTCTCGTCGGGGCCCAGTGCGCGGCGCCGCGCCAGATAGTCCGCCGGCGGGCAGTGCGCGGGCAGATCGAGCAGCGGCGGGCACCAGCGGCGCACGGCGAACCCGGTCTGGGTGTCGAAGAAGGTGGTGCCGGCCGCGGGCGGCCGGTCCGACTCGGTGAGGTACGAGGCGAACGTCCCGGCATCCGGCTCGTGCCGGAGCACGCCGTGGCAGTGGTGGTCCACCAGTGGCGGCAGGCCGTCGACGGGGCCGGCCACCCGGCCGTCCGCGGGACTCACCAGCGCCAGCGGGTGGCGGCGGCGATCTCCTCGGCCTCGCTGCCCGCGAAGTGCGCCTCCTCCGCGCGCCGGACCGCGAGCACCGCGCCGTGCAGCACCTCGCCCATCGCCTCGTACAGCGGCGCCGACTTCTCCAGGCGGTCGGCGGCCTCGGTGAGGGTCGCGGGCAGCCGGACGATGCCGCGCCGGGCCCGCTCGCGGACGCCGAGGACACCGGGGTCACCGGTCTGGGGTTCGGGCAGCTGGGTGGCGCACTCGATGCCGTGCAGCCCGGCGGCGATCACCGCGCCGACGGCGAGGTACGGGTTGGCGGCCGCGTCGAAGGTCTTGACCTCGGCGTGGCCGCCGTCGGGGTCGTCGGGCGCGCCGGTGATCAGGCGGAGCGCCGCCTCGCGGTTCTCCACGCCCCAGCACTGGTAGACCCCGGCCCAGTGGGAGGGCTGCAGCCGCAGGTAACTGGCGGGCGAGGGGCAGCCGATGGCGAGCAGGGCGGGCAGCGCGTTCAGGACGCCGCCGAGGAAGGACGCGGCGTCGGGCGCCAGGCCCCATGCCGCCTCGGGGGCCCGGTGCAGGCTCGTGCCGTCGCGGTAGAGGCCGAGGTGGAGGTGGCAGCCGTTGCCGACCTGCCCGGCGACGAACGAGGGGGCGAAGGAGGCGCGCAGCCCGTGCCGGGCGGAGATCGCGCGGACGGTCTCGCGGACCAGCACCACGTCGTCGGCGGCGCGCACCGGGTCGCCCGGCGCGGTGGTGACCTCGAACTGGCCGGGCGCGTACTCGGGGTGGAGCTGGAGGACGTCGATGCCCTGGACGGTCAGCGCCTCGGTGACGTCGCGGAGGTAGTCGGAGAGCTCGACGACCCGGGTCATGCCGTACGCGGGGCCCGCGCAGGGGTAGTCGAGCGTCTCGTCCGCGTCGGCCGCCGCCGGGTGGTGGCCCTCGGGGGCGCGGGTGACGATCCACTCGGTCTCGAAGCCCATCCGCAGCTCCAGGCCGGCCGCGGCGGCCCGCTCCGTCATCCGCCGGGCGAACTGCCGCTGGCAGGCGGGGTGCGGCGCACCGAGCTGGTCGTAGCGGTCGGCCGGCGCCCAGGCCCAGCCGGGCTGGCCCGCGAGGGCGGTGACGCGGTCCAGGGCGGGGAAGAGCCGCAGATCGCCGTCGGGTCCGCCGAGGTGCTCTGACTCGGTGATGGCGTCGTCGGAGGTGAAGACGTCGAAGACCGGCGACATCCCGACGCCGCGCTCGGCGGCGTCCGGGAGCCGTTGGGCCGGGATGGTCTTGACGCGGGCGACGCCCGCGTTGTCCACCCAGGTCAACGCCACGTTCCGTACGCCTTCCGCCTCCAGCCGCGCCGCCGACTGGCGGGCTTCCTCGCGCTGTTCCGCAGCCCGCGATGCCATAGTGCCGTCCTCACTCGACCGCGCCGATCCCTCGGCGTCCGTTCCCCGCTGTTTGCCGGCACCTTCCCGGTCAGGGGCAGTTGAACTCGCACCATACGCACTTTCCGCCGCCGCGCGGCTCCACACCCCAGACATCCGCGAGACGGTCCACGAGGAGCAGGCCCCGCCCCGAGACGCCGGCCTCGCCCGGTTCACGGCGGCGCGGCAGGCTGCTGGAGTGGTCCTCCACCTCCAGCCGCAGCCGTCGCCCGACGCTGTGCGGCATCCGGATGTTGACCACCGCCTCACCGTCGGTGTGCAGCAGCGCGTTGGTGATCAGCTCGTCGGCGACCAGCTCGATCTCCTCGGAACGCTCGGCCGCGCCCCAGGCGCGCACCGCGGACCGGATCATGTGCCGGGCCGCGGAGAGCCCTTCGGGGTCGGCGGGCGCGATGTGCTGCCGGAAGCGCCCCACGGTGTCGTGCTCGGGGGCGCCGAGGCGGCGCATCAGCAGCAGCGCCATGTCGTCGTCGCCGGCGCGGTCCGCCCCGCAGAGCCGGTCGGCGAGCTGCTGGACGTCCTGCGGGCCGTCGCGGACCTCGCGGGCCAACTGCCGCATCCCGTCGTCGAGATCGACGCCGGGCCGCTCGACGATCCCGTCGGTGCACAGCAGCAGGGTGTCGCCGGGGGCGAGCTGGACGGTGGTGACGGGGTAGTCGAGCCGCCGGAATTCGGAGGAGATGCCGAGCGGCAGCCCGCCGGCCACCGGCAGCCGGCGGCAGATGCCCTCGGCGTGCCGCAGCAGCGGGTCCACGTGTCCGGCCCGCACGATGCGTGCCGCGCCGGTGCTCAGGTCGGCGTCGACGTAGATGCAGGTGGCGAAGCGCTCGGTCTCCAGTTCGTTGAGGAAGGCGGAGGCCCGGCCCATGACGGTGGCGGGGCTGTGCCCCTCGGCGGCGTAGGCGCGCAGCACGATCCGCAGCTGGCCCATCAGCGCGGCGGCCTGGGTGTCGTGTCCCTGGACGTCGCCGATGACGGCGGCGACCCGGCCGTTGGGCAGGGGGATGACGTCGTACCAGTCGCCGCCGATGTCGCGGCCCATCCGGGCGGAGCGATAGCGGACGGCGATCTGGGCGCCGGGGACGCCGGGGATTCTGCGCGGCAGCATCGCCTGCTGGAGTTCGGCGGCGAGGTCGTGCTCCTGGTCGTAGAGCATGGCGCGGGCCAGGCTCTGCGCGATGCTGCTGCCGAGCGCCAGCAGGACGTTGCGCTCCTGGTCCCCGAAGGAGCTCTCGCGCTCGAAGAACAGGCCGATCACGCCGATCAGGCGGCCCTGGGCGATCAGCGGCAGATACGCGGCGGAGCTGACGTTCAGCGGCTCGATGGCGTGCCACAGCCGCGGGTAGTCGTTCCTGAACCGGGCGCGGCTGTGCACATAGCGCGGGGTGAGGGTGCGGACCACCTCACTCATCGGGAATTCGTCGCCGACCCGGGTGTACTCCAGGTCGGGGACAAAGCTGCCCGCCTTGCCCTCGGACACCAGCCGGATGCGGCCGGCCTCGACGAGGCCGAGGATGATGTTCTCCGCGCCGAGCCGGCTCAGCCCCTGTTCGTCGGCGAGCACCGCGATCACCTCGCGGACCGTTCTGGCGTGCGCCAGGGCGGCGGTGGTCCGCTCGACGACGCTGGTGTGCCGGCGGCGCTCCTCATCGACCGCGAGCCGCTCGGCCGCGTGGGTGTATTCGTGACTGGCGTCGCGGACCACGCCGATGATCCGGCGGGGCCGGCCGGCGCTGTCCCTCCGGATGCTGCCCTGCGTGTGCGTCCAGCGCAGCCCGCCGTCGCGCAGCCGCACCCGGAAGTAGGCGCCGTAGGAGTCGCTGCCGTCCTTGAGCGCGCGGGCCACCAGGGCGTCCAGGCGGGACGCCTCGTGAGCCGGGACGCGGCTGTTGAGCGTCTCGGGCCGGTCGTCGTACTCGGACGGGGGCAGGTCGAAGACCTCGAGGGCGGGCGGGTCCATGTGCATCAGCCCGCTGTCGAGGTCCCAGTCGAAGCCGCCCATGCCGTTGAGGGCCAGCGTCAGGTCCGGGTGGGCGGGCCAGTCGTCCGGCACCGACACGGTGGGCCGCTTGGCTCCCCGGCGGTCAGCCATGTCGTCACTTTGCCACATTCGCCGGATTCGCGGCGGGTGGACGAAGCCCCCGGCCGCCCCGGCCACCCCACCCGCACCAAACCTGACTCCAACATCAGCAACCCTCATCACCCCCCACCCCCAACCGCCACTTATCAGGACTTTCCCTCTCGAAACCTCCTCCCCGCCATTGCGATGTTCTCAACACTCCTGTTACGGTCCCGCACCATGAAGGACGCCCCCGCAGAGGACTCCGGAGCCCGGATCACCGACGAGGCCGGAGACGTCACCGACCGTGTCCGGCAGGTGATCGCCCGGCTCGGCTGCAGTCAGCGCGAGTTCGCCCGCCGGATCGTCATGGACCCCTCGAAACTGTCCAGGTCGCTCGGCGGTACCCGGCGCTTCGCACTGGCCGAGATCGTGCGCATCGCGGACATCGGCGGGGTGGACACCGGCTGGCTGCTGGGCGCCCCGGAGCGGCCGACGGCGGCGGCACCCGGCCGCGAACCGGCGGCCGTCCCCGAGGGCGGGCGACCGCTGCAGATCGTCCGGGAGACCGTGCGGCTGATCGCCGAGCACGGCTTCCACGGCGTACGGGTCGCCGACATCGCGGCGGCCTGCGGCACCAGCCCCGCCGCCGTGCACTACCACTTCCCCGGCCGCGACGAACTGCTGGAAGCGGCCGTGCGCTGGTGCATGGACGAGGACACCGCGCGACGCGCCGCGGGTCTGGCCGAGGCCCCCGACGCCCGCGCGGAACTGCTGCACCTGATCGCGCTGCAGACCCCGCGCAGCGAACAGCAGCGGCGTCAGTGGCTGGTGTGGCTCGACCTGTGGGCGCAGGCCGCGCGCTCCACGGCCGTGGGACGGCTGCACGAGCACTACTACCGGCAGTGGCGCGCGACCGTCGCCGACGTCCTGCGGCGCGGCATCGACCAGGGCGTCTTCCGCCCGGTCGATCCGGAGTTCACCGCGCTGCGGCTCACCGCGCTCATCGACGGCCTGGCCACCCAGGTGCTCGCCACCGCGCCGGACAGCACCGGGCCGGACACGATGCACGCCGCGCTGCTGGCCTTCGTGGAGAGCGAACTCACCGCCGGCTGAGGGCGGCCCCCTCCCCCTGCCCCTCCACCCCAACCGAAGGGAACCCCGTGAACCACGAGGTCATCATCACCTGCGCGCTGACCGGCGCCGGCGACACCGTCCGCCGTTCCCCGCACGTCCCCGTGACGCCCGAGCAGATCGCCGCCTCCGCCGTCGAGGCGGCCGCCGCGGGCGCCGCCGTGGTGCACATCCACGTACGCGACCCCGAGACCGGCGACCCCTCGCGCGACCCGCGGCTGTACGCGGAGGTCGTCGACCGCATCAAGCAGACCGGCACGGACGTCGTCATCAACCTCACCGCCGGCATGGGCGGCGACCTGGTGATCGACCCGGACCGCCCGCTCCGGCAGCTGCCCGGTACGGACCTCGTCGGCGGCCTGGAGCGGCTGCCGCACGTCGAGGAGCTGCTTCCCGACATCTGCACCCTGGACTGCGGCTCGCTCAACTTCGGCGACGGCTCCAACCTCTACGTCTCCACCCCCGACATGCTGCGGACCGGCGCCCGGCGCATCCAGGAGCTGGGCGTACGGCCGGAGTTGGAGATCTTCGACACCGGCCAGCTGTGGTTCGCCAAGCAGCTGCTGGCCGAAGGGCTGCTGGACGACCCGACGGTCTTCCAGCTCTGCATGGGCATCCCGTGGGGCGCCCCGGCCGACCCCGGCGTCCTCCAGTCGATGGTGAACATGCTCCCCGAGGGAGCGCAGTGGGCGAGCTTCGCGCTCGGCCGGATGCAGATGCCCTGGGTGGCCCAGTCGATCCTGCTCGGCGGCAACGTCCGCGTCGGCCTGGAGGACAACCTCTATCTGAGCCGGGGCGTCAAGGCCACCAACGGCCAACTCGTCGAGCGCGCCGTGCAGATCACCGAGCTGCTCGGCGCGACGGTCGCCACGCCTGACCAGGCGCGCGCCCGCCTCGGCATCAAGCCCCGCGGCTGACCCGGCCACCCCTCCCCGTTCCCCTCCCCACCACCTGGAGCCGCACCGTGCCCGAAGCCATATCCGCCCCCCGTTCCCCCGAGGACGTCCGCCGCGTCGCCTGCATCGGCGCCGGAGTGATCGGCGGCGGCTGGGTGGCGCACTTCCTCGCCCGCGGTTACGACGTCACCGCCTGGGACCCGGCCCCCGACGCCGAGGACCGGCTCCGGCGCCTGGTGGCCGCCGCCTGGCCCGCCCTGGAGCAGATCGGCCTGGCCGACGGCGCCTCCCAGGACCGGCTCACCGTCGCCCCCACCCTCGCCGCGGCCGTTGCCGACGCCGACTTCGTGCAGGAAAGCGCCCCGGAGAAGCTGGAGTTGAAGCGCTCCCTGCTCGCCGAGCTGGCCGCCGCGGCCCGGCCCGGCGTGGTGATCGCCTCCTCCACCTCCGGCTACCCGATGTCCGACATGCAGACCGCGGCCGGTGACTCCGCGGCCGGCGCGGGCCGCCTGGTCGTGGGCCACCCCTTCAATCCCCCCTACCTCATCCCCCTCGTCGAGGTCGTCGGCGGCGAGCAGACCGACCGCGAGGCCGTCGAGTGGGCCGCCCGCTTCTACGACGTGGCGGGCAAGTCGGTCATCACCATGGACCGCGAGCTGCCCGGCTTCATCGCCAACCGCCTCCAGGAAGCCCTGTGGCGCGAGGCGCTGCACATGGTCGCCAACGGTGAGGCGTCGGTCGAGGACATCGACGCCTCGATCACCGAAGGCCCCGGCCTGCGCTGGGCGTTCATGGGACCGTGTCTGACCTTCGCGCTCGCCGGGGGCGAGGGCGGCATGGCCCACATGCTCGACCACTTCGGGCCGTCCCTGAAGTCGCCGTGGACCCGCCTGGAGGCGCCCGAACTGGACCGCGCGTTGCGCGACGCGATGGTCGACGGCTGCACGGCGGCGGCCGGCGGGCGCACCTACGCGGATCTGGTCGCCGAGCGCGACCAGGGCGTCATCGACGTCCTGCGGGCCACCGGCCGACTGGGGGAAGCCACCCGATGAGCACTCCGCCGTCCCACCCGCCCCTGTTCCGGCAGACCGTCCGCGACGAGTGGATCGACTACAACGGCCACCTCAGCGAGGGCTACTACGTCCTGCTCTTCGGCTTCGCCACCGACGCGCTGATGGACGAGGTCGGCCTCGACGCCGGCTACCGCGAGGCGTCCGGCTGCTCCCTCTACACGGTCGAGGCCCACGTCCGCTACCTCCGCGAGGTCGCCCGCGACAGCGACCTCACCGTCCGCACGACCGTCCTGGGCGCCGACGGCAAGAAGCTCCGGCTGCTGCACGAGATGTTCGTGGGCGAGCCGTCCGGCGAACCGGTGGCGACGGAGGAGCTGTTCATGCTGCACGTCGACCAGTCGGCCGGCCGCTCGGCCCCCCTGCCGCCGGCCGCCCACGAACGGCTCACCACACTGCTCGCCCCGGCCCCGGAGTGGGCGGGGCGGGGCATCCGGGAGGTGTGAGGGAGCGGCGCCCGCCGGGGCCCCGCCGGGCCGGAAGACGTGCCCGGAAACCCACCGGTGGGACGCCGGGAGCGGAATAGCGGCGGCCGGGGAACCGCTGACACAGGAAAGCCGGCTCCGCACGGCCGGCACCGAACCGACCGTCCGCCACCGCCCACCGGGGAGAGGCCACCGACATGAGCGCCGTCCGAGGTCACCACATCGAGATCAAGCAGGGCACCGAACGGGTCCGGGTCCGGCACGACGGCGTGCCGCTGGCCGACAGCCGGCGGCCGCTGCTGCTCTTCGAGACCGGCTGCCCGGTCCGCTACTACCTGCCGGCCGAGGACGTCCGCACCGACCTCCTCACCGCGTCCGACACCCACACCGTCTGCCCGTTCAAGGGCACCGCCTCCTACTGGTCGCTCCCCGACGGTCCCAAGGACATCACCTGGGCCTACCCCGAGCCGCACGCCGAGGTGGCGCAGATCAAGGATCATTTCTGCTTCTACGACGTGGAGCTGGACTGACCGCCGACCACCGGGCCCTTGGGGGGGCACCCCCCGCCCAGGGCGCACAATCGAAGCGTGAACGACGCGCAGCGAGCCCACGACGAACCCGGCCGGCCCCCCGCACGCGAGGAGGGCGGTGATCCGGCCTGCTGGCTGGACCAGGTCTGCGACGCCTGCGGACGGATCCGCGAGCGGCCCGGCAGCGAGGTCTGCGAGCACTGCGGAGCCGTGGCGGGCGAGAGCGCGCCCACCCGCCGCCGGGACCGCGACGAGCAGGGACGGGCCCGGAACGCCCGCCCGCGCGACGGGCTGGGCCGCCCGCTGCCGTACGGCGCCCCAGGGGTCGCCCGGCAGCCCGAGGGCGTGCCCCGTACGCCCGCGCAGTCGCTGGCCGAGGCGCAGCGGCTGCTCGACGCCGGGATGCCGTTCCACGCCCATGAGGTGCTGGAGGACGCCTGGAAGACGGCGCCGGAGGCGGAGCGCGAGCTGTGGCGGGGACTCGCCCAGCTCGCAGTGGGACTCACCCATGCGGCACGGGGCAATGCCGCAGGGGGGACGGCGCTGCTCGACCGGGGCGCGGCGGCCGTCGAGGCGTACGCGGACGCCGCCCCCCACGGGATCGACATCGCCGGGCTCCTGGTCTGGGCCCGGGAGCTGAGCGGCCGCCTGACCGGCCCGCAGGCCGCGGCGGCGCCCGTAGCGGCGGCGGACACCGCCCCCCGGCTCCGGACCGCCGTCGACTAGGCCGGAAGTCGCCCGTCAGCCCGCGGCTATCCGGCTCGTCCCCTCCCGCCTCCGTGACGGGGCCGCCGCCACCGGGCGAACAGGGCGCCCAGTGCCAGGACCGCGGCCCCGGCGCCGCCCGCCCCGAGGGCGAGGGCGGGGCGGGAGGGCGCACCGGCGGCGGCCTCCGGCCCGGTGATCCGGGCGGCGACAGGGCGGACCGGGCCGCCCCGGTAGGCGGCGCGCACGGCGTGCAGGGTGCCCACCGGCTGGCTGCTGCCGGCCGTGCCGAAGCCCCAGTCCAGCAGCGACGCGGCCTCCTTGTAGACCGCGTTCGCCGCGTTCGACTGCGGGTTGAGGACGGTGACCAGCAGCGTTCGGCCGTTCCGGCGGGCGGCCGCGATCAGCGTGTTGCCCGCCTTGGTGGTGTAGCCGTTCTTGACGCCGATGATGCCGGGGTAGCGGGACAGCCCGTGCGAGCCCACCAGCAGGCGGTTGGTGTTCTCGATCCGGGTGGGTCCGGCGGCGCCGGGGAACGTGGCGCGGGTGGTGCCGCAGTAGCGGGCGAACTCGTCGTTGGCGAGACCGGCGCGGGCGAACACGGTCAGGTCGTAGGCGGAGGACACCTGGCCGGGCGCGTCGTAACCGTCGGGGGACTTCACGGTGGTGTCGCGGGCGCCGAGTGTGTGGGCGGTCTGCTGCATCTCGCGGGCGGTGGCCTGCCAGCCGCCGTTCATCGCCGCGAGCACGTGCACCGCGTCGTTGCCGGAGCGAAGGAAGACCCCGCGCCACAGGTCGGCGACGGTGTAGCGGCGGCCCAGCTGGATGCCGACGACGCTGCTGCCGGACCCGATGCCCGCGAGGTCCGCGGAGCTGACCTGGCGGACCGCGCCCGCCGAGAACTTCGGCAGGACGGTGACCGCGAACAGCGTCTTGAGGGTGCTGGCCGGGGCGAGCTTGCGGTGCGGGTTCCTGGCCGCGAGCACGCTGCCGGTCTCCGCGTCGGCCACCATCCAGGACAGCGCGGAGAGCCCGCCGGGCAGCGACGGTATGCCGGGAGCTGCGACGTCCCGGGTTCCGGCGGCGGCCACGGCGGGCTGACGGGCCGTTCGCCCGTCCGCGGCGGCCGGTATGGATGTCAGCGACACCCCCATGACGGCGATGAGGGCCGTCACGGCCGCCTTCTTGGACACACGTGCCTGAGATGCCATGCCGTCACGCTAAGGACGGCGGACCCCGCGCGCAGCGCAGTTGGGCCATCCGGGCCACGGCGGCGCGTCGCACCCGATGCGTCGCGTCTGCAACGGCCGCAAAGAAAAGCCCGTCCGGTGCGACGGGGGATGCACACCGGACGGGCTCAGGAACCTTTCTACCGCATGAGCGAACAGTTACGCCTCAAAAATTTGTTCGTTTGTCGATTACCACGCGACGGGGAGCGAAATCAGGCCACGCGCACGCAGTGCCCGGCGGTGCCGCAACTCGTCCCGCGGAACGCCCAGTCGCAGCCCCGGGAAGCGGTCGAGGAGCGCCTCCAGCGCGGTGACCGCCTCCATGCGCGCCAGCGGGGCGCCGAGGCAGCGGTGGATGCCGTGCCCCAGGGCCAGATGACCGGAGAGCTCCCGGCCGCGGTCCAACGTGTCGGGGGCCGGGAAGCGGGCGGGGTCACGGTTCGCGGACGCGATCGACAGCAGCACGCTCTCCCCCGCCGGGATGCGTACGCCCCCGATCTCCACGTCCTCCGTGGGGAAGCGGCGGATCGCCAGCGGGGAGGGGCCGTCGTAGCGCAGGAACTCCTCCACCGCGGCCGGCAGTTCGGCCGGATTGTGTCGCAACGCACGGAGCTGTTCCGGGTGGTCGAGCAGGGTGAGCACGGCGTTGCCGATGAGGTGGACGGTGTTCTCGTATCCGGCGAAGAGGATGAGGAACGCGAGCGAGGTCAGCTCGTCCTCGGTCAGCCGGTCGCCGTCCGCGTCGCGCACCGCGATCAGGTCCGAGAGCAGATCGTCGGCCGGCTCCGCGCGCTTGGCGGCGATCAGCCCGGTGTAGAACTCCAGCATCGCCCCGACCGCCTGCCCCATCAGCTCCGGCCGCGCCGGATCCGGCGTGATCAGGGCGTCCGACCAGGCCAGGAAGTCGCGGCGGTCGTGGTGCGGGATGCCGAGCAGGTCGCAGATCACGGTGATCGGCAGCGGCCCCGCGTAGTCCGCGATCAGGTCGGCGCTGCCGCGCCGCGCCATGGCGTCCAGCAGTTCGTCGGCGACCCGCCGTACGGGCTCGCGCAGCGCCTCGACCCGGCCCGGGGTGAACGCCTTGACCACCAGGCGGCGGACGCGGGTGTGGTCCGGCGGGTCCATGTTGAGCAGGTTGGCGTCCAGGGCCGGCGGGAGCGCGAACCCGCGGTAGCCGCCGGGGGTGGCGTTCCGCTTGTCCAGGGAGAACCGGGGGTCGGCGAGCGCGCTGCGGACGTCGTCGTAGCGGGTGACCAGCCAGGCGGGGTTCCCGTCGGTGCCGTTGATCCGGTGCACCGGGCCGGCCTCGCGCAGCGCGGCGTACGCGGGGTACGGATCGTCGAGCAGGGGCGTGAGGTCGATGGGGGCGTCGGGGCCGGTCTCGGCGGTGTTCTGCATGATCCCGACTGTAGGGCGCGGGCGGCCGACGCCCGTCCGTCGTGCGCCATCCGGCACCACGGGCGAGGGCGGCGCCGATCCGCGCGGACCGGCGCCGCCTCCGTCGTGCCGGGCGGCCCGGACCCCCGTGCCGGGCCACCCTGTCTGTGGTTGCTCCTCAGCCCCGCGCCATCGAGCTCCGCTGACGCAGCTCGGTGAGTACGGTCTCGATGAGCGGCGAGTGGTAGACGTCCGCGACCAGCGCCAAGTGCTCGTATTCCGAGGCGAGTTCGGCCGGGGTCGAGCCCGTGGCGACCACCACGCTCTCGGCGGCGAGGGCGGGGACGTGGCCCACCGCGCGGTTCTCCAGCCCGCGGCGCAGCGCGGCGGCCTCGGCGACGGCCGCCAGCTGCCGGTCGTCGAGCGCCACCGCACGGGCCCGCTCGCGGGCGATGTCGACGGCGTCGGACTCCACGTGCCGGCGGATACCGCGCTGGACGTCCCGTATCTCGGCCATCTGACGGTTGGCCCGCCACTCCAGGTCGGCGAACGGCCAGCGCACCGACCAGGACGCGGCCTCGATCGTGACCTCGGGGGCCTGCGCGGTGACGGTGCGCCAGAGCGGCGAGAGCCGGCGCAGCCGGCGCCAGGCGGCGACCCGCGGGCCGGCCGCCGGCAGCGCGAATCCGCCGAGGACCAGCAGCGCCGCGACCGACGCGCTGAGCGGCGCCACCCCGTTGGAGAGCCACAGCGCGGGGTGGCCCGTCCAGGACAGGACGAAGCCGACGACCTTGCAGGCGCAGTAGCCCAGGCCGAGCCAGCAGCCGGCGGCCAGCACCCGCAGACCGCGCGCCAGATAGGTGCCACCGAGCCGTGCGGCGTAGCGGGGGCAGAGCGTCCCGAGGCCCGCGAGGCTCGATCCGAAAATGGCCAGATACAGCACCAGGAAGAGCATGACACCGGGTGAGTCGGTGTAGGCGGTGCTGAAGTCACGGGGGTGCTCGACGGCGTCCGGCCGGCCGAGGGCGAAGCCGGTGACCGCCACCGCCCACAGCGCGGCCACCCCGGCGACCGCGACGCGCGCCCTGGACCGCGCGCGGGCCCGCGCCGCCGCGCCCTCGCCCGCCGTCCAGCGCAGCAGCAGCACCAGCGCGCCCGCCGCGAAGACCACGACGGAGGAGTAGAGGAAGACCATGGCCAGGTTGGCCACGCCGACCAGCCGGTCGAAGGCGCGGTAGAGGCTCGGCGCGGAGAACAGGAAGACCGTCGCGACGCCCCCGGTCATCACACAGGCCAGCCCCAGGTCCGCGTTGCTGCGGTCGCGGAGCCACGCGACGGACTTGTACCCGACGATCGCCCAGGCGGCCAGGCCGAAGGACAGATAGATGACGTCAAACACGCGGGCCCCCGTCCCCGGCCAGGTCCTGCCCCTCGCGCCCGTGGGCGGGGCCGCCGCCGGCGGGGTTCTCCTGCTCCCGCCGGATGTGCTGCAGGGCGGGCCCGAGCGCCGCCGCCAGCTCGGCCGCCTGCCCCTCCAGGGGGAGTTCGCGCTCGGCCGCCGAGGGTGCCACCCGCTCCATCAGCAGCGTGCCGAGCACCTCGGTCTCCCGCTCGGCGAGGTTGTCGTAGCCGTGGTGCCGGGCGAAGCCCATGGTCAGCCCCATCCGCTGCATGGCGGTGGTGACGTCGACGGACGGCGTCCAGATCTTCAGCGCGTCCTCGGTGACGGCCGGGTCCTGGCCGTGCCCGAGCAGCAGATGGCCGATTTCGTGCAGCACGATGTGGGCCTGGTGCCAGGGTGAGGTCCGCAGCTCGTAGAAGATCCAGTAGGCGTCGTCGGTGACGGCGGTCATGCCCGAGACCACCCCGCCCAGGCTCATCGGCACCAGATGGACGGGCCGCTCCACCCGGGCGCCGACGATGTCGCACATTCCGCGCAGATCGGTCGCGGCAGGCAGCTGGAGTTCCTTGATGAGCCGCTTGCACCGCCTGCGTATCTGCCCCACTCGCATGCTCGTTCCGTCCTCGTGTCCGGTCCGCTGCCAGGTGACGAAGACCTGGTCGCGCTCAGCGGTCCGTATCGGGTCACTCACCGCGCCGGTCACCCCCCTGTTCCGGCGGATCGGCCGGCAGATTCATCTGCTGCCGGAACTGGGAGATGATCGTCGTCAGGCTGTCCTGCACCTCCGGCGGCAGCCCGACGGAGCGCAGCGCGATCGCCCTGACCCGCTGGTCCCGCATCGCGGCGAGGAAGCGGACCTCCTCCTCCACCCGCGCGGCCTGCGGCTGCGAGAGGTCCCCCAGCAGGTAACCCACCGGCACCGCGAAGAACTTGGCCAGCGCGCGCAGCAGTTCCGGACCCGGGTTCGCCCGCTTCCCGTTCCGCAGCATCGACAGATACTGCTCGGTGACCTTGACCCCGCCGTACGTCTCCGCACCGCCGCTGATCTCCTCGGCCACGAAGGCGTTGGTGTACGGCGCCCCGGGCGGATGCATGTTCGCGAAGAGGTGGTTGAGCCGCTCCGCGAGCACACTGCCCGCGCCCTTGGACCGGCCGTCGCCCCCCACGCCCATCCCCCGTCTCCCCCGTTGATCAAGCCCAACGAACAGTTAAGGCCCCCCGCCACTGCGTTCACATCCTGACATGCAACGTACGCGCCGCACCAGTCCACTTACGGACAGTGAGGAACCTCGGGCTTAACCAAGGGTTGAGTGGCGGGCCGACGGCGAGGGACCCGAAGGCAGGAAGGGGATAGCGGCGAAGAAGCGGCAGCACAACGGAAAAGGCCGCCTCCTCTTTCGAGAAGACGGCCTCCGACCTGCGAAAGTCGCTGGTCGGGACGACAGGATTTGAACCTGCGACCCCTTGACCCCCAGTCAAGTGCGCTACCAAGCTGCGCCACGTCCCGGTGCTCGTATCGGCCGGGATGTTCCGGCTGACCGCGCACGAGAACAATACCGCATGTCAGAGGGTGGGGGCTGCCATATCCGGGCGTCCCGGCGCCGGCGTGCGGGTGACGGGTGAGTGGCGGCCGGCCGGAGGATGAGTACCCGTACTCATGCACCGGCGTCACCGCGCGGCCACGCTACGCGCATGAGTACTCCATCGATTCAGCGGCCGACGACGACGGCCTTCTTCGCGCAGGCCGCGATCTCGTTCGGGCTGTCACTGGCAGCGCTGATGATCGGGATCATCAAGCTCCCGGTCGGACCGTGGGAGCGCGGGTTCCTCTCCCTCGGCCTGGTCTTCGTGGTGTCGTCGGCGTTCACGCTGGCCAAGTGCGTACGCGACCGGCAGGAGGTGGCGGAGGTGACGAACCGGGTGGACAAGGCGCGGATCGACAAGCTCCTCATCGAGCAGGACGTCTTCAAGCCGGGACAGCTCTGACGCCGGCCGTCGGGCCGCGGACCTCCGGGTCCCGGCCCGGCACTTGACCTCAAGCGCGATTGAGGTTGCACGCTCGGTGCATGACGAACACGACGACGGAAACGACGCCCCCGGTACGGACGTCCGACGGGCCGGGTACGACGACGGGCCGGCGGACCCGATTCGCCGAACTGCCCGGGCTGATGAGCCTGATGACGGGCGATGAGAAGCACGGCCCGGCCGCCACCTCCACGCTCGACGCCCTGTGGGTCCTCTACGACCGGGTGCTGCGGGTCTCGCCGGAGACGGTGACGGACCCCGACCGGGACCGCTTCCTGCTCTCCAAGGGGCACGGCCCGATGGCCTACTACGCGGTGCTGGCCGCCAAGGGCTTCTTCCCCGTCGACCGGCTGCCGGGCTTCGGCTCGTACGACTCGCCGCTCGGCCACCACCCCGACCGGCTGCTGGTGCCCGGCGCCGAGATCGGCAGCGGGTCCCTGGGCCACGGGCTGCCACTGGCCGTCGGTACCGCGCTCGGACTGCGGGCCCAGGGCCGCACCGGACCGGCCGTATGGGTACTGATCGGCGACGCCGAGCTGGACGAGGGCAGCAATCACGAGGCGCTGGCGCACGCCGGCGCCGCGGGCCTGGACCGCCTGCACACCGTGGTCATCGACAACTCCTCCGCCACCCACGGCTGGCCCGGTGGGATCGCCTCCCGCTTCGAGGCCGCGGGCTGGTCCGCGGACACCGTCGACGGGCGGGACCACGAGGCGCTGCACGCGGCGTTCGGCGCGCCGCACCCGGGCCGTCCGCGCGCGGTCGTCGCCCGCGTCGAGCCCAAGAACGCCTGAACTCCCGCCCGGCACGGCCCGATACGGCCGCCGCACCGGACGCTCCGGGCCCCCGTGGCACCGGCCAAGACTTCGAGAGGGTTTCAGTGATGGACACCATGCGTGAGCGTTTCGCCTCGGTCACCTCACGGCTGCTGGACGAGGACCCGCGGCTGGCGGTCGTGCTCGCCGACATCGGCGTGGACGGCTTCGCCGCGGCGGCCCGGCGGCATCCGGACCGGGTGGTGAACGTCGGCATCCGCGAGCAGCTGCTCATCGGGGTGGGCGGCGGACTGGCGCTCACCGGACTGCGGCCGATCATGCACACCTTCGCCAGCTTTCTGGTGGAACGCCCCTTCGAGCAGGTGAAGCTGGACTTCGGCCACCAGGGCGTGGGCGGGGTACTGGTGAGTGCCGGCGCCTCCTACGACTGGCCGAGCGGCGGCTTCACCCACATGGCGCCGGGCGATGTGGCGCTGCTGGACACCCTCGACGACTGGACCGTGCATGTCCCCGGGCACCCGGACGAGGCCGAGGCGCTGCTGCGGCACGCCGCGGCGGCCGGTGACGACCGGGTCTACGTGCGGCTGTCGGTGCAGACCAACAGTGCGCCACGGGCGGTGGACGGGGCGCGCTTCTCGCGGCTGCGGGAGGGCCGCCGCGGGGTGGTCGTCGCCGTCGGCCCGCTGCTGGACAACGTGCTCGCCGCGACCGAGGGCATGGACGTGACCGTGCTGTACGCGACGACCGTACGGCCCTTCGACGGCGCGGCGTTGCGCGCGGCGACCGGGCTGGCGGACGCCGCGGACGTGGTGCTCGTGGAGCCGTATCTGGCGGGGACCTCGACGCGGTTCGCCAACGACGCGCTGGCGGACCGCCCGCACCGGGTGCTGGGGCTCGGCGTCGGCCGCCGGGAGCTGCGCCGGTACGGGCAGCTCGACGAGCACCTGGCGGCGCACGGACTGGACCCGCGCGGGCTGCGCGAGCGGATCGCCGGATTCCTGACCTCGGCCGCGCGGGCGTAGGGCGGGGCTCCGGCCACGGGGTCCGCGACGGGCCGCGCCCGGAGCCCGGGCGCGGACACCGGCGACGGGGTCAGACGTGCTTGTCGAGCCAGCTCAGCAGGTCCTGCTGGACCTCGTCGCGGTTGGTCTCGTTGAGGATCTCGTGGCGGGCGTCCGGATAAGCCCGCCAGGTCAGCTCCCGGATTCCCAGGTAGCGGAAGTCCTCCAGGAGTTCATGGATCAGGGTCAGTCCCTGGTGGCAGGGGTCCAGCTCGCCCACCGCGACGTGGACCGGCAGCCCGCGCGGGATGCGGGCGAGGTTCTCCGGGTCGTTGATCTTGCGGATGGCGCGTACCCAGTCCAGGGCGAGGCCCGCGCTGAACGGGAAGCCGCAGTCCTCGTCGGCGACGTAGGCGTCCACCTCGGCCGGGTCGCGGGACAGCCACTCGTAGCCGGTGCGGTGCGGGAAGGCGTCGTTGAAGGAGCTGAAGGTGCGCGGGATGAAGGAGGACGGTGCGGTGCGGCCGTGCTCGGCGCTCTCCCGCTCCAGGTCGGCGACGGCGGACTCGATGTCCAGGCCGGGCAGGGTGCGGAAGGTGCCGCTGAGGATCAGTCCGGCCAGGTCGGCGCCGTACTCCTGGGCGTAGTCGCGGGCCAGCATCGAGCCCATGCTGTGGCCGAGCAGGACCAGCGGGACGCCCGGGTGGGCGGCGGCCACGTGGTTGCCGATGCCCTTCAGGTCGCTGACGATCGCCCGCCAGGCGTCCTCGCCGACCACCCCGCGGCCACCGGTGGAGGGGGCGGTGGCACCGTGCCCCCGGTGGTCGGAGGCGATCACTCCGTAGCCGTGACCGGCGAGGAAGCGGGCGAAGCGGTCATAGCGCCTGCCGTGCTCGGCTGCGCCGTGGGCGATCTGGACGAGGGCGCGCGGAAGGCCGGACTCGGGGAGCCAGGTGTAGGTGGCGATCCGTGCGCCGTCCGGAGCCTGGTGGAAGTCCTGCTGCAGGGCCTGCATGGCGTCGTCTCCTGACTGCCGGGGTGGTGGCTGACGCGGGGTCGGCGCCCACTCTTCCGCTCCGGACGGCGGCGCGCCACGGGGCGCGCGTGACGGGGTTGACCCGCCGCCCGCGCGGCGTGACACGATCAGCCGGTTCCTTTCAGCTGCCCGTGCCGCAACTCCCTTCCACAGGAGGATCGTTGGACACCATGGACCGTTGTGAGAACCCGTCCGAAGAGCCCGGCTCCACGGACCCGGCCGGCGCGCCGCACCGTACGCCGCTGTCCCGCCGCCGCTTCCTTCAGGGCACCGCCTCGGCCGCCGCCGCGGCGGGGCTGGCCGGCGTCACCGCCGCCCCCTCCGCGGCCCAGGAGGCCGGCGGCGCCGTCAGCCGGCTCTCCTTCACCGCCGCCACCAACGGCGCGGCCTCTCTCGCACCGGCCGGCGACCGGCTCGTCGTCGAGGTCCAGAACGTCCTGTGGTCGCTGCCACGGGCCGGCGGCGACGCGGTGGCACTGACCCCGCCCGATCTGGAACCCACCCGTCCGGTGCACTCCCCCGACGGCCGCCACCTCGCGCTGTGCGCCTACCGGGGCGGCAACTTCCACCTGTGGACGCTCGCCCCCGACGGCTCCGGGCTGCGGCAGCTGACCGACGGGCCCTGGGACGACCGCGGACCCGCCTGGTCGCCCGACGGGACCCGGCTCGCCTTCGCCTCCGAACGGGGCGGCGACGCGGTGACCGGCAGCCCCTACCGGATCTGGGTGCTGGAGGTCGGAACGGGCCGGCTGACCCGGGTGACCGGACTGCCCGGCCAGGACGGCCCCCAACAGGACGGCTCCTGGGAGGACTTCGACCCCTGCTGGTCACCGGACGGGGCACGGATCCTCTTCGTACGGGGACGGGTGTCGGGCAGCGTCCTGCTCTCCCGCACGGTGGCCTCGGTGCCGGCCGACGGCGGCGGCGCGGCGCGCGTCGAGCACACCGAGACGGCGACCGCCCAGGTGATGGTGCCGACCCTGTCCCCCTCCGGGCGGCTGGCCTATCTGCGGACCACCGACTACCCGGGCCCCACCTGCACGCTCGTGGTGGACGGCGAGCCGGTCGCGGTCGACGGCGACGTGGAGCCGGTACCGCCGCGCTGGATCTCGCGGGACGCCCTACTGCTGACGGTCGGCGGGCAGTTCCGCATCATCCGCCCCGACGCGCCGCAGCCGGCCGAGACCATCCCGTTCACCGCGCGGCTGCCGCTGGACCGCCCCCGGTACCGCGTCAAGGACTACGGATTCGAGCGGACGGCCGAGGGCCCGGTGCGCGGGGTGCATCTGCCGGCGCTCTCCCCCGACGGCCGTCAGGTCGCCTTCGCCGCCCTCAACGCCCTGTGGCTGGCGCCCACTTCGGGCCGCGGCGCGCCCCACCGGATCGTCCGGACCGCCCCCACCCGGTACGTCCTCGCGCCGAGCTGGTCGCGCGACGGGCGGTCGCTGCTGTACGCGGACGACCGGGACGGGCTGTTCGCGGTGCGCCGCCGGGACATCGCCTCCGGCGAGGAGACGGTGCTGGCCACCGGGGGCCGGGTGCAGCCCGCGCTGTCCCCGGACGGCGGGCGGCTGGCCGCGCTCGACATGTCGGGGAACCTCGTGGTGCGGACGCTTGCCGACGGTGCGGAGCGGGTGCTGGCCGCGCCGCTCGGGGCCGGCGGACTGCCCGGCCGCCCGAGCTGGTCGCCGGACGGCCGCTTCCTGGCGTACTGCGACCGCAACCGCCTCAACCGCCGCTTCCGCGAGGGCTACAACGTCATCCGCGTCCTGGACGCCGCGACCGGCGAGGGACGGCTGCACCCGGTCGCCGAGCACGTCTCGATCGCCGACCGCTACGACTCGGGGCCGGTGTGGTCGCCGGACGGGCGCTGGATGGCGGTGATCGCGGAGTCCGCGCTGTGGGTGCTGCCGGTGCGGCCGGACGGCACCCCCGACGGCCCGGCGCGGCAGCTGACCGAGGAGTGCGCCGACCACCCGTCGTGGTCCGGTGACTCGACGACGCTCCTGTATCTGTCGGCGGGCAAGCTGCGGCTCATCGGGGTGTCCGGCGGCCCGGCGCGGACCGTACCGCTGTCCCTCGACCACCGTCCGTCCCGGGCCCGGGACACCGTCGTCCACGCCGGCAAGTTCTGGGACGGCACCGGCGACACGGTGCGTGAGGACGTCGACGTGCTGGTGCGGGACGGGCGGATCACCGCCGTCCGGCCGCATCGCGCGACGCGGACCGGCGCGGCCCGCCGGGTGGACGCCTCCGCGCGGACCGTGCTGCCCGGTCTGTGGGACGCGCACACCCACCCCTGGCAGACCACCTACGGCGGCCGGCAGACCGCTCTGCAACTGGCGTACGGGATCACCACCGCGGTCTCCTGCGGCGGCTTCTCCTACGAGCAGGCCCGCCTGCGCGAGGCCGTGGCGGCCGGGGTGCTGGCCGGGCCGCGGCTGCTGACCTGCGGGGAGCTGCTGGACGGCGGGCGGGTCGCGTACAGCATGGGGCGGGCGCACCGCACCCGCGCGGGCCTGCGCCGGTCCCTGGAGCGCGGCGCCGCCCTGGACTGGGACTTCGTCAAGACATACGTACGGGCCCCGGGCTGGGTGATGACGGAGGCGGCGCGCTTTGCCCACGAGCGGCTCGGGGTGCGCGCGGGCAGCCATCTGCTCACGCCCGGGGCACAGCTCGGCCAGGACCTGACGACGCATCTCCAGCCCACCCAGCGGCTGGAGTTCGGGCACGCGGTCAGCAGCTCGGGCCACGCCTACCAGGACGTGGCGGAGGTCTACACCGCCGGCGGTTTCCACCTCCTCGCGACCCCGTTCTCCGCCGCCGCGCTGCTCGGGGAGGACCCGGCCCTGGCCGACGACGTACGGGTGGCGCGGCTGATGCCGCCCTGGGACACCGCGGTCGTCCGCGAGAACGCCGGGCACCGGCCCACCCCGGCGCAGCTGGCCGACATCCGGACCGAAGTGGGCGTCTACCGCGCGGTGTTGGACGGCGGCGGGCTGGTGGCGCTGGGCACCGACCAGCCGCTGGTGCCGGTGGGCCTGGGCCTGCACCTGTGCCTGCGGGCGCTGCACCGGGGCGGCCTGAGCGTGAGCCGGACGCTGCGCACCGCGACCGCGCTGCCCGCCCGGGTGTTCGGCGCCGAGCGGGACCTGGGGACGCTGGAGGTCGGCAAGCTCGCCGACATGACGCTGGTGGACGGCGATCCGTTCAGCGACTTCGACACGCTGGTGCGGACCCCGGCGGTGCTGCGTGGCGGGCGCCTCTTCGAGCAGCGGGAGCTGGTCGACGCGTTCCCGGCGCCCGCCGCCCGCGCGCTGCGGGCGCCGGCAACGGACTGGCTGGAGGTGGGCCGGCAGCAGCGCCGCGAGTCCTGCTGCGGTCCGGCGCACTGACCCTCCCACCCGGCCCGTCGCGGGACGGGGAGGCGTGGGGTGGCGCGGTTTCCGGGGGCCCGGAAGCCGCGCCACGGGCGTTCCGGAACGGGGGGTGGTGCGGGGTTGTTCCGCACTCCAACTCCGCGTACGAAGCACGCCAGTTGACGTTTTGCGCGCCCCGCAGCAGGTATGCCAACGGGTGTTGCGCGCGGTAGGCAACGGATCACGTTCCGGCACGACCACTGCAGACGGCGCCTCCCGAGCCGTCCCGAGGCGGGGCGCGATCAGCGCGGGGAGAGCGCGAAGGAGGGCTCGTCTTGCACCGCTACTTCACCGACCAGCGGCATGAAGCACTCCGGCAGCGGGTGCGGGACTTCGCCGAGAGCGAGGTCCGGCCCCGGATCGCCGAGATGGAGGCGAGCCGTACCGTTTGCCATGACCTTTCGCGCCGGATCGCCCGCCAGGGGTGGATCGGGGCGACCGTGCACCGCGCGTACGGCGGGATGGGAGCGGGCCACGTCGCCAAGACCCTCGTCATCGAGGAACTCTCCCGGGTCAGTGCCGCGATGGGCGCGATGGTGCAGGCGTCCCAGCTGGGCGTGGCGAAGATCGTCCACTTCGGCAGCGAGGAGCAGAAGAAGACCTGGCTGCCGGCCGTCGCGTCCGGCGACTGCCTGCCGACGATCGCGGTCACCGAGCCGCAGTCCGGCGGCCATGTGCTGGGCATGGCCTCCACAGCCGTCCGCGACGGCGACGCCTACGTCCTCAACGGCCGCAAGAGCTACGTCGGCAACAGCCACGTCGGCGATCTGCACGGCGTCGTCGTCCGCACCGGCGAGGGCTCCACGGGCCTGTCGGCCTTCCTCGTCGAGTCCGGCACCCCCGGCTTCCGGGTCGGGCCGCAGCGGCCCGCCATGGGCCTGCACGGCTTCAGCTTCGGCGAGCTGTTCTTCGACAACTGCCGGGTCCCCGAGGCGAATCTGCTGGGCCGGGAGGGCGACGGCCTTGCCGTGGCGTACTCCTCCAGCGTGCTGTACGGACGGCCCAATCTGACCGCCGTGTCCCTGGGCATCCACCAGGCCGTGCTGGACGAGACCTCGGCGTTCTGCGCCGAGCGGCAGCGCTACGGCAAGCCGCTGGCCGACCTGGCCAACATCAAGCTCAAGCTCGGCCGCATCCAGTCCCGGCTGCTGCTGGCCCGGCTGTCCGCGTACCACGCGGTGCATCTGCTGGACCAGGGACTGCCGTGCGACGCGGAGCTGATGAACGCCAAGCTGGTCAACGTCGAGTCGGCGCTGGAGTCGGCGCGCGACGCGATGGACATCCACGCCGCCTCCGCGCTGTTCACCGACCGGCCGATCGAACGATTCCTGCGCGACGCGCACCACATCTTCGCCCCGGCCGGGACCTCCGACGTCCAGCTGCTGCGCCTGGGCGAACTGGCCCTGGGCCGGGCGAAGGGCGAGTGGTCGAGCCGGCTCGCGGAACTGCTGCGGCTGGAGCCGTCGGAGTGGCCCGAGGACGGCCACGACGGCGCCGCCACGGACGCCCCGGCCGGCTCACCGGTCGAGGAGGAGCGGACCACGGTCCCGGGCCGGCGCACCGCCCCGGCCCGGCAGCGTTCCTGGTTCGCCCGCCTCAGGTGAGCCGCCGGGGACGCCGAAGGGGCCGCGGTCACCGGCGGTGCGCCGGTGCCGCGGCCCCCTGGCCGCCCCGCCGGGCCGGCCGCTGCGGCCGGTTCAGCGGGCCTCGCGCTGCTGCTGCTCCATCTGATGGATCTGCTCGACGAGTTCGGCGGCCATCGCCTTGATGGTCGCCAGCCCCTCGCGCCCCCAGGGCCGCGGTTCGAGGTCCACGACGCAGACGGTGCCGAGCGCCATGCCCGTACGGTCGATCAGCGGCGCGCCGAGGTAGGAGCGGATGCCGATCTCGTCGACGACGGGGTTGCCGGCGAACCGCGGGTAGTCGCAGACGTCCTCCAGCACCAGGGCCTTGCGGCGGACGATGACGTGCGGGCAGTAGCCGTGGTCGCGGTCCATCACCCGGCCGGGCCGGGCGCTGGCGGGCGCCGGGCCCAGCTCGACGGCCCGGTCCTCGGCGGGCGTGTAGAGGCCGGCGAAGTACTGCCGGTGCTCGTCGATGAAGTTGACCATCGAGTAGGGCGCCCGGGTGGTGTGGGCGAGTTTGCGCGCGAACCGGTCGAACGCGGGCAGCGGGTGGTCCCCGATACCCAGAGCGCGCAGCCGGGCCACGCGCGCCGGGGCCTCGTCGTCCTGAGGCGTGAGCAACAGATGCCGCGTCGGGTCGTAGGAGACGTACGGGACGCGGGAGGCGGGGTGGTTCACGGCAGCTCCGGGGTCGCGGCGAGGGCGGGGGTGAGCAGGTGCTGGACCAGCGAGACCAGGACGTGGGTGGCCGAGCCGCACCGGCGGGCGTCGCAGAGCACGACGGGGGTGTCCGGCGAGAGGTCCATGGCGGTGCGCACCTCGTCCGGGTCGTAGTGGTGGGCGCCGTCGAACTCGTTGACGGCGACGACGAAGGTGATGCCGCGCCGTTCGAAGAAGTCGACCGCGGCGAAGCACTGGTCCAGGCGCCGGGTGTCGGCGAGGACGACCGCGCCGAGCGCACCGTTCGACAACTCGTCCCACATGAACCAGAACCGCTGCTGGCCGGGTGTCCCGAAGAGGTACAGGATGTGCTCGGGGCCGAGCGTGATCCGGCCGAAGTCCATGGCGACGGTCGTGGTGCGCTTCTCCTCGACGCCCGCCAGATCGTCGGTGCCGACGCTGACCTGCGTGAGGAGTTCTTCGGTACTGAGCGGTTCGATCTCGCTGACCGCGCCGACGAAGGTCGTCTTGCCGACCCCGAAGCCGCCCGCCACCAGGATCTTCAGTGCGGAGGGGAAGAGGTCGGGCGAGCGGGCCCCCTGGGGGTCACAGTCGTGTGCGAAGTCCATTCAGCACCGCCTCCAGCAGGTCTCGGTCGGTACGGGACGCGGGTCCTGCCGAAACGGCCGCGGGGGCCCGCGCAGTGAGCGCCCCGCAGTCGACGAGGTCGGCGAGGAGCACTTTGGTGACCACGGCGGGCAGCCGTATGTGCGCGGCGATCTCGGCGACCGAGACCGGGCCGCCGCACAGTCCCAGCACCTGGGCGTGTTCGGGGCCCTGGGCGGCCACGGGGCGGCGGCCGGTGGCCATCACCATGGTCAGCAGGTCGAAGTGCGCCGTGGGACGGGTCCGGCCGTTGCTGATGGTGTACGGGCGGACCAGCCGGCCCGCCGCGTCGTCGAACCACGGTTCCCCGCCGCGCCGTCCGCGGCGCACGGTCACGGTCAACGACCGCCCGCGGACGCCTGTTGGCGCGCGGGGGTGGCCAGGTACGGCCGCACGCTCTTGACCAGCATGGACATCTCGTATCCGAGCACCGCCACATCGGCCTCGCGGCCGGCGAGCACGGCCAGGCAGGCTCCCGACCCGGCGCTGGAGACGAACAGGAAGGTGGACTCCAGCTCGACGACGACCTGGAGGACGTCGTCGCCCTCCCCGAAGCGGGCGCCGGCGCTGCGGGCAAGGGAGTAGAGACCGGAGGACAGCGCCGCCATGTGGTCCGCGCTGTCCGGATCGAAGCCGTGGGCGGACTTGACGAGGCCGTCCGAGGACAGCAGGAGGGCGCTCCGGGCGTGCGGCACCCGCTGTACGAGGCCGGTCAGCAGCCAGGACAGATCGGTGTGTTGACTGCCCTGCAACTGCACCTGCGCCTGCGCACGCACATCACTCACCATGGTTGCGGTCGTCTCCTCGGGGGCGGGCCGTCGGGGCCTCGTGGTCACGGTCGTGGAGCGGGAGGTCACCGGCCGGGCCGCTGGGGTCGCCGCCCTGGGCCGGGATGATGCCGTCGGGGCCGGTGGGGCTGCCGGTGTAGGTGTCGTCGGCGAGGCTGAAACCCCGTCGGAAGGCCGCCATGAGGCCGGGGTCGTGCTCGGGCTCGGGCCCCGTACGGCGCGTGGCGGACGGCAGGATCGGGTCGCCGCGCAGCTCGGGGACGAGGTGCGTCTGCTTGTGCCGCCGGGGGAGCCGGGGACGGGCGCCGTGGTCCACGACGGGGGGTGCGGGCGGCAGCACGACGGGGCCGGGGTCGGCGGGCCGCCCGGCCGGGGCGGGCTCCGGTGCGTCGGGGGTGGACACCTCGGCCGGGGAGACTTCGGTGGTGTGGCTGACCGGCGTGTGGACCTGGACCCGCCGGCGGGAGCCGGAGCCGGCCTCGGCGGGGGTCAGGGCGGGCTCGGGGGGCGTACCGCCGGCACGGCCGGGCCGCGGGGGGCGGGGAGCGTCGTCGGGAGCGGCGGCCGGTCCGGGGATGGCCGCGGTCCGCGGTCCGTCGGGTCCGCGGTCGAGCGGGGCGTGCGGGTCGTGGCGGTCGTGGGCGCGGTCGCCGTCGGGGGCGTAGGGGTTGTCGTGGCCTCCGTGCTCGCGCGCCGGATCGCTGTCCGGGGAGCCGCGGCGCGCGGTGTCCGCGCCGTCCGCCGCCCCGGCGGACGACTCCGCGCCCAGCACGGCCTGCGGCACGATCAGCACGGCCTGCACCCCGCCGTAGATGTTGCTCTGCAGCCGGACGACGATTCCGTGCCGCCGGGCGAGCGAGGCGACCACGAACAGCCCGATCCGCCCGTCACTGAGCAGTTCGGCGACATCGACGTGGTCGGGGTCGGCGAGCAGGCCGTTCATCCGGTGCTGCTCGTCCGCCGACATGCCCAGGCCGCGGTCCTCGACCTCGACCGCGAGGCCGGCGGTGACGAGCTGGGCGCGCAGCAGGACCGGCGTCTGCGGGGCGGAGTAGATCGTGGCGTTCTCGACGAGCTCGGCGAGCAGGTGGATGACATCGGCGACGGCGTGCCCGCGCAGGGTGCCCTCGATCGGCGGCACCAGCTTGATCCTGGGGTACTGCTCGACCTCGGCGATCGAGGAGCGCAGCACCTCGGTCATGGAGACCGGGCGGCTCCACTGGCGGCGGGAGACGGCGCCGCCGAGGACGGCGAGGTTCTCGGCGTGCCGGCGGATGCGGGTGGCCAGGTGGTCGACGTGGAACAGGCCCTTGAGCAGGTCGGGGTCCTCGACCTGGTTCTCCAGCTCGTCCAGCAGCTCGATCTCGCGGTGCACCAGGGACTGCAGGCGGCGGGCGAGGTTCACGAAGACCTCGACCTTCTGCTCGCTGCCGCTGGCGTTGCTGCGGGCGATGGCGACCGCGTCGACGACGGCGGCCTCGGCGGCCCGGCCGGCCGCGGCCACCTCGTGGGCGAGCAGGTCGAGGGTGTCGCCGATGGGCACCAGGGCCGGCTCGGGGTCGCGGCGCTGGAGCCATTCGCCCTGGCGCACCCGGTCGAGCAGGTCGTAGAGGTCGGACTGGCTGCGGGCGCAGACCTGGCGCAACCGGGCGTAGCGGGTGACGGCGGCACGGGCCTCGGAGTTGGCGGCCGCGCTCGCGGTGAGCACGATGACGCACACCATGGCGAGGCCGCCGCAGAGCACTACCCATTCACGGCCGGTGACCCGTGCGCCGCCGGACTGGACGACGAAGGCGGCGACGGCGGTGCAGACGACGGCGGTGAGCAGGGACGGCACGGCGGTGAGCCGGACCAGCCGGGACCGTATCGCCGAGTCGGCCGCCGACTCGGGGAACGAGGCCCGTCCGTGTCGTCCGCCCTCACGCTCCCGCCGCCGGGCGGAGGCGGGTACGGGAGCGGCCCCCGGGAAGCCCGGTGTCCCTGGGGACCTCTGAGCCGCCTGGGACGTCTGGGTCCCCTGGGGGAATGCGGTAGGCATCGGTGCCCTCCGGATCGGCCGTTGGCTGTTCGCGGAGCACGCACGCTAGTTGTTGCAGGGGTGGGGTCCGGACCCACTTCGGGGTTTCGCTACCCCACGCCACCTCCTTGGGTGGACGGCCCGCGCACATCAGTACGACGCAAACCGAACGACCGTTCCGCAAGGGCGAGTTGAGGCCACGAGGCGTGGCGTCGCACAGGTTCACGAACGGCGCTCGCCGGCTCCCGCGCGCCGGGCGGGCGCAGGGGCCGGCGAGCCGTGGCGGTTCAGCCGCAGTGGCCGTCCTTGGTCACGTACTGGTCGGCGATCTGCCCCCGCCAGGTGACGCAGGCGAAGCGCGCGGGAATGTACACCGGCCCGGCGTAGGAGGTGTAGGCACCCGAATCGGAGGCGCTGACCTGGGTGTTGCCGGTCTGGAACACCTTGGCGTGCATATAGACCGCCGCACCCGGCCCGGTCCGCACGGTCACCGCGCAGTTCTCCCCGGTCGTGGCGTTCCACGTCAGGTACGCCGTCCCCAGACTGCCGATGTTGCCGAAGTCCACCACCTTGTACCCGGCCCCGCACACCCCGTTGTACGCGGCCACGGCGGACTCGGCGGTGCCGGCCGCCGCGGCGGAGGCAGGCACCGCGAAGGCGGTGGCACCGACCGTCGCCGCGGTCGCCAGCGCGGTGACGACGGCAGCCCTGCGCATGCGCTTCATGACACTCCCCGGTTCACTCAGGGGCGCTTCCTGCACCCGCAGAGGAAGACCACCGGGGCCCCCGGGGAGTTGTGGCGTGAAGTGTCACCGGTGCGTCACCGTGTCCGGCGCGGTGACGCACCGCCACCCCGTGGCCTCCGGCCGGAGGCCACGGTCAAGGCACCTCCCCCGCAGGCGCGTTCACCGCTCCGCGGCGAGGTCGGCGCCGGCGGGCGAGACCACCGGCGGCCATGCGGGCCACCCCTGCACAGGGGGTACCGCGATCGCCCGCCACCAGGGGGCGACGACCGGCGGGTCGGCGGGCTCGAAGGGCTTGCCGGGCGGGGGCGCGGCTATCTGTGCGCCGGCCCGCCGGCCCGCCATGACCGTCCGCTCCACGGGCTCGGACCAGGGGTGCGGAGCGAGGTTGAAGGTGCCCCAGTGGATGGGCAGCAGCACGCCTTCCGGGGTTCCGCCGGACAGGTCGACATGGGCCCGCAGGCCCTCCTCCGGGGTCATGTGGATGTCGGGCCAGAAGTCGCTGTACGCGCCGATCTGCATCATCGTCGCGTCGAACGGGCCGTGGGCCGCGCCGATCTCCGCGAATCCGGGGAAGTAGCCGGTGTCGCCGCTGTGGTAGACGCGGTGTTCGGGCCCCGCGACCACCCAGGAGGCCCACAGGGTGTGCTGCGGACCGCGCAGACCGCGGCCGCAGAAGTGCTGGGCGGGGGTGGCGGTGAGGGTCAGGCCGCCGGTCCGGGTGGACTCGTGCCAGTCGAGTTCGGTGATCCGCTCCGCCGGCACGCCCCAGAACTCCAGGTCCGCACCGATCCCGAGCGGTACGACGAAGGCGGCACCGGTGCGGATCAGGCCCCGGACGGTCGACATGTCGAGGTGGTCGTAGTGGTCGTGCGAGATCACCACGACGTCGACCGGCTCCAGCTCGTCCAGCTCGACGGGCACGGGATGCATCCGCTTGGGGCCGGCCCAGGTGACCGGCGAGCAGCGCTCCCCCCACACCGGGTCGAACAGCACCCGCCGGCCGTCGATCTCGACCAGCACGCTCGAATGCCCCATCCAGGTGAGCCGCAGCCCGGACGCGGGCGGCCGGCGCCGGTCCTCGGGGGCCTGCCGGTGCACCGGGATCGGACCCACCGGGGCGCGGCGCAGCCGGCCCTCACGGCTCAGCTGGGTACGCGCCATCGGCAGCGCGGAGCCGTGCAGCAGCTGTCTGGTGGGCACGGGATTGCGGAACTGGCCGTCCACGAACTGCGGAGACCTGCGCATCCTGGCCAGCCGTTCCCCGGTGGGCACGGCGCCGAAGCTCGCGGGCCGCAGCGCGGACAGGCCAATACGGCGGGATCGGAAACCGGTCACGGCACCTCCATGTACGGGGCAGTCGCGAAGTGAACGGGCCGCGCGAGCGGTGAGTTCCGGCCGACCGGACCACGCGGCGCCGCCGTGCTGCAAGCACCACCGCGACACCCGGACTCACACCATCCACCCGCGGCAGGAACCGCGCGACCGGCGGTGACCGAACCGGCGGAACTACTCGAACTCAAGTACGAGATAATCCTCCACCGGCCGATAGCCCAGCCGCCGGTACAGCGCGTTGCTGGTGCGGTTGGCCAGGTCGGTGAAGAGCAGCACCTCCTGCGCACCGGAGTCCGTGGCGGCCTGCGACACGGCGGCCGTCACCGCCCCGGCGTAACCGCGTCCACGCAGCTCGGGCGGGGTGTACACGGGCGCGACGCGGACCGTGTCGACGAGCGTGCGGGTGATCCCGGCCATCGAGACGGGCCGCCCGCCGGCCTCCCACAGCAGACACCGCCCGTCGGCGATCCGGGCGTCGAGCGCGCGGGCGCCACGGGGCGCCGCGGCACCGATGTCCTCGGCGAAGGCGGCGAACCACCCGCGCAGCAGCTCCCGGTCGGCGGGGGTGGCGCGCCGGGCGGCCCCGGGTGGCGCGGGGTCCGGCGGCGTCAGTTCCGTCAGCCGGTGGAGCCGGCGGCGAGCGGCGGTGCGCACCGTTCCGTGCCGGCGCCAGGCCGCGGCGAACGCCTCGGCGGCCGCCCGGCCGGCGTTGACCCCCGGCACGCCGGCCCGCGCCGCGGCCAGCACGTCCGCCAGGTCGGCCGCGGCCCCGTCCGGCATCGGCGAGAGCAGCACCGGCCGCGGCGGCGTCCAGACGTACGCGGCATCCACCGCGACCCGTCCGCCGCACCGCCGCCAGCCGAACGACGGGGCGTCCTCGCCGTACGCATCCGCCCCGAGCGCCCGCAGCGAGGACACCACCGACAGCAGCACGGTGTGCTCGGCCGGCCGCGCACGCAGGAAGTCCCCGGCCGCCGCCTCGAACGCGTCGAGGTCCCGGGTCGTCGTCCACGTCATGCCGCATCCTCTCCCGGGCCGAGGCCGTCCGCAGCCGGTTTCCGGTGCCGCGCCCCGTCGCGCGGTTCAGAGCGGCTCGACGGTCGGGGGCGGGGCCGGCAGGCCGGGGCGGCGGGGCCGCAGGAGGGTGCGCAGCACGATCCTCGGGGCGAGCAGCCGGGCGGGCGGGGCGGTGAGGCAGAAGACGTCCCGGAAGGCCGCGCCCACGACGGCGTCGACGGCGGCCCGGGCGTGCAGCCGGTCGATGTACCAGGTGCTCAGCCGCTCCACCGGCCGCGCCGTCCGCTGCCCGGAACCGGCGTACGGGCGGTCCGCGCCGACCGCTGCCAGCCAGGCGGGCTCCGCGGCCCGGGCCACCGCCCGCTGCGCCGCGGCGGCGCTCCCCGGGCGCAGCCCGCCGGCGGCGTCGAGCGCGCCGCGCACCGCCAGCGCCCCCAGCGCGGCGACCGACATGCCCTGCCCGTAGACGGGGTTGAAGGTGCAGCCGGCGTCCCCGAGGACCAGGAAGCCCTCGGGCAGCGCGCCGGGCCGCTCGAAGTGCCGGCGGCGGTTGCAGGTGTCGTGGAAGCCGTACACCGGCGAGAGCGGCTCGGCGTACCCGAGCAGCTCGTGGACGTACGGGTCGCCGATCGTGGCGCTGAAGGCGGTGAACTCCACGGCGTCCGTGGGCGGATGGTGGCCGCGCACCCCGGACAGGGTCAGCAGCCACGCGCCGTCCTCGACGGGGACGTAGGCGGCGCCGCGCGGGCACTCGGGCCAGCCGGGGACGTTGACGCCGACCGCGGGGGCGGTGTCCGGGTCCTTGGGACGGTACATCCGGGTGGCGTACGCCAGCCCCGCGTCGACGATCTCCTCCTGGGGCGCGCTCCGGCCCAGTTCGGCGTACCAGTGGGGCGCGCGGGAGCCGCGGCCCGAGGCGTCGACGACGAGGGCCGCCGGCAGGTCCCGCCGGGCGCCCCGCCCTCCGTCGCGCGCGCGGACGCGGACCCCGGTCACCCGGTCGGCGTCCCCGGTGAGCCCGGTGACCTCGGTCGCTTCCAGGACCTCGACGCGGGTGGACGAGCCGGCGGCGGCCCGCAGCGCGCGTTCGCGTACCACCGCGTCCAGCACCGGACGGGTGACGCTCAGCGTCCGGTGCCGCCGCTCGTCGAAGCGGCGCTGCCACCCGGTGGGCGTACGGGTGAGCAGGTCGCGCGGCAGATAGAGGCTGCGCGCGCCCGCCTCACCGAGCGCGGCGGCGGTGCCGGGCAGCAGCTCCTCCAGGGCGCGCTGACCGCCGCTGAGGAGGATGTGCAGATGGCGGGCCTGCGGGACGCCCTTGCGGAAGGCGCGCCCCTCCGGATAGCGGTCGCGCTCGACGACGGTGATCGCCTCGACGTGTCCCAGCAGGGCGGTCACGGCGAGCATCCCGGCGAGTCCACCGCCGATCACGATCGCGGTGCGCCCGCCATTGGAGTGCTCTGCCATCCCTGCCTCGCTCCCCCGGGGCCCGTTGCCGGTGCCGCCCCATCCGCTCACGGTCGGCCCTGGCGCTGCAGGGCACCCGTCATGGTGCCAACTCACCTTGCGGCGGCCCGAGTCGGGGCCCCCTCCGGTTCACCGCCGGCCCCCCTCGGCCGTCCGCGCACCACCGGCAACGACCCTCCTGTGCGGCTTCTTGCGCGCCCGTTGTCCCCTCGTGCCACCCCCGTCCCCGACATCCCGATTTGCGGCGGGCCTGCGTCTAGACTCCCCGCAGCGGACGCTCCTCGTCCGCAAACGGTCTCACCGGCAAGGGATTCGCCTCACCAGCAAGGGATTCAGGGACGCTTGTGACATTCCAGCAGGTTTCTGAGCCGTATGACGCATATGACGTACTCGTCGTGGGCGGGTCGGGCGTGGACACGATCGTGCAGGTCGGCGCGCTGCCCGTGCCGCTCGCCGATTCCCATCCGGTCCCGCCCATCCATGAAGGGGCGGGGCACACCGGCACCGGCGTCGCGCTGGGCTGCGCGGCCCTCGGGCTGGCCACCGGTTTCGTGGACTTCATCGGCGACGACCACGCCGGCACCCTGGTCCGTGAGCGGCTGGCCGGCACCGGCGTCGACTTCCGCCCGCTGATCTCACCGCGGGGCACTCGGCGCGCGGTCAACCTCGTCGCCCCCGACGGACACCGGATGTCCTTCTTCGACGCCCGCGACCCGGACGATCTGCGGATGCCGCCGGAGCACTACCTCCCGGTGCTGAGCCGGGCCCGGCACGTCCATCTGTCGATCACGAACTTCGCCCGCCATCTGTACGACGACATCGAGGCGCTCGGGCTCCCCGTCTCGACCGATCTGCACGACTGGGACGGCCTGACGGACCATCACCGGGAGTTCGCGCTCCGCTCGGACCTGGTGTTCCTCAGCACGGCCGGGGCGGGTGAGCGGATCGGGCCGGTGATGCGGGAGATCCTCCGCACCGGGCGGGCCGAGGCGGTGATCGCGACGGCCGGTGCGGGCGGCGCCTACCTCCTGGCGCGGGAGGACCGCACCCCGCGGCTGGTGCCGCCGGCGGTCCCGCCCGGGCCCGTGGTGGACACCAACGGTGCGGGCGACGCCTTCACCTGCGGCTTCCTCTACGGGCGGCTGGCCGGCCGGCCGCTGGAGGAGTGCGCACGGCTCGGCGCGGTCGCGGGCGCGTACGCGTGCACCACGCCGGGCACGCACAGCAGCCTCGTCGGGCCGGACGACCTGCGCGCGGCGCCGGCCGGCACCGCGGCGCCCGCGAGCCCCGTTCCGCCGCCCCCGGCCGCCTCCCCGGCCGAAGGCCCCGGCCTGCCGGAGCCGCCCGCGCCCCAGCAGGTCACCGCCACGGGGGTGTAGGCCACCGGCCGGGACGGCGGGGTGCTCAGCCCTTGCGGCCCACCGCACCGTAGAAGATGGTGTCGTTGAGCTCCACGGCGCTGGGCACCGCGCCGTCCGGCCGCCACAGCGGAACCCGTACGACGCCCGGCTCCAACAGGGCGAACGGCCCGAAGAGCGGCTCGATGCCGGCCTTCGGCCGCAGGTTGAGGGTGGCGGTGGCGCTCTTGTAGACGTCCTCCACCCCGGCCCGCGCCACCTCGTCCGTGCGGCCGCCTTCGTACGCCTCGTACGGCTCACCGGTCGCGTGCGACAGGACCAGGTGGCTGCCCGCGGGGAGCGCCTCGGCGAACGCGGCGACCAGGCCGGCGGGGTCCTCGTCGTCCCGGATGAAGTGCAGTACGGCGACGAGCAGCAGCGCGACCGGACGATCGAAGTCGATCAGCTCGCGGACGGTCGGGTGGTCCAGGATCGCGCGGGGCTCGCGGACGTCACCGAGCACGAATCCGGTGTGCGCGGTGTTGGTGAGCCGGGCCCCGGCGTGGGTGGCGACGATCGGGTCGTTGTCGACGTAGACGACGCGGGTGTCGGGGGCGGTCTCGCGGGCCACCTCGTGGGTGTTGGGCGAGGTGGGAATGCCGGTGCCGATGTCGATGATCTGGCGGACGCCGTCGCCGACCAGGGTGCGCACCGCGCGCCGCAGGAAGGCGCGGTTGGCGCGGGCGCTCAGCCGTACCTGGGGGTGGACCTCGATGACGCGCTCCGCCGCCACCCGGTCGACCTCGTAGTTGTCCCAGCCGCCGAGGTAGTAGTCGTACATCCGGGCCGGGTGCGGCCGGCTGGTGTCGATCTCCGCGGCGGCGAACCCGGTGTGCTCGGGTCCGGGGGCGTACGGGCCGATCGCGGCGGCCGCCGGGTCCGGGGCCGCGGCGGAGGTCTCCTGCTCGCTCACGCCGTCCTCCGTTCGGTGCACCGGCCGGGCGCGGCGGCGAGCAGGAAGTCGGCCTGGCCGGCCTTCGCGCCCTCGATGAAGCTCACCATCTCGCCGTGGGTGTAGATCAGCGCCGGGCCGTCCGGGTCGGTCGACTGGCGCAGCGCGACCCGGCCGTCCCCCAGCCGCATGGCCTCGACGCACTCGCCGCCGTTTCCACCGCTCCACGGTTTGTGCCAGCCGTCGGTGCCCAGCTCCTTGGCGGGCATGCCGTTGTAGATGCGTATGCGATCCATGGGGGGTTCAGATCTCCTTGCGAAAGCCACCCAGAATGGCCTCGGTGGTGTGTGCCGGCGCGGCCTGCGCACACATCCGGTCCAGGGCCTCCAGGAACTGCGAGACGTCGTTGCGCTGGTCGAAGTACACGGCTCCGACGAGGCTTTCCGCGTAAGCGATGTCCGGGAGTTCCGGGATCGGGAAGCGGAAGATGTGGAAGGGGCCGTACATGGCGGGGTGCGGACCGGCGGCGAAGGGGATGATCTGCAGCCGCACGTTCGGCAGCGCGGTGGCCTCCATGAGCCGGGTGAGCTGGTCGCGCATCACCTTGGGCCCGCCGATCGGGCGCCGCAGGACGGTCTCGTCCATGACCACCCACAGCATCGGCGCGTTGTCGCGGGTCAGCAGGGACTGCCGCTCCATGCGCAGCGCGACGATGCGGTCGATGTCGGCCCCGGAGGCGTGCGGCATACCGGCTCTGAGCACCGCGGTGGCGTACCCCTCGGTCTGCAGCAGGCCGGGGACGTAGTGCGGCTGGTAGGCGCGGATGAGGTTGGCCTCGCCCTCCAGGCTGACGAAGGCGCTGAACCACTCGGGCAGCACATCGCGGAAGCGGTGCCACCAACCGGGTTTGTTCGCCTCGCGGGCCAGGGAGAGGAAACCTTCGATCTCCTCCTCGTCGATGACGCCGTAGGTCGCCAACAGCTTCTCGACGTAGGGGAGTTTGAGTCCTACCTCGGCCTTTTCCATGCGCCGAATCGTGGCGTGGGTCACATCGAGGGCCGCCGCGGCCTGTTCGAAGGAGAGTCCCGCCTTCTCGCGCAGGTCCTGCAGTCGCTTGCCCAGCACCACCCGCAGGACGGTCGGCGCACCTGCCGACCGTGGGTCCGCCACGTCCGATCGCCTCCAACTGACTTCAGTGTGCAGCAGTGTGTCATGCCGTCAGCACGAACGAACAGACTGCACTTACGATTCTGCAAATTGCAGAGTGATCCTTGCCATCGGTGACCAACATCGCACATAGTTACGTCGTGGCTTCCCCCAACAACGCTCCCTCGTTAGGGCGCTGCGGCGGCTTTGTCGCCCAGTACCCGCAGGACGCGTTCCACTTGCCGGCGCGCTCCACGTCCGTCGCCGAGGCACGCAGACGCGTCAGCGCGCTGCTGCGCGAGTGGGGCGCGGATCAACAAGTCCGCGACGATGTGGAGTTGGTGGTCTCCGAGGTCTTCACCAACGCGATCCGGCACACCGACAGCGAGAAGATCGGCTGCGAGGTCGCCCTCGTCGGGGCGCACATACGCATAGAGATCACGGACGAGGGCGGACCGGGGGCTTCGGCGCCGCACGTCCAGCCCGGCAGCGTGGACAAGGAGTGCGGACGGGGGCTGTTCCTCGTCGGCGCGCTGTCCGACGGCTGGGGCTCGCGCCCCACCGGCAACGGCCGGGGCCGGGTGGTCTGGGCCGACCTGCCGTACACCGGTACCGCCACGCGTTGAGGCCCCGCTCCGCCACCGGCGGAATCGGGGCCTCCGTCATGCCGCGGGGGACTCCCGCCCCACCCTTCCCTCGCGCCGCGTGCTACAGCGGCAGCAGATCGGGCCGCTTGGGCTCGACGTGGTCACCGGAGGACTCACCGCGCAGCCGGCGCCCGATCCACGGGACGAGGTGCTCGCGCGCCCAGTGGATGTTGTCCCGCCGCGTGTCGGCGGCCGAGCGCTCCGCCTCCGGGGGCCAGGGCTGGTCCGGGTCGGCCGGCACCCGCAGGCCGAGCACCTGCGCCGCGCGCAGCGCCACCCGGGTGTGACCGTCGGGCGACAGATGCAGCCGGTCGTCGCTCCACGCCCGCCGGTCCTGCACCGACTTCAGCGACCACAGGTCCAGGACCGGGCAGCCGTGCCGGTCGGCGATGGCCCGGACGTGTGCGGTGTACGTCGCGATCTTGCCCCGCAGGTGCCGCAGCACGGGGACACCGCGGGTGTCGAAGCCCGTGCAGAGCAGGACCGTGCCGACCGAGGTGAGCAGGTCGGCGACCGCCGCCTCGTAGCGCTCGGCGACCGCGTCCGGGTCGGAGCCGGGCCGCAGGATGTCGTTCCCGCCGGCACAGAACGTCACGAGCGCGGGCGCGAGGGCCTTGGCCCGGGGCACCTGCTCCTCGACGATCTGGTCCAGCAGCCGCCCCCTGACGGCGAGATTCGCGTACCGGAAGTCCCCCTCCGCCTGCTGGTCCGAGAGCAGCACCGCGAGGCGGTCCGCCCAACCGATGTACACCCCGTCAGGGCCGGGATCCCCGACCCCCTCCGTAAAGCTGTCCCCGACGGCTGCGTACGACCCGATGGCGCCGCGGGCGCCCTTGATGATGTCCTTCGACTCATCTGCAGCGCTCCTGGCGCCACTGCTGATGTTCTTCGAATCGTCTGCCACGTCAGGACATACTTCACCTTGAGAAGTGACCTACGCCACCGTAACCAGGGGTTGACGAGGCGTGATTAATGCCACCAGGTCAAATTCTGCTCAAGTTGGAATAATGATTGCGCAGACACTGGCACCCAGGCGCCGCAATACGCTTCTCCACGCCTCCATTGCGGCCTGATTGCCTATTGCATCAATGTCGTATCGTCGACAGGTGCCCCGCCTCGCCGACAGGAGCGTCGGCGGCCGCCACAGCCGACACGAAGGAGTGCCCGTGACGCAGACGCCGCAGGTCCCCCAGGCCCAGCCGGAGCTCGCGGAGGTCCGCAACTTCCGTGACGTCGGCGGACTGCCGACCGTGGACGGGCGTCGTGTACGGGAGGGCCGGCTCTATCGCAGCGGCCACCTCGCCCATGCCACGGAAGAGGACGCGGCGTTTCTGGCCACGCTCGGGCTGCACACCGTCTTCGACTTCCGCAACGCGGCGGACATCAAACTGGAGGGCCCCGACGTCGCGCTGCCGGGCGTGCGCAACGTCAACATTCCGCTCACCGACCCGGCCGACGGCGCCGAGTTCTGGACGATGGTCCGCGACGGCGAGCTCGACCAGCTGCGCTCCGCGCTCGGTGACGGCAAGGCCGCGGCCCGTATGGCCCTGACCTACCGCCACATCATCACCACGCGCACCGCGGATCACAGCCGGGTGCTGCACGAGCTCGCCGACGACAGCGTTCCCGCGCTGATGCACTGCGCGGCCGGCAAGGACCGCGCGGGCCTGTCGGTGGCGGTGACCCTGCTGGCGGTCGGGGTGGAGCGCGACGCCATCGAGGCGGACTACCTCAAGTCCAACGACCCACACCGCCGCTACAAGATCCGCCGCTCCGACAACTCGGCGGTCGGGATGTCGCCGGAGATCATGGAGCTGCTCTCGCCGCTGTTCGGGGCGCACGCCGACTACCTCACGGCCGCCTACGACGCGATCGAGCAGAGCTGGGGCTCCACGGAGAAGTACCTCACCGAGGGCCTGAAGCTGTCGCCCGCCACCCGCGAGCGGCTGCGGGACCAGCTGCTGGAGGGCTGACACCGGGCCGGGCCGCACCGCGCGTTCCCACGGGCACGCCCGTGCTGGTCGCGGCCGGCGGCCACCGCGCCGCCGAACGGCCCTCCCGCGCCCCTCAATGGGTCTGCAGGGCCTGCTTCACCAGGGTGCGCCCGAAGTCCCACATCAGGCCGCCGCCCCCGTGGGCGTCGTCCATGACGGCCGTGAACGCCTCGACGAAGCGGTCCACCTCCCGTTCGCCGATGATCAGCGGCGGAATCAGCTTGATGACCTCCAGGTGGTCGCCCGAGACCTGGGTCAGGATGCGGTGCCGCTGCAGCAGCGGCACCACCACCATCTGGGCGAACAGCCCCTTGCGGGCTGCCTGGAGCATCGTCCAGCGGCTGCGCAGGACGAGCGACTTGGGGCGGCCGAACTCGATGCCGATCATCAGGCCGCGGCCCCGGACGTCGTGCAGCAGCTCGTAGCGCTCGACCAGTGCGGCCAGGCGAGAGCGCAGCAGCTCGCCGGTGTGCCGGGCGTGGGCGACGGTCTCCTCGTCCTCCATGACCGTGAGCACCGCGAGGCCGGCGGCCATCGCCTGGGCGTTGGCACCGAAGCTGGCGGAGTGCACCAGCACCCGGTCCATCGACGAGTAGACCTTCTTGAAGATCCAGTCCTTGCCGAGGGTCGCACCGACCGGGACGTAGCCGCCGGACAGCGCCTTGGCCACGCACACCAGGTCCGGTTCGACGCCGTCCTCGTGCTGGTAGGCGAAGAAGTCACCGGTGCGGCCGAGGCCGGTCTGCACCTCGTCGGCGATCAGCAGGGCCTTGTGCCGGTGCAGCAGCTCCTGTGCGGCGCGCAGGAATCCGGGCGGGGTCGGGTGCACGCCCTTGCCCTGGATCGGCTCGACCACGAATCCCGCCACGTCGCCACGCTTCACCTCCCGCTCCAGCGCGGCCAGATCGCCCAGCTCGATCGCGGTGTCCGGCAGCAGCGGCGCGAAGCCGTCGCGGAAGCCGTCCTCGCCGTTGACGGAGAGCGAGCCGGTGGTCAGGCCGTGGAAGGCGTGGGTGCAGTAGACGATGCGTGGTTTGCCGGTGGCGTAGCGGGCGAACTTCAGGGCGGTCTCGACGGCCTCGGTGCCGCTGTTGCCGAAGAACACCCGGTCCAGGTGCGGCGCGTGGCCGAGCAGCTTCTCGGCGAGCAGCCCGGGGAGCGGCTGGCAGTCGAAGCGGGTGAGGTCGGCGAGGCCGGCGTCCAGGACGTCGTGCAGTGCCTTCCGTACGACGGGGTGGTGCCGGCCGAGGCCCATCACCCCGAACCCGGCGAGCATGTCCAGGTAGTCCCGGCCCTCGCGGTCCCAGAAGTAGGCGCCCTCGGCCCGGTCGTAGACCTTGTCGAAGCCGATGGTGTGCAGCATCCGGGGCAGCTGGTGGTTCAGGTGGCGGGCGTGCAGGTCGTAGCGCTCGTCCCCGCGTTCGGCGAGCAGTGCGGTCAGGTCGAATCCGGTCACGAGAGGCTCTCCTTACGGGCCGGCGCGGCACAGATCCGGCCGGCGATCTCGGCCGGCGTCAGCCCGAGGTCGGCCAGCAGCTCACCACGTTTGGCGTGCGGCAGGAACCGCTCGGGAATGCCGAAGGTGCGCAGCGGCACATCGACGTGCGCGTCCCGCAGCGCCTGCCCGACGGCCCAGCCGACGCCCCCGTTGACGCTGTTGTCCTCGACGACGGCCACCATGGCGTGCCGCGCGGCGAGCTCGGGGACGGCGGCGTCGACCGGCTTGACCCAGCGGGGGTCGATGACGGTCGCGCCGACGCCGCGCGCCGCGAGCAGTTCGGCCACCCGCAGGCAGACCGGCGCCATCACGCCGACCGCGATCAGCAGCACGTCCGGGTGCGGGGCGCGGTGCAGGACGTCGACGCCGCCGATCCGGTCGAGGGCCGGCACGGGATCGTCCACCGACGCCTTGGGGAAGCGCACCACGGTGGGCGCGTCGGCCACGTCCAGCGCTTCCCGCAGCTGTGCCCGGAGCTGGTCGGCGTCGCGCGGTGCGGCGATCCGCAGTCCGGGGACGACGCCCAGCACCGACAGGTCCCACATGCCGTTGTGCGAGGCGCCGTCGGTGCCGGTGACCCCGGCCCGGTCGAGGACGAAGGTGACCCCGCACTTGTGCAGCGCGACGTCCATCAGGACCTGGTCGAAGGCCCGGTTGAGGAAGGTGGCGTAGACCGCGACGACCGGGTGCAGGCCGCCGGTGGCCAGTCCGGCCGCGGTGACGACCGCGTGCTGTTCGGCGATCCCCACGTCCCACACCCGGTCCGGGTACGCCTCGGCGAACCTCCCCAGGCCGACCGGGCGCAGCATCGCCGCGGTCAGGGCGACGACGTCCGGGCGCTCGGCGCCGATCCGCACCATCTCGTCGCCGAAGACGGACGTCCACGAGGGCGCGCCGGGCGAGGTGACGAGTGCGCGGGTCCGGGGGTGCTCCTCCGCGGTGGCGGGGGGCGGGTCCAGCACGCCGACGGTGTGGAAGCGGTCCGCCTCGTCCTCCAGGGCGGGCGGGTAGCCGCGGCCCTTCTCGGTCAGGCAGTGCACCAGCACGGGCCCGTGGAAGCCGGCCGCGCGGCGCAGCGCCGACTCGACCGCGGCGATGTCGTGGCCGTCGATCGGGCCGACGTACTTCAGGCCCAGGTCCTCGAACATGCCCTGCGGGGCGAAGGCGTCCTTGAAGCCCTTCTTGGCGCCGTGCAGGGACTCGTAGAGGGGTTTGCCGACGACCGGGGTGTGCTCCAGCACGTCCTTGCCCCAGGCCAGGAACTTCTCGTAGCCGTCGGTGGTGCGCAGGGTGGCGAGGTGGTCGGCCAGGCCGCCGATGGTCGGCGCGTAGGAGCGCTCGTTGTCGTTGACGACGATGATCAGTGGGCGGTCCTTGGCGACCGCGATGTTGTTGAGCGCCTCCCAGGCCATTCCGCCGGTCAGCGCGCCGTCACCGATGACGGCGACGACATGGTCGTCCTTGCCGCGCACCTGGTTCGCCTTCGCCAGGCCGTCGGCCCAGCCCAGCACCGTCGAGGCATGGCTGTTCTCGATGACGTCGTGCGCCGACTCGGCCCGCGAGGGGTAACCCGACAGCCCGCCCTTGGCCCGCAGCTTGGAGAAGTCCTGCCGGCCGGTCAGGAGTTTGTGCACGTACGACTGGTGGCCGGTGTCCCACAGGATGCGGTCGGCGGGCGAGTCGAAGACCCGGTGCAGGGCGATGGTCAGCTCGACCACGCCCAGGTTGGGGCCCAGATGGCCGCCGGTTCGGGCGACGGCCCGGATGAGGAAGTGCCGGATCTCCTCGGCGAGTTCGGGCAGGCGGCCCTCGGGAAGCGCCTTGAGGTCGCGCGGTTCCCTGATCTGTGCCAGCAGGGTCATGGGCGGTCGGTCCCCCTCTGTGGTTCGGCTGACCGTGCGCCGGGGAGCCGCTGGCGGCGGGCTCCCCGGCCGTCTCAACGGCTCACCCGCGGTTTCCCGCGACGGTCTCCCGGGCGGCGCGGAGGGACTCCTTGAGGGAGCCCATGGTGGCCAGGACGGCGGTGGGCTCGTAGCCGCAGTGCGCCATGCAGTTGGCGCAGCGGGGGTCCTTGCCGCGGCCGTACTTGTCCCAGTCGGTCTCCTCGATGAGCTCCCGGTACGTGGGGACGTAGCCGTCGCTCATCAGGTAGCACGGGCGCTGCCAGCCGAACAGCGAGTAGTTGGGGATCGCCCAGGCCGTGCACGGGAAGTCCGCCTTGCCCTCCAGGAAGTCCAGGAAGAGCGGGCTGTGGTTGAGCCGCCAGCGGCGCCGGTTGCCGCCGGCGAACGCCTTCTTGAACAGCTCCCGGGTCTGCTCGACGCCCAGGAAGTGCTCCTGGTCGGGGGCCTTCTCGTAGGCATAGGCGGGCGACAGCATCATCTCGTCGACCTGCAGGTCGTCATTGAGGAAGTTGAGGACCTCGATGATGGTCTGCGGGGTGTCGGTGTTGAAGAAGGTGGAGTTGGTGGTGACCCGGAAGCCGCGCCGCTTGGCCTCCTTGATCGCCGCCACCGCCTCGTCGAAGACGCCTTCCTTCGCGACGGATTCGTCGTGCCGCTCGCGCATTCCGTCGATGTGCACCGCGAACGCGAAATACGGCGAGGGGGTGAACAGGTCCATCTTCTTGCGCAGCAGCATCGCATTGGTGCACAGGAAGACATATTTCCGCTTCGCCACCAACTGCCGCACGATCTCGTCGATCTGCGGATGCATCAACGGTTCGCCACCGGCGATGGAGACCATCGGCGCCCCGGACTCCAGCACCGCCCCGACCGCCTGCGCGACCGGCATCCGCTGCTTGAGCACGCCCGCCGGGTGCTGGATCTTCCCGCAGCCCTCGCATTTCAGGTTGCACGCGAAGAGCGGTTCCAGCTCGACGATGAGCGGGAACTTCTCGCGCCGGCGAATCATCTTCTGTTCAAAGAGATAGGTCCCGACCCGAATGGACTGACGGAGCGGCATGGCCATCTGGCTCACCTCCAGGGAAGCAGCAAAGAACGGTGCCATTCATGGAAAACGGGTAGTACGGAGCGCAGCACTTTGAAGGCTGATATTCCACCGCGCACGGTGCCGATGCGTACGAGCTCATGTTCTGGAGCGTCCACGACCACCCGGACGGCCGCAACCGGGCGGCCGCCGGCGAGCTGTGCCGCACGCAGCGTGGCGGCGGACTCCATGTCCACCGCCACCGCCCCCGCGGCGTGCAGCTCGGCCCGCTCCGCGCCGCGTACGACGTGGTCGGAGCCACGCAGCAGGCCGCTGTGCACGGTCAGGCCGCGCTCACGCAGCGCGCGCAGCAGCGGGCCGTTGTCGCGGCAGGTGACGTCCGGGACGTCGGGGCGGTGATCGCGGGTGGCCTCGGCGACGACCACGTCCCCGGGGCGCATGCCCGGGGCCAGGCCGGCGCAGAAGCCGCTGGCGACGACCGGCGAACGCTGGGTGCGCGCGCCCTCACCCAGCGCTCCGGCCAGGGCCCGCTCGGCCGCCTGGGGGCCCATGCCCGTACGGAGCACGACCAGGTCGGGGCGCCCGCCGGGCGCCGCTGCCGCGCGCTGCCCGCCGCGCAGCGCGAACCGCTCGATGCCGAGCGCACAGGCGACCAGCAGCGGTGGCTCCGCGTCCGCGGGGGGCCGGGACGGCATCAGGCCCCCACCGCGGCCGGTCCCCCGCCCAGATAGCGGCCCAGGGCGGTCAGCGGGAAGACCTGGCGGTAGAGGTGGTAGTTGATGGAGAAGTCCCAGGGGAAGCCCGTACCGGTGAAGTACGGCTCGTCCCAGGAGCCGTCCTCGCGCTGGGTGCCGGTCAGCCAGCGCACCCCGCGGCGCACCGCCTCGCTCTCCCGCTCCCCGGCCGCGAGCAGCGCCATCAGCGCCCAGGCGGTCTGCGAGGCGGTCGAGACGCCGCGCCCGGCCCACCGTTCCTTGTCCTGGTACGACCGCTGGTCCTCACCCCAGCCGCCGTCGTCGTTCTGCACCGTCTGCAGCCAGCGCACGGCCCGGCGGACGGCGGGGTGCGAGCCGGGGATGCCGGCCGCGGCGAGCGCGGGGAGCACCGACCCGGTGCCGTAGACATAGTTGGTGCCCCAGCGTCCGAACCAGGCGCCGCTGGGCTCCTGTTCGGCCAGCAGCCAGGCGATGCCGCGGCGGGTGCGCGGGTCGTGCGCGCGGCCGACGTCGGCGAGCATCTCGACGACGTGGGCGGTGACGTCGGCCGACGGCGGGTCGATGACCTCCCCGAAGTCGCAGAAGGGCAGGCGGTTGGGGAACGGGCTGGTGTTGTCGACGTCGAAGGCGCCCCAGCCCCCGTTCCTGGACTGCATGCCGAAGTTCCAGCGCACCGCGCGGTGCACCGCGTCCTCGACCCGCTGGGGGTCGGGGTGCCGGACGCGGCGCAGCGCCAGCACCACCTCGGCGGTGTCGTCGATGTCCGGGTAGTTGTCGTTCTCGAACTCGAACGCCCAGCCGCCGGAGGGGAGTTGGGGGCGCTGCACGCTCCAGTCGCCGGGCCGGCGGATCTGCTCGGCGAGCATCCAGTCCGCGGCCTTGACCAGCTGCGGGTGGTCGGCGGGCACACCGGCGTCGGCGAGCGCGATGGTGGCCAGGCAGGTGTCCCAGACCGGGGACTGGCACGCCTCGATCATCCGGGTGGGGGCGCTCCCCCCGGCGTCGCCGGGGGAACCGCCGTCCTCACGCCATACCGCGAAGCGGTCCAGCGACGCGAGGCCCGTACGCAGCACCGGATGGTCGAGGTCGTATCCCAGGAGGTGCAGGGCGATGACGGAGTAGACGGCGGGGGGCTGGATGCCGCCCCAGCAGCCGTCGTTCTCCTGCCGTTCGATGATCCAGCGGGCGGCGGAGCGCATCGCCGCGCCGCGCAGCTTGCGCAGCGCCACCCTGTGGTACAGGTGCAGCGCCTTGTCGAGGCGCTGGAAGAGGCCGTCCCAGCTGGTGGCCGGGGCGAGCGGGCGCGGCGGGGCCGGCCGGCGCGGATCGACGTGCAGCTCGTCCAGGGCGAACGGCGCGGGGCGCACGGGGCGTTTGGCCGAGACGACGGTCAGCGGCACGATGGTCTGCCGCGCCCAGCAGCCGAAGTCGTAGATGTTGAGCGGGAACCACTTGGGGAGGTAGAGGAGCTCCGGCGGCAGTTCGGGCAGGTCGTCCCACTTCCACCAGCCGAAGAGCGCCAGCCAGATGCGGGTGAAGACCCGGGTGGCGGCGACTCCGCCCTGCTCGCGGATCCAGGCCGAGGCCCTGGCCATGTGGGGCGCGTCGGGCGCGTCGCCGGCGAGCCGGAGGGCGACGTACGCCTCGACGGTGGCGGACAGTTCACCGGGCCCGCCGTAGAAGGTGGCCCAGGTGCCGTCCGGTCGCTGCTCGCCGCGGATGTGGCGGCCCGCGGCCTCGGTGGTCCTGCGGTCCTGGATTCCCAGGAACTGACGGAGCAGCAGGTCCTCTGCGTCCATCGTGACGTTGGTCTCGAGGTCGCCCTTCCACCATCCGGCGGGGTCCTGGAGGGACAGCAGGTGGTCGGTGGCGCGGGCGGTCGCGCGGCGGGCCGCTTCCGCCGTGTCGTCGAGGACGGCGGTGCGGATTCTGTCGGTCGGTTCGGTTGTCTCAGCGGTGGCATCGCTGGCCGAAGGGGCCCGGGGCGGCAGCGCCCCGGTGCTTCCGTCGGTCGTCGCTGTCATGGCTTCCCCTTCGGCAGTGAACTGTCAAAGCGTGCTCAGGGATTCCGTCGGCCGATGCCCGGCTGGCACCGGCCGGCGACTGCGATCTATTCGGAGTCGGTGGCGAATCATCTCTCGCGTACGACGACGAAGTCCGCGAGGGCGACGAGCTGTGCGCGGACCTTTTCCGGCATCTCGATCTCGTCCAGCGCGGCGATGGCGGTGGCGTGCTGGCGGCGGGCCTCCTGGGAGGTCCACTCACGGCCGCCGGCCTCCTCGATGAGGGCCGCCCGGGAGGCGAACTCCTCCTCGGTGAAGTCGGCGATCTCGGTCTCGCTCTTCTTGGCGTCGGCGGCCAGGATCCGGGCCAGCCGCTCGGAGGCCGGGCCGCCGGCGTCGAGCGCGGCGACGACCGGCAGCGACTTCTTGCGCTGGCGCAGATCGCTCCAGGTCTGCTTGCCGGTGGCCTCCGGGTCGCCCCAGATGCCGAGCAGGTCGTCGACGGCCTGGAAGGCGAGCCCGAGGTGGTAGCCGTACTTCTCCAGGGTGTCCGCGGTGCGGTCGTCGGCGCCGCCGAGCACCGCTCCGATGGAGACGGCGCAGGCCAGCAGCGCGCCGGTCTTGTTGCCCTCCATCTCCAGGCACTCCTCGACGGTGACCCGCTCGCGGTGCTCGTAGGAGATGTCCTGCGCCTGGCCGTCGATCAGCTTGCGGGTGGCCAGGGTGAGCCGGCGGGTGGCGCGGCCGGCGTCGACCGTGCCCAGTTCCAGCAGTATTTCGTTGGCGAGCGCGAACAGCGCGTCCCCGACGAGGATGGCCTGCGCGGGGCCGTGCACCTTCCACACCGTGTCGCGGTGCCGGCGCTGCTCGTCGCCGTCCATGAGGTCGTCGTGCAGCAGCGAGAAGTTGTGCACCAGCTCGACGGCGACCGCGCCGGGGATGCCGACCTCGGGGGCCGCGCCGGCGGCCTCCGCCGACAGCAGGGCGAGCGCGGGCCGCACCGCCTTGCCGCTGTCGCCCGAGCTGGGGTTGCCTTCGGCGTCGATCCAGCCGAAGTGGTACGCGGCGACGGTGTCCATGGGAGGAGCGAGCCGGTTGACGGCGGCACGCAGCACGGGAGTGGCGAGTGTCCGCCCACGCTCAAGCAGCGCGGTGACGCTCGCGGTGTCGATAGCTGGGGAAGCCGGATTCACGGTTTCTCCTCTGTTTCCGATGCTCGTGCTCGTGCGAGCGCTCGTACTCGTAGTCATGCCGCCTCCTGAGGCAACTGGCCCTGGGGGAAGCCGAGTTCGGTGAGTGCCTCGCGAGCGGCGGCAGTGCCGCTGCGAACAGCGCTTTCCATGGTCGCGGGCCACCCGGTGGCGGTCCACGCACCGGCCAGGAACAGGCCGGGGGCTTGGGTGCGGGCGGCGGGGCGGAGCCTGCCGACGCCCGGTGCGGGCGCGAAGGTCGCGGTGCGCTCGCGGGTGACGAAGAAGTCGCAGATCCGGGCGCCGCGCGCGGCGGGCAGCAGTCGCTCCAGCTCGGGCAGGTAGCGGGCCCGGAGCTTGCCGACCGGGTGGTCGATCTCGTCCTGCGCGGCGGACTGCGAGACGGCCAGGTACTGGCGGCCCTCGCCGCCCTCGGCGCGCGTCAGTCCCGAGCCGTCGGTGCGGTCGAAGACCCATTGGACGGGTGAGCCGACCGCGGCGAAGAAGGGGCGGCGCAGCACCTTGCGGTCGTAGACGACGTGGAGGTTCAGGATCGGTGCGGTGCCGATGTCCAGCAGGCGGTCCTGCCCGTCCAGCGCGCCGTCGGGCAGCAGGGCGTGCGCCTCGCGCTGCGGTACGGCGAGGACGACGGTGTCCGCGGCGAGTTGCTCGCTGCCGTGCGGGCCGTTCTCCACCGCGACCCGCCAGCCGCCCTCCGTACGCTCGACGGCCGCGGCGCGGGTGCGCAGCGCGATGCGGACGCCGGCCTTCTCCAGCGCCGTGCGCGCGAGGGTGTCGTGGACGTCGCCGAGCGGGACGCGGGACCAGCCGATGTCGGCGGCGCCGGGGGCGGACAGCAGGCCGGTCTTGAAGACCTTGGCGGCCAGGCCCAGCGAGGCGTCCGCGGCGCGGGCGTTGAGGGTGGCGATGCCGACCAGGTCCCACAGGGCCTCGACCGCGCGGGCGGACTGGCCGTGACGACGCAGCCAGCTGCCGAAGTCGACGCCGTCCAGGGCCGGGTCGGCCGGGTCCAGGGCCTTGAGCGCGAGGGTGGCCCGCACGACTCCGGCCCGTTCGGCCGGCGACAGGTGCGGGTAGCTCGCGAGGCTCCGGGCGAGGTGCAGCGGGACGGGCAGGGCGGTGCGGCGCAGCCGGCCCAGCCGCATCCGGTCGGCGTCCAGGACGGGTACGTCCATCCGGTCCTGCAGCGGCACCAGGTGTGCGGCGCCGAGCCGCTCCAGCAGTTCGCGGTAGGCGGTGCAGCAGCGCAGGTACACGTGCTGGCCGTTGTCGACGCTCAGCTCGCCGGCGGCGCTGTCGCGGCGGAAGGAGAAGACCAGACCGCCGAGCCGGGGCCGGCCCTCGACGAGGGTGACGCGCAGCCCCGCGCCGGCCAGCGCGAGCGCCGCGGTCGTGCCCGCGAGTCCGCCCCCGACGACCACCGCCGCGGTGCCGTGCGCTGTCATGTGCTCTCCCCCCGTACGTGTGGCATGGACGCAGGGGTCCGGGGAACGGTTGCCCGCCGAGGTGACGCGGGGTCCCCGCCGTCGTGCGTGGCCCGGCGCATCATCCACGCCTCCTGACGGCCTGCCGGCGGCCGATCGCCCGCGCGTCGAGGCCGGACAGTCCGCGCACCGCGACGAACGCCTTCTCCCGGCCGGGCAGCGAGACCCGGCCGCGCAGCACCGCCTCGGGGTCGGCGGCGATCCGGGTGAGCAGGCGGTGGTAGATGCCGGCCATCGCGGCCACGCAGGCGCCGCTGCGCCGGTCGAGCATCGGCAGCAGCCGGAAGCCCTCGGCGAACAGCGCACGGGCCCGCTTGACCTCGTGGTGCACCAGGCCGGTGAAGTCGGAGCCGGGCGGCGGGACCGCACGGTCGAACCCCGCCGAGCAGCCGAACTTGGCGAGGTCCTCGGCCGGCAGGTAGGTCCGGCCGTTGCCGGCGTCCTCGCGAACGTCCCTGAGGATGTTGGTGAGTTGGAGGGCGAGGCCGAGGGTGTCGGCGTACTCGGAGGCGTGCTCGGCGTCCGGCGCGCCGGGGACGGTCCCGAACACGCCGAGGGAGAGCCGGCCGATGGCTCCGGCGACGCAGCGGCAGTAGACCTTGAGCTCGTCCCAGGTCTCGTAGGTCTCGCCGCGCACGTCCGCCAGCACGCCGTCGATCAGCTCGTCCAGCGCGTCGAGCGGCACCGGGAAGCGGCCGGCGGCATCGGCGAGCGCCACGGCCACCGGGTCGGTGTCGTCCTCCTCGATCCGGCCGTCCTTGATGCGTGCCAGCAGCGCCCGGGTGTCCTCCAGGCGCTGCTGCTTGGCAGCGTTCTCCAGCGTGCCGTCGCCGATGTCGTCGACCCGGCGGGAGAAGGCGTAGAGCGCCGACATCGCCTGCCGCTTGTCGGTCGGCAGCAGCCGGATGCCGTAGGCGAAGTTGCGTGCCTGCTGCCCGGTGACGGCCTCGCAGTAGCGATACGCAGCGAGCACCGGCGCGGACGCGTGTGCGGTTGCCTCCACGGTCCGGCTCACCCCTCTCTTCGCATTGTCGCCGCCACCTCGCGCAGCAGGCTGAGCTTGGTCGGCTTGGGCGGTCCAGGGAGTACGTCGTGTTCGGCGGCCGCGACCGCCTGGAGTGCGGCACGGCCGCCGGCCACGAAACCGGCCAGCAGCAGCTTGAGCCTGCCGTGGACGCTACCCACCAGCGGGGTGCCTTCATTCAGCAGCTCACGGGCGCGTTCCGCTTCGAACGCGATCAGTGCGCGCACCGATGCGCCCCCGCTGGGGGCGGCCAAATCGGCCTCTGTGACGCCGAAGCGTTTCAGGTCCTCGGCGGGGAGGTAGACCCGGTCGCGCCCGAGGTCCTCGGCCACGTCCTGGATGTGTTCGACGAGCTGCAGCGCGGTGCACACCGCGTCGGAGCGGCGGATGCGCTCGGGCGACGAGGTGCCGGTGATGCCGAGGACGAGCCGGCCGACGGGGTTGGCGGACAGCTCGCAGTAGGCGACCAGGTCGTCGTAGGTGGCGTAGCGGCTGATCCGCTGGTCCTGGCGGTTGGCCTCGATCAGGCCGAGGAAGGGCTCGGGGGTCAGCTCGCAGCGGCGGACGGTCGGGCCGAGGCGGCGCATCAGGGGGTGCTTGGGGCCCGGGGCGCGGTCGCTGAAGACACGCCGCAGGTCCGCCTCCAGCGCGTCGAGCAGCGCCGGGCGGTCGTCGTACTGGGCGCGGTCGAGTCCGAGGAGTACGGCATCGCCGCCGCCGGGGGCGAGATCGCCGTCGCCGATGTCGTCGACGAGCCGGGCGAAGCCGTAGACGGCCATCAGATCGGCCCGCCACGCGCGGGGCAGGAAGAACGGCGCGACCGGGAAGTTCTCGTGTGCGGCCTGGTCGAGCACGGTGCGCGTCTGGTCCCGCCCGTCACCCGTCGCCACCCTTCGGAGGAAGGCGCGACGCGCCCGCTCGTTGTCTCGGCTCACCGGGGGCTGCCCGGCGCATTTCGGTGCCGGAGCGAACCAGTAGCCATTGCCGTCACGTCTCCCGTTCTACACCGCCAAGCTAAAACATCCTATTTCGGACACGCCGCGCCCGGCGACGCGCTCCGATCGAGCTCTCATCACCCTCTTGGATGAGAATTGCCCGACTTGTACCACTTATGCTGTTCGGTACCCGTACAGCTTACGCCGTACATCTCAGCCACGTCCGAGCGGGTACCGAAGCCCGGGGCAACGATCGGGCCAACAGCCACCCGGCGTGAACTACGCCCGACACCGCCGGAGTTGAGCCTTCCGCACCATGAAGGCCCCCGCGAGTCCACCTCGCGGGGGCCTACGGGTGCGGGAGGGGCTACTTGCCCGTCTCCTTCTCGTACGCCTTGATGACCTCGTCGGTGGGGCCGTCCATCAGCAGTTCGCCGCGTTCCAGCCACAGCACGCGGTCGCAGGTGTCGCGGATGGACTTGTTGTTGTGGCTGACCAGGAAGACCGTGCCGGCTTCCTTGCGCAGCTCGCGGATGCGGGCCTCGGAGCGCTTCTGGAAGGCCCGGTCGCCGGTGGCCAGGGCCTCGTCGATCATCAGCACGTCGTGGTCCTTGGCCGCGGCGATGGAGAACCGCAGCCGGGCGGCCATGCCGGAGGAGTAGGTGCGCATCGGCAGCGAGATGAAGTCGCCCTTCTCGTTGATGCCGGAGAAGTCGACGATGCCGTCGTAGCGCTCGCGGATCTGCTCACGCGACATGCCCATGGCCAGACCGCCCAGGACGACGTTCTTCTCGCCGGTCAGGTCGTTCATCAGGGCCGCGTTGACGCCCAGCAGCGAGGGCTGGCCGTGGGTGTAGACCTTGCCGCGCTCGGCGGGCAGCAGCCCGGCCACCGCCTTGAGCAGCGTGGACTTGCCCGAGCCGTTGGAGCCGATCAGGCCGATGGACTCGCCGCGGTAGGCGGTGAAGGACACGCCCTTGACCGCGTGCACCTCGCGCACACCGGTGGACGGCTTGCGGCGGATGATCCGGTTCAGCGCCGCGGTGGCACTGCCCCGGCCCGCACCGGTGCCGTAGACGCGGTAGACGATGTGCAGGTCGTCCGCGATCACCGTCGGGATACGCTCCCCCGCCGCCTCGGTCGGCTGGAGGCCGTTGTTCTGCTCAGCCACGTCCGTACCGCTCCTCAGCCTTCCAGAAGTACACAAAACCGACGACGCCCATCAGCAGCGCCCATCCGCCGGCGAACGCCCACACGTGCGGCGGCAGCTGCTTGTGCGTGAAGCTGTCGATCAGCGCGAAACGCATCAGGTCGATGTACACCGCGGCCGGATTGGCGTAGAGCAGGACCTCGACGAACTGCGGGACGTGCTTGCCCTTGAGGATCAGGTCGATGCTGAACATCACGCCGGACGCGTACATCCACGTCCGCATGATGAAGGGCATCAGCTGCGCCAGGTCCGGGGTCTTGGAGCCCAGCCGCGCCATGACCATCGCCAGGCCGGTGTTGAACACGAACTGCAGGGCCAGCGCCGGGAGCACCAGCAGCCAGGACCAGGTCGGCATCTGCCCGAAGCCGAGCAGGATCAGCACCAGCACGCCCATCGAGAACAGCAGCTGCTGCAACTGCATCAGGCAGAACGACACCGGCAGACACGCCCGCGGGAAGTGCAGCGCGCGCACCAGACCGAGGTTGCCGGAGATCGCCCGGGTACCGGCCATCACCGAACTCTGGGTGAAGGTGAAGATGAAGACGCCGGTCACCAGGAACGGGACGAAGTCGGGGACACCCTTCCGCGTACCGATCAGCAAGCCGAAGATCAAGTAGTAGACGAGCGCGTTCAGCAGGGGCGTGGCCACCTGCCAGACCTGTCCCAGCTTGGCCTGGCTGTACTGCGCCGTCAGCTTCGCGCTGGCGAAGGCGGAGATGAAGTGCCGCCGCTGCCACAGCTGCCGGACGTACTCCGGGAGGCTGGGCCGGGCCCCGCTCTGCGCGAGCCCGTACTTCTGGGCCCGCTGGGCGGGCGAGAGCCCTTCGTCGGAAGCTGGCGGGGCACTCATGGCGACCGCACTGTCGTGCGTGGTCTCGCTCACAGTTGACACTTTCGTCCTCAAGGTGCGCTGCCGGGGCCACGCCCCGGTTCGCGCTGATGCTCTCAGATACGAGCTTGTCAGATGACGGGTGGGCGGCCCAGTCGGGTCAGTCGCCAAACGGTAGCCCACTTCATGGGGCGCCTGGGACCGCACGGGGTCGCCCAGCCCTCCTTGAAGCCGCCCAGCCAGGCCCGCAGCGCCGGTCGCGACGGCCGGCGGGCGAGGGTGAGCAGAAACCAGACACCGAGATAGACCGGAACCAGCAGGGCGGGGAGGTTGCGGCGGGCCAGCCAGACGCGGTTCCTGGCCACCATCCGGTGGTAGACCGCATGCCGGGCCGGGGCCGTCGTCGGGTGGAAGAGGACCATGTCCGACCGGTAGTCGATCAGCCAGCCCGCGTCCAGCGCCCGCCAGGCCAGGTCGGTCTCCTCATGGGCGTAGAAGAAATCGTCGGGCAGCCCGCCGACCTCCTCGAACACCTTCGTACGGACCGCGTTCGCGCCGCCCAGGAAGGTGGTCACCCGCGAGGAGCGCATCGGGTCGGACGCGCGCAGCCTGGGCACGTGCCGGCGCTGGGTCTCCCCGGTCTCCGGATCGGCGATCCGGAAGCTGATGATCCCGAGCCCGGGGTCCTCGGCGAACGCCTTGCGGCACAGCTCGGCGGTGTCCTCCCTGGCCAGCAGCCCGTCGTCGTCCAGGAACAGCAGGACGTCGACCTCGCTGCCGCCGGGGCCGAACGCCTCGATGCCGACATTGCGGCCCGCCGGGATGCCGACGTTCTCCGGCAGCTCGACGGTCCGCACGTCCACACCGGGAACGGCCAGCTCGGGCAGCGGCGAACCATTGCCGACGACGGCGATCGCGATCGGGTCGCCGTGCTGCTTGGCGACCGAGTCCAGCAGCGCCCGCAGCTCGTCGGGGCGGTTGCCCATGGTCAGGACGACCGCACCGACGCGCATGCTCGTACCCACATCGGCTCCCGTCACTTGAGCCTGCTGGAGGCGAGGATGGACACGAGGTGGAGCAGCGTCTGCAGCAGCGCGATGCCGGCCAGCACGGCAACGCCCAGACGGGAGAAGAACAGGTCGCCCCGTACCGTGTCCAGGACCGCCAGGACCAGGATCAGCAGGGACGCCTCGACGCCGAGGACGAGCCGGTGGAACTTCAGCGCCGCGGCCGCCTTGCGGGCCAGCGCCATACCGGACGAGCGCGGCTCGGACGCCGCCTCCTTGACCGGCGGCAGCCCGCCCTGGTGACGGGCCACGCCGACGAGGTCGGTCTCGGCCTTGATCAGGATGGCGCCGAGGGCCGCGAGGGTGCCGAGGAACGCCCACAGCCAGTCGATCCGCCCCGCGCCCCACAGGTCGGCGGCGCGCAGGCCGAAACCGACCAGGACCGCGGCGTCGCACAGGTAGGCGCCGACCCGGTCCAGGTACACGCCGCCCAGCGAGAACTGCTTCTTCCAGCGGGCGATCTCGCCGTCGACGCAGTCCAGCAGCAGGTAGAGCTGGACCATCAGCACGCCGAGCACGGCGCCCCAGATCCCCGGCACCAGCAGCGCCGGGGCGGCGAGGACGCCGAAGACGGTCATCAGGTAGGTCAGCTGGTTGGGCGTGACCCGCGTGTTCACCAGGTGCCGGTCGATGCGCAAGGAGATCTCGCGCATGTAGAGCCGGCCGGCCCAGTGCTCACCGCTGCGCCGGTCCTTGACACCCGCGGGGTGCACGACCGGGCGGAGTTCAGCTACTGACGGCTTGTGCATAGTCGGCGTAAGCGTCCCTGATCTGGTCGGTGGACAGGTCGAGGTGCTCCAGGATGGTGTAGCGCCCGGGGCGGGTCTTGGGTGCGTACTCGACGGCCTGGACGAATTCCTCGTCCGTGAAGCCGATCTCACCCGGCGTGACCGGCAGCCCGTGCCGGCGCAACACCTCGACCATCAGGTCCCGGGTCTCCTTGTCCCCGCGCAGATGCGTGGCGAAGGCGGCGGCGAGGCCGCACTGCTCGCCGTGGCTCGCGGCGCGCTTGGGGAAGAGGATGTCGAGCGCGTGGTTGATCTCGTGGCAGGCGCCGGACGCCGGACGGCTGTCGCCGGCCACCGACATCGAGATGCCGGTGAGGACCAGGCCCTCGGCGAGCACCTGGAGGAAGTTGTCGTCGCCGACCCCTCCGGGGTGCCGCAGCACGGCCTCGCCGGCCTGGCGCGCCATGGCGGCGGCCAGCCCGTCGATCGCCTCGCCGGTCTCGCGGTGCGAGAGCTCCCAGTCCGCGACCGCGGAGATGTTGGAGATCGCGTCGCCGATACCGGAGCGGACGAACCGGACCGGGGCCTCACGGATGATGTCGAGGTCGATCACCACGGCGATCGGGTTCGGCACACCGTAGGAGCCGCGGCCCGCGTCGTTGTCCAGCGTGGCGACCGGCGAGCACAGGCCGTCGTGCGAGAGGTTCGTCGCGACGGCGACCAGCGGCAGGCCGATCCGCGCGGCGGCGAACTTGGCGCAGTCGATGATCTTGCCGCCACCGAGGCCCACGACCGCGTCGTAGTGCCCCTTCTTCATGGCGTCGGCGAGCTTGATCGCTTCATCCAGCGTGCCGCCGCCGACCTCGTACCACTCGGCGCCGGGCAGCGCGGGGGACAGCCGCTCGCGCAGCCGCGCCCCCGAGCCGCCGCTGATCGCGATGGCGAGCTTGCCGGACGCGGAGATGCGCTGATCGGCCAGCAGGCCCGCCAGGTCGTCCAGGGCGCCGGCGTTGATGTCGACGACGACCGGGGACGGAATGAGGCGGGTCAGTACTGGCATGCGATGTCACGGCCCTTCGCCAGGTCGTCGTGGTTGTCGATCTCGACCCACTTGACGTCGCCGATCGGGGCCACGTCCACCTTGAAGCCGCGGTTGACCAGCTCCTGGTAGCCGTCCTCGTAGTAGAGGTCGGGGTCCCGCTCGAAGGTGGTCTTCAGGGCGTCGGCCAGCTCGTCGGCGGCCTCGCCCTCGATGAGGGTGACACCGATGTACTCACCGGTCGCCTCGGCCGGGTCCATCAGCTTCGTGATCTTCTGGACGCCCTTGGCGGGGTCCACGACGACCTTCATCTCCTCGTCGGCGAGCTGCTTGACGGTGTCCAGCGCGAGGATGATCTTCTGGCCGTTGCCGCGGGCGGCGAGCAGGGTCTTCTCGACGGAGACCGGGTGCACGGTGTCGCCGTTGGCGAGGATCACGGTGTGCTTGATGGAGTCACGACCGCACCACAGGGAGTAGGCGTTGTTCCACTCCTCGGCCTTGTCGTTGTCGATCAGGGTGAGCTTGAGGCCGTACTTCTGCTCCAGGGCCTCCTTGCGCTCGTACACGGCCTCCTTGCGGTAGCCGACGATGATCGCGACCTCGGTCAGGCCGATCTCGGCGAAGTTGCCGAGGGTCAGGTCGAGGATGGTCGTGTCCCCGTCGACCGGCACCAGTGCCTTGGGCAGGGTGTCGGTGTAGGGGCGCAGACGCCGTCCGGCGCCGGCAGCCAGCACGAGGCCGATCATGCGGGTTCTCCTTCATCGTGTACGGCGGGTGCTTGGGAGGACACCCAGAAGCGGATGCTCTCGGCGAGCACCAGCAGCGCCAGGACCACAGCAAGGGCCGTCAGCGCGATTGTGAAACCTGAGGGGGACAGCGCGGCAGCGAGGACGGTGACCACGAGGATCCGTCCCTCGGCGCCGCCGGTCGCCCGGACCAGCCACCGCGGGGGGGCTCCGGTGCCACCGCGGATGCGGTAGACCGTGTCGTAGTGATGGTAGGCGACCGCCGCGACCAGCCCGAACGCCGCGGGCAGGGCCCCGGGGACGTCCGCGCGGGCGGCCAGCACCAGGATCGTGACGTACTCGCCGGCCCGGAAGAACGGCGGTACGAGCCAGTCGAGGGCGCCCTTGAGCGGGCGGGAGACGGCCGCACCGGCCAGCAGCGCCGAGGCGGCGGCCACGCCGACGGTGAGCCAGGACGAGGGGTCGTCCTCGAAGATCACCCAGATCAGCAGCACCGCGGCCGAGAGAAACGCCATAGCGGGGGCGAGGTAGGAACCGGTCCGGCCCCGGCCGCGCGTACCGCGGGCGATCAGCTCGGCGACCGGCCCCGAGTCGGCGAGGTCGGCCAGCGCCTGGGCGGCGCGGTCGGTGCGCCGGGCCCGCCGGGTCAGCGAGCGCAGCACGCGTCCCGCGGTGGTGTAGCAGGCGGCCAGCGCACAGACGACGAGCAGGGCGTAGAAGACGATGCGCGGGGTGGTGAGGGCGGTGAGCACGGCGATCATGGCCCAGCGCTCGCCGATCGGCAGCACGATCATCCGGCGTACCCAGACCGTCCAGCCGACGCTGTCGAGCTTGTCGGAGAGCGCGGCGGTCGGGCTGGTGTTGGCCGTGGCGTCGTGGTTCGCCTCGTTGAAGGAGAAGTCGACGACGTGGCGGCAGGTCTGCAGCACCATCGCGCCGAGCGCCAGCGCCCATACGTCGTCCCCGCCGCGCGCGGCGCCCAGGGCCAGGCCCGCGTAGTACGCGTACTCCTTGGCCCGGTCGAAGGTGGCGTCCAGCCAGGCACCCAGCGTCGAGTACTGCAGGGAGTAGCGGGCGAGCTGCCCGTCGGTGCAGTCCAGGACGAAGGAGAAGAGCAGCAGCAGGCCGGCCGCGACGAAGCCGCCGCGGGTGCCGGTGGCCGCGCAGCCCGCCGCGATCAGCGCGGTGAGCAGCGAGGCCGTGGTGACCTGGTTGGGGGTGAGGCCGCGGCGCGCGCACCAGCGGGCGAGGTAGCGGGAGTACGGGCTGATGCCGAAGGTCGTGAAGAACCCGTCGCGGGACTTCACGGCGGTGCGCAGCCGTACCGCCTCGTCGTCGACGGCGGCGACCGCCTCCCGTGCCTCCTCGCGCCGGGCGGGCGTGAGGGCGACGGTGGCGACCAGGCTGCCCAGCTCGACGCGGTGCAGGCCGACGGCGTCGTGGTCCAGGGACTCGGTGAGCGTCTCGGTCAGCACGTCCGTGAGGTGGGCGGTGCCGGCGCCGACCGGGATCCGGCCGACCGCGCGGGCCAGCGCGGGTCGCGCCTCGGGCTGGACGGTGAGCGCACCGGGCACGGCGGCGGCCGGGAAGCGGGGGTCGGTCAGCGCGAGCCGGAGCGCGTGCAGATGCCCCACGAAGCGGGGATCGACGACGGCGATCCGCTGCTGCGCGGGCAGGCCGGCGATCAGCTCGGCCACCGACGCGGGGTCGTTCGCCGTACGGACGTCAAAGCCCAGCGTGCGCAGGTCGGCTTCGAGCGGCGACCCGGCGACCGGCGAACCGGTGAGGATGGCGGTCGACAGACGAACTCACTCCTTGGATGCTGACAAGGCAGCACGGGCCGGTTCGCAGTCGATCCGCATTCGATACGAACTACCCGGGCAGCGGGCGTGGCACACCTGGCGCCCGGTGGGCTGGGGTGGCACGTCGGCAGAGGCTATCGGATCGCCGGATGCGGCCGTTCACCGCACATTCACCGCACGATCGAGTGACCGACGGCTGCGCCTGCCGCGATCATCATGGTGGATCGGGGGGCGCATGAACAACTGGCCAGGGGCCCGGCGTCCGATCCGGTGCCGGTTATGAGCGGGCTGGTCACAGGGCGGGCGGGTTGTGCCGGGGCAGGTGCGGCACCAGCCGTCCCGGGCCCGGCAAAGATCATCGCTCCCGCCGCGGCCGGCGGGCCGCGCCACCCGGCGCCGGCCGCACCCGACGGGCCGGCGGGCGCGAATGTGGCCCCTTTCACGGCGGACGCACAGCGGTTCGCCGACGGGCGCGCGCGGCGTACGGCGCGCGGGCGGTGTGGCGCCGCGCACCCGCTGTGCCGCTGATCAGGGCCCGGCTAGGGCAGACTTGACGTCGTAGACCGACGACAAGGATGGGCATGCCGATCACACCTGCCAACGGACAGACCACCGCGAACGCGGCGGTGACCACACCGGGCGGCGCCGCCGAACCGATCATGCTGGAACTGGTCGACGAGGACGGTCGGACGATCGGCACCGCGGAGAAGCTCGCGGCGCACCAGCCTCCGGGCCAGCTGCACCGGGCGTTCTCGGTCTTCCTCTTCGACGAGAAGGGCCGGCTGCTGCTCCAGCGCCGGGCGCTGGGGAAGTACCACTCCCCCGGTGTGTGGTCCAACACCTGCTGCGGTCACCCCTACCCCGGTGAGGCGCCGTTCGTCGCCGCGGCCCGCCGCACCACGGAGGAGCTGGGGCTCGCCCCCGCGCTGCTGGCCGAGGCGGGCACGGTGCGTTACAACCACCCGGACCCGGACTCCGGGCTCGTGGAGCAGGAGTACAACCACCTGTTCGTGGGGCTGGTGCGGACCGAGCCCGCGCCGGACCCCGAGGAGGTCGGCGAGATCGCGTTCGTGACGCCGCAGGAGCTGGCCGAGCGGCACGCCGCGGCGCCGTTCTCCTCGTGGTTCATGACCGTGCTGGACGCGGCCCGTCCGGCGGTGCGTGAACTCACCGGGCAGTCGGCGGGCTGGTAGCGAGCGGGGTGAGCGGGAGTTCGGCCCAGATGGCCTTGCCTCCGTTCACCGTGTGCTCGACGTCGCATTTGCCGCCCGCCTCGGCCGTGAGCGTCTTGACCAGCCACAGCCCGCGGCCGCCGACATCCCCCTCCTCCGCCTCCAGCGCCTTGGGGCGGTAGGGGTGGTTGTCCTCGACCGCGACCCGGAGCCAGTTCGCGCCGATGGTGACCTGCACGGCGATCTGCGGCGAGAGCAGGGCGGCGTGCCGGACGGCGTTGGTGACGAGTTCGGAGACGATGAGCAGCAGGCCGTCCATGATCTCGGCGGCCACGGGCACGCGCTGTTCGGCGAGCAGGTCCCGGACCGCGTGGCGGGCCTGGGGCACCGAAGCCTCCAGTGCCGGGGCGGTGAACCGCCAGACGCCTTCGTACGCGAGCGGGGAGGTCAGCTCTTCAGGGGGTTCTGCGGGGGGTCCGGAAGGCATCCTCACAGGAAGAGTGTTGAGAATGCGTTGGTCCGTACCGGCCTGCTGAACGCAAGTCAGCACCTATCGACACCTTGTGGCCGATTCGGAGTGATTTGATCGGCGAGGTGACCGATCCTGTCCTCTTTGTTCCTGCTTCACGGAACCCCCAGGAAGAGCGACCGTACGATCCACGCCATCGGGACGCACCGGAGCCTTCCGGTCACAGCAGCCGCACACAGCACAGCAGGCCCGGTGCCTGAGCACCGGACCTGCTGTACACATCAGTAGCGGGGACAGGATTTGAACCTGCGACCTCTGGGTTATGAGCCCAGCGAGCTACCGAGCTGCTCCACCCCGCGTCGGTTGCCCCTACCTTACGGGTCGGCGACCTCAGGACCAAATCGATAATCACAACGGGCGTACGGAGAGGCTCCGTGCCTGGTCAGACGGCCCGGTCGGTGATCCTGCCGGCCTCCACCCCGATCCGGCGCGTGGTGTGCACCGCCTTGAGCATCCGGCGGTCGTGCGTGACCAGCAGCAGGGTGCCCCGGTACGACGCGAGCGCGGACTCCAGCTGCTCGATGGCGGGCAGGTCGAGGTGGTTGGTCGGCTCGTCCAGGACCAGCAGGTTGACCCCGCGGCCCTGAAGGAGCGCCAGCGCGGCACGGGTGCGCTCCCCCGGCGACAGGGTGCGCGCCGGGCGCAGCACATGCGCCGCCTTCAGCCCGAACTTGGCGAGCAGGGTGCGCACATCGGCCGGCGAGAGGTCGGGGACGGCAGCCCGGAAGGCGTCCATCAGGGGCGCGTCGCCCAGGAACAGCCCCCTGGCCTGGTCGACCTCGCCGACCACCACACCGGGGCCGAGCGTGGCCTGCCCGGTGTCCAGCGGCAGCCGGCCGAGGAGGGCGGCGAGCAGGGTGGACTTGCCGGAGCCGTTGGGACCGGTGATGGCGACCCGGTCGGCCCAGTCGATCTGCAGGTCGACCGGCCCGAAGGTGAAATCACCGCGTCGGACGCCGGCGTCCCGGAGGGTGGCCACGACCGCGCCGGCGCGCGGCGCGGCGGCGATCTCCATCCGCAGCTCCCACTCCTTGCGGGGCTCCTCGACGACCTCCATCCGCTCGATCAGGCGCTGGGTCTGCTTGGCCTTGGCCGCCTGCTTCTCGGTGGCCTCCACCCGGCCCTTGCGGGCGATCTTGTCGTTGTCGGTGGCCTTGCGGCGGGCGTTCCTGACGCCCTTCTCCATCCAGTTGCGCTGGATGTGCGCGCGGGTCTCCAGGGCGGCCTTGGTCTCGGCGTACTCCTCGTACTGCTCGCGTGCGTGCCGCCGGGCCCGCTCGCGCTCCTCCAGGTAGGAGGCGTAGCCGCCGCCGTAGCTGTTGACCTGCTGCTGGGCGAGGTCGAGCTCGACGACGCGGTTGACCGTACGGGTCAGGAACTCGCGGTCGTGGCTGACCAGGACGGTGCCGGCGCGCAGTCCGGTGACGAACTCCTCCAGCCGCTGCAGGCCGTCCAGGTCCAGGTCGTTGGTGGGCTCGTCCAGCAGGAAGACGTCGTAACGGGAGAGCAGCAGGGAGGCGAGCGAGGCGCGGGCGGCCTGGCCGCCGGAGAGCGCGGTCATCGGCTGGTCGAGGCCGATGGAGAGGCCGAGCTGGGCCGCGGTCTCCTCGGCGCGCTCGTCGAGGTCGGCGGCGCCGAGGTCGAGCCAGCGCGTGAAGGCCGTGTCGTAGGCGTCGTCGGCGCCGGGGCGCTCCTCGGCCAGCGCCTCGGTGGCGGCGTCCAGGGCGCGCTGGGCGTCGGCCACGCCGGTGCGGCGGGCGAGGAAGGCCCGTACGGTCTCCCCGGGGCGGCGGTCGGGCTCCTGCGGGAGGTGGCCGACGGTGGCGGTGGGCGGGCTGAGGGAGAGCTTGCCCTCCTCCGGGGTGTCCAGGCCGGCCAGCAGGCGCAGCAGGGTGGACTTGCCCGCTCCGTTGGCGCCGACGAGGCCGATCACATCGCCGGGGGCGACGACGAGATCCAGGCCGGAGAACAGGACGCGCTCGCCGTGGCCGGCGGCGAGGTCTTTGGCGACGAGAGTTGCTGACATCAGGCCGCCGATCGTATCCGGCCGGCACGTCGGTGGTCGCTCTAATATCCGGGCATGGAACCGGGTCTCACGACGCACGTCAGCGACGGCACAGCGACCGTCACCATCAGCAACACGGGCAAGCGCAATGCGATGACCGTCCGGATGTGGCGGGATCTGCCGCCCCTGCTGGACCGGCTGGCCGGCGACCGCGCCGTACGGGCGCTGGTGCTGACCGGCGACGGCGGCACGTTCTGCGCGGGTGCGGACATCGGCTCGCTGCGCGGGGACGCGGCGGGCGAGTCGCAGGGCCTGGCGGTGGCGACCGAGGAGGCGCTGGCGGCCTTCCCCAAGCCGACGCTGGCGGCGATACGCGGCTACTGCGTCGGCGGCGGCGCCCAGTTGGCGGCCGCCTGCGATCTGCGGTTCGCGGAGGAGGGCGCGCTGTTCGGCGTGACGCCGGCCAAGCTGGGGGTGGTCTATCCGGCGTCCGCCACCCGGCGGCTGGTCCGGCTGGTGGGGCCGGCCACGGCCAAGTACCTGTTGTTCTCGGGCGAGTTGATCGACTGCGCGCGGGCGCTGCGGACCGGGCTGGTGGACGAGGTGCTGGCCGAGGGCGAGCTGGCCAAGCGGGTGGCGGAGTTCTCGGTCGTACTGGCGAGCCGGTCGCTGCTGACCCAGACCGCGGCGAAGGAGCTGGCCAACGGGACCTGGGACGTGCCGCCCGCCGAGGCCGAGGAGCGCGGTGCCCACTGGGCCGCGCAGGCGCGCGCGAGCGGCGACACCGCGGAGGGTGCCGCCGCCTTCCTGGAGCGCCGGGCGCCGCGCTTCACCTGGCCCGCGCCCTGACGCGGGACCGGCGCCGCGGGCGCCCCCGGCCGGCCGGGACTACTCCTGGCCGCTCAGCACGAACCGGGTGCGGTCCCGCAGCAGCGCGGTGACCTCGGCCGGTGCCTTCTCCGGTGCGCCCGCGTCGTAGGGCGGCTGCGGGTCGTACTCGATGCCGAGCTGGATCGTCTGGGCCACGGTGTCCCCGGCGATCCGGCCGGCCAGCCGCAGGCCCATGTCGATGCCGGACGAGACGCCGGCCGCCGTCACGTACTTGCCGTCGAAGACCACCCGTTCCCCGGTCGGCTCGGCGCCGAGGCCGGGCAGCTGGTCCAGTGCCAGCCAGTGGGAGGTCGCCCGGCGCCCCCGGAGCAGGCCGGCGGCGCCGAGGATCAGCGAGCCGGTGCACACCGAGGTGGTCCAGGTGGTGCCGGCGTCCACCGCGCGGATCCACTCGTGCAGCGGGCCGTCCGCCATCAGCGCGGTCTGCCCCGGGCCGCCGGGCACGACGAGGATGTCCGGGGCGGTGACCTCACCGAGCGCGGCGTCGGCGACCAGGCCGAGCGCGCCGAGATCACTGCGGTGGGTGCCGGCGCGCTCGCCGACGAACACCGTCTCGGCTCCCGGGATCCTGCTCAGGGTCTCGTACGGGCCGATGGCGTCCAGGGCGGTGAAGCGGTCGTAGAGAAGGATGGCGATCTGCATGTCGGCTCCTGGTGTCGAGGAATCGCGGAAAGGGTCAGGGGAAGCCCGGCGGGGGTCAGACCGGCCGGGGCTGCGGTGCGGCCGGCTGGAAGCGGCGGCGGTACTCCGCCGGGGAGGCGCCCAGGACCCGCAGGAAGGCGCGGCGCATCGCCTCGGGGGTGCCGTAGCCGCAGCGGCGCGCGACCTGCTCGACGCCGTCGACGGTGTCCTCCAGGTGGCGGCGGGCCGCCTCCAGCCGCACCAGGTCGACGTAGCGCCCCGGCGTCATGCCGACCTCGTCGCGGAACGCCCGGGCGAAGTGCCGCGGCGAGAGCCCCGCACGGTCGGCGAGGGCGTCGACGGACAGGTCCGCGGCCGGGTTCTCTGTGATCCAGTGCTGTACGTCGCGCAACGGCCGCCGCTGCGCGGTCTGGGCCGCCAACTGGGCGCTGAACTGGGTCTGGTTGCCGGGACGCCGCAGGAAGACCACCAGGTGCCGGGCGACGGTCAGCGCGAGATCGCGGCCGAGGTCCTCCTCCACCAGGGCCAGCGCCAGGTCGATACCGGCGGTCACGCCCGCCGAGGTCGCCAGATCGCCGTCGCGTACGTAGATCGGTTCGGGCTCGACGCGCACGGCCGGGAACCGCTCGGCGAGGGTGTCGCAGAGCATCCAGTGGGTCGTCGCGCGGCGGCCGTCGAGCAGGCCGGTCCCGGCCAGCAGCAGCGCCCCGCTGCACACCGAGACCTTGCGCCGGGCACGGTGGGCGTTCCCCCGCAGCCATGCGGTCAGCCGGGGGTCGGGCGCACGGGTGCCCTCGCCGCCGGGCACCAGCAGGGTGTGCGGCGCCGGGGCGTCGGCGAGCGCGAGGTCGGGGACGAGGGTCAGTCCGCTCGTCGTGCGGACCGGAGCGGCGTCGAGGGCGGCGGTGCGGATCCGGTAGGCACCCGGGGCCGCCCGGTCCGCCCCGTTGAAGACCTCGACCGGGCCGGTGACGTCGAGGGCCTGCACGCCGTCGAAGAGGACGACCAGCACATCGCGCTGTTCCATGGCTCCATCCTGGGCAGCGGACCGGTTGGCCGCAATGACAGGTTTCCCACCTTTCCTGCCATGCCGCGGCACGGGGAGCCGGCCGTGCCCGCGGGCGGAGCGGGCCCGGTGCGGCGCCCGGCGCCCTGGCGCCACGCCCATACCGACGGGTCGGTACCCTGCCCCGTATGACCTCTTCCAGCGCTCTGCCCGAGCAGGCCGGCCGCGCCTGTCACAACGTCGTCAACCCCTTCCACTCCACGCACTACTTCGCGCCGGAGCTGCCCGCCGAGATGGCCGCGCTCGGCATCGAGGACCGCAGCGCGAGCTACTTCGCCTGCCGCAGCGCGGCCATGGGCGCGGTCGGCCCCGGCACCGTCACGGCCACCTTCTACAACTTCAACCACGAACTGATCGCCCGGCACGTACCGCACGTCTGGTCCGTCACCACGCCCGAGCAGGTGCTCGCCGCCCGGCTGCGCGCCGCGGACGCCACGCTGCGCCGGCTGCTCGGTGACGCGGCGGTGGAGTCGCCGGAGATGGCGGAGGCGGCGAAGCTGGCGCTGCGCGCCACCGAGGGCTGCACCCCGCAGGCCCGGCCGCTGTACGCCGCGCACGCCGACCTGCCCGTGCCGGACGCCCCGCACCTGGCCTACTGGCACGCCGCGACGCTGCTGCGCGAACACCGCGGCGACGGCCACCTGCTGGCGCTGCTGGACGCCGAACTGGACGGACCGGAGGCGCTGGTCACGCACAACGCCAGCGGCCGGGGCATGAGCTTCAAGGGCGTCATGGCCACCCGCGGCTGGTCCGAGGACGACTGGCAGGCGGCCCAGGAGCGGCTGCGGACCCGCGGGCTCCTGGATGCCGAGGGCGAGTTGACCGAGGCCGGTGTCCAGCTGCGCAAGGACCTGGAGCGCAGGACGGACCGGCTGGACCGGGGACCGTACGCGCACCTCGGCGCCGAGGGCGTGGCGCGGCTGACCGAGCTGGCCACCGGCTTCACCACCACCGCCATGAACGCCGGCGCGTTCCCCGCGGTGATGTTCGGCAAGTAGGGCCCTCCGGCAGCTCGGCAGGAAGAGCCCGCGGGGGCGGGCCCGGGGTGTGCGTGCGGCTTCTCACACCCCGGCGCTCCCGGCCGGGCGGTGCGACACCCCGGGCCGCCAACCGGCACAATGCAGGCTCCAAGCACGAGCTGGAAGGCGGGACAGGATCAAGGTGACGGCATCCACTGAGCCCATCGGGGCCCTCGGGTCCATCGAAGCGCGGATCGCCGGGGAGCTCGGCGTCAAGGAGCGGCAGGTGAAGGCCGCGGTCGAACTGCTCGACGGGGGCTCGACCGTCCCGTTCATCGCGCGCTACCGCAAGGAAGCGACCGAGATGCTCGACGACGCGCAACTGCGCTCGCTGGAGGAGCGGCTGCGCTACCTGCGGGAGCTGGAGGAACGGCGGACCGCGATCCTGGAGTCCGTACGGTCCCAGGGCAAGCTGGACGCCGCCCTGGAGGCGCAGATCCGCGGCGCCGAGTCCAAGGCCCGGCTGGAGGACATCTACCTCCCGTTCAAGCCCAAGCGGCGGACCAAGGCGCAGATCGCGCGGGAGGCGGGCCTGGAGCCGCTCGCCGACGGCCTGCTCGGCGACCCGTCGGTGGAACCGGCCGCGGCCGCCGCGGCGTTCGTGGACGCCGACAAGGGCGTCGCCGACGCGGCGGCCGCCCTGGAAGGCGCCCGGGCCATCCTGACCGAGCGGTTCAGCGAGGACGCCGACCTGATCGGCGAGCTGCGCGAGCGGATGTGGACGCGCGGGCGGGTCGCGGCGAAGGTGCGCGAGGGCAAGGAGGAGGCCGGCGCCAAGTTCGCCGACTACTTCGACTTCGCGGAGCCGTTCACCGAACTGCCCTCGCACCGGGTGCTGGCGATGCTCCGCGGCGAGAAGGAGGAGATCCTCGACCTCACCCTGGAGCCCGAGGACCCGTCGGCGGCCACCGAGGGCCCCAGCTCCTACGAGCAGTCCCTCGCCCACCGCTTCGGCATCGCCGACCGGGGGCGTCCGGCCGACAAGTGGCTGCAGGACACCGTGCGCTGGGCCTGGCGCACCCGCGTCCTGGTGCACCTCGGCCTCGACCTGCGGCTGCGGCTGCGGCAGGCCGCCGAGGACGAGGCGGTACGGGTCTTCGCCGCCAACCTGCGCGACCTGCTGCTGGCGGCGCCGGCCGGCACCCGCGCCACGATGGGCCTGGACCCCGGTTTCCGTACGGGCGTGAAGGTCGCGGTGGTGGACGCGACCGGCAAGGTGGCCGCCACGGACACCATCTACCCCCACGTACCGCAGCAGAAGTGGGACGCCGCACTGGCCACCCTGACGAAGCTGGCCCGCGAGCACGACGTCGAGCTGATCGCGATCGGCAACGGCACCGCCTCCCGCGAGACCGACAAGCTGGCGGCCGATCTGATCGCCGCCCAGCCGGAGCTGAAGCTGACCAAGGTGATGGTGTCCGAGGCGGGCGCCTCGGTGTACTCCGCCTCGGCCTTCGCCTCCCAGGAACTGCCCGAGCTGGACGTCTCGCTGCGCGGCGCGGTGTCCATCGCCCGCCGCCTCCAGGACCCGCTCGCCGAACTCGTCAAGATCGATCCCAAGTCGATCGGCGTCGGTCAGTACCAGCACGACCTGTCCGAGGTGAAGCTGTCGCGTTCGCTGGACGCGGTGGTGGAGGACTGCGTGAACGGCGTCGGTGTGGACGTCAACACCGCCTCCGCGCCGCTGCTCTCGCGAGTGTCGGGCATCGGCTCCGGCCTCGCCGAGAACATCGTCGCGCACCGCGACAGCAACGGCCCGTTCCGCTCCCGCAAGGCCCTCAAGGACGTGGCGCGGCTCGGCCCGAAGGCGTACGAGCAGTGCGCGGGCTTCCTGCGGATCCGCGGCGGCGACGACCCGCTGGACGCCTCCAGCGTGCACCCCGAGGCGTACCCGGTGGTCCGCCGGATGGTGAAGTCGGCGGGCACCGAGGTGGGTTCGCTGATCGGCAACACGTCGGCGCTGCGCGCCCTGAAGCCCGCCGACTTCGTCGACGACTCCTTCGGCCTGCCGACGGTCACCGACATCCTGCAGGAGCTGGAGAAGCCGGGCCGCGACCCGCGCCCGGTCTTCAAGACCGCGACCTTCAAGGAGGGCGTGGAGAAGATCGGCGATCTGCAGCCCGGGATGCTCCTGGAGGGCGTGGTGACCAATGTCGCAGCCTTCGGGGCGTTCGTGGACGTCGGCGTCCACCAGGACGGCCTGGTCCATGTCTCGGCGATGTCGCGGAACTTCGTCAAGGACCCGCGGGACGTGGTCAAGCCGGGCGACATCGTGCGGGTCAAGGTGCTCGACGTCGACATCCCGCGCAAGCGGATCGCGCTGACGCTCCGGCTGGACGACGAGCACGGCAACAGCCCCTCCTCGGGCGGCGGTGAACGCCGCGGCGGAGCGGGCGGCGGCCGGGGTCCGCGCGAGGGCTCCCGGGGCGGTGCGCCGCGCCAGCGGCAGGGCGGCGGCGGCCAGCGGCAGGGTGGCGGCGGCCAGCGTGGTGGCGACCGCCGTGGCGGCGGCCGTGACGCCGGGCCCGCCAACGACGCGATGGCGGACGCCCTCCGCCGCGCCGGCCTCCTCGGCAAGGAGGGACGCGGGCGGTGAGCCCGCACCGGGGGTGAGGGGGCGGCGCTGCGCCGCTTCGTGCCGCGGGTGGCGCTTTCCCGCTTCGTGCCGCGGGTGGCGCCTTCCCCTTCGTGCCGAGGGCCGCGCTCGCGTCGTCGGCGCTCCCCCCGCCCCCTCCCCCTTCGGGGGAGGGGGCGGGGGGTGGGTTCGGGGTGGGGGGTGCCACGGGCGGCGAAACTCATCGCGAGCCGGGCGAGTGCCGCGACGGCCCGCGCCGGTAATTGCGTGGACGAGCCGCGCCTCGTCTCGTTAGCCTGCGCGCATGTCCAGCCCCGAGGCGTCAAGACGCTAGCCACCGGCCGTCCGGTGGCTCCTCGCGTCGGCCTGCCGTAGCCGCATCCTCGGGTGCGCCGGCCGGCCGCGCTCGCCTGCCCTCGGATCGCCGTGCCGCGGCCTGTCTTTGCGACCTGTTCGGTGCCGGTCCCCCGGCGTCCCGGTCGTTCGGGCGGTAGCCGCACGGGCCCGCCCGGCTGGACGCATCTCACGCAACTCCCCGGCCCCACAGGTCTCGCTGTGTGCTGCCGCCGCATCCCGTCGATTCCCGGTCGACCCACCCGGTCGATCCCTTCCGTGGTTGCGGAGCATTCCTGTGCCCTTTTTCGTCCCTCTGCTCGGACTGGCGGTCTTCGCGCAAGGCACCTCCGAGTTCATGCTGTCCGGTCTGCTGCCGGACATCGCCGCCGACCTGCGCGTCCCGCTCTCTGCGGCGGGGTCGCTGACCTCGGCCTTCGCCGTGGGAATGAGTGTCGGCGCCCCGCTGATGGCGCTGCTGAGCCTCCGGTGGCCGCGCCGCCGGGCCCTGCTGACGTTCCTGATCTCCTTTCTGCTGGTCCACGTGGTCGGCGCGCTGACCACCAGTTACCCGGTGCTGCTCGCCACCCGCGTCGTCGCGGCGCTGGCCAATGCGGGGTTCCTCGCGGTGGCCCTGGCGACCGCCACCGCCGTGGTCGCGCCGGACGCCAAGGCCCGGGCGACCTCCGTCCTGCTCGGCGGCACCACCATGGCCTGTGTCGCGGGTGTGCCGGCCGGCGCGTACCTCGGTGAGGTGTGGGGCTGGCGTGCGGCCTTCTGGGCGGTGGCAGCGGTATCGCTGCCGGCCGTCGCGGCGATCGTGTGGGCCGTACCGGCCGACGGCGGCCGGGGGCCGGGCGGCGGTGCGGGTGCCGACGGCGTACCGCCCGCCGGCGCACGCGGTGAACTGCGGGCCCTGCGCAGCCGCCGGCTCCTGGTGATCCTCCTCCTGGGCGCGCTGGTGAACGGCGCCACCTTCTGCACCTTCACCTACCTCGCACCCCTGGTCACCGAGGTCGCCGGCATCGGCGCCGGCTGGGTCCCCGTCATGCTGGCGCTGTTCGGGCTGGGTTCCTTCGTCGGGGTCGGTGTCGGCGGCCGGCTGGGCGATGCCCGCCCCGTACCGCTGCTGGCCGTCGGGGGACCCGCCCTGCTCGTCGGGTGGGCCGTCCTCGCGTGGGCGGCCGGCAGCCCGGCGGCGGTCGTCGTCCTGGTCTTCGTCCAGGGCGCCCTGTCGTTCGCGGTCGGCTCCACCCTCGTCTCGCAGGCCCTGTACGCGGCGGCCGGGGCTCCGACCCTGGCCGGCGGATGCGCGACGGCCGCGCTGAACGTCGGCGCGGCGCTCGGTCCCTGGCTGGGCGGGGCCGCGCTCTCCACCCACCTCGGCTACCGCGCCCCGGTGTGGGTGAGCGCCTCGCTGCTGGTGACGGCTCTGCTCGCGGCGGCGGTGGCCGCGGCGAGGTCCCGGGCCCCGTGGCGTAGGGCCGGGGACGGCGGGGACGCGGAGCGGACGGAGCAGACGGCCGGCGCCTGAGCCCCGTCCGGCGGTCGCCACGGCCTGCCGCAGCGAAAGGAGGGCGGGGCGGGCGGTGGTTCAGCCGGTGCCCGCGTAGCCGCGGATGTGTTCCAGTTCCGCGGCGACGTCCGTGAGCGTGGCGCAGTCCGGCACCGGCCGGAGATCGGGGTCGGGTACGGGGGTGCCGCGCCGCCGCGGGTCCTCCAGGGCGTCGGCCATCGCGGCGAGCGCCCGGCACAGCCGCTCGGCCTCGTCGAGGGTCGGGCGGTGGGCGCCGTGGTCGAGGCGTACCGCGCAGGCGGTCGCGGCGTCCACGATGCGTTCGGCGGCGGAGACCACCGTCAGCCAGTCGGGGTTGCGGTCCCGTGCCGCGAGCAGCTCGGCGGCGGCGGTCTCCGCCGCCGCCCTGGCCTCCCCCAGCGCCCGATAGGCGGCGCGGCGCAGCGCCCGCCGCTCGGTGGTGTCCGCCCCCGGTTCCGCCTCCAGTACGTGCCGCAGGAACCGCTCGGTGGCCCGCAGCGCCGAGGTGACGCGCTGGCCGACGCGTCGCCGGGGGTCGGCGAGGCGCGGCAGATGGCCGACGACGAGGACGATGACACAAGCGATGGAGGTGTCGACGATCCGCTCGGTGGCGGCTTGCCGGGCCCCGCCGGCGTACACGAACGACAGCACCATCAAGGTGATCGCGACCGTCTGCAGCGCGAAGTGGCGGGTGGCGAACGGCAGCAGCGCGCCGCCCGCACCGGCCACCAGCGCCGGCCACCACGAACCGGTCAGCAACTCGCCCGCCCCGGCGAAGACCAGCACCCCGGCCAGGGTCCCGGCAAAGCGGTTGACCGTACGGGAGAAGAGGGGGCCGAGGTCGGGCTTGACGAGGAAGGTGGCGGTCGCGGGGAGCCAGTACCAGTGGTCGGCCCGCAGCAGCAGGGCCACGGCGGCGCTGGCGGCGATGCAGACCGCCACCCGCAGGCCGTAGTCCCGCCCGGCGGGGCCGAACAGCCCCCGCCCGGGCCGCGACCGGCCGCCGAGGGCCCGGAGCGCCTCCCGGGCCGCGGATACCGGACCCGGCTCCGCCGCCCCCTGTGCCGGCGACTGTGCCGGCGACGGTTCCCGGCGGGCGAACGCCACCGCGGCGTCCAGCAGCGCCTGGTCGAAGGCGCCGCGGCCCGGTGTGCTGGTCTCCGGTGCGGACAGCCGGCCCGGCGGCTGCCCGGTGCGCAGCGCGTCGGCGAACCTGCGGGGGCTCTCGGCGACCCGGGCCGGCAGCGGGCGGGCCTCCCACAGCAGCGCGACGCTGGCCTCGCACAGCGCGGTGGCCGCGGCGAACCGCTCGTCCAGCAGCAGCTCTTGGGTACTGGCGGGGCGGCGCAGCAGCCGGCCGGTCAGCCGCCGCAGCCGCAGTGCTTCGTCGGCCCGGTCCAGGGCGGCGGTGAGTCGGCGCCTGGCGGCCTCGGCGCCGGGGCCGCCGGCCGCGGCCAGGGCACCGGACAGCGCGTCGAAGACGGTGGCGACGGCCGCCCGCTCGCCGCTGAGGGCACCGCCGGCGGGCCGCGGTGAGCGCACGACGAGGCGCAGCAGGAGCAGCCAGAGGCAGCCGGCGAGGACGTAGAGCGCCTTTGCCCAGGGCGCGCCGGGCAGCGGCATACCGGCGCCCAGGACGGTGGTGGCGAGCATCTGCATGCCCGCGTTGGAGCGCACCGGCCCGGCCACGCTGCCCGCGCCGGACACGAAGCCGACCGCGAACAGCGCCGGCACCACCCACCAGCCGGCGTCGGCGGTCCGCAGCGAGGCGCCGATCAGCATGCCGAGCGCGGAGGCGAGGGCGGGCAGTCCGATGTGGACGATGCCGGTGCGGCGGGTGCCGGGGCGGTCGTTGACGCCGGCGAGCATCGAGCCGAGCCCGGTCAGCACGCCGGGTGCCGGATGGCCGGTCGCGATGCCCGCGCCGAGCAGCGGCCCCGCGCACAGCGCACCACGGGCGACGGCCGCCCAGGGCACGGGCAGCCGCTGCCAGCGGAAGGGGTGCGCCAGCCAGGCGGGAACGGCGCGCGGCGCGCGGATCATGGGGCTCCTCAGACGACGGCGGACGGACGGCGGCAAGCGGGATCCGAGGGGCGACATCGGCCGACGGTGCTGCTACCAGCCTAAAGGTGCGGCTTCCCACGGCGACGGGCGTCAGGCGGGTGCCGGGCGACGCCTCCGGGTGCGGGCGCCGCCTGACGCGTGGGGGCGTCGCGGCGGGGAGAGGTGACGGGGCCGGGTGAAGGGGGCGCCCTGACGAGAAAGACGGGACTGACGGCGGGCTGCGTCACAGCGCGGCGCGGCCTGCGGGCCGCGCCGGCCCCGCTAGAGCCAACCGCGCCGGGCCGCCTGGACGCCGGCCTGGAAGCGGGTGGTGGCGCCCAGGCGCGTCAGCAGCGCGGAGACCCGGCGGACCACGGTGCGGCGGCCCAGCCCCAGGCGGCGGGCGATGGCCTCGTCGGTGGCGCCGCTGGCCATCAGGGTGAGGATCTGGCGGTCGCGGGCGTCGATCTGGGTGCCGATTCCGGCCGTCGAGGCCGGAACGGCCAGCCGCCACAGTGCCTCGAAGACGTTGGACAGCGCCCGGAACAGGCCGGAGGGGCGGACCAGCAGCGCGATCACCTCGGCGCGGTCGTCCCCGGCGAGCGTGAGCACCGCCAGCTCGTCGTCGCCGAAGGCCAGCTTCAGCGGCGCCTCGTCGAGAGTCCGGGCCTGCTCGCCGGCCTCGATCATGCGCGCCATGTTGGGCCCCGCGATCGGGTCGTCGTAGGCGGAGCCGTGGTAGATGACGCGGTAGGCGATGCCGGCGGCCATCCGTTCGCGCTGGAGGTCCTCCTGGCTCGGGTAGTAGTCCGGCGCGCCGGTGTACGGCGGCACATCGATGACCCGGACCTCGCGCCGGGCGGAGAACTGCAGCCGGCGGACGGCCGCCAGCACGCGCGACGCGCCCTCGACGACTTCCAGCGCGCCGTACTGGCCGCTCTCCCGCCGGGCCACCCGGTAGAGCCGTTCCAGCTCCGCCCCGGCCTGGCGGAGGCCGGTCCGCCGCGCGGCCTCACGCTGGAGCAGCGACTCCACGACGTACAGCGGCGACAACGCCTCCCAGCCGTCCGGTTCCTGATCGGTCGTCACCACGACGTCGGCGGCGGCCAGTTCCGCCAGCAGCTTCCGGACCGCGTGCTCGCTCAGACCGGTGCTGGCCGCGAGCGCACCGGCCGGTGCGCCCGGGTGGCTCACCAGGGACCGGTAGATCCGTCCGCGCTCGGAATCCGGGTCCAGAACGTCGTACACGACACCCCCAGTCGCGTTCGTGTCGAAAGCGGATTCGACGTCCGGAGCGTACCTCCTGGTGGGCGTATGTGCGCCAGTGGCCCAGTTGCGCCACCGAACCGTATGGCGCTGCCGGGAGCGCCTTCAGGAGACTGTCGCCGACCGGTCGCACGGACCGTTCGTCCCCTGGCGACCACCGACCCGAGGACCTGCGACGGCGGGCACAGCGGCGGGCGCCGGGAGCAGGACCTGACCGACCACGCGCCGCGCCTGGAGGCGGCGTTCGCCGCCGGCTGCGCCGAGGTGGCCGCCGCGCCGCGATGACCCCGCGCCCGACTCCCACGGCCGGCCGCGTGCCCCGACGAGAGACGAAAGACGAGAGAGGACCTCCCTACGTGACCTCAACGCCACGCCCCAGACGCACCGCTCTGCTGCTGAGGCTCCTGGCGGCCGCGCTCGCCGCGTGCTGCACGGCATTAGGCATGGCGGCCGCCCCCGCGGTGGCCGCACCGCACGCCCGCAGCGGCAGCGCCCCCGCGCTCGACAGGCTGACCTTCACCTCGCTGAGCAACGGCCGCAATCTCGATGTGCAGAACGGCAACACCGGTGACGGCGCCTACATCGTCACCAACTCCTCGCCCGGCTACCACCAGACCTGGCACCTGAACGTCGACAAGTCCGACTCGTCGTTCACCATCGTCAACAACGACACCGGGAAGTGCGTCGACCTCGCCTGGCTCACCCCCGCCCTGCGGCAGCAGACCTGCCGGGGCGCGGCCAGCCAGAAGTGGTACCTGCAGCCGGTCGGGGCCGCCAAGGACACGTTCATGATCCGGCACCAGGGCGACAACACCTGCCTGGACCTGCTGATGGGCGCCAACTACGACGACGCCTGGACCGACCAGTACACCTGCAACAACACCCGGCCCCAGCAGTGGACGACCGGCTCCGCCACCGCGCTGGACGCGTGGAACCTCGCCGTGGACCACGCCGCCAAGCAGTGCCAGAAGGACACCGCCACCTGCTCCTGGGCGACCCGGACCGAGTCCCCGGCGGCGCCGCTGCCCAAGGTCTGCGCGTCCTCGGTGTGGTTCAACAACACGAGTGACACGGTGCAGCAGGGCTTCGCGGTGACCGACACCAGCGGCTGGCAGAACAGCATCGGCGTCGACATGGGTACGCAGATCGCGGCCAGTGCCGGAACCCCCGGCGGGGGCACCGAACTGCAGACGACGGTCAGCTCCACGCTGCACGCCACGCACGTCTGGGAAGGCTCCCGGGCGGTCAACAACCAGGTGACGGTCAACGTCCCCAGCAAGCAGTACGGCTGGGTGACCCTCTCCGAACTGGCCAAGAAGGTCACCGGCACCTGGACCTTCGACACCACCGGCTTCCCCTGGACCGCCGACGACACCATCACCGTCCCGCTCAAGGACGACCCCAGCGGCGGCGCCACCCTCTACATCGCCAACACCAGCCCGAACTTCACCTCCTGCACCTGAGCCGCGCGGCGCCCGACGGTGCGGTCGCCGGGGGCGGGCGGACCGGGTGCCACCGCGGCCGGAAAAGGCGTGACCCCGGGACACGGAGTCCCGGGGTCACGTGGCGCAGGCGGCTGTCAGAAGCCGGTGGTCTGCACGGAGACGAGACCGTTGGCCGGCACGCCGGGCACGGCGGGGGCGAGGGACTGGGCGGTGCCCACGACGTCGCCGACGTTCACGGTGGCGCCGTGGCCGGCGATCTCGCCGCCGAAGCTGGCGAGGCCGCCGGAGATGTTGTCCAGCTCGCTGTCGGAGATCTCGGAGGTGCCGATCTCAGGGGTGAAGCCGTTACGCATGGCGTGCCCTTCTTCAATGCTCTGATTTATCCGGACCAATGTCGGACGGGATTACCGAAATGGCCACCCGACCAAATTCACGCCCTACCGGTATCCGCAGGGAGAACGAATACCCGGCGGCGCGTGTCGCAGGATGCAACCACGCCGGCGGGCCTTGCGGCAACTCGCCTTCCGGTGCCCTCCGGGCCGTTCTCGCCTTTGGCGCACTCCCCCTTCCACCTGCGTTTTCCTCGCTCTTTTTGTTACTTGCCCGCCGCGCATTACATCCGGCGCACAATCACCTCGGAAAATTCACACCGATCCCCGGTGAGCCATATCTGCATTTACGACTCCCCGAAAACCTCCGTGCGCCGAGATGCTGCGAGATGTCGGATCTTTCAGGTATCGGCCGCATCGTGCGCGGCGGGCACATCGAGAGGGGTGCCGCTTTCCGGGCGAAACCGAAAGGGAATTCAGCGGTGACCGGGTGCCTTCCGGTCACACCGGACGGCTCGTAGCATCCCGGCATGACGATCGGCGCAGGTGACGTATGGGTGGTCGGTGGCGGGGTGATCGGCCTGACCTCGGCGATCGCGCTGGCCGAGGACGGGCACCGGGTGCGGGTGGTGAGCCGGGACGCGGCGGCGGACACCACGTCCGCGGTGGCCGGCGGACTGTGCTGGCCGTACCGCATCCGACCGGGCCGTGCGCTGGGCGGTCCGGTCCTTCGAGGTGTTCGCCGAGATGGCCCGGCGGCCGGCGGAGACCGGCGCCCGGATGAGGACCGGGACCATGACGTCGACCGACCGCCCGGGAGCGCCGGACGACGGGCTCGCCGCCTGGTACGCGGCCGTGCCCGGCCTGCGGCGGACCCGCGCGGACGAACTCCCCGAGGGTGACCTGTCGGGGTGGCGGGCCCGTACGCCGCTGGTGGACATGGCGGCCCATCTCCGTTACCTGGAACGGCGGTTGGCGGCGGCGGGTGGCACGCTCGAACGGCGCGAAGTGGGGTCGCTGGAGGGTGTCGGCCGCCCCGCGGACGTGCTCGTCAACTGTGCGGGACTGGGCGCGCGCCGTCTCGTCCCGGACGACGCGGTGCACCCGGTCCAGGGCCAGCTGGTGGTCGTGGAGAACCCCGGTATCGAGGAGTGGTTCGTGGCCGCGGAGCCCGGCGGGACGGACACGACGTATGTGCTGCCGCAGCCGTACGGCCTGGTGCTGGGCGGTACGGCGCGGGAGGGCGCCTGGTCGCGGCGGCCCGATCCGGCGGTGGCGGCGGCGATCGTGGCGCGCTGCGCAGAGCGCTTCCCGGAGGTGGCGCGGGCCCGGGTGCTGGCCCACAAGGTGGGGCTGCGCCCGGCCCGGCCCGCGGTCCGGCTGGCGGCGGAGCGGCTGCCCGACGGCACCCGGTGTCTGCACAACTACGGGCACGGCGGTGCGGGCGTGACGGTGGCGTGGGGGTGCGCGGACGAGGTGGTGCGGGGGGTCCGGGAGGCCCTGGGCGACTCCCGCTAGGCGGCCGTGGAGGGCCAAGTCACCCGGCCCTCCACGGCACCGCCGTCCGCTACCGCTCGGCCTCGGCCTCGGCCGCACCGACCGGGTCGCCACCGGCGTCGGACGCCCCGTTGCCGGGCCCGATCCGGATCTCGAAGTCCCCGTCGTAGCGCTCGTGCCCGGCGATCACCGCCATCTCGACGACCTCCTCGCCCTTCAGCCCCCGGACGATCAGCGGATCGCTGCGCAGGTCGCGCATCAGGGCCCAGCACATCACGATCATCACGACCATGAACGGCACCGCGACCAGGATGGTCAGATTCTGCAGTCCGGTCAGCGCGTCGCCCGATCCGCCGCCGATCAGCAGCATGATCGCGGCGACCGCGCCGGTCACCACGCCCCAGAAGACCACCACGAGCCTGCTCGGCTCGAAGGTCCCCCTCTGCGACAGGGTCCCCATCACGATGGACGCCGCGTCGGCACCGGACACGAAGAAGATGCCGACCAGGATCATCACGAGGATGCTCATGACCGTCGCGAGCGGGTACTGGTGCAGTACGTCGAAGAGCTGCCCCTCCGGGGTGTGCGAGCCGTGCAGCTGCTTGTCCCCCTGAAGCTTGATGGCCGAGCCGCCGAAGACCGCGAACCACAGCAGGCTCACCACGCTCGGCACGAGGATGACCCCGCCGATGAACTGGCGGATCGTCCGGCCGCGGCTGATCCGGGCGATGAACATGCCCACGAAGGGCGTCCAGGAGATCCACCACGCCCAGTAGAAGACCGTCCAGCTGCGCAGCCAGCTGCCCACGTCGGCGCCGCTGGCGGCCTCCGTCCGGCCGGCCAGCTGCGGCAGTTCGCCGAGGAAGGAGCCGAGGGAGGTCGGCAGCAGGTTGAGGATGAGGACGGTCGGGCCGACCACGAAGACGAAGACCGCCAGGATCAGCGCCAGCACCATATTGATGTTGGACAGCATCTGGACGCCCTTGGCGATGCCGGAGACCGCGGAGAGGATGAACGCGACGGTCAGCACGGTGATGATGACGACCAGCAGGGTGGTGCTGACGCTGTCCATCCACCCCAGCACCTTGATCCCGCTGCCGATCTGCAGCGCGCCGAGCCCGAGCGAGGCCGCGGAGCCGAAGAGGGTGGCGAAGATGGCCAGGATGTCGATGACCTGACCGCCCCAGCCGTTGGCCCGCCGGGCGCCGATCAGGGGGGTGAACACCGCGCTCATCGTCTGCCGTCTCCCCCGCCGGAAGCAGCTGTACGCGATGGCCAGCCCCACGACCGCGTAGATGGCCCACGGGTGCAGCGTCCAGTGGAACATCGTGGTGGCCATCGCGGTGTCCATGGCCTGGGCGGCGTCCTTGGGGTCCGTGCCCGGCGGCGGGGTGGTGAAGTGCCCCAGCGGCTCACTGACGCCGTAGAACATCAGACCGATGCCCATGCCGGCGCTGAACATCATCGCGATCCACGACACGGTGCGGAATTCGGGCTCCTCGCCCTCCTTGCCGAGCGTGATCCGGCCGTACTTGCTGACGGCCAGCCAGATGGCGAAGATCACGAAGCCGGAGGCGGAGAGGACGAACGCCCACCCCCCGTTGTCGATCACCCAGTTCAGCATCGAGGTCGATACGTTCTTGAGCGAGGTGGTGGAGGCCGCTCCCCAGGCGATGAAGGCGAGGGTGAGCACCGCGGTCACGCCGAAGACCACACGGTCGGTCTGCGGGGGCCCGGTCGGCCGCGGGCCGTCGGGGAGGTCCGTCACGGATGACGTGCCACCCCCGTCTTCGGCCTGTCTGGCTGTGTCCGTCACGCGTCAACCTTTCAATTGGCCATATTTTCCCTGGCCTTTACCCCCTTTGATGCCTGGGCAGACGTCCAGCGGCGTCGCGGCCGTGAGGTGATACGCCGCCCGCTGGTCGAGCAGGAGCGGGACGAGGCCGCGCAGCGACTGCCGCAGCGGGACGACCGCGCCGCCGTCCCGGGCCCGCTGCCACCGCACGCCGTGCAGCGCCAACTCGCCCTCGACCTGCGCGAACTGTGCCGGGTCGAGGCGGTAGGCGCAGGGCGGGTCGGCCAGCACCTGGTCGGCGGCCGGGGGGTCGTTGTCCGCGCCGCCGAGGTGGACCGGGCCGCGGTCGGCGTAGCCGGCGAGCCGGGCCGCGGTGGTGGCCGCCTCGATGCGGGCCCGGTGCCGGTCGAGGAAGGTGAAGGCGCCGTGCAGCGCCGCCATGTGGGAGGCGACCCGGCGCCGGTTGTCAGCCGCCGGACCGCTCTTCCCGGTGGCGGCGAGCGCGGTGCCGGCGCGACCTCCCCCGCCGGGGGCCGGGAGGGGGTCGACCCGGCTCTCGACGAGCAGCCCGATGGAGCCCTTCACGCCCGCGGTGTTGCGCAGGATGCGCTCCTGCCCGTCGCCGGCGACCTGCTTGACGGGCTCGCCGGTCTCCGGATCGGTCCAGATGCCGTAGACACCGGTGCTGAATCCGGCCCGCTGGACGGCCGGTTCGACGAAGTCGTGGGACAGCGCGGTGGACTCGCGGTGCACCGGGTCGGCGGTGTTGAGGTTCCGCGGCCACAGCGACAGCAGGTCCTTCACGTAGTACGGGGCGGTGGGGCTGTATTCATGCAGGTCGTAGACGGTGTCGGGGCGGTAGTCGCGGAGCACCGCGGCCATGGCGCGGGCCTCGGCGGTGCGCAGCGCGAGGTGGTCGCGGTTGATGTCGACACCGTCGGAGTTGGTGCGGGTGTCAGCGGCCCGGCCGTCGGGGTTCGCGGTCGGTAGAACCAGCACGCTGGTACGGGCGAGGAGGCGTCGGGTCGCCCGGTCCTCGGCGTAGGCGAGGTCGCGGACGGTGGACAGGCACGCCTCGCGTCCGGCCGGCTCGTCGCCGTGCTGGGAGCAGATCAGCAGCACGGAGTTGCCGCGCCGTACGTCCTCGGCGCTCCGGGGGGCCGGGGCGCCGATGCGGACGAGTTGCAGGGGGCGGCCCTGCGCGGTGGTGCCGATCCGCTCGACCCGTACCCGGGGGCTGGCGCGGTCGACGGCGGCGAGGAAACTCTGCTCCTCCGGCTGGCTGGTCCAGCGGGCGCCGTGGCTGGTCTCGAACCCCGTACGGGGCGGGCCGGCGGCGCTGGCGCCGGCGGGCGAGGCGGGCAGGCTTGTGCCGAGGGTGGCGGTCAGGCCGAAGGCCAGGGCCCCCAGGGCGAGTCGGCGGGAGCGGAGCATCACGGGGAGGTGCCTCCCTTGGGCAGTGGGGGTGGGGGGACGTACTGCCCACGGGGGTGGGCTGCCCGCGGAGAGATGCTGCCGCGGTGGGTACGGGGCCGCCCGGGGAGGGCGGCCCCGGGGTGGTCAGCCCGCGTGCGGCAGCCGGCCGGGCGCGTGCGGGGTGATCCCGTCCAGCACCGTGCCGCCCGTCCGTGGCGGGGTGCCCGGCGTGGTGGCCCGGGCGAGGGCCGGGGCGCCGCCGGTCAGCGGCAGCCGGGCGGAGGTGCGGGCCAGGTCCAGGGCGAGCTGCGGGCGGGACGCGGGCGGGTCGATCAGGCCGGCGTCGGTCCCGGCCACGATCAGCCCGAGCCGGTGTCCGGCGGGCACGATGTGGTCGGTGGCGGCCAGGTCCAGGGTGAGGGTGTAGGGCTTGCCGGGGGTGAGCGGGCGGCCGTGGTGGGGGTCGGCGTAGTTGCCGAGGTCGGCCCAGCCACGGCTGAAGACGGTGTGCGCCACCTGCTCGGTGTCGGCCGCGGTCTCCTTGAAGCAGCCGGTGTCGCCCGGGATTCCCGCCCCCCAGCAGGTGCGCTTGTCGAGGGTGGTGATGCCCTCGCCGTCGGCGGCGTAGTTGCGGATGGTGGCGGGGCCGAGGTCCACCAGGACGGCCGACAGGTGGGCGGTGGAGGTACTGGGCGTGACGGTGACGGTCACCGTGCCGGAGCCGGACAGCCGCAGCGGCGCGCGCAGCGGCCCGGTGGCGAACCCGGCCTTGGCGGGCGTCGATCGGTCGATGTGTGCCGCCCAGTCGGCCTCGTTCAGCTTCGGGTCGTCGGTGAAGGTCTCGGTGGTCCCCCGCGGCGCACGGGCGGTGCCGAGGGCGCCGACGCCGGGGGCGCTGCCGGCGCGGGGCCGCAGGGTGGTGGCCGAGGTGCCGGGCGCGGGCCACTGCGGATCGGTGGACCAGGTGCCGGGCGAACGCTCGATGTCGGCCATCGGCGCGCGCTCGATGCCGTTGTCGTAGCCCATCAAGTAGTGGTCGAACCAGTGGTGCAGGGTTTTGACCCAGGCGCCGCGCCGGTAGTCGAAGGGGTCGACGTGTCCGGTCTGGGAGAGCCAGACCTTGCGTTCCACGCCGTGCCGGGCGAGCGCGTCCCACCACTGGCCGGCGTGCCGGGTACGGACGTTGAGGTCCTGCAGGCCGTGCACCAGGAAGACGCTGGCGCGGACCTTGCCGGCGTCGCGGACGTAGTCCCGCTCGGTCCACAGTCCGGTCCAGTCGCCGCTGCGCGGCGCGCCCTCGACGAGCTTCTGCTGCACGGCGGCGCAGCGCTTGCGCGCGTCGGGGCTGTCGACGAGCTGCGCGAGGGAGTCCGGGCCGGAGTCGTAGAGCGGGGCGCCCTTGGCGAAGTAGTAGTCGTACCAGGAGGAGATGCCGGCGATCGGGACGATGGTCTTCAGTCCCTTGACGCCGGTGGCCGCGACGCCGTTGGCGATGGTGGCGTCCCAGCTCTTGCCGATCATGCCGGTGCTGCCGCTGGACCAGCCGGCCGTGACGGGCTTGCCTCCCGTACGGGCCGTATAGGCGCGGCCTCTGCCGCCGAGCCAGTCGACGACGGCCTTCGCCGACTGGACGTCGGAGCGGCCGCCGACGTCGACGCAGCCGTCGGAGCGGTTGGTCCCCGCCAGGTCGACCAGGACCGTCGCATAGCCGCGCGGCACGAAGTAGTTGTCGTAGAACAGCGGGAACTGGACCGGGCGGCCCTGTGCGTCGTAGGTCTTCTTCTGGCTCTCGTTGCCGCGCCCGCAGCAGGAGTAGTACGGGCTGGCATCCATGATGACGGGGACCCGGTGGCCCAGCCGGGCCGGTTCGGACGGCCGCACGACGTCGACGGCGACGCGGTCGGTCCGCCCGTCCCCGTCGCCGTCGAGCCGGGTGTCCACCCAGACGGATTCGCGTATCGCGCGGTCGTAGGAGTAGACGGGTCTGCTCTCGCCGGACCGGCTGCCGCCGGGCGCCGCCTGCGCGGCGGCCGGCCCGATCAGGGCGGACAGCAGGGCGGCGACGGCCGCCAGCACGAGCGCTGTGAAGGGGGTGCGGGGGATCCGCGCAGGATTCGTCACGGGCGGACGGTAGCGCGGCTCAACTCCCCTGCGTAAGGGTGCAGATGACGACCGCCGTGGCGGAGGGGGACGGCGGTGCGCCGCGCCCCCGGCGGGACAAAGGGTGGTTCATGTCGGTCATGTGTCAGATCGAGCCATGTCCATGACGCCACGGTGGCGGGCTGCATAGGGTCTCGAACAGAGCCATCCCCCTACGAGTTGGAGGACTCGTGCGTCACAGACTCCTCGTGCCGGGCGCGGCCGCGCTCAGTCTCCTGCTGGCGATCCCGGCTTCCGCGGCCAGCTTCACCCCCGGCGCTCCGGGCGTGGGCGACACCTACTACCCCGAGAGCGGAAACGGCGGATACGACGTTTCCCACTACGACCTGAGGCTGAAGTACCAGCCGAAGACGGACCTGCTGGAGGGCACGGCGACGCTCCTCGCCCGGACCACCCAGGACCTCTCCCGCTTCAACCTGGACTTCGGTCTCAAGGTCAGCGAGATACGGGTCAACGGCAAGAAGGCCGCCTTCGCCACGTCCGGCAAGCACGAGCTGGAGGTCACCCCGGCCACGCCGCTGGAGAAGGGCAAGCAGATCAGCGTCGTGGTGCGCTACGCGGGCAAGCCCTCCGAGCTGAAGATCGACAACTTCACCGCCTGGGCCCGCACGCCCGACGGCGCGGTCATCGCGCAGGAGCCGGACGCCGCCGTGTGGTGGTTCCCGAGCAACGACCACCCCACCGACAAGGCCACGTACGACATCTCGGTGGCGGTGCCGGACGGGACCCAGGCGCTGAGCAACGGGGTGCTCGCCTCGCAGTCCTCCAAGCTCGGCTGGACGCGCTACAACTGGCGCTCGGACAAGCCGCAGGCGACGTATCTGACGACCCTGGCGGTCGGCAAGTTCGACATCACCACCGACACCACCGCGAACGGCCTGCCGGTGATCAACGCCGTCAGCAAGGACCTCGGTGCCAACGAGGGCTCGGCCAAGGCCAGCATCGAGCGCACCACCGAGATCACCGAGTGGCTGGAGAGCGTCTTCGGCCCCTACCCGTTCAACGCCGTCGGCGGTTACGTCCCCAACGTGCCGGCCCACTACGCGCTGGAGACCCAGACCCGCCCGTTCTACGGCGAGAAGGCGTTCGACCGGGGCACCAACGTCTCGGTCGTGGTGCACGAGCTGGCGCACCAGTGGTACGGCGACAGCGTCTCGCTGAAGGACTGGAAGGACATCTGGATCAACGAGGGCTTCGCCGCCTACAGCCAGTGGCTGTGGTCGGAGAAGGAGGGCGAGGGCACCGCGCAGGAGCTGGCGGACTACGTCTACGCCCAGCACCCGGCCGATGACCCGTTCTGGACGGTCAAGCCGGGCAACCCGGGCGCGGAGAACCAGTTCGACGCGGCCGTCTACGACCGTGGCGCCCTGACGCTCCAGGCGCTGCGCAACAAGCTCGGCGACAAGGTCTTCTTCGGCCTCCTCAAGTCCTGGCCGACGGAGCACAGGTACGGCAACGCCTCGGTGGCGGACTTCGTGAAGTTCGCCGAGCAGAAGTCCGGGAAGCAGCTGGCCGGCTTCTTCGACACCTGGCTGTTCCAGCCGTCCAAGCCCTCGGCCGCCGCGGCCAAGCAGGCGTTCGGCGCTCCGCAGGCACACGTCGCCCAGCCCAAGTCGTGGAAGCAGATCGCGGCCACGCACGGTGTCCACGGGCACTGAGCGGCGGGCCGGTCGCTGACACGTGCGGAGCCGGGGATCTCCTTCCCGGCTCCGTTCGTCCGTGCGGTCAACCGCGCTGCCGCCCGGCGTGTGTCAGGTACCGGCCGCGGCGCCCCGGCGGCGTCGTGCCGCGCGGCGGGCCCGGCGCGCGACCGGCATGAAGCGCAGCCGCTCGGGGAGCACCGGCACCACCGTGCGGACGACCCGTCCGAAGCGGCGCAGCCGGCGCTCCTGGGCATCGGTCCACTCCAGGCCGATGGCACGCCGGGCGTCCGGCGGCATCAGGCCGATGGTGACGAACCGGCGGAAGCGGACGAACCGCGGGCGGAGCCAGGGCCAGACGAGCCGGAGCAGCAGCCGCAGCCACCGCGGCCCGCGGTCGGGAGCCGGCACCGGTTGGTCGGTCGCGATCAACTCCCTTACGACCGCGGTCGCTTCGAGGTCGTTCTCGAGCACCTTGCGGTAGTAGGGCCAGAACTCCTCGATGGTCTGCGGCATGTCGCGGTCATGGATGCCCAGGACCCGCCCGACCTGGAGCCACTCCGCGTAGAGCCGGCGCTCCTGCGCCTCGGTGAAGGGGCGGCCCAGGTACTGCTGGGCGTGCCGGAAGACGGGGTAGCCGGTGGCGTGCACCCAGGCGTAGTAGGCGGGGGTCAGCGCGTGATATCTGCGGCCGTGCGCGTCCGTGCCCTGGATGGTCCGGTGCAGCTGCCGCAGCCGTCGGCCCTCCTCGGCCGCACCCGCGCCGCCGTACACCCACAGCTGCAGCGAGGCCAGTGAGCGCTCACCGCGTCCCCAGGGGTCCGTGCGGAAGACGGAGTGGTCGTCGACACCGGCGCCCACCGCCGGGTGTGCGACCTGCATCGTCAGTGCGGGAGGCAGGGTGAGCAGCATGCGGATGTCGCCCACCATCGACCAGAGCATGCCTCCGACCGGTGGGGGTTTTGGATCAGTTTTCACCGTATTCATGTCATTAATCATGATACGGCGCTCGCTGACCGCCCGCGTACGCGCGGAGACCCGGCCCGTCGCGCCCGGGAAGTCCGCGCCGGCCGGCCGCGGCACCGCCGACGCCCCCTCCCGGCTCCCGCTGTAAATCTCCTTCCCCCCAGGAGGCTACCTAGAAGTAATGCCAGCTGGTTGGATGAGCGCCGCCGGACCAAATCCCCACCCCCATAGGGAGATTCAGTGTCGCACTCAGCGCTGCGCACACCCCGGGCCCTCGCCCTCGCCGCGGCTCTCGCCGCCGCCACCGTGACCGCCGCGTCCCCCACCGCGTCGGCCGCCACCGCCCCCCACCTGAAGGTGCTGACCTACAACACCTTCCTCATGAGCAAGAACCTCTATCCCAACTGGGGCCAGGACCACCGCGCGCAGGCGATCGCGACCGCGGACTTCTTCCAGGGCAATGACGTCGTCGTGCTCCAGGAAGCGTTCGACAACTCCTCCTCCGATGCGCTGAAGTCCCGGGCCGCCGGGCAGTATCCGCACCAGACGCCGGTGGTGGGCCGGAGCCGGAGCGGCTGGGACGCCACCGGGGGCGCCTACTCGGCCGTCACACCGGAGGACGGCGGGGTGACGCTGCTGAGCAAGTGGCCGATCCTCCGCAAGGAGCAGTACATCTACAAGGACGCCTGCGGTTCGGACTCCCTCTCCAACAAGGGCTTCGTCTATGCGGTGCTGGACGTCAACGGCACCAAGGTGCATGTCGTCGGCACCCACGCCCAGTCCACCGACTCGGGCTGCAAGGCGGGCGAGGCGGCCGCCGACCGCGCGCGGCAGCTCAAGGAGATGGACGCCTTCCTCGACGCCAGGAACATCCCGGCGGACGAGGAGGTCATGGTCGCCGGAGACCTGAACATCGACTCGCACAGCGCCGAGTACGACGCGCTGCTCGGCAACGCCGACCTGGCCCCCGCCGACGGCCGCTCCGGGCACCCGTACTCCTTCGACACGCAGGAGAACTCGATCGCCAGGTACCGCTACCCGAGCGACCCCCGCGAGGACCTCGACTACGTCCTGCACCGCAACGGCCACGCCCGGCCCGCCGACTGGCAGAACACCGTGGTCAAGGAGGAGTCGGCGCCCTGGACGGTCTCCAGCTGGGGCAAGGACTACACCTACACCAACCTCTCCGATCACTATCCGGTGATCGGCGGCTGAGCACCGCGCCCTCGGCGAGCGCGGACCGTCACCGGTGTGCCGCGGGCCGGCCCGGGGCCGGCCATACGCAAGGGCGGCCGCGGACACCTTCCGGTGTCCGCGGCCGCCCCGGGCTGCTTCAGGTGACGCTCCCGCGTGGCTACTTCGCCAGCTCGTCGCGCTCCTTGGCGATCCGGGCCACCCGGCCGCGGACCGCGTACCAGCCGATGACCAGCGCCGCGCCCAGGACCGGGATCAGCATCACGGTCTGCCGGCCGACGCCGTCGTCGAACCACATCAGCACGATGACGCCGAGCAGGAAGGCGATGGTGGCGATGTCGGTGACCGGCGTGCCCGGGAGCCGGAAGCGCGGACGCTCGACCAGGCCCGCCTTGGACCGGCGGACGAAGACCATGTGACAGACCATGATCGTGCACCAGGTGCTGACGATGCCCAGCGCCGCGATGTTCAGCACGATCTCGAACGCCTCGCCCGGCACGACGTAGTTGAGCGCGACGCCCAGCACGCACACCGCGGAGGTGAGCAGGATGCCGCCGTACGGCACCTGGTTGCGGTTCATCCGGCCGGCGAACTTCGGCGCGGACCCCGCCATCGACATCGAGCGCAGGATGCGGCCGGTCGAGTAGAGGCCGGAGTTCAGGCTGGACATCGCCGCGGTGAGCACGACGAGGTTCATCACGTCGCCCGCCGCCGGCACGCCGACGTTGGACAGCACCGTGACGAAGGGGCTCTCACCGCCGGTGTACTTGTTCCACGGCAGCAGCATCGCCAGCAGGACGACCGAGCCGACGTAGAAGACGCCCACCCGCCACATGATGGAGTTGACGGCCTTCGGCACGACCTTCTGCGGCTCGCCGGTCTCACCCGCGGTGACGCCGACCAGCTCGACCGCGGAGTAGGCGAAGACCACGCCCTGGAGCACGATCACCACCGGCAGCAGTCCGGTCGGGAAGATCCCGCCGTGGTCGGTGATCAGGTTCAGTCCCGGTGCGTGGCCGGCGACCTGGTGGTGGGTGGCCAGCAGGAAGATGCCGATGAACATGAAGATCACCAGTGCGGCGACCTTGATGATCGCGAACCAGAACTCCAGCTCACCGAAGATCTTCACCGAGATCAGGTTGACCGTCAGCACGACCGCCAGCGCGATCAGCGCCATCACCCACTGCGGGATGTCGGTGAACAGACTCCAGTAGTGCGTGTAGAGCGCGATCGCGGTGATGTCGGCGATACCGGTGGTCGACCAGTTGACGACGTACATCCAGCCGGCGACGTAGGCGCCCTTCTCCCCCAGGAACTCACGGGCGTAGGAGACGAACGATCCGGAGGACGGCCGGTGCAGCACCAGCTCACCCAGGGCCCGCACGACGAAGAAGGCGAAGAGGCCGCAGACCGCGTAGGCGATGGCCAGCGCGGGGCCGGCGGAGTGCAGTCGGCCGCCGGCGCCCAGGAAGAGGCCGGTGCCGATCGCCCCACCGATGGCGATCATGTTGATGTGCCGGCCCTTGAGGCCCTTGCTGTATCCCGCGTCGCCCGCGTCCTGCTGCGCGCCGCTCCCCCCGTCAGGTGACCTCTGGGCTGTCTCGGTGACGGTTTCTGTGCTCACTGCTGGTGCATCTCGCTTTCGGGCAGGGCTTGAGCGATGGCCGGATCCCGCGGATCGCGCGGACGGCCGACGGCACACCTTCCCTGAAGAGCGGCCCCCCGTCTGTGGGCAAGGTCACAGCGTGTATAGGCCATCCAAGATTTGTCCGACTTTATCGTGAATTACCCGGCACTCCATGGGCAAGGAATGCTGGAGTTCGTCCCTTCCGGGCCTCTCTCCCCGGTCACCGGGGCACACTTCTTGACCTGTTCCCTTCGCCGAAAGCGCCTGTTGGCCTCCGCGACCACCCGTTCGCGCGCGCGCACCGTGGGAACCGGGAAGGCTCACGACGGCCCCGGCACGGGCGACAACCGGCCATCGCTCGCCGTCATCCGCCCGCGTTCATAGGTTTCACACAAGTGGTGAGACAGCAATACTGTTGAACATGAAGGAGTCCGCCGACACCGGTCTGACCGTCGACGAGCTGGCCGCCCGCGCCGGCGTCACGGTCCGCACCATCCGCTTCTACAGCACCCGGGGCCTGCTGCCGCCGCCGGAGATCGGCCCGCGCCGGGTCGGCCGCTACGGCCCGGACCACCTCTCGCGGCTCGCGCTCATCGAGGAGCTCCAGCACCAGGGCCTGACGCTGTCCGCGATCGAGCGCTATCTGGAGCAGCTCCCTCCCGACCTGAGCGCCCAGGACCTGGCCATTCACCGTGCGCTGGTGGCGAGTTGGGTCCCGGACAAGGCGGAGGACACCACCCGGGACCAGCTGGAGCGGCGGGTCGGCCGGGAGCTGACCGAGGAGGACCTCGACCGGCTGGCGGCGATGAGCGTCCTCGTACGGACCGAGGATCCGGGGGTCTTCCGGGTCGACCCCGGGCTGCTGCATCTGGGCGCCCGGCTGCTGGACGTGCCGATCACGCTGGAGACCATCCTCGCGGCCCGCGCCGTCGTCATGGAACACACCCGTTCGGCGGCCCGTGAGCTGAGCCGGCTGTTCAAGGACGAGGTGTGGGGCCCGTACCGGGAAGCCGGGCCGGGCGAGGAGGAGCTGGCGCGGATGAAGTCGCTCTCGGCCCATATGCAGCCGATGGTGGTCCAGGCGCTGGTCACCGCCTTCCAGCGGTCCATGAAGCAGGAGCTGCGGGAGGCGTTCGGCAAGGAAGGGGACCCGGGCCGCCGGGACGGCTCCCCGCAGGAGTGACGGGGCGGGCCGCCGTGGCCCGCCCCGATGCCGGTCAGTCGCTGAACTTCTCGCCCTTTTCGGCCTTGTCGATCAGCAGCGCGGGCGGCGCGAACCGGTCGCCGTAGGCCGCCTGCAGCTCACGGGCGCGGGCCACGAACCCGGGCAGACCGACGAGGTCCTCCCGCCCCGGCCCACCCCGGTAGCCGTTGATGTACTGGATCACGCCGCCGGTCCAGCCCGGGAAGCCGATCCCGAAAATGGAGCCGATGTTGGCGTCGGCGACGGAGGTGAGGACGCCCTCCTCGAAGCAGCGGACGGTGTCCAGCGCCTCGGAGAACAGCATCCGCTCCTGCATGTCCTGGAAGGGGATGCCGGCCCCTTCCCTGGCGAAGTGCTCGCGCAGGCCCGGCCACAGGCCGGCGCGCTTGCCGTCCTCGCCGTACTCGTAGAAGCCGGCTCCACCGCTGCGGCCGGGACGGCCGAACTCGTCGACCATCCGGTCGATGACCTCGTCGGCCGGGTGCGGCTGCCAGGTGCCGCCGGCCTCCTCGGCCGCCCGCCTGGTCTCCTCGCGGATCTTGCGGGGCAGGGTCAGGGTCAGCTCGTCCATCAGCGACAGCACCTTGGCCGGGTAGCCGGCCTGGGCGGCGGCCTGCTCGACGGAGGCCGGGTCGAGGCCCTCGCCGACCATCGCCACGCCTTCGTTGATGAAGTGGCCGATGACCCGGGAGGTGAAGAAGCCGCGGGAGTCGTTGACGACGATCGGGGTCTTCTTGATCTGGCGGACCAGGTCGAAGGCGCGGGCCAGCGCCTCGTCGCCGGTCCGCCCGCCCTTGATGATCTCCACCAGCGGCATCCTGTCGACCGGCGAGAAGAAGTGCAGCCCGATGAAGTCCTGGTCGCGCTCGACGCCCTCGGCCAGCAGCGTGATGGGGAGGGTCGAGGTGTTCGAGCACAGCAGCGCGTCGGGGGCGACGATGTGCTGGATCTCCTTGAACACCTTGCGCTTGAGGGCGACGTCCTCGAAGACCGCCTCGATGACGGCGTCACAGCCCGCGAGGTCGTTGGGCTCGGCGGTGGGCGTGATGCGCGCCAGCAGCTCGTCGCGCTTCTGCTCGGTCGTGCGGCCCCGGGAGAGCGCCTTGGCGAGCAGCCCCTCCGAGTACGCCTTGCCCTTCTGGGCCGCCTCCGGGGTGACGTCCTTGAGGACGACCTGGATGCCGGCCTTGGCGCAGGCGTAGGCGATGCCCGCGCCCATCATGCCGGCGCCGAGGACGGCGACCTTCTCGACCTTGCGGGGCTCGATGTCCTTGGGGCGGTTGGCGCCGGAGTTGACGGCCTGCAGGTCGAAGAAGAACGCCTGGATCATGTTCTTGGAGATCTGGCCGGTGACCAGCTCGACGAAGTACCGCGCCTCGATGGTCTGCGCGGTCTCGAAGTCGACCTGGGAGCCCTCGACGGCCGCGGCGAGGATGTTGCGCGGCGCCGGGTACGGGGCGCCGTTGAGCTGCTTCTTGAGGTTGGCCGGGAAGGCCGGGAGGTTGGCCGCGAACTTCGGCTGGGCGGGCGTGCCGCCGGGGATGCGGTACCCCTTCACGTCCCAGGGCTGCTGGGACTCGGGGTGCTCGTCGACGAAGGCGCGGGCCTTGGCGAGCAGTTCCTCGGGGGTGGCCGCGACGTCGTGGATCAGCCCGGCTTCCTTGGCGCGCGGGGCGCTGTACTGGGTGCCCTGGAGCAGCACCTTCAGCAGCGCGTCGGCGATGCCGAGCAGCCGGACCGTGCGGGTGACACCGCCGGCGGCGGGCAGCAGACCGAGGGTGACCTCGGGCAGGCCGATCTTGGTGCCGGGGGTGTCGAGGGCGACGCGGTGGTGGCAGGCGAGCGCGATCTCGTAACCGCCGCCCAGCGCGGCGCCGTTGATGGCGGCGACGACGGGCTTGCCGAGCGTTTCGATGCGGCGCAGGTCGCGCTTGATGCCGTTGCCCGACTCGAAGGCCCGCTGGGCCTGGGCGGGGGTGACGGCGATCAGGTCGCGCAGGTCGCCACCGGCGAAGAAGGTCTTCTTCGCGGAGGTGAAGATGATGCCGCGGATGTTGTCCTTCTCGGCCTCCAGGCGGTCGGCGACCGCGGTGAGGGAGGTCTTGAAGGCGTTGTTCATGGTGTTGGCGGACTGGTCCGGGTCGTCCAGGACCAGGGTGACGATGCCGGTCTCGTCCTGTTCCCAGCGGATGGTCGACAAAGCTGCGGATTCACTCATGGTGCGTTCTCCGTAGTGGGTGGGACGAGGGGTCAGAGGCGCTCGATGACGGTGGCGATGCCCATGCCGCCGCCGACGCAGAGAGTGGCCAGGCCGTAGCGCTTGTCCTGCCGCTCCAGCTCGTCGATGAGGGTGCCCAGGATCATCGCGCCGGTGGCGCCCAGCGGGTGGCCCAGGGCGATGGCGCCGCCGTTGACGTTGACCTTGTCCAGGCTCAGGCCCATGTCCTTGACGAAGCGCAGTACGACGGCGGCGAACGCCTCGTTGATCTCGACCAGATCGATGTCGTCGATGGTCAGCCCGGCCTTGGCGAGCGCCTTGCGGCTGGCGGGCGCGGGGCCGGTGAGCATGATCGTCGGCTCGGAGCCGGAGACCGCGGCCGCGAGGATACGGGCCCGCGGGGTGAGCCCGTAGCGCTCGCCGACCTCCTTGGAGCCGATGGCGACGAGCGCCGCGCCGTCCACGATGCCGGAGGAGTTGCCGGCGTGGTGGACGTGGTCGATCTTCTCGACCCAGTGGTACTTCTGCAGGGCCACCGCGTCGAAGCCGCCGGCGTCACCGATGGTGGCGAAGGACGGCTTGAGCCCGGCGAGGGAGTCGGCGGTGGTGCCGGGGCGCATGTGCTCGTCGTGGTCGAGGACGACCAGGCCGTTGCGGTCGCGCACCGGGACCACGGAGCGGTTGAAGCGCCCGTCCTTCCACGCCTCGGCGGCGCGCTCCTGGGAGAGCGCGGCGAACTCGTCGACGTCGCGCCGGCTGTAGCCCTCGATGGTGGCGATGAGGTCGGCGCCGATGCCCTGGGGGACGAAGCCGGTGTCGAAGTTGGTCATCGGGTCGGCGAACCAGGCGCCGCCGTCGGAGGCCATCGGGACCCGCGACATGGATTCGACGCCGCCCGCCAGAACCAGGTCCTCCCAGCCCGAACGCACCTTGGCGGCGGCCATGTTGACGGCTTCGAGACCCGACGCACAGAAGCGGTTCTCCTGTACGCCGGCGACGGTGTCGGGCAGCCCGGCGGCGATCGCCGCGATCCGGGCGATGTCGGAGCCCTGGTCGCCGACCGGTCCGACGACGCCGAGCACGATGTCGTCGATGGCGGCCGGGTCGAGGCCGGGGAAGCGGTTGCGCACCTCGTGGATCAGGCCGACGACCAGGTCGATCGGCTTGGTGCCGTGCAGTGCGCCATTGGCCTTGCCGCGGCCGCGCGGGGTGCGGATCGCGTCGTACACGTACGCTTCGGTGCTCACTGGTAAGCCTTTCTGGCGGGGTTTCGGGGGCTGTCCCCGGGAAGACACGGCGCGGAGGGTCAGCCGAGCAGCGAGCGCCCGATGATCTCCTTCATGATTTCGGTCGTCCCGCCGTAGATGGTCTGGATGCGTCCGTCGGTGAAGGCCCTGGCGACGCGGTACTCGGTCATGTAGCCGTACCCGCCGTGGAGTTGCAGACAGCGGTCGGCGACGCGTTTCTGGAGTTCGGTGGCCCACCACTTGGCCATCGACGCGTGGACGGCGTCGAGCTTGCCGTCCGAGTGGTCGACGATGCAGCGGTCGAGGAAGGTGCGGGTGACGGCGCACTCCGTGGCCATCTCGGCTATCTCGAAGCGGACGTGTTGAAGCTTCGACAGCGGCCGCCCGAACGCCTCGCGCTCCTTGACGTAGTCGGTGGTGATCTCCAGCAGGTGTTCGGCGGCGGCGATCCCGGCGACGGCTATGCCCATCCGCTCCTGGGCGAGGTTGGTCATCAGGTGGATGAAGGCGCCGTTGAGCTCACCGAGCAGGTTCTCCTTGGGGACCCGTACGTCGTTGAAGAACAGCTCGGCGGTGTCCTGGGACTTCTGGCCGATCTTGTCGAGGTTCCGGCCGCGCTCGAAGCCGTCCGTACCCCGCTCGACGACCAGCAGCGACAGCCCGTGCGCACCGCCCTCGGGGGTGGTCTTGGCCACGACGATGACGAGGTCGGCGAGGATGCCGTTGGAGATGAAGGTCTTCGATCCGTTGAGCAGCCAGTGGTCGCCGCGGTCCTCGGCGGTGGTGCGGATGCCCTGGAGGTCGGAGCCCGCGCCGGGCTCGGTCATGGCGATGGCGGTGATGATCTCGCCGCTGCAGAAGCCGGGCAGCCATCGGCGCTTCTGCTCGTCGGTGGCGAGGGTGGTGAGGTAGGGGCCGATGATGTCGTTGTGCAGGCCCAGCGCGAGTCCGGCGGCGCCGGCGCGGGTGAACTCCTCGGCGAGGACCGCGCTGTAGCGGAAGTCGGGGTTGCCCCCGCCCCCGTACTCCTCGGGCACGGCCAGCCCCAGCAGGCCCTGTCTGCCGGCCGCGCGCCAGGCGTCCCGGCTGACGATGCCGTCCTTCTCCCACTGCTCGTAGTACGGCGTCACCTCCTTGGCGAGGAAGGTGCGTACCGTCTCGCGGAAGGCCACGTGGTCCTCGGTGAAGATCTGGCGCTGCATCTGCGCGGTCATCTCTGCGGGCCCTCCTCAGAGCCGGTTCTCGACGGTCTCGGTCAGCGTGGCGGGCTCGGGCCGCGCGGGGTGGCATCCGGGCATCGTCACTCCCGCTCGGCGCGGTGCGGGGCGGCGGGCGCGTTGTCCGGCGGCCCGGCCGGTGCGGGGGCGAGCAGGCCGGGCGCCTGCCAGTCGCGGGCGATCTCCTCGGTGTCCGCTCCGGGGCGCGCGGGCGGTCGGCGGACCGCCGCGGGCGTCCGCGAGAAGCGGGGGGCGGGCGCGGGCTGGGTGATGCCGTCGTGGTCGACGAAGGTGCCGCGGGTGGCGAGATGCGGGTGCTGCGGGGCCTCGCGCAGCGACAGCACGGGCGCCACACAGGCGTCGGACTCCTGGAAGACCGCGGTCCATTCCGCTCTCGTCCGGGTCTTGAAGCGGGCCGCGATGGCCGTACGGAGGTCGTCCCAGGCGGCGGGATCGTCCCGGTCGGGCGCCTCGTCCTCGATGCCCAGCAGGCGGATGAACTCGCCGTAGAACCGCTTCTCCAGCGCCCCGACCGCCATGTGACCGCCGTCGGCGGTCTCGTACGTGCCGTAGAACGGCGTCCCGCCGTCCAGCAGGTTGGCCCCGCGGCGGTCCTGCCATCCGCCCGCCGCCAGCATGCCGTGGATCATCGCCGTCAGATGGGCCGTGCCGTCGACGATGGCGGCGTCCACGACCTGGCCCGCGCCGCCCTCGGCGCGGGCGTGCCGGAGGGCGGCGAGGACGCCGATGACCAGGTAGAGGGAGCCGCCGGCGAAGTCGCCGAGGAGGTTGGCGGGGATGGCGGGCGGGCCGTCGGGCGGACCGATCATGCCCAGGGCTCCGGTGATGGCGATGTAGCCGATGTCGTGTCCCGCGGTGTCGGCGAGCGGCCCCTGCTGGCCCCAGCCGGTCATCCGGCCGTAGACGAGCCGGGGGTTGCGTGCCAGGCACTCCTCCGGGCCCACGCCGAGCCGCTCGGCCACACCCGGGCGGTAACCCTCCACCAGCACATCGGCTCGCTCGGCGAGTTCCAGCACCTGGGCGACCCCGTCCGGCGTCTTCAGGTCGACCAGCACCGAGCGCTTGTTGCGGTTGGTGACGTCGTACGCGGGGTCGATGCGCAGCCCGGCGCCTCCGGGCCGGTCGACACGGACGACGTCGGCGCCGAGATCGGCCAGCAGCATGGCCGCGAACGGGCCGGGGCCGATGCCGGCGAGTTCGACCACCCGCACCCCGCTCAGCGGGCCGTTCGCTGACTCCGTCATCGCGCCCCATGCCCTTCCGCACTGTGACACTTCTGATGTAACACTCGTGATGTTAAGAACGTGTTCCACTTTCCACAAGACCCCCGTGCCAAGTGGCGACCGCGGAAAAGGCCCGCGCCGACGAGGCTCCCTCACCCTCGCCGTCACGGGCCTTCGCGCGCTGTCTGCCGCTGCGCCGCTATCCCCCGTCGAGCTCGGCGATGAGCTTCTTCGGGGCTATGCCGCGGGACGCCGCCGTCCGGTCGCAGCGCAGCCCGGCCGGCGGGACGGCCTGCTCCGCCACCGGGACCCGCCGCCGCTCCCGTACCGCCACCGACTGCCACACCGCCGTGTTCATGCGCTCCTCCACGTCCGTCCCCCGTACGGCACCCTCTGCGATGCCGCCCGGCGCCGCGCTCGCCGCGCGCGGGCCGACCAACGCAATCCACGCTAACGGCGGCCACTGACAACGGCCCGCGCAGCGCCGGAGGACCGGCTCCGACCGGGGGGACAATGGGCGCCATGTCCCCCTCGCAACTCGCCGCCGCACTGTTCGACTTCCACGCCGGCCAGGGGCCGCGCCAGTTCACCGAACTCGCGCTCGCGCTGGTGCTGTCCTCGCTGATCGGCCTCGAACGCGAGGCGAGGCAGAAGAGCGCCGGACTGCGCACCCACACGCTCGTCGGCGTGGGCAGCGCGCTGTTCATGGAGGTGTCGATCCACGGCTTCGGGGCGCTGCTGGGCGTCGACGGTGTGTCGCTCGACCCGTCCCGGGTGGCCGCGCAGGTCGTCTCGGGCATCGGCTTCATCGGCGGGGGCCTGATCTTCGTCAGGAAGGACGCGGTCCGCGGGCTGACGACGGCCGCCACCATCTGGCTGACCTGCGCGATCGGCATGGCGTGCGGCGGGGGCCTGCCGCTGCTCGCCATCGGTTGCACCGCGGTGCACTTCCTCATCGTCCGCGGCTTCTCGAAGGTGTCGGACCGGATCCCGTCGAAGCCGTCCCTCACCCGCGCCGACCTGCGGGTCCTGTACCGCCCGCAACACGGACTGCTGGGGCGGATGTTGGAGCTGTGCACCAGCAGCGGCTTCCGGGTGACCGACGTCCAGGTGGACACCGGCGACGAAGCGGCCGGGAGTGAGGCCGAGGTGATGCTCCGTCTGGAAGGCGTTGCGCCCACGTACCCGCTGGTCGAGTCGGTGTCCGAGCTGGACGGCGTGCGCTGGGTGGGGCTCGGGCGGCCGGCCGACCACACCGAGTGACACCGGGCGCCCGCCCCGCCCCCGGGTGCCACTACACCGGGCCCGGCGGCACCGCCCCGGCGCCCGGGCCGCCCCGATCCGCCTCCGGCGGGACGGCGGCCGCTCCCCCGCCCGCCGGGACGAGGTGGTCGGCCGGTGCCTGACGGTCCACCAGCCGTCCCAGCCGCTGCGGCACGTCGCCGCCCACCAGGAGGATGACGACGAGCGTCAGCCCGAAGGTGAGCACCGCGAGCGCCCGCCCCAGGGTCATGCCGTCGGCCAGACGGGCGCCGAGGACGGGTGCCACCGCCCCGCCCAGTGCACCGACGTTGTAGACGAAGCCCAGAGAGGCGGCGCGGACCGCGGTCGGGAAATGGCCCGCGAGGTACTTCGGCAGGATGCCGGAGATGCCCTGGCCGAGCGCGAGCAGCCCGAAGACCAGCACACCGAGCGCCGGCAGGCTGTCGCGCACCGCGAAGACCGGGAAGACGAAGGCGAGGGAGGCCAGCAGGGTTCCCGCGTAGGCGCGCCGGGTGCCGAACCGGTCACCGACGAAGCCGGCCAGCCAGCAGCCCGCCATCGTGCCGAAGCCCGCGTAGAACATCACGTCGGTGACCTGATCCGGGTCGAACCCGAGGTCGGTCTTGAGGTAGGTGGGCAGCAGCGCCTGAACGGGCCAGCTGTAGAGGAACGCGGCGAACACCGTCACCATCAGGGACACGTACAGCAGCCATCCCCGGCGGCCTCCCAGTTGGACGGCGAAGGCGATCAGGCAGAGCGCGGCGACGGCCGACAGCCAGGGGACGCAGCCCACGCCGACGGGCGTGAAGACGCAGAACAGCGCCACCGAGGCGACCGCCGCCAGGACCGTGTTGCCCCAGGCACGGGCGCGTCCCGTGAAGAGCGGGCGGAACGGATTGGGACGGTCCGCCTCCGGTCCGGCCGTACCGATCTCCCGCTGCCAGTCCCCGGCCTCCGGCAGCGACCTGCGCACCCAGAGGGCGACCAGGACGGGAAGGACGCCGATCCAGAACATCCAGCGCCAGCCCCAGTGGGGCACCACCCACTTGTACAGCTCCGCCGCGAGGATCGTGCCGCCCGCGTATCCCGAGATCAGGAATCCGGAGGCGCGGTTGCGCCACCGGGTGGGCCAGGTCTCCAGCACGTACGTCACACCGGCGCTGTAGTCCCCCGCCATGCCGAGGCCGATCACCAGCCGGGCGACGAACAGGCTGGTGTACCCCCAGGCGAATCCGCAGGCGAAGGTGCCGAGGGAGTACAGCAGGATGCTGGTGATCATCGCGGCCTTGCGGCCGTAGCGGTCCCCCAGCGCTCCCAGGACGGCGCCGCCCAGCCATCGGGTGATGAAGGCGCCGGAGATCAGCGAGGCGGCGGTGGCGGTGCTGAGGTGGAAGTCCGCGGCGATGTCGGTCAGCACCAGGGTGATCAGGACGAAGTCGAAGCCGTCGAGGAGGTAGCCGATCCAGGCGGCGAACATCGCCTTCCACTGGCGCCGGGTGATCTCCCGGTACCGGCGCGGTTTCCTGTCGGGGGTGTCCAGCGGGCGCGTGATCACAACAACCGGCCTCCTCCAGGCGTCGGCGAAGGTGCGAGGCGGGGTGCGGTACGGAGGAAGAGCCGGTGCGCGGACGCTGCGCGGTGCGCACCGGCGGACAACGGACGGACAGCGAACGGCAATCCAGATATCGGACGTCCTACGTCATCGGTGCCACCGGTGAATGTGGCCCCGCGGTGACGCCCTGTCAAGACTGCCCGCCGCCGCCACCGCTTCCGCCGCGCCCGGCACTCCCCGGCCCCCTGACGGAGCCGGACGGCCACCCGCGGAACCGCTGTGACCAAGGGGGTGGCCGGGACCCGTCGTTGACGGAGTGGCGGCCACTGCCTAGGGTCCGGACACCAGTCACAGGGTGGTTGAGAGGACGCGGGATGCGACGGCAGGACACCTCAGGGCGGGCTTACGACCTCGTCCTTTACGGCGCGACCGGTTTCGCCGGAGCCCTCACCGCCGAGTACCTGGCCGCGCACGCGCCCGAGGGATGCCGCTGGGCACTGGCCGGACGCAACCTCGCCAAACTGGAGCAACTGCGCGACCGGTTGGCGAAGCTCCACCCCGCCTGCGCCGAGGTGCCGCTGCTGCGGGCCGACAGCGGCGACCGGGAGGCGCTGCGCGCCCTCGCCGCCGACACCCGGGTGGTGGCGACGACCGTCGGCCCGTATCTGCTCCACGGCGAGCCGCTCGTCGCCGCCTGCGCCGCGGCCGGCACCGACTACGTCGATCTCACGGGCGAGCCGGAATTCATCGACCGGATGTACCTGCGGCACGATGCGGCGGCCCGCAGTTCCGGCGCGCGCCTGATACACGCCGGAGGGTTCGACTCCGTCCCGCACGACCTCGGGGTCCGCTACACGGTGGGGCTGCTCCCCGAGGGCGTCCCGCTGCGCATCGACGGCTTCGTACGCTCCAACGCGACGTTCTCCGGTGGCACCCTGGCCTCCGCGCTGACCGTCGCCTCCCGTCCGGTGGCCATGGCCCGGGCGGCGCGCGAGCGACAGCGGGTGGAGCCGCGTCCGGCGGGCCGCACGATCCGCGCGCCGTTCGGCCCGCCCATCAGGAGCGGCGAGACGGGCACCTGGGGCGTACCGCTGCCCACCCTCGATCCGCAGATCATCGCCCGCTCCGCGGCCGCGCTGGACCGCTACGGGCCCGACTTCCGCTATCGCCACTACGCCGGTGTGCGGCGGCTGCCGATCGCTGTCGGCGGGGCCCTGGGGGCGGGCGCGCTGTGCGCGCTGGCGCAGGTGCCGCCCGCCCGGCGCTGGCTGTCCGGCCGTCTGGAGCCGGGCGACGGGCCGAGCCCGGAGCGCCGCGCGCGCAGCTGGTTCACGGTGCGCTTCGTCGCCTCCGGCGGCGGCAAACACCTGATCACCGAGGTCTCGGGCGGCGACCCCGGCTACGACGAGACGGCGAAGATGCTGGCCGAGTCGGCGCTCAGCCTGGCCTTCGACGACCTGCCGGAGACCTCGGGCCAGGTGACGACCGCGGTCGCCATGGGGGAGGCGCTGACGGCACGTCTCCAACGGGCGGGCATCGTCTTCCGTGTGGTCCGCGAGGGGTAGTCACCGGTTCCGCTGCCCGCTCGCCGCGGCGTCAGGCGCCCGCCAGGGCCTTGCGGCACAGCGAGTCGGCGGCCCGGGTCGTCTCCGGCAGCCGGTACGCGGCCGCCAGGCGGAGCGTGTGGGCGCACGCCCGGTCGAGGTCGACCCGGTGCCCCACCGAGACGAAGACCGGCTTGACGCCCTTTTGGGTGCGCAGCGCGCGACCGACCTCCTCGTCGCCGTCGAGGAGCGGGGAGGTCGCGCCGCGCTCCGGTCCCGGCGGGGCGTACCGGAAGGTGAAGGGGTTCTTGGCGACCCCGATGGTGGGCAGCCCGGTCAGCACCCCCAGGTGGCTGGCGAGCCCGAAGCGGCGCGGGTGCGCCAGCCCGTATCCGTCGCAGACCACCAGGTCAGGGACGCGGGTGAGCCGGGCGAGGGCGTCGATGACGGTGGGAATCTCGCGGAAGGCGAGCAGCCCGGGCACGTACGGGAAGGAGACCTGCCCGACGGCCGTGGCCTCGTCGACGACGGCGAGACTCCGGGCATCCAGGGCGACGGCGGCCGCGGCGACGACGTCGCGCTCGTCGTCGTAGGCGACGTCCACCCCCACCACCGTGCCGGCGAAGCCCGGTTGCGGCCCGGACTCGTCGAGCCGTACCGAGGACCGCAACCGGTCCTGGACCGCGCGCGCCTGGGCCTCGTCGGACGGCCAGTGCCGCAGTTCCTCGTCGCAGGAGATCGTGCCGGGTGTGTCCATGGTGCCCTCACGCTACCGAACCGGTGAGCGAGCCGGCGGCCGAGGACCGACGGCCGGTTCGTTGTCAGTGGCCCTCGGTACGGTGAATGAGTACGCCCGCTCCGGTCCCTTCGCAGGGTGCCGACGCCGCCGGAGGTCCTCATGACCGACGCACTCCACCACCTCGACGCCACCGACCTCGCCGCCCGATTGCGCCGCCGTGAGATCTCCGCCCGGGAGGTCGTACAGGCCCATCTGGACCGGATCGAGCAGGTCAATCCGGCCGTCAACGCCATCGTGACGCTAGACGCCGAGGGCGCGCTGGCCGCCGCGGCGGAGGCCGACGCACGCCTGGCCCGCGGGTCGGAGGTGCCGCCGCTGCACGGTCTGCCGATCGCCTTCAAGGACACCCACCTCACTCGCGGTTTGCGCACGACGTTCGGCTCGCCGCTCTTCGCCGACCACGTCCCCGACGAGGACGATGTGGTGGTCGACCGCCTCCAGCGGGCCGGCGCGATCCGCCTCGGCAAGACCAACGTCCCGGAATTCGCGGCAGGTTCGCACACCTTCAACCGCGTCTTCGGTACGACGCGCAACCCGTACGACCCCAGCCGCTCGGCGGGCGGCAGCAGTGGCGGCGCCGCCGCGGCGCTGGCGGCCGGGCTGCAACCGCTCGCCGACGGCAGCGACATGGGCGGATCGCTGCGCAACCCGGCGTCCTTCTGCAACGTCGTCGGGCTGCGGCCGACACCGGGCCGGGTTCCTCCGCAGCCGGGCGGCGATCTCTGGGACACGTTGTCGGTCCCCGGGCCCATGGGGCGGACGGTCGCCGATACGGCGCTGCTGCTGTCGGCGATGGCCGGGCCGGACCCGCGCTGCCCCATCGCTCTGGAGACACCCGGCGCGGCGTTCCGGGTGCCGCTCGACCGTGAGCTGCGCGGGCTGCGCGTCGCCTGGACGCCTGACCTGGGAGGGGCCGCGCCGGCCGACCCGGACGTGCTCGCCGTTCTGGAGCCTCAGCTACGCGTCCTGGAGGAGCTGGGCTGCCGCGTCGACTTCGCTTGCCCGGACCTCACCGGGGCCGATGAGACCTTCCGTACGCTGCGCGCCCACAGCTTCGACCTCGCCCTGGGCAGCCTGCTCGACACCGACCGGGAGGCCCTCAAGCCGAGCCTCGCCCGGAACGTCGAGGAGGGCCGCCGGCTGACCACGGCCGACCTCGTCACGGCTACCGCGACCCGCAGCCGACTGCACCTCGGGACGCTGGACTTCTTCTCCCGGTACGACCTGTTGCTCGCCCCGGTCAGCCAGGTCACTCCGTTCGACGCGGAACTGGAGTATCCCCAGGAGGTCGCGGGCCGCCCCACCGAGACGTATCTGGACTGGATGCGGTCCGCCTACCTGGTCTCCGTCCTCGGTGTGCCGGCCCTCTCGGTTCCCGCGGGCTTCACACCGGCGGGACTGCCGGTGGGGCTGCAGTTCATCGGCGCGCCGCGCGCCGACCTCGCCGTTCTCCAGGCGGGTCATGCCTATGAGCGCGCGACACGGCACGGCCGACGCCGCCCCGGCCTCGGCGGGGCCCGCTGACTCCCGTACGGCCTGCTCCGGTGGCCCGCGCCGTCCCGGCGACCGACCGGGAGGCGCCGCCGCCGCTCCTCTATATTGCGTCCATGTTCGTACTGGAACTGACCTACACCGCGTCCCTCGACCGCGTCGACGCCGTCCTTGAGGACCACGTGCAGTGGCTGCACAAGGAATACGCCGCAGGGCACTTCATCGCCGCCGGCCGCAAGGTGCCACGTGACGGGGGCGTGATCCTCGCCGCCGGTGTCGACCGGGCGACCGTGGAACGGATCGTGGCCGAGGACCCGTTCACCCTGGCCGGGGTGTGCTCGTACCGGATCACTGAGTTCGTGGCGACCACGACCGCACCGGCACTGGAGACGTACCGGGAGCAGCTGCCCTCCTGACCTCCGTCACGCACAACCCTCCGTCGCGCGCAGAATTCGGGCACCCGGCGGCATGCTGCCCACGGGTGCCCCTCGCGCATGCGCCGGGTCACGGGCTCGGCGGCACCGATCCACTGCCCAGCGCGCCCGGACTCACGGGTTCCGGCACCGGTGTCCGTGGCCAGCGCCCCCCGTTGCGCCAGTAGTCCTGGATCTCCTCCAACTGGCGGCCCTTGGTCTCGGGTGCGGTGACGGCGGCGAAGACCAGGGCGGCGAGTGCGAGGACCCCGAGGCCCGCGAAGGTCCGTGCCGCGCCCGCCCAGGCCATCAATGAGGGGAAGAACTGGGCGATCAGGAGATTGGCGACGAGGTCGGCGGTGAGCATCACCGACGCCCCGGTGGAGCGCAGCTGGGCGGGAAACGCCTCGCTCGCATAGACCCAGATCAGCGACCCGAAGCCGAAGTTGAAGGCCGCGGTGAAGAGCAGGATGGCGGCGAAGCCGACCCAGGTCGTGGCGCCCTGCAGCGTCCCCGTCCCGAAGACCGCGGTCAGCACCGCGAGCATCAGCACCATGGTGCCGATTCCGCACAGCAGCACCACGCGGCGGCCGAGCCGGTCGATGACGAGGATGGCGAGCACCGTCGCGGCGAGCGAGGCGAGCTGCACGAAGGACGGCAGCAGGAAGCTCTGGCCGTCGCCGGTGAAGCCCATCTCCTCGAAGATCTGCGGGCTGTAGTACGTCACCGCGTTGATGCCGGTGATCTGGCAGAAGAAGCCGAGGCCGACGACGAAGAACGCGGCGCGGGCATACGGCCTGCGCAGCAATGAGCGCACCGATCCGCCGCTCTCCTGGGCCAGCGCGGCACTCACGACCGCGACCTCCGTGCGCGGATCGACGTCCGGGTCGGTCATCGCCATGACCTCGACGGCCCGCTCCGTACGCCCCTTCAGGACGTACCAGCGCGGGGTGTCCGGCAACCTGAGCAGCGGGATCAGCACGAGTGCCGCGGGGATCGCGGAGAGGCCGAGCATCCAGCGCCAGTGACCGCCGCCGGACAGGCCCCAGTTGACGAAGTAGGTGAGGACGATGCCGGCGACCGTGGCCACCTGATAGGCGGCGACCGAGGCGCCGCGGATCCGCGCCGGGGTGGATTCGGCGACGTAGAGGGGTGCGGCGACGATCGAGATGCCGATGGCGATACCGAGCAGGAAGCGGACGATGTCCAGCACGAGGACGTTGGGCGCGAGCGCGGAGCACGCGACGAACACCGCGTACGAGGCCGCGACGATCAGCATCGCGGCCTTCCGGCCGAGGGCGTCGGCGAGTTTGCCGCCGAGCAGCGCGCCGACGATGGAGCCGAACACCAGGATGCTGTTGACGAGGCCCTTCTCGGCCTCGCTGAGGTGGAAGTCCTTGCTCAGGAACACCAGGGCCCCGGAGATGCTGCCGGTGTCGTAGCCGTAGATGACGCCTACGACGGCGCCGGTGAGCGCGAACAGCCGACCGGTGGGGCGTGCGGGCCGTGAGGACGGCGTGGGGGGCGTCGGTGGGGTCGCGGAGACGGAGGCAATGGACATGAGACGTCCTTTGTGCGGCGGAGCGGCCTTACTGCAGGACTGACTGCACCTGCATGACTGATCTTGCGAGTATTCGGTCACTTTCACGCAGCTGTCAACAGACGATCTCCGCGCTCCTTGGCGCCCCGCCATCTACGCACCCACCACCCCGAACCCCCGCGCCAGGGGTGCCCTTAGGACCCCACCAGCACAGATACCCACCTCCCCCCTCTGGAGCATCCACTCGTTCGAGGGATGGAACGCAAGCGCGATTCTGCGTACAGTCGATTGCACCAACGCACAAAGTTGCAGTTTCACGCAGCAGCCGTCGGACCTCGATCGCCGGTCGCTGCGCGAACGTCGGGCCGTTTCACATCACGGGAGGGTGGGCCATGAGCGAGACCTCGTACATGGAGCAGGAACTACAGAGCCAGCCGGAGACCTGGCAGGAGGCCGCGCGGATCGGCGCCGCAGCCGGCCCTCTGCCCCGGCCCGGGCAGCGCGTCGCCGTGGTCGGCTGCGGCACCTCGTGGTTCATGGCGCAGTCGTACGCGGCACTGCGCGAGGGTGCCGGGCTCGGGGTCACGGACCCGTTCGCCGCTTCCGAGGCGTTCCTCGGCAGCGATCGCGGCTATGACGCGGTGATCGCGATCACGCGCTCGGGCACGACGACCGAGGTGCTCCGCGTGCTCGACGCCGTCAAGGGGCGCATCCCGACGGTGACGCTCATCGGTGATCCCGAGACGCCGGCGGTCACGCTCTCCGACGAGACGATCGCGCTGCCCTTCGCCGACGAGAAATCGGTGGTCCAGACCCGCTTCGCGACCACCGCACTGACACTGCTGCGGGCCCACCTGGGACAGGACACCTCCCAGGCCGTGGCCGATGCACGGGACGCGCTGTCCGTCCCCGTGGAGAAGGAGTGGGTGGAAGCCGAGCAGTTCTCCTTCCTCGGCACGGGCTGGACCTACGGCCTCGCCAACGAGGCAGCCCTCAAGATGCGGGAGGCGTCGCAGAGTTGGACGGAGTCCTACCCGGCGATGGAGTACCGCCACGGCCCGATCGCGATAGCCGCACCGGGCCGGGTGACCTGGCTGTTCGGCCAGGCGCCGGACGGGCTGGAGGGCGACGTGACGCGGACGGGCGCGCGCTTCGTGTGCCATGCACGTGATCCGCTGGCCGACCTGGTGCTGGTCCAGCGAGTGGCGCTGGAACGGGCCCGCGCCCGCGGCCTGGACCCGGACAACCCGCGCAGCCTGACGCGCTCCGTGATGCTCGAACCCTCGGCCACCTCATAGCCACCGCCCCCGCGCACCCCCACCAACTCGCCCCATCCGCAAGGGAGTCACCGTCCCATGCCCCTCGTTCCCACCTCCTCCCTCATCGACGCGGCGCGCGAGGCGCAAGTCGGCGCCGCGGCCTTCAACGTCATCCATCTGGAAACCGCCGAGGCCCTGGTCACCGCCGCCGAGCGCACCGGCATTCCGCTGATCCTCCAGATCAGCGAGAACTGCGTCCGCTATCACGGCAGTCTGCTGCCTCTCACCCGCGCCACCCTCGCCCTCGCCGAGGGTTCCGGCGCCCGGATCGCGGTGCACCTCGATCACATCACCGACGCGGAGCTGGTCCACCAGGGCGTGTCCGCCGGAGTGGGGTCGGTCATGGTGGACGCCTCCGCGCTCCCCTACGAAGAGAACGTCGCCACCACCGCCGAACTGACCGCCTGGTGCCACGAACAGGGGGCGTACGTCGAGGCGGAACTCGGTGAGGTGGGCGGCAAGGACGGGGTGCACGCGCCGGGGGTGCGCACGGACCCGGACGAGGCCCTGGCGTTCGTCCGCGCGACAGGGGTGGATGCCCTTGCCGTGGCCGTCGGCTCGTCGCATGCGATGCATCAGCGCACGGCCGTCCTGGACAAGGACCTCATCGCGGCGCTGCACAGGACTCTGCCGGTGCCGCTGGTGCTGCACGGATCCTCCGGTGTGCCGGACGACGAGCTGCGTCGCGCCATCGCCGCCGGCATGACGAAGATCAATATTTCGACGCATCTGGTCTCGGTCTTCACCCAGTCGATACGGCAGACGCTGGGCGCGGATCCTTCACTGGTCGACTCCCGGAAGTACGTCAAGCCGGCCCGGGAGGCAGTGGCGGAGGAGGCCGCACGGCTGCTGGGCGTGCTGGGCACCCCGGCGACCGTGCCGGGTCAGTACGCCGCCCAGGCCCCGGCCCGGGGCTGAGGCTCGACCCGGGACGGGGGCCGGCCCGCCCCTCGGAGGGAGAAGGAGCCGGATGGAGGACGCGCAGCGCAAGGACGAGCCCCACAGGAAAGAGCACTGCAAGGAGGTCTACCGGCGGTCATCGTGGCTGGTCGGAACGAATTAGGCTCGCGCTATGAAGCGCCATGAACGGATGAACGCCTTGCTCGAGCTGCTCGGGGAGCGGGGCCGGGTGGAGGTCGACGAGGCGGCCACCGCTCTGGAGGTGTCGGCCGCCACGATGCGGCGGGACATGGATGCTCTGGCCGAGCAGCAGTTGCTGACCCGCACCCGGGGCGGGGCGGTGCTCAGCTCGGTGGCGTACGACCTGCCGATCCGCTACAAGCACGCGCACCGGTCGGAGGAGAAGGAGGCGGTGGCGAGGGCCGCGGCGAAGCTGGTCGAGCGGGGGGACGTCGTCGGGCTGAGCGGTGGCACGACGACCACTGCCATCGCCCGGGTACTGGCCACACGTCCGGACTTCGCGGAGGCGGGCCCGCAACCGCATCTGACGATCGTCACCAATTCCCTCAACATCGCCAATGAGCTGGCGGTACGACCGCAGATCAAGATCGTGCTCACGGGAGGGGTGGCTCACTCACGGTCGTTCGAACTGGTGGGTCCGTTCAGCGAGTTGGTGCTGCAGCAGATCTCCGTCGACATCGCGTTCATCGGTGCGAACGGCGTGGACCCGATGATGGGGGCGACGGTCCATGACGAGGCGGAGGCCCGCGTCAACCGCCTGATGGCAGAGCGTGCCCGGCGTGCGGTGGTCGTCGCGGACTCCTCGAAGATCGGCGAACGGTGCTTCGCCCGCGTCGGCGACGCGGATGTCTTCGACACGTTCATCACGGACAGCGGCGCGAGAGAGGCAACCCGCCGCGAATTCGCGGACCGGGGCCTGAAAGTGGTGACGGCCCGGCCGTCCGTCACCGAGTGACACGGGTCGCCAGGAGAACCTCCCCATAGAGGTACACACAGGGAGATACCTGGTGATTGCGCTGTGAATCGCAGCTCGACGGGCAGGGAGCTCGCTTGCGGGGCAGGGCACCAGCCGGCCAAGTGGGCGGGGCGCGGTCGGCGGCCGTGTGGGCACTGTCGGTAGCCGTGTGGGCGCTGCCGGTATCGGTGTCCGCGAGGCGATGGGCTTGCGGGCGGCTCTGCGGCAGGGCAGCGCGGGCACCGACGAGGGGGCTCCTTTGTCGCGGTTGTGTACCCGTGTGGCACCCGGGGCTGGTTTTGCTGGGCGGGCATGGACAATGGGGAATGAACGTGCGAACCCGGAACGGGTTCGCGGGGGTGTCTGATTCTGAGTTCTTCTCGGGGGAGATCACATGCGAAAGATCACGGCCATAGTGCTGGCGGCGGTGGCGTGCAGTGCCTCGCTGACCGTGGCCACCGCCTCGGATGCCGCCGCGGCCGGTAGCTCGCCGCAGTGCGTGAAGGTGCGGAAGTACTTCAACAAGGGCCACGACCGGTACGTCCGCCTGGCGAACCTGTGCACCCAGCGCACCTCGTGCTTCATCGTCGTGGTGCCGCACCACACGGATCCGCACGGGCGCCTGCCCAAGGGCGCGACGAAGGACTTCCGTTACGGGACGACCTCGACGCCGCGCGCCCTGTACGTGAGAAACACTCCCTGCTGAGCCGAGCGGAGCATCGCCGGCCTCGGCGGCGCGCAGGTAGGGGTCAGGCGCTCAGTGCGATGCCGTCCAGGACCATGGAGAGGTACTGGCGGGCGATCTCCTCGGGGCTGTGCCGACCGCCCGGCCGGTACCAGCTCGCCGCGATCCAGACGGTGTCGCGGACGAACCGGTAGGTGAGACGGATGTCCAGGTCGGCGCGGAAGACGCCGTCGGCGACGCCCCGCTCCAGCGTGCCGAGCCACGCCTTCTCGAACTTCTGCTGCGAGTCGACCAGGTAGCGGAAGCGGGGCTGGACGGAGAGGTGCCTGGCCTCTTTCTGGTAGATGGCGACCGCGGCGCGGTGTCGGTCGATCTCCCGGAAGGACTCGGTGACCAGCGCCTCGATCGTCTCCCGGGGGCCGAGACCGGCGGCCAGTACGGCGTCGTAGCCGTCCCACAGCTCGTTCAGGAACGTGGACAGGATCTCGTCGAGCATCGATTCCTTGGAATCGAAGTGGTAGTAGAGGCTGCCCGCGAGCATGCCGGCCTCGTCGGCGATCCGACGGACGGTCGTGGCGTTGTAGCCCTGGGCGGCGAAGACCTCGGCCGCGGTGTTGAGCAGTTCGCGGCGGCGCTCCGGGGAGGCGTTCGCAGTGGTCGTCTTCTTCTTGGCGGATGGCACCCGGTCATTGTCGCCCCCCCGGCCGTCGCGGGTGGAGCGCAGCTCACGGCGGCCAGGAATCCGGCTCCGGCAGGCCCACGGTTGCGCGCAAATATTTCGCTAGTAAAACACCTGTTAAGCTTCTTGGTATGGGGAAGCACGCGAAGCCCGCAAGGAACAGAGGGGGAGCGCGGTCGGAGAGCACGGTGCGTGCCCGGCCGTTGCCGATCAGGAGCACCGTGCGGCTGCGCCGCCCCGTCGACAGCTGGCACAAGCCGGCGCTCAGCGCTGTCGTGGCGCTGGCGATTCCCGATGCCGCTCTGTACGCCCTGGGCCGGCTGGATCTGATCCTCTACACCTCGGCCGGGGCGATGTGCGCCCTGTACGCGCACGGCCTGCCGTACGCCGCTCGCGCCCGCGCCCTGCCGTGGGTGGTGCTGGGCATGGTCGCCAGCCTGGGGATCGCGTTGACCGCCGCGTCGCTCGTGGCGTCGACGGCGCTGCTGGTCGCCCTTGCCTCGCTGGTCGCCGCGGCCCACAAGATGGTCTGCGACGCGACGCGGATCGGGCCGCCGGGGAACCTCATCCTGACCTTCATCGCCGCCTCGGCCTTCTTCGTACCGCAGCGGCTGGGACAGGTGCCGCTGCATCTGGGGCTGGCGCTCGGCACCGGTGCGCTTGCCTGGCTCGTGTGCATGGCGCCGGCGCTGGTCAGGCCGCAGGGGCCGGAGCGGATCGCGACCGCCCGGGCACTGGAGGCCGCGGCGGGACTGCTGCGTACGGAGTCGGCGGCGGCCGGGACGGCGGCGGGTGGGGCCGCACCGGGCGCTCGTGCCGCGGCGCAGGCGCGGCACGGCGCCGCGGCGGCCGTGAATGCGGCCTGGCACACGTTGTTCCTGGTCCCGCCCGCCCGTACGCCGGAGAAGGCCGCGGCGCGTGCCGGTCTCGAACGTCTGCTGGTGCGCGCGGAGGCGGCGCTGGGCGGCGCCGGCGCCGGGAAGGAGGCGGAGGACGGGGTGGGGGGCGAGCCAAACCCGTTCCCTCCCCTCGGTCGGGCGGTCCGGGAGGCCCCCGTCGCTCAGGTGGACCGGGAGGCCGAAGTCGAGCGGTTGCGTGGCTGGGCGCGGGACCTGCGGCGGGGGCGTCCGTTGCCGTGGGTTGCGCTGTCGGCGGCGCAGGCCGAGGAGCTGCGGGGCATCGAGGCCGTGGAGGAGAGTCTGGAGGGGGGTGCGGCGCGGGCCGCGCGACCGGCCGGCGGGCACGTCGCGGGACGGGCTGCGGCGCACCTCGCGGGGCACGCAGCGGCCGCGGGCGGGGGCGAACTCGGCGGGGCGGGAGACGCGGGGTTGCGCCGGCCCGCGCCGGGGCGGCCGCGGGGGCTGCGGGCCGTTCTCGCCCGGCTCGCGCCCGGTTCCCCGCTGCTGCCGATAGGGGCGCGGGTAGCCATCGGGTGTGCGCTGGCGGGCTGGGCGTCGATGGCGGTCGGTGTCGGGCACCCGTACTGGGCCGTGGTCACCGCCGCCTCCATCTACCAGGCCAACACCACCCTGTCCTGGCAGCGCGCGCTGCAGCGCACCCTCGGCAATCTGCTCGGGCTGGGGCTGTTCACCGCGCTGCTGCCGCTGATCCACACCGGGCAGCTCGCGATGATCGCGCTGACGCTGGCCTTCCAGCTCGGCGCGGAGGCGTGCATCACCCGTAACTACTGGTTGGGCTCGGTGTGGGTCACGCCCATGGCCCTGCTGTTGACCGAATTCGGCAGCCATCTGCCGGCCACGACGCTGATCGCGGACCGCTGGATCGACACCGTGGTGGGTGCGGGGGTGGGCCTGGCCTGCTGCATTGCGGTGACGAATCGGCGGGCGGCGGACCGTATCGATGTCGCTCTGGAGCGGGTGGCGCAGGCGGAGGCCGCCGCCTCCCGGCTGCTGGCGGCGGTGACGGCAGGAGCAGGAGGGGTGGACGACGCCCTGGAGGCCGGTTGGGCGCGGGACCGGCTGGTCGGTGCGTTGGTCGAGCTGCGTGAGGCCGCTGAGGTGGCGTCCGGCGAGTGGTGGCAGCGTGCCCTGCCGGAGGAGCGGATCGCGCACGCCGAGCAGCGGGGTCATCGTGTGCTGGCCGGTCTGGTCCGGCGGCTTTCGGCGCCGGCGCTGGCCGCCTGAACCGCGCGCCCGGCCGCCCGCCCGCGCGGCGGCCGGCGACCTGCGGAAGGCACAATTGGGGGCGTACGGAATGGCCGAGAGGAGTGCGGGTGACCGAGGACATCGTCGCGGGGGTGCTGCGCCAGTGGCAGCAGGTGCACCCCGGGCTGGACACCGGCCCGATGGCGGTGATCGGGCGGCTCAACCGCTGTTCCGCACTGCTGCAGCAGGCGGCCGATGCGCCGCTGCGACGGGCCGGGCTCACCCGTCCGGAGTTCGACATCCTCGGCACGTTGCGCCGGATGGACCGCGAGCTGACCCCGGGACGGGTGGCCCGCGAGACGTTCGCCTCCGGCGCGGCGGTGACCAAGCGCGTGCGGCAGTTGGAGGAGCGGGGGCTGATCGCGCGCCGGCCCGACGACCGGGACCGGCGGGTCGCGCATCTCTCGCTCACCGACGAGGGACGCGAAACCATCGACCGGCTCCTGCCCGAACAGCTCAGGTACGAGGCTGCGCTGCTCGACGGCATCGGTGATCAGCGGCAGGAGGAACTCTCCACGGCACTGGGCGAGTTGCTGGTCGTGCTGGAGGGGCGGCTCGGCAGTTTGCTGGAGTGAGGCGGGCGACGGGCCACCCGCCCCGCCCCGCACACCTCCACGAACCCGCCCCCGCGCCCGCGCCCGCGCCCGCGCCCGCAGAGCTTCCTCCTCCCGGTGGGCAGGCGGTACCCGCCGCCCGAACACGGCGGCCACGGACCCGTACGGCCCCGGATCCGTATGGCCCCGGATCCGTACGGCTCCGGCCGCCCCGCCTCCCTCACGGCTCCAGGCGTGCGATCCGGCCCCGCTCCCCCGCGGCCCAGCAGCCCAGGTCAGGGCTGCAGTCGACGGTGTCGTACGAGCCGTTGTCGAAGGGCTGCCAGGTGCGTCCGCCGTCCAGCGTGCGGTCGCTGCCGGACGGGCCCACGGCCAGCGCGAGGCGCCGGGAGTGCGGGAGCCACGCGACGCCGGAACGGTATGCCTGCGGGGGCGCGGGGGTCGCCGTCCAGCTGGTGCCGGCGTCGTCGCTGAGGGCGGCGGCGTGCGGCGAGGGCTGGTCGGGGCGGTAGTCGCCGCCGACCGCGAGGCCGTGGGTCCGGTCTCGGAACGCGAGGGCGAAGACGCCGCGGGCCGGGTCGCCCGCTGGGAGGGGCGCCTCGCTGACCGACCAGGTACGGCCGCGGTCGGCGGTGTGCAGGACGCGGGCGGTGGCCGCGCCACCGGTGGCGATCCAGGCGTCGTGGCTGCCGCTGGAGACCAGGCACTGACCACTGGCGGCGAACGCGGCTTCGCCGTCCTGCGCCGGGGGCATGCCGTCCGACGGCAGCACGTGCCAGCTGCGTCCGCCGTCCGCGGTGGACAGGATGCGGTACTTGCCGTCGACGGGGTCGCTGAGTGCGATGCCGTGGCGCCGGTCGAAGAAGGTGAGGCAGTCGTAGAAGGCGCGGGGATCGGTGTTGCGGAAGCTTTCGGTCCAGGTGGCCCCGGCGTCGTCGGTACGGAAGACCCGCGAGGCCGCTCCCTCGCCGATCGCGAGGATCACCGCCCGGCGCGCGTCGAGTGCCTCGATGTCGCGGAACTCCAGCGCGCCGACACCGGGCGGGGAGATGTCGGTCCAGTGTTTTCCGCCGTCGTGGGTGCGCAGGACGGTGCCGGACGTGCCCGCGACCCAGGCGGTGCTACGGCTGACGGCCGCCAGGCCGCGGAAACGGGCGGTGCTGCCGCTGTCCTTGAGGCGCCAGTGCCAGCCGGCATGTGGGGTGGGGTGCGAGGTGGCCGAGGGCGCTGTGCCGGCCGGTGCGGCCGCCGCCTGTGGGACGGCGGACGGCACCGCGAGGGCCGTGAGTGCCGAAAGGGCCGTGAGTGTCGACACGGCGGCGCCCGGACGCCATGGCCTCCGTGCGGAACCAGGGGCCGATTGCCCGCCCTTGTCGCGCCTGCCCGAAAACCAGCCGCTGCACAATAAGCGCCCCATGCGCCGCATTCGCCCCACCCCGCTCACGTCGTGCGCTGGAAGCTAGTCCAGCCCGGCCTTCCCGTCCAGACCGCGAGAGATCCGGCGAACAGCCGGAACAGTTGGCCTATTTGGCATATTCAACCTATTCGGAATATTCGGCGGGACCGAGGCAGTGAGGACAGTTGGGGCGAGTTGCACGTGCGGTAGACGCGCGGGCTCGCCGTAATTCCCCGTCTTGCGCCGCCGAGCTTGGATACTGGCGGAGCGTCAACCACTCGCCGGCGCCGCCAAAGAGGGCATTTCGCAAAATTCAAGGACGCGTGACACAGGTCACGTGGGTTCCATGGGATTCCAATGCACCTCACGCGACGGCCTGGCCGTCCTAGTGGTTGTAGACCCAGGAATTCGCAACAATTGCAAGGGAGCCGGCGATGTCCAGCGTCATCGACCAAGCCGTTCAGGCCCGACTCATCGCAAGCGCTCCCCTGTCGCGGGCGATTCCGGCGAGCCTGCGCTACGACCGCACCGACCCCTTCGCGGTCCGCTTGGCCTTTCCGCCCGCCGCCTCGCTGGACGGAGCGGAAGTGACCTGGACGTTCGCGCGGGAACTGCTGGAGGAGGGCCTGTGCGAGCCGGCCGGCGCGGGCGACGTACAGATCTGGCCGGCGAATCCCGACGGTGAACGCGAGGTGGTCGTGGTGGAGTTCCACACCCCCGACGGGATGGCGCTGGTGCAGTTCGACGCGCAGGACCTGCGGAATTTCCTGGACCGGTCGTACGGGATCGTGCCCAGGGGCGGCGAGATCCAGCACCTGGACGTCGAGGGCGACTTGGCCGCCCTGCTGCGCGGGGCGTGAAGCGGAAGTTCCGCCCACTCGTTCCCGTTCCGGACGCCCGGCGGCTCCACCCGGTGCTGTGACCGCGTGGGTTCGCCGGGTTGGTGGTCGTGACGGTTGGATGTGCGGTGACGTCCATTCGGCCGCTGGAAGCGCGATGGCTGAGCCTGTCGGTGTACGCGGATTGACCGACAGGGAGGGGCAGAAGCTGCAGCAGATCGTGCGCCGGCGCAGCACGAGTTCGGTGCGTTACCGGCGGGCGATGATGCTGCTCGCTTCTGCGGGCGGAAACCGGGTGCCGGTGATCGCCCAGCTGGTCCGGGCCGATGAGGACACCGTGCGAACGTGCTCCACCGACTCAGGAGGCGGACGGCTCGATCTCCCCCGCGAAGACGATGACCTGGTCGATGAGGCTCCGCCGCAGATGGACGACGTCCGTTCCCGCCAGGCGGGGGCCTCCATCCGGCGTGGTGAAGACCCACTGGTACCGGGCCCACTCGCCAGGCATGTCCACCGCTGAGCAGCGCACCATCGTGCCGGTCCCCGCCGGGTGGCGCCGGATGTCCAGCACGAACCGCTCGACCGCCGCGATTCCTTCGCTGCGACCCAACGGCCCCCAGAAGACCACGTCTGAGGTCAGGGACTGGGAGAGCAGGGCAGTCACATAGGTGTCGTCCGAGGCGTTGAACGCGGAGATGAACGTGTCGATCGCGGAGCGTGCCGTCTCTTCCTGCATGCCCCAGTAATACCAGCCGTTGCGCGTGCGCTCGTCCCGCGAGCCGTCTTCCCGATCTCGGTGGACCATCCCGGTCACAGCACTAGCGACCCGCCCCCTGCCGCCCTCCCGCCCTCTCCGCCCCCTCCCTCTCCTCCCCCGCGTCCCCGAACAGGTGCGCCAGCTGCAGGTCCAGCATGCGGAGCGCGTCCTGCGGCTCGTGCACGCCCAACAGGACATAGGTGGCGAGCCCGTCGACGGCGCTGATCAGCAGCATCGCCTCGTCCTCGGTCGCGCGCCCCGGGGGCAGCTCACCGCGTTCGGCGGCCCGACGGAGCTGGTCGGCGAAGAAGGCGCGGAGCTGCGGGATGCCCTGCTGTGCTTCGGCGCGCAGGGTGGGGTCGTGCACGGCGCGGGCATAGTACGCGGCGCCGACCAGGAGACCGATGCGGCTCTTGTCGTCCAGCGGCAGCATGCCTGACAAGCAGGCGCGCAGGACGGCGCGCGGTGTCGGTTCCCGGTCGAGTGACTCGATGCGTTCGCGGATCCGGGCGGCCGCCAGCCGGTTGATGTGCCGGAGGGCGAAGACCAGCATTTCGTCCTTGGTGCGGAAGTAGTGCTGCAGCCGGCCGAGCGAGATGCCGGCCTCGGCGGCGACGTCGCGCAGGCTGGCACCGTCCAGCCCGCGGGTGCTGGCGATCCGCCAGAGCGCCTCGGAGATTTCCTGGCGTCTGGCTTCGTGATCCACCTTCTTGGGCACGGACGCGACTTCTTTCTTGCGGTGGGCGGGGAGCGCGGGGGCCTGCCCCGTTCCCGCCCTGTTACGGACTTCCGCGGCGACGCCGAGGGTGTGACACCAGGGCACCGTGCGCGGCCATATCGGCTCTGCGACTTCGCGGTTCCACGGCACCACGACTCCGCAATTCTGAGGCTTTGTGTCTTTTCTGCGGCTTTGTGAATTGTGACTTCGTGGGCATGTCGACCTTCGGCACGCCACGGTCCTCGTGCGCGAACGGCCTTTCCCGAAGTCGGCGACATGTCGGGCAGGGCCCGGCGGACAGCCGCCCGGTCCGTTTTTACAAGTCGCTCGTACGGTTATAACGTACCGGTACTCAATACGATTGACTTGGAAACCGGTGACCCGCATGCCCGAGCCCGCCACCCCGCTGCTGCGCCCGCCCCGCCACCGCGTCGATCCCCGGGCACGCCGCTGGTGGACGCTGCAGGCCCTGCTGACCCTCAGCGGGCCGATGCTGCTGATCGCGCTGGTCATGGCGGTGCTGTCGATACTTTTCTTCCCCGGCGCGCTGCCGTGGCTGGGGCCGTTGCTGCTGGTCGTGCTCGTCGTGCCGGCCGTCGGCTATCTCGTGGTGATGCCCCGGTGGCGGTACGCGGTGCACGCGTGGGAGCTGGGCGGGCGCGCGGTGTACGCGGCGGGCGGCTGGTTCTGGCAGAAGCGGCGGATCGCGCCGCTGTCCCGGGTGCAGACCGTGGACACCGTGCGCGGCCCGTTGCAGCGGCGGTACGGGCTGGCGACGGTGACCGTGACCACCGCCTCGACCGCGGGCGACATCAAGATCGCGGGGCTGTCCGACGCGGACGCCGAGGAACTGTCCCGGCGGATCGGCGAGGCCGCGCAGGACGTACCGGGTGATGCCGCATGAGCGCGCCACGGGACCCCCGGACGCCCGGGCCGGCGACGACCGCGTCCGGCACGGCCCCCGCCACTCCCCCTGGGACCCCTGCCGTCACTCCCCCTCCCACCACCTCAACGGCACCGTGGCGGCGGCTGGACGCCCGTACGCTCCTGGTGCACTGCGGCTGGATGGGGGCGCCGCTCGCGTCGCTGGCGCTCACCGCGCTGGCCACCGGGGGGCGGATCACCGCCGGCGCCTGGATCACGCTCGCCGCCATTGCCGCCTCGTTCGCCGTCGTCACCACCCTCGGGCTGATCCGTTGGGCCCGTACGGAATTCCGGGTCACCGCGGACACCCTGGAGGTACGGAGCGGGCTGCTGAACCGGCGGCTGCGGAGCGTGCCGCTGCGCCGGATCCGCACCGTCGACCTGACCGCGTCGCCGCTGCACCGACTGCTGGGCGTGACCGTCCTGCGGGCGGGCACGGCGGGCTCGGGGGACGGCGGCAGCGAGCTGTCGCTGGAGGCGCTCACGGTCGCCGAGGCGGACCGGCTGCGAGCGGAGTTGCTCGCCCGGGCCGAGGCCGAGGGGGCGGCGGACGACCCGGTGGTGGCGCGGATCAGCTGGCGCTGGCTGCGCTACGCGCCGCTGACCTTCTGGGTCGTCGGCGGGGTGTTCGTCGTGGCGGGGTCGGTCTACCGGGCGCTGGACGCGATGGGCATCGAGCCGTGGAAACTCGGCTTCGTGCAGCGGGCGTTCGCCGAGTTCGGCGCGAACGCGCTGTGGCTGACGGTTCCGGCGGCGCTGCTGGTGGTGCTCGCGCTCGGTTCGGTCGGCGCGATCGCCCTGTACGTCGAGAACTGGTGGAGCTACTGCCTGGAGTGGACCGACGCCCGCTCGCTGCGGGTGCGCCGCGGGCTGTTCACCACCCGCTCGGTGACCATCGAAGGGACCCGGCTGCGGGGTGTGCTGCTGCGCGAACCGCTGCTGCTGCGGGCCGGCGGCGGCGCGCTGGTTCGCGCGGTGGCCGGCGGACTGGGCAACCGCGAGGAGAACCGCAAGCGCAGTGGGCTGCTGCCGCCGGCGCCCCGGACGGAGGCGCTGCGGGTCGCGAGCAGCGCGCTGCGGGCGGCGTTCCCGGAGGCGGAGCCGTTGACGGGGCATCCGCGGGCGGCGCTGCGCCGGCGGCGGACGCGTGGCCTGCTGTTCGTGGTGGTCCCCGGCACGGCCGTCCTCGCGGGTCTCGGCGCGGCGTTCACGCCCGTACTGCTGCACTGCGCGTGGATCTACGCGGTGGTCACCACGCCGGTGGTGTGGTGGCTGGCCCGGGACGCGTACCGCAGTTTGGGGCACGGCATCCGCGGGGCGCACCTGGTGGCCCGGTCGGGGACCTTCAGCCGCGACACCCTGGCGCTCCAGCGGTCGGCGATCGCCGCCTGGACGTTCTCCACCTCGCCGTTCACCCGCCGCTCCGGGCTGGTGACGCTGACCGCGGCGGTCGCGGCGGGCGAGGACGGATACCGGGTCCGGGACCTGGCGGCCGAGGCGGCTCCTGGCTTCGCGGCGACGGTGACCCCGGGCCTGCTCGACGAGTTCCTGGTCCACCGGCAGGGGTAGGCCCCGGCCGGCGCCGGGAGTCCGCCGGGGAGGGCGGGTGCGCCGCTTGCCCGGCCGCGCGGCCACAGCGGCCGGGGACCCCAACCGCCATAGGCGAGGGGGGTATTCAGTACAGGCGTCAACATGAGATACATCACACCCCTGTCGCGTGCACGGCGAGAGTGGGCACACCGTCTTACTGGACGAGCCTTGCCCATGACCGACAGCCGTGAGGGAGCAGCGCGATGAACACCGTCATCGACCAAGCCGTCCAGGTCCGTCTCATCGCGACGACTCCCGGCCCGTACGCGGTCCCCGCGATGCTGCATTACCAGCCCGCCGACCCGCTGGCGGTGCGGATGTCCTTCCCGCCGGAGATATCGCTGGACGGCTCGGCGGTGGACTGGGCGTTCGCCCGTGAGCTGCTGGACGAGGGGCTGCGGGCGCCGGCCGGACGGGGTGACGTGCGGGTGCGGCCGAGCGGTCCCGACCGCACGGTGATGGAGTTCCACGCCGACGAGGGCATCGCGATGGTGCAGTTGAGAACCGAGGACGTGCGGCGGTTCCTGGCCCGGTCCTACGCGGCCGTGCAGGCGGGCAGCGAGGCGGCGCACCTGGGCATGGACCGCGCCCTGGCGGAGCTGTTCGGCGCGGCGTGAGCCGCTGACAGCCGACGGGCGGGCCGGGCGCGGGGAACGGGAGCGCCCGGCGGGCCGGCCGGCGTGAACGGAATGCGGCACGCGGCGACGAAGCCGACGACAACGAACCGGCGACCCGGCACTCCCGCACACGCCGGTGCGGCTGCCGGACCCCGCGGGGGCCGGCAGCCGCACCGGTGAGGTACTGCCGTTCCTGCCGTTCCTGCCGTGGCTACCGCTTGGGGAATCCGAAGCCGTAGCCCTGCTGCTTCATCCAGGGGAGCAGCCGGTCCAGTGAGGCGACGGTCCGGGAGCGGTCGCCGCCGCCGTCGTGGAAGAGGACCGTGGGCCCGTTGGTGAGTTCGCCGCGCACCGTCGCGTCGATCGCCTCGACGCTGCCGCTCTCGAAGTCCTTGCTGTCGACGTTCCAGCCGAGCGGGCGCATGCCGTGGTCGGCGGCGAGCCGGCGGCTGTACGGCGTGAAGGCGCCGCCGGGGGCGCGGTAGTACTCGACCTTCGCGCCGCCCGCGGCGTCCTCGATCATCTTCTGCGCGTCGAGTATCTGCCGGGACTGGTAGCTCTCCGGCTGGTGGTCCATGCCGGTGTTGTGGCTGATGGTGTGGTCGCAAAGCTTGTGCCCGGCGGCCACCACCTGCTTGACCAGCTCCGGATGGGCCCTGGCCTGCGGGCCGATCATGCAGAAGACCGCCTTGACGTCGTGCTTCTTCAGCACCTCCAGCACCTTCGGGGTCCAGACGGGGTCCGGGCCGTCGTCGATGGTGATGTTCAGGCTGCGGCCGGGGCGGTCCGAGGCGTGCACGATGGACGGATCGACGGGCGCGATGCGGGGCGCCTTCTTGGCTTGCTGGGTGTTGCTGAGGGTGTCCGCCTCGGCCTGGGAGGGCCCGCCGAGTTGGCCGGACGCGATCGCCCCGACGATCCCCAGCGACACCACGGCCGCCGCCACCACTCCGATGATCCCGCCCTCAATGCCGAAGCGCCGCGCCATCGTTATCCCGTCCCTCGTGCCGTGCTGGTGTCCGTACCGGACGGCGACGGGCGCTGGTCCGCCCGGCCGCCTTCCACCACCACAGATGCACGGGGGAGCGAGCAGGCTGCTCCTGTTACGGATCCATCATGAAACTTATTGATACTGGACCCATGCCACGTGTACTTCTGATCGAGGACGACGCCGCCGTACGGGACGGGGTGACCCTCGCGCTACGGCGGCGCGGCCACGAAGTGGCGGCGGCGGCCAGCGGGGAGGAGGGCCTCACGGTCCTGCCGGGTTTCCGGCCCGACATCGTGCTGCTCGACCTGATGCTGCCCGGCAAGGACGGCTTCCAGGTGTGCCGGCTGATCCGCGCCGAGCGGCAGCTGCCCATCATCATGCTCACCGCACGTGGCGACGATCTCGATGTGGTGCTCGGGCTGGAGGCCGGCGCCGACGACTACATCGTCAAGCCGGCCCGTGGCGAGGTCTTGGAGGCCCGGATCCGGGCGGTGCTGCGTCGCACGGCGCTGCCCGCCGACGGTGCGCCGGCCGTGGAGCCGGGGCCCGCTCCGGTCGAGACGTACGGCGAGCTGGCCATAGACCGGGCCGGGCTGGTGGTCGGCAAGGGGGGCCAGGACCTGGCGCTGGCGCCCTCCGAGATGAAGCTGCTGCTGTTCCTGTCGGCCACTCCGGGGCAGGTCTTCAGCCGTCAGCAGCTGCTGGAACACGTCTGGGAGCACAGCTATCACGGCGACGCGCGGCTGGTGGACGCCTGTGTGATGCGGCTGCGGACGAAGATAGAGGACACCCCGCGCAGCCCCCGTTACGTCCAGACCGTGCGTGGCTTCGGCTACCGCTTCGGGCCGCTGTGAACCGCCTCGGCCGCCGGGTGCCGTCGCGCACCCTGCTGCGCGGGCTGCGGGCCCGGCTCGTGGTGGGGTTCCTGGTGGTGGCCGCCGTCAGCGCGCTGACCACCGCGCTGCTGACCTACCGCGAGGCCCGTAACGCCATCCTCCAGCGCTCCCAGGACATCGCCGTCAACGATCTGCGTGCGCAGGTCAATTCGCTGGCGCCGGAGCTGACGGTTCCGCCGGCGCAGGAGGACCTGGACAACTTCCGGGTCCAGCTGGAGCGCTCCGGAAAATCCCGCGAATGGGATATTTCGGTGCATTACCGAGGTGTGCCGGACAGCGATGAGGGCGGACTGCGGCGCGGGGTGGTGGTCCCCGCCGACCTCAAGTCGTCGGTGGAGAAGCGCCATGTGCCGGCCTTCCAGCGCATCGACCGGGCCGGTGCCCCCTGGCTGTTGATCGGCATGCCGGTCCGGCAGTCCGACGGCCAGGCTTCCGCGCTGTCGGTCTACGCCCAGCTTCCGCTCAGCGCGGAGGAGGCCAACGTCGAGGCGCTGGTGAGCGCCGCGCAGCGGGGCGCGCTGCCGGTGCTCATCCTGGCGGTGATCCCGGCGCTGCTCGCCGCGCGCGGAGTGCTGCGGCCCGTACGGGGCCTGCGGCAGGCCGCCGGGCGGATCGCCGAGGGCAAGCTGGACACCCGGCTGGAGGTCAAGGGCGCCGACGAACTCGCCGACCTGTCGCGGACCTTCAACGACATGGCGGCCCGGCTGGAGGAGAGCATGGCCGAGCTGCGCCGGCTGGAGGCCAACTCCCGGCGGTTCGCGGCCGATGTCTCGCACGAGCTGCGGACGCCGCTGGCGGCGATGACCGCGGTCACCGACGTGCTCGACGAGGACGCCGACTCCCTCGACCCCGACACCGCCTCCGCGGTCCGGCTGATCAGCCAGGAGACCGGCAAGCTGGCGCGGATGGTGGAGGACCTGATGGAGGTCTCCCGGTTCGACGCGGGTGCCGCGGCGCTGCACCCGGACGAGGTGGACGTCGGCGAGACCATCCGCAAGACGCTGCAGGCCAGGGCGTGGCAGAAGCGGGTGGTGGCGGAGCTGCCGGAGGACGTGCGGGCCCGCCTCGATCCGCGGCGGCTCGACGTGGTGGTCGCCAACCTGGTCGGCAATGCGCTGCACCACGGCGGCGAGCCGGTCCGGGTGGTGCTGCACGCGCCGGAGCCCGGCGCGGACCGGCTGCTGATCGAGGTCTCCGACAGCGGCCCCGGCATAGACCCCGAGGTGCTGCCGCACGTTTTCGAGCGCTTCTACAAGGCGGACTCGGCCCGCGCCCGCTCGGAGGGCAGCGGCCTGGGCCTGGCCATCGCGATGGAGAACGTCCGGCTGCACGGCGGGACGATGCGGGCCGCCAACTCCCCCGAGGGCGGCGCGGTGTTCACGGTGGACCTGCCGCTGCGGCACGACGAGCCGAACGAGACGGCGGACGCGGACGGGCCGGACGCGACGAGCGCCGCGGGCACCCGCACCGCGAAGGAGAACGACGCATGAGCACCACGCACACCCCCGTACGGCGAGCGGCGCGGACCCGGCGGGTGATGGGCGGTGTGGTCTCCGGCGCGCTCGCCGGTGCGCTGGCCGGCTGCGGCATCGCGCCCACCGACGTGATCGATGCCGGTGAGCCGGCGAGCGGGGTGAAGTCGCCGGGCCAGCCGGCGGCCGACGTCCAGCTCTTCTTCTACGGGCCGTCCGGGCTGCGCTCGGCAACCCGTCCGGCGAAGGCCCCGGTCGATCCCGAGCAGGCCATCCAGCTGCTGATGGACGGGCCGAACCACGCCGAGCGGATGCGGGGCCTGTCCAGTGTCCTGCCGAAGTTCCCCGGCCGGCTGACCGCCGCCACCGGCGCGGGCACGGTCGTGATCACCCTGCCGGTGAACGCCAAACTGCTGGACTCGGCCTCGCTGAACCAGCTGGTGTGCACCGCGGCCAACGCCCGGGTGCCCGGGGACAAACCGCCCGGGCAGGTCGTGGTGACCCTGGTGGGCGACAGGGTGCGGGTCGGCCCCCTGGTGTGCGGCGGCAACAACGTCTTCCCGGTGGTCCAGCCCACCCCGACCTTCCCGCAGCCCAGCAGCACCGGCACCGGCAGCGTCGGCGGCGTAGGCTGACAGCACCGGCAAGGAGGCCACGGTCGCGGGGAGACGTGATGACCGAGCGCAAACCACCTGGTGTCACCTTCGAGAGCTGGGTCGACAGGCAGATCCGCGAGGCGACGGAGCGCGGTGACTTCGCCCGCCTGCCCGGCGCCGGCAAGCCGCTCCCCCACCTCGACCAGCCGTACGACGAGATGTGGTGGATCAAGGAGAAGATGAGCCGCGAGCACCTCTCCTGTCTGCCGCCGACCCTCGCCCTGCGCAAGGAGGCCGAGGAAGCCCTGAAGGCGGCGGCCGTCGCGCCCACCGAGGCCGTGCTGCGCCGCATCCTGACGGCGGTCAACGACAAGATCCGTGCGGCGCTGCGCACCCCGCTGGAGGGCCCGCCGCTCAACCTCACCCCGTACGACATCGACGAGCGGGCCCGTGAGTGGCGGGAGCGGCACGGCGGTTGAGCGGACGCGGCGTCCGGTGCGGCCCGCCGTCACCCCTCCGGTCCCAGGCGGACGCGCAGGAACCGCGGGCGGTACAGGGCGACATCCCCGTTGAGCCGCGCGTCGGGCGGGACACCGGGCGGGCCGAGCCAGTTGACGTCGTAGCTGAGCAGCAGCCGGCCGTTCGCGGTGAACTCCGGGTGGGCCTGGGGGTTGCAGACGACGACGTGCCGCGGGTCGGGCGCGGGCGGGCGGGGCGGGGTGAGGTGCCCGTGCGGGCCGTGCCAGGGGCCCTGGGGTGAGCAGGCCCAGTAGCTGGTGAGGGAGCGCATCCCGGCCGAGCCGTCTCCCCCGGTATCCATGGTGAACAGCACCCAGGCCGGGCCGTCGCGGACGACGGTGAAGGCACTGCCGACGCCCCGCCGGCCGCCCGCCCGCAGCACCGGCCGGGCCCGCTCGGGCCGCCGTTGCCACCGGCCGCCGTCCCAGAACCGCCAGCCGCCCCGGTCGGCGAGCCGCCCGGCCGGGACCCGGGCGAGCCAGGCACCGGAGCCGGGGGCGGACGGCGGGTCGTCACCGCCGAAGACGTACGTCCAGCCGTGGTGCCGGACCGCGGCGGCCCCGTAGAGGACCCGCTCGCCCGGGTCGGCGGCGGTCCGCCCGACGGTCTCGCGGATGCTCTCCAGCCGCAGGTCGGGCAGCGAGAGGGTGGCGACCTCGGTGGCGCGAGGCACCCCGAAGACCCACGGGCCCGTGCCGGGGGCCCGGTTCCACAGCAGGACCCGGACGACCTTCCGGCCCGTTCCGGGCGTGCGGGGTTCCACCGCGGCCCGCACCGGCCAGCGCAGGCCGCCGCCCGGCGGGTCGGGGAAGAACGGCCCCGGGGCGGACGGCGGGCCGCCGGTCAGGGTGCGCTGCAGCCGGCCCGAACGGGACATCAGCACGGCGGAGTTGTGCCGCAGGAGCGGCGTTCCACCGCCGTCGGCGGTGCGGCGGCGCGGCCCGGCCCGCCGGCCGGACGGGGACCGGACCCGGTCGAGGTAGGTGTCGGAGAAGAGCCAGAGCGTACGGCCGTCGGGGAGGCGCACCGAGTGGGTGCCGTCGCCGCCGGTCCAGTCGTCTGTCCGGGTGTTGTCGTCGCCGTAGCGGGCGAACGCGGCGGTGCGGCGGGAGTCGACCGACCAGGAGGCGATCCGGCGTCCGGTGCAGTGCGCGACGCGGTCGGGCGCGGCGTCTCCCGGCAGCGTCCAGAGGGGGGCGGTGGCGGCCAGCAGCAGGGCCGCGGCGGTCGTGGTGCGCGGGCTCGGTGCCGTGGGCATCGCGTTCCTCGGTCGGGTGCGGCGCCTACCGTACAGAACCGGTCAGTGACGCATAGATGTGAACATCCATGAGTGGTCAACGAGTGCAACGTCACAGCTGGAGCCCCTGCTCCAGCTAACGGTCGTTCGCTTAGCCTGCTGCCATGACCGCCGAGTCCACCGAACTTCCCCTGGCCGCGGCCTTCCCTGACGCCGACCGAGAGCAGTGGCAGCGCCTCGTCGAAGGTGTGCTGCGCAAATCGGGCGTCGCGCAGGCAACGGGTGCCGCCGCCGAGGACACCCTCGCCACCGACCTCCAGGACGGGATCCGCATCCGCCCGCTGTACACCGCCGAGGACGGCGCGGCCCCCGTGGGCCACCCCGGTTTCCCGCCGTTCGTACGCGGCGGGAGTCCCGAAGGCACGACCGTGGCCGGGTGGGACGTACGCCAGCGGCACGTGCTGACCGATCCGCGGCGCGCCAACGAAGCGGTGCTCGCCGACCTGGAGAACGGCACCACCTCGGTCTGGCTGACCGTCGGGGACGGCGGGGTGCCGGTGGCCGGTCTGGCCGAGGCGCTCAAGGGCGTCTATCTGGACCTGGCCCCGGTGGTTCTGGACGCGGGCGCCGATTTCGCCCCGGCCGCCGAGGAGTTGCTGCGCCTGTACGCCGAGGCGGGTGTGCCGCCGGCCGAGGCGGTCGCCTCACTGGGCGCCGATCCGCTCGGTCTGCTGGCCCGTACCGGCGACGACAGCAAGCTGCGGGTGCAGCTGGAGGCGGCGGCCCGGCTGGCCGGCCGCTGCGTCGCCGACGCGCCGGGGGTGCGCGCGCTGACCGTCGACGCGCTGCCGTACCACGAGGCGGGCGGTTCGGCCGCCGAGGAACTGGGTGCCTCACTGGCCACCGGCGTGGCCTATCTGCGGCAGCTGACCGGCGCCGGGCTGCACGTCGACGACGCCTGCCGGCAGCTGGAGTTCCGCTACGCCGCCACCGCCGACCAGTTCCTGACCATCGCCAAGCTGCGCGCCGCGCGCCGGCTGTGGGCGCGGGTCGCGGAGGTCTGCGGCGTCTCGCCGGAGGCGTCCGCACAGCGTCAGCACGCGGTCACCTCCACGGTGATGATGACCCGTCGGGACCCGTGGGTGAACATGCTGCGCACCACCGTCGCGGGGCTGTCCGCCGGTGTGGGCGGCGCGGACGCGGTGACGGTGCTGCCGTTCGACGCGGCGCTCGGTGTGTCCGACGCGTTCGCCCGCCGGATCGCCCGCAACACCCAGTCGGTGCTGCTGGAGGAGTCGCACCTGTCCAAGGTGATCGACCCGGCGGGCGGCTCCTGGTACGTGGAGCGCCTCACCGACGAACTGGCCCGCGCCGCCTGGTCGTTCTTCCAGGACATCGAGGGCGCCGGCGGTCAGGCCGAGGCGCTGCGCTCCGGGATGCTCGCCGACCGCCTCGCGGACACCTGGGCGCGCCGCAGCGCGGACCTGGCGCACCGGCGTGAACCGATCACCGGCGTCAGTGAGTTCCCGCACCTCGCCGAGGCGCCGGTGGACCGCGAGCCGGCGCCCGCCCCGGTCGGCGGGGGGTCTCCCCGGACGGGGTCCGGGGGCGGGCTGCCGCGGGTGCGCAGGGACGATGCGTACGAGCGGCTGCGGTCGCGCTCGGACGCCCACCTGGCGGCGTCCGGCGACCGGCCGAAGGTGCTCCTGGCGGGCTTCGGCCCGGTCGCGGCGCACACCGCCCGGGCGGCCTTCGCCGCCAACCTCTTCCAGGCGGGCGGCATCGAGCCGGTGCAGGAGACGGTGGACGCGGAGTCGGTGGCCGGGGTCTTCGCCCGCAGTGGCGCGCGGATCGCCGTGCTGTGCTCCAGCGACGCGGTGTACGGCGAGCAGGCGACGGCCGTGGCGGCCGCGCTGAAGTCGGCCGGGGCGCTGCGGGTGTACCTGGCCGGCAAGCCGGGCGAGCGCCGGGAGGAATTCGAGGCGGCCGGGGTGGACTCCTTCGTCTTCGCCGGCTGCGACGCGGTCGAGGTGCTGTCCTCGGCCCTGGACGTCATGGAGGTGGCGTGATGGTGGAGATCCCGGACTTCAGCACCGTGGAGCTGGGCACGCCGGACGCCTCGTCCGGTGACGGCCGGTGGGCGGAAGCGGTGGCGCGGGCCACCGGCAAGGATGTCGCGGACCTGACCTGGGAGACGCCCGAGGGCATCGACGTCAAGCCGCTCTACACCGAGGCGGACCTGGCGGGGCTGGACTTCCTGGGGACGTACCCGGGGATCACGCCGTATCTGCGCGGCCCGTACCCGACGATGTACGTCAACCAGCCGTGGACCATCCGGCAGTACGCCGGCTTCTCCACCGCCGAGGAGTCCAACGCCTTCTACCGCCGCAACCTCGCGGCGGGCCAGAAGGGCCTGTCGGTCGCCTTCGACCTGCCCACGCACCGCGGTTACGACAGCGACCACCCGCGGGTGACCGGCGACGTCGGCATGGCGGGCGTCGCCATCGACTCGATCTACGACATGCGGCAGCTCTTCGCGGGCATCCCGCTGGACAAGATGACGGTGTCGATGACGATGAACGGCGCGGTGCTGCCCGTTCTCGCCCTCTACATCGTGGCGGCGGAGGAGCAGGGCGTACCGCCGGAGAAGCTGGCCGGGACCATTCAGAACGACATCCTCAAGGAGTTCATGGTCCGCAACACCTACATCTATCCGCCGCAGCCCTCGATGCGGATCATCTCCGACATCTTCGCGTACACCTCGCAGAAGATGCCGCGCTACAACTCCATCTCGATCTCCGGCTACCACATCCAGGAAGCCGGCGCGACGGCCGACCTGGAGCTGGCGTACACCCTCGCGGACGGGGTGGAGTACCTGCGCGCGGGACTGGCGGCCGGGATGGACGTGGACGCCTTCGCGCCCCGCCTGTCCTTCTTCTGGGCGATCGGCATGAACTTCTTCATGGAGATCGCGAAGCTGCGCGCGGCCCGGCTGCTGTGGGCGCGGCTGGTCCAGAAGTTCGACCCGAAGAACCCCAAGTCGCTGTCGCTGCGCACCCATTCGCAGACCTCGGGCTGGTCGCTGACCGCGCAGGACGTGTTCAACAACGTCACCCGGACGTGCGTGGAGGCGATGGCGGCGACGCAGGGCCACACCCAGTCGCTGCACACCAACGCCCTCGACGAGGCGCTCGCCCTGCCGACCGACTTCTCCGCCCGGATCGCCCGCAACACCCAGCTGTTCCTCCAGCAGGAGTCGGGCACCTGCCGGGTGATCGACCCGTGGGGCGGCAGCGCCTACGTCGAGCGGCTGACCCACGATCTGGCCCAGCGGGCCTGGCAGCACATCGAGGAGGTCGAGGCGGCCGGCGGCATGGCCAAGGCGATCGACGCGGGCATCCCGAAGCTGCGGGTGGAGGAGGCCGCGGCCCGTACCCAGGCGCGGATCGACTCGGGCCGGCAGGCGCTGATCGGCGTGAACAAGTACCGGGTGGAGACCGACGAGGAGATCGAGGTCCTCAAGGTCGACAACTCCGCGGTGCGGGCCCAGCAGATCGAGAAGCTCAAGCGGCTGCGGGCCGAGCGCGACGAGGACGCCTGCCGGCAGGCGCTGCGGGCGCTGACGGAGGCGGCGAAGTCCGAGCCCGGTACGGGACTTGAGGGCAATCTGCTGGCGCTGGCGGTGGACGCGGCCCGGGCGATGGCGACGGTCGGTGAGATCTCGGACGCCCTGGAGACGGTCTACGGGCGGCACTCCGGCCAGATCCGTACGATCTCCGGTGTGTACCGAGACGAAGCGGGCCCCTCCTCCGGTGTCGAGCGCACCCGGACGCTGGTGGCCGAGTTCGAGCGGGCCGAGGGACGCCGGCCGCGCATCCTGGTGGCCAAGATGGGCCAGGACGGCCATGACCGCGGCCAGAAGGTGATCGCCACGGCCTTCGCCGACCTGGGCTTCGACGTCGACGTCGGCCCGCTGTTCCAGACGCCGGCCGAGGTGGCCCGCCAGGCCGTCGAGGCGGACGTGCACATCGTCGGGGTGTCGTCGCTGGCCGCCGGCCATCTGACGCTGGTGCCCGCGCTCAAGGAGGCGCTGGCAGCGGAGGAGCGGGAGGACATCACGATCGTGGTGGGCGGGGTGATCCCGCCGCAGGACGTGCAGCCGCTGCGCGACATGGGCGCCGCGGCGGTCTTCCTGCCCGGCACGGTCATCCCCGATGCCGCGCACGACCTGGTGCGCGACCTGGCGTCGGTCCTCGGCCACGAGCTCTGAGCGGGGGGTCATGCCTGCGACGATCGATGTCGAACGGTACGCCGAGGGTGTCCGCGCGGGGTCCCGGGCCTGGATCGCCCGCGCCGTCACCCTGGTCGAGTCCACCCGCCCCGACCACCGGGCGGCGGCGCAGCGGCTGCTGGTCGCGCTGCTGCCGTACTCCGGGTCGGCCCGCAGGGTGGGCATCAGCGGGGTGCCGGGCGTCGGCAAGTCGACGTTCATCGACGCGCTCGGCACGCTGCTGACCGGCAGGGGGCACCGGGTGGCGGTGCTCGCCGTCGACCCGTCCTCCAGCCGTACCGGTGGCTCCATCCTGGGCGACAAGACCAGGATGGAGCGGCTGGCGACCGACCCTGCGGCGTTCGTCCGCCCCTCCCCCACGTCCGGGACGCTGGGTGGGGTGGCGCGGGCCACCCGCGAGTCGATCGTGGTGATGGAGGCCGCGGGCTATGACGTCGTCCTGGTGGAGACGGTCGGGGTCGGCCAGTCCGAGACGACCGTGGCCAACATGGTCGACACGTTCCTGCTGCTGACCCTGGCGCGCACCGGCGACCAGCTCCAGGGCATCAAGAAGGGCGTCCTGGAGCTGGCTGACCTGGTCTCCGTGAACAAGGCCGACGGTCCGCACGAACGGGACGCCCGCTCCGCGGCCCGTGAACTGGCCGGTGCGCTGAGGCTGTTGCAGCCCCCGGACGCGGCCTGGACGCCCCCCGTACTGACCTGCAGCGCCCGCGAGGGCACCGGCCTCAAGGACCTCTGGGACCGGGTGGAGCAGCACCGCACCCTGCTCGAATCCACCGGGGCGCTTGCCGAGCGCCGCCGCACCCAGCAGGTCGACTGGACCTGGTCGATGGTCCGCGAACGGCTCATCGACCAACTCCGGGAACACCCGGAGGTGCGCCGGCTGGGCCCCGAGGTGGAGCGGGCGGTGCGCGACGGGGAACTCACCGCGACGCTGGCGGCCGAGCAGCTGCTGGCGGCGTTCGGCCCGTCGGACGGTGCGGCCGGCTGACGCACGGCGGGGCCCCCGGCCGTGGCGCACGAGGGCACCCATGGCCTCGATACCCCTCGACGGCGCGCAACTCCCGCTTCCCGCAGTGGAGTTGCGCGCCGGCTTTGCATCGGCGACGGACCCTCGGATGCTCACCCGGGCGGCCGAGCAACGGAGTTCGACCCGAGGCCGGGACCCCGTGTCACCCTCCAAGATCATCGGGTACAGAATGACCCGTATGGCGATATCGAACATTATCCGGACGGCGACGATCGAGGACGCCCCCTTGATCAGCCGCACCTTGGCCCGCGCCTTCGACAACGACCCGATGATGCGGTGGTTCTTCCCCGACGACGCCTCGCGGGAGGCGGAGCTGAGCCGCTACTTCACCACGATCTTCACCCGGCAGTACGTCCACCACGGCGTCTGTGAGCACACGGGGACGGCGGCGGCCTTCTGGGTGTCGCCGGAGGCGCAGGACAAGGCCGTTCCCGACGCGACGACCGTTCAGGAACTCCAGAACATCCTCGGCGACCGGGCGCCGCTGTTCAGGAAGACCGTCGAGGCGGCCGCCGGGTGCGCGCCCGAGGAACCGCACTGGTCCCTCGCGGTGGTGGGCGCCGAGCCGGCCGCTCAGGGCCAGGGCCACGGGGCCGCCCTTCTGCGCTCCGGTCTGGCCAAGGCGGACGCCGCGGGCCTGCCCGCCTACCTGGAGTCCTCCACGCCGTCCAATCTGCCCTTCTACCAGCATTTCGGCTTCACCGTGCGCGAGGAGCTGCAACTGCCCGAGGACGGCCCGGTGTTGTGGACGATGTGGCGCGAGCCGCGCCGCCCGGCCGACGCCTGAGAACCGTCCGACGATTCCGCCTCCGGTGCCGGGACCGGAGGCGATCAGTGAGGGGCGTGGCGCCGGGTTCGTCTCCGGCGCCCGCCTGTACGCGGTATCGCTCGGCGACTCAGCCGCGTACCGGCACCGTCGCCCACACCGTCTTGCCCGAGGCGTCCGGCGACGTCCAGCCCCACTCCGCGCTGAGCTGGTCGACGATGTGCAGCCCGCGGCCGGATTCGGCCAGCGGGTCCTGGGCGGTGACGACGGGTGTGGTGGTCCCGGTGTCGGACACCGCACACAGGACGGCGCTCTCCTGCCGGGTCAGGGCGAGCCAGGCGGGGCAGAAGCGCAGCGGCGTACCGGGGGCACGCTCGTCAGCCGCCGGGGAGCCGTAGCGCAGTGCGTTGCTGACGAGTTCGGAGACGACCAGGGCGGTGTCCTCGGTGGCGTCGGCGCACACCCGCCAGCTCCTGAGGGTCACACGGGTGAACCGGCGGGCCTCCGCCACGGTGTGGGCGGAGCTGCTGAGCGCGCAGGCGGCGAAGCCGTCGGGATCGGGCAGCCACCAGCTCTCCTCACGCGCTTCATCCCGAAGGGCGTCGTGCACGGTCTCTGCCGGATGTGCCGTCATCAACATCTCCGCTAAGGGGATTTCGGGTCTGGGCCGTACTGCCTCGGAGAGCTAATATCCTCGTCAGCCGTCCCTCGATGCAAGTGCATCTGCAATTACATCGGTAAGGACGGCCGTTCAGGGGCCCGTTCACGCCATCGTGATCGCGGGACCGGAACGGGGACGAGGAACCCATTCCAGCAAGGGAGCAACTGTGATGAATCCGGTGACCAACGGCATACGGGCGACCAGCATCGACGGCGCGGTCTGGCGCAAGAGCCGCCGCAGCAACCCCAGCGGCAACTGCGTTGAACTGGCCGTTCTTTCGGACGGCGGGGTTGCGGTGCGCAACTCCCGGTTCGCCTCCGGGCCGGCGCTGGTCTACACGCGCGCCGAGATGGCGGCCTTCGTCCAGGGCGCCAAGGACGGCGACTTCGACGATCTCGTCAAGCGCGTCTGAGGCATATGCCGCCGAGATTGGCGCATATGTCGTCCGGGTAGTCACCACGGCTGTACGAACACTCGTGGCGATGGGACACTGGGCGTTCGCCCGACCACTCAGGGGAGTCAGCATGAGCGCCGCGCAGCCGAGCAGCGATCCGTCCCTGCGCCGCTATCTCGACCATCCGCGGGGCGGTCCGACCGTCCTGCGCATCGTGCTGGGCACCCAGCTGCGCCGGCTCCGGGAGGCCGCGGGCATCACCCGCGAGGCCGCCGGCGACGCGATCCGCGGCTCGCACGCGAAGATCAGCCGTCTCGAACTCGGCCGGGTGAGCTGCAAGGAACGGGACGTCGCCGACCTGCTGACGCTCTACGGCGTCACGGACGAGGGCCTGCGCGCCGACTTCCTGAAGCTGGCCCGCCGCACCAGCAGCCCCGGCTGGTGGCACCAGTACAGCGATGTGCTGCCGGGCTGGTTCGAGACCCACCTCGGCCTCGAGGAAGCCGCCTCGGTGATCCGTACGTACGAGGTCCAGTTCGTGCCGGGCCTGCTGCAGACGGCGGATGTACGCCCGCGCGGTGGCGCAGCTCGGGCATCCGCGGTCGAAGCCCGAGGAGATCGACCGGCGGGTTCAACTCCGCGTCCAGCGACAGCAGTTGCTCACCCGGCCGGACGCGCCGCGGGTGTGGGCGGTGATCGACGAGGCGTCGCTGCGCAGACCGCTCGGCGGTCCCGAGGTGATGGCGGGCCAGATCAGACATCTGCTGAAGATGGCCGAACTGCCGAACGTGACGCTGCAGATCGCGCCGTTCAGCCTCGGTGGGCTGGCGGCGGCCGGTGGCCCGATCACGATCCTGCGGTTCCTGGAGCCCGACCTGCCGGACATCGTCTACCTGGAGCAGCTGACCAGCGCGCTCTACCTGGACAAGCGGGATGACGTCGATCACTACCTCGCGGTGATGGACCGGCTCAGCGCCCAGTCGGAGTCGCCGCGCGAGTCGTTGGCCATACTGGAGCGACTGCTCAAGGAGAACTGACACCGGGGGCGGTTCCTGCGGCCGGTGGTGAGGCGGGGCCCGCGGGCCCCGCCTCGCGTCTTTCCCGCCTACACCTTGCGGGCCACGCCCCCGTACTCGATCCACTCCTGGGTGAGCTGCTTCGGGCCGATGTCCGCATCCGGCTTCCAGGTGGACACCTCCCGCAGGCCCGGCTCCAGGATCTCCAACCCGTCCAGGAATCCGGCGAGTTCGTGGGCCTGGCGCACCCGGCCCCACTGCCCGTGGGTCTGCACCCGCATGAACTCGGTGACGAAGTCCCGCGTCGCGGCGTCCTCGCTGACCAGCTGGCACACCACGAGGAAGCTGCCGGGCGCCAGCCGGTCGGCGACCCGCTTTATCAGGCCGGCCGGGTCGTCGGAGTCCGGGATGCAGTGCAGTACGGAGACGAACAGCGCGGCCACCGGCCGGTCGAAGTCTATGAGCCGCTCGACCTCCGGGCTGCCGAAGATGCCGTCGGTGTCCCGCATGTCCGCCTGGATCACGGCGGTGTTGGCGTTCTCCTCCAGCAGCGCCCGGCCGTGCGCCAGCACGATGGGGTCGTTGTCGACGTAGACGACGCGCGCGTCCGGGTCGATCTTCTGGGCGACCTGGTGGACGTTGTCCTGCGTGGGCAGACCTGAGCCGTGGTCGATGAACTGCCGGATGCCGTGCTCACCGGCCAGCCAGCGGACCACCCGCTGCAGGAAGCGCCGGTTGTTGATGGCCAGCACCTGGGTGCTGGGCACCACCTTGCTCAGCTCTTCGCACGCCTCGCGGTCGACGGCGTAGTTGTCCTTGCCGCCCAGGTAGTAGTCGTACATCCGCGCGACGCTCGGGATCGTGACATCGACGGCGCTGGACTGCGGTCGTGTCTCTTGGCTCATTCCACACTTTCCCGTCGCTCGACAGCCCTCAGCCATGGCGCAACGACGAACTCGTTCCGTGCAGGAACGACCACGCGGCGCAGCGTCCAACATACCCACCGCGTGGCGGATGTTGCAGACGGGAGACGGGATAAATGCTCGTCAGCAGCCGCTAAAGGCAAGCGAGTTGTGCGACGCGGGACACGGCCACCCGATGCCCCGCCGCCTGCCGACTTCCGGCCACGCCCTCCGCGGCCGCCGGCCGGCGGCTACCGCAGCGCGGCCTCGACCAGGCCCCGGATCTCCTCCTCCAGCACCCCTCCGCCACCCAGCAGCCGGTCGAAGACCAGTCCGTCAACACAGGCCAGCAGGGTCAGGGTGCGGCCCTCGGCATCCGTCGCACCGCGTGCGGCGAGGAAGTCGCGCAGGGCGGTGCGGGCGGCGTTCTCACGCGGTACGAGGATCTCCCGCAGTTCCGGGTGGCGGGCGCTCTCGACGGCGCACGCGTAACGCGCGAGGGACCGCTGCCGGCCGTCGCCGGTGAGCCGCCGCTCGGTGAAAGCGGCGAGCCCGGCCACCAGTTCCTCGACGTCCCGCGGCGGCGGCGCCTCCCCGGCCTGCCGCAGCTCCGCCTGGTCGAGGGCGACCAGCCGCCGGACCAGCGCGGTGAGCAGCGCCTGGCGGGTGCGGTAGTACGCGGAGGTGGTGCCCGGCGGCAGGTCCGCCGCCCGGTCCACGGCGCGGTGGGTCAGTCCCCGCATTCCCTCCCGGGCGAGCACGTCGAGGGCGGCGTCGGCGAGAACGGTGCGTCGGTCGGTGGTCACCACCCCTTTCTACACCTGTAGAGAGCGGGCGAGTACGCTCCTTCTACAGGTGTAGAAGATCGTGCAGGGGCAACGGGAGAAGAGGGGCCTGGCATGGGCAGCAGCGCGGTGGTCGTCGGCGGGGGCATCGGGGGGCTGGCCACGGCCGTCGGCCTGCGCCTGATCGGCTGGGAGGTGACCGTCGTCGAACGGGCCCGCGTCCTCGACGACGCGGGCGCCGGCATCTCCCTGCACGCGAACGGCGTCCGCGCGCTGGACGCCCTCGGCGTCGGCGATGCCGTACGGGCGGCCGCCCGCCCGCAGTACCTCGGCGGCACCCGCACCCCGGACGGAAGCCGGCTGGCCGTCATGGACGGGGCCGCGCTAGAGCGCGCCCTCGGCACGCCGATCGTCGGCATCCCCCGCGCCGTGCTGCACCGGATCCTCCGCGCGGCGCTGCCGACCGGGTCCCTGGTGACCGGCACCGAGGTGACGTCCGTGGACCGCTCCGACCCGGCCCTCGTGCGGGTCCGCCTCAGGGACGGCTCGCTCGACGCGGATCTGGTCGTGGCCGCCGACGGCGTCCACAGCCGGCTGCGCGGCGGGCTGTTCCCCGGCCACCCCGGACCGGTCCACAGCGGGTCGACCGTGCTGCGCGCCCTCACCGCGCACCCGGTCGCGCTGCGGACCGACTTCGAACTGACCTGGGGGCCGGGTGCCGAGTTCGGCCATCTCGCGTTCACCGACGGCCGGGCCGAGTGGCACGCCGTCCTCAACTCCCCCGCCGGCGTGCGCTATCCGGACCCCCTCGCCGAGATGCGCCGCCGGTTCGACGGCTGGCACGACCCGATCCCGGCACTGCTGGCCGCGACCAGGCCCGAGGACGTCCTGCACCACGACATCACCGAGCTGGCCACCCCGCTGCCCACCTACGCCGTCGGCCGCGTCGCGCTCCTCGGCGACGCGGCCCACGCCATGACCCCGAACCTCGGCCAGGGCGCCTGCCAGGCGCTGGAGGACGCGGCCACCCTCGCCGCCGCGCTCCGCACCGGGCCGACCGTGGAGGCGGCACTGACCCGCTACGACGCCGAGCGGCGCCCCCGGAGCCAGGCCGTCGCCCGCGCGGCCCGCCGGGCCGGCCGCCTGGGCCAGCAACTGACCCACCCCGTGGCCCTCGCGCTGCGCAACACCGCGCTCCGACTGGCGCCCTCCGGCACCGCCGTCCGCGCCCTCCTGCGCCATGCCGACTGGACCCCGCCGCGATTGGACTGACGGGCCCGGCGGGAGGCCGGCTCCGCCCGCGGCGGCGTTTCTCATCGCTCTCTCACGCCGCGCTTATCGACCCGTCACAGCCCCTCCCTACGGTCACCCGAGGAGCGTCGCGCACCCGGCCGACGGCCTGGAGGAGCGTGCACCGTGTACCACCTGACCGGCGTGACCACCTGCTGCCGAAGCGACCGGGACGGGGGCCCGGTGCGGGTCCTGGACGAGGTGGGGCTCTTCGTCGAGGACGGCGGCGCGCTGGTCGTACGCGGCCCGGCCGGCCCGGGCATGTCCACGCTGCTGCGGATCCTCGGCGGGCTGGAGCGGCCCACCCGCGGCAGTGTCGTGCTCAACGGCACCGACCTGGCGGTCGTGACGGAATGCCGGCTGGCCCGCATCCGGGCGGAGGCGATCGGCACGGTCGCGGGCGGCGGCCGTGCCGGGACGGCTCCCCCGGTGCCGGCGGGCCTGTCGCCCGGGCTGACCGCCCGGCAGAACGTGGCGGGTGCGCTCATCCCGCTGCGGCTGCGCCCGGCCGACCGCCGGGAGCTGGCCGGCGAGGCGCTGGCGGAGGTCGGGCTCGGCGACCGGTTCGAGGCGTATCCGGCGGAGTTGGACGAGGGGGCGCGGCGGCGGGTGGCGCTGGCGCGGGCGTTGGTGAAGCGGCCGGCGGTGCTGCTGGCGGACCGGCCGACGGACGGGCTGGACGAGGACGCGCGGGCCGGGATGGTCGAGCTGTTCGCACGGCTGTGGAGCGAGCGGCGGGTCAGCTGCATCGTGGCCACCGAGGACGAGGCGCTGGTACGGCCGGCGCCTCGGCTGGTGACGCTGTCGCGGGGGCGGCTGACGGCCGCCGCGCGCCGACGGCGACAACCGGCCACCGCTGCTGGTGGCCCGGAGGCCGGGACGGTAGAAGGGAGGGATGACCACGGAGAAGTGTGAGCCGAGTCCGGAACCGGGGGCGACCGCACCGGGTGCGTCGCCGCCCGGCATCGAGGAGATGGTCCGCGCCAACCAGGCCAACTGGGACGCCCGTACCCCCGTGCACGTGGCCAGCGCGTTCTACGGGCTGGACGGCTCGCGGAGCGCCGAGGACTGGTTCGCGCCGTTCGAGTGGGCGGATCTCGGTGAGGTGACGGGCCGGGACGTGCTGCATCTCCAGTGCCATCTGGGCACCGAGACGGCCGCGTTCGCCGGGCGGGGCGCGGCGCACACGGTGGGGCTGGACTTCTCGGCGGCGGCCGTCACCGAGGCCCGGCGGCTGGCCGGCGAGGCGGGCCTGGCGATGGAGTTCGTCCGGGCGGACGTGCACGACGCCGTGGCGGCGCTCGGCGGCCGCCGGTTCGACGTGGTCTACACCGGCAAGGGGGCACTGTGCTACCTGCCGGACCTCACCGCCTGGGCGGGCGTCGTCAACGCGCTGCTCCGGCCCGGCGGAACGTTCTATCTGGTGGAGTTCCACCCGCTGCTCGACGCGCTGGGGCCGGGCCCGAGCCCGGACCCCGAGCGGCAGCAACTCCTTCTGCACCACGACTACTTGGCGGGCCGCGGCCCCCTCCGGAGCGACAGCCCGGCCACCTACACCGACGGTCCTCCCCTCCAGGGGGCGACGACCAGTTACGAGTGGCGGCACGGCCTCGGTGAGGTGATCTCGGCCGTGGTCGGCGCGGGGCTGACCGTCGAGCTGGTACGGGAGACCGAGCTGCTGCCCTGGAAACGGTTCGACTCCATGGTGCGGGCCGAGAACGGCTGGTGGCGACTGCCGCCGTCCGAGCCGATCATTCCGCTGCTGTACGCCCTGCGGGCGGTGAAGCCCGCGGAGCCGTCGGCGGGCTGAGCGGGCCGGCCGGGTGGGCGTCGGCCCGCGGAGCGGAGGAGGTCAGCCGAGCCGCCGGTACACCGTCCGCAGCAGCTGGTCCTTCGCCGGGCCGGTGACCCGCCATTCCAGGTGCCACTCGTCGGCGGTGACGGCGGTGAAGGTGCCCTCGTAGCGGTCCGCGGCGCACGGGTGGACGGCACTCCACCGGCCGGTGGAAAGGTCGAGGTCGTGGAAGGGCCGGCCGTCGGCGAAGTCGACCTCGGCGGTGCCGTCGGGGCGGGGCCGCAGGCGCAGCGTACGGCTCGCCGGGTACGCCGTGCCGTCCCACGTCAGCCGGCCCTCCTCGACGTGCAGCAGCGCCGCGTCCCCCGTCTCCCCCGCCGCGTCCGGCCGGAATGCGGCGGTCCCACGGAAGTCGCCCTGCGTGCCGGTCCGCAGATCACGGACGGTGCGTTCGACGCTCCAGCGTCCGGCGAGGTAGCCGGCGGCATCGGCCACCGGGTACGGCTCCGGCTCCCGTACGCCCCGGTGCGCCGGCTGCGGCGCGGACTCGTTCGACGACATCCCCCCATTCTCCCGCCCCCGCCCGCCGTCACCCCATCGGCCCCGCCCGCGCCGCGTACCGCTCTCCCCCGGCCCCTCGTACCGTGCGGACCCGCAGTGCCGGTCTTACGCTCGGTGGCAGTGACGTCACCGTGGTCCGGCGGCCGTGCGCCGCCGGCCGGGCGCGCGTCGCCACCGCCTCGTACGAGCCCGGAGACCGGAGGCACCACCATGCCGGAGCTGTTCATCGGCGGTCAGTGGACCGCAGCGGCCAACGGGCAGGTGCGGGAGATCCGCTGCCCCGCGGACGGCACCCTGGTCGCGACCGTGGACGAGGGCGGGCCGAAGGACGCCGCCGCGGCGATCAGCGCGGCCCGTACCGCCTTCGACGACGGGCCCTGGCCCGGGACGCCGGCCGCCGAGCGCGGCCGGCTGGTGCTGCGCGTCGCCGAGCTGCTGGAGCGCGACAAGGACGAGCTGGCCAGGGCGGAATCGCTGGACACCGGCAAGCGGCTGGTGGAGAGCGAGTACGACATGGACGACATCGCCGCCTGCTTCCGCTACTTCGGCAATCTGGGCGCGGCCGGCGGCACCGACCGGGTCGTGGACACCGGCATCGCGGAGACGGCCAGCACGGTGCGGCACGAGCCGGTCGGCGTCTGCGCGCTGATCACCCCGTGGAACTACCCGCTGCTGCAGACCGCCTGGAAGGTCGCCCCCGCGGTGGTCACCGGCAACACCTTCATCCTGAAGCCCAGTGAACTGACCCCGCACACCGCCATCCATCTGATGCGGCTGCTGGACGAGGCCGGGCTGCCCGCCGGCGCCGGCAACCTGGTGCTGGGCACCGGCCAGGACGTCGGCGCGCCGCTGACCGAGGACCCCAGGGTGGACATGGTGTCGTTCACCGGCGGGCTGCTCACCGGGCGGCGGATCATGGCGGCGGCCGCGCCCACGGTGAAGAAGATCGCGCTGGAACTGGGCGGCAAGAACCCGAACATCGTCTTCGCGGACGCCGATTTCGACACCGCCGTCGACTACGCGCTGATGGCGATCTTCCTGCACTCGGGCCAGGTCTGCTCGGCGGGCGCCCGCCTCCTCGTCCAGGACGAGCTGCACGACGCGTTCGTCGACGAGCTGGTCACCCGCGCCCAGGGGATCCGGCTCGGCGGGCCGTTCGACGAGCACGCCCGGACCGGACCGCTGATCTCCGCGGCGCACCGCGCGAAGGTCGAGCGGTACGTCGCGGCCGGGCTGGAGGAGGGCGCGGTGCTGCTCTGCGGCGGCGCGGCGCCCGACGACCCGTCGCTGTCGAACGGCTTCTACTACCTGCCGACGGTGCTGGACGAGTGCACCCCGGACATGTCGGTGGTGCGCGACGAGTCGTTCGGCCCGGTGCTGACCGTCGAGCGGTTCCGCGACGAGGACGAGGCGGTCTCGCTCGCCAACGACACGGTGTACGGGCTGGCCGGGGCGGTGTGGACGCAGGACAGCGGGCGTGCGCACCGGGTCGCGCGGCGGCTGCGCGCGGGGACGGTGTGGATCAACGACTTCCACCCGTATGTGCCGCAGGCCGAGTGGGGCGGGATGAAGCAGTCGGGCATCGGGCGGGAGCTGGGCCCCGCCGGGCTGGCGGAGTACCAGGAGGCCAAGCACATCTGGCGCAATACGGAGCCGCGGCCGCAGAGGTGGTTCGAGTGACCGGTCCCGGCACCTCAGGTCCGGACAACGGACACGGGGCTGCCCCCCACGACACGTCCCACGACGACGCCTCGCTCGCCGAGCTGGGGTACAAGCCCGAACTCAAACGCACCCTCGGCAACTTCCACACCTTCGCCGCCGGCATCAGCTACATCTCGATCCTCACCGGCACCTTCCAGCTGTTCTACTTCGGCATCGCGCACGGCGGTCCGGCCTACTGGTGGTCCTGGCCGATGGTCTTCGTCGGGCAGCTGATGGTGGCCCTGTGCTTCTGCGAGCTGGCCGCCCGCTACCCGGTGGCCGGATCGATCTACAACTGGGCCAAGCAGCTCGGCGGTCCGCACGTCGGATGGCTCGGCGGCTGGATGATGCTGACCGCGTCGATGGTGTCGCTGTCGGCGGTGGCGCTGGCGTACCAGGTGACGCTGCCGCAGATCTCGTCGTGGTTCCAGTTCATCGGCGACGGGACGGGGAAGTCGGCGGCCGCCAACGCGGTGCTGCTCGGCACGGTCCTGGTCACCTTCACCACCCTGGTCAACGCCTTCGGCGTCAAGCTGATGGCCCGGATCAACTCCGCCGGCGTGGCGATCGAGCTGATCGCCGCCGTCATCCTGGTCCTGCTGCTCGCCGCGCACATCACCCGCGGGCCCAGCGCGGTCCTGAACACCTTCGGCCTGGGCGCGGGCGAGTCGCTCGGCTACTTCGGGGCGTTCCTGACCGCCTCGCTGGCCTCGGCGTACGTCATGTACGGCTTCGACACCGCCTCGTCGCTCGGTGAGGAGTCCAAGGACCCGGCCCGCAACGCCCCCCGGGCGATCCTGCGCGCGCTCATCGCGTCGTTCCTGATCGGCGGTCTGATCCTGCTCTTCGCGCTGCTGGCGGTACCCGACCTGCACGCCAAGGAACTGTCCGTGGACGGCCTGCAGTACGTGGTGCTCGCCACCCTCGGCTCGACGGTGGGACTGATCGTGCTGTGGTGCGTGGTCATCGCGATCACCGTGTGCGAACTGGCGGTGCACACCGCCGGCATCCGGCTGGCCTTCGCGATGGCCCGGGACAACAACCTGCCGGCCGCCTCGCTGCTGGCCAAGGTGAGCCCGCGCTTCCAGACCCCGGTGCTGCCCGCCGTCGTCATCGGTCTGGTGGCGGTCGGCATCCTGTTCCTCAACGTCAACCAGCCGCAGATCTTCTCGGTGATCACCAGCATCGCGATCATCATGATCTACCTGGCCTATCTGGCGGTGACCCTGCCGATGCTGGTCCAGCGGCTGCGCGGCAGGTGGACCCCGCTGGAGGGCAAGTTCTCCCTGGGCAAGTTCGGGCTCCCGGTGAACTTCCTCGCCGTCTGCTGGGGCATCGGGATGTCCGTCAACCTGGCCTGGCCGCGGGCCGCGGTCTACAACGCGACCGGTCCGCAGCACTGGTACCTGCGCTGGGGGGCGTTCCTGTTCATCGGTGTCGTGGGCCTCGGCGGCTTCGCCTACTACTGGTTCGTGCAGCGCAAGAAGACGGGTGTGCTCGCCATGCACGCCGCCGTCCGGCCCGGCGACGACGACACCCCGGACTCCCCCACCCCCCGCACCCCCTGACTGGAGACCGCACGATGTCCCGAGAGACGCCCGTGGACGAGTTCGACTACATCGTGGTCGGCGGCGGCACGGCCGGTGCCGTCGTGGCGGCCCGGCTCAGCGAGGACCCCGACGTCACCGTCTGCCTCCTGGAGGCCGGTCCGTCCGACGTCGGTGACGACAACGTCCTGCGCCTGGACCGCTGGATGGGACTGCTGGAGTCCGGCTACGACTGGGACTACCCGATCGAACCGCAGGTGGAGGGCAACAGCTTCATGCGGCACGCCCGCGCCAAGGTGCTCGGCGGCTGCTCCTCGCACAACTCCTGCATCGCCTTCTGGGCACCGGCCGAGGACCTCGACGAGTGGGCGGCGCTGGGCTGCACGGGCTGGAGCGCGGCCGACTGCTTCCCGCTCTACCAGCGGCTGGAGAGCAATGACGCGCCCGGCGACCACCACGGCCGCAGCGGTCCGGTCACCCTGCGCACGGTCCCGCCCCGCGACCCGTGCGGCGCCGCCCTGCTCGAAGCCTGTGCGGCGGCCGGCATCCCCACCACCCCGTTCAACACCGGCGAAACCGTCGTCCGCGGCGCCCACTGGTTCCAGATCAACTGCCGCCCCGACGGCACGCGTTCCTCGGCGTCGGTGTCCTATCTGCACCCCGTCATGGGCGACCGCCGCAACCTCGACGTACGGACCGGACTCCAGGCCAAGCGCCTGAACTTCGACTCCTCGCGGCGCTGCACGGGCGTGGACTACCTCACCCCCGACCTGATCCGCACCCGTACCGTCAACGCCCGCCGCGAGGTCATCGTCTCCTGCGGCGCCATCGACTCGCCCAAGCTGCTGATGCTCTCCGGCATCGGGCCGGCGGCGCACCTCAGCGCCCTCGGCATCGAGCCGCTCGTCGCCGCCCCCGGCGTGGGATCCAACCTCCAGGACCACCCGGAGGGCGTGATCATGTGGGAGGCGAAACAGCCGATGGTGACCTCCTCCACCCAGTGGTGGGAGATCGGGATCTTCGCCGACACCGAGCCGGGCCTCGACCGGCCGGACCTGATGTTCCACTACGGCTCGATGCCCTTCGACATGAACACCTACCGGCGCGGCTACCCCACCTCGGAGAACGCGTTCTGCCTCACGCCGAACGTCACCCGCGCCCGCTCCCGCGGCACGGTCCGGCTGCGCAGCCGGGACTTCCGCGACAAGCCCAAGGTCGACCCGCGCTACTTCACCCAGGAACACGACGTCCGCGTGATGATCCACGGTCTGCGTCTCGCCCGGAAGATCGTCTCCCAGGACCCGATGGCCGCCTGGGCCGGCGCCGAGCTCGCCCCCGGTCCCTCCGCGCACACCGACGCCGAGCTGTTCGCCTACCTCCGCGACACCCACAACACCGTCTACCACCCGGCCTGCACCGTCCGGATGGGCGCGCCCGACGACCCGACGGCCCCGCTCGACCCGCAGCTGCGGGTCAAGGGCGTCACCGGCCTGCGGGTGGCCGACGGCTCGGCGATGCCGCTGCTGACGACCGTGAACCCCTGCATCACCACGATGATGATCGGGGAGAAGTGCGCGGACATGATCAAGGGCGCCTCCTGAGGGCGCCCTCCCGGCACGGAAGCGCCCCGCCCGTGGGCGGGGCCGCTACGGCATGCACGACCTACGAGGTGGGCTCCCTTCGCCGGCATTGTCCGGATCAGGTGCTTGGGGGTCGCCGTCCGGTCTTCCGACCTTTCAGCCTCTCAGTCCGACCGTCGTTCACGTCCTCAGCGAGAACCAGGGCTCTCTGAACCTGAGGCCACTTCGATACGAACTCCCTCGCTCGCCCCGCAGGTCTAGTTACAGAATACTCCGCACATATAGGAATGGAACCCCCAAATCGGGCAGATTTCGAACGGCTCCGCTCGCACCCGGCGACCGGCCGAGCGGCCCGATCCGCACACGAAAAATGCGGACCGGGAAGCTCCCGATCCGCACTCGTTGGTACGTGGTGTCCGAGGGGGGACTTGAACCCCCACGCCCGATAAAGGGCACTAGCACCTCAAGCTAGCGCGTCTGCCATTCCGCCACCCGGACTAGGTGTCATCGTCGCGGGGCGTTCCCCGCGGCGACATGGACAACCATACCAAGCTTTCGGAGTGCCTTTCACCTGCGTATCTGTGGGCACGAGCCGCCGGTACGGGCGGCGCCGCCGGGGGCCGCGTCACGCCCCCGGCGGCGCGCAGGTCAGGGCATCAGGTGGTAGTCGGGGAAGTTGCCGGGCAGACGCTCGGCGGGCGGGCCCTGGGTCACCGCGCGGACCAGGAGCTCACCGCCGACGAAGGCGCCGCGCCAGGAGTTGCCGAAGCCGCCGAAGAGCTCGTCGCGGTCGCCGCGGGAGCGGGGGGCGCCGTGGCCGACCTTGAAGGCGCGGATCTGGGGGGCGAGCCGGTCGTAGGTGTCCTGGTCGTCGGTGGAGAGGGTGGCGACCAGGGCGCCGTTGCTGGCGTTCATGGCGGCGAGCAGCTCGGCCTCGGTGTCGACGAGGACGAGGGTGTCGACGGGGCCGAAGGGCTCGGCGTGGTGCAGCGGGGAGGACGGCGGCGGGGCCAGCAGGGTCGTCGGGGGAAGGTAGGCGGAGGTGTCCTGGCCGGGGAGGAAGCGGCCGTCGGCGAGGCTGCCGCGGTGCAGCGGGACGGCTCCCCGGGAGATCGCCTCGGTGGTGAGGTCGGCGAGTTCCTTGGCCTTGGCGGCGTTGATCAGGGGACCGAAGTCGAGCTCGGGAAGGGGGTCCGCGGGGTCCGCGACGGCCAGGGGGTGGCCGAAGCGGACGCCGCGTACGGCCGGGAGGTACGCGGCGAGGAACTCGGCGAAGGCGTCGCGCTGGACCACGAAGCGGGGGTAGGCGGTGCACCGCTGCTTGGCGTAGTCGAAGGTCTTGCGCAGCAAGGGGGTCAGCGCCGGCCAGTCGGTGAAGTTCCAGATGCCCCAGGTGTTGAGGCCCTCCTGTTCGAGGATGTGGCGTTTGCCCAGGTCGGCGACGGCGGTGGCGACGCGGGCGCCGGTGTCCCGGCCGCCGACGAAGGACACGCAGCCGATCTCCGGTGAGCGGACCAGGGCGGGCGAGAGGTCGCCGCCGCTGCCGCTGACGAGGGTGGCCGGGACGCCCTCGCGGGCCGCCAGGGCGCAGGCGAGGGTGAGGCAGGCCAGCCCGCCGTCGGTGGGGGTCTTGGCGATCACCGCGTTGCCGGCCAGCGCCTGGACGAGCATCGCGTGGACGAGCACCGACATCGGGTAGTTCCAGCTGGCGATGTTGCTGACCGGGCCGGGCAGCGGCCCGCGGCGGTCGAGCATCCGGTCGATCTCGGAGACGTACCAGCGGACGCCGTCGATGGCGCGGTCGACGTCGGCCCGGGCGAGCTTCCAGGGCTTGCCGATCTCCCAGACGAGGAGCAGGGCGAGCAGGTCGCGGTGTTCTGTGAGGGCATCGAGGGTGGCGTCGACGCGCGCCTTGCGCTCACCGAGCGGGACGTGCCGCCAGTCGCGGTGCTGGTCGAGCGAGGCGCGTACGGCGTGCCGGGCGGCCTCCGCGTCGAGGCGGGGCGGGCCGACGACGGGGGTGCCGTCGACGGGGGAGGTGGCGGGCAGCGGATCGCCGTCCGGGTGCCAGGTGCCGGCCCAGAGGTTGAGGGCCTGGCCGTCGCGGAACGCCTCGGGGGCGGCGGTCAGGCTGCGCCGCCAGGCGTCCGGCCAGGAGGTGCCCGGCTTGAGGGTGAGCTGCGGGGTGGTGGCCATCGGTGTCTCCGCTCTCGGTGCACGGCCGGAGGGGCAGGGTGGTGGCGCTCGGCGGCTCCCGGGGGAACGAGGAACCGCTACTGGACGGTAGCGGTACCGGGGGCGCCGCGGGACGGGGCACGGGCCAGGTATGGCGAGTCTCACGCGGGTGGGTGCGTTGCCGGGCTGACGCGGGGCCAGTTCGGGTGCGACGTGGGCGGGTTGGCCGGATCGCGCGGCAACGCGCCACTGGACAGCGGAAATTGCGCGCCGGGGGACGGGAACGGGGGTGGTGCCGATCCGGCACCACCCCCGTCGTCCGTGCGTAGCGCTCAGCCCGCTACCGGCCCGCCCGTCCCGGCGGGCTGCTCCCCCGCCTCCTCCTGCGTACGGTCGGCGATCGCCCGGTGGTGGCGGACCACCTCGTCGATGATGAAGTTCAGGAACTTCTCCGCGAACGCCGGGTCCAGCCGGGCGTCCTCGGCGAGCCGGCGCAGCCGCTCGATCTGGGCGGCCTCGCGGGCCGGGTCGGCGGGCGGCAGGCTGTGCCGGGCCTTGAGCTCGCCGACCTGCTGGGTGCACTTGAAGCGCTCGGCGAGCAGATGCACCAGGGCGGCGTCGAGGTTGTCGATGCTGCCGCGCAGGTAGAGCAGGCGCTCGCGGGCCGCCTGGTCGGCGACGGAGGCCGCCTCGCCGGCCGCCGGTGCTGTCCCTTCGCTCATGTGCCTCTCGCCATCCGTGGTCGTTCGGTGATGATCGGATGCACACTACCCGGCCGGGGCCCGGCGACCCGGGCCGGTCTCGCGGATCGGACGTCCGGCGGACCACACCCCTGGCCCCGCGGCCGCCGGAGGTAACCGGCGGGCCGCTGGGCCGTGGACGGCGAGCCGCCGGGTTCGCCCCGGCGTCGACGGCGTCCGCTCCGGTGCGTACGCCCGGTGGCGGGCTCCCCCACAGAACCCACCACCGGGCTGTCTCGTGCGGGCCGCGCCGGCGGCCCGGTCCCGGTCCCGGCCGCTGCGGCCCCGGACCCGAACGCGCGGCCGTTTCCCGGCCCCGGCTCATGGGCATACTCACGCCGCCGCCGGTCCATCCCTCCTGTCGGGCCCCGTGCTTCCGGTGCTCCGTCCGGCCGGCCCGGCATGTCCGGACCGTCCCCGTTTTCCTGACGCCGCGCCCGTGAAGTGGGTGCCGGAACAGGCGCGTACGGTCAGCGCGCGCCGGCGAACATCGGGGGCGCACGGACCGCAGCAGGGGCAGGCGACGGTCGTGGTGCGGGCCGGTCCGGGCCTCAGTCCTCCGCGCGCTCCCGCTCGTGGAACGCGCGGCGGGTGTGCTCGGTGTGGACTCGCATCACGGAGGTGGCGCGCGCCTCGTCGCGGTCGGCTATCGCCGCGGTCAACTCGCGGTGCTCGATCCACGACTGCTCGCCACGCTGCCGGGCCACCGGCGTGCGGTACCAGCGCACCCGCCGCCCGACCTGCGCGGCCAGCTCCGCCAGCACCGCGTTGCCGGCCAGCTCCATCACCCGGTCGTGGAACGCGGCGTCGGCGGCCACCGCGGCGTCCGTGTCGTCGTCCCGCACCGCCCGCTCCCCCTCGGCGCAGAGCAGCTCCAGTTCCGCGATGCCCGCGGAGTCGGCGTGCGCCGCGGCGAGCCGGGCCGCCTCGGCCTCCAGCAGCGCCCGGACCGTCAGCAGTTGGTCGGCCTCCTCCTCGGTCGGCTCGTGGACGAAGGCGCCCTGCGCGGGACGCAGATCGACCCAGCCGTCGGTGTTGAGCCGCTGCAACGCCTCGCGTACCGGCTGCCGGGAGACCCCGAGATGGCCCGCGAGTTCACTCTCGACCAGATGCTGGCCGGGCCGCAGCGCACGGGTGGTGATCAGTTCGAGCAGCGCTTCGTAGACGCGCTCGCGCAGCGGGCCGGGCCGTTCGAGCTTCGGCACGGCACCCTGCGGCAGCCCTGTGGACAGCATCGAAGTCCCCCTCCGCGGACGCGTGCACAACCTGGCGGGCAGCGATTGCTTATCGTCCACAGGTTACCGAGCACGCTCCGCGGCACACGGGCCCGCTCGGTGACGTACCTCACGAACCACCCCGTACCGCCCGTCAACCCCTGGGACAATGACGGCCGTTGGGCGGCCGACCGACCCTCGGCCGCGGATCGCACAAGGGGGCCACACCGGATGAGCACGGACCGCATTCCGCTCGCAGGGGCCGAGGTCGCCGTCGTCGGCGGCAGCATCGCCGGCTGCGCCACCGCGCTGGCCGCGCACCGCGCGGGGGCCGGCCGGATCACCGTCCACGAACGCACCGAGGGACACCTCGCCGACCGCGGCGTCGGCCTCGCGGTGCACAACGACCGCTACGCCGAACTGTCCGCCGCCGGCTACCTGGACGCGGCCATGCCGTGGGTGCAGCTGACCACCCGTCGCTGGTACGTCCGCGACGGCGCCGTCCCGCTCGGCCGGCAGATCGCGGCGCTGCCCTTCCCGTTCCGCTCGTACTGCTGGGGGCCGCTGTGGCGGGAGTTACGCGGGCGGCTGCCGGCGGACACCGTGTTCCGGCAGGGGGTGACGGTCCGCGCGGTCAGCGACGCCGCGGACGGGCCCCGCCTCCATCTGGACGACGGCGCCGGCGGCCGCCGCACGGACCGCTTCGACCTGGTCATCGGCGCCGACGGCTATCGCTCGGTGGTACGGGACGCCGCGTTCCCCGGCGTCCGGCCGCGCTACGCCGGCTATCTCGCCTGGCGCGGCGCCGTTCCCGCCGAGCGGCTGACGGAGCTCGACTTCCCTGGCCTCGGGCCCGCCCCCTGGGCGCAGGAGGACTGCGTCTACGGCGTCTTCCCCGGTGGCCACGTCATCATCTACCGCATCCCGGACGGCCACGGCGGCCACCGCGCCAACTGGGTGCTCTACACCTCCCCGCCCGCCGGCGCCGGCCTCGACCTGGACTCCCCCACCAGCCTGCCGCCCGGCACCCTCACCGAGGCGCTGCACACCCGCCTCGCCCATGTCGCAGGGGAGTTGCTGCCGCCCTACTGGGGCGGCCTGGTCGGGCTGACCCCGCCCCACGAGGTGTTCATCCAGCCGATGTACGACTTCACCGCGCCGCGCTACACCGCCGGGCGGCTGCTGCTCGCGGGCGACGCGGCCACCGTGGCCCGCCCGCACACCGGCGCCGGCGCGGTCAAGGCACTGCAGGACGCCGCCGCCCTGGAGGCCGCGCTGCGCGCGCTGCCCGAGCGGCCGGACGCCCTGGAGACCTACGGCACCGAGCGCGGCGCGACCGGCCGCACGATGGTCGAACTGGGGCGGGGGCTGGGCCGGTTCCTCGTCCAGGACACACCCGACTGGCGCACGCTGGACCAGGCCGGGGTGGCGGGCGCCTGGGCCGCCGCCGACGGCTCGGGAGCGTTCGGCGGCCGTGCCCTGAAGGAGGGCGTCCGCACGCCGCACGACTGACGCGGCACCGCCTGCCGCGGGTCCGCGGGGCCGCCGGGCCGCCGGCACGGCCGTGCAGGACAATGAGAGCGTGCAGGTCACCTCCGCGGGACGACGGGGGTGACCCGCGCCGATCTCCGCATCGGGGGCCTTCGGCCCCGGGATGTACGGCAGCGCTGAATCCGACACGTGGGACTGATCAGGCATGGGACGAGTCACGGAACGACGCAGGGTGATCCGCATCCGGGACGGGGCGGTCTCCACCCGGCCGGACACCCTCGTGGCCGAGGAGCCCCTGGAGATCCGGCTGAACGGAAAGCCGCTGGCGATCACGATGCGGACGCCCGGTGACGACTTCGCGCTCGCCGCGGGCTTCCTGGTCAGCGAGGGCGTGCTGGGCGCGGCCGAGGAACTGGCGAACATCCTGTACTGCGCGGGCGCCACGGAGGACGGGGTCAACACCTACAACGTGGTGGACGTCAGGACCGCGCCCGGCGTCGTGCTCCCGGACCTCACCCTGGAGCGCAACGTCTATACGACGTCGTCGTGCGGACTGTGCGGCAAGGCCAGCCTGGACGCGGTGCGCACCACCGCCCGCTGGCAGCTGGACACCTCGCCCGACACCCCGGTCCGCATCGAGCCCGCGACGCTCTCCGCCCTCCCCGACCGGCTGCGGTCCGCCCAGCGGGTGTTCGAACGGACCGGGGGGCTGCACGCCGCGGCGCTCTTCACCACGGAGGGGGAGCTGCTGGACGTCCGGGAGGACGTGGGGCGGCACAACGCCGTCGACAAGATCGTCGGACGGGCTCTCCAGCAGGGGCGGCTGCCGCTGTCGTCCGCGGTGCTGATGGTCTCCGGGCGGGCGTCCTTCGAGCTGGCGCAGAAGGCCGTGATGGCGGGCATCCCGGTGCTGGCCGCGGTCTCGGCGCCGTCCTCGCTGGCGGTGGACCTGGCCCAGGAGACCGGGCTGACCCTGGTCGGGTTCCTGCGCGGCACCTCCATGAACGTCTACGCGGGCGAACACCGCCTCACGCCGCACGCGACGGCCACCACGGGCTGAGCCCCCCGGGGCCGGCCGCCCACCCCGCCGCGCCGCTGCCGCCCGGATCACTGTCCCGGCAGCGCGATCCGGGTCAGCAGGGCGATCAGCTGCTCGCGCTCGGCGGGCGTCAGGGCCGCGGTCAGCTCCGCGTTGGCCTCGTCGCCGAGCTGCTGGGTGCGGCGCAGTCGCCGACTGCCGTCGGCGGAGATCTCGACGGCGTTCTTGCGCCGGTCCGTGGGGTCGGGGGCGCGGGTGACCAGCCCGTCCTTCTGCAGGTCGTTGACGATCGCCACCATGTCCTTGGGGTCGATGCCGAGGGTCCGGCCGAGCTCCGCCTGGGAGACCGGGCCGAGGTCGGCGACCGCCGACAGCACGGCGTGGTGCATCATCCGCATGCCCTCGGTGGCCAGGGCGTCGGCGACGAGGCGGTGGCCGCGGGCGGCGGCGCGGCCCAGCAGCCAGCTGGGGAGCGCGCGGATGCGGCTGGGGGCGTACGGGGTGTCGGCCATGGGTCCACCCTAGCGAGGAACCATTGGCTCCCCCAACGAAAGTTCCGAAAAACCATTGGCTTCCCCAACGGTATGGGCTTATCATTGGGGCACCCAATGAAACCGGTCGGCGCTCACCGACCGCTCCCCACGGAGGTGCCGGCCCGTGCGCCGTGTCCGATTCCATGCCTACGGCGGTCCCGAAGTCCTGCGCGTCGAGGAGGCCGCCGAGCCGCCGGTGCCCGGCACCGGTGAACTCCTGGTGCGTACCGAGGCGATCGGGGTCACCCTCCCCTGCGTGCGCCGGACCCGCGGCGACGGCAACGGCGGCGGCGACCCGCTGCCCGCGATGCCCGGCGGGGAGATCGCCGGAACGGTCGTCGCCGTCGGCCCCGAGGTCACCGGCTTCGCCGTCGGTGACCGCGTCACCTCGCTCACCCTCACCGGCTCCTACGCCGAACTCGCCCTGGCCCCCGCCTTCCTGGCCTCTCACATACCGGACGGCGCGAGCGCGGTGGAAGCGGTGGCGCTGGTGCGCAGCGGCCAGGTCGCGCTCGCCGCGCTGAGCACCGCCGCACCGCAGGACGGCGAGTCCGTACTGATCACCGGCGCGGCCAGCGCCACCGGGCATCTCGCCGTCCAACTGGCCAAGCTCCAGGGGGTGCCGCGGGTGGTGGCCGCCGTCGGCTCCGCCGCCAAGGCGGAGTTCCTGTACGGGCTCGGCGCCGACGAGGTGGTGACCTACGACCAGGACTCCTGGGGCGAGCCGGCCGACATCGTGCTGGACGGCGTCGGCGGCGAGCTGCTGCCGCGCGCGCTGGCCGCCACGGCGGAGGGCGGACGGCTGATCTTCTTCAACTCCGGTGGCGGCACGGTCCCGGCGTACGAACTGCTGGCGGGCTCCAAGACCGTCACCGGCCTGACGATGCGCCGGTTCACCACCGTCCACCGGGAGCGCTACGAGCAGCACCGCGCGCAGCTGTGGGAACTGGCCGGAACCGGTCGGCTGCGGGCCGCCGTCCATGCCGAACTCCCGCTGGCGGAGGCCGCGAAGGCACACGAGATCATCGAGGCGCGGGCCAATCTCGGCAAGGTGGTACTGCGGCCGTGACGCCCGCGGGACGCCTGCCGGGCCGGCCGCACCGGCCGTACGTCCCGGCCCCCGGGCACATCCCTCCCACCCGGCCCGTACCGCACACCCGCCGCACCCGGCGCAGTGCCTGCGGGCCGGGAGAGTGAATTCCGGCTGCCGCACGGAGAACCGACGCAGGCTCCTTGTCGCGCTCCGCACGCGGCAGTAGCTTCCGTCAGGGATGCACATAGGACGTTGGATGTCCTGATGACCCGACCGCCGATCCCTCGAAGGGCAGGCCGGACCATGACGTCAGTTCTCCGCGTACACCCCAGCCCCCACGGAAGACCTCACGGGCCCCGGCGCCGCCGCGGGTCCGCGCTGCTCGCCGCGCTCACCGCCGCCGTCCTCACCCTGGTGCCGACCGGCCCCGCACATGCCGTGCCTGACGGGCCGCCGGGCGATCCCGCCGCCACCGCCCCACCCCCCGCCGGCGGCTTCGAGCAGCAGGTCCTCTTCAAAGCCGCCCAGGAGAAGGGCTACTTCTGCTTCCGTATACCGGCCGTCGTCAAGTCCGCGCGCGGCACCCTGCTGGCCTTCGCCGAGGGCCGGCGGCACGACTGCGGCGACTCCGGCGACATCGACCTGGTGGTCAAGCGCTCCACCGACGGCGGCCGCACCTGGGGCCCGCTCCAGGTCGTCAACCACGGCGACGGCGACACCCACGGCAACCCCGCACCCGTCGTCGACCGCCGCACCGGCCGGATCCTCCTCGCCGAGACCTACAACAAGGGCCGCACCGACGGACTCAGCTGCGACGTCCCCTGCGACCGGACCCCGCACCTCCAGTACAGCGACGACGACGGCGCGACCTGGTCCCCGCCCCGGGACCTGACCCCCACCATCCGTCCCCCGCAGTGGAATTCCTGGTACGCCACCGGCCCCGTGCACGGCATCCAGCTCACCCGGGGACGGCACGCCGGCCGGCTGGTCCTCGGCATCAACGCCGAGAGCTACGCGGACAACCGGGTCACCGCCAACCACGCCGCCCTGGTCCACAGCGACGACGGCGGCGCCACCTGGAAGGTCGGCGCGCTGGACACCTGGCCCATCGCCGCTGACGGGACCTTCCGCCAGAAGCCGTCGGAGATGACGCTCCTGGAGCGCTCCGACGGCTCGATCTACGTCAACGGCCGCGAACAGGACGGCACCGACCTGGGCCACCGCACGGTCGCGGTCAGCCGCGACGGCGGCAACTCCTTCGCCGCGCCGTTCCGCGCCGTCCCCGACCTCTACGCACCGATGGTGCAGGGCTCGGCGCTGCGCCTGCCGCATACGTCCGCCGCCGGCGGGCACAGCCGCACCCTGTTCGCCGCGCCCGCCGACCCCGACCGGCGCCGCACCATGACCGTCCGCTCCTCCTGGGACGAGGGCCGCACCTGGGAGGGCGTCGACCGGGGCGCCCGGGTCACCACCGACTGGTCCGGTTACTCCGACCTGGTCGCCGTCTCCCCCGAGGTCACCGGCCTGATGTACGAGGGCGGCGCGGTCGACGCCCGGGACGAGATCCGGTTCGTCCGCTTCACCGAGGAATGGCTCGGCCCGCGCCGCGCCCCGGACCCCACGACCCGTGACCTCGCGCCCGGCGCCCGGCCGGCCCTCGTCCTCGGCGGCGCGAGCCCCACCGACGGCCGGTTCGGCAAGGCGCTCTCCTTCGACGGCAAGGACGACGCGGTACGCCTGCCGTTCCGCGGCTCGCTCCCCCTGGGCAGCCACGACTTCACCTGCAGCCTGTGGTTCCGCTACACCGCCCGGAGCGGGGAGGCGCCGCTGCTGTGGATGGGCGGGGTGGGCACCCGCTCCCCGCAGGTCGCGTTGGAGGGCGACCCGAGGAACAACCGGATCATCGCCCGCCTCACCGCGGTCGACGGCGCCCGGCCCGCCGCCACCGCCCAGGCGGGGACCAACGGCGCGTACAACGACGGGGCATGGCACCACCTCGCGCTGCGACGTACCGGCGGGCGGCTGGAGCTGACCGTGGACGGCGCCGGGACCACCGTGGCCGACGTCCCGGGATCGGTCAGCCGCGGCTCGGTCTTCGGTGTGCACCTCGGCCAACGTCCGGACAGCCGCGCGCAGTTCACCGGGGCGCTCGACGACGTACGGGTCTACCGGCGCGCGCTGACCGACGCGGAGCTGTCCGCGGTACGGGCCGGGGACGCCTCGGTGCGGGCGCCGGTGGTGCTGGCGCTGCCGCTGGACCGGGTGAGCGGGCCGGCCCGGTAGGACGCATCGCCGGCCGCGGCGGGGGCGCCCTCCCGCCGCGGCTCGGCGCGGGCCGCGAACCGCTTCGCCAGGACCGCGCACACCATCAACTGCATCTGGTGGAACAGCATCAGCGGCAGCACCATGAGCCCGGCCTGCGCGCCGAAGAGGACGCTGGCCATGGGGAGCCCGGCGGCCAGGCTCTTCTTGGAGCCGGCGAAGGTGATGGCGATGCGGTCCCCGCGGCGGAACCCGAGCTTCCGCGCCCCGTAGGAGGTGGTCGTCAGCATCACCGCGAGCAGGACCGCCTCCACCCCCAGCAGGCACAGCAGCCGCAGCAGCGACACCTGGTGCCAGATGCCCTGGACCATGCCGGCGCTGAAGGCGGTGTGGACGACGAGCAGGATCGACCCGCGGTCGACGTACCCCAGCACCTTCTTGTTCCGGGTGAGGAAGGGGCCGATCCAGCGCCGCAGCACCTGCCCGGCCAGGAACGGCAGCAGCAGCTGGCAGACGATCGGGACCAGCGAGCCGGCCGAGAAGCCGCTGCCGTCCCCGTGCAGCACGAGCCCGGCCAGCAGCGGGGTGACCACGATGCCGACGATGCTGGAGAACGAGCCGGCGCAGATGGCCGCCGCGACATTGCCGCGGGCGATCGAGGTGAAGGCGATCGAGGACTGGACCGTGGACGGCACCAGGCACAGGAACAGCAGCCCGGTGTAGAGGGTCGGCGGCAGGACGTACGGGACCAGCGCGCGGGCGGCCAGCCCGAGCACCGGGAAGACGGCGAAGGTGCAGGCCAGCACGGTGAGGTGCAGCCTCCAGTGGCGCAGGCCGTCGAGCGCCTCGCGGGTGGAGAGCCGCGCGCCGTAGAGGAAGAAGAGCAGCGCCACGGCGCCGGTGGAGGCGCCGCCGGCGACCGCGGCGGCCGGTCCGCGGACGGGCAGCAGGGCGGCCAGCGCGACGGTCCCCGCGAGCGCGAGGAGGTAACCGTCCACGGGAAGCCAGGAGGGCAGCTTGAACGACGGGCGGTGCATGGTCTCTCTTCGGTCGGCGGGCTCTCGGGCAGTGGCCTGGACGGCGCCCACTCCAGGGTGCCGGGCCCGACGGCGATCGGGAACCCCGCTTACCGTGGTCACTGTCATCATGAATCGCGATGAGCCGGAGGGGTCATGTTCGAGCCCGCGCAGCTGCGCACCTTTCTCGCGGTGGCCCAGACACTGAGCTTCACGCAGGCCGCGCACCGGCTCGGGCTGCGTCAGTCGACGGTCAGCCAGCACGTACGGAAGCTGGAGGAGGCCGCCGGGCGGCGGCTGTTCGCCCGGGACACCCACGGTGTGCAGCTGACCGAGGACGGCGAGGCCATGCTCGGCTTCGCCCGGACGATCCTGGAGGCGAACGAGCGGGCCGCGAGCTTCTTCACGGGCACCCGGCTGCGCGGCCGGCTCCGCTTCGGCGCCTCGGAGGACTTCGTGCTGACCCGGATGCCGGAGGTGCTGGAGGAGTTCCGCCGGGAGCACCCCGAGGTCGATCTGGAGCTGACCGTCGAGCTGTCCGGAACCCTGCACGAACTGCTGGCGGCCGGACGGCTCGATCTCGTCCTTGCCAAACGGCGTCCGGAGGACCCGCGCGGCCGGCTGGTGTGGCGGGACCGGCTGGTGTGGGTGGGCACCGGGCGGCTCCGGCTGGACCCCGAGCGGCCGGTCCCGCTGGTGGTGTACCCGCCGCCGGCGGTGACCCGGGCCCGCGCGCTGGAGGCGCTGGAGAGCCAGGGCCGGCAGTGGCGCATCGCATGCACCAGCGGCAGCCTGAACGGACTGATCGCCGCAACTCGGGCAGGTCTGGGCGTCATGGCACATGCGAAGGGCATGATCCCGCCAGGTCTGGTCCAAGTTCCGGCGCGGGCCGGACTGCCGGAACTGGGCGGGGTGGATTTCGCTCTTCTGCAAGGGGACCGGGACCGCGTGGCGCGGGGCGCGGCGGAGGCGCTGGCCGACGCGATCCTCGCGGGCGGCGACAGACTGCAGCTCCCGTAGCCGCGGGGGGCTTTTCCGGGCGGACCGGCCGGTCGGCACGAGAACCGGTGTCATGTGCAGAGATTTGGTGCAGATATGGTCCCGGCGTCGTGATCGTACGGCGTCGAAGCGGCTGGATCATGTCCGCGCTTCTCCGGAGTAGCCCGTTTTCTCCGGTTGGCCAGTTCACGTGGGGGCGGCTTCGCGCCGTGGTAGCGCCCTGCCGGATGTCGTCCCTGTGGGGTACGGTCGCGGCCTTGTGAGCAACACCACGAGGAGCTGGGTCATTGCGCGAGTTCACCGTCCCGCCTTTGGCGACCGCGCCCCGGGTCGGCGGGCTGGCGGATGCCATCTACGACCACGCCGAAGCCGATCCCGATCGCGTCGCCCTCGCCCGTAAGGACGACGCGGGCAACTGGGAGGACGTCACCGCCGGACAGTTCCGGGACGAGGTCATCGCGCTGGCGAAGGGACTGCTCGCCCAGGGCGTCCGGTTCGGCGACCGGGTCGGCATCATGTCCCGTACCCGCTACGAGTGGACCCTGTTCGACTTCGCGCTCTGGTCGATCGGCGTCCAGTCCGTACCGCTCTATCCGACCTCCTCGGCCGAGCAGGTCTTCTGGATGCTGCACAACGCCGGCGTCTCGGCGTGCCTGGTCGAGCACGAGGACCACGCGATGACCGTCGGCTCGGTCATCGACCGGCTTCCGCAACTGCGCAAGCTGTGGCAGCTGGACGCCGACCCGGTGGCCGAACTGACCGCGGCCGGTGCGCACATCGAGGACGACGTGGTGCACCGGCACCGCATGGCCGTCACCCCGGACGCCACCGCGACGATCATCTACACCTCCGGCACCACCGGCCGCCCCAAGGGCTGTGTGATCACCCACGCCAACTTCATGGCCGAGGCCGACAACATCGTCATGCGCTACGAGACGGTGTTCACCTCCAAGCACAACGACGAGGCGGCGACGCTGCTGTTCCTGCCGCTGGCGCACGTCTTCGGGCGGATGGTGCAGGTCGCCGCGATCCGCGGCCAGGTCAAGCTCGGGCACCAGCCGGAACTCGCCGCCCGGGCGCTGCTGCCCGATCTGCAGACCTTCCGGCCCACCTTCATCCTCGCGGTGCCGTACATCTTCGAGAAGGTCTTCGCCGCGGCACGGCGGAAGGCGGAGGCCGAGGGCAAGCTCGCGGCGTTCGACAAGGCGGTCGACATCGCCGGCCGCTACGCCGAGGCACAGGAGAACAAGGCGTTCGGCCTCGGCTCCGGCCCCGGCGCCTCACTGCGGATGCAGCACCAGCTCTTCGACAAGCTGGTCTACAGCAAGGTCCGTACCGCGATGGGCGGCCGGATGCGGTACGCGATGTCCGGCGGCTCGGCCATGGAGCGCCGGCTCGGGCTGTTCTTCGCCGGCGCCGGCGTGCGGATCTTCGAGGGCTACGGCCTGACGGAGAGCACCGCGGCCGCCACCGCCAACCCGCCCGAGCGGACCCGCTTCGGCACCGTCGGCACCCCCATCCCCGGCACCACGGTGCACATCGCGGAGGACGGCGAGATCTGGCTCTACGGAGGCCAGGTCTTCCAGGGCTACCACAACGACCGCAAGGCGACCGACGCCGTGCTGCACGACGGCTGGTTCTCCACCGGTGACCTGGGGGCCCTGGACGAGGACGGCTATCTGACGATCACCGGCCGCAAGAAGGAAATCCTGGTCACCTCCGGCGGCAAGACGGTCTCGCCGGTGGGCCTGGAGGAGCGGGTGCGGGCGCATCCGCTGGTCGCCCAGTGCATCGTCGTCGGCAACGACCGGCCGTTCATCGCCGCCCTGGTGACGCTGGACCCCGAGGCGGTCGCCCACTGGCTGGCCATGCGCGGCAAGCCGGAGATGCCACCGACGGACCTGGTCCGCGACCCGGATCTGGAGACCGAGATCCGGCGGGCCGTCGTCGCCGCCAACACCCTGGTCTCCCAGGCCGAGTCGATCCGTACGTTCCGGATACTGGCCAACCAGTTCAGCGAGGAGCACGGGCTGCTGACCCCGTCGCTGAAGCTGAAGCGCAAGGCGATCGAGACGGCGTACTCGGTGGAGGTGGACGCGCTGTACCAGGGGTGAGGCGGGGCGGCACCGGCGCGCGCCGCCCGCACGGCCGCCTCCCCCGTACGGCGGAGGCGGATCGCCCCTGGGCCGGACGTCCGGCCCGCCGGCGCCCGCGAGGCTGCGGGACATGGAATCCCGCCGCCGCACGCTGCTCGGCCGCACCGCCGTGCTCGCCTGCGTCCCGTACCTCGCGCTCAAACTCCTCTGGACGCTGGGCTTCGACCTCGGAGTGGTCGACACCCACCGCGTCAGCCGCCCCGTATGGGTGGCGGCCAACGCCTTCACCTTCCTCCTCGACGCCGTCGCCGCGGCGGTGGCCCACACCCTCACCCGGCCGGCCGGTCTGCGCACCCCCGCCTGGCTGCTGGCGTTTCCGCTGTGGATGGCGTCCGGACTGCTGATCCCGCTGCTGACGGGCCTCGTGGGCGGCACCGCCGCCGGGCTGCTCACCGGCGCCGCCAACCCGCTGGCTGCCGGGGACTTCCTCGCGCCCTGGGTGTTCGGCGTCGTCTACGGCGGTTTCCTCGTCGAGGGCGTCACCCTGCTCGGCGCGTTCGTCCTCTATGCGCACCGGCGCTGGGGCGGGCTGCTGCGCGCCCCGCTGGGCGCCCTTCCGGACACCGGGACCCGGGCCCTGCAGCGGATCTTCCTGGTCCCCGCCGCGCTGGTGCTGGCGGCGGCGGGCACGGTGCAGGTCCTGTGGGGCGCGGGCGCGAAAACGGGCAGGGCCGCGGCGGGGACGGCCGCCGGCACCTTCTTCAGCGCCGCGTCGGACTGGTCCCAGGGCCTGCTCTCGCTCGTCGGCGCCGGCGGACTGCTCCTGCTGGTGCTCCCCCGGCTGCGGCCCCGGCTGCGGGTGCGGGTGCCGCTCGCCGCGGCGTGGGTTGGCAGCGCCTCCGCCTTCGCCTGCGGTGGCTGCCTGTGGCTGGGCAACGCGGTGGCCGACGGTCTCTCCCCCGGTGGCGCCGCGCTGTCCGGCGGGCTGCCGGGGCTGGTCGGCGCGCTGGATCTGTGCGCCGGGCTCGTCGTCCTCACGGCCGGGGCGTTCACTCTGTGCGAACTGGCTTCCGGCGGACGCGGGAATGCGGGGCAGCAGATGATCGTTGAACGAGTCGGAACACGAACGTCGACGTAAGGACCGATTCCCCCGTGAGCAAGGTTCCCGCCATCACGCTCAACAACGGCACCGTCATGCCGCAGCTCGGCTTCGGCGTCTGGCAGATCCCCGACGACGAGGCGTTCACCTCCGTCGGACAGGCGCTGGAAACCGGCTACCGCAGCATCGACACCGCGGCGATCTACGGCAACGAAGAGGGCACCGGCAAGGCGCTCGCCGCTTCCGGCATCCCCCGCGAAGAGCTGTTCGTCACGACCAAGCTGTGGAACTCCGAGCAGGGCTACGACGCCACGCTGCGCGCCTTCGACACCTCGCTCGGCAAGCTCGGCCTGGAGTACGTGGACCTCTACCTGATCCACTGGCCGCTGCCGTCGCGGGACAACTACGTCGCGACGTACAAGGCGTTCGAAAAGATCCAGGCCGAGGGTCGCGCCAAGGCGATCGGCGTGTCGAACTTCCAGCCCGCCCACCTGGAGCGGCTGCTGGCCGAGACGTCCGTGGTGCCGGCCGTCAACCAGATCGAGCTGCACCCGCAGTTCCAGCAGGCCGAGTCCCGGGACTTCCACGCCCGGCACGGCATCGCCACCGAAGCCTGGTCGCCGCTGGGCCAGGGCAAGGGCCTCCTGGAGGACCCGACGATCGGCCGGCTCGCCGCCAAGCACGGCAGGACCGCGGCCCAGGTGGTGCTGCGCTGGCACCTCCAGATCGGCAACGTCGTCATCCCGAAGTCCGTCACCCCCTCGCGGATCGCCGAGAACATCGACGTCTTCGGCTTCGAGCTGGACGCCGACGACCTCGCCGCGCTCGCCGGCCTGGACGCCGGCAAGCGCCTCGGCCCGGACCCGGCCACGTTCGACGTGGTCTGACCGGCTGCACGGGCACGGCGCCGTCCGGCGGTACGGACGGCGCCGTGGCGCGGGGCCGGGGCCCGGCCCGAGTGGCGGGCCGGGCCGAGCGCGGCAAATGTGGAGGGTGAGCGCGGTGCGGTCCCCGGGTGCGCCCCGGGGACCGGCGCCTCGCTCTGCCCTGTCCCTCCGTGCCGCCACGGCGCGGGAGGCGCCCCCGTCGAGGAGGCCACGATGCCTGAAGTCACCGCCGCCTATCAGCCCGGGACCCCCTGCTGGGTCGATCTCGCGGCCCCCGACCAGCAAGCCGCCATCGACTTCTACTCCCAGGTCTTCGGATGGACCGGAGAGATCGGGCCGCCCGAGACCGGCGGCTACGCCGTGTGCCTGCTGAACGGCAAGCCGGTGGCCGGCATCATGGCCGCGATGGCGATGGGCGGCCAGCCCCCGCCGCCGACCGTCTGGACCACCTATCTGGCCGCGCACGACGCGGACGCCGCCGCCCAGGCGGTGAGCAGCGCCGGCGGCACGATCCTGATGCCCGTCATGGACGTGATGACGCTCGGCCGGATGTGCATCGCCGGCGACCCCACCGGAGCGGTCTTCGGGATCTGGCAGGCCGTGGACTTCCCCGGCGCCGGCATCGTCAACGAGCCCGGCGCGCTGATCTGGAACGAGCTCAACACCACCGAACCCTCCGCCGGCGCCGCCTTCTACAAAGCCGCCCTCGGTATCGAGAGCGCCCCGATCGAAGGCGCCGACAACTACTACGCGCTCAAGGTGAACGACCGCCCGGTGGGCGGCATGCAGCCGATGTCCGAGCAGATGCCGCCGGACACGCCGTCGCACTGGCTCGCGTACTTCGCCGTGGCGGACACCGACGAGACCGTCGCGAAGGTGACCGCGGCCGGCGGGGCGGCGCTCCAGCAGCCGTTCGACATGATGGCCGGCCGGATGGCCGTGGTGACCGACCCGCAGGGCGCCACCTTCGCCGTCATCAACCCCAAGCCGCTGCAGGGCTGAGTTTCCCGCACGCCCCGTCGCGCCACGGCGCGGCGGGGCGTCCGTCGCGGGCCGGCGCCCCCCACCCGAATGCTGCCGCCGCGGTGGCCATAGGGTCTTGACCTGTGGCTACTCCGGGATGGATGCCGCCGACGGACACCGAGCGGCGGCTGTGCGAAGCGACGGCGCGTGGTGACCGGGACGGACAGGTCGCGGCGATAGCGGGTGAGGACCTGTATCTCGCGGCGCCGCAGCCGGGCCAGGACCCGCTGCCGGTCTACGACGACCCGGTGGTGGGCGGCACCTGCATCCCCGTCCTGACCCGGGGCATGCTGCCGCCCTGGCAGCCGCAGCAGTTCTTCGACCGGGTCTCGCTGGCGGAGCTCGCGGAGGACTGGCCGAACGACCGGTGGCGGCTCGCGGTCAACCCCGGGACGCCGGGCGCCGCGTATCTCGCCGCGTCCCCCGTACAGCGGGCCGGCTGGCAGCGGGCCCGCGCCCAAATGGGCGTGCGCCCCGGTGGACTGCTGGTCACCCACTTCGGCGGCCCGCTGCACGGCACGCTCGCGCAGGGGCTGGCGTGCGGTGCCCCGCTCGCGGTGCACCACAGCGTGCCGTGGAACGAGCTCGGCACCGTCTTCCTCGACCATGCCGCCGACGCCCGGACGCTGCACGAGCAGTGGTCGGTGACCGACCACGCCGGCTGGCAGCAGCGGCTGGACCAGCTGCTCGGCGGGCAGTTCGTGCCGGCCGGCACCGAGGCGGCACTGCGCGCCCGGGCGCGGGAGCGGTCCGCCGGGGAGGACGGCGACGCCACCGCGGCCACCCCTGACCTCCCGGCTCTGGTGACCTCCTACGAGGAGCGGTTCCGCGCGGACGGACTGCTGCCGGCCGACGGCCGGGTGGTCTCGCTGCGCGCACTGGACCTCGCGCACGCCGTGGCGCTCGTCCGCTGGGGCCTGGGCGCCCGCCTGTGCGCGCCGCAGCAGGCCGAACAGGCGGTCGCGCAGGTCGGCGCGCGGGCCCGGGAGACGTACGGCTCGTGGCAGGAGTACGCCGCGGGTTACGCGCTGGGCCGGGTGCTGGCCTTCGACAACGGCTGGTTCGGACCGCAGTACGCGGAGGCCCTGCACCTCCACCGGGTCCTCACCCAGGACCCGTCCTCGCCGTGGCAGGGCCTGCCGTTCGCCTGAGGGCCGGGCCGGTGGCCGGCGCCGCGCACCGGCCACCTGCGTGGCGGCCGGGAGACGGGTCTTCGGTGTAGACGTATGCCCATGGATGTAGCGGTGTGTCTGTTCAGTTCCGACCTCCGGGTCCACGACCAGCCGGTGCTGCGTGCCGCGCTGCGCTCCGCGCGGCGGGTGGTGCCCCTGTTCGTCGTCGACCGGGGCGTCGCCGACGCGGGATTCATGGCTCCCAACCGGGCCGCCTTCCTGGCCGGCTCGCTGGCCGCTCTCGACGCGGGGCTGCGGGAACGCGGCGGCCGGCTGGTCATCCGTACGGGGGATGTGGTCGCCGAGACCCGCCGGCTCGCCGCCGAGGCTGGCGCCGGGGAGGTGCATCTCGCGGCCGGGGTGAGCGGCTACGCGCTGCGCAGGGAGCGGCGGCTGGCCGACGGACTGGCCGAGGACGGGCGGACGCTGGTCGTGCACGACGCGGTGATCACGGCGGTGCCGCCCGGTGCGGTACTGCCCTCCGGGCCGGGACGGGACCACTTCGCGGTGTTCACCCCGTACTTCCGGCGCTGGCAGGCCGAGGGCGTGCGCGCCGTGCTGGCCGCGCCGCGGTCCGTTCCCGTCCCGGACGCGGTGCGTTCCGGCACCCTCCCCTCGGCGCGCGACCTGTGCCCGGACGGCACCCCGTCGCCGGCCCTCCCCGAGGGCGGCGAGCCCGCCGGACGCCGCCGGTTCGGGAACTGGCAGCGCTCCGGGCTGGCCGGCTATCAGGACGGCCAGGACGATCTGGCCGGCGATGCCACCTCGCGGCTGTCGCCGTATCTGCACTTCGGCTGCCTCTCCCCGGTGGAGGTGGTGCACAAGGCGACCGGGCACGGCGGCGCCGGCGCCGAGGCTTTCGTACGGCAGCTGGCCTGGCGGGACTTCCACCACCAGGTGCTGGCCGCCCGCCACGACGCGGCGCACGCGGACTACCGCGCCAGGCACGACCGCTGGCGGTACGACGAGGCCGAGGTGACGGCCTGGAAGGAGGGCCGCACCGGCTACCCGGTGGTCGACGCGGGGATGCGGCAGCTGCTGCACGAGGGCTGGATGCACAACCGGGCCCGGATGCTGGTGGCGAGCTTCCTGACCAAGACGCTGTACGTGGACTGGCGGGTCGGCGCGCGGCACTTCCTGGACCTGCTGGTGGACGGCGATGTGGCGAACAACCAGCTCAACTGGCAGTGGATGGCGGGCACCGGCACCGACACCCGGCCCAACCGGGTACTGAACCCGCTGGTGCAGGCCCGGCGGTTCGACCCGGAGGGTGCCTACGTACGCCGCTGGGTGCCGGAGTTGGCCGGTGTCGAGGGTGCGGCGGTGCACCGGCCCTGGCTGCTGACCGGCCCCGGGCGGGCCGCCGGCGACTATCCGGAACCCGTGGTGGACCTTTCTGAGGGGCTGCTGCGGTTCAAGCGGGCGCGCGGGCAGGAGTAGTCCCGCGGCGGCGGTGGACGTACGTCCGGCCGTCGTCCCGGCCCTCGCCGGGCCCGGAGAGCCACGGCGTCGGGGATGATGCAGGACGTAACCAGGGAGAGGACGGACAGGACATGGGCGACAGCGGTATGCGTCGTGGGATGGACCGGACGCTGCTGGACCGCGCGCTCGGCGCGGCGGGACCGCGGAAACCGCCCGGCCGGCCCACCTGGGCCCAGTGCCGCACCGCGCTGCGCCGTACGCCGCTGTCCGTGTGGCACGACGATGTGACGGACTGGGCCGCCAGCCTGACGTACTACTCGGTGCTGGCGCTGCTGCCGTCGCTGATCGTCACGGTCTCGCTCATCGGCCTCGCCGACCCGTCGGCCACCGAGGAACTGATCAACCAGATCAGCTCGATCGCGCCCGCCGAGTCGGGGCCGACCGTGCACCGGGCGCTGGTGAGCATGGCGCAGCAGCGCACCGCCGCCTGGGTGGTGGTGGGCGGTGCCCTGGTCAGCGCGCTGTGGTCGTCGTGCAGCTACCTGGCGGTGTTCCGCCGGGCGCTGCACGCGATGCACCGTACGAAGGACGACCGGCCGCCGTGGCGGAAGGCGCCGCGCATCCTGGTGACCGCGTTGCTGCTGATGGCGCTGCTGATCAGCAGTGCGGTGGCGCTGCTGGTGAGCGGTCCGATCGCGGCCTGGGCGGGGCGGGTGGTCGGTCTCGGCGATGCGGGCGAGGCGACCTGGAACCTGCTGAAGTGGCCGCTGCTGCTCGTCCTGGCCACGGTCCTCGCCATGGTGCTGTTCCGCTCCGGTCCGCCCAGCTCACGCGGCGTGCGACGGGCCGCCCCCGGCGGGGTGGTCGCCGTCCTGCTGTGGCTGGTGTCGTCCGCCGGGTTCGCCCTCTACGCCTCGTACGTGGGGACCTTCAACCGGCTCTACGGCTCGCTCGCGGGATCCGTGGTGTTCCTGATCTGGCTGTGGTTCTCGCATCTGTCGCTGCTGTCCGGCGCCATGTTCAACGTCGAGCTGGCGCGCGCCGGCCGGGTGGTCAAGCCGCGCTCCGGCGACTGAGAGCGGGTACCCGCCGGCCGCGGGGCCCCGGCGCCGTGCGGCGACGGCGCCTCAGCGGGCGCCGTGGGCCGGGGCGATCTCCTCGATCCGGCGGGCCAGGGCGAAGTCGAGATGCGTGATCCGGCCGCCGATGCTGTGGGTGTTCACCGCGACGCCGAGCCGGTTGTACCCCAGGCTCAGATCGGCGTGGTGGTTCAACTCCTCCTGGATACGGGCGATGTGCACCACCATCACGGCCGCCGGCAGATGCCCGTGGAAGGCGTAGGTGCGCCGCAGCATCCCTTCCTCGGCGGCCCAGCCGGGCAACTCCGCGAGCCGTTCCGCGATCTCCTTCTCGTCGAGCGGTTCCACCTGAGCGTTCATGGCCTCCACCTCTCGCCTGTGCCGTGGACCGGTGAGCCCCGGAGGCGCCTGCCCGGTGCCGTGACCCGTCCCGGTCCCGGGTATCCGCTCGGCGTGCCGCGACCCCACATCTCGATCGTACGTCGCGGCGCGCATCGGTTAACGTCACTGCCATGACGACCGCTGCCGTGTCCGAGCCGGTGACGACCACGGGTGTGGGGGCCCTGTTGCGTGAGTGGCGCGACCGGCGCCGCATCAGCCAGCTGGAACTGGCGCTGCGCGCCGACTCCTCGTCCCGCCACATCAGCTTCATCGAGACCGGGCGCTCCCGCCCCAGCCAGGAGATGGTGCTGCGGCTCGCCGAGCACCTCGACGTCCCCGTACGGGAGCGCAACGCCCTGCTGATCGCGGCGGGCTACGCCCCCACCTTCCCCGAGACACCCCTGGACGACCCCGCGATGGACGCCCTGCGCTCCGGCATGGAACGGCTGCTGACCGGCTACGAGCCGTTCCCCGCGCTCGTCGTGGACGGCATGTACCACGTACAGGCGGCGAACCGCGGCATCACCATGCTGCTGGAGGGCATCGACCCGGCCCTGCTGCGGCCCCCGCTGAACGCCATGCGGATCACCATGCACCCGGGCGGGCTCGCGCCCCGCATCCGCAACTACCCGGAGTGGCGCGCCCATCTCCTCGCGCAGATGGACCGCCAACTGGCCCTCATGCGCTCGGCGCCGCTGCGCGCGCTCTACGACGAGGTGAGCGGCTACCCGCTGCCGCCGGGCAGCGGCGAGCAGACCACCGGGTCAGCGCATGTCCCGTTCGCCCTCCCCATGGTGATCGAACACGGCGGCACGGTGCTCTCCTTCATCTCCACCATCGCCACCTTCAACACCCCCATGGACGTGACCGTCTCCGAACTGGCCCTGGAGACCTTCCTCCCCGCCGACCCGGAAACGGCCGCCTACCTCCAGCAACGGCTCCGCTAGCGGCCCGAGTTGCCCCGCAGGGCCCGATGGCGGGCCTCTCCCGGCTCAGGAGAGGCCCGCCGCTCCGGCTATCCGGCGGCCGGCACCCGGTCGAGAAACCCGGACACGGACCGGATCCGCCCGTCCTCGCCCAGCCGCGCCACGTCGAACCCGGCGACCGGCGCCGACCCGTCGGCCGCGCTGACCAGTTCCCAGCCGAACCGCACCACGTCGTGGTGCCCGTCCACGTCCCCCAGCTGCCGGAACGCGAACCCGGGGAACTGCTGCTGGGCACCGGCGATCACGGCCGCCAGCCCCTCGTGCCCCGCGACATCCACCAGCGGGTCGGTGTAGGTGGCTCCCTCGTCGAACGCCACCGCTACGGCCTTCGCGATCGCCTCGTCCGTCCCCGCGTTCCACGCCGCGAAGTACCGCTCCACCGCCGCCACATACCGCTCGTCCTGTCCCATGACCCGCTCCTTCTCTTCCACATCTCCGTCAACGAAACGCCTGGCACTGACCGGCCCACGGGGCGGAGTGCGCCGCCCCGTGAACCGCTGCCCTCAGCCTGCCGGGCAACGGCGCGGAGTGCGATTACGCCACAGGTAATGACGGAGTGGCCGCCCATGGATGCTTTCTGATGGCCTGTCAGTCGCCTCGGCAGCCTTGGGTCACGCCGGCTCGGCCGTGCCGGCCTCCTCGCGGCCGGCGCGCAGGACGTCGAGGACCACGGAGCCGGCGACGGTTTCGTGGGTGACCAGTCGCTCCGCGAGGGCCTCCAGTGCCGTGCGGTGTGCGCGCAGCAGGGCCACGGCACGTTTCTCGGCCTGCCGGACGAGGCGGGCGGTTTCCTCGTCGACCACGCGCTGGGTGTGCTCGGAGTACGGCCGCTGCAGGGCCGCCTCGGGGACCTCTTGGCCGAGGCGCCGCGGGGCGCCCTCGGCGTAGCCGACCGGGCCGAGGGCGGGGGACAGGCCGAAATCGCGGACCATGCGGCCGGCGATCTGGGTGGCACCGGCCAGGTCGTCGGCGGCGCCGGTCGAGCCCTCGCCGAAGGCGACGAGTTCGGCGGCCCGGCCGCCGAGCCGGACGGTCAGCAGGTCGTTCAGATAGCCCTCGCTGTAGAGGTGGCGTTCGGCCTCGGGGAGCTGCTCGGTGGCGCCGAGGGCCGGCCCGGAGGGCAGGATGGTCACCTTCGCGACCGGGTCGGCGTGCTCGCACAGAGCCGCGACGAGGGCATGTCCGGCCTCGTGCACGGCGACCGCGTGGCGTTCCTCCGGGAGCAGGGCGTTGGAGGTCTCCCGCCGGCCGAGCAGGACCCGGTCGCGGGCGGTGTCCAGGTCCTGGGCGGAAATGACGGTGCCGCCCGCACGGACCGCGTTGATGGCTGCCTCGTTGACGAGGTTCGCGAGGTCGGCGCCGGAGAAGCCGGGGGTGGCCCGCGCGGTGACGTCCCAGTCGACGTCGGGTGCGAGCGTCTTGCCGTGGGCGTGGACGGTGAGGATCGCCGCCCGCTCGGCCTGGTTGGGCAGCGGGACGGTCACATGCCGGTCGAAGCGTCCGGGTCTCAGGAGCGCGGTGTCGAGGGCCTCGGGCCGGTTGGTCGCGGCGAGCACCACGATGCCGCTGCCCTGGTCGAAGCCGTCCATCTCGGCCAGGAGTTGGTTGAGGGTCTGCTCACGCTCGTCGTTGCCTCCCAGGCGGGCCCCTCCTCGGCGACTGCCGACGGCGTCGATCTCGTCGATGAAGACGATCGACGGGGCACGCTTGCGTGCGTCGGCGAAGAGGTCGCGGACCCGGGAGGCGCCGACCCCGACGAACATCTCCACGAACGCCGACCCGGTCACGGACAGGAACGGGACCTCGGCCTCGCCGGCGACGGCACGGGCGAGCAACGTCTTGCCGGTGCCCGGAGGTCCGACCATGAGCACCCCGCGGGGCCCCTTGGCGCCGGCCACCGCGTACCGCTCGGGGTGCCGCAGGAAGTCGACGACCTCGCTGATCTCCTGTTTGACGCCCTCGTACCCGGCCACGTCGGCGAAGCAGGTGGTCGGCCGCTCGGTCTCGATGATCTTGGCCCGGGACCGTCCGATACCGCTCAGTCCCCCGGACAGCGAACGGGCCGCCTGTCGTCCGGTCCACAGGAACAGCGCCCCCAGGAGCACCAGCGGCAGGAGGAATGCCAGCAGCGTCCCCAGCCCGCTGCCACCGCTGGCGGAGGCGGTGATGTCCACCTTCTCGGACCGCAGCTGTCGTTCGAGGCTGCTGTTGTCCAGCGCGGTGGGGAGCTGGGTGGTGAACTTCCGTCCGTCCTTCAGGGTTCCGTCGACGGACCCCTTCTCGTTGATGTCGACCGTTTTGACCTGGCCCGCGTCCACCTTGCCGAGGAAGTGGCTGTACGACAACGACGTCCCCGACGAGGACTGCAAGCGCATCAGCAGGACGAGGAACATGACCACCAGGGCGATGGGGAGCAGCCACGGCCGCCAGGTGGGGGCCCGGGGCGAGGTCGGGGGCTGGGGCGGTTCTCGTGGTGGCCCCGGTTTGGCCGACCGCGTCGGATGCCGGCCCGGCAGGCGGACTCGTGTGATCATCGCTGGCTCCTCGGTGCAGGCATCCCTCCACGAGGCTGTTTCCGCGAGGACGGGCGGCGCGGGCCGCGGCGGCGCCTTTCCTCCACGGTCAACGCTATTCCCGCGCCCGGCAGCACGAAAGCGCCGGCACGTCCCGCGCCCCGCGCACGTCGCGGCCGTGTGCCGGGCTCCCGGGGGACGTACGGTGCCGGCGCGGACCGGGCCGGGTGGCCTGCGGTCACTCGCCGTGGTACAGCCTGTCGACATCGATCAGGAGGACCTCGCCCCTCGCCTCGGCGGCCCGTAGTTCCGGACCGAAGCCGAGCCCGCTGTAACACGCCGGCACGGCCTCGCTGACGTCTACGCCGGAGGCACCGAGGGCGGACAGCGTCTGGCGCAGCCGTTCCAGGTGGGGGGTGTCCATCGTCTCGTTCCAGCGGGTGAGGCCGACCGAGAGCAGGACGCCGGGCCGGCCCTCGACGATCCCTCGCACCGCCACGTCGACATCGAGCCGGGGGTGCCCCGTGGGGCCGGAGACGGCGCCGCGCACGGCCGTTTCGGGCTCCCCTCCGAAGGTGTCGGGGCCGGCGTGTGCGGTGGCCCAGTCCCGGCAGAGCTGGGCGAAGCGGGGCGCGGCCACGGCGGAGTCGAACGTGGCGCGGGCGCGTCGCCACACGTCGGTGGCGTCCTCCTGCTCCATCGCGGCGCGATGCGGCCAGGCAACGGCGTGCTCGAAGGCCAGCAGCGGCTCGGCGATGCGGTAGCGCGTCAGTGCGGGCCGGAACGCGTCCGGCTCCGCGTGCAACAGCCCACGGTTCCGCAGCACGGCCAGGACGTGGGACACGTCGGTCAGCTGGGCGCCGATGCGTTCGGCGATCGCGCCGGGTGTGGAGCCGCCGGCCGCGATCGCGACCAGCGCGGAGTGTGCCAGCGCCCGGTCCGCGTGATTCTCCTGCTCCAGCAGGGTGCGCGCCTCCCAGTACAGGGGGACGCGGGGGTTGAGGACCGTTCTGCACACCCACGCGTCGAAGTCCTGGGGGCCGGTGGGGGCGTCGTCACACACCAGGTCGCCCCGATAGGCGGGAGTGCCGCCCACGACGGCATGCACCTGCACGGCGAGACGTGGGGACCGGATGCCCCAGAACTCCGCCGCCTTGCGGAAGTCGAAGGGCTGCACCAGGAGTTCCAGCGAGGCGAGCTGGTGCAGGGACGACGGGCCGGAGAAGAGCCTGCGCATGAGGGAGGGCGTGCCGCCGCTGAGGATCAGCCGGGCCCGGTTGTGCCGACGCCCCTGTCGCAGACGGCGGTAGGCGCCGTGAATGACGGACGGCAGCGTCGGGCTCGGGCCCACCAGGTCAGGGAAGTTGTCGATGATCACGGCAGCCGGACGCTGGTCCCCCAGCGCCAGCAACGCGTCCACGGCGTCCTCCCAGCGCTGCCAGCGCGGTGGACGCGCCGCGCGGGTGTACGCCCCGAAGCGCTCGGCGAGGCGGTGCAGGGTCTCCGCCTCCGCTGCGGCGTGCCCGTCGAAATAGAAGCCGTCGGAGGCCCCGGCCACGGCTTCCAGCAGAAGGGTCTTGCCCTGTCGCCGCTGCCCCGAGACCAGGCCGAGGGTGGCCCCGGGGCGCGGATCGCCCACAAAGGACACCAGGTCGGCCCACTCCGCCTCCCGGTCGAATATCCGGTCGGGCTTCGCCGGACGGGCAGCGGCATCCGATGGCGACACGGACCGCTCCCCTCGTTCGGCGACCGACGACGTCGTGGCCCCTCCAGTAGATCTCCGACGCCCCGGCCGCGCCCTGCCTGCTGGTCCGTCCGGGCTACCCGCCGGGCGCCCGCGGGCCGCCCCGGCAGCGCACCCGACCGGCGGACGACCTCGTCGCGCTCCTGGGTGCCGGCAGAATCGACCGCGCTTACTCTCGGGACTGGAGGCGGCACCGTGGAAGAGACAGTGGTGAACCACCCGACGAAGTCCTCCGTCCGACGGGCCAGACCGGCGCTCCTGACCTTCCTCGGCGGCGTGGGCACCGTCACCGGAAGCAAGTTCCTGGTCGAGAGCGACCACGCCCGGGTCCTCATCGACTGCGGGCTCTTCCAGGGCCCCGCCGATCTGCGACGCCGCAACTGGCGACCGCTGCCCTGCGACGCCGCGGACCTCCACGCCGTCGTGGTGACCCACGCCCACCTGGACCACTGCGGCTATCTGCCGCGGCTCGTCCGCCAGGGTTTCCGCGGCCCCGTCCTGACCAGTTCCTACACGGCCCGGCTCGCGGAAATCGTGCTGCGGGACAGCGCGCGCCTCCAGATGGAGCAGGCACAGCACGCCAATGAGCGGGGCTGGTCCAAGCACCGTCCCGCCGAGCCGCTGTACGACGACGCAGATGTCGACCACACGTTGCGGTACTTCGATCCGGTGCCGATCGACAGTGAGATCGAGATCATCGCCGGCACCGTCCTGACGCTGCGCGGCGCCGGCCACATCCTGGGATCGGCGTGGGCCGACCTCATCCTGGAGGACGGGCACACGCTGGCCGTCAGCGGCGACCTCGGCCGTCCCGGACACCCGCTGCTCCGCCCCGCCGAGCAGTTCTCCGGTGCGGACGTGCTGCTCATGGAATCGACGTACGGCAACCGCCGGCACGACGACGAAGCGGGACGGGCGCGATTCACCGGCGTACTGACCCGCACGCTCGCCCGCGGCGGCACCGTGGTCATTCCCGCCTTCGCGCTCGACCGCACCGAGGTGGTCCTGCACGAGCTCGCCGGACTGCGCGACGACGGGACGCTGCCCCCGTCGGTGCCCGTGTACGTGGACAGCCCCATGGCTCTGGCCACCTTGAACGTCTATCTGGACGCGATCCGGGCGCGGTCACGCGAGCTGCGCCCGGAAGCCCTCGCACACGGTCCCTCCGTCCTCAGCCCCGAACCCTTCCTCGCCGCCCGCACGGTCCAGGAATCCATCGACATCAACCACGCGCCGGGCCCCGCCGTGATCGTCTCGTCGGCGGGCATGGCGACCGGCGGACGCGTCCTGCACCATCTGCGGCGGCTGCTCCCCGACCCCCGCAACGCCGTCGTGATCGTCGGCTTCGCCGCCGAGGGCACCCGGGCCCGGGACCTGGTCGACGGCGCCCGCACGCTGAAGATGTTCGGTGAGTACGTGCCCGTACGCGCCGAGGTGGCGGATGTCCCGCACTTCTCGGCACACGCCGACGCCGGGCAGCTCCTGGAATGGCTGCGCGGTGCGCCGGCACCGCAGACGACCTACCTGGTGCACGGTGAGCCGGACGCCGCCTCGGCGCTGCGCGACCGCATCGACCGGCAGTTGGGCTGGACGACGGTCGTTCCCCGGTCCGGCGAGGCGGTCCTGGTCCGATGAGGCGCCGCACCCGCCCCGCGGGTGCGCGGGCGGGCGAACGCCCCGGTCCGGTGCCGCTCGCCCGGGGATGACGTTGCGTGACTCGTCCGGCGGCATAGCCTTGGGGGTATTGCCTCGCTTGCCCCGGTTTCGTGCCGCTGGGCGGCATCCGGCGGTGACTGCGGCAACCCGCGCCACCCGTGTCGAGGGGCGGCCGGTGAGCAAACACCGACGAGAGGACACGCCATGAGCAACCCGAGCCCCGACGAGAACGCCCCTCCGACCGGGGCGGCGGCCGCCGGGTCGGCGGACGCCGCGGACACCCAGGCGGCCCTGATCGAGCTCGCGAACAGTGTGGCGCTGCTGCCGCAGACCCCGCCGGCGGAGGGCGAGGAAGAGCGCCCCGAGGGCTCCATCGCCCTGCCGGTGATCGAACAGGACGGCAATCGGTACATCCCCGTCTTCACGACCGATGAGGCGCTGTTGGCGGCCGGCGGGGACCCTGCCACCGCGCTGCGCATCCCGGTCATCGAGCTGGCCGCGAACTGGCCGGCGGACGACCTGTGGCTGGCGGTCGACCCGTCCGCCGAAGAGGGCCTCGCGCTGCCCGCTGACCTGGTGCGGGCGCTACCCGTGCTGAGCCGGAGCGGCGGCGGGTTCGGGGCTCAGGACCAGGTCGGCGGTGACGGGGACACACCCCTGCTCTGAGGGCCCGCCCGGGTCGGCCGCCGTTCCCCCGGGAGGCTGGGGCCAGCCCTACCCCCGGGTGCGGGGAAGCCCCCGGGCGCCCCGGGGGCGGACCGGCTGTCGTCGGGCGGGGCGGATCCGAAGACTCGGGGTATGACGACGGGTGGTGCGGGGGTCTCCGCTGCGGAAGCGGCGCCGGGCGGTGCGGCCGCGGGGCTGTCGCGGCGGGCGGCGGTGGCGGGGGTGCCGGGCCGGCGGCGCGGCTGCCACGCGGTGCGGATACCGCTGCTGGGCGCGGCGTTCGCCGGGGGCTGGGTGCTCTTCTTCGTCCTCGGGGACAGCTGGTGGCAGCTGGCGCTGGCCGGCGGCTGGGCGCCGGTGTACGGGCAGATCGCGCTGGTCAGCCGTGACCTGGCGCACGGGCGGGTGTTCCGCGGGCGGCGGGCGAGCGGGATCGGCGGGCGGCTGTGCGGCAACCTCGGCGTGGGGATGTCGTACGGCTGGTGGGTGGAGACGCGGCCCCGGCCGCACGCCCACCGCCCGCGGGAGGAGTTCTCCGCGGCGGGGTCGCCGGGCCTCCTGGTGTGGGCGCGGCGGCAGGCCGGCGCCGCCGGACGACCGCCGCGGCGACCGTCCTTCCCGCTGCGCGCGCTGGAGGGGTGCCTGCTGCGGGTGGCGGGCATCCGGGCGCTGCGCTCCCCCACGCTGACGTGCTGGGGGACGGAGGCCGTGCTGCTGCTGGCGCACCTCGCGCTCTACCTCTGTGCGCTGTTCCTGGTGCTGTCGCCGGGCAGGGCACTGGCGTTCCTGCTGGTGCACCAGGGTGCCTTCGGGGTGTTTCTGGGCTGCGCGTTCCCGCCCGCTCACCCGGCCGCGCCGAGCCCCGCGCCCGCCGGCCGGTGACGCACGGCCGGACGGCCCGCCCCGGCAGGACCGGGCCGCTCGGGCCGTACGCGACCGCTCAGCTGGTTTCCCGGCCCGCCGGAGCCGCTGCCGGAAGCCGTCCCGGTTCCGGGGACCGCCCCGCCACCTGCGGCTGCTCCGTCTCCGGGGCCTCCGGCAGGCGGCCGGTGCGCCGGGCGGCCATCCAGGCGTAGACGAGGATGCCGGCGAACAGGAACAGCACGCCCTGGTAGATCGCGGCATAGCCGGCGCCGGCGACGAGCCAGAACGTGAAGCCGAAGGCGGTGAGGGCCAGGACCAGGTCCCGGGCGAAGCGGGCGGGGCGCACCTTGTCGCGGCGGCCGGTGAGCAGGAAGTAGACCTGGGCGCCGGCGGCGAGGAGGTAGGGCACGGTGGCGGAGAAGGTGGTGATCAGGACCAGGATGTTGAAGACGCCGCCGGTGCCGATGAAGTAGTTGATGACGGTCAGGGCGCTGGCGAGGACGCCGGCGGCCAGCACGCCGAAGGTGGGGACGCCGCGCCGCTTGATCAGGAAGGGCGCGGGGAAGAGGCCGTCCTTCGCGGCGGCGTACGGGGACTGGGCGCTCATCAGCGTCCAGCCGTTGAGGGCCCCGATGATCGAGACGACCGCCGCGCCGGCGACCAGCGTGCCGCCCCAGTGGCCGCCGAACATCGCGTTCACCGCGTCCGAGAACGGGGCGGTGGACGCGACCAGCTTGTCGTGCGCGACGGTGCCGAAGACGGCGAGGGTGCCCAGCAGGTAGACCACGGCGGCGCCGAGCGTGCCCAGGACGGTGGCCCGGCCGACGTTCCGCTCCGGGTCGCGGACCTCGCCGGCGCTCATCGCGGCGGACTCCACGCCGACGTAGGAGTAGAGGAGGATCGCGGCGGCCGCGGACATCCCGCCGAGCGCGCTGCCGCTGCCCTCGTGGAACGAGCCGAGGTTGTGGGGGTCGAAGAAGAACAGCCCGATGACGGCGATGAACAGCAGCGGGACGAACTTGAGGACGGTGGAGACCAGTTGGACGGCGCCCACGTAGCGGGTGCCGGCGAGGTTGGCGAGCGCCGGCAGCCACAGGGCGACGAGCGCGACCACGAGATCGGTGCCCGGGGAGGCGTGGCCGGGCACCAGGACGTGCACGTAGCCGACGACGGCGACCGCGAGCGCGGCGTTGCTGACCCAGGTCATGGTCCAGTACGACCAGGCGGAGAGGAAGCCGGCGAAGTCGCCGAACGCCTCCCGCGCGTAGACGTAGGGGCCGCCGGTGTGCGGGTGGCGCTCGGCCAGCCGGCCGAAGACCAGGGCGAGGGCGATGGCGCCGATGGTCAGCACGCCGAGGGCGACGAGGCTGATGGTGCCGAAGGGTGCCACGGAAGCCGGCAGCAGGAAGATGCCACCGCCGATGATGTTTCCCATCACCAGGCAGGTGGCGGTCAGCAAACTCATCCGGAACGGCTGCTTGGCTTCGTTGTGCAGGTCAGTGCCGGTCTCGGGGTGCTGAGCGACAGGGCTGCGGTGCATGGGTGGGGCGTCTCTCGTCGTGCCGGGTGCCCGAGGTCGCCGGGCCACAGCACATGGTCACCGCCGGGGGGCACGCTGCAAAATCGCCGGGAATACTGCGGCCCGGTGCGTCCCCGGGCGAAGGATCTACGGCCGGAAGGCCCTCCGGCCGCAATCCCCCGATCCGCGGTGCGCGGTGCGCACACCGTCGACGGCCGGTGCCGGCGCCCGCCGGAAACCGCCGGTCGCACGGGCCGCGACACCCCCTAGCGTCCGGACGGTTCGTTCGTGGCTTCCTCCAGGGGGAGTTGGGGGCCGTCGGCCTCGCGGAGCCAGCGGCGCAGCACCCGGTGGACGGCCTCGGCCCCGGTCAGCGGCGCGCCGTCCGGTGAGGGCGGGGTCAGCTCGGCCGGCCAGAGGAGGAACGGGTGGCTCTGTGCGCCGCCCAGGCCGCCGTGCGAGCCGATCTGCTCCTCGAAGGCGTGCACCGCGCCGGTCGCCGGGTCGTAGGAGGAATTGATCATGAGGTCGGCGGCGTGCGGGAAGCGGGCGGTGCGGCGTACCGCGGCGGCGGCGCCCGGCCCGAACGGCGCCAGCGGGTCGCTGCCGAGGACGCGGCCGGTGTCGAGGCGGTGTTCGGCGCCGGCCGGACCGAGCACGACGGGACCGTGCTCGGCCGAGCGGACCAGCACGAACCCGATCCCGGGGTGGTCGGTGAGGGTGCCGAGCAGGGCCGGGTGCCGGCGGTCCAGTTCCTCGCGGGTGATCCGGCCCGGCACGTCGGGAAACGACACCAGGCCGAGATTGCCGGAGGCCAGCACGAGCGGGTGGGTGGTGTCGCCGTCGCGCTCCGGCGGGCCGGCGGCGCCCGGGGCGTCGCCCACGGGTTCCTCGGGGCGGTGCAGCGCGGCGCGCGCGGCTTCCCGGGCCTCGGCGCCGCTCGGTGTCCGGTCGGCCCGCCGTCGCACCGGGAGCCCGCATCCGGCGCGTACGAGGGCGCCCAGGCTCAGGCCGTAGCGCCGGCGGAAGGTCGGGCCGTGGCTCTGGCCGTGGTCGGAGAGCAGCACGATGCGGTACGGGCGCGGGGCGTGTGCGGCGGCCCTGGCGATCAGCGCGACGGCCCGGTCGAGGCTGCGCAGCACCCGGTGGGTGTCGCGGTGCGCGGGCCCCGAGTGGTGGGCCACTTCGTCGTAGGCGACCAGATCGGCGTAGACGGCGGTGCGGCCGGCGAGCAGGTCGCCCATGACGGCGGCGACCACCACATCGCGTTCGACGACGGTGGCGAAGGCCCGGATGACGGGGTACAGGCCGCCGCGTCGGACCCGCGGCAGCTCGCGGCGGCAGCGGGTGCGCAGCGACTGGACGACTTCCCGGACGACCTCGGCGACGAACGAGACGGCGGTGCGGGTGGCGTTGGCCGGGTCGGAGAAGTACGCGAAGTAGCCGGCCCGGGAGCGGTTGTGCCTGCCGCGCCGGGCGGCCACCGACATCACGAGCGCGACCTGGTCGGCGCCGCCGCTGAAGAGGTTGCCGCGGCTGGCGCCGTCCTGCGTGAGCAGCCCGCCGTCGCCGGTGCGCTCGACGGCCCGGCGCTGGAGTTCGGCGGCGCCGGTGGGGCGGTTGCTGACGACCAGCCGGCCGGTGTCCTTCTCGTACCAGCGGAAGGCGGGCAGGTCCTCGTTGCTGCCGTGCAGCAGGGCGAGCTGGCTGGCGCCGGTCTGGCTGGACCAGTCGGTGCGCCAGGGGGTGAGGCGGTGGCTGGTGCCGGTCCAGCGGGCGACGGTCGGCATCAGCGGCCGGTCGCCGCGGGTGGCCTCGCGCAGCAGATCGTGGCCCAGGCCGTCGAGCTGGAGGAAGACGGTGCCCGGGGTGTCCGGGCGGGGCCGGGCGCGGCGGGTGCGGCGGCGCCCGGCGAGCCGCACCAGCCTGCGGTGGTACGCCTCGTCGTTGCGGACCGCGAGGAAGCCGGAGGTGGCCGAGGAGGCCGCGGACATCGCGGCCGCGACGATCACCGCGGTCTGCGGTGCGGCCCGGCCGCTGCCCGCCGGGAGCAGGTCGAGGGCGAGCAGCAGCAGCGAGCCGTTGAGGAAGAAGACCAGCAGGCCGAGGACGAGCGCCGGCACCAGCAGCAGGGCCCGTACCAGGACCGGCCACACCACCGCGCCGAGCAGGCCGAAGGCGCCGGCGCCCAGGGCCGCGGTGAGCGCGGTACGGGTGAGGCTGTCGCCGCTGCCCGACTGCAGCCGGAAGTCGGGCAGCAGCGCGGCGAGCAGCAGCAGGGTGAGGCTGGACATCAGCCAGACCGCGAGCACCCGGAAGAGGGCGCCGCCGAACGCTTTCCACCGCGGCATCCGCACGCTCCGTCCCCGCACAGGATCCGGTCCACGCCGGCCGCGCGGCCCGTGCCGCCAGCGTGTCACAACGCGGACGAGGGGCGCACCGCGCCCGGTGTGCGCGGCGGCCACGCCGCCGGCGACCGGTTCACCGGCCGGATGCGGGAGGATCGGAGGATGGAGGTCACCTGGTGGGGACATGCCACTGTGACGGTCGAGGACTCCGGGGTGCGGGTGCTGACCGACCCGCTGTTCGTCCGCCGGCTGGGGCATCTGCGGCGCCGGCGGGGGCCGCTGCCGCCCCCGGAGGCCGCGCGTGCCGATGTCGTGCTGGTCTCGCATCTGCACGCCGACCATCTGCATCCCGCGTCGCTGGCCCGGCTGGCGCCGGGGACCCGGCTGGTGGTGCCGCGCGGGGCGCGGGCCGCGGTGCCGGCGCTGCGCAGGGTGGCGGTGGCGCGGGAGCTGCGGGTCACCGAGCTGCGGGCGGGCGAGGAGTGCCGGGCCGGAGCGGTGACGGTGCGGGCGGTGCGGGCGGCACACGACGGGCGGCGGCTGCCGTACGGGCCGCGCCGGGTGCCCGCGCTCGGCTATGTCGTGCACGGCACGGCGCGGACGTACTTCGCGGGTGACACCGCGCTGTTCGAGGAGCTGACGGACGAGGTCGGGCCGTGCGATGTGGCGCTGCTGCCGGTGGGCGGCTGGGGGCCGTTCCTCGGGCCCGGCCATCTGGACGCGCGGCGGGCCGCGCAGGCGGCGGCGCGGCTGGCGCCGTCCAGCGTCGTGCCGGTGCACTACGGCACGTACTGGCCGATCGGGCTGGACGCCGTACGGCCGCACGAATTCCATGCGCCGGGCGTCGAGTTCGAGCGCCAGGTCGGCCTGATGGCACCGGAGGTGACGGTGCACCGGCTGGAGCACGGGGCGTCGGTGCGGCCGGAGGTCGAGCGGTGAGCGCGCGGACGGCGGCAGTCCTGGTGGCCGCGGCCGCGCTGCCGCGGGCGGGCGGGGTGTGGGCGAGCGTGCCGCCGGAGTCGACGCAGCAGGCGGTGGGGTATCCGTCACTGTTCCTGCTGGTGATGCTGGGTTCGCTGGTGCCGGTGGTGCCGACCGGGGCGCTGGTCAGCTCGGCCGCGGTGGTCGCGCTCCATCACACCGCGCCGTACTCCCTGCTGTTCGTCTTCCTGGTGTCGTCGTGTGCGGCGTTCCTGGGTGATGTGGGGCTGTACTGGCTCGGGCGGCGCGGCAGTCACTCCCGTAACGGCTCACGCTGGCTGTCGCGGCTGCGCGACCGCGCCGCGCCCGAGCGGCTGGAGCCGGCGCGGCGCCAGCTGCACCGGCACGGCGTGCTGGTGCTGGTGCTGTCGCGGCTGGTGCCGGCCGGGCGGATCCCGGTCATGCTGGCGTGTCTGCTCTCGGCGATGCCGCTGCGGCGGTTCGTCCGCGGTGACATCCCGGCGTGCCTGGCCTGGGCGGCGACGTACCAGCTCATCGGGGTGCTGAGCGGTTCGCTGTTCAGCGAGCCGTGGCAGGGGGTGGCGATGGCGGTCGGGCTGGCGGTGGTGATCAGCGCGGCGCCTGCCGGGTGGCGGCGCTTCGGTCCGGCCGGGCGCGGCGGCGCGCACGGCGGGTGAGGCACCCGGAACGCCCCGGTGCGCGACCGTCCCCGCTCCCGGCCGGGCCGGCTCAGGTCGCGGCCAGGCCCTCCTCGGCCCCGGCCAGCACCCGGGACGCCCCGACCGGCAGGTCCCAGAGGTCCTCGCGGGGCCGGCCGGTGGTGGCCCAGGCGGCGCGGACCCGGCGCAGCGGCTCCAGCGGCGGCTCGCCCGAGAGCAGGAACGTCGACCAGTGCATCGGCACCATGGCCCGGGCGCCGAGGTCCTGGCAGGCCCGCACCGCCTCCTCCGGGTCGGTGTGCACCGGGCGCAGCATCCAGCGCGGGTCGTACGCGCCGATGGGCAGCAGCGCCAGGTCGATGCCGGGGTAGCGGCGGCCGATCTCCTCGAACCAGTGGCCGTAGCCGGTGTCCCCTGCGAAGTGGACGCGTCGCCCGTCGGGTGCGGTGAGCAGCCAGCCGCCCCACAGGGAGCGGCAGGTGTCGGTCAGGGTCCGCTTGCTCCAGTGGTGGGCGGGCACGAAGTCGACGCGTACCGGGCCGCCGGGGGCGGGCAGTTCGACCGCCTCCCACCAGTCCAGGTCGGTGACGTGGCTGAAGCCGCGCCGGCGGGCCCAGCGGCCCAGTCCGGCGGGGAGCAGCAGCGGGGTGTCCCGGGGCAGCCGCTTGAGGGTGGGGACGTCGAGGTGGTCGTAGTGGTTGTGGCTGATCAGGACGGCGTCGACCGGCGGCAGGTCCTCCCAGCGCACGCCCACCGGGGTGACCCGGGCGGGGGTACCGAGGATCTTGCGGGACCACACCGGGTCGGTGAGCACGGTCAGGCCGCCGATCCGGATGATCCAGCTCGCGTGCCCGGCCCAGGTGAGGGCGAGGGTGGTGGCGGTGGCGGCCGGCATCGGGCCGGGTTCGAAGGGCAGTTGCTGGATCTCCAGGAGGGTGCCGGGGGCCGGGCGGAGCTTGCCCTCGCGGGCGATCCGGGCGAGCGCGCGGACTCCGGGCAGCGGCGCGGTCAGCCGGTCGGTGAAGTCCCGTGGCCAGGTGCGGGTCTCGCCCAGGGGGCGGGGCACGGCGAGCGGCGGGGCGGTGGTGGACAAGGCCGGCGCGCGGGCGGACTCGGCGTACGGGAGCCGCTCGGCGTCGGCGGGCTGCTCGGCGAGGGAGCGCTCGGTCTGTTCGGTCATCGAGGGGCTCCATTCGGGGGCGGTACCGGGGCGGGTGGAGGGTGGCGCGCGGACGGCGCCCGGGCCGGCGGCTCAGCCGTCCGCAGCGGCCGTGAGGGCGGCCAGTGCGCGCGCGAGGGCGGTCAACGCCTCGGTGATGTGCGGCAGTTCCAGCGGGTCGGGGGCGTCCAGGGCGCGTTGCCGCAGCTCCCGGTCGGTGCCGAGCAGGCCCTCGGCACCCAGCCGGACCCGCAGGGCGCCGGGCGCGTCGCCGAAGCGGTGGCCGCCGCGCGCCGCCCAGGGCGCCAACTTCCTTTCCAGCGCGGTGGATTCGACGATCCCCTGGGTGGCGAGGGGGCGGCGCAGCGGTTCGAGGTCGGCGTAGAGGTGGCCGCCCGAGCGGGGCGGGCGGCAGACCGCGCCGGCGTCGGTGACGGTGCGGTGCAGCGCGGCGGCGAGCGTGCCGTGGAGCCTGGCGACGGCGGCGGTGCGGGCGCGTACCTCCTCGGGTTCGCCGAGTGCGTGGGTGACGGCGCAGCCCAGCGGGCCGGACAGCGGGGCGTCCAGGCCGGTGAGCGCGTCCAGCGCGGCGGCCCGCAGCTCGGCGCCCCGGCCGGTGGCGGGGAACCGGGCCAGGGCCGCGGGCCAGGCGGCGGGCACGAGGGTGGCCCGCAGGTCGGTGAGGACCACGACCCCGTCGGGCAGCATCTCGGCGGGGCTGAGCACGACGGTGTCGTGCGGATCGTGCAGCAGGTCGCGGCGGGACTCGTCGCTGAGCACCCAGAGCCCCTCCTCGGCCGCCGCCTCGCACACCTCGTGCAGCTGTTCGGGCGCCGGGCAGGTGCCGGTCGGGTCGTCGGCGACGGAGAGCACCAGCACCCGCGGGGCGTCGCCGTGCATCCGGGCCCGGCGGACGGTCTCCAGCAGCGCGAACGGATCGGGCATGCCGCCCGACTCCGCGGGTACGGGCGCCAGGTGCACCGGCCGCCCGAGCAGCCGGGCGGGGGGCGCGTACCACTCGGCGCAGGGCCGCGGCAGCACCACCCCGCCGTCGGCCGCGGCGTACAGCGCGAGCAGCAGGGCTCCCGCCCCGGGCGCGGCCAGGACCTGGCCGGGGGCGGTGTCCAGACCGCGGCGTTCCCAGTAGCCGCAGGCGGCGGTGCGCAGCGGGCCCGCGCCGCCCGGCGGCTCGGCGTCGGTGCGGCCGGCGGCCGCGGACAGGTGCGCGGCGAGGTCCGGGAGGACCGGCAGGCCCGGTGGCGGCTCCGGCTGCGGCTCCGGGACGGTCCGCTGCATCCGTACCTCCACTCCACGACGGCGGGTCGATCGTGGGCCCGTCAGATGAGGGACGGCCCCGACCACCTTTGCAGATCGCGGGGGTGCCGCCCGGGGGCGACACGTCAGCGGGGGCCTAATGGGCCGAGCGCGCCACCGCTTCGTAGTGATGCACCGTCACCACCGCTCCCCTCCCCCAGTCCTGCTGCTCGGTGCGGCGGCGGACCCAGCCGCGCCGCTCGTAGAGGGCGATGGCGTCGGTGTTGGTCGACTGCACCTCCAGGACGGGGCGCAGGCCGCGGGCCGCCGCCGCCTCCTCGACGGTCCGCAGCAGGCGCGGGCCGAGGCCGGTACCGCGGGCGGCGGGGGCGACGAACAGCCGGCTGACCTCGCTCCCGCACAGCGCCGCGTGGCCGACGATCCGGCCGTCCACCTCGGCGACCCAGGCGGCGCTCAGCCCCTCGGGGGTGAGCCAGCGCGGCGGGTCGTCCGGCCAGTGGTGCGGATAGCCGCTGTGGGTGTGAACCTGGGCGAGTACGGCCACGCAGGCATCGAGGTCGGTGTCCCGTCGTCTCCTGATCATCGGGGCATGCAAGCACGTTTCGGCCTCTTCGGGGTACAGGAGCCGCATGCGATCACTACTGAGCAACCTCGACCGGCGCGCCTTCGACCTGATCGCCAGGCGGGAGTGGCCGGGGGCGCAGCGGGTGCTGCCCCGGCTGACCCGGAGCGCCAATCACGGACTGCTGTGGATGGGCATCGCGGCGGGCGCGGCGGCGCTGGGCGGGCGGCCGGCACGGCGGGCGGCGCTGCGCGGGGTGGCCTCGCTGGCCGTCGCCTCGGCGACGGTGAACACCCTCGGCAAGCGCTCCGTGAGACGGACCCGGCCCCTGCTGGACAGCGTGCCGGTGATACGGCAGCTGTCCCACCAGCCGTTCACCTCGTCCTTCCCGTCGGGGCACGCAGCCTCGGCGGTGGCGTTCGCGACCGGGGTCGCCTTCGAGAACAAGTGGTGGGGGCTGGCGCTGGCGCCGGTCGCCGCGTCGGTGGCGTTCTCCCGCGTCTACACGGGCGTGCACTATCCGGGCGATGTGCTGGCGGGGGCGATGCTGGGGGCGGGTGCCGCGTTCGCCGTACGGGGTTTCGCGCCCACCCGGGCCCAGCTGGCGCCGCCGGCCCGGCCGCGCGCCGAGGCGCCCGCGCTGCCCGGCGGGCGCGGTCTGGTGGTGGTGGCCAACCAGGGTTCGGGGGCGCGCACCGGCAACCGCCCGGACCGGAGCGACGAGGTGCACGGGGTGCTGCCGGAGGCCGAGGTGGTGATGTCCGGCGGGGACGGGCAGCCGCTGGAGAAGGTGCTGGAGGAGGCCGCGGAACGGGCGCGGGAGCTGGGCGGTGCGCTGGGCGTGCTCGGCGGGGACGGCACGGTCAACGCCGCGGCGGGGGTCGCGGCGCGGTACGGGCTGCCGCTGGCGGTGCTGCCCGGCGGGACGCTGAACCACTTCGCCTACGACCTGGGGGTGGAGACCGCCGCGGCGGCGGCGCGGGCCGTGGAGACCGGTGAGGCGGTCGCGGTGGACCTGGCGCGCTTCCGGACCGGGTCGCACCGGCAGGGGCAGAACTTCCTCAACACCTTCTCGATCGGGGTGTATCCGGAGCTGGTGCGGATCCGGGAGCGGTGGGCCGGCCGGATCGGCGCCTGGCCGGCCGGGGTGCTCGCGGCGTGGGAGGTGCTGCGCAGCGCCGAGCCGCTGAGCGTGGAGATCAACGGCCGGCGGCGGGAGGTGTGGCTGCTGTTCGTCGGCAACTGCCAGTACCGGGGGCTGGGGTTCGCGCCGGTGCGCCGGCACGACCTGGCGGACGGGGTGCTCGACGTGCGGGTGGTGCACGGTGGCCGGCTGGCCCGGACCCGGCTGCTCGCCGCGGCCCTGATGGGGACGCCGCGCAGCTCGCCGGTGCTCGGCGAGGCCCGGCTGCGGCGGCTGCGGATCGGCGGGCTCCCGGACGGTGCGTCGGTCGCGTTCGACGGTGAAGTGGCCAGCACCACCGGCGAGTTGACGTTGGAGAAGGACCTGGAGGCGCTGACGGTCTATCGCCTGCTGCCCGAGTAGCGGAGCAGCGCCTGATCACATCATGAGACACCACTCTCATGATGCGAGACCACGGCGTACGGTGGGAACTCCCCGCCGAAGCGTTGCGAAGGAGTCGGACCATGCCGCAGGAGACCGCCGTCTACACCCACGGCCACCACGAGTCCGTACTGCGCTCCCACACCTGGCGCACCGCCGCCAACTCGGCCGGTTACCTGCTCGGTTCGCTGAAGCCGCACATGCGGATCCTGGACATCGGCTGCGGGCCGGGCACCATCACCGCCGATCTGGCGGCGCTGGTCCCGGAGGGGCAGGTCACCGGCCTGGAGTACGCGCCGGAGGTGCTGGCGCAGGCGCGCGCCACCGCCGCCGCGCGCGGGCTGGACAACGTCGGATTCGCGGTCGGCGACGTGCACGCGCTGGACTACCCCGACGACACCTTCTGCGTCGTGCACGCCCATCAGGTGCTCCAGCACGTGGGCGATCCCGTCCAGGCGCTGCGCGAGATGCGCCGGGTCACCAAACCGGGCGGGATCGTCGCCGTCCGCGATTCGGACTACTCGGCGATGACCTGGTACCCGGAGGTGGCGGGCATGACCGACTGGCAGCGGCTGTATCTGCGGGTGGCCCGCGCCAACGGGGGCGAGCCGGACGCCGGACGCCGGCTGCACGCCTGGGCCCGGCAGGCCGGTTTCGCGCCGGAGGCGGTCACCGCCACCGCCGGCACCTGGTGCTACCGGACCCCGGCCGAGCGGTCCTGGTGGAGCGAGCTGTGGGCGGACCGCACGGTCAGTTCCTCGTACGCACGGATCGCGGTCGACGGCGGGCACGCCACACCGGAGGAGCTGGACCGGGTCTCCCGGGCCTGGCGGGCCTGGGGCGCCGAGGAGGACGGTTGGTTCGCGGTGCTGCACGGCGAGATCCTCTGCCGGGTGTGACCGGGTGCGGAGCCGTCCGCCGTGACGCGGACGGCTCCGCACCGTCCCCCTGACGGCTCAGCCGCACCCCCTTTCGAGCAGATAAATCCCATTTATGCCGGTATGGATGAGTCGTGACCCGACAACGACTGGCCTCCATAGCCGCGCTGACCGCAGCCCTGGCGGCGGGCTGCGGTACCCAGCCGACCGCCGCCCCCGACCACCCCTCCCCGCCCGCCCGGCCGGGCGCCGCCCAGGCGTCCACCGCGCCCGGCTTCACCCTCCTGGCCACCGGCGACGTGCTGCCGCACGGCGAGATAATCAAGCAGTCCGGCAGCGACGCGCACGGCGACGGCCATGACTTCCACGCGATGTTCGCCGGGGTGAAACCGGTGGTCTCCGCCGCCGACCTGGCGATCTGCCACATGGAGACGATCTACGCCAAGGACAGCGGGCCGTTCACCGGCTACCCCGCCTTCAAGTCCCCGCCCCAGGTCGCCGCCGCCCTCAAGGACGCGGGCTACGACTCCTGCTCCACCGCCTCCAACCACACCCTGGACGACGGCGCCGACGGTGTGCGCCGCACCCTCGACGCGATGGACGCGGTCGGTCTGCGGCACACCGGCTCGGCCCGCTCCGCCGCCGAGGCCGCCCGGCCCGATCTCCTCCCGGCCGGCGGCGCGAAGGTCGCCCAGCTCTCGTACACGTACGGGACCAACGGCATCCCGCTGCCCGACAAGGCGCCCTGGACGGTCAACCTGATCAACCAGAAGAAGATCATCGAGGATGCCCGGGCGGCCCGCAGGGCGGGGGCGGACGTGGTCGTCGTCAGCATCCACTGGGGCACCGAGTGGCAGCAGCCGATCGATGAGCAACAGCGCACCCTGGCACGGGCGTTGACCGCCTCGCGGACCGGTGGCCGGCCGGACGTCGACCTCATTCTGGGCACCCACGCGCACATCCCGCAGGCGTACGAGAAGGTCAACGGCACCTGGGTCGTCTACGGCATGGGCGATCAGCTCGCGGGCCACATGTTCAACCACAGCGACCAGCCGGACGGCCGCGGCAACCTGAGCTCGATGGCCCGCTTCACCTTCGCCGCGCCGGCCCGGCCGGGGCAGCGCTGGACGGTCCGCAAGGCGGAGTTCATCCCCCAACTCACCGACGTCAACGACCGGTTCCGGATCGTCGACCTCAACGCGGCGCTCGCGGCGCAGCCCGGCCGCGGCGACTACGCCAGGGCCCGCGACGCCATCCGGGCCGCCGTCCTGGCCCGCGGCGCGGATCGGTCCGGGCTGATCATGGCCAAGTGATCGCGTACCGGCGGGCGGCCCAACTAGGGTTGCCCGCATGGACATTCTCGGGACCTCATTGCGGGTGTGCGTCGGTGATCTCAATGCCGCGATCGACGTCTATGAACGGCTGACCGGCGCCGAGGCGATCCGTTTCCAGCGCGGCGGGGTGGCGGTCGCGGCCGTCGGGTGCTTCTTCCTGATGAGCGGTCCCGAGGCGGAGCTCTCGGTGCTGCGGAAGATCACCGCCACGCTCGCCGTGCAGGACGTCGACGAGGCGGTGGCCGACCTGAAGGCCGTCGGCGCGGACATCATCGCCGGTCCGCTGCCGACGCCCATCGGCCGCAACCTGGTGGCCCGCCACCCGGACGGTTCGATCTTCGAGTACGTCGACCGCCGGGCGGAGGGCTGAGCAGCCCCCGCCCCTCGTCACGGGCCGGTGCTCAGGACACCTCCAGCACGATCTTGCCGCGGGTCCGGCCCTCCTGGCTGCGACGGAACGCCTCGGCGGCCTCGGACAGCAGGAAGACCGCGTCGACGTGCACCGTCAGCTTTCCGGCGTCCGCGAGTTCGCCGAGCGCGGTCAGACCGGCGCTGTCCGGACGCACCCAGACCAGGTGGCCGCCCTTCTTTGTGACCTCGCCGTCGGCGATGGAGGCGACCCGGCTGCGGTCCTTGAGCAGTTCCTGTGACACGTCGACGACGCCACCGCCGACGAAGTCCAGCGCCACGTCGACGCCTTCGGGGGCCAGCGCGCGCACCCGGTCGGCGAGGCCCTCGCCGTAGGTGACCGGCTCGGCGCCCAGGGAGCGCAGGAAGTCGTGGTTGCGTTCACTGGCGGTGCCGATGACGCGGACGCCCTGCGCCACCAGGATCTGGACGGCGAGCGAGCCGACTCCGCCGGCCGCGGCGTGCACCAGGGCCGTCTCGCCCGCCGCGGTGCCCACCCGGCGGATCGCCTGATAGGCGGTCAGCCCGGCGAGCGGCAGCCCGGCGGCCTGCTGCCAGTCGAGCGCGGCGGGCTTGCGGGCCAGGGTCCGCACCGGGGCGGCGACCAGCTCGGCGTAGGTGCCGTGCTGGATCCCGTCCTTGCGGACGTAGCCGATGACCTCGTCACCGACCTCGTACTCGGGGACGTCCGCGCCGAGCGCCTCGACCACACCGGCCACGTCCCATCCGGGGACGAGCGGGAAGTACGTGTCCACCATCGGGTCCAGATAGCCCGCGAGGATCTTCCAGTCGACGGGGTTGACCCCGGCCGCCTTGACCCGGATCAGGACCGAGTCCGGGGCCACCTTGGGGTCGGGCCGGTCGCCGTACTCGAGGACGTCGGGGTCGCCGTACTGCTTCGCACTGATTGCCTTCATGATCGGCGCAACGCATGCCGGACCGGGATCATTCCGGCCCGGGGAGAAGGTCACCGGATCGGCACAATCGGCCCGCGCCGGCCCGGTCAGCCGGGCTGCGCGCCCAGGGCGCGCAGCAGGAACGGCAGCAGTTCGCGGATCGCCGCCTCACCGGAGGAGGAGTCGCCGGCCGTGCCCGCGTGCGCCGCGTCGGGGGTCAGGAAGAGCTTGCTGACCATCGAGCCCACGACCAGGTCGGCGAGCACGTGGGAGTCCTTGAGCGGGGGGATGTCGCCCCGGTCGACCGCGCGGCGCACCACCGCGGCGGCCCGGTCGCGGACCGGCTGGATGATCGCGGTGTCCAGGACCCGGGCCAGCGCCTCGTTGTGCGCGGCCTCGCCGATGAGGACGTGCAGCAGCCGGCCGCCGGGGCCCTGGAGCGTGCCGGCCTTGTCGCGCAGCAGCACGGCCAGGTCGCCTTCGAGGCTGCCGGTGTCCGGGCTCGACACCTTCAGCCGCACCAAGGCGGTACTGGACAAGCCCCTGGGCTGACGCCCGCCCGGCGGCGGGCTACACCGGCCGCATCCGGTACTCGTACCGCTCGGGGAGCGGGTGCTCGGCGCGGGCGCGGGCGCGGACGTCCTCGGTGACCGGGCCGCCGTCCGCGACCAGTCGCTCGGCGATGGCGTACCAGGTGTCGCCGAGCGTCTCGTCGCCCTCCCGCAGATCGGCGATCTCGAAACCGGCGTCGAAGATCTCCCGGGCGGCGGCCGGCCGCCCCTGGGCGAGCCGGACCCGGGCGGTCAGCAACCGGAAGCATCCGCGGTCCCGTTCGGCCCGTGGCAGCCCCGCCAGCAGCGCGTCGGCGGCCTCGGTCCGGCCGACGGCGAGCAGGGCGGGGACGGCCTCCCGGGCGAGCGCGGTGCGCACCGCGTGCCGGACGCGGGTGTGCGGGCCGTCCGCCGCCTCCGCGCGGGCCGCGGCGGCAGCGGCCTCCGCGTACCGGTCGGCGGCCCGGGCCGGCTCGCCCGCGGCGGACTCGGCGACGGCCAGGCAGTACAGCGGCAGCGCGCCGGCGCCGTGGGCGAGCGCGCGCTCCCAGCTGCGGGCGGCCTGGGCGCGGTCCCCGGCCTGCCACTGGGCGAGGCCCAGGTGGTAGTCGGTGGCCGGGCCGGACGGCGCGGACTCCAGCAGATCGCGCCAGGCCGGCGCCGTCAACGCCGCGCCGGGCAGGGGTTCTTCGGCGGGCAGGGTCCCGGTCCGCAGCAGCGTCAGCCAGGGTTCCTGCTCGGGTCCGAGGGTGGCCGCGGCGAACGGTGTGCCGGGCAGGTCCAGGCCCGCCCTGGCGACCTCCAGCGCGCCCCAGCCGGAGCCGGTGGCCAGCGATTCCTTGGGTTCCCGGTCGGCGTACGGCAGCCAGGCCGCGTAGGCGGCGTCGACATCCGCCCGCGGCAGGGCCTCCTCCAGTCGCTCCGCGACCTCGCCACGGGCGGCCGCCCAGTCCGTGCCGTGCACGGTCGACGGGTCGGCCGCCAGCGGCCCGTACGCCTCCAGCCAGCTGAACTCGGCGCCGCCGTCGAGCGGCAGATGCTCCAGCTGGGTACGGGCCAGCCCGGCCTGGATCTCGGCGTAGCCACCGGTGCCCGGCTCGGTGAGCCAGCGCTGCCAGCGCCGCCCGGCCCGCCCTGCGCCCCACAGGAAGAGCTTGCGGCCGCGCAGCGTGTCGGTGGAGGTCTGCACCAGGCCGTGGCCGCCGGAGTCGAGCGAGGTGATCCAGCGGCGGGCGCCGTCGGGCAGGTCGTAGAAGTAGTCGGCGGGGAACTCGCTGCGCAGCGGGTAGGTCCGGTCCGTGCCGTCGTGCTCCGGGACCGGGACGCGCCGCAGGGTCCGTTCGTAGCCGAAGTGCCAGGCTTCCGCGGCCGGTGCCAGGACGCGGCTGCCGGGCGCCTCGGGGACCGCGGTGTTGGACCACCAGTAGACGGCGGCTGTGTGGTGGTGCGGATTGCGGATCCGTACGCCCACGTGGAGGAAGTCCGAGCCGTCGGGCAGCCACAGGTCGACCTGGAAGGGCAGGTCGCGCAGCCGCTCCCACTCCCACAGCCGCAGCATCTCCCCGCCGTCCGGGGCGGGCACGCGGGCGGCGTGCAGCGGGGCGCAGGAGAGAGTGGTGTGGCCGGTGGCGCCGATGTTCCACTCGATGCCGCCGGAGAACCAGGCGCCGTTGAGCGCGAAGGCCGCGGGCTGGAGAACCGGGTTGCGGTAGAGCAGTTCGCGGCCGGTCGGCTTGTGGTGCAGGGAGTGCACCCGGCCGCCGAGGCCGGGCAGGACGGTGGCGCGCAACCGGTCGTTCTCCAGGACCAGCGCGTCGAGGTCGGTGCTGCGGCGGTCCCGGCCGTAGCCGTCGCGCATCCGGGTCGGCAGGACCGAGCGCAGCGGCCGGTAGCCGAGCTGCCGGGCCATGTCGGCGGGCAGCCCGGCGTCCTCGGGTACGTCGACGCGGTGCGGGTCGTGGCCGCCGCGGAGGGCGGGGAGCGGGTTGTCCGGACCGAGGGGGCGGCGGGAAGGGTCAGGGTGGTGCGTCGCACACTCGTGGCCACGGCTGCCTCGCAATGCTGGACCGGGCCACCCCGGCTGCGGCGGCCTCCTGTTGACCATGGAACCTCGTGCCCGTCGGTCTGAACAGGGCCGTTCGCGGCCAGGTGCGGTCAGGGTTGCGCAAAGACGTCCTCAAGGAGGCCGGCGAGCAGGGCGGCGCCGTCCCCCGACGGGTCGCGGTCCGGGTCGTAGATCGTGACGTTGACGCCGGCGCAGCGCGGCGAGGCGGCCAACGGGGCGAGCAGTGCGCGCAGTTCATCGGTCAGCAGGCCGCCGGGGTCGGGGCTGTCGACGGCTGGCATGACGGAGGGGTCGAGGACGTCCGCGTCGAGGTGGATCCAGAAGCCGTCGAGCGGCGGGCTCTGGAGGTGCTTCAGCGTGTCGCGGGCCACCGCGTCCGCGCCGCGCCGCCGGATCGCGCCGACCGGGGTGTGGCGGATGCCGAGCCCGGCCAGCTCCGCCTGGTCCTCGTCCGCGTCGCGGATGCCCAGCACGCACACGTCGGCGTCGCGGACGTACGGCCGCAGTCCGTCGATGTCGGTGAGGTCCGCCTGCCCGCGCCCGGTGATCTGCGCGACGCCCTCGCCGGCGGCGGCCCCCAGCGGGCCCGACACGGCGACGTTCCCCGGGTGCCGGAAGTCGCCGTGCCCGTCCACATAGGCCACGCCGTAGCGGCCCAGCCTCCGCAGTGCGAGCACGGCGCCGAGCAGGATGCTGCAGTCCCCGCCGAGCACCACGGGGAAGTCGCCGTCGCGTACGTGCCGCTCGACGCGTCCGGCCAGCTTGCGGGTGTAGCCGGCGAGGGCGGCGGCGTTGAAGTCCCCGTCCTCCCCCTCCCGCCACTCCCCCAGGTCGTAGCGCGGCGGCACCACCACCCCGCCCTCCAGCGCGCCGAGCCGGCGCAGCAGTCCCTGCTCGCGCAGTGCTCCGGCGAGCTTGTAGCAGCCGGGGACGCATCCGGGCGCGGGCGGCCGGAGGCCCAGGTTGGAGGGGGCATCGATGAGTATGGTGCGGCGCATACGAAGATCGTCACACAGGTCTCCGGGGAGCGGCGGGGACTCGGGAAGATCCGCCGGACCGGCTCGACAGGGCAGCGGCGCCGGCCGAAGGGCCGTCAGTGGTCCGCCGGATCAAGCCGGTTGGAGAGCCGGGGCGGTGCGGCGGCCCGGGATCAGGCCGTCCCTTCCTCGATCATCTCGCTGGTGATGGCCCAGCGCTCGTGGTCGCGCCAGGCGCCGTCGATGAAGAGGAAGTCCGGGGAGAAGCCCTCCAGGCGGAAGCCGGCCCGCTTGACCAGGGCGATCGACTGCTCGTTGGCCGGCTGGATGTTGACCTCCAACCGGTGCAGGCCCAGCTCGGTGAACGCGTACCGCAGCACGAGGCGCAGGCCCTCGCTCATCAGGCCGCGGCCCGCCGCGTGCGCGAAGGCGCCGTAGCCGATCGCGCCGCAGCGGAAGGCGCCGTGCACGATGTTGTTGACGGTGAGGTAGCCGGCGATCCGGCCGCCGGGGAGTTCGCAGATCAGGAAGCCTTCGCGGGTGGGTTCCTGAAGCCGGTGCAGGTAGCTGTCGTAGGCGTCGCCGGTGGTCGGCGGGAAGAGCCAGGGGCGGTGCAGTGCGGTGCTCTCCCGCACGGCGGTGGTGAACTCTTCCCGGTCGGCGGCGGTGAAGGGCCGGATACCGACCCGTGGGCCCCGTGCCAGATAGCGGTCGCTGGTCGTCATTCGCAAGAGCGTACGGAGCGGCGGCGGGGGCCCGCCAGCGGTACGCGGCTACCGCCACACCGGCGCGTCGGCCGACAGGTGGCCCGGTGGGGTCGCCCAGGTGGCCGGGGAACCGTCGAAGGTGACGGGCGGCAGGGCGTACCGCAGCCGGCCGAGCGGGCTGTCGGTCTCCCGCAGGTGGGGCGCGGGGTCGTGGCCGGCGTCGCCGTCGGCCGGGTCCGCCGGGGCGAGGCCGTGGGTCAGCCACCGGGCGGTGCGGGCCAGCGCGAGGGTGGCGAGGAAGGAGCCGCCGGTGCGGGTCCGTTCGGTCAGGGCGCGCAGTACCGCGGCGGCCAGGAGGTAGCCGGTGCCGTGGTCCAGTGCCTGGGCGGGCAGGGCGCCGGGGGTGCCGCCGGACCTCGCTCCGCCGGCGCTCCCGGGCGCGTCCCCGGAGCCGGGACCCGCCTCGACGACGGCGATGCCGGTGGCCACCTGCACCAGGCTGTCGAAGCCGCGGCGCCCGGCCCACGGTCCGTCGTCGCCCCAGGCGGACAGCCGGGCCACGACCAGGCCGGGGCGGCGTGCGGCCAGCGCCTCCGGGGCGAGGCCGAAGCGGTCCAGTGCGCCCGGGCGGTAGCCGGTCACCACGACGTCGGCGTCGGCCAGCAGCTCCTCGAAGACGGCCCGGCCGGTCCGCGAGCCGAGGTCCAGCGCGGTGGAACGCTTGCCGAAGCCGGTGTCGCTGTGGGCGTCCTGGCTCTCCGGCAGCTGCGGCGCGTCGATCCGCAGTACGTCCGCACCGAGCAGGGCGAGGGTGCGGGTGGCGACCGGGCCGGCGATGACACGGGTGAGATCGAGGACCCGGAGCCCGGCGGCCGGCAGCGTCACCCCTCCGGCCGTCGCCGGCAGCAGGCGCGGCGGTGCGCCGGCGCCCGGGGTGCCCGGGCCGTCGAGGGCTTCGAGGGTCAGCAGCGGGTGGGCCGCCACCGCCACGCCCTGCGGGTGCGCCGCCCACTCCTCGGGGCTGCGGGCCGCCACGGCGAGGCCGCCCGCCGCGTGGACGGTCTCCTCGATCTCCTCGGCGCGGCGGTCGGCCAGCGCGGCCCCGGCCTCCGGCACCCCGGCGGTGGCGGGCAGGTCCAGGGCGCGCAGCAACCGGGCGCGGTGGTGCGGGTAGTTGGCGTGGGTGCGCACCCAGCCGTCGGCGGTGCGCCAGAACCGGGAGAGCGGCGCGAACGAGGCGGGGGCGCGGCCGTCGATCCGCAGCCGGCGCTCGCTGAGGAAGGCGGTGGCGACCGCGCCGTCGTCGACCCGTACGGCGGGGACCGGGCCGCCGTCCCGCCGGGCGGCCAGTTCGGCGGCGGCCAGCGCGCAGACCGCGACCGTCGCCCGGGCCAGCTCCATGACGGGGAGCCGGGCCGGCAGCAGGCCGGGAGGCCCGCCGTAGGAGATCCGTGCGGTCAGCGCCTGGTCGCCGCCGAGCGCCCGCCACGCCTGCTCCGTACCGTCCCGCGCACCGCTGCCCCGTTGCTCCATGCGGGCAGTGTGGCACGGCGCCGGATTCAGGCCCGCGCCGCTTCCCGTTCCGCCGCGCTCGGTGCGGTGAGTGCCATCCGTCGGTGCACGCGGCGCAGCATCAGCCGGGCCATGACCGGGTGGACGCGGCGTACCACGGCGAAGTAGAGCCGGCCGGCGGTGTTGTGGAGGCGGACGACCGTGCCGAGCGTGACGGTGCCGTCCGCGACGAGGATCGAGGCGCGGAAGTCCAGGTGGCGGGCGTCCCGGCCGAGCAGGATCTCCCCGCCGGCCCGCCCGACGACCGGGAAGGACGCGCCCCGCAGCACGCCCTCCCAGGCTTCCGGTTCGCGCGGCATCCCCGGCAGCAGCGCCATCTGCCAGGCGTCCCGGAAGTCGGTGCGCGGGAAGGCCCGGTGGGCCAGCCGGGCGGCGGCGGGGAGGTCGACGGCGCGGGGGCGTGCCCAGCGCAGCCGGTGCAGCAGCCGGACGCGGGCCGGCCGGCGGGCCGGGGCGGCCGGGGCGCGGCCGGTGGCGGCCCGTTCGAGGTTGTCGAAGAGCTCCTCGACGACCGTGCCGTGCACGGCACGGGTCAGCAGTGACCACAACAGGCTGCGAGCGAAAGGGAGTTGGCTCTGCAGCAGGTGTTCCACCCGGCAGCTGTCGGGCGTCAGCGGCCGCACGGTGACCTCGTGCCAGCCGTCCTGGCCGCCGGTGAAGGCGAAGCGGATGCGGCGCCCGGGCTCGTAGGCGTCGACGCGGTAACGGACGGGGCCGTGTCCGCCGTCGGCGCCGACGCCCAGCGGGCGGTCGAGGCGCATGGCCGGCCAGACGGGGGTCGGGAAGAGCGGGTCCCGGTCGCCGCCGAGCCGGTCGAGCAGCGCGCCGACGGCCTCGGCCGGGGCGGCGACGATGCGGGCATGGACGTCTCTGACGGTACGCACGGAGCGCCTCCATACGGTTGCGTATGTTTGACCGTACGGTAGCGTATGGACATGGCGCGACAGCGGGCGAGGGAAGCGGGCGGCGGCTCGGCACGGCAGCGGCTGACCGCCCGGGACTGGGCCGACGCGGCCCTGACGGCTATCGGGGAGGGCGGTCTCGCGGCGGTGGCGGTGGAGCCGCTGGCCGCCCGGCTGGGCACGACGAAGGGCAGTTTCTACTGGCACTTCGCCAATCGAGAGGCGCTGATCGAGGCGGCACTGGAGCGCTGGGAGGAGATCGGCACGGAGGCCGTGATCACCGAGGTCGAGGTCGAACCCGACCCCGTCGGGCGGTTGCGCCGGCTGCTGCGGCGGGCCTCGGACGGAGCCGCGGAAGACCCCCTGGAGGTCTCCCTGCTCGCCACCGCGGGCCAGCCGCGGGTCGCCGCGGCGCTCGCCCGGGTCACCGAGCGGCGGATCGACTATGTCGCCTCGCTGTTCGCCGAGTTGGGGTTCACCGAGGACGAGGCGCGCCGCCGCGCCCTGCTCGCGTACACCGCCTACCTCGGCCACACCCAGCTCGGACACGCGGTCCCGCAGAGCCTGCCGGCCGGCGCCGCGCGCGAGCGCTATCTCGACGGCGTGATCGACACGCTGGCGCGCCCGGCCTGATCCCCGGAGGAGGCGAAAGGGCCGAACTCGTCCAGAAATTAACCAAGTTGGCCGAACTGCGCGTAGACGATTCCGGTGCCCCCGGCATGAAGTGGAGATCAGCGCGGCCAATACGGCGTGCTTCAGCGTTGACATCTCACCCACGAGCGGGTTGGAGTCCACTCCAACCCGCTCGGGCACGGGAGGATTTCGTGACCGAAGCAATCCCCTACTTCCAGGACCGCACCTGTCCGTACCACCCGCCGGCCGGCTACCGGCCGCTGCGCGAGGCCGGGCCGCTGGCCCATGTCACGTTCTACGACGGCCGCAAGGTGTGGGCGGTGACCGGCCACGCCGAGGCCCGGACGCTGCTGAGCGACCAGCGGCTGTCGGCCGACCGGCAGAACCCGGCCTTCCCGATACCGGTCGAGCGCTTCGCGGCGCTCCGCCGGGTGCGCACACCGCTGATCGGGGTGGACGACCCGGAGCACAACACCCAGCGCCGGATGCTGATCCCCAGCTTCAGCACCAAGCGGGTGGCCGCCCTGCGGCCGGAGATCCAGCGGATCGTGGACGAACTGCTCGACCGGATGCTGGCGCAGGGCCCGCCCGCCGAGCTGGTCTCCGCCTTCGCGTTGCCGGTCCCGTCGATGGTGATCTGCTCGCTGCTCGGCGTCCCGTACGCGGACCACGAGTTCTTCGAGGAGGAGTCCCGGCGCCTGCTGCGCGGACGGACGGCCGACGAGGCGGAGGACGCCCGGATCGCGCTGGAGGAGTACTTCACCGGGCTGATCGCGCACAAGGAGAAGGACCCGGGCGACGGACTGCTCGACGAGCTGATCGCGGACCGGCTGCGGACCGGCTCCCTGGAGCACGAGGAGCTGGTCCGGCTCGCCATGATCCTGCTGGTGGCCGGCCACGAGACCACCGCCAACATGATCTCGCTCGGCACCTTCACCCTCCTCGAACACCCCGAGCAGCTGACGCGGCTGAAGGCCGAGGACAGCCTGGTGCCGGCCGCCGTCGAGGAGCTGCTGCGGTTCCTGTCGATCGCCGACGGCATGCTGCGGGTGGCGAAGGAGGACATCGAGATCGGCGGGTCGGTGATCCGCGCCGACGACGGGGTGCTGTTCCCCACGTCCCTGATCAACCGGGACGACACGGCCTATCCGTCCCCGGACCGGCTGGACCTCGGCCGCTCCGCCCGCCACCACGTCGCGTTCGGTTTCGGCATCCACCAGTGCCTGGGGCAGAACCTCGCCCGGGCCGAGATGGAGATCGCCCTGCGCTCCCTGTTCACCAGGATCCCGGATCTGCGACTCGCCGTCCCGGCTGCCGAGATTCCGTTCAAGCCGGGGGACACTCTGCAAGGAATGATCGAACTGCCGCTGGCCTGGTAGCGGCCAGGTCGGCAGACGACCGAAAGGGGTCCGGAATGCGGATCACCATCGACAGCAACGTCTGTATCGGCGCCGGCCAGTGCGCCCTGACCGCCCCGGGGGTGTTCACCCAGGACGACGACGGTTTCGGCGCCCTGCTGCCCGGCCGCGAGGACGGCGCGGGCGACCCGCTGGTGCGGGAGGCCGCCCGCGCCTGCCCCGTGCAGGCCATCACGGTCACGGACGACTGAGCCACCCCCTCCGCGGCCGGTGCGGCCGCTGCGCGCGGAGCGCCGACCCCGGCCCCCGCGGCGCACCCGGCACCCGCCGCCCCTGACCTCATCCCTACGGCATCCACCTCATCCGCTACCGCAACACCCCTTGTGTGACGGGCAGTTCGAGGACCCCGGTGTCCTCGGGCGTGCTGGTGACCGTCACCGGCTTCACGCCGAGATTGCCCGCATAGGCGTCGTCGCTGGCGGCGATGACGAGGCGCAGTCGGTGCCCCGGCCCGTAGCGGTGCACGATGCCCGGCAGTTCCACGGTGAACCGCCGGGTCACATCGGGCACCCGGGCCGGGGCCACCAACCGGTGCACCAGCGTCTTCCCGCCGTCCGGCGCGACGTCGTAGAGCTTGGCGAAGAGCACCAGCTTGTCGGCCGCGTCCGCGGAGTTCTGCACCTGCTCGGTCCGCGGCGAAACCACCTTCAGCGTCACCCTGGGCGCCCCCACCACGTCCACCGGACGGCCGGTCACCGGCGCGGACGTCCAGTCCAGGAAGGTGCCTTTGGCGTCGTACGGCTCGGGGTCCTTGAGCCCGAGCAGGCCCGACAGCGAACTCTCCGAGTGACTGGTGGCGATCCGCAGATTGCGGTACGTACGGCTGCCGCGCGCCACCTTGCCGCGCGCGCCGACGAGCTTGCCGTCACCGGAGAGGTAGAGCCGCAGGTTCGCCGCGGGGACGTCGGACGCGGTCCCGTAGGCGGACCCGCCGGTCACCCAGTCGCGGTAGTACGCGAACGCCGGGCCGGTGCCGGCCGCCGTGCGGTGGCGCAGATACCGGTCGAACCAGGAAAGGATCCGCCGCCCGACGTAGCTGTCCGACAAGTTGCCCTTCGCCAGGTCGAGTTCGCCCTTCGCCGGGTTCTTCATGCCCCCGCTGTGGCCCCACGACTGCCAGATCATCCCGGCCGGGGTGCCCTGTGCGGTGAGGGCACGGTAGGTGGCGGTCGCCTCGTTGAGGTTGAAGAGGGTGTCGGCCTGGCCCTGGACCAGCAGCGTCGGCGCCTTCACCGACTTCAGGTAGGACACCGGGGAGACGCTGCGCGCGTAGTCGAGCATCGCCTTGGTCTGCCGGGCCGGATAGCGGCCCGAATCCAGCAGCCGCTTGGTCTCGCAGGCCCGCGCGACGAAGTGCAGACAGCCCGCGCCGCCGGCCCGCGTCCGGTCCAGGTTCGGGTGCAGCAGCCCCTGCGCCTCGCCGAGCAGGAAGAACCCGTTGGTCCACTGCCACTTGTACGCACCGGGCAGCGGCCCGCTCACCCCGTGCGTCCGGCCGGCGTTGTCCGGGTCGAGGGAGTAGGAGAGGTCGTTCCAGGTGATGAGCGGGACCAGGGCGTCGACGCGGTGGTCGACCGCCGCGGTGGCCAGCTGGATCGCGCCGCCGTAGGAGCCGCCGACCATCCCGGCCCGCGGATCGCCCGCGCCGTCCTTGACGACGTAGTCGATGCGGGTGCCGTTGTCGGCCGTACGGGTGCCGGCCAGCAGGTCGAGCAGCCCGCTCACCGCCCGGCCGTCGATCCGCGGGTCGTCGAGCGAGATCGGGCACCCCGTCTTGCCGAAGCCGAGACCGGACCAGGCCAGCGCCACATAGCCGCGGGTGGCGAAGGACTTGGCGATGACATCGGTCGAGCCGTCGGCCTTGCTGCCCCCGAAGCCGTTGGTGGTGAGCACGGCGGGCGCCGGGTGCGCGGCATCGACGTCGGCCGGGCGGTAGACGTCCGCGTCCAGGGCGCAGGTGCGCTGCCCGGCGCGGACGGTGACCTTCAGGGCGGTGACGGTGTACGGGTCGGCGGCCGTGGCCGCGGGGGCGGTCCCGAGGAGGGGCGCGGCGAGGGCACCGGCGGTCAGCAGGGCGAGGGACGCGCGGAGTACGGGGCGGGACACGGCTCGGGACTCGCTGGGCACCAGGACCTCCACAAGGACACGTCGTACCAACCAGTCGGTAACGGCGCGCTCATGTTGTGACACGAGTAACAGACGTGTCAACGCTCCCGGCACGAGTCTCCGTTAGGACGTCAGTTCACCACCGTCCCCTGGGCGGGGCGGAGTTGGGACGTACCGTGCGGCGGCGGTCCGCCGGGGTCAGGTGAGCGCCGGGGCGGCGCAGCGGAGGGTGCCCGCCGTGGCGTCCAGCTCGGCGGCGACGCCCAGCGGAACGGTCAGCGCGGACGCGCCGTGCCCGAAGCCGAACTCCTCGGCGACCGGCACGCCGAGGCCGCCCAGCCGGTCCACCAGCACCTCCCGCACCCGTTCGTAGGGACCGCACTGCGCCCAGGAGCCGAGCACGATCCCGGCGACGCCGTCCAGCCAGCCGGCGCGCAGCAGCTGGGTCAACGCCCGGTCGATGCGGTACGGCGGCTCCCCGACGTCCTCCAGGAGCAGCAGGGCGCCCGCCGCGCCGGGGCGGGCCCGCGGCGTGCCCAACTCGCTGGCGAGCATGGCCAGACAGCCGCCCGCGGTGATCCCGCGGGCGCGCCCGGGCACCAGCGGCCGGGACGCCGGGGAGACGAGCGTGCGGACGGTCTCCGGCGCGAAGAGCGTGCGGCGCAGCTGCTCGCGGGTGGCGTCGTCCTTGAGGAAGACCTCACCCGCGACGGCCGGCCCGTGCAGGGTGGACACCCCGGCGCGGACCGCGAACGCCTCGTGCAGCACGGTGACGTCGCTGAAGCCGATCAGCGGTTTGGGGGCCGCGGCGCGGAGGGCGTCCCAGTCCAGCAGGTCGACCATCCGCTGAGCGCCGTAGCCGCCGCGCGCCGCGAACACCGCCTTGACGGACGGGTCGCACCAGGCGTCCTGGAAGTCGCGGGCCCGGTCCGCGTCGCCGCCCGCGAGGTGCCCCAGGACGGGGTGGACGTCCCGGACGTGGGGCGCGGGCACCGGGTCGAGGTCCCAGCCGCGCAGCACGTCCAGGCCGCGGTCCAGTCGCTCCGGCAGGATCGGGCCGCTGGGCGCGAGCACCACCACCCGGTCGCCGGCCCGCAGCCGCGGCGGCCGGCGCAGCCCGTCGGCCGGCGCGGTCGTCATCGGTGCAGCTCCAGTGCGGGTACGTCGTCGCGGCGGAAGCCGAAGGTCTGGGCGTAGAGGGAGAGTTCGGCCTCGACCGCCCGGACGATGGTGTCCGCGCGGCGGAAGCCGTGCCCCTCACCGGGGAACGTCAGATAGGCGTGCGGGATGCCCCGCCCGGCCACCGCGGCGAGGAAGCGGTCGCACTGGGCGGGCGGGCAGATCACGTCGTCCAGGCCCTGGAGCAGCAGGAACGGGGCGGTGATCCGGTCGGCGCGGTGCAGCGGCGAGCGTTCGCGGTAGCGGTCGGGGACGTCGGCGAGCGGGCCGATCAGCGACTCCAGGTACTGCGATTCGAAGTCATGGGTCTCACCGGTGGCCCAGCCGGCCAGGTCCAGGACGGGGTAGCTGATGGTGCCGCAGGCGTAGAGGTCGGTGGCGGTCAGCGAGGCGGCCGTGGTCCAGCCGCCGGCGCTGCCGCCGCGGAGGGCCAGCCGAGCGGGGTCGGCGGTGCCCTCGTCGGCGAGCGCCCGGGCGACGGCGGCGCAGTCCTCGACGTCCACCACGCCCCACTGCCCGCGCAGCCGCTCGCGGTAGGCGCGGCCGTAGCCCGTCGAGCCGCCGTAGTTGACCTCGGCGACGCCGATGCCGCGGGAGGTGAAGTACGCGATCTCCAGGTCGAGCACCATCGGGGCGTGGCTGGTGGGACCGCCGTGCGCCCACACCACGAAGGGCGGCAACTCGCCCTCGGGGGCGGTGTGGTCGGGGTGGTGCGGCGGATGGATGTGGGCGTGCACCTCCCGTCCGTCGGGGCCGCGGAAGGTACGGCTCCGGGGCCGGGGGTAGTAGGCGGGGTCGACGACGTCGACGTGCCGGCGGGCGATCACCCGGGCGCGGCCGGTGCAGGTGTCCAGCTCGACGATCTCGTACGAGCTGTGCGGGCCGGCGGCGATGCCGATGACCCGGCTGCCGTGCGCGGCGAGGGTGGACGCCCACTCCGTCCACGGACCCACCGCGTCGACGAGGTCCCCGGCGACCGGGTCGAGGATGCCGAGTGCGGTGGCGCCGCGGCCGTGGATGACCGCGAGGGTGCCGTTCTCCAGCGGCAGGAACCAGCGCTGTCCGAGGTTCCACAGCGGGCCGGCGAACTCCTCCTGCCGGCCGGGGCACAGGGCGTGGCGCACCGGCGCGCCGTCGCCGGCCGCGTCGAGGTCGAGGCGCTGCAGCTCCCACCAGCCGCCGAGGTCCGAGGCGCACAGCAGGGAACCGTCCGGGGCCCACTCGACCTGCGGGACGGACTCACCGCTCCCGCCGCCGCCCGGCGTGCCGGAGCCGCCCAGGGCCCCGGCGACCGGCCGGACGTCCTTGACCGTGCCCTCGGCGGTGACCTGGCCCAGCATCACCAGGGTGCCGTCCCAGGGCATGTGCGGGTGGTCCCAGGCGAGCCAGGCGACCCGCCGCCCGTCGGGGGAGAGCCGCGGGCCGGTCACGAAGCGGTGCCGGTCGTCACTCAACTCCCTTACCGAGTCACGTTGTTCGGCTGCCGAGCCGTCGAGCGGCACGGCCGCGACCACCCGGCGCACCTCGGTCGGCCGGTCTCCGGTGAACTCCTCCAGGACGCACCACACCTCGCCGCGCTCCGGGCACAGCACCGGATCGGCCCAGCGCAGTCCGCCGCCGGTGCCGGAGAGCGGGGTGAGCGGGCGCGGCGCGGCGCCGCTGTCGGGTTCGTAGGCGTAGAGCCGCTGGTCGGCGAAGTCGCTGAAGACGACGAGCGGGCCGCGCGCGGTGACCGTGCCGGCCCAGGGCTGGCCGCCGTACTCCAGCACCCGGCTGCGGACGTTCCAGGGCGCGGGCAGCACCGATTCGCACCGGCCGTCGGGCCGGCGGCGGACCAGGTCCCGCCGGCCGCCCTCGGCGGGCCGCGGCTCGGTCCACCACACCTCGTCGCCGACCGTGCCGACGAACGCCGGCCGGCCGTCGTGCGCCGCGACCGTGCGGGCGTCCACCGGCGACGGCCAGGTGCCGTAGGGGGCAGTGGTGACCATGGTGCGATTCCTCTCGTCCACCGGTCGGGCAGTGCGCGGCGCGGGGTCAGGCCGCGCGCAGGAAGTGATCGAGCACCCGGACCCCGAAGTGCAGTCCCTCGACCGGTACGCACTCGTCCACGCCGTGGAAGAGCGCCTGGTAGTCGAAGCCCTCGGGCAGCTTCAGCGGCGAGAAGCCGTAGCCGGTGATGCCCAGCCGGGAGAACTGCTTGGCGTCCGTGCCGCCGGACATGCAGTACGGCACGACGTGGCCGTCCGGGTCGAAGCGTTCGATCGACGCCCGCATCGCGGCGAAGGTCGGGGAGTCGACCGGGGCTTCCAGGGCGACCTCGCCGTGGTGGTAGTCCCAGCTGACCTCGGGCCCGGTGAGTTCGTCCATGGTCGTGCGGAACTCCGCCTCGCCGCCGGGGACCACCCGGCCGTCCACGTAGGCGACGGCCGACCCCGGGATGACATTGACCTTGTAACCCGCCGTCAGCATCGTCGGGTTGGCGCTGTTGCGGACGGTCGGCTCGACCAGTTTGGCGGACGGGCCGAGCTTGCCCAGCAGCGCGTCGACGTCGCAGTCCGGTGCCTCGACGTCCACCTCGATGGCGTGCAGCGCGGCGAGTTCGCGCAGCGCGGCCCGCACGGTCGGGGTGAGCCGGACCGGCCACTCGTGCTCGCCGATCCGGGCGACGGCGGCGGCGATCCGGCTGACGGCGTTGTCGCGGTTGACCTTCGAGCCGTGCCCGGCCCGGCCGCGGGCGGTCAGCTTCAGCCAGGCGGTACCGCGCTCGCCGGCCGCGATCGGGTAGAGCTGCATCCCGCCGCCGGCGTGGAAGGTGAAGGCCCCGGACTCGCTGATGCCTTCGGTGCAGCCCTCGAAGAGGCCGGGGTGGTGGTCGGCCAGGAAGCCCGAGCCGTCCTCGGCGCTGGCCTCCTCGTCGGCGGTGAAGGCCAGCACGATGTCCCGCCGCGGCCGCACGCCGGTGCGCGCCCACTGCCGTACGGCGGCGAGCACCATCGCGTCCATGTTCTTCATGTCGATGGCGCCCCGGCCCCAGACCACGCCGTCGCGGACCTCCCCGGAGAAGGGGTGCACGCTCCAGTCGGCGGGCTCGGCGGGCACCACGTCCAGATGGCCGTGGACCAGCAGCGCGTCCGCCGCGGGGTCGGTGCCGGCGATCCGGGCGACGACGTTGGTACGGCCCTTGCTGCGCTCCAGCAGCGTCGGTTCGATGCCCGCGTCGGCCAGCCGCTCGGCGACGTACTCGGCGGCCGGGCGCTCGCGGCAGGCGCCGTCGCCGGCGTTGCTGGTGTCGATCCGGATCAGGTCGGAGGTGAAGCGCACCACCTCGTCCAGCGCCTGCCGGTCCACCCCGGACGCCTGCCCGGCGACGGGGTCCGCGGTCCTTGCGACCTCAGCCATATTGTTCCTCCACGGCCGACGAGACGACGGTGGTCACCGTCTTGAAGCACCGGATGGCTTCGTACATGTTCTGACTGGTATACGCCACGCGGCGTTCCCCGCTGCGCTCCACGCCGGGCACGCAGGTCGCCGCGCCCACCAGATGCTCGGCGTCGAACTCCAACTCGAAGCGGAACGGGCCGCCGCGGACCGGTTCGTGGCGTACCGCGAGCGCCGCGCCCTTGCGGGCGGCGGCCCGGATGTCGGCGGCCGTGCGGGCCGGGGGCCGGCAGACCGCGGCGTAGCGCGACACATAGTCCTTGACCGCCACGCCGGGGGCCTGCGGGGCGTAGCCCAGGGCGTCCTGGCAGGTGCGGTCGTCGCCGGTGACCAGCACGACGGGCACGCCGTACTCGGCGACCACAAGGGAGTTGAGGTGGCCCTCGCTCGCCCGGGTGCCGTCGACCCAGACGCCGGTGAGCGAGTTGGCGAGGTAGGTGTGCGCGAGGACGCCCTCGGTGCCGGCCCCGGTGTGGTAGCCGACGAAGGCGATGCCGTCGACGTCGCCGTGCTGGACGCCCTCGACCATGCTCAGCGACTTGTGCTTGCCGGTGAGCATCTGCGCCCGCTCGTCGAGCTGTTCCAGCAGCAGATTGCGCATGGACCAGTGGGCCTCGTTGACCAGGACCTCATCGGCGCCGCCGTCGAAGAATCCGGCAATCGCCGCATTCACGTCGGACGTGAACATATGGCGGCAGCGCTCCCACTGCGGCGTACCGGGAAGCACGTCGGCGGGCCAGGTCACACCGGTCGCGCCTTCCATGTCGGCGGAGATGAGGATCTTCACATTCACCAGTCCTATCGCAGGTAGGAGGCGGTACGCACGAGTCCTGACATCACTCGTTCACAACGGTTTCGAGAGGCGCCGGGTGGGACTGTCCACCCTAACCAGGCGCGTGCGGGTGACGCCCCGTCCGACCCCTTTGCGGGCCCCGCCGTTGACCGCAACACCACTCACAGCAGGGCTCCGGAGTCCCCGAATGCTCGTGTGGCGCAGGATCCCACACAGTTTCTGTCGCAAAGCGGAAGGACTTCCGCCAGAATTCCGATCGAGTACCGACGGACTTCTGTCAGCTGCCGACGGCACTTGCCCGGTGAGGTAGAACATGCCGGACCGGCCTCCCACATGATGAGACAGAGGCAGAAACATGAGCAACGCAGTCAACGGCGTTCGGTTAGCGCAGCCCGACGACACGCGGGCCGACACCGATGAAGAGCAGCTGTCCAGGCTCACCGAACTGATCACCCAAGCCCTTTGCGAGCGCAATCCGCGCTTCCGGGAATTGCTGGAACACGGCGCCCACACCCAGGTCACCCGGCTGATCGCGGAGGTGCTGCGCGGCGGCCGGCCGCTGCCCGAGACCGTGCGGGCGGTCATGCTGCGCACCGGTACCGACATCCACCTCGTCGCGTCCGCGCTGGGCGACTGCCTCGTGAGCGGCCCCGACGAGGCGCCCGGGCTGCTGATCCCCGGCGCGCTCGCCGACGGCCCGGACGGGCGGGCCAGGCTCAAGGGCGTACTGCGCCACCGCGCGGCCGCGGTCGGTCACGCCGTGCCGGCACGGGACGCCGCGGCCTCCGTACGCGCGGCGTCCCGGCTGCTGGACCTGGCCTGCGCGCACGACGGTCCCGACGCCGGCGTGATGTTCGTCGACGACCACCTCTCCTCGCTGGTCCTGCTGGAGGACGAATCGCTGGCCCGCACCCTGATCGCCCGCCGCCTGAGCCCGCTCGCGGGACTGTCGGCGGAGCGGTGCGAGCGGCTGGAGGCCACGCTGCTGGCGTGGCTGGGCGGCATGGGGGCACCCGAGGTGGCCAAGGCGCTCAGCATCCATCCGCAGACGGTGCGCTACCGGATGCGCCAGTTGGAGAAGCTGTTCGGCGCCCGGCTCCGTGATCCGCGCACCCGCTTCGAGATCGAGATGGCGCTGCGCTGCCGGCGGTTGATCGCGGGCGCCCACCACCGCCGGGCGGCCGCGGCCCGCCGGGTCCCCCGCCAGCGACGCCCCGTACCGCGGCCCTAGGAGGCCCCTCCGGGCAGCCCGCCCCGATCTGTCCGGTTTGGCGAATGTCACACGCCACCACACGCCGCAAATATGGACAATTCACCCCACTCGCCCGGGGTGCCCGTTCGTGCGCCACGTATCGTCCAGCCTCATGCACGGAACCCGCACCTCGACCTGGACGCGCCGCGGGCTGGCCGCGGCGGCGGCCGCCGGATCGCTGCTCACGGTGCTCACCTCGGCCTCCTCCGCCTCGGCCGCGGCCGACACCGCCGACGCCCCGCTCGGCGGCAGCAAGGTCGTGTGCACCTCGAAGAAGCCCGGGCTGGCCCCGACGCTGTCCCGCGACCTCGCCGAAGCCCTCGACGGCCGCCAGGGCGCCTCGGCGCTGGCCGTCTACGACCGGCACACCGGGACGCACTGCGAGTTCCGGGCCGGCTCCCGCTTCGACTCGGCGAGCGTGGTCAAGGTCACCGTGCTCGGAGCGCTGCTGCGGCAGGCCCAGGAGGCGCACCGCGCGCTGACCCCGCAGGAGGTCCGGCTGACCACCGCCATGATCACCAAGTCGGACAACGCCGCGACCGACGCGCTGTGGCACCGGCTCGGGCCCGCCGCGGTCCGACACTTCCTGGCCCTGGCCGGGATGCGGGACACCGTTCCCGGTCAGGGCGGGTCCTGGGGCCTGACCCAGATCACCGCCGCCGACCAGCTCACGCTGATGCAGCTGCTCACCACGGACAACACGGTGCTCACCCCGTCCTCCCGCGGCTATGCGCTCGACCTGATGCACCGGGTCGCCCCCGACCAGCGCTGGGGCGTCCCCGCCGGCGCCCCGGCCTCGGCGAGCGTGCACGTCAAGAACGGCTGGCTGCCGCGCACGACCGGCGGCTGGCGGGTGCACAGCGTCGGCACCTTCACCGACAACGGTCACGACTACGGGATGGCCGTCCTCTCGACCGGAAGCCGCACCATGGGCGACGGCGTGACCACCGTCGAGAGCGCCGCCCGCGTCGTCCACCGCGACCTCCAGGGCTGACCCCCGGCCGGCACCGGCCGGCTCCACGCGGGGGCCGCCGTCCCGGCAGCGCGAGACCGGCACGCCCCCGCCGCCGCGCCTGATCACCGGCGAACTCCCGTAGCAGCGCGATCAGTTCACGCCCGGACAGCCGCCGGCCGGCCGCGGTCGGCGCCGCTCCGCGCGGGCGGCACCGCCCTCGGTCATGACTCCCCCGCGATCTCCCCCACAGGGTGCGACTGTGCACTCGCCCGGGTGACCCGCCGCGCGTTCGCCCCCGCGGGCCGCCGAACGGCGATATCAACGCCCAATGACGCAGGCAGACCTCACCGGAGTTCCCGAGACGGCGTTGTGGACGCTCCATCACCGGGCCGCCGAAGCAGCCCGCCCCGACACGGTGCTGCCCGACCCCCACGCCGTACAGCTCGTCGCCGAGCTGGAGTTCCCCTTCGAGGAGCGGCTGGGCACCGTCCGCCCCTGGGTGGCACAGGCCATCGCCCTGCGCGCCCTTGGCTTCGACCGGGTCGTGCGCGACTTCCTCGCCCTCCACCCGGACGGCACGGTGATCGCCCTCGGCGAGGGGCTGGAGACCCAGTTCTGGCGGGTGGACAACGGCAGCGTCCGATGGGTCAGCGTCGATCTGGCCGGCCCGCTGGCGCTGCGCGAGCGCGTCCTGCCGCACGGGCCCCGGCAGCGGCTCATCGCCTGCGACGTCCGCGCCACCACGTGGCTGGCGCACGTCGACGCCTCCCGCGGGGTGCTGGTGACCGCGCAGGGCCTGCTGATGTACCTCCAGCGGGCCCAGGCCATCGGGCTGCTCGCCGCCTGCGCCGGGGCGTTCCCCGGCGGCACGATGGTGTTCGACACCGTCTCCCGACGTTTCAGCGCCCGCACCCGCGCCGGCGCGAAGGGACCGGGCGGCCATCGTCTGCCCGCCATGTCCTGGGGCATGGACGCATCCGAGCGCCACCAGCTGCACACCGTCCACCCCGCCGTCACGGAGGTGACCGACGTCCCCCTGCCTGCCGGCCGCGGCCTGGTCGGCTACCTCGCGCCGCGCGCCGGGACCCTGCCGCTGCTCCGCGGCGACCGCCCGCTCATCACCCGGCTCCGTTTCGGCGCCGACCCACGCCCCGGAGAAACTCCGCCACCCGCCCGGCGATCCGCTCCGGACACGCACCACTGATCGCATGTGACACCTCCGGCCACACCTCGACCGCGGCCCGGCGTACGCGCCGGGCCGCGGCCCGCTCGGCGCCGTGCACGCTGCCCCGGCCGGCGAGCGGTGCGAGGACCGGGACGCCGATGGCGCGCAACTCGTGCGCGCAGGGCAGCGCCGGGGGCATCCCGGTGAGGGGCCCCACCACGGCACCACCCCCTCACCAGGGCCGCCCCGTCCGCGTTCCGATTCCCCTAACTTCGTTACGAACCAGGGCAGTTCGACCCTTCAGCTCTCCGTTGCCGCCGCGCCGAGGAAGGCCGCCACGGTCGCGGAGAAGGCGGCGGGGTCGTCGAGCCACGGGTAGTGGCCGGTGTCCGGCAGGACGGTCAGTTCGCCGCGTGGGAACGCCTCGGCCACGGTGGCGGCGACACGGGGCAGCGGGCCGCCGTCCCATGCGCCGGCCAGGACCAGGACCGGGGCCGCCAGCCAGGCGAGGGCGGCGCGGGCGGCCGCCGGGTCGAAGGCGCCGGCCGCGGCGTAGCGCTCCGCGGCCGGCTCGTTGGTCCGGGCCACCTCGTCGGCGGCGTGCGCCCGGGCGGCGGCGTCCCAACGGCCGTAGAAGAAGGGCGTCGCGGCGTCCCATTCGGCGTCGGTCGCGGAACCGGTCCAGACGGCGTCGAAGGCGGCACGGGCGCCGGGGAACCACGGTTCGGCCGCGCGCAGGTCGGCCGCCTCCCGGCGGTGCTCGACGGTGAAGTCCACGCCCAGGGCGCGGGCACGCGGGGTGACCAGGGTGAGGGAGCGGACACGGTGCGGGTGACGGGCCGCGTACAGCAGGGCGAGATCGCCGGCGGCGGAGTGCGCGAGGAGGTCGACGCGGGGCAGCCCGAGGTGCTCGCACAGCGCCTCGACGTCGGCGACCTGCCGGTCACAGCGGTAGGTCGCCGGGTCGGCGGGGACGCCGGAGTCGCCGGTGCCGCGCAGGTCGAGCCGCACCAGCCGGCGGTGCCGCGACAGGCCGCCCAGATCGCCGAGGTAGTCGGAGGCGCGCATGGGGCCACCGGGGAGACAGAGCAGCGGCTCGCCCTCCCCCACGAGGTGGTAGGCGAGGGCGGTGCCGTCGGGTGCGGTGAAGGTGGGCATGGCGCCATGTTCGGCACCGCACGATGATCTTGGCAAGGGATATAGGGCGCGGCGGCCGGGGCGAGCGCCTCCGTCCGCCGCGCCGGGAGGCGGACGCTCAGTCCTCGTGGCCGAGTTGCAGGTCCCGTTCGGTGCGGCCGCCGCCGGCCACCTGGAGGACGGTGGCCACCGGCGGGTATCCGGCGGCGATCACGGTGTACTCACCGGCCGACAGGTCCACGAAGCGGAACAGGCCGTCGGGGCCGGTGGTGGCGGTGTCGACGACGTTGCCGGCGGCGTCCAGGAGGGTGACCCGGGCGTCCTCTACCGGACGCCCGCCGCCGGCCCGGACCGTCCCGCGCAGCACCGCCCCGCCGGCGAGTTCGATGTCCTGGCGGGTCTCCCGGGACGCCTGGACGGTGACCGGCAGGGCGGCCGGGCGGAACGCCGGGGCGCTGGAGGCGAGGGTGTACTCGCCGGCCACCAACTCGCCGATCACATAGCCGCCCTCGCGGCCGCTGCGGGTGGTCGCGACGACCTCGCCGCGGACGTCGGTGAGGGTGACCATGGCGTCGCGGACGGGGGTGCCGTCGCCGGTGGTGACGGTGCCCGCGAGGCGCCCGGCGCCGCCGAGCACCACGTCCAGCTCGACCGGGCGCTCGCCGACGGTGACGCTGACCGCCTGCGGCTGGTGCCCGCCGGCCGCCGCGATGAGCACGTACGAGCCGGTGCCCGGCGTGCTCAGCGCGTACCGCCCGTCCTCGCCGGTGGCGCCGCGGCCGATCTGCCGCCCGGCGACGTCGATCAGGGTGAGTGCGGCGCGCGGCACGATGGAGCCGTCGTGGTGCTGGACGGTGCCGCAGACGGGGACGCCGGAGTGGCCGGCCGCCGCGTAGGCGTGGCCCTTGCGGTAACTGCCGGCGGGGCCACGGGAGTTGACCGGCGACTGGTCGGCGGCGGGACGGGCCTGCGGCACGGCGGCGGTGTCGGCCCCGTCGCCGTACGGCGGGTGCGGGGTCGGGGCGGCCTGCGGGGCATGAGAGGTGTGGGACACCAGCGGTTTCTCTTTCAGGAAGAGGGCGAGCACGAAGCCCAGGACGAGCACCGGCACGAAGTAGAAGAAGATCCCCGGCATGGCGTGCGCGTAGGCGGCGACATAGCTGTCGCGCAGCGAGGCGGGCAGCGCGCGCACCAGTTGCGGGGTGATCGACTCCGGATCGGGCAGCCGCGTCGACGCCGGAAGCCGGTCGTCGAGGCGGCGGGCCAGCCGGTCGGCGAGGAGGGTGCCGAAGAGGGCCGCGCCGACGCTGCCGCCGATCTGCCGGAAGTAGTTGTTGGCGCTGGTCGCGGTCCCCAGGTCGGAGCGGCGTACGGAGTTCTGCACGGCGAGCACCAGCACCGGCAGCACGCAGCCGAGACCGAGGCCGAGGACGCCCATCCAGAGGCTGTACACCTCGCGCGGGGTGTCCTGCTGGAGTCGCGTCAGCAGCCACATCCCCACCGCGGCCGCCGCGCAGCCCAGGAGGGGGAAGACCTTGTAGCGGCCGGTGCGGCTGATCAGCAGGCCGGAGACGACGGACGCCAGCACGATGCCGCCCATCATGGGCAGCATCAGCAGCCCGGAGGCGGTGGCGGAGGCGCCGTCGACCATCTGCAGGAAGGTCGGCAGGTAGCTCGCCGCGCCGAAGAGCGCGAGGCCGACGGCGGCGCCGATCAGGCCGGTGATGTTGAAGACCGAGTCGCGGAACAGCCGCAGCGGGATGAGCGGTTCGGCCGCGAAGTACTCGACGGCCAGGAACAGCAGGGCGGTGCCGAGCGCTCCGGCACCGAGGCCGAGGATGACGCGCGAGTTCCAGGCGTACTCGGTGCCGCCCCAACTGGTCAGCAGCACCAGGCAGGTGGAGAAGGCGGCGAGCAGCAGCGCGCCGGCGATGTCCAGCTTGGGGCGGCCGGCGGGCCGGGGCAGCTTGAGGACGAAGGCGATGAGCAGCAGCGTCAGCGCGCCGAACGGGACGTTCAGGTAGAAGCACCAGCGCCAGGAGACGTGGTCGGTGCAGAATCCGCCGATCAGCGGCCCGGCCACGGAGGCGATGCCGAAGGCCGCGCCGATCAGCCCCAGGTAGCGGCCGCGGGCCCGGGGCGGCACGACGTCGGCGATGATCGCCTGCACGCCGATCATGAGCCCGCCGCCGCCGGCGCCCTGGACGGCCCGGAAGAGCACCAGTTCGTGCATCGTGCGGGACCAGCCGGCCAGCGCCGAGCCGGCGGTGAAGACGACGATGGCGAAGAGGAAGACGGGCTTGCGGCCGAAGAGGTCGCCGAGCTTGCCGTACAGCGGCAGGCCGATGGTCGAGGCAAGGAGGTAGGAGGTCACCGCCCACGACATCGAGCCCAGGCCGTGCAGCTCGCCGACGATCTTCGGGAGCGCGGTGGCGACGACCGTCTGGTCGAGGGCCGCGAGCAGCAGCGTCAGCATCAGCCCGAGGAAGACCGCGCGGAAGCGGCGCGGGCCGAGCGCCACCGGCGCGCCCCCGCCCGGTCCGGTCGCTCGCGTCGCGGCGGCGGCCGGAGCCGGTGTCGCGCCGGGCGCGGGCGGGCCGGTCCGGCCGGCCCGCGCGCTCAGGGTGGTCCCGCCCACGTACTGCTCCCCTCGTCACGCCTGTTGCCGCCCAATTTCTCGCATCGGGCGACAACAGCGATCAAGCGGGACGAAGGGGGATCTGCCGGGCGGGACCGGACGTCAAGTACGTTGCCCCGGGCGCCCATTGGGCTCCCATCAGGGCTTTCGGTACGGAAGCGTTCCGACGGGCCGCACACTTCGGCTCACCGGAAACCACCCGAACCGGTGAGTGTGACGACACGCGCCCAAGGTGACGGAAGTGACGCGGCGTCACTTCTCCATGTGGGCGGCGAGCTTGGCGAGCAGCGCGTCGTAGATCCGCCCGAGACCCTTCGGCGCGAAGGTCCGCTCGAAGAAGCCGCCGACGCCGCCGGCGCCCTGCCAGGTCGTGGTGACGACGACCTTGGCGCGCTTCTCACCGGCCGGGGTGACGACCCAGGTGGTCACCATGGAGGAGTTGCGGTCCTTCTCCACGAGCTGGCCCTCGGTCGGCTCGTCGACCTCCAGCAGGCAGTCGCGCACCCGCTTGCTCGTGGCCTGGAGCTTCCAGTGAACGAGGGTGCCCTTGCCGTCGCCGCCCTCGCGGACCTCGTACTCGCTGAAGTGCTCCGGCAGCAGCTGCCGGCGCGTGCCGGCGTAGTCGGCGAGCGCGTCGAACACGTCCTCCGGGTCCGCCGCGATCTCGCGCTGCGTGGTGGCCTCGACCTGCCCCATGTGCGTCTTCCTCCAGTAGTCGGCTGCCGGTCCTGCGATCGCCGCCAAGCCAACCACCACTGGGGGGCACGCCCAAAATCCGGGTTGACGAACCACAAGGGAACACGTGTTCTATTATGACGAACGGGGGGTCGGCAGGATCCAGAAGGAGGCCCGATGCGCTGGGAAAATCTGGGCGAAAGCCCCTCCGCGCTGTTCGGCACGGACGTCGTCAGCCGGACGATCGACACCCCCGAGTTCCGCGGGATCACCTTCCACGAGGTACGCGCCCGCTCGATCGTCAACCGCGTACCGGGCGCCTCCCGGATGCCGTTCGAATGGACGGTGAACCCCTACCGCGGCTGCAGTCACGCCTGCGTCTACTGCTTCGCCCGCAAGACGCACAGCTATCTCGACCTGGACACCGGGCTGGGCTTCGACTCCCAGATCGTGGTGAAGGTCAACGCCCCCGAGCTGCTCCGCCGCGAGCTGGCCGGGCGCCGCTGGCGCGGCGAGCACATAGCGATGGGCACGAACGTCGACTGCTACCAGCGCGCCGAGGGCCGCTACCGCCTGATGCCCGGCATCCTCGCGGCGCTGCGCGACCACGCCAACCCGTTCTCGATCCTCACCAAGGGCACGCTGATCCTGCGCGACCTGGAGCTGCTCCGGCAGTCCGCCGCGGTCACCGACATCGGCATCTCGGTCTCCGTCGGCTTCCTGGACCGCGAGCTGTGGCGCACGGTCGAGCCCGGCACCCCGGCACCGGACCGCCGGCTGGACGTGGTGCGTACGCTGACCGCGCACGGCATCCCGTGCGGTGTCCTGATGGCCCCGGTGATCCCGTTCCTCGGCGACACCCCGGAGCAGTTGCGGGCCACGGTCCGCGCCGTCGCGGAGGCGGGCGCGGGCTCCGTCACCCCGCTGGTGCTGCACCTGCGGCCCGGCGCCCGGGAGTGGTTCATGGCCTGGCTGGGCCACCACCACCCCCAGCTGGTGCGGCGCTACGAGACGATGTACGCGGACGGCGCCTACGCGCCCAAGTGGTACCAGCGCCGGATCACCCGCCAGGTCCACGAACTCGCCACGGAGTACGGCATCGGGCCGACCCGGCCGGGCGCGGCCCGCCGCATCCCGCCGCCCCCGGTCCCCGCGGCCGACCCGGCCGGAACCGCCGCGGAACCCACCCAGTTGACCCTGCTCTGACGCCTGACGGCGGCCCGGCAGGACCGCCCGCTCACCCCGCGGGGACCACCGCGTCCAGGGCCCGCGCCAGACGGTCGCGCGCCTCCGTCTGGGCGGCGATCCGCTCGTCGATCGCGGCGAGCCGCTCACGGGCGATCCGCAGCCCCTCGGCGGACGGCGGGGCGGTGGTCAGGTCGCCGTCCAGGCACACGGCGAAGCACCGGACGTCGGCGAGGGTGAGCCCGGCCGTCAGCAGATGCCGGATGTTGCGCACCCGTACGGCCGTGCGCGCGTCGTAGACGCGATAGCCGTTCGCGCCCCGCTCGGAGGCGATCAGCCCCTCGCGCTCGTAATGGCGCAGCGCGCGCGGCGACGCGCCGGTGATCCGCGCCAGTTCGCCGATCCGCATCAGGGCTCCTTCCGGGGGCCGCCGGTTTCCGCACCGTTCTACAGGACGGCCGGCGGACGGAAACCGTCAGCCCACCACCGCTCCCCCGTCGACCGGCAGCACCACCCCGGTCACGAACGAGGCGGCGGGCGCGGCGAGCCGGGTGACGGCCCAGGCCACCTCTTCGGGGCGGCCCACCCGGCCCATGGGTGTGTGCGCGATCTGCCACTTCCGTACGGCCGCCCGCTGCTCCGCGGACCAGCCCTGGTGCAGCGCGATCGGCGTCTCGATCGCGCCGGGAGCGACCGCGACGACCCGGACGCCGCGCGGTGCGAGTTCCACCGCCCAGCTGCGGGTGAGGAGTTCGAGGGCGGTCTTGGTCGCCGCGTAGACCGCGTTGCCGGGCCAGCCCCGCTGGCCGACGGAGGTGCTGACGTTGACCACCACCCCACCGGTCCGCTCCAGGTGCGGCAGGGCCTCCTGGGTGAGCAGCACGGGGGCGACGAGATTCGTCGCCAGGAGGGGCGCCATGCCCTCCCGGGTGTAGCTGCCGAGCGCGCCGTCGCCCACCACCGCGGCGTTGTTGACCAGTACGTCGAGCCGGCCGTACCGCTCCACCGCGTGGCGGACGACGGCCTCGGGTGCCCCGTCCGCGGTGATGTCGGCGACGCAGGGCGTGATCCCGCCGCCCCCGGAGCCGTCCGTCGCCGCTGCCGCGTCGGCCGCCCCCGCCAGCGGCTCGGCCCGGCGGCCCACCGCCACCACCCGTGCCCCCTCCGCCGCGAAGGCGAGCGCGGTGGCGCGTCCGATGCCGGTACCGGCCCCGGTGACGAGCACGACCCTGCGATCCGATCCCGTTCCGGGCATGTCCGGCCCGGTCTGCGTGGTGCGTTCCATGCCGGAAGTCTCAAACCCTGACGCCTGTGACAAGGTCAAGCGGCACCTCCCCCGTCGGCCGGCCGGACTCCCCGCGGACCGCGGCGCTCTCGGTAATCCGCTTGACCGTGCCCCTACCCTCTCCGGCATGAACAGTTCCACGGGCAGTACGCGTTCCGGGCACCGGCAGCCGCACCCCGTGCGCATACGGGAGATGACCGAGGCCGATGTCGACGGGGTCTCGGCGGTCCGGGTCCGCGGCTGGCAGGCGGCCTACCGCGGGCTGATGCCGCAGGCGTATCTGGACGCGATGAGCGTGACGGCGGACGCCGAGCGGCGGCGGTCGTGGTTCGCGCGCCGGTCACCGGAGGTGGCCGACCTGGTGGCGGAGGCGGCCGGCGAGGTGATCGGCTGGGCGTCGGTCGGCCCGGCCCGTGATCCCGACATCGCCCCGGGCGCCGAGGAGTTGCCCGCGCCCCGGCCGACCGCCGGTGAGCTGTTCGCCCTGTACGTGACGCCCCGGCTGATCGGCACCGGCGTCGGACGCGCCCTGCTGGCCGCCGCCACGGACCACGCCGGGACGAAGGGGTTCCGCGCCCTCTACCTGTGGGTGGTCCGCGGCAACACCCGGGCCCGGCGGTTCTACGAGCGGGCCGGCTTCGAACCGGACGGGGTGGAGGAGACGTACGAGGTGGGCGGCCGGAGCGTCCCCGAGCTGCGTTACCGGCGCCCGCTGACCGCGGGGACGCCGTAGCCACGGTGGACACCGTCGGGGACGCTGGAGCGGCGGCCCCCGAAGTCCATGATCGGACGGCGTGCGGCGAACGCGCCGTGCGCCCGTTTGCCTCCTTCTGAGGTTTATGACTCCTGGGCGCGAGTCCGCCCCCTTTCACGCCGTATCGGCGTGCCCTCCCTCCTGTTTGGCTTACTCCTGCACACGGCCACCTCGTTCCCCACCGGCCGTTCTGCTCACTTCTGTTCACGTCCCGGGAGGGAAAGTGTCCGTACCGGACAGTGTCACCGGTTCCGCCACCGACGAGCCCGCTCTCGAACCATCCGCAGACGGTGCGCCCACCAGCCTCGGCACACAGGCCGCGCGTCAGCTGGCGACCACCACCAAGTCCGAGCCCCAGATGCAGGCCATCACCTCGCGGTGGCTGCTGAAGTCGCTGCCGTGGGTGGACGTCAAGGGTGGCACCTACCGGGTCAACCGGCGTCTGCAACTCCGCGTCGGCCGGGGCCGTGTCGAGTTCGAGCAGAACGGTGCGGACGACATCAGGGTGATCCCGCGGACGCTCACCGAGCTGCCCGCCCTGCGCGGCTACGACGACGGCGAGGTCCTCAAGGAGATCGCCGGCCGCTTCCGGGTCCGGGAGGTGCGGGCCGGCCAGGTGCTCTTCGAGGCCGGGGAGCCCGCCACCGAGGCGTACCTCGTCGTGCACGGCCGCTTCGCCCGCTACACGGCCGGCAAGTACGGCGAGGAGGAGGTCATCGGCGTCGTCACGGACGGCGACCAGATGGGGGACGAGGCGCTCGGCCGGCCCGCCCCGCTGTGGCAGAGCTCGGTACGGGCCGAGACGGCCGGTGTCCTGATGGTGCTGCCCTGGGACGTGCTGCGGGAGTTCACCGACCGGGTGCCGTCCCTGGCCGCCCATCTGACGGCGTACGCGGAGCGGCAGCAGCGCCCCGTGAACCGCAAGGGCGAGGCGGAGGTTCCGGTGCGGGCGGGCCACGTCGGCGAGCCCACGCTGTCCGGCGGCTTCGTCGACTACGACCTCGCCCCGCGCGAGTACGAGCTCTCCCTGACCCAGACCGTGCTGCGGGTGCACAGCCGGGTCGCCGACCTCTACAACGAGCCGATGGACCAGACCCAGCAGCAACTCCGCCTCACCGTGGAGGAGATCCGCGAGCGCCAGGAGTGGGAGCTGGTCAACAACCGGGAGTTCGGGCTGCTGCACAACGCCGACTACGGGCAGCGGATCAGCACCTACAGCGGCCCGCCCACCCCCGACGACATGGACGAGCTGTTGTCCATGCGCCGCAAGACACGGCTGTTCCTGGCCCACCCGAAGGCGATCGCCGCCTTCTTCCGGCAGTGCAACAAGCGCGGCCTGGTGCCGGGCACCGCGAACGTCGACGGGCACGAGGTCCCCGCCTGGCGCGGCGTCCCGATCTTCCCGTGCGGCAAGATCCCGATCAGCGAGACGCACACCAGCAGCATCATCGCGCTGCGCACCGGTGAGGCGGACCAGGGCGTCGTCGGCCTGTACCAGACCGGCCTCCCCGAGGAGTTCCAGCCCGGCCTCAATGTCCGCTTCATGGGGATCGACCAGGCCGCCGTCATCAAGTACCTCGTCACGGCCTACTACTCGCTGGCCATCCTCGTGCCCGACGCGGCCGGGGTCCTGGAGAACGTCCAGATCGGCCGGAACGCCGACTGACCCGGTGGAGTCCCGAACCATGAGCACGCCCCCGCACACCACCGCCGGGTTCACCCTGCCCGGCCCGCCGAGAATCGCCCCCGCGCCGCGGAACCGGCGCGGCGGCGCCGTCCCCGGGCTGAGGTACCGGCCCGCCGCCCCCGCCGACCCCGAGAAGGTCAGGGAGATCGACCGCAGACTGGAGACCTGGGCCCGCGAGCTGGATCTGTTCCCCTCGGAGTGGAGCGGGGACTTCGCGGAGTTCCAGTTCGGCCGGGCCGTCGTCCTCCAGCACCCCGGTGCCGCCGACCTCGAACGCCTCACCGCCGCGGGCAAGTTGCTGCTGGCGGAGAACATCGTCGACAACTGCTACTGCGAGGAGGACGAGGGCAGGGGCGGCGCGCACCGCGGCCTGGGCGGCCGGCTGATCCTGGCCCAATCGGCCCTCGACCCGTACCACGGCACCCCCGAACACGAGGCGGAGTGGCGCCGCGGCGTGCAGGCCGACGGGCCGCTGCGCTCGTACCACGTGGCCCTGAAGGACTACGCGGCCCTCGCCACCCCCAGCCAGACCGACCGGTTCGTCCACGACATCGCCCGGCTGCACCTCGGCTACCTCGCCGAGGCCGCCTGGGCGGAGACGCGGCACGCGCCCAAGGTCTGGGAGTACCTGGTGATGCGGCAGTTCAACAACTTCCGCCCCTGTCTGTCCATCGTCGACGCCATCGACGGCTACGAGCTGCCCGAGGCGCTCTACGCCCGTCCCGAGATCCAGCGGGTCACCGCGCTGGCCTGCAACGCCACGACCATCGTCAACGACCTGTACTCGTTCACCAGGGAGCTGGCGAGCGATCCCCACCACCTGAACCTGCCGCAAGTGGTCGCCGCCAACGACCAACGCGGACTGAAGGCCGCGTACCTGAAGAGCGTCGAGATCCACAACCAGATCATGGAGGCGTTCGAGACGGAGTCGGCCCTGCTGGCCGCCACCTCTCCCCTCGTCGAACGGTACCTCCAGGGCCTGGCCGACTGGGTCTCCGGCAACCACGAGTGGCACGCCACCAACACCGACCGCTACCAGCTGCCGAACTACTGGTAGACCGCACCGCGCACCACAGCAAGGAGTCACCGTTGACCATCGCGCACGCCGACACCGCCCGCACACCGGTGCCGACCCAGTCCACGTACCAGTCCCGCGTCGCGGACTACTGGAACGCCGAGGAAAACCCGGTCAACCTCGAACTCGGAAAGATCGACGACCTCTACCACCACCACTACGGCATCGGGGACGCCGACCGGTCGGTGCTCGACGAGCCGGACCCCGACCGGCGCCGGGAGCGGGTCACCGCCGAACTGCACCGTCTGGAACACGCCCAGGCCGAACTCCTCGCCTCCCACCTCGGCGACGTCTCCCCCGCCGACCGGGTCTTCGACGCCGGGTGCGGACGCGGTGGTGGCAGCGTGGTCGCGCACCAGCGCTACGGCTGCCACACCGACGGGGCCACCATCTCCGCCAAGCAGGCGGACTTCGCCAACGAGCAGGCCCGCAAGCGCGGCATCGACGACAAGGTGCGCTACCACCACCGCAACATGCTCGACACCGGCTTCACCGCCGGCGCGTACGCGGCGTCCTGGAACAACGAGTCGTCCATGTACGTCGAGCTGGACCTGCTCTTCGCCGAGCACGCGCGGCTGCTGCGGCGCGGGGGACGCTATGTGGTGATCACCGGCTGCTACAACGACGCCTACGGGCGCGCCTCCCGCGAGGTGTCGCTGATCAACGCCCACTACATCTGCGACATCCATCCCCGCTCTGCGTACTTCCGCGCGATGGCCCGCAACCGGCTCGTGCCGGTGCACGTCGAGGACCTGACGGCGGCCGCGCTGCCGTACTGGGAGCTGCGCCGGGAGGCCGACCATCTGGTCACCGGCATCGAGGACACCTTCCTCAACGCCTACCGCAACGGCAGCTTCCAGTACCTGCTGATCGCCGCCGACCGGGTGTGAGGACGCCGGGGCCGCGTCGCGCGTCGGCGCGGCGCGGCCCCGGCGAGGTCCTCAGGTCTCCCGCTCCGCCGGCGTGGTCCCGCTGCCGCGCTGCTCCGGCACCTCGTGCACCCCCAGCCGTGCCAGCGACGCCGCCGCGGCGGCGGCCAGCCGGGGGTGCGCGACAGCGGCGGTGAGCGCCGGGACGGCCCGCCGGTCGCCCAGCGCGCCCAGGCCCTCCACGCAGGCGAGCGCCACCCGCCAGTAGGGGTTGTGCGGGGTCAGCAGCCGCTCCAGCGTCGCGATCAGCGCCGGTACGGACTGGGGCGCGCGCAGCTCGGCGAGCAACCGGACCGGGTGCAGGGCGTAGGCGGTGCGCAGCGGGTTGGTGGCGAGCGCGGCCGCCGCACGAGCGGTCCGCGGGTCGCCGAGCCGGCTCAGCGCGTGCGCGGCGGTCGCGCAGCGCACCGGATCGCGGTAGTTCAGCAGCAGGACGAGCGTCTCGAAGGCGCGCTTGTCGCCGGCGCAGCCGAGGATGAACGCGGCGATCTCCCTGGCCCACAGCGGGCGTTCCACGGCGACCAGCATCCGGGCCAGCTCCTCCCGCCCGGCGGGGGTGTTCTTGCGGGCCAGCCCCAGTAACCGCTCGTAGGCGACCAGGTCCTGTGGGGAGCGGAGTTCGGCCCGCACCCGGTCCGTCAACTCGTGGAATTCGTCTTCCATTTGCCGCTTCCCTCCCGCCGGGCCGCCCCGGTCCCTGCGACGTGGCCTGCACCACAGCCTAATGACCCCGACTACCCCTGGCGCTCTGGTTACCCACCGGTTAACCTGCTGGGACGAGCAGCACCCCTGCTCGGGCGGCCTGGTGACGCAGCCGCCACAGAGTGAAGTCGGTTCGGCACAGCACGACACACCTACGGAGACGACGGCACGGCCCCGGGACAGGGCCCGCCCCACCTCCGCTCCCGCCGGCGCTGCCAGCAGCGCTGCGGCCGCTCGCGGCGTCCTGCCGCGGCTCCGCCGCCGCGCCTTTCCCAGGCCACGCGTCCGCGCGGACACCCTCAGTCGTCACTTCTCCCCTGCCTTCAGGGGAACACCCTCAGGAGTCTCGCGATGGGCCCTCACTCCACCCCTGATCTGCCAACTGAAGCCGCCCCCTTGTCCCTGGCCACCGTGGCCGTCGTCGGGCTGGGCACCATGGGCACCGGCCTCGCCGAGGTCCTGACCCGGGCCGGCCGCGAGGTCATCGGCATCGACACCGACGAAGCCGCGGCCCGCCGTGCCGTCGCCGCCCTGGAGGCCGCCACCGCCCGCGCGGTGCGGCGGGAGCGGATCACCGAGCGCGAGCGCCAGGACGCGCTGGCCCGCTTCCGCACCTTCACCGACCTGCAGGCCGCCGCGGACGCCGACCTCGTCATCGAGGTGGTGCCCGAGGACTACGACCTCAAGCGCCGGGTCTTCGCCGAACTGGACGCCGTGGTGCGCCCGGACGCCATCCTCGCCACCGGCACCAACGCCCTGTCCGTGACCCGGCTCGCGGCCGACTCGCAGCGCCCCGAGCGGGTGCTCGGCGTGCACTTCTTCAACCCCGCGCCGGCCATGAAGCTGGTCGAGGTGGTCTCCTCGGTCCTCACCGCGCCGACCGCGGTCGCGGCCGTCACCCAGCTCGCCCGCGACCTGGGCAAGGACCCCATCGCGGTCGGCGACCGGCCCGGATTCGTCGCCGACGGCCTGCTCTTCGGCTACCTCAACCAGGCCGCGGCGATGTACGAGTCCAAGTACGCGACCCGGGAGGACATCGACGCCGCGATGCGGCTCGGCTGCGGTCTGCCCATGGGCCCGCTGGCACTGCTCGACCTGATCGGTGTGGACACCGCCCGTACGGTCCTGGAGGCGATGTACGCCGAGTCCCAGGACCGGCTGCACGCGCCCGCCCCGATCCTGGGGCAGCTGGCCGAGGCCGGGCTGACCGGCCGCAAGGCGGGCCGCGGCTTCTACACCTACGAGGCCCCCGGCAGCGGCACGGTGGTCCCGGACGCGGAGAGCCCGGCCCCCGCCGACGCGCTCGGCACCGGCCGTACGGTCGCCGCCGTGGGCGTCGCCGGGTCCGGCACGATGGCGAGCGGCATCGCCGAGGTGTTCGCCAAGGCGGGCTTCAAGGTCGTGCTGGCCGCCCGCAGCGCGGAGAAGGCGGAGCAGGCCAAGGCCCGGATCGCCAAGTCGCTGGGGCGCTCGGTGGACAAGGGCCGGATGACCGCCGAGGCCCGGGACGCCGCGCTGGACGCGATCACCCCGGCCGGGTCGCTCGACGCGTTCGGCGACGTGGATCTGGCGGTCGAGGCGGTGGCCGAGGACCTCGCGGTCAAGCAGGAGCTGTTCCGGACGCTGGACAAGGTCTGCAAGCCCGGCGCCGTGCTGGCCACCACGACCTCGTCGCTGCCCGTCGTCGCCTGCGCCCGCGCCACCTCGCGCCCGCAGGACGTCATCGGCATGCACTTCTTCAACCCGGCACCCGCCATGAAGCTGGTCGAGGTGGTGCGTACGGTCCTGACGGCCGACGACGTGCACGCCACCGTGCGGGCGGTCTGCACCAAGGTCCGCAAGCACCCGGTGGACTGCGGCGACCGGGCCGGATTCATCGTGAACGCGCTGCTGTTCCCGTACCTGAACAACGCGATCAAGATGGTCGAGCAGCACTACGCGACCCTCGACGACATCGACGCCGCCATGAAGCTCGGCGGCGGCTACCCGATGGGCCCCTTCGAACTCCTCGACGTGGTCGGCCTGGACGTGTCCCTGGCCATCGAGAAGGTGCTGCACGCCGAGTTCCGCGACCCGGGGCTCGCCCCGGCGCCGCTGCTGGAGCACCTCGTCGCGGCCGGCTGCCTCGGCCGCAAGACCGGTCGCGGCTTCCGTGAGTACGCCCGGCGCTGACCCGTGGCGCCACCCCCGCCCGGCAGGGGGAGGCTGGGGTGGACTGCTGGAACCCGATGGCGGTCCACCCCCGCTCACAAGGGCGGTGGCGGCACCTCATGCCGCAGGTCGCGTAAATATGCAGTACCGTCCCCACATGTCCCAGCCCGCTCGTACGCAGCCCTCCGACACCCCCGACGCCACTTCTCCCGGCACTCGCCGCGCGGCCGCGCAACGGCTCAAGATGCGCCGCGAATTGTCGGCGGCGGCCATGGAGCTGTTCGCGACCAAGGGCTACGAGGCGACGACGGTCGACGAGATCGCGGCGGCCGCGGGCGTCGCCCGGCGCACCTTCTTCCGCCACTTCCGCTCCAAGGAAGAGGCGATCTTCCCCGACCACGACGACACCCTCGTACGGGCCGAGGCCGTCCTGGACGCCGCCCCGCCGCACGAGAACCCGCTCGACACGGTCTGCCGCGGCATCAAGGAGGTCATGCGGATGTACGCGGCCTCCCCGGCCGTCTCGGTGGCCCGCTACCGCCTCACCCGCGAGGTACCCACCCTCCGGGAGGCCGAGATCGCCTCGGTGGCCCGCTACGAGCGGCTGTTCACCCGCTATCTGCTGGGCCACTTCGACGAGGGCGCGCACCGCGAGGGCGACGACGACCCGCTGCTCGCCGAGGTCGCCGCGTCCGCCGTGGTCACCGCGCACAACCACGTCCTGCGGCGCTGGCTGCGGGCCGGCGCGGAGGGCGATGTCGAGGCACAGCTCGACCACGCCTTCGAGATCGTCCGGGAGACCTTCGGCGCCGGCATCGGCGCCGGCCGCACCACCACCGGGGAGCAGCCCCCGGCGGCCGTCTCCAGGGAGGGCGAGGTGCTGGTCGCGGTGGCCCGCACGGACGCCCCGCTGGAGGAGGTCATGCGCACGATCCGCAAGGCCATCAAGGAACGGAAGTAGCGGCGGCACCTCCACCACCGCACACCGTCGCGGCCCGGAGCCCGGGCACGGACCGGGCCGCGACCCGAACGGCCTAATCCCGCCTCTGCGTACGCTGCGCAGTGGCGGGATTTCTTTGCGTGACGACCATGCCTCCGATCGGGGCATCTGTTGCTCATGCGTGCCCCCCGGATGACATCTGAGAGAAATTCTTGGCACTCAGTGTCTTGTCGACTGGCACGCGGTGTCATACGTTGAGGGTGTCCGGGCGGCCGGCGCGCAGCGAACCATCGCGCGCCGGCTGTCCCACCAGCCGTACGCGGCTGGCCGCCCGGACGCCTGCGTCACAGGCACCCCCAGCAGCCGCTGGGCACCGCGCTCACCACAGCGCTGCCAGGCACCGCGGCCGACGGCTCTGCGACCACCGCAGAGGCGACGGAAGCGGCGCCACCCCGGCCGAACCGACGGCACCACCTCCCGCTCCACCCCCGACGTTCCCTCAAGCCGTTTCCCAGAAAAACGAGCTTCGCCGGAGGCACACCGTGAACAAGATCCTGGACGCAATCCTCTCCCCCGACGCGACCGGTGCGGACTTCGCCGCACTGCCCCTCCCCGAGTCCTACCGCGCGGTGACCGTGCACAAGGACGAGGCCGAGATGTTCGCCGGCCTGCCCACGAAGGACAAGGACCCCCGCAAGTCGCTGCACGTCGAGGACGTGCCGGTGCCCGAACTCGGCCCCGGTGAGGCGCTGGTGGCCGTGATGGCCTCCTCCGTGAACTACAACTCCGTGTGGACCTCGATCTTCGAGCCGCTCTCGACGTTCGGGTTCCTGGAGCGCTACGGCAAGCTCTCCCCGCTCACCAAGCGCCATGACCTGCCGTACCACGTCATCGGCTCCGACCTGGCCGGCGTCGTGCTGCGCACCGGTCCCGGCGTCAACGCCTGGGGCCCCGGCGACGAGGTCGTCGCGCACTGCCTGTCCGTCGAGCTGGAGTCCTCCGACGGCCACAACGACACGATGCTCGACCCCGAGCAGCGCATCTGGGGCTTCGAGACCAACTTCGGCGGACTGGCCGAGATCGCGCTGGTCAAGTCCAACCAGCTGATGCCCAAGCCCAAGCACCTGAGCTGGGAGGAGGCGGCGGCGCCGGGCCTGGTGAACTCCACCGCGTACCGCCAGCTGGTCTCCCGCAACGGCGCCGGCATGAAGCAGGGCGACAACGTCCTGATCTGGGGCGCCAGCGGCGGACTCGGCTCGTACGCCACGCAGTTCGCGCTGGCCGGCGGCGCCAACCCGATCTGTGTCGTCTCCAGCGAGCAGAAGGCGGACATCTGCCGCGCGATGGGCGCCGAGGCGATCATCGACCGCAGCGCCGAGGGCTACAAGTTCTGGAAGGACGAGCAGACCCAGGACCCCAAGGAGTGGAAGCGCTTCGGCAAGCGCATCCGCGAGTTCACCGGCGGCGAGGACATCGACATCGTCTTCGAGCACCCCGGCCGCGAGACCTTCGGCGCGAGCGTCTACGTCACCCGCAAGGGCGGCACCATCACCACCTGCGCCTCGACCTCGGGCTACATGCACGAGTACGACAACCGCTACCTGTGGATGTCGCTGAAGCGCATCATCGGCTCGCACTTCGCCAACTACCGCGAGGCGTGGGAGGCCAACCGCCTGATCGCCAAGGGCAAGATCCACCCCACCCTGTCGAAGACCTACAGCCTCGACGAGACCGGCCAGGCGGCGTACGACGTGCACCGCAACCTCCACCAGGGCAAGGTCGGCGTGCTGGCGCTGGCGCCCGAGGAGGGCATGGGAGTGCGCGATGAGGAAATGCGCGCCAAGCACCTCGACGCCATCAACCGGTTCCGGAACGTCTGAGCCTCTCGGGCTTTCCTGAACCCCGAAGATACGGGCCTGATATGACTGAGCGTCAGAAGGATCGTCCGTGGCTGATGCGGACCTACGCCGGCCACTCCACCGCCGAGGCGTCCAACGAGCTGTACCGGCGTAATCTCGCCAAGGGCCAGACCGGTCTGTCGGTCGCGTTCGACCTTCCGACGCAGACCGGTTACGACCCCGACCACATCCTCGCCCGCGGCGAGGTCGGCCGGGTCGGGGTCCCGGTGTCCCACCTCGGCGACATGCGGCGGCTGTTCCAGGACATACCCCTGGACCAGATGAACACCTCCATGACCATCAACGCGACGGCCATGTGGCTGCTGGCGCTGTACGAGGTGGTCGCCGAGGAGCAGGGTGCCGACATCAGCAAGCTGTCGGGCACCACGCAGAACGACATCGTCAAGGAATACCTCTCGCGCGGGACCCACGTCTTCCCGCCGGGGCCGTCGCTGCGGCTGACCACCGACATGATCACGTACACGGTGGCGCACATCCCCAAGTGGAACCCGATCAACATCTGCAGCTACCACCTGCAGGAGGCCGGGGCCACGCCGGTGCAGGAGATCGCGTATGCCATGTCCACCGCCATCGCGGTGCTGGACGCGGTGCGCGACTCCGGCCAGGTGCCGCCGGAGAAGTTCGGCGACGTCGTGGCCCGCATCTCGTTCTTCGTGAACGCGGGCGTCCGGTTCGTCGAGGAGATGTGCAAGATGCGCGCCTTCGGCCGCATCTGGGACAAGATCACCCGCGAGCGCTACGGCATCCGGAACGAGAAGCAGCGCCGGTTCCGCTACGGCGTCCAGGTCAACTCGCTCGGGCTGACCGAGGCGCAGCCGGAGAACAACGTCCAGCGCATCGTGCTGGAGATGCTGGCCGTGACGCTCTCCAAGGACGCCCGCGCCCGCGCCGTCCAGCTCCCGGCCTGGAACGAGGCGCTGGGCCTGCCCCGCCCCTGGGACCAGCAGTGGTCGCTGCGCATCCAGCAGGTCCTGGCGCACGAGAGCGACCTGCTGGAGTACGAGGACATCTTCGCCGGCTCGCACGTCATCGAGGCCAAGGTCGACGCCCTGGTCACCGACTGCCTCGCGGAGATCGAGCGGATCCAGGAGATGGGCGGCGCGATGGCCGCGGTGGAGTCCGGCTACCTCAAGTCGCAGCTGGTCTCCGCGCACGCCGAGCGGCGGGCCCGGATCGAGGCCGGCGAGGAGAAGATCGTCGGCGTCAACTGCTTCGAGGGCACCGAGCCCAACCCGCTCACCGCGGACCTCGACACGGCCATCATGACCGTCGACCCGGCCAACGAGGCACGCGTGGTGCAGGGGCTGCACGACTGGCGGGACAACCGCGACGAGACGCGCGCCCAGGAGGCGCTGTCGGTGCTGAAGAAGACCGCGGCGGGCGACGCCAACCTCTTCGCCGCGACCCTGGAGTGCGCCCGCGCCGGCGTCACGACGGGTGAGTGGGCCTGGGCGCTGCGGGACGTCTTCGGCGAGTTCCGGGCACCCACCGGCGTCTCCAGCGCTCCCCTGGCGGTCGCCGCCGAGGCGGGCAGCCCGCTGGCCGCGGTCCGCGAGAAGGTCGCCAAGACGGCGGCCGAGCTCGGCACCGGCAAGCTGCGGCTGCTGGTCGGCAAGCCCGGCCTGGACGGTCACAGCAACGGCGCCGAGCAGATCGCGGTACGGGCCAGGGACGCCGGCTTCGAGGTGATCTACCAGGGGATCCGGCTCACCCCGGAGCAGATCGTCTCGGCGGCGGTCGCCGAGGACGTGCACTGCGTGGGCCTGTCCATCCTGTCCGGCTCGCACGCCGAGCTGGTGCCGGACGTCCTGGACCGGCTGCGCCGCACCGGCGTCGACGACGTACCCGTCATCGTCGGCGGCATCATTCCCTCGGCCGACGCCACCGCGCTGCGGGAAGCCGGAGTGGCGGCCGTCTTCACCCCCAAGGACTTCGGCATCACGGAGATCATCGGTCGTATCGTCGACGAGATCCGGAAAGCCAACCAGCTCGACCCCCTGGAGGTCCCCGCATGACAGCCCCTGTCACCCGCCTGCGGCCCCGTCGCTCCTGTCTCGCGGTTCCCGGCAGCAATCCGCGCTTTCTGGAGAAGGCCCAGGGCCTCCCGGCGGACCAGGTCTTCCTGGACCTGGAGGACGCCTGCGCCCCGCTCGCCAAGGAGGGCGCCCGGCACTCCGTCGTCGAGGCGCTGAACGGCGGCGACTGGACCGGCAAGACCCGGGTCGTACGGGTCAACGACTGGACGACGCACTGGACGTACCGGGACGTCATCACGGTCGTCGAGGGCGCGGGGCCCAACCTCGACTGCCTCATGCTGCCCAAGGTCCAGGACGCCCAGCAGATCGTGGCGCTGGACCTGCTGCTGACCCAGATCGAGAAGACCATGGGCTTCGAGGTCGGCCGGATCGGCATCGAGGCGCAGATCGAGAACGCCAAGGGCCTGGTGAACGTCGACGAGATCGCCGGCGCCTCGCCGCGCCTGGAGACCATCATCTTCGGCCCGGCCGACTTCATGGCATCGATCAACATGAAGTCCCTGGTGGTCGGGGAGCAGCCGCCCGGCTATGGCGCCGATGCGTATCACTACATTCTGATGCGCATTCTGATGGCCGCACGGGCCAACGATTTGCAGGCTATCGACGGCCCGTACCTTCAGATTAAGAACATTGATGGCTATCGCGAGGTGGCCGGCCGGGCCGCCGCCCTCGGTTTCGACGGCAAGTGGGTACTGCATCCGGGTCAGGTCGAGGCCGCCAATGAGGTGTTCTCGCCGTCCCAGGAGGACTACGACCACGCCGAGCTGATCCTGGACGCCTACGAGTGGCACACCTCGGAGGCGGGCGGCAAGAAGGGGTCGGCGATGCTCGGTGACGAGATGATCGACGAGGCGAGCCGGAAGATGGCGCTCGTCGTCGCCGGCAAGGGCCGGGCCGCAGGCATGATCCGTACATCCAAGTTCGAAGCCCCGGAGGCATGAGCGCGATGCAGTTCGGCCGTACCTATGAGGAATTCACCGTCGGCGATGTCTACAAGCACTGGCCGGGGAAGACCGTCACCGAATACGACGACCACCTCTTCTGCCTGCTCACGATGAATCACCACCCGCTGCACATGGACAGCAACTACGCGGAGCAGACCACCGACTTCGGCAAGAACGTCGTGGTCGGCAACTACATCTATTCGCTGCTGCTGGGCATGTCGGTGCCGGACGTCTCCGGAAAGGCCATCGCCAATCTGGAAATCGAGTCGCTGAAGCACGTGGCGCCGACCTTCCACGGCGACACGCTCTACGGTGAGACGACGGTGCTCGACAAGACGCCGTCGAAGTCCAAGACGGACCGCGGCATCGTGTACGTCGAGACCAAGGGCTACAAGCAGGACGGCACCCTGGTCTGCGTCTTCCGGCGCAAGGTCATGGTTCCCACGGCCACCTACATCAAGGAGCGCGGCGGCGAACAGCCGGGCCGCCCGGAGCTCAAGGCCCCCGCGGCCAAGAAGGAGAAGTAGTCGCCATGACCCGTCTTGCGCAGACCGAGGGCCTGACCGACATCCAGCGGGAGATCCTCTCCACCGTCCGCGACTTCGTGGACAAGGAGATCCTGCCGGTCGCCACGGAGCTGGAACACCGCGACGAATACCCGTCGCAGATCGTCGAGGGCCTGAAGGAACTCGGCGTGTTCGGCCTGATGATTCCCGAGGAGTACGGCGGTCTGGGTGAATCCCTGCTCACCTACGCGCTGACCGTCGAGGAGATCGCCCGCGGCTGGATGAGCGTCTCGGGCATCATCAACACCCACTTCATCGTGGCGTACATGCTGAAGCAGCACGGCACGCAGGAGCAGAAGGACTATTTCCTTCCGAAGATGGCGGCGGGTGAAATCCGGGGCGCCTTCTCGATGTCGGAGCCGGCGCTGGGCTCGGACGTTTCGGCCATCTCCTCCAAGGGCGTGCGGGACGGCGACGATTACGTCCTCAACGGCCAGAAGATGTGGCTCACCAACGGCGGTTCGTCCACGCTCGTGGCGGTGCTCTGCCGCACCGACGAGGGCCACCCGGAGGGCACCGCTCCGCACAAGTCGATGACGACCTTCCTCGTGGAGAAGGAGGCCGGCTTCGGTGAGGTGCGACCCGGCCTGACCATCCCGGGCAAGATCGACAAGATGGGCTACAAGGGCGTCGACACCACCGAGCTGATCATGGACGGGCTGCGCATCCCGGCCGACCGGGTGCTCGGCGGCCAGACCGGACGTGGCTTCTATCACATGATGGACGGCGTCGAGGTCGGCCGGGTCAATGTCGCCGCGCGTGGCTGCGGCGTCGCCCAGCGCGCCTTCGAGCTGGGCGTTTCCTACGCGCAGCAGCGGCACACGTTCGGCAAGCCGATCGCGCAGCACCAGGCCATCCAGTTCAAATTGGCAGAAATGGCAACAAAGGTCGAAGCGGCCCATGCAATGATGGTTAACGCCGCTCGCAAAAAGGACTCGGGCCAGCGAAACGACCTCGAGGCGGGCATGGCGAAGTACCTGGCCTCCGAGTACTGCAAGGAGGTGGTGGAGGACGCGTTCCGTATCCACGGTGGCTACGGCTTCTCGAAGGAGTACGAGATCGAGCGGCTCTACCGCGAGGCCCCGATGCTCCTGATCGGTGAAGGTACCGCCGAGATCCAGAAAATGATCATTGGTCGCCGGCTACTCGAGGAGTACCGAATCCAGGGGTGAACATCCCATTTGGGCGGTTTTGGTCTAGACGAAGATCACACCCCGTCATCGTACTTCGGCCACGGATTGGCTCTGGCTCTTGGCCAGTTGCCGCTCGCAACCGATAGCATCCCCGGAAAGCCGCCGTCCCCCGTATCCCTACGCGGCATCCTCCGCTACGAAGGTCATCCATGCCCCACAGCCAATCCTCTGCACAACGCGGTCGCGTCCGCCTCGCGCGCGGAGCGTCGCCGTGGCTCCTGCCGACCGTTGCCACGGCAGCGGTCAGCCTCGCCCGGTCCCGCCGGTCCGGTCGCTGGGCGGCCGTTGCCGTACCCACCACCGCCCTGGCGGCGGGCATGCTGTGGTTTTTCCGCGACCCCGAGCGGGAGATCGCTCAGGGCCGCGTCATCTCCCCGGCCGACGGCGTGGTGCAGAGCATCATGCCGTGGAAGGACGGACGCACCCGCGTCGCGATCTTCATGAGCCCGCTGAACGTGCATGTCAACCGTGCGCCGCTGGCCGGCACGGTGACGTCCGTGGAGCACATCCCCGGCGGATTCGTTCCGGCGTTCAACAAGGAGAGCGAGAACAACGAGCGGGTTGTCTGGCACTTCGACACCGAGCTCGGTGACATCGAGATGGTGCAGATCGCCGGCGCGGTGGCCCGCCGTATCGTCCCTTACGTGCCCCAGGGCACCAAGGTGGAGCAGGGTGAGCGGATCGGTCTGATCCGCTTCGGCTCGCGCGTCGACGTCTACCTCCCGGAGGGCGTCGAGGTGGCGGTCGAGGTCGGCCAGGCGACCACCGCGGGGGTGACTCGTCTTGACCGTGATTGATCCTGAGACACAGGCGGGCTGGGCGCCCGAGACCGACGAGGACGAGGACGACATGCCGCTGTCCACGCGGCTGTCAATAGCGGACACCCTCACCCTCGGCAACGCCATCTGCGGCTTCATGGCCGTGTACTTCACCACCACCGGCGTGCTGATCCCCCACCTCACGGGGACCGAGGACGGCGGGATGGCGCGGCACAGCGCCGCCATGGCCGTGATCCTGATGCTCTTCGCGTCGGTCTTCGACCTCTTCGACGGCCTGGTGGCGCGCAAGCTGCGGGCCTCGGCGATGGGGGCCGAGCTCGACAACCTCTCCGACCTGATCAGCTTCGGGCTGGCGCCCGCGTACTTCGTCGTGACCTGGGGCATGGTCGCCCAGGACGCCCACCAGCGGGTGTCGGTGGTCGCGGCGGTCGTGGTGCTGCTGGCGGTGGTGCTGCGGCTGGCGCGGTTCTCCTGCGTCACCCTGCGCGACGGCATCTTCCAGGGCATGCCGAGCCCCTTCGGCGCGCTGACCGTCGTCGCCATCGTGCTGCTGGAGCTGCCGTTCCTGCCGACGCTGCTGGCGATCATCGGGGTGGCCTGGCTGATGGTGAGCCGGGTCGAGTACCCCAAGCCGCGGGGCCGGCTCGCGGTGGCGATGCTGAGCTGGATCGTGCTCAGCATGGGCATGCTCGCGGCCTGGGCGCTGGACGCGCCCGGCGGCCAGCTGCTGCTGCAGACCGGCTGCTCGCTGCAGGTGGTCCTGGGCGCGATGATCCCGCTGTTCGCGACCGCCCGGAGGGTCAACACCTTCCGCGACAACCGCCGCGAGTCCCGCGCCGAGTCGCGCGCCGCGCAGCTTCCCTAGCGGTCCACACGTCGTACGACGAAGGAGCCCCGGGCGATGATTCGCCCGGGGCTCCTTCGTGTCCGCGGCCGTCGCGCCGCGCCGGCTCAGACCAGGAAGTCGCGCGCCAGGTTCTCCGCCGCCCGCTCCAGCAGCGGGCCCGCCTCGGCCATGCAGCGCGCCGGGTCGGACTCCAGGTCCGTCAGGGCGTAGGCCCGCCGGATACCGGCCCGGTCGAGGGCCTCCTGCGGCAGCTGGAGCCGGCCGCAGACCGCGACCACGTCCAGTCCGGCCGCACGCGCCGCGGCGGCCACCCCGGCCGGCGCCTTGCCGTGCAGCGTCTGCGCGTCCAGGGAGCCCTCGCCAGTGATCACGAACGTCGCCTTCGCCAGCGCCGGCCCGAAGCCCAGCACGTCGAGCATCACGTCGATGCCCGGCCGGAACGCCGCGTCCAGGCCGACCAGCGCGCCGTAGCCGATGCCGCCCGCCGCGCCCGCGCCGGGCGCCAGGGCGTACTCCGCGGCCTTGGGACCGACCGCGCGTTCCAGCACCTCGGCGTAGTGCGCCAGCGCGGCGTCCAGCGTCGCGACGTCGTCCTCGTCGGCGCCCTTCTGCGGGCCGTAGACGGCGGGCGCGCCCTTGGGGCCGGTCAGCGGATTGTCGACGTCGCTGGCGAGCACGATCGCGGTCCGCGCCAGCCGGGGGTCCAGGCCCGAGAGGTCGGCCGTGGCCAGCTCGCGCAGCGGGCCGCCGCCGGGGCCGACCGGCTCGCCGTCCGCGTCCAGGAACCGGGCGCCCAGCGCCGCGAGCATGCCCGCGCCGCCGTCGGTCGTGGCACTGCCGCCGACGCCGAAGACGATCGAGGTCGCGCCGGCGTCCAGGGCCGCGAGCAGCAGCTCGCCGGTGCCGTACGTGGTGGCCGTCAGGGGCGCGAAAACGCCCCCGGGGAGGTGCTGGAGGCCGGATGCCTCGGCCATCTCGACCACCGCGGTGCCGTCCGCGCGGAGCGCGAAGGTGGCCGTCACCGGTACGCCGGTGGGGCCGGTGACCCGCGCCTCGTGGCGGGTGAAACCGGCCGCGAGCGCCGCGGCGACCGTGCCGTCGCCGCCGTCCGCGACCGGGACGGCCGCGACGTCCAGACCGGGGACCGCGCGCCGCAGACCGGCCGTGACGTGCTCGGCGACCTCGACGGCCGTGAGGGAGCCCTTGAACTTGTCCGCGGCGATCAGCACATGTGCTGTCTTTGTCCTTGCTGCGTCCGCCACCGTGTTTCCCCTTGCTTTCGAACTGGCAGTCGCGCCGCTGTGACCTTATCCGGCGAGCGGCCCCGCGAACAGGGCATACCGCTCCGCGGACGCTTCCGAGCGCCCGGGGGGTGCGCCTCGAAGACCGACCGGACAGGCCCTAGGCTCGCGCCGTGACGACCATGGACTACGCCACCTATATCGCCGGCCTGCCCCGCGTGCTCGCGGGGGCGGGAGCCGTCTTCCGGGACGCGGACGGCCGCATCCTGCTCGTGGAGCCGAACTACCGGGACACCTGGATCCTGCCGGGCGGGACCGTCGAGTCGGACGCCGGCGAATCGCCCCGGCAGGCCGCACGCCGGGAGACCGCCGAGGAGATCGGCCTGGACATCGAGCTGGGCGCGCTGCTCGCCGTCGACTGGGTGCGCGGGGAGGGCCGCCCGCCGCTGGTGTCGTACCTCTTCGACGGCGGCGTGCTGGGCACCGAGCAACTGGCCGCGATCCGCCTTCAGGAGACCGAGCTGCTGTCCTGGCGCCTGGTCCACTGGGACGAGGCCCAGACGCTGGTGAACCGGGCGATGGCGCTGCGCCTCGGCGCGGCCCTCAAGGCGCTCGCGGACGGGTGCGGGCCGGCTGAGCTGGAGGACGGCGTGCCGCCCGTGGGGGCGCGCGGCACCCGTAAATGAGGTGAGGGGCGGGCGGCGGCGTCCCTAGGCTGCCGCCATGGAAGAGATCGCCGCCAAGCTCGCCGAGGTGCCGGGAGTCGTCGGAGTGATGCTCGGGGGGAGCCGGGCACGCGGGACGCACCGGCCGGACTCCGACTGGGACCTGGGGGTCTATTACCGGGACGAGCCCGACCTGGCGGCGCTGGAGGCGCTGGCCGCGGAGGTGACCGGCGGGCCCGTCGAGGTGTTCGGGCCGGGGGCCTGGGGCCCCTGGGTCAACGGCGGCGCCTGGCTCGTCCTCCCGGACGGCAGCCCCGTGGACTGGATCCTGCGGGACGTCGACCGGGTGCGGCGGGTGTGGGAGGAGTGCCGCGCGGGCCGCTTCGAGACCGGTGCCCAGGCCGGTCATCCGCTCGGCTTCTGGTCACCCGCCTATCCGGGCGAGGTGGCGCTGGGCCGGGTGCTGGCCGACCCCGACGGGGAGCTGACCCGGCTCAAGGACGCGGTCCGGGACTACCCGGAGGCGCTGCGTGCGGGGCTGACCGGGGCGGCCGTGTGGGACGCGGGGTTCTCGGTGGCGATGGCGGGCAAGTCGTACGGGGCCCGGGACGTGCTGCACGCGGCCCTGTGCCTGTCCCGGGCGGTGGGCCATCTCGTGCAGGCGCTGCACGCGCACCACCGCGTCTGGTGCCTCAACGAGAAGGGCGCGCTCGCGGCGGCCGCGGCGATGCCGGACACCCCGCCGGATTTCGCCGGCCGCGCGGCCGCCCTGCTCGCCCGGGTCGGGGGTACACCGGAGGAGCTGCGCGGCTCGCTGGACGAGGCGGAGCGGCTGGTCGCCGAGGTGCGGGACGTGGTCGCCTGACGGGCGGGCCCGCGGCGTGCCGGGCCGGCGGCGTGCCGGGCCGGCCCGGTCAGCGGCTGATGCCGACCGCGTGCCCGTAGGTCCGGGTGTCGGGGAGGAAGTCGAGCATGGCGCGGGCGACGTCCGCGCGGGTGATGGTCGCGCCGGCCGGGCCGGCTTCGACGGCGTGGCGGTAGCGGCCCTCCCCGGGCCTGTCGAGCAGGCGGGGCGGGCGGACGGCGGTCCAGTCGAGGCGGCTGTCGCGCAGGACGGCCTCCATCCGCTCCAGGTCGGTGTAGACGTCCTTGAGGGCCGCCCACAGGAGCGGTCCGAGGACCCGGTGGCTGAGGAAGGGCTGCCCCGCGCCGGTGCGGTTGAGCGGGCCGGCGCTGACCACGACGAGGCGCCGGACACCGGTCGCGGTCATCGCCTCGGTCACCGCCCGGGCCGAGGTGGAGGCGGGCCGCAGCGGGTCGTGCCGGCCGGCCTGGCCGATGCCGGAGAGGACCGCGTCGGCACCGTCCACCACCGTCTTCACCGAGGCGGCGTCGAGCGGGTCGGTGCGGACGACGGTCAGCCGCTCGTGCCGCTCGGTCAGCTTCTCCGGGCTGCGCAGCGCGGCGGTCACCCGGTGGCCGTCGGCCAGGGCGTGGGTGACGAGTTGCCGGCCGACGCCGCCGGACGCGCCGAGGACGGTGAGTTTCATGGTCTCTCCTGGACACCAAGGGGTGAGTGAGCACTTACCCACCAGTGTGGGTGAGTGCTCACTCACCTGTCAATGTAGGCTCGACCCATGACCCGAGACGCCGCCGCCCCGCTCACCGGGGGCGCCCTGACGCGCTCCCGCATCCTCGACGCCGCCGCGACACTGATGACGACGGTGGGCCTGACCCGTACGACGACGAAGCAGATCGCCCGGGAGGCCGGCTGCTCCGAGGCGGCGCTCTACAAGCACTTCCGGAACAAGGAAGAGATCTTCGTCCGGGTGCTGCACGAGCGGGCGCCGCGGTTCTCGGACGCGCTGGAGCAGCTCCCGGACTCCGTGGGTGACGCGCGGGGCCCGGCCGGGCACCTGCAGGACGTGGCGCTGGCCGCCGTCCGCTTCTACCGCCGCTCCTTCCCGATGGCGGCGTCGCTCTTCGCCAGCCCGGAGCTGCTGGACACCCACCGCCGCAAGCTCAACGAGCTGGGCACCGCGGGCCCGCAGAACGCGGTCCAGCACCTGGCCGGGTATCTGCGGGCCGAACAGGCGCTGGGCCGGATCGCCGCCGGCATCGATCCGCACGCGGCCGCCACGCTGCTCGTCGGGGCGTGCTTCCACCGCGCCTTCCTCGACCTGTTCTTCGGCACCGAGGCACCCCCCGGGGCACTGCTCCCGGAGAGCGAGGAGGACTTCGCGGCCGAGACCGTACGGGCCCTGCTCGACGGCCTCCGGCCGCCGGGCGCCTAGGGACGGTCGTCCGCCGCGCCGATCGGCCCCGTCCGCGAGGGCTCGGCGCCGCGGGCGTGCGCACGGTGTCAGCCGCACGCCTCCGCGGGGAAGAGGGTGTCCTCGGTGCGCTCGAAGGCCAGCAGGCGGCGCTTGCGGTCCAGGCCGCCGCCGTAGCCGGTGAGGCTGCCGTCGGCGCCGACGACGCGGTGGCAGGGAACGATGATGCCGACCGGGTTGCGGCCGTTGGCGAGTCCCACGGCGCGGGCCGCCGAGGGGACGCCGAGCCGTGCCGCGAGCTGCCCGTAGGACATCGTCCGGCCGTACGGGATGGTGCGCAGCGCCGCCCAGACCCGGCGCTGGAACGGCGTGCCGCGCAGCGCGAGCGGCAGGTCGAAGGTGGTCAACTCGCCGCGGAAGTAGGCCCGTAGCTGGGCGATGGTCTCGGCGAACGGCTCCTCGCCGGGGCCCGCCGGCACGCCGAAGCTCTCCTGCGGCGGGCGGTGGCGCTGGTCGGTCATGTAGAGGCCGGTGAGGGACTGACCGGCGGCGACGAGGGTGAGGGCGCCCACCGGGGTGCCGTCCAGGACGGTGTGGGTGAGGGGCGTGCCGGGCACGGGCTCGGCGATTTCTGTGGTCGCGGTGGCGGCGTCAACGGTCATGGCTGGGGGCTCAGTTCGTCGGAAGGTGGTTGATGGGGTGGCTGTCGGTCGCCCAGAGGTACTGGACGGCGTAGGCGCGCCAGGGACGCCAGCGCGCGGAGTACCGGACGAGGGCGGCCGGGGTGTGCGGCAGGCCGAGTCCGGCGGCCGCGCGGCGCACCCCGAGGTCGGTGGGGGTGAAGGCGTCCGGGTCGCCGAGGCCGCGCATGGCGACGCATTCGACGGTCCAGGGGCCGATGCCGGGCAGCGCCGCGAGCCGGGCGCGGGCCTCGTCCCGGTCGCTGCCGACGCCGAGCCGCAGGGCGCCGGAGCCGAGGGCGGCGATCACGGCGGTGAGCGTGGCGCGCCGGGTACGGGGCATGGCCAGCGACTCGGGGTCCAGCTCGGCCAGCGCGGCGGCGGACGGGAAGAGGTGACCGAGCCCGCCGCCCGGGTCGTCGATCGGCTCGCCGTGCGCCCGGACCAGCCGCCCGGCGTGGGTGCGGGCGGCCGCGGTGGAGACCTGCTGGCCGAGGACCGCGCGGAGCGCGAACTCCTCGGCGTCGACGGTGCGCGGGACCCGGCGGCCGGGTGCCTTGTCGACGAGCGGCGTCAGCGTCGGGTCCTCCCGCAGCAGCCCGTCGACGGCCTCCGGGTCGGCGTCGAGGTCGAGCATCCGGCGGCAGCGGGCGATGGCACCGGCCAGGTCGCGCAGATCGGTGAGGGCGAGCCGGCAGTCGATGTGGTCGGGGCGCGGGGCGAGGGCGACGATGCCGTGCCCGTACGGCAGGCGCAGGGTGCGGCGGTAGGCGCCGTCCCGCCACTCCTCGACGCCGGGGACGGCGGTGGCCGCCAGGTGACCGAAGAGGTTGTCGGGGTTCAGCGGCTGCCGGAACGGCAGCCGCAGTGCGAGGGTGCCGGGCACCGCCGCGCGCGGCCCGGGCTTCGCGCGCTGCCGCAGATCGGTCGGCGAGAGCGCGAAGACCTCCCGCACCGTCTCGTTGAAGCTGCGGATACTGGCGAATCCCGCGGCGAAGGCGATCTCGGCCATCGGCAGCGCGGTGGTCTCCACCAGCAGCCGGGCGGTCTGGGCGCGCTGGGCACGGGCCAGGGCGAGCGGCCCGGCACCGAGTTCGGCGAGCAGCTGCCGCTCTATCTGGCGGGTGCTGTAGCCGAGCCGGGCGGCGAGACCGGGGACACCGTCGCGGTCGACGACGCCGTCGGCGATCAGCCGCATGGCCCGCGCGACGAGGTCGGCCCGCTCGTCCCACTGCGGCGAGCCGGGGCTGGCGTCCGGACGGCACCGCTTGCAGGCCCGGAATCCGGCCTGCTGGGCGGCCGCCGCGCTCGGGTAGAACCGCATGTTCTCGGGCTTGGGCGGCACCACGGGGCAGCTGGGGCGGCAGTAGATACGCGTGGTGAGGACGGCCGTGTAGAACCAGCCGTCGAAGCGGGCGTCCTTGGACTGCACGGCGCGCAGACAGCGCTCGGTGTCGGTGTGCATGCCTTCAAGGATCGCGCAGCACCCCGGGCCCGGCTGGCGGAAATCCGACATCAAGGTCCCGCCACCTGGGATGCCGGATGTCGAGTATCGCGGCGGTTCAACGGTGACGCCATACGAGCGTGTAGCGCCAGAACAGCCGGCGGCGCAGCCGGGCGCCGGGCAGGACCGCGTGGGCCTCGCGGACGATGTCGGGGAAGCTCATGTCCGCCGGCCGGGTCACGGCCGTCATCGAGACCGGGCGCGGTGCCGGGCGGCCCTTGTTCTTGAGCCAGCCCGTGGCGGCGTTGAGTGGGGCGGCCGCGGCTCCGAGCAGGTGGTCACCGGGCGTCGTCGGGCGCGACAGGCCGAGGATCACCAGGGTCCCTCCGGGCGCCAGGTGCCGGCGGAAGACGGTGAGCGCCTCGGTGAACGGCAGATGGTGGATCGTGGCGGTGCAGGTGATGACGTCGTAGGAGTCGGCGGGGAGCCCGGTCAGCGCGTCCGCGGTCGTGAAGGTGACGAGGGCCGCCGGAGGGGTCAGCTCCTGCGCCTGCGCGGTGATCTTCGGGTCGGAGTCGACGCCGTGCACGGCCCCGGCGCGCGTGGCCAGGAGTCTGGCCAGGTCGCCGCTGCCGGAGCCGACGTCCAGGGCACGGCCGAAACGCCGGGGGAGCTGCCGCAGGATCCAGGGGTGGTAGTGGGCGTTGTGGTCCCAGGGGTGGGCGGCGTTGAACCGGTCAAGTGCCCGGAGGAGGTGGGGCGGCGGTGTCGTCATACCGCCACCCCATCAGGATCCCGGGCCGGCGTCAGCCCACCCGGTTCGCGAACGCCTCGTACGCCTCCGCGTCGAAGAGCACGAAGCGGACCTCCTCCACCGCGGTGTCCGTCGCGCGGACCGTCTCGACGGCGATGCGGGCGCCGTCGTCCATGGGCCAGCCGTAGATGCCGGTGGAGATGGCGGGGAACGCCACCGTCCGGGCGCCCAGCTCGTCGGCGACGCGCAGCGACTCCCGGTAGCAGGAGGCGAGCAGTTCGGAGCGGTCCTCGTTGCGGGCGAAGACGGGCCCGACCGTGTGGATGACCCAGCGGGCGGGCAGTCGGCCGGCGGTGGTGGCGACGGCCTGGCCGGTGGGCAGGCCGCGGCCGTACCGGGAGGCCCGCAGGTCGCGGCAGTCGGCCAGGATCTCCGGGCCGCCGCGCCGGTGGATCGCCCCGTCCACTCCCCCGCCGCCGAGCAGCGAGGAGTTGGCGGCGTTGACCACGGCGTCCACGGCCTGTTCGGTGATGTCGCCCTGGACGAGGGTGAGGGAAGGGCTTCGGGTGCTCATGACGATCGAGCCTAGGGCGTTTCAGCGGCGGTTCGCGCGCAGGCGGCGCCACACCGCCTTGGCGGCGTAATGGCCGGACATGCCGTGGACGCCGGGGCCGGGCGGGGTGGCCTGGGAGCAGAGGAAGACGGCGGGGTGAGCGGTCTCGTACGGGACGCGGGTGAGCTTGGGCCGGATGAGCAGGCGCAGGCCGGCCGCGGAGCCGGTGGCGGTGTCGCCGCCGACGTAATTGGCGTTGCGGGCCGCGAGTTGGGGCGGGCCGGCGACGGCGCGGGCCAGCACGAGGTCGCGGAAGCCGGGGGCGAAGCGCTCGATCTGCCGCTCGACGGCGTCGGTCGCGTCGCCCTCCCAGCCGTTGGGGACGTGGCCGTACGCCCAGAAGGTGTGCTTGCCCTCGGGGGCGCGGGTGCGGTCGATCAGGCTGGGCTGAGCGGTGATCAGGAACGGGACGGACGGGGCCCGGCCGTGCGTGGCGGCGTCCAGGGCGGCACCGATCTCGCCACTGGTGGGGCCGATGTGGACGGTGCCGGCGCGCCGGGCCGGCTCGGCGGTCCACGGCACCGGCCCGGACATCGCGTAGTCGATCTTGAAGACGGCGGGTCCGTAGGTGACGTCGCGGTAGGCGTTGCCCAGGCCCGCGATCCGGGCCAGTGCCGTCGGGGAGGTGTCGAAGACGTACGCCCGGGCCGGCGGCAGGTCGTCCAGGCGCTTGACCTCGAAGTCGGTGTGCACCGCGCCGCCGTGGGCGCGCAGCAGACCGGCGAGCGCGTCGGCGATGGCCTGGGAGCCGCCGCGCGCCACCGGCCAGCCCTTGGCGTGCGCGGCGAGCGCGAACATCAGGGCGATGCCGGAGGTGCCGAGGCCGCCGAGCGGGGCGATGGCGTGCGCCGCGAGACCGGCCAGCAGACCGCGGGCCTTCTCGTCCTGGAAGCGGCGGTTGAGGAGGGTGACCGGCTGCGCCGCGAGCAGGCCGAAGCGGGCGTAGGTCAGCGGGTCGCTGGGCAGGCCCAGCCACTGGGTGCGCAGGAAGTCGTGCGCCATGGTGTCCCACCGGCCGATGAACGGCGCGAGCAGCCGCCGGTACGCGCCGGCGTCCCGCGGGCCCAGGGACATCGCGGTCTCACCGACGGTGTGCCCCAGCACGGCGGCCGTACCGTCCGGGAACGGGTGCGCCATCGGCAGGTCGGCGTGCAGCCACTCCAGCCCGTACCGCTCCAGCGGCATCCTGGCGAAGGCCGGCGAGCCCACGCCCGTGGGGTGCACCGCCGAGCAGGGGTCGTGCCGGAAACCGGGGAGGGTCAGCTCCTCGGTACGGGCGCCGCCGCCGATGGTGTCCTTGGCCTCGAAGACCTGCACGGACATGCCGCGGCGGGCCAGTTCGACGGCCGCCGTCAGGCCGTTGGGTCCCGCCCCGATCACCACGGCATCGAGCATCCTCGGCACCTGCGCCACTCCCCTCACGTCCGACCCCCATCCGTGAGGATCAGTTGGCGGCTGCCAGCAGTCCGAGGATACGCCGCGCGGTTTCGGCGTCACGTGCCGCCGTGAAGGGCAGCGCATTGCCGCCCTCGACGCGGAACGGCTGCCCCGCGACCGTGCCGCTCGCGCCGCCCGCCTCATGGACGAGCAGCAGCCCGGCGGCGTGATCCCATGCGTTCTCCCAGCTGAAGGCCGTGGCGTCCAGCTCACCGCGGGCTATGTGGAGGTACTCCAGGCCCGCCGAGCCGCAGGGGCGCGGTGCGACGCCGCCGGTGTCCAGGGCGGCCAGCACCCGCTTCTGGTCGTCGTCGGTGAAGTCGTGGTGGGAGGTGGCGACGTCGAGGACCGCGTCGGCCGCCGGGCTGCCGGTCCGCAGCGGTATGCCGTTCAGCTCGGCGCCGGCGCCGCGGCGGGCGATCGCCATCAGGCCGAGCGCCGGTGCGTACGTCCAGGAGGCCAGCACCTCGCCGTGGTGGGCGAGCGCGACGAGGGTGGCGAAGCCGGGGTCGCCGTGCACGAACTGGCGGGTGCCGTCGACCGGGTCGACGATCCAGACGGGGGCGTCGCCGCGGAGGGCGTCCAGCACGCCGGCGTCGGCGTGCACCGCCTCCTCACCGACCACCCGGGAACCGGGCAGCAGGGCCGTCAGCGCGGCGGTGAGGTGTTCCTCGGCGCGCCGGTCGGCGACGGTGACGAGGTCGTGCGGGCCGTTCTTCTCGACGATGTCCTCGGCGGCGAGCTGCCGGAAGCGCGGCATGATCTCGTCGGCGGCGGCCCGGCGGACGGCGGCCTCGACGGCGGCCAGGTCCAGCTCGGAGAGGTCCGGCGAGAGGGTCATCGGGGGTGCTTCGGTGAGGTTCGTGGTATCTCCCGAATCTTGGGTACGAAGTGCTTCGATCATGCGTCCATCGAACCACGAGCCACTGACACGGCAGCTGGACTCCAGGTGAACTCCGGATGCCGCCGAGGGCACCGCGCGGGGCGGCCGGCCGGCGGCTCCGGCGGCCGGCCACGCTCCCCCGCGCCGTACGGGCCTCAGCGCCCGACCGCGTACCCCTGCATCCCCCGCGGATTGGCCGCCGCCGACAGCACCCCGGTCTCCGGGTCCCGGGCGACCGCGCACAGCCGCCCCTCGGACCAGGCGTCGCCCACCGTGACCCGATGACCGCGCCGCCGCAGGTCCTCGATGGTCCGCTCCCCGATCCGTGACTCCACCGTCACGCCGCCCGGCCGCATCCCGCGCGGGAAGAAGGAGCCGGGGAAGGAGTCGTGGTGCCAGTTCGGCGCGTCGACGGCGCCCTGGAGGTCGAGGCCGCCGCGGACCGCCGCGCGCAGCGCCACCGCCAGGAAGAAGTGGACCTGCCACTGGTCCTGCTGGTCGCCGCCCGGCGTGCCGAAGGCCATGACGGGGACACCGCCGCGCAGCGCGAGGGACGGGGTGAGGGTGGTGCGGGGGCGGCGTCCGGGCGTGAGCGAGTTGGGCAGGCCCTCCTCCAGCCAGGCCATCTGCAGCCGGGTTCCCAGCGGGAAGCCGAGGGACGGGACGACCGGGTTGGACTGCAGCCAGCCGCCGGAGGGGGTGGCGGAGACCAGGTTCCCCCAGCGGTCGACGACGTCGAGGTGGCAGGTGTCGCCCCGCGTGGCACCGCGCCGGTCCACCTCGGGCGCCACGTCCGCCGGCACGCCGCCGGGCACCCCGCGGGCGACGGTCGGCTCCCCCGCGCCGCTGCCGGGCCCGCCCAGCGGGTCGACGCCGCCCTCGCCGGCCGCCACCGCCGACGCGTGCCTGCCCAGCCGCGGAGCGCGGCCGTCCGGGCTGCCGGGCCGCAGCTCGTACGAGGCCCGCTCGCCGATGAGGGACCGCCGCGCGGCGTTGTACTCCGCGCTCAGCAGGGCGTCGAGCGGCACCTCGACGGCGTCCCCGTACCACGCCTCGCGGTCGGCCATCGCGAGCTTGCTGCCCTCGATGAGCAGATGCACGTATCCGGGACTGCCGTAGGGGGGCAACTCGTCCGGCAGCAGGGCGAGTTGCTGGAGGAAGACGGGGCCCTGGGACCAGCCGCCCGCCTTGGCGACGGTCCAGCCGTTCCAGTCGTGGGTGACCGGTTCCTCGTATGTGGCGGAGAAGGCCGCCAGGTCGTCGCCGGTGAGGGTGCCGGCGTGGCGCTCGCCCGAGGTGTCCATGGCGGGGCGGGCGGCGAACGCGGCGAGCGCCTCGCCGATGAAGCCCTCGCGCCAGATGCGGCGGGCGGCGTCGATCTGCGCCGCACGGCCGGGCGCCGCGGCCTCCGCCTCCGCGATCAGCCGCCGCCAGGTGGCCGCCAGCGGCCGGTTCCTCAGCAACCCGCCGGGGGCGACCGACCGGCCGCCGGGGAGGTAGATCTCGGCAGAGGAGGTCCACTCCGTCTCGAAGAGCTCCCGGACCGTCTCGACGGTCTCGCCGATCCGCTCGACGGCGGGGTGGCCGTGCTCGGCGTAGCCGACGGCGTACCGCAGCACCTCGGCGAGCGACTTGCTGCCGTGGTCGCGCAGCAGCAGCATCCAGGCGTCGAAGGCCCCGGGGACCGCGGCGGCGAGCGGGCCGGTGCCGGGCACCAGGTCCAGGCCCAGCGAGGTGTAGTGGGCCACGCTCGCGCCGGCCGGCGCCGGGCCCTGCCCGCACAGCACCCGCACCGGCCCGTCCGCCGGGGCCAGCAGGATCGGCACCTCGCCCGCCGGCCCGTTCAGGTGCGGCTCGACCACGTGCAGCACGAAGCCGGCCGCCACCGCCGCGTCGAAGGCGTTGCCGCCGTCCTCCAGCACCGCCATCGCCGACTGGGACGCCAGCCAGTGCGTGGTGGAGGCCATCCCGAAGGTGCCTTGGAGTGTGGGGCGGGTGGTGAACACGGGGCGGCTCCTCGACTGCTGCCGGGCGGACGGACACGGGGCGTTTGAACACTCAACTGAACGCCCAACGGACGCGTACCCTCCGTACCCACCCGCCATGGCCGTGCACCGCAGCGCCCTCCGGCGGGCCGTCCCGACGGCGGCCGGTGCCGGCCCGAAAAACAGCGGCACGGCGGGCGGTGTGCTGCGTACGCTCGCCCCATGACCGGCACCGACGTCCCGCACGACCAGTCCGCCCGCCGTCCGCTCGTCGCCCTGCTCACCGGCGCCGGGATCTCCACCGACTCCGGCATCCCCGACTACCGCGGGCCGAACGGGCTGTGGCGGCGGGATCCGGAGGCCGAGAAGCTGGTGACGTACGACGCGTACATGGCCGACCCGGAGGTCCGGCGGCGGTCGTGGCTGATGCGGCAGAAGAGCCCGGCGTTCCGGGCGCAGCCGAACGCGGCGCACGAGGCGGTGGCCGCGCTGGAGCGGTCGGGGACGCCGGTGCGGGTGATCACGCAGAACGTCGACGGGCTGCACCAGCTCGCCGGGGTGCCCGCACGCAAGGTGCTGGAGCTGCACGGCACCGTCCGGGCGGTCACCTGCACCCGCTGCCACGCCCGCTCGTCGATGCGGGAGGCACTGGACCGGGTCGCCGCGGGCGAACCCGACCCGGCGTGCCTGGTGTGCGGCGGCATCCTGAAGTCGGCGACGGTGATGTTCGGCGAGCGGCTGGACCCGCAGGTGCTGGGCACGGCGCTGGGCGTGGCCAAGGCCGCCGACGTCTTCCTGGCCGTCGGGACGACGCTGCAGGTCCAGCCGGCCGCCTCGCTGGCGGGGGTGGCGGCCGAGCACGGCGCGCGGCTGATCATCGTCAACGCCGATCCGACCCCGTACGACGCGCTCGCCGCCGAGGTGATCCGCGAACCGATCGGCAGTGCGCTGCCCCCGTTGCTGGCGCGCCTCGGGCAGCCGGTGTGAGGCAGGCTTGACCCGTGCGGAGCGACGAGGCGAGCGGCGCGCGGGCCCTGGCGGACGCCGCGGAGTGGACCGACTTCGACTGGCGGATCGTGCACGACGGGCCGCAACCGCCCGCGCTGCACATGGCGTTGGACGAGGTGCTGACCGACGAGGTGGCGGCGGGGCGGCGGCCGCCCACGCTGCGGGTGTGGGAGTGGGACCGTCCCGCGGTGATCATCGGCAGCTTCCAGTCGCTGCGCAACGAGGTCGACGAGCACGCCGCCGCGCGGCACGGCGTGACCGTCGTACGGCGGATCAGCGGGGGCGGGGCGATGTTCGTGGAGCCCGGCAACACCATCACGTACTCGCTGTACGTCCCGCAGTCCCTGGTGCGGGGGCTGAGCTTCGCGGAGAGCTACGCCTACCTCGACGACTGGGTGCTGGGCGCGCTGCGCGACATGGGGATCAGGGCCTGGTACAAGCCGCTCAACGACATCGCGACGGACGCCGGGAAGATCGCCGGCGCGGCGCAGAAGCGCCGGGCGACGGGCGCCGGGGCGGTGCTGCACCACGTGACGATGGCCTACGACATCGATGCCGGGAAGATGGTCGAGGTGCTGCGGATCGGCCGGGAGAAGCTGTCCGACAAGGGCATCGGCAGCGCGTGGAAGCGGGTGGACCCGCTGCGGCGGCAGACCGGGCTGCCGCGCGCCGAGGTCGTCGAGCGGATGATCGCCTCCTTCCGGGCCCGCTACGGCGGCACGCGGGACGAGGTCACCGAGCGGGAGCTGGCGCGGGCCCGGGAGTTGGCCGTGGACAAGTTCAGCTCCGCGCGGTGGCTGGCCCGCGTGCCGTAGCCATCAGCAGCGAGTAGAGCGCCAGTGCGGCAGCGAGGCCGACCGCCCAGCCGTAGTCGGCCAGCGGCTTGAGGAAGGGGATCAGGCCGTCGGCGGGGAAGGGACCCTTCCCCGGGTGCGAGTACGAGCCGCCGACGGCGAGCAGCCCCCCGACGGCGAAGGCGGCCACCGCCCGCCAGTTCCAGCCGGCCGTGTACCAGTAGCGGCCGCCGGGACGGTAGAGGGCGGCGAGGTCGAGGACGGTACGGCGGACGATCCAGTAGTCGGCGATGAGGATGCCGGCGACCGTGCCCAGCAGCCCGCCGACGACCCCGAGCCAGGTGAAGATGTACAGCTCGGGGGTGGCGGTGAGCTTCCAGGGGAGGACGAGCACGCCGACCACGCCCGTGATGAGCGCGCCCGTGCGGAAGCTGATGAACCGGGGCGCGAGGTGGGCGAGGTCGTACGCCGGGGAGACGACATTGGCGGCGAGGTTCACGGAGATCGTCGCGATCAGCACCGTGACCAGTGCGAAGAGCAGGCCGAAGACGTTGTCGGCCTTGCCGGCGAGCGCGACCGGGTCCCAGATCGGGGCGCCGTAGACCGCCTGTGAGCCGGAGGTGACCAGGACGGACAGCAGGGCGAAGGCCGTCATGGTGGTCGGCAGGCCCAGCGACTGGCCCCAGACCTGGGCGCGTTGGCCGGCGCCGAAGCGGGTGAAGTCGGGGATGTTGAGGGACAGCGTGGCCCAGAAGCCGATCATGCCCATGAGGGAGGGGAAGAAGACCGGCCAGAAGTCCGCACCCCAGCCCAGGGCGCTCGGCTGGTCCAGCAGCGGCCCGAACCCGCCCGCCTTGACCGCCACCCACACGAGCAGCGCCACCGCGCCGACGAGGACGAACGGCGCGGCCCAGTTCTCGAAGCAGCGCAGGGTCTCCATCCCCCGGTGGATCAGGGCGAGTTCGGCGGCCCAGAAGACCAGGAAGCACAGCCACAGCGTCCAGGGGTAGCCCGCGACGGCCGTGGCCCGGGCCCAGTCACCGCCGAGGATCTTGCCGAGCAGGACGTAGATGCCCTGGCCGCCGATCCAGGTCTGGATGCCGAACCAGCAGCAGGCGACGGCGGCGCGCACCAGCGCGGGGAGGTTGGCGCCGCGCAGCCCGAAGGAGGCCCGGGCCAGGACCGGGAAGGGAATGCCGTACTTGGGCCCGGCGTGGCCGGTGAGCAGCATCGGGACGAGGACGACGAGGTTCGCCAGCGCGATGGTCAGCACCGCCTGCCGCCAGTCCATGCCGAGTGCGACCAGGCCCGAAGCGAGTGTCCAGGAGGGGATGTTGTGGGCCATGCCGACCCACAGGGCGGTGAAGTTGTAGGTGGTCCAGCGGCGTTCGGCGAGCGGTACGGGGCGCAGGTCGGCGTTGACGTAGCGGCCGTGGGAGGCGATGGCGCCGGGCGCCGGTTCGACCCGGCCGTCGGGGGCGGTCAGCTGGTCCGGCGGGGTGGGTATGGGGAGTTCCGGCGGCACGGGCGGGGAGGTCGCGGACATGCGGGGGCCTTTCGTCCGGGTCGGGGCCACCGGTCTCCGGGGCCCGTTCAGTCGGCGAACGCGGGGATGATCTCTGCTCCGTAGGCGTCGATGGTGGATTCCTTGGCGTCGTGCATGGCGTACAGCGCGAACTGGTCCACGCCCAGTTCCTGGAGCCGACGCAGCTTGTCGATGTGGGCCGCGGCCGGCCCGAGCAGGCAGAAGCGGTCGACGACGGCGTCCGAGACGAAGCCGGCATCGGGGTTGCCCGACCGGCCGTGGTGGGCGTAGTCGTACCCCTCCCGGGAGGCGATGTACGCGGTCAGCTCGTCCGGCACCATGCCGGAGTGCTCGCCGTAGCGGGCGACGAGGTCGGCGACGTGGTTGCCGACCATGCCGCCGAACCAGCGGCACTGCTCGCGGGCGTGGTCGAGGTCGTCGGTCACATAGGCCGGTGCCGCGACGCAGATCGTGATGTCGGCCGGGTCGCGTCCGGCGTCCTTCGCGGCGTTCCGCACGGCCTTGACCATCCATTCGGTGAGGAAGGGGTCGGCCAGCTGGAGGATGAAGCCGTCGGCCAGCTCGCCGGCCATGGCGAGGGCCTTGGGACCGTAGGCCGCCATCCACACCGGGAGCTTGCTGTCCTTGATCCAGGGGATCTTGATCCGGTGGTCGCCGACGTACGCCTCCCGCCCCTCGGCCAGATCGCGGATGACACCGATCGCCTGGCCCAGCCGGGCCAGGGTGTTGGGCGGCCGCCCGGCCACCCGCATCGCGGAGTCGCCGCGCCCGATGCCGCAGACGGTGCGGTTGCCGTACATCTCGTTGAGGGTGGCGAAGGTGGACGCGGTGACTTCGGGGGCGCGGGTGGAGGGGTTGGTGACCATCGGGCCGACGATCAGGCGGTCGGTGTGTTCCAGGATGCGGCTGTAGAGGACGAACGGCTCCTGCCACAGGACGGTCGAGTCGAAGGTCCAGCCGTAGCGGAAGCCGCTGCGTTCGGCGCGGCGCATCAGGGACACCACGGCGGAGGAGGGCGGGTCGGCCTGCAGGACAACTCCGAAGTCCACGGCGGTGCTCCTTAAATGAGGTCCTTGAGATCCTTGAAAGAGGTCCTTGAACGAGTCCTGGGAAGAGCTCCGGCGGAATCCGCGGGCGGCCGGGTCCCTAGACGAGGTACTGGCAGGTGCCGCGCGGGATGTACTGCCCGTGTCCCGCGTGTCCGGTGAACTTCCGCCGGTCGATGACGAGTTCACCGCGGGAGAGCACGGTTTCGACCTGTCCGGTGAGGTGTTTCCCCTCGTACGCCGAGTAGTCGACGTTCATGTGGTGGGTCTCGGCGGAGACGGTCTGGGTGGCAGCCGGGTCGTAGATGACGAGGTCGGCGTCCGAGCCGGGTGCGAGGGTTCCCTTCTTCGGGTAGAGGCCGAACATCCGGGCCGGGGAGGCGCAGGCGATCTCGATCCAGCGCCGGCGGCTGATCCGGCCCTCCACCACGCCCTGGTGGAGCAGGTCCATGCGGTTCTCGATGCCGGGCATCCCGTTGGGGATCTTGGAGAAGTCGCCGCGGCCGAGCTCCTTCTGGCCCGAGAAGCAGAAGGGGCAGTGGTCGGTGGAGACGACCTGGAGGTCGTTGGTGCGCAGTCCGCGCCACAGCGCGGCCTGGTGCTCGCGGGGCCGCAGCGGCGTGGAGCAGACGTACTTGGCGCCCTCGAAGTCCGGCTCGGCGAGGTTGTCGGTGGACAGGAACAGGTACTGCGGGCAGGTCTCGCCGAAGACGTTCAGCCCCTTGTCGCGGGCCTGGGCGATCTCGGCGACGGCCTCCTCGGCGGAGACGTGGACGACGTAGAGCGGGGCGCCGGCGACCCGGGCGAGCTGGATGGTGCGGTGGGTGGCCTCGGCCTCCAGCAGCACGTGGCGGACCTCGCCGTGGTAGCGCGGGTCGGTCCGACCCTCGGCCAGTGCCTGTTCGACCAGCACGTCGATGGCGATGCCGTTCTCGGCGTGCATCATCACCAGGCCGCCGTTGTCGGCGGAGCGCTGCATCGCCCGCAGGATCTGCCCGTCGTCGCTGTAGAAGACCCCGGGGTAGGCGGTGAACAGCTTGAAGGAGGTGACGCCCTCGGCGACCAGGAGGTCCATCTCCTTGAGGGTGTGCTCGTTGACGTCCGAGAGGATCATGTGGAACGCGTAGTCGACGGCGCACTGGGCGTCGGACTTGGCGTGCCAGGTGTCGAGTCCGGCACGCAGCGACTTGCCGCGGGACTGCACCGCGAAGTCGACGATGGTGGTGGTGCCGCCCCAGGCCGCGGCGCGGGTACCGGTCTCGAAGTTGTCGGAGGAGAACGTCCCGCCGAAGGGGAAGTCCAGGTGGGTGTGGGCGTCGACGCCGCCCGGGATGACGTACTTCCCGGTGGCGTCGAGGACGCGGTCCGCGGACTCCCGCCAGCCGTCGGCCGTGGGACTGCCGTGGGCGGCGAGCGCGGCGACCCGGCCGTCCTCCACCAGGACATCGGCGTGCATCTCATCGGCGGCGGTGATCACCAGTCCGCCCCGGACGACCGTACGGCTCACCATCTCAGCTCCCTACCTGACGCCACGTCACAGCTGGTCTACACCCGTAGATTCCGGTCGAGAAGGAGACACCGTAGAAGCATGTCACCCACCGTGGCAATACCGTGACGGTTAATCGGAGCGGGCGATCGTGTTGTGCCGACGATCAGCCGCCCGGTTCAACGCGGGCGCGTCCGCGGAGGGGTGCGGGGGTGGCGGGATGGGCAGATATCCGCCGACGCGGACGGGCAATCCTCGCGAGCGCCGCTTCATCAGGACGGACGACGCGCGGCACACGGAAGGCGGCAGGTCATGGAGCAGAGCACGCCGTGGGAGTTCTCCGACGACCGGGGGCGCCTGGTGGTGGCGGGGGAACGGCCGGTACGGATCGTCGCGTACATACAGGCCGGGGCGACGCTGTGGGACCACGGCATACGCCCGGTGGGGATCTTCGGCTCGCAGCACGACGGGGCCGTCCCGGACCCCGCCAAGGCCGGTGAGCTGCCGCTCGCGGAGATCGAGTACCTCGGTTCGGGCACCGCGCTGCACCCCGACACCCTGTTGGCGGCGGAGCCGGACCTGGTGGTGGCGGTGACCTACGACGGCGAGCAGGTCTACGGGCTGGAGCAGAAGACCGCGCTGGAGGTGGAGGCGCACGTGCCGGTGGCCACCGTCGCGGTGGGCCCGGGACGCAGCCTGGCCGAGGTGCGCGAGCGGTTCGCGGCGCTGGCCGGGTCGCTGGGCCGGGGCGAACCACTCGGTGCCGCACGGGAGTTGGACGCCGCGGAGGATGCCCTGCGGCAGGCGACCGGGGGTGCGCCGGGTCCTCGGGTGCTGGCGCTGTCCCCCGCCGGGCCCGACCGGGTCCACCTCGCCCGGCCCGGTTCCTGGCCCGATCTGCGCGCGCTGGCCGAGCACGGTGTCGGCCTGGTGGAGCCGGCGGCGGGCGCCGGGGTGAACTGGTCCACGGTCGGCTGGGCGGAGGCCGCGGAACTGTCCCCCGACATCGTCCTGATGGACGTACGGGTCAACGCCGCCCGCCCCGAGAACCTCCGGGCCGACGAGCACTGGCGGGCGATCGAGGCCCGGGCCCGGCTGCTGCCCTGGAACCCGGAGGCGTCCTGCAGCCGGCGCGCGCACACCCGGTTCTTCACCCTGGTCGCGGACACGGTCCGGGAGGTGACGGGGGCGTAGGCCCGCGCCGCGGGTGGGTGGCGGCGGAGCGGCACCGGCCGCCCGGCCCCGCCCACCGGTCCCGTCCGGCGCCCGCGCTACGCCCCGGCCAGCACGGCCTGCGCCGTGCGGAGCGCCTCGGCGAGCAGGCCGGCGCCCTCCTCGGCCTCCGCGACGGTCAGCGACATCGGGGGCGCGATGCGCAGCGAGGCGCCGCCCTGGCCGCCCTTGCCGATCAGCAGGCCGCGCTCCCGGGCGGCTTCCAGGACGAGCGACGCGGCCTCCGGTGAGGGCTCGTCGGTGCCCGGGCGGACCAGTTCGAGACCGATCATCAGTCCCCGGCCGCGGACTTCGCGCACGATGTCGAGGCCGGCCGCGACCGCCCGCAGCCGCTCGATGAGCAGCCCGCCGACCCGCCGGGCGTTGCCCTGGAGGTCGTGTTCGAGCAGGTGGTTGAGGTTGGCCAGGCCGGCGGCCATGGTGACCGGGCTGCCGCCGAAGGTGGAGATGGAGTTCGCGGTGAGCGAGTTCATCACCTCGGCGCGGGCCACCACCCCGCCGACGGACATGCCGTTGCCGATGCCCTTGGCGAAGGTGAGCAGGTCGGGCGGGCCGTTCTCGGCGTGCGCCTGCCAGCCCCAGAAGTGGTCGCCGGTACGGCCCCAGCCGGTCTGCACCTCGTCGCTGATCCACAGGATGTCGTGCCGGGCGAGCACCTCGCGGAAGGCGGCGTAGAGACCGTCGGGTGGCGCGGTGAAGCCGCCGACGCCCTGGACCGGTTCGGCGATCAGCGCGGCGACCCCGCCGGCGGTCTGCTGGAGCATGTCCTCCAGGTCGGCGACGCAGGCCGCGATGAACTCCCGGTCGCCCAGCTCCGCGTACGGGCCGCGGCTGCGCACCCCGCCGTGGACGTAGAGCGTCTGGAGGGGCGAGAGGCTGGTCGGCGACCAGCTCTGGTTGCCGGTGATGCCGACGGTGGAGAAGGAGCGGCCGTGGTAGCTGTTGCGCATCGCCAGGATCTGGTTGGAGCGGCGGTGCGTGGTGGCCAGCAGCAGGGCGGTGTCGTTGGCCTCGGTGCCGGAGGTGGTGAAGAAGACCCGGGCGTCGGGGATGCCGGACAGTGCCGCGATCCGCTCGGCCAACTCGACCATGGGGCGGGAGAGGTAGAGCGTCGAGGTGTGCAGGATGCGGCCGGCCTGTTCGCTGACGGCCTTGGTCACCTCGGGCAGCGCGTGGGCCGTCATGGTGGTGAGGATGCCGCCGAAGAAGTCGAGGTAGCGGTTGCCCTCGGCGTCCCAGACGTGCCGGCCCTCGCCGTGGGTGAGTTCGAGGGGCCGCTCGTAGTAGAGGCTGAGCCAGGAGGGCAGCACGGCCTGGTGGCGGGCGTGCAGGTGCGCCGCTTCATGGGGGACGTGGGTCACGGCTGCACCAGCCCGTCGTAGGCGTCGGGGCGGCGGTCGCGGTAGAACGCCCACTGCTGGCGGACCTCGTCGATCAGGCCGAAGTCCAGGTCGCGGACGACCAGTTCCTCCTTGGAGTCGCTGGCGACCCCTCCGACGAACTGCCCGCGTGGATCGACGAAGTAGCTGGTGCCGTAGAAGTCGTTGTCGCCGTACTCCTCGACGCCGACCCGGTTGATCGCCGCGATGAAGTACTCGTTGGCGACGGCGGCCGCGGGCTGCTCCAGCTGCCAGAGGTAGGCGGACAGACCGCGGGAGGTGGCCGAGGGGTTGTAGACGAGCTGGGCGCCGTTGAGCCCCAACTGCCGCCAGCCCTCCGGGAAGTGGCGGTCGTAGCAGATGTAGACGCCGATCTTGCCCACCGCGGTGTCGAAGACCGGCCAGCCGGCATTGCCCGGCTTGAAGTAGTACTTCTCCCAGAAGCCCTTGACCTGCGGGATGTGGTGCTTGCGGTAGCTGCCCAGGACCGTGCCGTCGGCGTCGATCACGGCCGCGGTGTTGTAGTAGAAGCCGGACTGCTCGACCTCGAAGACCGGGACGACGATGACCATGCCGGTCTCCCGGGCGAGGTCCTGCATCCGCCGTACGGTCGGGCCGTCGGGGACCGGCTCGGCCCAGCGGTAGTGCTCCGGCTCCTGCACCTGGCAGAAGTACGGAGCGTTGAAGACCTCCTGGAAACCGATCACCTTCGCGCCCTGCGCGGCCGCCGCTCTGGCGTACTCCTCGTGCTTCGCGATCATCGATTCGGTGTCGCCGGTCCAGGTCGCCTGAACCAGTGCGGCACGCACAACATCGGCCATGAGCTGCTCCTTTGTCGATGCGTCAGCCTGCGGCGCACGCGGGGATCCCCAGCGCGATCTACGCGTGTGGAGGTGACCGTAAGCCTCGCTACGCACCGTGGCAAGACCATCTCTCCCGTGGCGCGCCCCGGGAGCCACCGCGGCATCCCGAAAAACATGACAGGCAAACTTGCAAGTTTGCCTGTCGTTCTTCTAGGGTGGAAATATGCCGGAAAAGGACCAGGAACGCCTGGCGATCGACCTGCGCGCGACCGTCTCGCAGCTGATGCGACAGCTGCGCGCCACGTCGCCGCGCGCCGAGCTCACCGCGTCCCAGCGCTCGGCGATCTCCCGGATCGAGACCGAAGGGCCGGCCACCATCGCCGCGCTGGCCCGCGCCGAGCTGGTGCGCCCGCAGTCCATGCGGCTGACCGTCGGCGCGCTGGAGGAACGCGGGATCCTCTCCCGCAGCCCGCACCCGACGGACGGCCGCCAGGTGGTCTTCTCGCTCACCGACGAGGGCCGCCGGATGCTCGACGACATCCGGCAGGCCAAGCAGAACTGGCTCGCGGTGGCCATCGCCGAGCGGCTCACCCCGGAGGAACAGCGGACCCTGGAGGCCGCTGCCGGGCTGATACGGCGGCTGATGCAGGAATGACCGAGCCCTCCGCCGCACCGGTTGGTCCGGCCGGGACGGGCGCCGCGCCGGGCCGCCCCGGCGGGCCCGCGGGCAGCGAGCGGGCCTTCGGCGCCCGGCTGATGACGCCGCTGCTGCTCGGGTCACTGCTCAACCCGGTCAACTCGACGATGATCGCCACCAGCCTGGTGGCGATCGGCCGTGACTTCCACGTCGGCGCCGCGGACACCGCCTGGCTGATCTCCGCGCTGTACCTCGCGAGCGCGGTGGGCCAGCCCTTCATGGGCCGGCTCGCCGACCGCGTCGGGCCGCGCCGGGCCTTCGTCGCCGGTGCGCTGGCGGTCTGCGCCGCCGGGCTGATCGGCGCGCTGGCACCGACCTTCTCCCTGCTGATCGTCTCCCGGGTCGTCCTCGGCATCGGCACCGCTGCCGCCTACCCCGCGGCGATGGCGATCCTGCGGGCCGAGTCGCGACGGCTGGGGGTGCCCACGCCCCGGCGCGTCCTCGGCCGGCTCTCCCTCGCCGCGCTGGCCAGCGCGGCCATCGGCCCGTCGCTCGGCGGCCTGCTGGCCGCGACCGCGGGCTGGCGGGCGGTGTTCGCGGTCAACCTCCCGCTGTCGCTGCTCGCCCTCGCCGGCGCACTGGCCTGGCTCCCGGCGGACCGGAAGGGCGGCGCCGGGGCCGGTCGACGGGCCCGCCGGGCAACCCGGGGAAACCCTCCGGCGTCCGGGCGCACCGCCCCCGTGTCCGGCTCCCTCGACCCGCTCGGCATCGGGCTCTTCGCGGCCGCGCTGACCTGCGCGATGCTCTTCCTGCTGCGGCTGCGCGACCCGCAGTGGGTGCTGCTGGCGCCGACCGGCGCGCTCACCGCCGTCCTGGTGTGGTGGCAGCTGCGCCGCCCGGAGCCGTTCATCGATCTGCGGATGCTCGCCGGCAACCGCCCGCTGGTGCTCACCTACCTGCGGCAGGGCCTGACCTACCTGGTCATCTACTGCGTGCTCTACGGCTTCAGCCAGTGGCTGGAGGAGGCGCACGGCTACTCGTCCTTCCACGCCGGTCTGATCATGCTGCCGATGTCCGGCGCGGCCGCCTTCTGCTCGCTCGCGGGGGCGCGGACGAAAGGCATCCGCGCCCCGCTGACCGTCGCCGCGGCCTGTCTCGCCGCCGGCAGCGCGATCTTCCTGCTGCTTCGGGGCACCAGCCCCCTGTTCGCGCTGCTGTGCGCCGCGGCGCTCTTCGGCATCCCCCAGGGGCTGGCCTCCACCGGCAATCAGGCCGCCGTCTACGTCCAGGCCCCGCCCGACGGCGTGGGCGCGGCCGCCGGACTCCAGCGCACCGCCCAGTACCTCGGCGCGATCACCGCCGCCGGCCTGATCGGGCTGCTGTACGGGCAGCGGGCCACGGACGCGGGGCTGCACCGGATCGCCCTGATCGGTGTCGTACTGGGCCTGCTGCTGCTCGTCCTGACCCTCGCCGACCGCACCTTGCGCGCCCGCAGAGAACCCTGAGCCCCGACCTCCCGTCACCGTCACACAAGGAGTACGCGTGCCCGCCACCACCCTCGACCCGCAGACCGCCCTGGTCCTGATCGACCTTCAGAAGGGCATCGCCGGCCTGCCCACCGCGCCGCTGCCCGCCGCCGAGGTGATCGAGCGCGGCGCGCGGCTGGCCGCGGCGTTCCGCGCCCGCGGGCTGCCCGTCGTCCTGGTCAACGTCACCGGCGGCGCGCCCGGCCGTACGGAGTCCGCGCCGCGCGGTGCCACGCCGCCCGCCGACTGGGCGGAGCTGGTGCCCGAACTCGACCGGCAGCCCGGCGACCTGACCGTCACCAAGCAGCGGTGGGGCGCCTTCCACGGCACCGGGCTGGACGCGGAGCTGCGCCGCCGGGGCGTCACCCAGATCGTCCTCGCCGGCATCGCCACCAGCATCGGCGTCGAGTCCAGTGCCCGCGCCGCGCACGAGCACGGCTACCACGTCACCGTCGCCACCGACGCGGTGACCGACCTGGACGGGACGGCGCACCGCAACAGCGTGGAGAAGATCTTCCCGCGGCTGGGGGAGACCGGCACCACCGAGGCGATCCTCACGCTCCTCGGGTGACTCCGGCCGGGTCGGGCGGCGCCGGGCGTCCGGCCGGCCGGCGCTCGTGCCAGCGCAGCGCGTCCTGGAGCTGGGCGGCCAGCGAGATCAGCCGGGGCTCGCTGTGGGCCGGGCCGAGGAGCTGGGCGCCCAGCGGCAGTCCGTCGCCGCTGAAGCCGGCCGGTACGTTCACGCCCGGCCAGCCGAGCACGTTCCACGGCCAGGCGTACGGGCAGGCGGCGATCATGGCCTTGTCCGTCTGCCAGCCGCTCAGTGCGGCGAGGGTGCCGATGCGCGGTGGCGGGGTGGCGGTGGTCGGCGTCAGCAGGACGTCGTAGGGCCCGAACAGGGCGCCGATGCGGGCTTGTTGACGCTTCTCGACGGCGCGGGCCCGGCGCAGTACGGGTCCGCCGAGCAGCCGGCCCATCCGCGCCGCGCCGCGCGTCCGGCGGTCCAGGAGGCAGCGGTCGGGCACCCGGTCCGCCCACTCCCCCACCCCGGCCGTGGCGCGCGGCACGAAGGCCAGCCCGATCAGCCCGTAGTCCGGCTCGGCCTCCTCCACGAGGTGGCCGAGCCCGGCCAGCGTGCGGGCCACCGAGGTCACCGCGGCCCGCACATCGGGGTGCAGCGGCTTGCGGGTGAAGGTGAGGGGCGCCTTCCAGGAGAGCGCGATCCGCAGCCGCCCCGGGTCGCGTCCGGCCGCCTCACGGGCCGCGACGGCCGGCGGCCGGTGCAGGTCGCCCTCGTGGTTGCCGCTGGCCACGTCCAGCAGCAGCGCGGCGTCCTCGACCGTACGGGCCAGCGGGCCGATGCCGGTGATGCCCTGGAAGGACTCGGGGTCCGGCCAGGTGGAGATGCGCCCGCGCTGGGGCTTGATGCCGACCAGATGCGACCAGGCGGCGGGAATGCGGACCGAGCCGGCCCCGTCGGTGCCGAGCGCGGCCGGTACGAGTCCGGCCGCGACGGCGGCGGCCGAGCCGCCGGAGGAACCGCCGGGGGTGTGCGCGAGGTTCCACGGGTTGCAGGTGTTGCCGAAGGCCGGGCCCTCGGTGAACGGCCACTGCCCCAGCTCGCAGGCGTTGGTCTTGCCGACGATGACGGCGCCGGCCGCGCGCAGCCGCCGGACGACCTCGGCGTCGCGTTCCTTGGGCGGGAACTCGCCGGCGCAGCCGAACGCGGTCGGCTCGCCCGCCACGTCGGTGTCGTCCTTGACCGCGACCGGCACCCCGAGCAGCGGCAGTTGCTCCCCGGCGGCCAGCCGGCGGTCGGCGGCCGCGGCCTCCAGCAGCGCCGCCTCGGCGCGTACCCGGCGGAACGCGTTGACGGTGTCCTGGGTGGCCTCGATGCGCTCCAGCGACCGGCGGACCAGCGCGGTCGAGGACACCCGGCCTTCGGCGAGCGCCCGGGCCTGTTCGGACAGGCCCTCCCACTCCCCCACCTCGCCGATGTACCGGGCCGGGGCTCCGGGCCCGCTCTCCTGGCTCTCGTCAACGCTCACGCTGCGTGCCCTCCCTGGGACCGCTCATTCGAACGGACGGTCCCAGGAGGCTAGTCGCCACCGCCTTGACCATCAACGACGCCGCGCGGCGCGGCACATCGACGACACACGGACGGCACACAGGGCCGCACGAGGGACCGTTCGTGCGCGGCGCGGCGGCGTGGTCGGCGCACCAGGCGGAGGAAGACCGTGTCGACGATCTCTTCGAGGACGTGCTCGGGTACGGGGGCGAAGGTCCTGAGGATTTCGTGGCGCAGCAGGTCGAAGGGGAGGGACTAGGTGCGTTCGGTGAGGAGTTCCGGTTCGACCTCGCCACGGTCGACGGGGCGGCCGAGAACGCCTCCCGGTGGCCCCGCCCTCGAACACCCGGCCGGGATGCCGCTACGCTCCCCCGCCATGGATGACACCCTGCTGCTCCTGACCGTCGCGGCCGTGGCCCTCGTCGTGGGGCTGGCGGCCGGCTGGGCCGTACAGTCGGCGGCGGTCCGCCGGAGGCTGGCCCGCGAGCGGAGCTTCTTCGGGCTGCCGGAGGGCTCGGAGTGCGTACTGGTCACCCACCGCGACAGCTCCTCGGCCCAGTGGAGCATCCCGCGCCACGACGCGCTGGCGCTGCTCGGGCTGGCCGCGGTGATCGAGAACTGCGGGGCGCACCCCGAGGTCGCGCCGCACGACACCGGTCTGCAGGGCTTCGGCGCGCGGACCGAGTTCTGCGTCGGCGACCCCACCGCGCACCGCAGGCTGGCGGCGCACATGGCCAGTCTGCTGCCGGGCGTCGCGGTGCACCCGGGCGACGAGTCCGGCGCGGGCCGCGGCACGTTCGCGGTCGGCGGCTCGTCGTACCGGGTGGAGCCCGGCGCGGTGGAGTACGTCCTGCTGGCCCGGCTGACGGCCGGGGAGGGCGGCCGCCCGGTGTTCCTGGCGGCCGGCCAGCGGCCGGTCACCCACCGGGCCGCGGTGCGCCACCTCGTACGGAACCGGGCCCGGTTGGCCCGCAAGCACGGCGCCGACGGCCAGTTCTGCCTGCTGCTGAAGGTGGTCAACTCGCAGGCGTACGGCCCCGATGTGGTCGAGCTGGTCGCCGATGTCACCAAGGCCGCGACCGTGCCGGCGGAGCCGAAGGGGCACCGGGCGGCGGCCTGAGTGCGCTGCCGCGGTGCCCGGAGCGCGGTGCTCCTGCCGGGATATGTCCGGTTGATCTGCGAAGCTCGTCGGCATGATCGCATCTCTCCGTGCGCCCCTTCGGCACTGGACGACGGTGCTGCCGGTGCTGGCGGTGGTGCTGCTGGGCCTGACGTGGGGGCGCTCGCTGCCGCCCCCGCTCGTCGGGGTGGTGGCGTACTTCCTGGCCGGGGCGGTGCTGGCCGCGGTGCACCACGCCGAGGTGATCGCGCACCGGGTGGGCGAGCCGTTCGGCTCGCTGGTGCTGGCGGTCGCGGTGACCGTCATCGAGGTGGCGCTCATCGTCACGCTGATGGTGGACGGCGGGGAGAAGAGCGCCGCGCTGGCCCGGGACACCGTCTTCGCGGCGGTGATGATCACCTGTAACGGGATCGTCGGGCTGTCCCTGCTGGTCGGTTCGCTCCGGCGCAGGGTGGCCGTGTTCAACGCCGAGGGAACCGGGGCCGCGCTGGCGACGGTCGCGACGCTGGCCGGGCTCAGCCTGGTCCTGCCGACGTTCACCACCACCACGCCGGGCCCGCGGTTCTCCACCCCGCAGCTGGTCTTCGCGGCGCTGGCCGCGCTGGTGCTCTACGGCCTGTTCGTGGCCACCCAGACGGTCCGGCACCGGGACTACTTCCTGCCGGTGACCTCGTCCGGCGAGGTGATCGACACCGAGGAGCACGCGGATCCGCCGACCGCGCGGGCCGCGCTGATCAGCCTGGCGCTCCTGGCGCTGGCGCTGATCGCGGTGGTCGGGCTGGCCAAGGCGGTCTCGCCGACGATCGAGTCCGGCGTGGCCGCGGCCGGTCTGCCGTCGTCGGTGGTGGGCATCGTCATCGCGCTGCTGGTGCTGCTGCCGGAGACCATCGCGGCGGTCCGCGCGGCCCACCGCGACCGGGTGCAGACCAGTCTCAATCTCGGCCTGGGCTCGGCGATGGCCAGCATCGGGCTGACCATTCCCGCGGTCGCGCTGGCCACGGTCTGGCTGCCGGGCCCGCTGCTGCTGGGCCTGGGCGCCAGCCACATGGTGCTGCTCGCGCTGACCGTGATCGTCGGCACCCTGACGGTCGTCCCCGGGCGTGCCACGCCGTTGCAGGGCGGCGTCCATCTCACGCTGCTGGCGGCGTACATCGTGCTGGCCGTCAGCCCGTAACCCGGGTCCCGGCGCGCGCCGGGTGCCAGCCGATCGGGTAGGGAACCCCGCGCGTCCGGTGTCGCTCCCGCTCTCACCCGGGGCCGCGTGAGAGCACGTAGGAGATGGAGTCGGACAAGCACACAATTTCCCGTTCCCGGCGGTGGTTCCTGCAGGCCGGGTTCGCGGTGGGCGCGCTGTCCGCGGGCCGCATCCTGTTCGGGCCGGACGAGGGGGCGTCGCCCGCGGGTGCGGAGGCGCAGGGGAAGGGCAGCCCGCCGCGCGCGCCCACCGCGGGCGGCGGTCCGGCCGCCCCGTCGGGGCGCACCGGCGGGGCGAGCACCACGGAGGCGTACCGGCTCCGCCCGATGGCCGGGGAGACCTCGCTCTCCGGCCCCGGCGCCTCGCCGCCGCACCCCGAGGTGGCGCACGTGCTCGCCACCGACCGCCGGGAGATCTTCCTGACCTTCGACGACGGGCCGCACCCGCGCTACACCCCGGAGATCCTGCGGGTCCTGCGCCGGCACGACGTGCGGGCCACCTTCTTCGTCATCGGGGAGCGCGCCGTGGCCTTCCCCGGCCTGCTGCGGGACATCGCCGACCAGGGCCATGTCGTCGCCAACCACACCTGGACCCACCGCCGGCTGCCGGCCCTTCCCCCGGGCGCGGTCCGCGCCGAACTCGGCCGTACCAGCGGCCTGATCGACGACGTCCTGGGCGCCGCGCCGACGCTCGCCCGGGCCCCGTACGGCGCCTGGGACGACCCGTCGCTGGACATCTGCAACGAGCTGGGCATGTCCCCGGTCGGCTGGGCGGTCGACTCGGAGGACTGGACGAGCCCCGGGGTGCCGGAGATCGTCGGCACCGTCCTGGCGGAGGTCCGCCCGGGCGCGATCGTGCTGTCGCACGACGGGGGCGGCGAGCGCGGCCAGACCGTCGGCGCGCTGGACCGGTTTCTGCCCCGCCTGCTGGACGACGGCTACCGTCCGATCCGGATCACGCCCTGAGGAACGGGCGGGACGGGGCCGGGGCGAGCGGCACCCCTCGGGCGACAAAAGCCATCAATAGCCGAGAACGGTCACCCGGCGTGCTGACACCGGTGTCAATGGTTTATCGTTCAAACGCAAGCGGGCTCCCCCCGTGCCCGCTGTGCCGCCCCGGCCGAATTCCCCCGTTCGGCCGGGGCCTCTCTCTTTGCGGCCGGTGCCTCTCTTGCGTCCGGTGCCCTGCGCGGCCCGGGCCCACCCCGTCACCTCAGGTACGAGGCGCCGTTGACGTCGAGCACCGCCCCGGAGGACCAGAGCGCCTCCGGCGAGGCGAGGTGGTGCACGGCCGCGGCGATGTCCTGCGGGGACGCGACCCGGCCGAACGGGCTCTGCTCCCGCACCTCGTCCGTCAGGCGCTCGGCGACCCGCTCGGTCTGCACGAAACCGGGGGCGACGGACGCCACACCGATCCCGTACGGCGCGAGGTGGACCGCCAGCGACTGCCCCATCGCCTGCAGCGCCGCCTTGGAGGCGCCGTACGCGGGATGGTCCGGCTCGCCGCGGAAGGCGCCGCGCGATCCGACGTTGATGATCCGCCCCGCCACCTCCCGCTCGATCATGTTCCGCGCCGCGCAGTAGCTCAGGTGCGCCGCCCCCAGCAGATTCACGTCCACGGTCCGCCGCCAGGCGCGCTGCCAGTCCTCGAAGGAGGTGCGGTCCAGCGGGTGCGCCACGTTCACTGCGGCATTGTTGATCAGGACGTCCACGCCGCCCAGCCCGTCCACGGCCGCCTCGATGACCGCCTCCGCGCCCTGCGGCGTGCCGACGTCGCCCGCCACCAGGACGTGCCCGCTCCCCGCCAGCCCCGCCAGCGTCTCCTCCGCGGCGCCGCGCCGTGAGCCGTAGTGCACCGCGACCCGGTCGCCGCCCGCGGCGAACGCCTCCGCGACGGCCCGCCCGATCCCCCGCGAGGCACCCGTCACCACCACTGCCCGGCTCATCGGCCACCTTCCCCTCAACAGCTCGGCCCACCACGCACCCTGACGGAAACGATCTTAGGGAACGCACCGGATCCGGGTTCGGGCGGGCGCCGGGCCGTGCGCCGCCCGTCCCCCGTCTCCCGCACTGCGCGTGCCGCCGTCCCTGACCTGTCATTGAATGCGGAATGTCCGCAGCTGCCCCGCAGCGCCGGTCTCATCGGGAGCCTGGATGCCGTTGCCGAAGTCCCCGGGCACCGCCACCGCGCCGGAGGTCGCCCGCGCGAGGGGTGCCCTGCACCGGCTCGGGCAGTGGTGCGCCCGGCACTGCGTGGTGGTGCTGGCGGTGTGGCTGGCCGCGCTGGTGGGCCTCCAGTTCCTGCAGCGCGCGTACGGGGGTGAGTACTCCGACGACTTCGCGCTGCCCGGCGTCCAGTCGGCCCAGGGCCGCGAGGTGCTCCAGCAGCACGAACCGAAGGCCGGCGGTTACAGCAGCCAGGTGGTGCTGCACGACACGGCCCGGCCGCTCAGCGCCCTCGGCAGCCGGATCGGCAGCGCCGTCACCGCCCTCGGCGCACTTCCCGACGTGCTGTCCGCACAGAACCCGCTGCCCCCGCCCGGCACCCCGCCCGCCAAGCCACCGCCGGGGACGCCGAATGTCGGCCCGCTGTCCGCCGACGGACGGACGGCGTACATCACGATGCGTTTCGGCGTCCAGCCGTCCACCCTGTCGCCGGACTATCTGCACGGCGTCGACGCGGCCGTGCAGCCGCTGCGGGCCGCGGGCGTGCAGGTGGAGTACGGCGGGCCGCTGGGCGAGCTGGCCCGCCCGGCGCCGGACGACCGGACCAGCGAAGGGATCGGCTTCGCGGTGGCGGTGCTGGTACTGCTGGCCGGCTTCGGCAGCGTGCTGGCGGCGGTGCTGCCGCTGGTGACCGCGCTGATCAGCGCGGTCTGCGGGCTGGCCCTCCTGGGACTGCTCGCGGCCGCGTTCCTGTTCGCCACCGTCTCGCCCACCCTGGCCACGATGATCGGCCTCGGCGTGGGCATCGACTACACGCTCTTCCTGCTCACCCGGCACCGGCAGAACCTGATGGACGGCGCCGACCCGGTCACCGCCGCGGGCCGGGCCGTCGCCACCAGCGGCCGGGCGGTCCTGGTGTCGGGCTGCACGGTCGTCATCGCGCTGATGGGGCTGTGGGTCTCGGGCCTGACCTTCATCGGGAAACTGGGCGTCGCGGCGGCCCTGACCGTGGTCTCCGCGGTGCTCGGCGCGCTCACCCTCGTACCGGCGCTGCTCGGACTGATCGGCCGCCGGATCGACCGGCTGCACGTCCGCAGACCGATCGCCGAGACCGACGCGGCGCCGGGTGAGCCGCCGGGCGGCACCTGGCACCGGTACGCGCGCCGGGTGGAGCGCCGCCCCTGGTGGTATCTGGCCGGCGGGGTGGTGGTGGTGTGCGTGCTGGCCGTCCCGCTCTTCTCGATCCGGCTCGGTCACATCGGCGACGGCGCCGACCCGAAGTCCTTCACCGACCGACGCGCCTTCGACCTGATGTCCGCGGCGTTCGGCCCCGGCTCCAACGGGCCGCTGACGCTGGTCGTCGACGAGACGGACGTCCCGCAGGCGGACCGCAAGATGCTGGCCACGCAGGCCGGGCAGGTGCTCGCCCGGGTGCCCGGCGCGGTCTACGTCACCCCGCTCAAGGCCACCCCGGACGGCGCGGTGCTGACCGGCACCGCGTACTCCGCGCAGTCCCCGCAGGACGCCGGGACCACCGCGCTGGTGAACCGGCTCAAGGACGAGGTGCTGCCGCGGGCGGTGCGGGGCACCGACGGGCACGGCTATGTGACGGGGACGACGGCCGGCCAGGTCGACTTCCTCGACCTCGTCGCCAGCCGACTGCCGCTGATCATCGCCGTGGTGGTGGCGCTCGCCTTCCTGATCATCCTGATCGTCTTCCGGGGCGTGCTGGTCGCGCTGAAGGCGGCGGTGCTCAACGTGCTGTCGATCGCCGCCTCGTACGGCGTGGTGGTCGCCGTCTTCCAGTGGGGCTGGGGCGGCCCGGCGCTCGGCGTCGCGGGCACCGTGCCGATCGAGAGCTACGTCCCGATGATGATGTTCGCGATCGTCTTCGGGCTGAGCATGGACTACGAGATCTTCCTGCTGTCCCGGGTGCACGAGGCGTGGCTGCGCACCGGCGACTCCCGGGGCAGTGTCGCGCACGCCCTGGAGATCACCGCCCGGGTCATCACCTGTGCCGCCCTGATCATGGTCAGCGTCTTCGCCGCCTTCCTGCTCAGCGACAACGTCGTGGTGAAGATGCTGGGCCTGGGGCTGGCCGTGAGCGTACTGATCGACGCCACCGTGGTCCGGTTGCTGCTGGTCCCCGCGGTGCTGACGCTGCTGGGGCCGGCGGCCTGGTGGACACCCCGGTGGCTGGACCGGATCCTGCCCCGGGTGAATGCCGAGGGCGAGGAGCAACTGCCGGACCGCGCGCCGGGCTCCGCCGGGCACGGGTAGCCGGGCGGGTGCGGAAGGCTGCGGCGCGCCCGATCATCGAGACATGGCCCCGACAGCCGAGCACGGCTCGGCCCCGTACCCCGTGATCCGGCCGATGCTGGCCACGATCGGGCCGCTGCCCGACGAGCTGGAGGAGGCGGAGTGGGCTTTCGAGGCCAAGTGGGACGGTGCCCGCTGCATCGTCAACACCCCTGGTGACGGCACGATCCGGCTGGTCACCCGGGCGGGCAACGACGCGACCATGACGTATCCGGAGCTGGCTCCCCTCGGTGAGCAGCTGCGCGGACGGCCCGCGGTGCTGGACGGCGAGGTGGTGGTGCTGGACGCGCGCGGGCGGCCGGACTTCGGGCTGCTGCAACGGCGGATGGGCGTGGTGAACCCGCGCCGCACGGCCCGGCTGGCCATGGAACACCCGGTGCACCTGGTGCTCTTCGACGTCATGCACCTGGGCGGTTCGCTGCTCGGCATGCCGTACCACGAGCGCCGGTCCCTGCTGTCGGGGCTGCGGCTGCGGGGCCCCAACTGGTCGTCGCCCGCCTACCTCGCGGGGCATGCCCAGCAGGCGTGGGAGGCATCGCTGCAGGGTGGGCTGGAAGGCGTCGTGGCCAAGCGGCTGGGCTCGGCGTATCTGCCGGGCGTCCGCTCACCCGAGTGGCGCAAGACGAAGCATCTGCAGACCCTCGACGTGATCATCGGGGGCTGGACGGAGGGCCACGGCAGCCTCGCCGGACTGCCCGGTGCGGTGCTGGCCGGCGTCGCGGAACCGGCCGGGCTGCGCTACGTCGGCTCGGTCGGTTCGGGACTGTCCGACCGGGAACGCCACGGGCTCGCCCAGTATCTGGGGGTGATCCCGCTGGACCGCTCCCCGTTCCTCAACCCGGTGGACGCGTCGGGCGTGCACTGGACCGAACCCCGGCTGGTCGCCGAGATCACGCTCACCGGCTGGACCGCGGCGGGGCGGCTGCGGCATCCGGTCTGGCACCGGCTCCGGCCCGATCTGACGCGGCTCGGCTGACGCGGTCCGGCTGAGCGGCCGGCTGAGGCGACGCGGCCGGCGCGGGGCAGGGACGGCTGCCCCGGTGGGCCGGGTCGGGTCAGGGGCGGCAGAACTCCGCCTCGGTGAGCGAGCCGCCGGCGTTCTCGTCGTCGGTGCCCAGGATCCCCTCCCCGGACTTCGGCGGACAGGCCAGCGCCTCGATCTTGTGCCCGGAGAAGGAGCCGAGCCGGTCGGGGACATGCGCCATTTCCAGGCGGACCCGGCCGTGGTCACCGACGGCGACGTGCCCGGCGGCGTAGAGCGCGGAGTCGTACGGGCCGTCGTCACCCGGATCCGAGGCGGAGGACACCGTCAGCGCACCGCCGGCGGATATCTTCAGGTCGGAGACGTGCCGTACGTCCGCCACCGGATAAGGCGCACGGAACCGTGCCGAGTCGCGCTTGCCGAATGCGGAGGTGCGGGGATTCCATTCCGCCGCGGTGAGTTTCGCCGGACGGTCGTCACCGCCCCGGTCCGCCCAGACCGCGACCAGCTTTCCGTGGGCGAGGCGGGCCAGCGCGAATCCCTCGTAGTTGCCGTCCCGGGAAACGCCCGGCAGCTTGAATACGCGCAGCACGCGCACCGCGTTCCGCTCCCGCCGGATGCGGTACGCCGTCCCGTCGCTGGCGAGGGCGACGTATTCGCGGGCGCGGCCCGGCACGGCGTCGATCGCCTCCAGGTCCACCGGCGGCTCCCCGGGCCAGTCGACCGGGCTCACCCGCGGCTTCGCGTGCGGGTCGTAGCGCACGGACACCAGCCTGTTCTGGCCCGGCTTCTTGTTGTCGCGGACCGCGAGGACGTCGACCGCGGCGCCGTGCCGGCCCTCGACCACGAGGCCGCTGAGGCCGCCGGTGATGCCGCCACCGACACGTTGCCAGCCGTCCGCCGCGTGCGCGGGCACGGACGGCGCGAGGAGTGCGGCACCGGCCAGTGCCACACCGCATATTTTCTTGATCATCGGGCGATTCTAGGCAGCGGCGGAATTCTGGCAAGGCTACCGGCGAGTTTCGCCACGACCCGCCGGGAGGTTTTCCGCGGGCCGCCGGAAGCCGTCGCACCGTTTCGGAATTCCGTCCCGATAACGGCAGGGACAAGGGCAGCGATATCGCGATTCCCGACATGTCGGCACGCGGCGGTGCGCCGGGCGGCTGATACCGGGGAATAACCGCGCGAGGCGGGGAAGGCTCGCCCTGAGCACGACGCGCATCCGCGGACGGAAGGAGCCGGCGATGCCCTCCCAGCCCAGCGACACCAGCACCACGTGCGGCAACACCGAATACGGCAGAAAGTCCTTCAAGCGCTCCAGGAGCCACTTCCCGGACCGCATCACGGCCGACGGCCGCGACGGCTGGCCGGTCGAGGCCGGCCGCTACCGGCTCGTGGCCAGCCGCGCCTGCCCCTGGGCGAGCCGGGCCCTCATCTCACGACGGCTGCTCGGCCTGGAGGACGCCCTCTCGCTCGCCCTCGTCGACCCGCTCCAGGACGACCGCAGCTGGCGCTTCACGCTGGATCCGGACGGGCGGGACCCGGTGCTCGGCATCCGCTTCCTGAGCGAGGCGTACGACGCCCGCGAGAAGGACTACCCCGGCGGGGTCAGCGTCCCCGCGATCGTCGACGTACCCAGCGGCAAGCTGGTCACCAACGACTACCAGCAGATCACCCTGGACCTCGCGACGGAATGGCGGGCGCTGCACCGGGCCGGGGCGCCCGACCTGTACCCCGAGGCGCTGCGCGAGGAGATGGACGTCGTGATGGCGGGCGTCTACCGCGACGTCAACAACGGCGTCTACCGGGCCGGTTTCGCGACCGGGCAGAGCGAGTACGAGGCCGCCTTCCACGATCTGTTCCGGCGCCTGGACCTGCTGTCGGAGCGGCTGTCCGAGCAGCGCTACCTGATGGGCGACACCCTCACGGAGGCCGACATCCGGCTGTTCACCACGCTGGTCCGCTTCGACGCCGTCTACCACGGCCACTTCAAGTGCAACCGCTTCAAGCTGGCCGAGGACCCGGTGCTGTGGGCGTACGCCAAGGACCTCTACCAGACGCCGGGCTTCGGCGACACCGTCGACTTCCACCACATCAAGCAGCACTACTACCGGGTGCACACGGGCATCAACCCGACCGGCGTCGTCCCGCTCGGCCCGGACCTGTCCGGCTGGCTGGCGCCGCACCACCGCGAGGAGTTGGGCGGCCGCCCGTTCGGCGACGGCACCCCTCCGGGACCGGTGCCCCCGGAGGAGGAAGTGCCGCCCAGCGGCCACCCCGAGCGGCTGCGGCTCGGCTCGTGAGGGGCCCGCATCCTCGCACCGGCTCCGCTGACCGGGGCAGCCCCGCCGTGAGACCCTGAGAGAACAAACAGGGACGCATAACGACAAGCGGTGCCAACTGCGCGATGCCGAGATCCCGAGATCGCTGCGAGGAGTGAGACCGATGAGGATGGTCCTGAAAGCGCAGATACCGACCGAAGCCGGCAACGATGCCCTCCGGAGCGGCAGCATGCCGAAGATCATGGAGACGGCCGTCGCCGCCCTGAAACCGGAGGCCGCCTACTTCACCCTCGACGGCGGCGACCGTACCTGCTTCTTCTATTTCGACATGCAGCAGTCGTCACAGATGCCCCCGGTGCTCGAATCGTTCTTCACGGAGCTGCACGCGAAGGTCTCGATCCAGCCGGTGATGAACATGGACGACCTGCGCATCGGCCTCGGGGACCTGATGAGCGGCACCTGACCCGCGCCCGCACCCTCACTCCGGTCCGGTGTCCTCCGGGGATCCGTGCGCCAACTCGCCCAGGACGCCGAGGGCTTCGGCCAGCGCGCCGTGGGACGGCGAGGCGAGCGCCAGCCGTACGGCGTTGGGCGCGTGACCGGTGCCGACGGCGAAGGCCCCGGCGGGGGTGACCGCGATCCCGCGGCGCGCGGCGGCCGCGACGAAGGTGTCGGCCCGCCACGGCTCCGGCAGTTCCCACCAGCAGTGATAGGCGTGCGGATCGGCTCGTACGCGGAAGCCGGCGAGCCGCTCGGCGACCAGGCGCTGGCGCGCCGCCGCATCGCTCCGCTTCGCCTCCTCCACGGCCGCCGCGGTCCCGTCCGTCAGCCAGCGGGTCGCCGCCTCCAGCGCGAAGCGGGACGCCGTCCAGGTTCCCGAGCGCAGCGCGGCGGCGGCGTCCTGGGTGCGGCCCGCGGGCGCGGTGAGGAATCCCAGGGACAGCCCGGGCGCCAGCCGCTTGGACAGGCTGTCGATCACGAAGGTGCGCTCCGGTGCGCGGGCCGCGAGGGGCGGCAGGTCGTCGCGGAGGAAGCCGTAGATGGCGTCCTCGATCGCGTACAGGTCCAACTCCGCGAGGACTTCGGCGAGTTCGGCACGCCGGGCGTCGGGCATCGTGTGGCCCAGCGGGTTGTGCAGGGTCGGCTGGAGGTAGACGGCGCGCAGCGGGGCGGCGGCCCGCAGCGCCCCGGGCGTCAGACCGTCGTCGTCCATGGCGAGAGGGACGAGCGTGATGCCGAGGCGGGCCGCGATGCCCTTCACGACGGGGTAGGTGAGCGCTTCGACGCCGAGACGCTCACCGGCCGGGACCAGCGCGGCGAGCGCGGCGGCCAGGGCCTGCCGGCCGTTGCCGGCGAACAGCAGGCGGCCGGGGTCCGGTGCCCAGCCGCCGCGCGCGAGGTGCGCGGCGGCGGCCTGCCGCGCGGCGGCCGTGCCGGCCGCGCCCACCGGGCGGAGCGCGCCGGCCAGGGCGTCCGGGCGCAGCAGCGGCTCCAGGCTCCGGGCGAGCAGTGCGGGCTGCTCCGGCAGGACCGGGAAGTTGACCTCCAGGTCGACCGCGGCCTCCGCCGGCTCGGCCAGTGCCGGCTCGGCCGTCGGGGTGGCCGCGCGGACGAAGGTGCCCCGGCCGACCTCGCCGACCGTCAGCCCCCGTCGGCCCAGTTCGCGGTACACCCGGGCCGCCGTCGAACTCGCGATCCGCCGGTCGCGGGCGAACCGGCGCAGCGGCGGCAGCCGGTCGCCGGGGCGCAGCCGGCCCGCCGCGATGTCCGCGGCGACCTCCTCGGCGATCGCCCGGTAGTCGTCCATCGCTCGCTCCCCAGCCGCACGGCACACCCGGCACATTGCACCGAGCACATTGTTTATATTGCGCCGCGAGATTGCCCCTCATAGCATCGAGGTGTCAAGTCGCCGCAGAGGGGATGCGCAGGGTGGGAACCGCAGTTTTCGAAGAGATCACCATCGGCTACGAGGACCGGGGCAGCGGCGAGGCGCTGGTCCTCGTGCACGGCCATCCGTTCAACCGCTCGATGTGGCGCCCGCAGATCGAGCACTTCGCCCGGGCCGGCTGGCGGGTGATCGCCCCGGACCTGCGCGGTTACGGCGAGAGCTCGGTGGTGCCGGGCACCACGCCGCTGGAGACCTTCGTCCGTGACACCGTGGCGCTGCTCGACCGGCTCGGCATCGAGCGCTTCGTCCTCGGCGGCCTGTCGATGGGCGGGCAGATCGTCATGGAGTTCCACCGGCTCCTCCCGGACCGGATACGCGCCGTGGTCCTCGCGGACACCTTCGCCGCGGCGGAGACGGCCGAGGGCCGGGCCGCCCGGCACGCCATGGCGGACCGTCTCGTACGGGAGGGGATGGACGGCTACGCCCGCGAGGTCCTGACGAAGATGATCGCGCCGCACACCGCGGCACACCGCCCGGAGGTGGCCCACCACGTCCTGGGCATGATGACCGGTACCCCGCCCGAAGGCGCGGCGGCGGCCCTGCGCGGGCGCGCCGAACGCCCCGACTACACGGAGCTGCTCGCGGACATCGCGGTGCCGGTGCTCGTCGTGGTCGGTGCGGACGACGAGTACACCCCGGTGAGCGATGCCCGCGTCCTCCACGAGCGCGTGCCCGACGGCACGTTGGCGGTCATCGAGGGGACGGCACACATGCCCAATCTGGAGCGGGAGGGGGAATTCAACACCGTGCTGGCGGACTTCCTGGACGGTCTGCCCGCGGTGCCCACGCCGGCCGCTCAGCGCGCGTCGTAGCCGCCCCGGTCGGCACCGAGTGCCGCGCCGGCACCGGCCTCCGCGCCCCCGCCGGCCACCTCCCCGTACGCCAGCAAGGCCGCGTGCGGCAGCACCAAGGCGCCGTCGGGTTCGGTGAACTCGGCTGCCAGCAGAGCGAATTGACGGCGGATCCGCTCGGCTACGACCGGTCCCCGGCCGGTCACGATCCGGCCGATGGTCGCCACTCCGGCCGCCGGGCCGTGCCACCACTCCTCGGGCGTCGCCCGGTGGTCCCAGACCAGCGGACGGCAGCCGGCCCGCACCAGCCCCGCACCCCGCAGCAGACCGGCCATACCCTCCACCGTGCGCGGGAAGTCGTCCTCGGGCGCGAGCGCCGGCACCTCCGGCGGGCGCTCCACGCCGGCCGCCCGGACGGCGCGCCCGAGGAGCGCCTGCCCCGGCGCCGGCGGCGCCGCCCAGATCGTCAGCGCGATCCGCCCGCCCGGCCGGGTCACCCGCCGCAGCTCGGCCAGGGCCGCCCGCGGGCGTCCGACGTGGTTGAGGACGAAGTTGCCGACGGTGGCGTCGAACCGTCCGTCACGGAACGGCAGTTGCGGCAGCGCGGCGATCTGGACGCGGGCACCGGGCACCAGGTCGCGGGCCCGCCGGGCCATATCGGGCTCGGCGTCCACGGCCGTCACCCGCGCGCCGCGCGCACCGGCCGCCGCGGCCACCGAGCCGGTGCCCGTCCCGACGTCCAGCACCCGCGTCCCCTCCGCCACCCCCGCCGCGTCCAGCAGCCACGGCACCGTGTACGCGCAGAGCCTGCCGAAGCCGGCGCCGTACGCGGCCGCGCTCCCCGCCCACGCCCGGCGTTCACTGTCATCGAACGGTGTCCGCACCGCGGTCCCCCGACTTCCTTTGCTTTCAAGGGTGTTACCCACCCGTAACCTACCGATGGGTTACCACGGGTAAGGAACGGACTTTACTCTCCAGTCACCTCGGACCGGCGTGCGCCCCTCCTGTCCTCGGACAGCGTACGGCCGGCCCGCTTCGAGATCTGGAGCAGAAGATGACGCCCTCCCGCACGACGCTGCGTGCCGCGATCGGCACCGTCTCGGCGGCCGTACTGGCCACCACGGTTCTCATCGCGCCGGCCACCGCCGAGGCAGCCGCACCGGAGTCCGCCCGGACCGCGGCGGCCGCCGGGCCTGCCGTCCGGTTCGTCGACATCGAGGGCGACGGCGGGATCACTCTCAAGGCGAACGTATTCACCCCGGCCGACGCCGACGGCTCCCGGCGCTACCCCGTCATCGTGCTGCCCACCAGCTGGGCGATGCCGCAGGTCGAATACATGGCGCAGGCCAAGAAACTGGCCGACGCGGGCTATGTCGTCGTCGGATACAACTCGCGCGGGTTCTGGCAGTCCGGTGGACAGATCGAGACGGCCGGTCCGCAGGACATCGCCGACGCCTCGAAGGTCATCGACTGGGCACTCGCCCACACGCCGGCCGATCCGCAGAAGGTCGGCATGGGCGGCGTCTCGTACGGGGCCGGGATCAGCCTGCTGGCGTCCGCGTTCGACAAGCGGATCAAGGCGGTCGCGGCGCTCAGCGGCTGGGCGAACCTGATCGACTCGATCTACAGCGGGCGCACCCAGCACGTGCAGGCGGCGGCGATGCTCGGCGGGGCGGGCGCGCTGACCGGGCGGCCCAGCCCCGAACTCCAAACGATCCTCAAGAACTTCTTCGCGTCCAACCTCGACAAGGAACCGGACATGATCGCGTGGGGGAAGAAGCGCTCCCCCGCCACCTACCTCGACCGGATCAACGCGAACGGCGCGGCGATCATGCTGGGGAACGCCTGGGGCGATTCGCTCTTCCCGCCCAACCAGTACGCGGACTTCTACGAGAAGCTCAAGGGCCCCAAGCGGCTGGAGTTCCGGCCCGGCGACCACGCGACGGCCGAGGCGACCGGGCTGTTCGGGCTCCCCAACGACACCTGGACCAACACCGAGCGGTGGTTCGACCACTACCTCAAGGGCGTGGACAACGGCATCGACCGCGAGTCCCCGGTGCTGTTGAAGTCCCGCTCCACCGGGGCGTACGAGGGGTACCCGAGCTGGAAGGACGTACCCTCCGCGCACCGCAGGATCGAACTGGACGGCAGCAAGCGGATCAACACCAACTGGGACTCCGGCGCCGACGGCGGAGTCATCTTCCTCTCCAGCATGCTGGACCAGTTCCTGCGGCTGCCGCCGATGGCCTCGATCCCGCTGCTGCCGCGCTCGCTGGCCGCCGTCTGGCAGTCCGAGCGCTACCCGACCGGGCAGCGGGTCCGCGGCACCACCCATCTGCACACCACCATGAGCAGCACCGCCGAGAGCGGCACCGCCGTCGCCTACCTCTACGACGTGGGCCCGCTCGGCCTCGGCAAGCTGGTCACCCACGCGCCGTTCACCTTCCACGGCAAGACCCCGGACCAGCCCTTCGGCGTCGACCTGGACCTCTTCTCCACCGCCTACGACGTCCCGGCCGGCCACCGGCTCGCGGTGGTCGTCGACACCGTCGACCCGCTCTACATCGAGCACAACCCGAGCGGCGCCCGGCTGACCTTCTCCTCGCCGGCGGCCGACCCCTCGTACGTCTCGGTCCCGGTGCGCGACTGAGCGGGCGCGCCGGATTCCGGTCAGCCGTAGGACCCCGGTCCTACGGCTGACGGCCGAAGCGGCGGGCGGCGCACACCCGTTAACGTCCCGTCATGACCGTCCGTCCATCGGCCCGCGACGCCGGGCAACGCAAGCGCGACGCGCTCGAACGACTGCGCAACGACGAGGACGCCTGGGTGTCCACGGCCTCCCCCGAGGGCGCGCCGTACCTGATGCCGCTGTCGTTCGTCTGGCACGACGACCGGCTGGTGATGGCCACCAGGAAGAACAACCCGACGGCCCGCAACCTCGCGGCCGACGGGGCGTGCTGGGTGGCCCTGGGGCCCACCCGGGACGTGGTGCTCATCGAGAGCACGGCGGAGGTCCTCGCCTCCGACGCGCTGCCGGACGACACCGGTGCGGCGTTCGTCGCCAAGCTCGGCTGGGACCCGCGCGGCCGTGCAGCCTGGGTCTTCCTCTCCTTCCGGCCGCGCCGGGTACTGGCGTGGCGCGAGGCCAACGAACTGCCGGAGCGGGAGTTGATGCGGGACGGGGTGTGGCGCGTGTAGGCCGTGTCTTGCGGATCGACCGGGGCCGGTGTGCCCGTCTTCGTCCTCCCCTGCGGCATGATCGTGGACATGGGGAATCCAGCACCGCGCCCGCACCTGCCGACGACCGAGTCCGCCGTCGCCGCCGTCCGTGACCTCGCCGACGCGCACGGCCTGGAGGTCACGGTCACCGACGACATCGGCGCGGACCGGACCTCCCGCCGCACCGCCGCCGGGGCGTTCACCGTGCTGGACCCGGACGGCTCGCTGCCGCACGAAGTCTTCGTGGAGCTGGGCGGCACGCCGGCCGTCACCGTTCACCTCTTCCCGGAGGACGACGCGACGATCACCGTGGACGGCGTGGAGTTCGCCGATGTGCCGCGGGACGCGGTACCGGCGTTCCTGCGCTCGGTGTACGGCGGGCTCGCCCACGTCACGACGCGGTTCTTCCCGCCCGGGCAGTGGCTGGTCGTGCCGCTGCCCGGCGACGAGACGTACCGGGAGCTGATATTCCGCGGCGCGCTCAGCCCCTGGATGGCGCGCCGCGTCCGCTGAGCGGCGGGCGCCGGCCGGGGACGCCCGGGCCGCCGGGAGCGCCGCTCACCGCACGGGCGGCTGGTGCCCGCCGGTCATCAGGTTGCCCGGCTCCGCCGCCGCCACGTCGACGCCCTCGACCTTGGGGTTGCGCTGCTGCCGCCGGGAGACCCAGTTGGCCAGCCAGGACAGCAGCATGCACATCCCGATGTAGACCGGCGAGATGACCATGACGACGGGGATGAACGGCAGGTCGTAGTCGAGGTTGGAGGCGATGAGCTTGCCGGCGTGCAGGAACTCCTCATAGGTGATGAGGAAGCCGAGCGAGGTGTCCTTCAGGGCGACCACCAGCTGACTGATGATCGCCGGGAGCATCGCCCGGACCGCCTGCGGCACCAGCACGTGCGTCATGACCTGGGTCTTGCGCATGCCCAGCGCGTAGGCGGCCTCCCGCTGGCCGCGGTCGACGGCGTTGACGCCGCTGCGGAAGACCTCGGCGAGCACCGAGCCGTTGTAGAGCGTCAACCCGGCGACCAGCGCGGGCAGCGGCGCCACCTGGAGCGCCACATAGATGAAGAAGATCATGACCAGCAGGGGCATCGCCCGGAAGAACTCCACCACCAGCGTGCACACCCAGCGCAGGGTCCGGTGGGCGGAGAGCCGGCCGACGGCCAGCACCGCGCCGAGCGCCAGCGACAGCACCGCCGCGATGACGAACGCCTTCAGGGTGTTGGCGAGCCCGTTGAGCAGCAGCTCCTGAATTCCCTTGTAGAGGAAGGGAGTCCACTTCGCCGCAGTGAACTGCCCGGTGGCGAAGAGGAGGTAGAGGACCCAGCCGACCAGCGCCAGGATCGCGACCGTCGCGCCGATGCCGTAGAGCCGGTGCCGCGCCCGGGTCCGCGGTCCCGGAACGTCGTAGAGGGCGGTGGTGGTGATCATGAGGCGACTCCGAAGCGCTTCTCCAGGACGTTGAAGATCGCGCTGATGGTCAGGGTCACGAGCAGATAGCCGACGGCGATCCAGAAGAAGGTCCAGATGATGTTGTAGCCGAGCTCGCTGAGCGGCTTGTACACGCCGAGCAGTTCGACGACGCTGAACGCGCCGGCGATCGCGGAGTTCTTGGCGAGCGCGATCAGCGTCGAGCCGATCGGCGGGATGACGGACCGGAACGCCTGCGGGAGGACGATCTCACCGAGTGTCTGCGGAAAGGTCATGCCGAGGCTGCGGGCCGCCTCGCCCTGACCGACCGGGACGGTGTTGATGCCCGACCGCACCGCCTCACAGATGAAGGCGGAGGTGTAGCAGCCGAGCGCCAGGATGGCGAAGAGCTTGAAGGGCAGGACGAGCCCGAAGCGCGGCAGGCCCAGCACGACGGCGAAGAACAGCAGGGTCAGCGGCGTGTTGCGGAGCACCGTCACCCACGCCGTGCCGAACGCCCGCAGCGAGGCGACCGGCGCGACCCGGAAGGCCGCCATGAGGAAGCCGAGGACGAGCGCGAGCAGCGAGGCGTACACGGTCAGTTCGACGGTGCCCAGCAGGCCCTCCCCGTAGAGGGAGAGGTTGTCGAGGAGAACGTTCATCGGTCGGTTCCTTGGCTCCTCAGGTCGCCGGGTAGCGGTCGATCGGGGGCGGCTCGGGGGCCGGGGCCCCGGACAGGCCGAGGGTCGCGTCGTACGCCTTCTTCCAGTAGCCGTTCCTCTCGGCCGCGGCGAGCGCGTCGTCGAGCGCGAAGCGCAGCGCGTTGTCGCCGCGCGGGACGCCGATGCCGTACGGCTCCTCCGAGAACGGCTTGCCGACCACCTTCAGCTCCTCGGGCACCTTGGCGGCGTAGCCCAGCAGGATCGCGTCGTCGGTGGTGACCGCGTCGACCTGGTAGGTGAGCAGGTTGTCGACGCACACCGAGTAGGTGTCGTAGGCGACCAGGACGGCCTTGGGGTACTCGGCCTGGATGCGCTGGTACGGCGTCGAGCCGGCCGCCGAGCAGACGCGTTTGCCGGCCAGGTCCTGCGGGCCCTTGATGTCGTTCTCGTCGGTGCGCACCAGCAGCGACTGGCCGGCCATGTAGTAGGGGCCGGCGAAGCCCACCAGCTTCTTCCGCTTGTCGTTGATGGTGTACGTACCGACGTACATGTCGATCTGGCCGTTCTGCAGGGCCGTCTCGCGGTTGGCGGAGGAGATCGTCTGGAACTGGATGGTGTCGGGCGGGAAGCCGAGGGCGGCCGACATCATCTTGGCGATCTCGATGTCGAAGCCGGTGTAGACCCCGGTGGCCGGGTCCTTCTCGCCGAGGTAGGGCTGGTCCTCCTTGACGCCGATGACGAGATGACCGCGGCGCTTGGCCTTCTCCCAGGTCGGCGACTCCGGCAGGGTGAAGTTCTTCGCGACGGGGTACGTGGGCAGTTCGCTGCCCTTGGGGCCCTTGACCGGCGGGCTGCCCTCCCGGCCGCAGCCGGCGACGACCAGCGCGAGCAGGGCGAGCGCGAGAGCCACCAGGGTGCGGCGCAGGCGCGTGGAGTGACGGTGCGGCATCGCGGCGCCCCCGTTCAGTGCTTGAGGATCTTGGAGAGGAAGTCCTTGGCCCGCTCGCTGCGCGGTGCGGTGAAGAACTCCTCGGGGGTGCGGTCCTCGACGACCCGGCCGTCCGCCATGAACACCACGCGGTTGGCGGCGGAGCGGGCGAAGCCCATCTCATGGGTGACCACGACCATCGTCATGCCGTCCCGGGCGAGCTGGCGCATGACCTCCAGCACCTCGTTGATCATCTCCGGATCGAGCGCGGAGGTCGGCTCGTCGAAGAGCAGCACCTTGGGATCCATGGCCAGTGCGCGGGCGATGGCCACGCGCTGCTGCTGCCCGCCGGAGAGCTGCGCCGGATACTTGTCGGCCTGGGAGGCGAGCCCGACCCGGTCCAGCAGCTCGCGGGCGCGCCGCGCGGCCTCGTCCTTCTTCTTCCGGCGGACCTTGACCGGCGCCAGCATGATGTTCTCCAGCACGGTCTTGTGGGCGAAGAGGTTGAAGGACTGGAAGACCATGCCGACGTCGGCGCGCAGCTGGGCGAGCGCCCGGCCCTCGTCGGGCAGTGGCCGGCCGTCCAGTTCGATGGTGCCGGACTCGATGGTTTCCAGGCGGTTGACGGCTCGGCACAGGGTGGACTTCCCGGACCCCGAGGGCCCGATGATCACGACCACCTCACCGCGGCCGACGGTGAGGTCGATGTCCTGGAGAACATGCAGCTCTCCGAAGTGCTTGTTGACCCCGCGCATCTCGATCAGCGCATCACCGGCCATATGCAGTCCTGCCCACTCTCATCCGTACAGCGAGAGCCTGCAACCTACCGGCGCAAAAGGGGTACTTCTCCGCTGACACGCACGTAACGGCACACAGGGGCGGATAAGTCAGTCAATCCCGCCGCACGCGCGCACCGGCGTCAGGTCTCGGAGACCTCGGCGTAGAGCTGGGACAGTTCCGGGGCGCCCGTGTCGGCCCAGTCGTGCCCCGCCGCCACCACGTCGACCTCCCGTCCGGACGCCAGCCGGACCACCGGCTGACCGTCCGGCCAGACGTGCCAGACCGCACCCGGGACCGTGCGCACCAGGACCGTGCCGAGGTACAGGCCCGCGTCGTTGCCCAGCCAGGGCAGCACCTCCGGGTCGTCCCGCCAGACCGGCTGGAGCTGGTCCAGCCGCTCCAACGACCGTACGGAGTCGTCCAGTTCCACCCCCGCGTCAGTGGCCTGGGCCCGCAGCAGCGGGCATTCGGACAGCAGCTCGACGACGCTGCCGGGATCGGCCCGCACCGACTCCGCGAGCGGCACGGAACCGTGTGCGCGGTGCCGCTTGCGCCACTTGTCCAGGAAAGACATGTTCATGGTCTGCAGGGTCCCACCGGACCTGTGGTCCGGGCCACAGGCGCGCGGCGTGATCGCGCGCCGTTCGTCACCTTGACGCTCCCCCTCCACCTCCCTACCTTCATGGCGCTCGGATCGGATCGGCGCGATCCGCGGGAGCCCCTCGCGCCTCGGGGCGCCCGCCGGATCGCCGCGCACACCTGCCCGTTGACGCCTCCCGGAGGGACACCGACCGATGCGCCTACGACGATGGGGCACCGCCCTGACCCTGCTGCTCGCCGTGACGGCGTCGCCGGCCGTCGCCCCGGCCGGCCCGGCCGCCGCCGCCTCGCCCGGCCGCACCCCGCACCCCCGCGCCCCGCAGCCCCTGGCGAGGCTGTTCGACAACACGGCCGTCAGTGACAACTCCCGTCCCGGCGCCGCGGACTTCGACGGCGCGGGCCACTCGCTGTCCGCCCAGGATCTGGCGGCGGCCGGCTGGTCGCCGGGCAGCGTCCTCACCCTCGACGGGGCACGGCTCAGCCGCCCCCGCACGGCCGCCGGGCGACCGGACAACGTACGGGCGGACGGGCAGGCGGTCGCGGTGGGCGGCCGGGGCGACGCGCTGGCGTTCCTGGTCGCCGGGACGGGCGGCACGGCCGGTGGCACCGGCACCGTGCGCTACCGGGACGGCTCGCGCAGCTCCTACGAACTCACCGCGCCCGACTGGCGGTCCGGCCCGCTGACCACCAAGGCGGTCGCGCTGCCGCATCTCAACGGCGCCGGCGGGCAGTCGGCGGGGCCGGTGCGGCTGTACGCGGTGGCGGTGCCGCTGCGGCCGGGGCGGGAGGTCGCGTCCGTGGTGCTGCCCGGGGCGGCCCGCTCCGCCGGGACGCTGCACGTCTTCGCGGTGGCGGTACGGGACACCGCCCGCGGCCGGACCGGCAGTTGGGCGGCGAGCACGGCCGGCTACCGAGCCGTCGGACCGTGGACGGACCGCACACTGCGGCTGGTCGTGCACAGCGGCGCGGGCGGGCCGGGGGCCCGCATCCGGATCGCCAACACCTTCGCGGCGGCGCCGGTGGAGATAGCGGCGGCCAGCATCGCGGTACGCGGCACGGGCCCGGCGGCGAGGAACACGCCCGTCCCGCTGACCTTCGGGCGGGGACGGACCGGCGTCCGCGTGCCGGCCGGCGCGGAGGCGTTCAGCGATCCGGCGGACTTCACCGTGCCGCCGGGCACCGACCTGCTGGTGAGCCTCCACCTGCCGGGGACGGTCACGGCGGCGCCGGTGCACCAGGAGGCGGCCCAGCTCTCGTACCTGAGCGCGGACGGCAGCGGGGACCGCACCGGGGACGCCGGGGGCGCGGCCTATCCGGAGACGCTGACCAGCTGGCCGTTCCTGACGGGGGTCGACGTCCGGGGCGGCCCCGGCTCGGTCGTGGCGCTGGGCGATTCGATCACCGACGGGGTGAGGTCGACCAGTGGCGCCAACCGCCGCTGGCCGGACGTGCTCGCCGCCCGCTTCCAGGCGCAGCACGCGCTGCCGCGTTACGGCGTGCTCAACCACGGCATCTCGGCGAACCGCGTCGTCACCGACCGCTATCAGGGCGACGGGGTCAGCACCGACACGGGCGGGGTCAGCGCCCGGCACCGGCTGGAGCGGGACGTGCTGGCGCAGCCCGGGGCGCGGACGGTGGTGGTCTTCGAGGGCATCAACGACGTGCGCTGGGAGACCTCGGCGGAGGAGGTCGTCGCCGGTCTGCGGGCGCTGGCCCGGCGGGCGCACGAGCGGGGACTGCGGGTGGTCGTGGCGACCGTCGCGCCCTGTGCGGGCTACCCCGACTGCACCGCCGCCGTCGAGACCCGGCGCCAGGCGGTCAACGCCGCCGTCCGCGCGGAGGCCGGCGCCGCGTTCGACGCGACCCTGGACTTCGACGCCGTGCTCCGCGATCCCGCGCAGCCGGGGCGGATGCTGCCCGGCTACGACAGCGGGGACCATCTCCACCCCGGAGACGCGGGCCTGCGGGCCCTGGGCGAGGCCGTGGACCTGCGGGCGCTCGTACCGGGGCGGGGGTGACGGGGTCAGACGTCGAGGTCCACCACGACCGGGGCGTGGTCCGAGGCGCCCTTGCCCTTGCGCTCCTCGCGGTCCACATAGGCGTCGGAGACGGCCTTGGCGAACGGTTCGTTGCCGTAGACCAGGTCGATGCGCATCCCGCGGTTCTTCGGGAACGCGAGCTGGCGGTAGTCCCAGTACGTGTAGGGCCGGTCGTACTTCAGGGGGCGCGGTACGACGTCCGACAGGCCGGCCTCCCGCAGGGCGGCCAGCGCGGCGCGCTCGGCGGGCGTGACGTGGGTGGCGCCGACGAACACGGCGGGGTCCCAGACGTCCTCGTCCGTGGGGGCGACGTTGTAGTCGCCGAGGACCGCGAACGGGCGGGTGCCCGCCGCGTCCTCGGCGACCGCCGTCTTCAGCGCCTCGAACCAGCCGAGCTTGTAGGTGTAGTGCGCGTGGTCGACCTCCCGGCCGTTGGGGACGTACACCGACCAGACGCGGGCCGGGCCGCAGGTCGCCGAGACCGCGCGCGGCTCCTGGAGCCCCTCGTAGTCCGGGCCGCCGGGCAGGCCCATGACCACGTCGTCCAGGCCCACCCTGGACAGCACGGCGACGCCGTTCCACCGCCCGTTGGCGTTCACCGCGGCCTCGTATCCGAGCTCGCGCAGCTGCTCGTACGGGAACTGCTCGGCGGCGCACTTGGTCTCCTGGAGGCACAGCACGTCGGTGCTGCTGCTCTCCAGCCAGGCCAGCAGCCTGGGCAGGCGGGCAGTGATCGAATTGACGTTCCAGGTCGCGATGCGCATGTCTGCCAACCTACAGCGAGGTACTGACAGCCGGGTCCGCAGCCGGCCGGCGTCAGCCGACCGGGAGGCTGCCGCCGGACGCGAGCCGGCTGTGGTCGGTGCCGCCCAGCTTTTCGATCATGGAGTCGTAGATCGGCCGGGCGTGGTCCCGGAGCAGGCTGTCGTGGATGTCGACGGCCCGCCGCGGCGCCACCTCACGGAGGTAGTCGATCACCTCGGCGACCTTGTTCCAGGGCGCGTGCACGGGCACCAGCAGGGTGTCGACGGTACGGCCCTCCGGGACGGTGAGCGCGTCGCCCGGGTGGAACACCGCGCCGCCGTCCAGCAGGAAGCCGACGTTGGTGACGCGCGGCATGTCGGGGTGGATGACGGCGTGCAGCTGACCGTGCACCTCGACGTCGAAGCCGGCCGCGGTGAAGGTGTCGCCCTCCCCCACCGTGTGCACCCGCCCGGGGAAGGCCGCGGAGAGCTGCTCGGCCACGCTGGCCAGGGTCCAGATCTCCGCCCCCGGATTGGCCTCCATACCGGCCCGCAACCGGTCCTCGTGGAAGTGGTCCATGTGCTCATGGGTGACCAGGATCGCGTCCGCGCCGACGGCCGCGTCCTCCTCGGTGAAGACACCGGGGTCGATGACGAGCGTCTGCCCGTCCTTCTCCAGCCGGACGCAGGCATGGGTCTTCTTGATGAGTTCCATGAGGCCATCTTGCCGCGCGTCCGGCCCTCGCACGGCCGATCACCGCGCCCGCCGGCACCCGGGCGGTCAGTTCTCGGGGGTCGTCTCCTCCTTTATGACCCGCTGGGCCACGCGGAAGGCGGAGTTGGCGGCCGGAACGCCGCAGTACACCGCGGTGTGCAGCAGGACTTCCTTGATCTCCGAGGGGGTCAGGCCGTTGCGCAGGGCCGCGCGGGTGTGCAGGGCCAGCTCCTCGTGGTGGCCGCGGGCGACCAGCGCGGTGAGCGTGACGATGCTGCGGGTGCGGCGGTCCAGGCCGGGGCGCGTCCAGGTCTCGCCCCAGGCGTACCGGGTGAGGAAGTCCTGGAAGTCGCCGGTGAAGTCGTCGGCGGCGGCCTCCGCGCGGTCGACGTGGGCGTCGCCGAGGACCTCGCGGCGGACCTTGAGGCCCGCCTCGTACGCGCCGCCGCGGGCCGGGTGCGGCTGGGCGACGCCGGACTCGATGGCGACGGGCGGCGCCTGCGGGGGCGGCGGGGGCGCGATCTGCGGCTTGGGGGCGGCGGCACCGATGGCGGCCTGGTTGCCGGGGCCCGGCTTGTCGTGCCAGGCGGTGCTGAAGTGCCGGATGAGAAGCTCGGTGACGGCCGCGGGCTGCTCGACCGGCGCGAGGTGGGAGGTGCCGGGCACCAGCGCCAGGCTCGCGTCCGGTATCCCGGCGACCAGCGTGCGGGCGTCGGTGGTCGGGGTCACCTGGTCCTCGGAGCCGACGACGACGAGCGTGGGGACGCCGACGCGGCTGAGGGAGGACCGTACGTCGAAGGCGGCGAGCGCCTCGCACGCGGCGATGTAGCAGCCGGGGTCGGTGGTCCGCACCATCTGGACGGCCCATTCGACGATGGCGGTCTGGGCGCCGGCGAATTCGGGGGTGAACCAGTGCTCGGGCGCGGTGCGGGCGATCGGGTCGAGCCCGTTCGTCCGGATGACCACGCCGCGCTGGCGCCAGGCGTCCGCGGTGCCGTAGCGCGGCGACGAGGACACCAGGGCGAGGGAGGTGACCCGGTGCGGGCGGGTGAGCGCAAGCTGGGTGCCGACGGCACCGCCGATGTCGCAGCCGGCGTAGCCGAAGCGCTCGACACCCAGCCCGTCGAGGGTGCTGACCAGGCGGTCGGCCAGCTCGGCGATCGAGGGCGCCGCGTGGGCGGGCGAGCCGCCGTGCCCGGGAAGGTCGAAGCGGATGACCCGCCACTGACGGGTCAGCTCGGGGATTTGCCGGTCCCACATGTGCCAGGTGGTCCCGAGGGCGGCGCCCAGTACGAGTACGGGGGCGTCGTCGGGGCCGTCGATCCGGTGCTGCAGGGTCTTCTCACTCACCCGGCCAAGCTATCGAACTATCTGACACGATCCTGACACCCGGGTCAGGAAGAGCCCTCGGAGCACGGCCGGCGACCGCGCCCCGGAGCAGGGTTTGCGCAGGTCAGAGCCTCAGCGTGGAGTCTCACATGCTGGGTCGGCACCCCGTGCAAGCCATCCCACGCGGCGGCGGCTTCGCGGAGATCTTCCACGTCCGGCTGGACGTACCACCGCTTGGTGGGCTCACGCCCACTCTTCGGTGATCTTGGCGAGCGTCCTGCCGCACGGCATGCCCGGCATTCGCCGTCGGTCACGCGTGTCCGTCGTTTTCCGCCGGCGCCGCCCGTCCCGTAAGCCTCCGTCATGTGTGGGATGTAACGGCGCGCGGGCGCCCGTACGTTGACACCGCCGCAGCGGGGCCACCGTCAGGGGCGTAGTGCTTGCTCGCCTCCTTTTCGGAACAGGTCCGGGAAGAGGTTGCTGCGTTGCTGCGGCGCGAGGGGCCGGTCATCACACCCGCCCCGCAGGCAAGAACTGCCGAAGGAGAACAGACCAATCATGATCACCGAGTCGACCCCTCACGGGCCGGTGCGGCGGACGTTGGCCGCATTCGCCGCGGTCGCCCTCGCCACGCTCGCCACGTCGGTGTCTCCGCTGACAACCGGAACGGCCCATGCGGACACGTCCGCCCTGGCGGGGCTGTCTCTGTCACCGCGGTTGCCCCAGGCGGACGGCCTCGCGCCGTCCCTGGATCTGGCGAAGGACTCCGCCGACTACGGGACCGAAATCGTCGTCAACAAGAGACCGATGGCGAACTGGAGCATCTTGCCCAACGGTGACGGGAGCTTCCTGATCCGCAACGACAAGACGCAGAAGTGCCTCGACTTCAACACCGACAACAACCATCTCGTCGAGCCGGTGTACTGCGACCAGACCAACACCAAGCAGAACTGGTACCTGCAGCCCTCGGACGGTGGCGGCGGCTATTACCTCATCCGGAACGTCAACACCAACCAGTGCATGGACGTGTTCGGGGGAAGCGGCAACGACGGCGCGACAGTCGGCCTCTCCAACTGCCACGGCAACAGCAACCAGGAGTGGATCATCGGGCCGACGCCCAGCCCCGGGGCCACGGGCCCCACCCTGTCGGATCTGGCCACCGCGTACGCCCTCAAGCAGTGCAGCAACAGTTCCAGCATCATCAAGTCCTGTGACTACGAGATCACCGGCGACAGTGTGGCGTCCGTAGGGAACCTCAAGCGGGTCAGCTCCAACGTGTGGAACAACAGCACCGATCCGGCGGACCGGACCATCACCTGGACGCAGACCTCGTCCGAGACCAACACGGTGGGCAGCTCCATCACCGTCACCAGCGAGGTCGGGGTCAACATCGAAGTCGTCTCGGTCAAGGTCAGCAGCGCGATCAGCGCACGCTACGAGCACTCCTGGACCCAGACCAACACCGTGAGCGACGCCAACAAGATATCCGTGAAGCCGAACAACTACAGCTGGGCGATGCGAGGCCAGCTGATGAAGACGGTGACGGGCAAGTGGACGTTCACCAACGACCTCGGTGACAAGTGGTCCGGCGACGGCACCGCCACGATCCCCGCCGTCGACGGCACCGACGATCTCAGCAGCAACCTGGTGCTGTGCACGAGCGACAGCCTCGCCAAGGAGTGCGTCGACAACCGGTGACCGGCGTCTCGCGCGACCTCTCATGATCTGACGGCACGCCGCCGTCGGACGGTTCCCCGGCTTCCGCGAACGAGGCCGGGGAACAACGCGTGGGGCCCGCCCGCGCACTTCCGCCCCTCGCTGGCGGCTCAGTCCCGCGAAGGTGACCGCCCGGCCCGCTGCCGACGGGTCACCTCGGCGGCGATCTCCACCCGCGAGGTCATCGCCAGCTTTCTGAGGATGCTGGAGACATGGGTGCTGACGGTGCTACGGGCGATGGACAAGCGGGCTGCGATCTCGGGGTTGGAACACCCTTCGGCGACGTGCTCCGCGACCAGGCGTTCCGTATGCGTGAGTGCCTGCCAGCCGTCGCGTGCGCCGATGCGGGGCCGGTGTGATCCTCGACGGACGGCGACCGACCGCAGCCGGGATGTCGCCTGCGCCGCGTCCCAGACCGCGCCGAGCTGCGTGAACGTCTCCAGCGCCTGGTCGAGCAGGACGCGGGCATCGTCCAGGCGCCCTCGGCGGGCCAGCGCTTCGGCCGCGTCGGTGCAGGCGTGTGCCGCGTTGAGTGGCCGTGGTGCGTTGCGGTAGCAGCGGCTCGCTTCCATGAGCAGATCGGGGTCCGCGTTCAGCAGTCCTTCGCAGCGGTAGGCGTCACCGAGGTGGTAAAGACCGCCGCTGTCCTCGGCCCGGCGTTGCGCGGCGGCGGCATAGCACCGTGCGCTGTCGTGATCCCCCTGGGCCAGGGCGAGACGGACGAGATCGGGGGTGAGGAAGCCCAGGATCAGTTGGCCGGGCAGGTGACCGACGCCCTCGTCGAACGCCTCGGCCAGTCGGGAGTACGCGCGTCGGTCGTCGCCCCGCGCCTCGTCCAGCAGGGCGCCGGCGCACATCGGCAGATACTCGTAGAAGGCGGCGACCGTCGCGTTGCCGAGCTCCGGCAGCACGGCCGTCAGGCGCGCTTCGGCGAGCGGACGCCGGCCTCTGTGTACCGCGATCACCGTCGCCATCGCCCGCAGCGCCCGGCTCATCGCGGCCTGGTCTCCGCAGTCAAGACCCGCTTCGATCTCCGCCAGCGCATCGTCCCAGCGCCCCGTGTGGAAGGCGAGGAGGGCGCAGGACAGGTGGTACCACGGCAGGAAGACCCCGCCGATGCGCTCCGCGGGTCTTCGTACGGCGGCGAGGGTCCGTTGGGCGTCGGGCCCGAGGTCGAGGTCGATGTAGCAGTTGACCAGGGCCAGTTGCAGTCCCAGCCACTGGGCGGGGTGCAACGTGTCGGGGGTGAGACGCGAGGCGTGCCGCGCCAGTTCGACCGCTTCGGCGTCGGGGGTTTCGATGAAGCGCTTGGCGGCCAGTACGTGCAGGCTGCTGGCCAGGGCGGAGCTGTCACCGACCTCATCGGCGGCGGACCGAGCACGGGAGGCCGTGGCACCGGCTTCGGTGAGGTCACCCAGCGCGAAGAGGCACACCGCGCTGAACGCCTGGAACTGGACCCGCTCGACCGCCTCGACCCCGGCGCTCCGGCATCCGGCCCGCGCCTCCGCCAGCGCCAGGTCGGGTCGCCCGCGGGCGAACGCGGCCTGGATGACGATCCAGCGCAGTACGGACTCCAGCCCGAACTCCGCCTTGGCCAGGGCGGATCGGGCGCTCTCCTCCGCCTCCGCGAGACGGCCGCAGGAGAGCTGCGCGACGGCGTGGTGAAAACGGAGGTTGCCGTATCCGGCGTCCGCGGGGTCGCCGACTTCCAGCGCGGTGGTGAGCAGCCGCAGAGCCATGGCGGGGGCCCGTGTGGTGAGCCGCGCGGCGGATCCTTGCAGCCAGGTGATCAGGAATTCCGGGCTCGGCACCCCGTTGAGCAGGTGCTCGGCAACGCGTTCCGGAGTCGCGCCGGCCTGAGCGAGCCGCTGCGCCGCTTTCGTGTGCAGCATGGCCCGGACCGATACCGGCACGGCGTCGTACAGCGTCTTCCGGATGAGCTCGTGGCGGAAGCGCAGGTGCTGGCCGGTGTCTCGGAGGATTCCGGACGCCTCGGCCTCCGCCATGGCGGTCAGCAGATCGCGTAGGGGGGTGTCGATGACCGTGGCGAGTTCGGCGGTGGTGCAGCCGGCGCCCAGTACGGCGACGATGCGCAGCATTTGGAGCACCTCCTCGCGCAGGTCACGGAGCCGGTGCGTGACCAGCGCGGTCAGCGTCGGCAGTGCACAGTGGGCGGAAACCTCCGCCGTGGCTCCGCCGGCCTCGATGGCGTGCTCGCGCCGCAGCGCGGCTACCAGCTCCGTGAGATACAGCGGATTACCGGCCGCTCCCTCGGCCATGCGCCGCAGTCGAGGGCCGGCCTCCCGGCCGCAGCGGTCTGCCAGCAGGGCCGCCACGGCCGCAGGCTCCAGGGGTGCCAGTTCCAGCAGGGTGCGGTTCCCGGCGATCGTGCCTCCCGACAGACGGGCGACGACGTCCCCCGCTTCGGGTACGGGGCGATGGGCGCCGACCACGAGAAGCGGCAATTGATGCACCGAGCGCACCAGCTTGTGCAGCACGGCAAGGCTCGCCGGATCGGCCCACTGCAGATCGTCGAGAAACAGGGCCAACGGCCGCTGCGCGCAAAGGTCCTCGACCAGCCCGACCATCGCCTCGATCGTCGCCGCATCCGCTCCCGCGGCCTCGCTCCCGGCGCCCGCCACACCGTAGCGGGCATCGCCGCGCAGGACCTCGGCGGCCTGCTCCCGCCGTGCATCCGAGGGGGACTCCTCCAGCCTCAAGCAGTCGGAGATGACGGCGAACGGGCAAGGCTGCGGCAGATTCCGGGCGCTCGCGGAAAGCACCTGCATACCCCTGCGCCGGGCGTCCGCCGCGGCCTGCTCAAGCACCGCGGTCTTCCCGAGGCCGGCTTCCCCCACCACGAAGGCGGCCTGCCCGGTGCCGGCGAGTGTGGACTCCGCGAGCCGGGACAGCTCCGCCAGCTCGGCTGCCCGCCCCAGAAGGCGACCTTCGAAAGAAGACATTCAATCCCCCGTGCGCCATGCAATGTCAGGGATTTAATAGCACACGTCTTGGATATGCCTGGCGCTTGACCGTCCCTCGGAATGACGGCGCTGCGCGACACAGGGACTGGGCCGCGTGCCACGGGGCTCCGAGGCATCGCAGTGGCTCGATCGCCGGGTGAGGTGTTCTCAGGCAGGGGCGGCGAAGCGCAAACAGGGCAATCCTGTCCCTTCCGGTGTTGCGCGGGCGGCGTCCGGGAACGGCTGGTGGGTCAGGTGGAGGGGCCGGGCATCCAAGTGAGAGGCGGTCGCGGTGGAGCATGCCGTCGGTGTGATCAACCGGGAGGGCGGCGAGGCGGACGTGTCAGCTACCCGGCGCGGCGACGTTCCGGGGCAGGATGCGTAAGGCCGAGCTGCTCACATTCGGTCACAGCACCGCAGACCGGGAGCAGTTGATCGACCTGCTGCAGTGGGCGAACGTGCAGTCGGTGGTCGACGTACGGATCGGGCCCGGCAGCCGGCGCAACCCGCACCTGGCCCGCAGCAGTCTCACCCACTGGATGCCGGAGGTCGGCATCAGCTACCGCTGGGAACAAGACCTGGGGGGCTTTCGCAAAGCACCGGCCGACTCCCCGGACGTCGTGTGGCGCAACGCCTCGTTCCGGGGCTACGCCACCTACATGCGTGAACCCGCATTCGTGGCCGCTCTGGATCGGCTGCTCGACGAAGCCCTGCATTCCCGGACGACGGTGATGTGCAGCGAGGCGGTCTGGTGGCGTTGCCACCGGCGCCTGATCGCCGACTTCGCCACCGTGTCCCGGCACGCCACCGTGCACCACCTGATGCACGACAAGCGCCTGGTGCCCCACCCACCGACCCCGGGGCTGCGGCTGCGTCCCGATGACCTGCTCGTCTACGACGACACCGCGGCCGCCGCTGCCGGCTGAACGACCGGTCCGCCGCTCGACGGTCGACAGCTGCCCGAGCCGAGCGCTCAGTCGAAGCGCAGGTCGGAGAGTTTCCTCTTGGAGAAGGTGGGATCGTCCTCGGGCACGGGATGAGTTGCTCCGGCAGCCAGGATCGACGCCATCTCCCGGCCTGCGCGGCGTATGCGTGCCGGCAGACCGTCCGTGTGCGCGTCGCTGCCTGATCCCCAGTCCTCCGACGCCGCGTACACGCCGGTCGGGAGGACCATGGTCCGCAGGTAGACGAAGAGCGGGCGCAGCGCGTGATCCAGGACAAGCGAGTGGCGGGGCGTACCGCCCGTCGCCCCGATCAGGACCGGCTTGCCCGTGAGGGCACCCGGATCGATCAGGTCGAAGAAGGACTTGAACAGTCCGCTGTACGAGGCGCTGAACACCGGTGTCACGGCGACCAGGCCGTCGGCGCTCGTCATCGCTTCGATCGCGTCGGCCAGCTGCGGTGGGGGAAAACCGGTGACGAGGTTGTTGGCGATGGCGACAGCCAGGCCGCGCAACTCGATGACCTCCACTTCCGCCTTGTGGCCCTGGTCGGCGAGTTCGTCACGGACCGCGTCGGTGAGACGGTCGGCCAGCAGGCGGGTGGACGAGGGGGTGCTCAGACCCGCGGACACCACGACGAGCTTCATGCGACGTTCCCTCCTTCCGAAGGTGCTCCCGAACCGGCGGCGAGCAGGGACCGGTGGGTCGGCGCGTCCGGCACCTCGGCCGACCGCCCGTTGGCGAACTCCTTGCGCAGGACCGGTACGACCTCCTCGCCGAGCAGGTCGAGCTGCTCCAGAACGGTCTTCAGTGGCAGCCCGGCGTGGTCCATCAGGAACAGCTGGCGCTGGTAGTCGCCGGCGTACTCGCGGAAGGCCAGGGTCTCCTCGATGACCTGCTGCGGGGAGCCGACGGTCAGCGGGGTCTGGGCGGTGAAGTCCTCCAGGGAGGGCCCGTGGCCGTACACCGGTGCGTTGTCGAAGTACGGCCGGAACTCGCGCACGGCCTCCTGCGAACTCCTCCGCATGAAGACCTGGCCGCCGAGCCCGACGATCGCCTGCTCGGGCGTGCCGTGGCCGTGGTGGGCGTACCGGGTCCGGTACAGCTCGACCATCCGCTTGGTGTGGTCGGCGGGCCAGAAGATGTTGTTGTGGAAGAAGCCGTCCCCGTAGTACGCGGCCTGTTCGGCGATCTCCGGCGAGCGGATGGAGCCGTGCCAGACGAAGGGCGGTACGCCGTCCAGCGGGCGCGGGGTGGAGGTGAAGCCCTGCAGCGGGGTGCGGAACTTCCCCTCCCAGTCGACGACGTCCTCGCGCCACAGCCGGTGCAGCAGGGCGTAGTTCTCGAGGGCGATGTTGATGCCCTGCCGGATGTCCTGACCGAACCAGGGATAGACCGGCCCGGTGTTGCCGCGCCCCATCATCACGTCGACCCGGCCGTCCGCGAGGTGCTGGAGCATCGCGAAGTCCTCCGCGATCTTCACCGGGTCATTGGTGGTGATCAGAGTGGTGGCGGTGGAGAGGACCAGCTTCTCGGTCCGCGCGGCGATGTACCCGAGCATCGTGGTCGGCGAGGACGGCACGAACGGCGGGTTGTGGTGCTCGCCGGTGGCGAAGACGTCCAGACCGACCTCCTCCGCCTTCAGGGCGATGGCGACCATGGCTTTGATGCGGTCGCGCTCGGTCGGCGTTCGGCCCGTGGTGGGGTCCGGCGTGACGTCGCCGACCGTGAAGATTCCGAACTGCAAGGTTCCTCCAGTTATCAGGTGATTGAGTGGGTTTCGAACAGTTGAAGTCCGTTGCGAGGTCATCGCGTCCGTGACGGCCGCTAGGCGTCCTCGCCGCCTCAGGTGAGGTGCCGCAGCAGCGCGGCGACCTCCCGGTGGTGCCTCACCGGGAGGTCGTACGACCGGATCCGCCGGCCGGGGTGAGGGCGACGGGCTTCGCTCTTCGCTGCGTCGTATGCGGACGGCCGGCGTTGTGCGGGAGCGCCGATCAGAGCCAGGTACCCCGTCACGTGGGCCCGACGGTCCGAGGCCGCAGCCAGTCCTCAGGCGCGCACAGTTCTCAGCCGCGCACAGTCCTCAGGCGCGGACCAATGGTGTGTCGACCAGGTGCTCGGCCAGGAACCACGCCTGCCGTTCGCCGGTCCGGATCACCTGGGAGACCAACAGGTCGACGGTGCCGTCGTCACCGTACTCGGCCGTCCGGGCGGCGGCGTCGTGGGCGTCGATGAGGATGGTCTCGTGGGCCTCCAGCAGCCGGGACAGCATGGCCGGCACCTCTTCCACGCCGTCCGGGGGGCGCGGGATCGACGTGATCTCGACGACGTGCCGGGGATCTCCCACCGCGACGCCGCCCAAGGACTGGACGCGTTCGGCGAGGGTGTCGATGATGTCGAGCTGTTCGCCCGCGTGCTTGTCCAGGACCAGGTGCAGCTGGTAGAAGGTCGCCCCGCGCATCAGCCAGTGGTGCTTCTTGTAGAGGCCGTAGAGGATCTGCGTGTCCGCGAGGACCTTGTTCATGCGCTGGCAGGAGTACATCCGCGCCTCGTAGGACAGGGCGACCGGGAACTGCTTGACGGTCCCGAACTCTTGGATCACCTCGCCCTTCTGATGCAGCCAGGGCTGACTGCCGTGTACGGATGGGGAGTTGCTGGTCATGTTCCGCCTCCTGCGGTGCCGTGCTGTGTGTACCCCGGTGACGCTAGGTACCTGGTCGGGGGGCCTCTTGACCGGCAGCGCATGCGGTGGTGCCCGCCAGCGCACTGCGCCCGGTCCTTGTCCAGGGCGTTCGCTCTCGGGCAAGCCTCTGTGCGCCGGCGGACTCGGACCGGCGTCAGGCCGCTCTAGCGTCAGCGGGACAGTCCATGCCCGGAGAACGGGCGGAACGAGGAGAGGCATGAGCGCGATCGAGCAGGCGGATGTGGTGGTCCTCGGGCTGGGACCGGGCGGCGAGTACGTCGCCGGCACACTGGCCGAAGCGGGACTGGACGTGGTGGGGGTCGAGGCGGAACTCGTCGGAGGCGAGTGTCCGTACTGGGCATGCGTGCCCACCAAGATGATGGTCCGCGCCGGGAACCTGCTCGCCGAGGCGGGCCGGGTTTCCGCCCTCGCCGGTGAGGCGGTGGTGACTCCGGACTGGGCCAGGGTCGCCGGACGGATCCGCGAGGAGGCCACTGCCGACTGGAACGACCAGGTGGCCGCGGACCGCTTCACGGCGAAGGGCGGTCGGCTCGTCCGGGGGACGGGGCGCCTCGCCGGGCCGCGCCGGGTGACGGTCGGTGACCGTACCTTCGAGGCCCGGCGCGGTGTCGTGCTGGCCACCGGTACCCGGCCCCGGATCACACCGGTGCCGGGTCTGGACGGAACGCCGTACTGGACCAACCGGGACGCCATGACCGCGAAGGAACTACCGGCGTCCATGGTGGTGCTCGGCGGAGGGGCCATCGGCGTCGAACTCGCCCAGGTCTTCGCCCGCTTCAAGTGCGCGGTCACGGTGATCGAGGGGCAGGACCGGCTGCTTGCTCAGGAGGAGCCCGAAGCCGGGGAGCTTGCCGCGGACGCGCTGCGCGCGGACGGTGTCACCGTCCTCACGGGCACGCGGGTGCGCCAGATCAGCCATGCCGGCACCGAATTCACCGTGCGCCTTGAGGGCGAGGGACAGCCGCTGACTGCCGAACGGCTCCTGGTCGCCACCGGACGCCACGCCGACCTGACCCCGCTGGCGGTCGACACCGTGGGACTCGACCCGTCAGCGCAATCCGTTCGCACGGATGGGCAGATGCGGGCCGGGGAGGGACTGTGGGCAGTCGGCGACATCACCGGTCGGGGCTCGTTCACCCATGTGTCGATGTACCAGGCGGAGATCGCCGTCCGGGACATCCTCGGGCAGGCCGGTCCGGACGCCGACTATCGGGCGCTGCCCCGCGTCACCTTCACCGATCCGGAGATCGGAGCCGTGGGGCTGACGGAGCGACAGGCGCGCGAACAGGGCCTGCGCGTGCGCACCAGCGTGGTGGCCGTCGCTTCCTCCACCCGCGGCTGGATCCACGGACCGGGCAACGAGGGATTCATCAAGCTCGTCGAAGATGCCGACCGGGGCGTGCTGATCGGTGCGACCTCGGCGGGGCCGGCGGGCGGCGAGGTGCTGCACGGGCTGAACGTGGCCGTCCATGCCGAGGTCCCCGTCGACCGGCTGCAACACATGATCTACGCCTACCCCACCGTCCACCGGACCATCGAGGCGGCCCTGGGAGCCCTCCGCTGAACCGCACCCCGACCACGCAGGCGGACCCGGGTGCCAGGCGGTGGCGCACCATGGTGGGCCGCAATCCCGGCGAGCCGCACCGGACCGCCACCTCGTTGGAGCTCTTCTTCGACCTGTGTTTCGTCGTCGCGGTGGCGCAGGCGTCCACGAGTCTGCACGGGGCGCTGGCGGAGGGGGACTACGCCGGCGGTGCGCTGCGCTTCGCGCTGGTCTTCTTCACCATCTGGTGGGCGTGGATGAACTTCACCTGGTTCGCCTCCGCCTATGACCCGGACGATGTCGCGTACCGGCTGACGGTGCTGGTGCAGATCACGGGCTCACTCGTCCTCGCCGCCGGTGTGCGCCGCGCGTTCGAGGACGGGGATCTGCAGATCATCACGCTCGGGTACGTCGTGCTGCGGACGACCTTGGCCGCGCTGTGGCTGCGTGCCGCGTTGTCCGATCCCGCCCGGCGGCGGACCACGCTGCGCTTCGCCACGGGGGTGATGTCGTGTCAGCTCGGCTGGGTGGGGTTGCTCTTCGTCCCGGATCCGGTGCGGCTGCCGGGCATCGTGGTGATGATCGTGGCCGAGGTGTCCGTGCCGGTGTGGGCGCAGTCCGCCGGGATGACGCCCTGGCATCCTCGCCACATCGCCGAGCGCTACGAGCTGTTCACCCTCATCGTCCTCGGCGAGTGCGTCGCGGCCGCCACCGTCGCCGTCCGCGGCGCCTTCGACCGGCATCACGGCACCGGTTCGCTGTACGCGCTGGCGGCGGGCGGGCTGCTCGTGGCCTACGCCATGTGGTGGCTGTACTTCACCAGACCCGCGCACACGCTGCTCGCCACGACGCACCAGGCGCATCGCAGGAGATTCTCCTGGGCCTACGGCCACTACCTGATCTTCGCCTCGGCGACCGCGGAGGGCGCCGGCCTGGCCGCGTACGCCGATCACGTCACGCACCGCGCCGAAGCCTCGTCGATTGCTGCCGGCGCCGCGGTCACCGTTCCGGCGGCCGTTTTCCTGATCACGGTCTGGGTCGTGCACCTGCGGCCACACCAAAGGAGCCTGGCCGAGCGGATTCCGTTCCCCCTCGCCGCGGTCGGTGTCCTGATGGCCGCCTGGTCCCCGGCACCCGCGCTGGTCGCCGGTGTGCTGCTGGCGGGTCTGGTCGGGTGGGTGACGATGCCGCGTCGGTGACCAGGTCGCGCGGCGGGGCCGGGGCACAGCCGGTCGTCGGGCCCGCGGGGGCGGTCAGGTTGCCGGCGCGAAGGCGGTGATGGCGTCGACGAGGTCGGCCGGGGCTTCCAGCGGGATCAGGTGACCGGTGTGCGGGACCACCACGAAGTCGGCTCGGGAGAGGTAGGGCACCAGGTTGTCGCGGAGCACGCCGACGGGCTCCACCTGGTCGTGCTCTCCGGCGACTACGAGAGCGGGCACGCTGACCATGCGCGTGTGCTCGGTGATGTCCTGCGCGATGCCGCGCAGCGGCCACTCGGTGCGGGCGGCGTCGGTGACGGACCGCGAATCGGTCACGATCTGCGCCTTGACCGGAGCGGGCAGCTCGGTCGCGGTGAGGACGTGGTCCCGTGCCCCGGCCACGGACTCGGCGGAGTCGTAGGCGTGCGACAGGGCTTCCTGGTACTCGGGAGTGACCTGTGCGGCGGGCCTCGCCGGGCCGGAGCCGACGAGAACGATGCCGCGCAGGCCGGCGGGCCGGGTGGCCGCGACCAGCTGTGCGACCTTACCCCCCATCGAATGCCCCACCAGGACGTAGTCGGTGACCCCCGCATCCGCGAGCACGGCGAGCGTGTCGTCGGCGAGCTGACCGAGCGTATAGGGACCGGGCAGAGCGCTCGACCGGCTCCACCCGCGGAAGTCGACCGTGAGCACGTCACGGCCCGCCAGGCGGTCGACGACGAGGTCCCAGGTGCGGGCAGAACCACCCCAATAGTGCAGGAACACCAGGGTCGGCTCGGTCCCCGGCCGATGGTCGTAAGCGGGCAGTAGCGTCTGCTGCGTCGTGTTCATGATGGCTCTTCCGGTCGATGCTCCAGGCGATTGCCCTGTGTATTCATTGAAACTTCGGCACCCGGACGGGTCATCGGCGTGACTGGTCGTCCGATGGTGAAAACTGGACACGTGAGCGTGATCCGGCAGATGACCTACCAGCCCGCGGGACGCCCCGCCGCCTCGGTCGAGACGATGACGTTCGGCCGCCTTCGCGAGCTGAACGACGGCGGCACGCAGCGCGCCGACTTCCACGTCCTTGCCGTCATCGACGCCGGACCCGGCTCCGTCACGGTCGATTTCCACCTCCACCCGCTCCAAGATCGGTCCGCGGTGTGGATTCCCCCCGGCGCGGTGCACCGGTGGGACGACATCGCCGAAGTGGCCGGGCACCTCGTGCTGTTCGTGCCGACCGCGCCGGTCACCCACACCACCCGAGAACTCGTCGCCTCCCCGGACCCGGCCGCGCACTGGAGCATCCCCGACGCCGACTGGCCCTTCGTCGACGCGGCGCGCAGCCATCTCCTCCTCGAAGCATCCGCCCCACCCGGTGACTCCTCGACGGAGCTGCCCGAAATCCTGCTTTCCGCGCTCATCACCCGGCTGCACCCACCGCACGCCGAAGCACGGCTCACCCATCCGGTGTTCCGGTTGTTCCGCTCCAGCGTCGAAGCGCACTTCCGGCAACACCACGACGCCGGCCACTACGCCCGTGCGCTGGGGTACGCGCCCCGCACCCTCTCACGAGCGGTGCAGCAGGCCACCGGCCGCACCGCGAAGGCGTACCTCGTCGAACGGATCACCCTGGAAGCCAAACGGCTCCTCGCACACGACCGCCTCACCGCCGCCCGCTGTGCCGACATCCTCGGCTTCTCCGACGCATCCAACTTCTCGGTGTTCTTCCACAAGGCCACCGGCAAACGCCCGGGCGCGTGGCAGGCGACGGTGTCCGCCGAGTGAGGAGGTGCCCACAAGCACACGCACTTCTGTGATCACGTGCCGTCACAACCCCGTGATCACCGGAACTCCGCGCTCGCCTCTCCGTATCGGTGCGCCACCGTGCCCACCCGCGCGACCTCCGAGCCGCACGGACGGCGCAAATTGCCCACGAGCGCACGGGAGTTGACCTCACAGCGCGCGCGGAGAGGCAGTGCACTGTCGGAACGTATCCAGTGCACTGCCGGGATACCCGGACGCTTTGCCGCGAAATACCTTGGCGGCGCAGCAGTCGAGGGCCGCCGGGTCCCGACCCGTGTGTCGCACGGTCACCCGGAACGCGCGCGGTGATGGCGCATGCCCCGATTCTTCCCGCCCGCCGCTGCCGACGCACGCGGACGTTGATGCACATGCGTCGACGTCGTTCATCCAGCAGGAGGTTGTCGCAAGGTGTCCACGATGCCGGTCGGTGGGCTGGTCCCCCGCGCCACCGACAACGCCGCGGACCTGGTCGTCCGCAACGCGAAGATCCACACCGGAGACCCGGTCCGCCCGCAGGCCGAGGCGATCGCCATCCGTGACGGTGTCATCACGGTCGTCGGCGACGACAACGACGTCGCCTCCCACGTCGGCCCGGACACGAAGGTGGTCGACGCCGTCGGCCGCCGGATGGTTCCCGGCCTCAACGACGCTCATCTGCATGTCATCCGTGGCGGGCTCAACTACGTACTGGAGTTGCGCTGGGACGGTGTCCCCACGCTGCGCCAGGGTCTGGCGATGCTGCGTGAGCAGGCGGCCCGTACGCCCAAGGGCCAGTGGGTGCGGGTGGTGGGCGGATGGTCGGCCGAGCAGTTCGCCGAGCGGCGGCTGCCGACCGTCGCCGAGTTGAACGCCGCCGCGCCGGACACCCCGGTGTTCGTCCTGCACCTGTACCAGTCGGCGGTGCTCAACCGGGCGGCTCTCAAGGCCGCCGGATTCACCCGGGACACCCCCGACCCCAAGGGCGGCCAGATCGTACGGGGCCGGGACGGTGAGCCCACGGGCATGCTGCTGGCCGCCCCCAGCGCACTCATCCTCTACTCGACCCTGGCCAAGGCCCCGGTGCTGGAGGGGGAGGACAAGAAGACCTCCACCCGTCACTTCCTGCGGGAACTGAACAGGTTCGGCCTCACGTCGGCGATCGACGCGGCCGGCGGGTTCCAGAACTTCCCCGACAACTACAGCACGGTCGTCGAACTGGCGGAGGCCGGCCAGCTTTCGCTGCGCATCGCCTATCACCTCTTCCCGCAGACCGCCGGTCAGGAAATCGACGATCTCACCCGCTGGATCGAAACGGCTCGCCCCGAGGACGGGGACGAATGGCTGCGCCTCAATGGTGCGGGCGAGAATCTGACGTGGGCGGCGGCGGATTTCGAGAACTTCGCCGAGCCACGGCCTGAACTCGCCGCCTACGAAACGGAATTCGAGAAGGCCGTACGTCTCCTCATGGAGAACGGCTGGGGATTCCGGCTGCACGCCACCTATGACGAGACCATCCGCCGGGACCTGGCGGTGTTCGAGAAGCTCGCCGCGGAAGGGCTGTTCCCGGCCGGCAACCGGTGGCTTTTCGACCATGCGGAGACCGTCTCCGCGGACAGTCTGGACCGCATCGCCGCCCTCGGCGGCGCCCTGTCCGTGCAGAACCGGCTGTCCTTCCAGGGCGAGGCGTTCGTACGCCGCTACGGTCCCGGTGCCGCCGCGGACGCCCCGCCGATCCGGGCCATGCTGGAGCGCGGCCTGACCGTCGGCGCCGGCACCGACGCGACCCGGGTCTCCACCTACAACCCGTGGGTCGCCCTGCACTGGCTGGTCACCGGCCGCACCGTGGGCGACCTGGTCGTCCGCCCGCCGCACAACCGGGTCGACCGCCGGACCGCGCTGGCGATGTTCACCGAGGCGGGTGCCGCGCTGACCGGGGAGGAGGGCGCCAAGGGCGTCCTGCGCCCGGGCTTCCTCGGTGACCTGGCGGTCCTGTCCGAGGACTACTTCACCGTGCCCGAGCCGGACATCGCACACATCGAGTCCCTGCTGACGGTCGTCGGTGGCCGGATCGTCTACGCGACCGCCGAGTACGAGGGCCTCGACGAGGAACTGCCACCGGTCAGCCCCGGGTGGAGCCCCGTGGCACACTTCGGCGGCTACCGGGCCACGACCGGTACGGGCCTGTCGGGCGCACGCCAGGCCGAGCTGCTCGGCCAGGCCGTCGCCGAGTCGGAGCAGCACCGCCAGTGGCGCGCCCGACGCGGCCTGGCCCCGCAGACAGCGAGCACGTTCTTCGATCCCTGTTTCTCCCTCTGATCTTCCGGGAGGGGCCCGGTCACGAGCCGCCCCTCCCGGAACACCACCCCAACTCGCGCCACACCACGCGCGGTTGCGCTCAACAGCGGACATCCGTCCGCGATCGACACCCACCGGAAGGCCCACTCATGGTCAACATCTCCGAGGTCACCGCGGCCCCCAGCCCGGACCTGCTCACCCCGGACAACTGCGCGGTGCTGTTCATCGACCACCAGCCGCAGATGTTCTTCGGCACCGGCAGCGGCGACCGCACCGCCATCATCAACTCAACCGTCGGCCTGGCGAAGGCCGCCAAGACGTTCGACGTGCCGGTCGTGCTGAGCACCGTGGCCGCCGAATCCTTCTCCGGCCCGCTCCTGCCGCAGCTGGCCGAGGTCTTCCCCGACCAGAAGATCATCGACCGCACCACGATGAACGCCTGGGAGGACTCCGCCTTCGTCGAGGCGGTCAAGGCCACCGGCCGTAAGAAGCTGGTCCTGGCCGGCCTGTGGACCGAGGTCTGCATCGTCCTGCCCGCGCTCTCCGCCCTCGCCCAGGACTACGAGGTCTACGTGGTCACCGACGCCTCGGGTGGCGTCAGCCCGCAGGCCCACGAACACGCCGTCCAGCGCATGATCCAGGGCGGCGCGGTCCCGGTCACCTGGGTGCAGGTCCTCCTCGAACTGCAGCGTGACTGGGCCCGCGGCGAGACCTACCTGTCGGTCATGGACGTGGTGAAGGAGCACGCCGGTGCCTACGGCCTCGGCGTGGTCTACGCGCAGGCCGTCATCGGGGCGCACGCCGCCGGCTGATCCCCGCTCCTTCACAGCGCAGTCAAGGACTGAGTCAGGAACAGGCAAGGAAGAGATGAACGCTGGACTGCTGGTCCTCCGGGTGGTGACGGGACTTCTCATCGCCGGCCACGGAGTTCAGAAGGTGAGTTTCCGGCTCGGAGGCCACGGCTTGGCAGGCGGCACCGAGGAGTTCCGCCACGACGGGTTCCGCGGCGGTCGGCTGACCGCGATCGTCGCGGGTGCCGGTCAGATCGGTGCCGGCCTGTTCCTGACCGCCGGACTGCTCACCCCCCTGGCCGCGATGGCCGCCATGGGTGTGATGACGGTCGCGGGCACCGTCAAATGGCCCAAGGGCCTGTGGGTGCAGAACGACGGCTACGAATACCCGATGGTCCTCGTCGTCGTCTCCGCGGCGCTGGCCCTGACCGGGCCCGGCCGGTGGTCGCTCGACCAGGCGCTGGGCGTCACACCCTGGCCGCTGTGGGTCGTCCTCCCCGCGATCGTGCTCGGCCCGATGAGCGGACTGCTCACCCGCGTGGTGCTGCACCACCCGCCCACCGCAACGGAAAGGAAGCATCATGCGCAGGCTGCTGAGTGACGCGATACGCACGCTCGCACCGCAAGGACAGGACCGCCACGGCCCGCTGCCCCTCCTGATGCTGACGCTGACGGTGGTCACCGGTCTGATCGACGCGGTGAGCTATCTGGGGCTCGGGCACGTCTTCGTCGCCAACATGACCGGCAACGTGGTGTTCCTGGGGTTCGCTCTGGTGGGTGCCGCGAACCTGTCCGTGCTCGCCTCGCTGGTCGCGCTGGCGGCGTTCCTCGTCGGCGCGCTCGCCGGGGGCAGGCTCGGCACCCGGTTCGCGGACCACCGCGGAAACCTGCTGAGGACGGCCACCGCCGTGCAGACGGTGCTGATCGCCGTCACCGTGGCTGCCGCCGCGGTCACCGACGGCCCGGTCACCACGGGTGTCCGGTACACACTGATCGTGTTCCTCGGGCTCGGCATGGGCCTGCAGAACGCCGTCGCCCGGCGCCTCGGCGTCCCGGACCTCACCACGACCGTACTGACCCTGACCCTGACGGGGCTGGCCGCGGACTCCACTCCGGCCGGTGGCGCGGCGCCGCGACCCGGCCGCCGGATCCTGTCCGTGCTGGCGATGTTCCTCGGCGCCTTCGTCGGGGCCCAACTGGTCCTGCACGGCCACCTCGTGCTCACCCTGGGCCTGGCCCTGGTGCTCCTCGCCCTCACCTCCGTGATCACCCACCGCCTCGCGGCCGGCAACCCCGCCTGGACGAAGTCACCGTCCTGAGACCGGGCCCGCTCGCCCCACGGGGTGCACCGGATACGCCTGAGCCCCCTGATTCTGATTCAGGGGGCTCAGGCGTATCCCGGACGTTGGATCGTGCCCGGACGGTCAAGGACCGGAGCGCTCCGAGAAAACCCGATGCCGCGCTCGCTGCCTACATTCCCTTCGGTTCATTCCCGACGGACCCGACGGAAGGGCACGGAAGATGAAGAAGCGCAACGCAATGGTGCGGTTGCTGCCGGCGTTATTGCTGGTGGTGGGGGTGGGGGGATTCGCGGCTCCGTCGTCGGCCCAGAGCCGGCACACCCCTGCCCGGATCCCGGCCACGACCACCGCGGTCGGACCGCAGTACGACACCACGCACGTCTATGTCACCCCGGGCGCGATGGATGCGTTCGTCACCTGCTGGCAGGCGACCTTCGGCGGAACCCACACGACCAAGGTGGTCACACAGGTCACGCCGACGCCCAGTACGACCGTGTCGGAGTTGGTTCTCTCACCTGTCGGCACACTGTCCGTCTTCGACTTCCGGACGCCGGTCCCCTACCCGTTCGGTGCCGAACGCACCGGCTGGCTCATGAGCGACTTCGACAAGGGCGTCCGGCTGGCCCGGGCGAGCGGGGCGGACGTCGTCGTCGCGCCCTTCGACGACCCCATCGGCAAGGACGCGGTCGTCCAGTTCCCGGGCGGCGTCAACGCCCAGCTGTACTGGCACACCAAGGCTCCGTCCTACGCGCCGTTGGAGACCGTGCCGGACAACCGCATCTACCTGACGAGGGACTCGGCGAGTGAGTTCCTCACGTCGTACCTGCGCTTCACCGGTGGCCGGATCGTCTCGGACGACCGGGCCGCCGAGGGTGGTCAGATCGGTGTGCCCGACGGGACGTACCGCCGCATCGCCATCAGCTCCCCCTTCGGCAACACCGTGGTCAGCGTGACCGATGGGCATCTGCCGTACCCGTTCGGGCGGGAGACCACCGGCTACGCGGTGAAGGACCTCACCTCGACCCTGCGCAAGGCTGAGGCCGCGGGCGCGAAGGCGCTCCGGGGGCCGTACACCTCCGAGGGGCGCACCAGCGCGATGGTGCGGTTCCCCGGCGGCTACGTGGCCGAACTCCACCAGGGCGACGCCCGCTGATCCTCCGTAGCAGCCACCGCACGGCCGGCCGTGCGGGCAGGGGCCGTCGCCCCGGGCAAGGACGTCGTGGTCCTCGCCCGGGGCGACGGCATTCCCGCGCAGCGCATCGCTCTCTGCGCCCGGCTACTCAGCGATTGCCGCACGGGAAGTGGGCTTCAGCCGCAGGACGCGGGAGGCGGCGAAGGGCAGGAGGTCGTCGTGCCGGTCCGGTAGGGCGATCACCAGGGCGCTGTCCGGCAGGGCGCGCCGCACGCCCGTCAGCATCCGCGTCGCCGTACGGTCGTCGAGGCCGGCCGTCGGTTCGTCGAGCAGAAGGACCGCGGGTGTCCGCAGGACCGCTCTCGCGATCACCAGGCGGCGTCGCTGGCCCTGCGAGAGAGCACTGCCCAACGGGCCCGTCGGAGTGTCGAGGGGCAACTGCTCCAACGCCGCGGCCTCCAGGGCCGCCCGGAGTGTGGCGTCGTCCGCGCCCGGGGCGGATTGCCGGAGGTTCTCGGCGAGGGTCGCGTCGGCGATCCAGTCCTCCGCTTCGACGAGGGTGAGCGAATCGGCGATCGCACGGGCGGGCAGGGACTCGACGGGTACGCCGTCGAGCAGCACCGACCGGGGAACAGCGGGGGAGATCCGTCCCGCCAGCGTCTCCAACAGGGTGCTCTTCCCACTGCCGTTGGGCCCGGTGACCAGGACGACGCTGCCGGGCTCGATCACCGCGGACCACCGGGTGCGGTAGGCGCCGACACCGACAGGCACGTGGCGGGCCACCAGGGCCCGTGCCGCGCCTGCCGGCGACGCCCTCGGCGGGGACGCGGTCGACAGCTCACCCGGGAGGGCCCGGTTCGCGAGCTCCGTCAGCCGGTGGGCGGCGTCGGCGGCCAGGCCGTGGTCGCGGAGCACCTGAGGGAGCGTCTCCACCAGCTCGTACGCGGCCGCGACCAGCAGCACCTCGCCGATGGCCTCGGCAGCCGGCTGGGCGAAGACCGGACCGGACAGCGCCAGGACCAGGACCGCCGTCTGGCCGGCCACGGCCAACAGCCGCAGCAGCAGCCGGGATCGGCGCATCATCGTCTCAGCCGCGGCCTCGGCCCGCCGGGCCCTGCCGACCGCGTCCGCGACCTGCTCGCGGACCGGATCGACCGCGTCCAGGCAGCGCAGTTCCCACCACGCGGAGCGCGCGCTGAGCAGCGTGGCGCGTGCGGTGGCCCACGCTTCCGCGGCCGTCCGCTGATGGCCGCGGGTCCGCCGCTCGGCGGTCACTGCCGTGGCCACGGAGAGCGCGAGCAGCAGCAGTTCCGCCGCGCCGGACGGCGGACTCGCCACCGTCAGCAGGGTGACGACGACGGCGGCGGTCAGGCCGATCCCTGCCAGCGGCGGGACGACCTGGCCGGCCATCCCGCCCGCCGCGCCGACGTCGCTGGTGAGCCGGGCCATCAGGGCGCCGTCACGGTGGTTGCGCAGTTCGCGGGCCGGCACGGTGGTCGCGGCGCGGACCAGGCGTGAGCGCAGCGAGACGGTCGCGCCGAGCAGGGCGCCATGGCTGACCAGGCGCTCCGAGTAGCGCAGACCGGTGCGGCCCAGGGCGAGGGCGCGGACCGTTCCCGAGGGATACATCCAGGACCAGGTGGTGTTCGCCTGTGCGGTGACCACCGCGCAGGAGGTCAGGAACCAGCCGGACACCCCCAGCAGGCCGGCGGCACACAGTTCGGCGGTCCCGGCGAGCACCGCTGCGATCAGCAGGTCGCGGCGTGCCCGGTGGTCCGCCGCCGTCCACAGCAGCCTGAACGCGGTCACAGTGTCTCCCTCGTCCGGGACACCCGTCCCTGTTCCAGCCGCACGATGTCGTCGGCGATGCCGAGCAGTGCCGGGCTGTGTGTCGTGAGCAGCACGGTGCGACGGCGCGCGAGCGTCCGGATGGCGCCGATGACACGGGCCTCGCCGTCCGGGTCGAGATGGGCGGTGGGTTCGTCCAGGCACAGCAGCGGTGCGTCGTGGAGCAGAGCCCGGACCAGCACCAACTGCTGCATCTGCCCGGAGGACAGCCCCCAGCCGCGCTCCACGACCGGCGTCGTCAACCCCTGGGGAAGTGCGGCGAGCAGGTCCTCGAAGCCCAGTGCCGTGAACGCCGCGGCCAGTTGTACGTCGTCGGCGTCGCGCCGGGCCAGCAGCAGGTTGTCCCGTAGCGTGCCGGGGAGGAGGTGGGAGGGCTGTCCGACCCATGTCGTCATGGCCGGCGAGGCTTGCCGGGTCGCGGAGCCGATGGTGTGCAGGCACTGCCCGCGGTCCGGTTCGCGCAGACCTGCCGCCACGGAGAGCAGGGTTGTCTTTCCGGCGCCGCTGGGGCCGCTGAGGGCCACGATCGAACCCGGCCGCACGGTCAGGGTGACCTCGTCCAGGGCCGCGTCGTCGCGACCCCGGTACCGAACGCCTACCTCCTTCAGGGTCACACCGGCCGGGCCCGGCCCGCTCGGACGACGCACGGTGGGCACCCGCGTCGGGAGACAGTCGGTCGGTGCGACCGGGACCCTGCCGATGATCTCCGAGATCAGCTCGGCCGCCGCGGATGCCTCGGCACGGGCGTGGTAGCCACGGGCGAGCTCCCGGGCAGGGGCGAAGTACGCCGGGGTCAGGACGAGCACGAACAGCGCGGTGCCCAGGCTCATGGTGGACGGGACCACCGGCAGGTCGAGGTAGCCGAGCAGGGCGAGTCCGCAGTACGTGGCGACGACGGCCATGGCCACGGTGATGAGGAGCTCGATCCAGGCGGTCGAGAGGAAGGCCACCCGCAGTACGGTCCGGGTGCGCCTGGCCAGTTCCCGGTCGACCGCCTCGGTCGCGCGTACCGCTTCCTCACCGGCTCCGAGGCCGACGAGCGTGGGCAGTCCGCGCAGTTGGTCCAGCAGCTGGGTGCTCAGCTTCCGGGTGGCGGTGAGCTGGGCGTGCACCGCGGCGCGCGTGCCCAGGCCGATCACTTTCAGGTTGAACGGCAGCAGCGGTGTCGCCAGCACGAGCAGCAGAGCGACGGCCCAACTCCCCACCAGGATGGCGGCCAGCACGATGCCGCTGCCCAGCAGCATCGCCCGCCGGGCAGGAACGTACGTCGTCAGCCACGGGGTCAATCGGCCCACCTCGCCGTCGAGGGCCTCACCGAGAGCGGCGTCCGACACCTCTTCCAAGGGCGTGGCCGCCGCGGGGAGCGCGGCCAGGAGCAGGCGGGTGCGCAGGTGGTCCTGGACGGCGGCCGCGCCGTCGTCCGCGGTCCGGTCGGCCGCCGCGAGCAGGACTGCGCGCAGCAGCAACCCGGCGGCGACCAGGGCCGCACCGGAGAGCACCGTGGCCAGGGCTGCGCCCCCGTGGGGGGACCGCAGTGCGGCCTCGGCCGCCCGGCCCAGCCCCGCCGCCCACATCACATGGCCCGCGGCCGCCAGCCCGCGCAGGGTGCCGGCTCGCCGGAATGCGGGTTCGCCGACCGCCGCCCATTGGGTGAGCAGTCCCGCCGCCCGCTGCTGACCTTCGTCGTCCCGGCCGAGCCGGGCGAGGTGGTCGGGGCTTTCGTTCACTTGTCGGCTGCCTGGAGGTCGAATTCGCCGGCGGCCGCCGAGCGGCGGTCGGAGCGGATCCATCCGGCGAGCGCCGTCATGGCGAACAGAGCGACACCGACCGGTCCGATCCACACCCGTACGCCGCCGAAGACATCCTGCGAGACGGCGGCCACCGCGACGGCCAGGAGGGTCAGGAGCACGCGCCGGGCGGCGACGGCCGCCCACGGACCGTCGCCCGCGGCCGGGGCCGCCGGCACGGACCGCTCCGCGGCGGCCCCGGTGTCGGGCGGGCCGGCCGGGTCGGTGTGGGCCGGTGGCCGGGCGAACTTCCCGCGGAAGACCCACCACGCGTAGAGGTTGTAGGCCAGGACGACCGGCATGCACCCGCCCACCCCGATGAGCAGGAACAGCTGCGACCCGTGCGGGCCGGCGGCCGCGTGCACGGTCAGGTCGGGTGGGACGACGACGGGCGCGGTGGCGGCGACGAGCGCGAGCAGGCCCGCGGCCTCCGTACCGGCCACGGCGGCGAACGGACGCCAGTCGGGCCGGCGGCCGAAGCCGTACCAGGCGGTCGCCGCGCAGACCACGGCCACCGCCACCGCGAGGCCGAACAGGGTTGCCCGGAGCGGCTGGTCGAAGCCCAGGTGCTGCGGGTCGGCGAACCGGAGCCCGAATCCGAGGACCAGGCCGGCCACCGCGACCGCCAGGATCAGCGGTCGCCCCAGGCGGCCCGCTCGTTCGTGGGCTGTCCCCGTGGTCTTGTCCTGCAGCCACGCGGCACCCGCCAGCAGGTAGACGGCCACCATCCCCAGGGCGCACAGCACGCTGTAGGGCGTCAGCCAGTCCCAGGTGCTTCCGGTGAACACCCCGCCGCGGTGCGGCAGTCCGGACAGGACGCCGCCGACGACGAGGCCCTGGCACACGGTGGCCACCAGCGAGGAGATTCCGAAGACGAGGCCCCAGCCGCGCCGGTAGCCGGGGGCGGCGCTCTGCAGCTCGATGGCCGTGCCGCGCAGCACGAGGGCGAGCAGCATGACGATCAGCGGCAGGTAGACGCCGGGCAGCACGGTGGCGTAGACACCGGGCAGGCCCGCCCACAGCGCCACGCCCGCCAGGATGAGCCAGCTCTCGTTGGCGTCCCATGCGGTCGCGATCAGCTCGTTGTACTCCTTGCGCCGCTGGTCGCTGCGGTCGAACAGGCTCAGGATGCCGATGCCGAGGTCGTAACCGTCGAGCAGGACGTAGGCCCCGAGTGCGAGCAGGACCAAGGCGTATGACGCGTACTCAAGCATGGCCGATCTCCGTGGCGTGGACGGTGGTGCCGGCGTCGGTCACCAGGTGCTCGGGGCCGGTCCGCACCGTGCGGACGATGTAGCGGATCCACAGCCCGAGCAGCAGCGCGTAGACGGTGACGAAGCCGGTGAGGCCGGCGATCGCCGCGCCGAGGGAGAGGTGGGAGACGGCGTCACTGGTGCGGATCAGCCCGTAGACGACCCAGGGCTGTCGGCCGGCCTCCGCGGTGATCCAGCCGCCGCTGATGGCCACGACACCGGCGGGGGCCATCCAGACCATCAGCCGGTGGAACCGCCGGGCTGTGTACAGCCTGCCGCGCAGCCGCAGCACCAATCCGGCGAAGGCCATGCCGAACATCGCCAGAGCGGTGAAGTACATCGCCCGGAAGCCGTAGAAGACGGACCACATGTCGGGGCGTTCGTCCTCGGGTGTCTGCAACAGTCCGGGGACGTGCGCCTTTCCGGAGAGGTCCTTGCCGATGACGGCGCCCAAGTGCGGTATCGCGACCTGGAACGTGTTCTCGCCCTTGTCCGTGTCGGGCACCACAAGCAGGTTGTAGCCGTTGTTGTCGGACTTCCAATTGCCTTCGAATGCCTCCAGTTTGGCGGGCTGGTGGGCACCCATGAACACGGCGGTGAGGTCGCCCGCATAAAGCTGTACGGGCATCAGGACGGCCAGCACTCCCAGTGCGATGGACAGCGTGCGGCGGGCGAAGGGCAGCGCTCGCTGCTTGACCAGGTACCAGGCGGCGATCCCGCCGATGAACCAAGCGGCGCTGATCAGCACCGCGAGCAGGATGTGCGGATACCGGTAGGAGAACGCCGGGTTGAACAGCACCTGCCACCAGTCGCTCGCCCGGAACTGGTCGCCGACCTCGGCGAACCCCGTAGGGTCCTGCATCCAGCTGTTGGCGGACAGGATCCATGTCGTGGACAGCAGTGTGCCGACGACGAGCATCCAGCAGGCGAACGCCATGGTTCTGGGGCGCACTCGGCCGTCGCCGTACAGCATGATGCCGATGAACCCGGCTTCCAGGAAGAAGGCCGTGATGACCTCCATTCCGATCGTGACACCGAGGATCGGACCGACCGCATGGGCGTATCTGCCCCAGTTGAGGCCGAACTCGAAAGTCATGACGGTACCGGCGACCACACCGAGACCGAATCCGACCGCGAATATCTTCTTCCAGAAACGGAATATCTGGAGGTACAGCGGATTCCCGGTCCTGAGGTAGACCGTGTACATCACGGCCAAGAAGAGGGAGAGGCCGACGGTCAGTGCGGGAAAGCTCATGTGGAAGACTGCGGTGACGGCGAACTGCCATCGTGAGATATCCACCACTGCGGGCGACGCCACGGTGTCTCTCCTCCTGATCGGTTCCGGTCGGTTCGGATGGCGGCGGCCAGCCCTGGTGGAATGGCCCGAGAATTCCGGGCGCGGGTCAAGAATTTCCGGACGGTCTTCGTATTCCCCGGCTCCTGGGCCACCGTAGGGTCGGCCGGTGGGTGTCCTTTGTCTCTGGGCGCATCACCCGTGTCCTCGCAGCGCAATGCGTGGATACGGCGCGGCCGGCGGCCGATGGGGCCCGCCATCTGCTGGTGACCGGGCGGGGCGCGACCGCGTCGGGTCAGGTGTCGATGACTTGGGTGTCGCGCCATTCACGGGGGGCCATCCCATAGGCGGCCCGGAAGACCCGGCTGAAATGCGCGGCACTGGCGAAACCCCATCGGTGCGCCACGGCGGCGATCGTGGAACCGTTCCCCCGGCGCGCCAGCTCGCGCCGGCACTCCTCCAGGCGACGCCGCTGGATCCACCGGCCGACAGTGGCGTTTTCGCTCTCGAACAGCTTGTGCAGATAGCGCGGGGATATGTGGTGGGCTCGGGCGATGACCTGCGGGGTCAGATCGGGGTCTGCGAGACGGCCGTCGATGAACGCCTGGATCCGCAGCAGCAACGCCCGGCTCCCGCCCGGCGTGTCCGCGCTCGAACGGCCGAGCACCTCGTCGGTCAGCACGCCGAGCAGGTCCACGACGTTCCGGGCCATCACCTCGCTGGTGCGCGGCAGATAGGTTCCCGCGCCGTCCACGAGCCCGGCCAGGAAGGGCGAGAGCAGGCTGCCGAGGGGCGTGTCGGGGCCGAGCGGGGAGGCCGTGATGTGCGCCATGTCGGACTCGCTCAGGCCCAGAACGTCTCTCGGCAGGATGAGGGACTTCGTCCGGAAGGACTGGGGAAGATTCAGCTGGACGGGGCGCGCCATGTCGTAGACGAAGATGTCCCCCGGGCCGAGCAGCGCTTCACGGCCGTCCTGCTCCAGTCGGGCGACTCCTCTTTCCAGCAGTTTGACGACCACGTACTCCTCTTCCGTGCCCTGAGCGACGAGTCGGTGCGTTCGCAGGGCGGACAGGCAGTCGCCGTCCACGGTGACGGCCTGGAGCCGGCCGAGCGGTGCCGTACGGATCGCGCCGGAGTACACCTCGTCGGGGACGGTCATGTCCACGGCGCCGAAGGTCTGGGACAGGGCTTCGCGCCAGTACGCCCGTCTGCGATGGACGGGCAACGAATCGGTGGTGTGGAAGCTGCCAGGGGCGCTTCTCTGCAGGACATCCGGCGACATGTTCTCCGCCTTTCAACCAACGGTGCTTGCTGGAACACCGTGGCAGCGGCCCTGGGTCTGCGCATCGAGTGAATCCGCTAGATCAGCGGGCGGGACCGTCATGCGTCAGGGGACGGCCCCTCACTTGACGGCTCCACTGCCGGCGCCGGTGGCGACGTGGCGCTGGGCCACGACGAGCAGCACGGCGGCGGGGACGGACGCCATGACGGTGGTGGCCATGATGGCGTTCCACTGGTTCGTGTGGGCACCGATGTACTGGTAGATGCCCAGAGTGATCGGCCGCACGGTCTCCGTGGTGGTCAGGGTGAGGGCGAAGAGGAAGTCGCTCCAGGTGAAGAGGAAGGTGAAGACGGCGGCAGTGATCAACGCGTTCGTGCTCAACGGGAGCACCACGGAGCGGAAGACGCGCAGCCTCCGGGCACCGTCCACGCGCGCGGCCTCGATGATCTCCCTCGGAATGCTCCTCATGAACGCGTGCAGGATGATGATCGCGAAGGGGACCCCTGCGGTGGAGTCGGCGAGGATCAGTCCGAGGTAGGAGTTCAGGAGTCCCAGGTCGTTGTAGGCGCTGTAGAGGGCGTTGGCCACGACGATGCTCGGCACCATCTGTGTGACCAGGATGCCGAAGAGCGCGAGATTGGTGCCGCGGAGGGGGAACTGGGCCAGCGCGTAGGCCGCCGGCGCGGCGAGCCCGAGGCTGAGGACGACGCTGCCGAGGGCTACGACGAGGCTGGTGACGAGGTTGCCTCCCTGATCGCGCAGTGCGGTGACGTAACCACTGAAGTCCGGAGGGAAGGGGAACCAGCCTCCCTGAAGGGTGTTGCCCGCGGGCTGGAGGGAGGCGTTCACCATCCAGTAGACGGGAAACAGCATCAGAGCGAGCAAGACGATCCCGACGAGGGTGGACGGCCGGCCACGGCCCGGTGCGCGCTTCACTGGATCATTTCTCAGATGTTCCGGGCGCGACGGTTGGCGCGCAGGTAGACGAGGGCGAACAAGAGCGAGAGGACGATGAGCACGTTGCTCACTGCGGCGCCGCGCCCGAACTCGAACTGCTGAAAGGACAGTTCGTAGGAGCGGGTGGCGAGGGTTTCCGTGGCGTCGGCCGGTCCTCCGCCCGTCACCACGAGAATGATGTCCAGCACTTTGAGGGTGTAGACCACGCCCAGCACCAGCACGACGCTCACCACGGGCCGCAGCAGTGGCCAGGTGACATGGCGGAACGACGCCAGCGGGCCGGCGCCGTCCAGCTTCGCCGCCTCGTACAGGTGTGGCGGGATGTCCTGGAGGCCGCCGTACAGGATCGCGGTGTTGAAGGGGATTCCGACCCAGATGTTGATGAGGATCACCGAGACCAGCGCCTGTGAGGTGTCGGTGAGCCAGGGGATGCCGGACGACGAGAGGTGGAGGCCGCGCAGCACTGTGTTGACGACTCCCGTGTCGGGGTCGAGCATCCACCGCCACGTGGTTCCGGAGACGACCAGCGGCAGCAGCCACGGCAGCAAAAGGAGCGCGCGCAGTACGCCACCGAGCGGGAAGCGACGCCGGAAGAACAGAGCGAAGGCCAAGCCGATTGCGAACTGCCCGATGATCGAGCCGGAGGTGAACAGGACCGTGGTCAGCAGGGCCTTGGAGAACAGGTCCGACGAAAGGATCTCCGCGTAGTTCCGCAGTCCCACGAACGCGGCGACACCCGTGTAGAACGTCGTGACCGTGTACTGCTGGAAGCTCATCACGACGTTTTTGACGATCGGGTAGCCGAAGAACAGCAGCAGGTATGCCGCGGCGGGCACGAGGAACATCGACCGGGCCAGCCGCTCCCGGAAACGTGCCCGGCCCACGACCTGGTCCCCCGCGGCGGCGGTGCCGTCGTCCTGCCCGGTATCCGTCCGGGGTATCGGGGACAGGTCAGTGACCTGTCGCGATCTGCTGCCCATGTCTGAGGGCTTCCTCCGGTGTCTGCCGGCCCGTCAGGGCGGACTGCATCGCGGTGTATATCCCGGTCGCTGCCTTGGGCCACTTGACGCCGAGCTGGCTGGTACGGGCTCGCGCCGCTTCCACGCTCTGGACAAAGGCAGCCATCGACGGGGTCTGCTCGGCGTACCGGGCGGCCACAGCCGTGCGGGAGGGCACGGTGAAGTGCTGCTCGGCCAGGGTGCGCATGGTCGAGTGGTCGTTCAGGCAGGCGAGGACCTGGGCGGCCTTCTCCTGCCGGGCCTTGGAAGGGCTCCGCGGGACCGTCCACACCTCACCGCCGAGCGGTGTGACCGGGGTCTGCCCCGTCCGGGGGACCGGGATGGGGGCCACTCCCCAGTGCAGTTTCTCGGCCTGCTTCAGGGCAGGGATCCGCCAGGGCCCGTTGATCATCATGGCCGTCCTTCCGGCGACGAACTGATCGTGGACATCGGCCTGGGTCCAGTTCAGCACCGACTTCGACATGGATCCGCTCTTCACCAGGTCGACCCACAACTGAAGTGCCTTTGCGGCCTCGGGGGTGTCCAGTTTCTTCTCGTCACCGCCGTTGGACCACAGGAAGGGCAGGAACTGCCAGGTGCCCTCAAAAGTGGGGTTGGCGTCGACCGCCATGCCGTAGCGCCCGGGGCGGGCCAACTTGGCCGCCGCCGCCTTCAGTTCGTCCCAGGTCCCGGGTACGGCGACACCGGCCTCGGCGAGCATGTCCTTGTTGTAGAAGAGGGCGATCGTGCTGACGGCAGGGGCCAGTCCGTACACCTTTCCCTGGTAGGTGCCCGCCGAAAGGATGCCCTTGGTGAAGCCGCTGGAATCGATGCCGTACTGGTCCAGCGGGGTCAGCGCGCCGGTCTGTGCGATCTGCTGCAGGTCGGGGTTGTCCAGCATCAACAGGTCGGGAAGGGTCCGCGACGACGCCCGCTGCAGAACCTTGGGGATGAGCGACGCCCCGGGAACGCTTGTCTGCTCGACCCTCACGCCGGCGGTCTTGCCGCACGCGGCGAGCACTTCGCCCCAGTGGGTGTGTTCGCGTTCGTCGGTGTAGTAGTCGAGCGCGGTGATGGAGGTGATCTTGCCTGTGGCGGACCCGGCACCGGTTTTGCCACCGCATCCGGTGGCGGCCAGTACAAGGGCGATCGTTCCGGTCAAGAGGGCGGCGATCCGCCGCGCCGGCGGTCTGGCCGGTGAGATCATGCTGGTGCCTTTACCGAGTAACTGTCTGTGGCCGGGGGCGGTGTCACGAGGAGGGACACACTTCAGGGGTGCGGTCAAAAAATGGTCAATATCATCATCTTCGACTCGACCGCATGCTATAGGGTCCCGAATGACCGATGGCGTGGAGCATCCGGGAGGTCGGCTCCTGTAAGGCGTGCCGGCGGTCCCGCGCAGACGAAACCACCGCCGCGAGCACCGCCCTGTTCGGCGACTTCCCGAATCATCGCCACCACCGCGTCGGGCTGCGACAGCACAACGGCGTGCGAGCCGTCCAGCACGTATTCGGTGGCCGCCATGCGTTGCGCCATGAAGCGCTGGGCGGTGGGGCTGAGCATCCGGTCGGCGGTCGCGATGGCGTACCAGGACGGCTTGGAGGCCCATGCCGGCGGGCCCGATCTACTGGTCAGCGCGCTGCAGGCGATCGGGCGTTGCGCCACGGACAGCATCTCCTTGACGCTGGGCGGCAGGTCGTCGGCGTACACCTGCGGGAACCGTTCCTTACGGATGTAGAGCTCACCTTCCGGGCCGCCGGGGAGGGCGGCGGTGAAGGTCGCGTCGGCCGCCGGCACGGGGGCGAAGCGGTTCGTGATGTCCAGGACGCACTCGCCCGCGTCGAGGCCGAACGCCGCGACGTAGCACAAGGCCACGACGTTGTCGGCGTCGGTGGCGGCCTCTGTGATGACCGCGCCACCGTAGTCGTGGCCGACCAGCACGACAGGGACGTCGATGTCACGCACCACGCTCCTGATGTAGGCGGCGTCCTGCGCCAGACCGCGCAGCGGGTTCGCCGGGGCGCGCACGGTCAGTCCGGCGGCGTGCAGGAGGCTGATGACCCCCGCCCACGACGAAGCATCCGTGAACGCCCCGTGCACAAGCACGATGGTCGGCGGTGCGGGGGTGGATCGGTGCATGCCGGTGACCTCCAACTGGCTGTGGGGGATGCCCCAGCCAAACGCTTTCGGGTGGGGCGGGGCATCGCGTGAACGTACCAACCACTCCGCTCAGCTGTCGGGCAACGTCATGACCAGATTGGCGAGCTGAACCCGGGAGTTGATCGACAGTTTGCGGAAGACGGACGTCAGGTGGGTGTTGATCGTGTGCGGAGAGACGACGAGCAGGTCGGCGGCCAACCGGTTGGTGTGGCCCTGGGCGATAAGGCGCGCGACCTTCTGCTCCGAGGCCGTGAGGGCTCCCCATCCCTGCACGGGACGCTGCGTGGTCGCTGCCCTGCGGCTGCCGTCTCCGGCACCATCGAGATCACGCTGTACGCGTCCCGCTGCGGCGTGGGCGCCGGACTCGGCGAACGTGTCGCGGGCGTGCGTCAGCGCGGCCACGGCCTCATGCTTCCGGCCCGCTGCCAGGAGCGCCTGTCCGAGATCGGCGGATGCGGCAGCCCGGGCCAACGGGCGAGGGCTTGTCCTGAGCAGCTCGACGGAGTGCCCGAGCATGGCGGGATCGCGGGTCACGAGCCCGAGGGCCTGCGCCGCGATGCCCGTGGCGGTCGGCACGGCAGGATTGCGTTCGGCGTGCGCTCCGGCCTGTGCGGCCAGGTCCTCGGCGAGCTCGTGCTCCCCACGGCGCAGGGCCATGCGTATCGCGCAATCGACCCAGTCGCGCAACAGCCGCCACCGCATGAAGGGACCTTTCTGCTGCACCTGCCGAATCTTGTCGGCGGCAAGCGCGATGTCCCCGTCGGCCTCGGCGTGGACCGCTTCCAGGAAGAGCACCGCGGCGGTGTTGCCCGGGTTCGGTTTGACCGCCAGTCTTTCCCGCGCTGCGGCCAGGTGCTCCCGCGCCGCTTCCCGGTCGCCGCGCAGCAGGGCGATCCGGGAGCGGATCACCCGGCCGTTCACCTGCTGGACGGGGACCTGTACCTCGTCCTCCAGACGCTCCATCGTCACGAAGTCGGCGTCGGCGTCGTCGAGCCGGCCGAGCCCCAGATCGTGCTGCCCCTGTGCCCACAGCGTCATCGCCTGCCGCATCGCCCCGGCATCGTTCGCTGCTTGCAGGAGCAGCCGTTTGCCGGCCGCGAAGTCGTCCATGTGCAGGTGCGCGACGATCTCTTCGGGGAGGAAAGCGGAATCGATGGCGCTCAGCGCGGCGAAGCGCTCCAGTGCGACCGCGTTCTCCCCCGCGTTCTGCGCGATCTCGCCGAGCCCGGACAGGGCCAGGACATGCGCGTCCCGGTCACCGATCGCGGTGGCGGCACGCAGCGCGGTCTCGCCGGCCGCACGCGCAACGACGAGATCATCCTCCCGGGACAAGGCCAGGGCGCGCAGCGCCGCCAGCCTCGCCCCGATCTCCGGGGCGGCGCCCCCCACGGCGAGGGCGGTTTCGGCCCGGCGGCGCAGTTCGCCGGCGAGATCCATGTTCCACAGCGTCCCGCCGAGGGCAGCCTGCAGCCGGCTGAACTCCTCCAGCGGTGGCCGGCCGGCCAAGAGCCGGTCGCCCGTCGACAGCGCCTCCCGGTTCCTGCCGGCCCGTGTCAGGCAGAGGATCGTCTGCTCCCCCACTGCGAACCTCAGCGGCCGTGCTGACGGCACCAGTTCCAGGGCGCGCGTCATCAGGTCGGCCGCGAGGCCCGGGGTGACCGGCAGGATGTCGTCAGCCGCTCGCCGCAGCAGCGCTACGGCTTCCTCGTCGCCGGGCAGGGCTCCCCTGAGGATGTGCGGCACCGCGTCGACCGGCTGATGGCCCGCGGCGACAAGGTGGTGGGCAGCCTCTCGGTGCAAAGCCTTCCGGGCTGACGGCGGGATGTCGACATAGACCGCCTGGCGCAGCAGATCGTGCCGGAAGACCAGGTGATCGCCGTCATCGTCCAGGAGTCCGGCGCCCACCGCTTCCTCCAGCGCCGCGAGGGATGTGGCGGTCGGTTGGCCGGAGAGCGCGGCGGCGTCGCGGAAGCCGAAATTGCGCCCCAGCACCGCTCCCATCTGAAGGAAGCGCAGCGTGCCGGGCTGCAGGGACTTGAGTCTGGCGCGCACACCCACCACGAGCCCCGGGGGCACAGGTTCGTCCGAGGCTCGGGCCGTCCGCAGCCCCGCAAGCATCTCGACCGCCAGAAAGGGGTTCCCACCGGCTCCGCCGAGCAGGTCCCGTACCCGCTCGTCAACCGCAGCCCCGAGGGTGTCGATGGTCAGTTGATCGATGGCCGCGCCGGACAGCGGCCCCACGGACACAGTGACCGTCGGGAGGTTGCCGGTCGCGGCTGCGACCACTTCTTCCGCCGCGCTCGCGGGCTCCGGTCGCCCGGCCAGCATCCACAGCACCGGCGAAGTCCGCAGGCGGGTCGGAAGCTGCTGCAGGGCGAACCGGCTCAGCGGGTCGGCCCACTGCAGGTCGTCCAGGCCGATCAGCACCGGCACGCTGCCGGCTCTGGCTTCGATCGCCTCCGCCAGGCGCTCCACCAGCCAGATCCGCTGATCGTGATTGCGGGCGAGATCGACAAGGGCATCGCCGGACAGCAACGGCTGATCGCCGTGCAGGACGCAGGCCGCCAAGGACGAGAGCGGCACGATGTGATGCAGCTCATCGGCCTTGCCGAAGCCGACCGAGAATCCCGCTGCGCCGGCCATGGAGACGGCCTCGGCGAGCAGTGTGGTCTTACCGATGCCCGGTTCGCCCTGAATCAGGGCCAATCCACCGCTTCCGGTGCGGGCCACCGAGGCGATCAGCGCCTGAAGCTCTTCGAGTTCGACCTCCCGGCCGCGCAGACCGCTACGGGACAACGGACCGCCTGACCCCGCCACTTACGCTCCGTCCTGTCCGCACTCGCCGGCCCAAGCCGGGCTCGGCCCACACCAGTTGGTGACTCCGCCCTCCCGCAGGTGGCGGCTTCCCGCGGGCACACCGCGCCTGGGCACATCGCCGCAGGTCAAAGCCACTGTATGCGAGCCGTCCGGCACCTCGGATGTCCCGTCGTCCGGGAATCCGGCGGTGTGGATCACTGATGTCATGGGCGCCCTCCAGCTGGTCGTGTGCCGGGCCCCACCACGTTCACGTAGTCGGCTCGGCACCGACCACCTTGCAAGACGGGATGACTTACGTCGTCGGCATGATGACTGCGAAGCGACTGTGAGTGAGCGGGCGACTGTGCGCGAGCGAGGCGCCCAGGGCATTTGACTCACCGCGCGCCCTGGTGTTCCCTGCGCGCACATAGACTGCAACCATCCAGGTCAGAACACCGACGCAGGGGAACAAAGGATGTCGGGCAGCAAACTGTTCGGTCGGGATGAGGAGCTGGCGACCGTCGACGCGGTGGTCGACGGACTGCCCGAGCGCGGCAGTGCGCTACTGATTCAAGGAGCCCCCGGAATCGGCAAGTCCGCCCTCTTGGACCACGCCGTCACCCGGGCCCGGAACTCAGGATTCACCGTCCTCAAGGCATCGGGTGTACAGGCCGAGACCCATCTGCCGTTCGCGGGGCTGCACCAGCTGACCCACACCATGACGGATCGCGTCTCGCGCCTTCCCCCTGTTCAGGCGGATGCGCTGCTGGGCGCTTTCGGTATGGCGGAGCCGTCGTTCGATGCCGCCGCACCCCAGTTCTTCATGATCGCCCTGGCCACGCTCAGCCTGCTCGGCGAGGCGAGCGCCGAAGCCCCCGTTCTGCTGGTCGTGGATGACTCCCAGTGGCTCGACAGGCCGACCCTGGACGTGCTCGGGTTCCTCGCGCGCCGCGTGGGTGCCGAACCCCTCGGCCTGCTCCTCGCAGGCCAAGAAGGCCGCACGGCGTGGCCGGGCGCCCCCGACCTCCCCGAGCTGCACCTCAAGCCCCTGCAGCCCACCGCGGCCGACGCGCTGCTGGACGCCCGTAACCCCGGTCTCGCCCCGGCGGTACGCCGCCTCGTGGCGGACATGTCCGCCGGCAACCCCCTGGCGCTGATCGAGCTCCCGATCACCCTGAGGGCGGGCGGGGTGGCCGCCGAGTCCGCGGTATCGCCGGCGCTCCCCCTCACCACCCGACTTGAGCGCGCTTTCGCCTCGCGGCTGGCCGATCTTCCTTCCGACGCACGCCAGGTACTGCTCCTCACCGCCGCCGACGACGACGGTGCGTTGCCCGAAGTGCTCACCGCCGCTTCGGCACTTGCGGGCACCGAGATTTCCGCACGCTCCCTGGAGCCCGCCATAGCAGCGGGTCTGGTGTCCGTCGACGGGTTCCGCATCGGCTTCAGCCATCCCTTGGTGCGCTCCGCCGTCCTGGGCTCGGCAACGCTCGCGGACCGCCTCGCCGCCCACGGCGCACTCGCCCACACCCTTCACGGGCAGCCCGATCGGCAGGCTTGGCACCGGGCCGCGGCCATCGGTCGTCCCGACGAGGCGGTGGCGCGGCAACTGGACCAGGTGGCTCGCCGAGCGAGCGGACGTGGCGCCGCCGCGGTGGCCTTGACGGCGTTGGAACGCGCCACGGCACTGAGCGAAGTCCCTTCCGGAAGAGTGGCCCGCCTTCTGGGCGCCGCGGAACTGGGCCTCGAACTCGGCCGGACGGATCGCGCGGCAAGCCTGTTGCACCAGGCCGACCAGCTGGAACTCGGTGTGCTGGAGCGGGCCCGCCTGCTCCAGCTGCGCGAGGGCCTCGGACTGGATATCGACACGAGCACACCCCGGCTCCATCTGCTGATCACCACGGCGGAGCGGGCCGCCGAGGCCGGCGATCCCGAACTGGCCCTCCGGCTGTTGCGCTCGGCCGCACGGCGGTGCTGGTGGTCGGACCCCGGGCGGGAACTGCGGGAACACGTCGTGGCCGCGGCCGAGCGGCTCCCCGTTTCGGAACTCCACCCGGACCTGGTGTACACGCTGGCGGCGGCCACCCCGGTGGAGCGGGCGGCGACGGTACTCGACCGCCTGGAGCGTCTGGAACGTCAGGGCGGGTACGACATCCAGGCCGCCGCCACCCTGGGCACGGCGGCCACGATGGCGAACGCGTACGACCGCGCCACCGGGTTTCTCCGGCACGCGGCGGCCGGCCTGCGTGGCCAGGGCCGGCTGGGCCTGCTGGCCCAGACCTTGGTGTCCCTCGCCCTCAGCGCCGTGCACACCGTCGACTGGGAGACCGGAGTCCCGGCCGCGGCCGAGGCGATGCGGCTGGCCGAGGAGAACGCCCAGCCGCGCTGGCTGACCGGTGCGCGGATCGCGAAGGCGCAGTTCGCCGCATTGCACGGAGATCTGGAGACGGCGCTCGCCGTCATCGGAGAGGCGGAGGGCCGGGGGCTGTCCGTGGCCCACCCCTCCAATCTTGCGTTCATCCAGATCACTCGTGGTCTCATCGGCCTCGCCGCCGGTGACCACGCCGAGGCGTTCCACTGCGTCTGGCGGGTCTTCGACCCGGTCGACCCGGCGTACCATCCGTTCCTCCAGACCATCGCCATCGCGGAGTTGGCCGAGGCTGCCACGGGCGATGATCAACGAGCCATGGCGAAGGCCGCGTTGCACCGACTCGTCACGTCCACCGGGGCCGGCGAGGCCCAACTGACCCGGATCAACCTGGGATTCGCTCAGGCGCTGCTCGCTGACGACGCGCATGCGGAAGAACACTTCCGATCGGCGTTCGATCTGGACATGTCCCGTGCGCCCTTTGCTCGCGCCCGGCTCATGCTCGCCCACGGCGCCTGGCTACGACGGCGTCGCCGCGTGATGGAAGCCCGCACTCCGCTGCGGATCGCCCGCGAGTCGTTCGCGTCCCTCGGCGTGGAACCGTGGCGCGAACGGGCCTGCCAGGAACTCCGCTCGGCGGGCGAGGGCAGCAAGCGGCAGAGCCGCAGCGACTGGGACCTGCTCACACCTCAGGAGTTGCAGATCGCCCAGCTCGCGGCGGACGGCCTGTCCAACAAGGAGATCGGCCAGCAGCTGTATCTGTCACCGCGAACGGTCGGCGCGCACCTGTACCGCATCTTCCCGAAGCTCGGGATCACCTCGCGCGGCCAGTTGAGGGACAAGCTGGGCATGAACTGACCGCACCCCGTGGGGCACCCGGAGCTACCTGCCCGCGGTGCTCGGCTTCGTTGCCGCCCCCTGCCGACGTTCGGTGAACCAGTAAAGGAGAGCGAGGACGGGCAGCGCCGCACCGAAGGCGGTGAGGGCGGTCCAGCCTCCGGCGTGGTACACGACGGAGCCGAGTTGGGAGCCGATCGCTCCGCCCGCGAAGAACGTGGCGATGAAGGCACTGTTGAGGCGGGCACGGGCGGCGGGGTCGAGTTGGTAGACGGTGTGCTGGCCGAGAATCAGGGTGGCCTGTACTGCCATGTCGATGAGGATCGCGGCCAGGGCGATCAGTACGACGCTGTGTCCGCCGAACCCGGCGAGCGCGAAGGCCAGAGCGGCGACCACGAAGGCGATGCCGGTCATGGGACGTACGAGCCCACGGTCGGCCCAGTGCCCGGCGAACGGGGCGATGGCCGCTCCGGCCGCGCCGACGAGGGCGAACACGCCGACCCCGACCGACGAGTAGTGGAAGCGAGGGCCGGTCAGGACGAAGGAGACCGTGGTCCAGAAGGCACTGAAGGCACCGAACATCGCCGCCTGGTAGAGGCCACGGCGCAGGAGTGCCGGGTGCGTGCGCACCAGCCGGACGGTGGAGCGCAGCACGTGGTGGTACGGGATGGTGGTCGTCGGCGCGTGCTGCGGCAGGGCCGCGCGCAGCGCCACGGCGAGCACTGCCATCAGAGCGGCGGAACCGAGGAAGACGGCGCGCCAGCCGGCGAGGTCGGAGACCAGACTGCTCAACGTGCGGGAGAGCAGGATGCCGGTGAGCAGCCCGCTCATCACCCGGCCGACGATGCGGCCGCGGGCGTGGTCGGGTGCGAGGCCGGCGGCGAACGGCACGAGGATCTGGGCGACGACCGAGGTGGCCCCGCTGACGAGTGAGGCGATCAGCAGCATGGGGAAGCCGGTGGCGAATCCGGCCGCGAGGAGCGCGAGGGTGGTGACCGTCAGCAGGACAGTGATCAGGTTGCGCTTCTCCAGCCGGTCGCCGAGCGGGACCAGGAAGAGCATGCCGATCACGTAGCCGACCTGGGTCAGTGTGATCAGTGCCCCGGCGGTGGCCGTGCTGGTGTGGAAGACATCGCTCAGCGAGGAGAGCAGGGGCTGGGCGTAGTACAGGTTGGCAACCGTCATGCCGGAGGCGACGGCCAGGAGCGCGATCAGCCAACCCGGCAGGCCGTGCGGGGCCGTTGCGGTGGTGGGCCGGCGCGAGCTCCGGAGCTCGGAGGGTGTGGACATGTGCACCTTCTTGACGGGGCGATCCGGGAGACCGGCGCGGAGGATGTGCTGTGGGGTGGCCGGCAGCTTCTTCGATGCCGTCACGCAGGCAGGAGCGCCGATCCACCCCTCAGCGCTTCGTCATCCGAGACGACGGTTCGGGATGTCAGTCATCTCCGTGAGAGAGATGCCTGCGGAGGGCGCCCCTCGCAGCGGAGACCGAGGACGGTGTCCACCGAGTGGACACCGCCTCGCTCGGTGTGACCGTTGGACCGGAAACCCCGGGGAGCAGGTGGTGGCGCGGAGGTCACTGCGCCAGCACGGTCTTCAGCCACCGCAGGACTTCGGGGGTCACGGGGTCGGCCACGTCTGCGAATTCGTCGTGCCTCTTGAGGAACTTCGCCACGTAGGGGCAGACCGCTACGACGCGTTTGCCGGAGGCGCGTACGTCGCTCAGGGCCTGCTGGACGAGGAGCGAGGCCAGGCCCTGCCCGGCGAAGGCGTCGTCGATTTCGGTGTGGTAGAAGACGCGCTGGTCATCGTGGTCACGGTACGCGGTGAGGCCGGCGGTTTTGCCGTCGACCAGGATTTCGTACCGGTGCTTGGCGTCGACTCGCTGAACGGTCGGAGCGGCGGCGGGCTGTGTCATCGTGAGCCTTTCAGTGGTGCGTCGGGTTCTTGCGCGGCGTGATGGTGGCATTCGGGAGGGCGGGGGCGGGAAGGCGGTCGCCGTCGTAACCGTCGACGCTGCCGAAGCGGTCGGATGCGCTCTCCCAGGCTTGCCGGGCTTCGACGATGTCTTCGTGGCTGCGGCCGATGAAGTTCCACCACATGACGATCTGTTCCTCGAACGGCGTCCCGCCGAGCAGGACCGCCCGAGCGGGGGCGTCCGTCTCGTTCGTCAACGTCAGCGTGTCGTTTCCGGTGCCGAGGTAGCCCAGTTCCGCCGGGCGCAGCAGTGTTCCGGCCATGCGGACGTCCCCTTGGTCGACGAGCAGGCCGTACTCGAAGTCGGTAGGCACCGGGAGGGTGGTCGTCGAGCGCGGATCGAGGACGAGTTCGGCGCCGAGCAAGGGCGTGAACGTCCGCACCGGGGAGGTGTCACCTGCGAGGGATCCCAGGAACACCCTGATTTCCGCCCCGCCCCTCCGCACCGGGCTCGGCACGTGGTGCCGGAAGTCACGGCCGGTGTGCCGGTGCTCTTCGGGTAGAGCCACCCACAACTGGACGCCGTGCAGGATCGTGGTGTCGGCGGTGGAGGCTTCCGAATGGCTGATGCCGTACCCGCCCGTCATGAGATTCAGCTCGCCGGGCCGTACGAAGGCATGGCTGCCCAGGCTGTCGCGGTGCTCGATCTCCCCGCTGAACAGCCAGCTCACGGTCTGCAGACCGGTGTGCGGATGGGGAGCGACGTCCATGCCGCCCGTGTCGGCGACGTCGTCCGGCCCGTAGTGGTCGACGAAGCACCAGGCCCCGATCAGGGTCCGGGCCCGCTGCGGCAGCGTGCGCCGCACCGTCATCGCTCTTGGGCCGCCCAGCGGGACGTCCCGCGCGGACAGCACGTCGACCTGCGGCGCGGGCCGGCCGTGGTCGCCAGTAGCGCGGCGCGGCGCGGTGGGATCCACTTCGACGTTGCTCATCGAGCGCCCTCTCCATCCGGATGTGATTTCATATTCAACAATCATGCCTGAGAGTAATTCCGTGTCCCCTCGTATTGCGCGGCGGAGCGAGCGAAGGTCGGGGGCGGCCCTGAAGGAGTCCAGATTGAGTGACACCACAGCAGATCCGGCGACCCGGCGGGTCTTCATCGACAAGCAGAGCCCCAAGGCGTACCACGCACTGGTCGAGACGGCGGAAGCGGTCCGTGCGGTCGCCGCCGAGGCGGCGCTGGACCGTGGCTTGGTCGAGCTGATCAACCTCCGTGTGTCACAGATCAACGGCTGCGCCTACTGCCTCAACGTGCACACCAGGGCCGCGTTGCGCGCCGGCGAGACCCCCCAACGTCTGGGCGTGCTGGCCGCGTGGCGCGACACCGAACTGTTCACGGAGCGGGAGCAAGCGGCACTCGCCCTGGCGGAGGTAACCACCGAACCCGCGAACGCCGTCGCGCAGGAACGCGCCTACGCATGCGCTCGCCAGGTCCTCGACGACGACGAGATCTCCGCGGTGATCTGGGTGGCGATAGCCATCAACGCGTTCAACCGGGTCTCCATCCTGAGCAAGCACCGTGTCACAGCCTCCCCTGACAGTCGGTCCTCACGCGGGTGATCGCTGCCGCTGCCCGGTCAGCAGTTCCACGCGGCGGCGACGGCCTTCTCCTGGAGGGCGGGCACCGCGACCGGATGCTGACCCGCGGCCCTCACCTGAGCGGTCGGATCAGGGACGCGGGCCGCGAACTGTGCGCGGAACAGGTCCCTTTTCGGGTCAGTCGGCGGCGGTGGCCCGTACGGCCTCCTCGATCAGCTGGATGACGCGCTCGGGGTGGGCGAGCATCACCAGGTGCGAGGAGTCGACCTCGACGGTGGTCATGCCGGCCCGTTGGTAGCCATATCGCTCCACATCCGGATTGATGGTGCGGTCGGCTGTGGCGACCACACCCCACGAGCGCTTGGTCTTCCAAGCCGCCTTCGGTGCCTTCTCGCTGAAGGTCTGAGCGGCGAGCGGACGCTGGGAGACGGCGAGTACGGAGGCGAGGCGGGGGTCGACGTCGGCGGCGAAGAGGGAGGGGAACTTCTCGATCTGGACCGACACCTCGGTGCCGGGAGCAGCGGAACCCTCGATCGGGAAGGAGGTGTGGACGAGCGCGGCGGCGAGGTCGGAGTCGGGGAAGCCGCCCTGCAGCTCGCCCAGGCTCTCGCCTTCTTCCAGGGCGTAACCGGCCAGGTAGACCAGCCCCCTGACGTTGTCCTCCACGCCGGCGACGGTGATGACGGCACCGCCGTAGGAGTGTCCGACCAGGACGACAGGTCCAGGTATCTGACGGACAACCGAGGCGATGTAGGCGGAGTCGCCGAGCAGGCTGCGGTTGGGCACCGCCGGCGCCACCACGTCCAGGCCACGGGCGATCAGTCCCGGGATGACGCGGGCGAAGCTGGAGGCGTCGGCGAAGGCCCCGTGGACCAGGACGACGGTCGGGCTGTCGGAACGGGACAAGGGACAACTCCCCTTTGATGTCATGGTGATTGGCGCCGCACTGCCGGGCGGTCGGGAACGGTTTCACTGCCTTGCCGGGAGCGGGTGGCGGCGGAGGAACGAACCCTGCCGCAGCCGAGTTGCTTCGCCGGGCCGGACCGGCGCGTGCGGCGTCCGGTCCGGGGATGGACCGCAGGCGTGAGCAGCACATTAGGGGCGACCGGCGGAGGCGACTTGTCTGTCGGTGCATCGGCCGTGGTCTGTCGGCGCCCGCGGGGAGTGCCGGCGAGGGACGCCGTGGAGGAGCCTTGCACAGCAGCGTGCCGGAGTACGTCCCCGTCCTGGCACTCCCAGGCAAGAAGAGGTGCGCTCGACGACAACACGCGGTGGAACGCTCGCCCTAGCGTGCTGACATACCGCACCGCGCACGCCACGAATGCCCGGACGTCGGCAGCCGATGCGCCGAGGCCGTCCGTACCGCACCGTCCCCCCTCGAGATGGAGCGTGGTCCTGCGCGCGGCGCCTGTCACTCCGGAAGAAGGAACGAGATCTTGCCGTACATCACCGTGGGCCAGGAGAACTCCACCAGCATCGACCTCTACTACGAGGACCACGGCACCGGCCGGCCGGTCGTCCTCATCCACGGCTTCCCGCTCGACGGCCACTCCTGGGAGCGGCAGAGCGCCGTGCTGCTGGACGCGGGCTACCGCGTGATCACCTATGACCGCCGCGGCTTCGGGCAGTCGAGCCAGCCGACGACCGGCTACGACTACGACACCTTCGCAGCGGACCTGAACACGGTGATGGAGACCCTCGACCTGCGGGACGCCGTCCTGGTCGGCTTCTCGATGGGCACCGGTGAGGTCGCCCGCTACGTGTCCACCTACGGCTCCGCCCGGGTCTCCAAGGTCGCTTTCCTGGCCTCGCTGGAGCCCTGCCTGCTCAAGACGGACGACAACCCCGACGGGGTCGCCCCGAAGGAGTTCTTCGACGGCATCGTCGCGGCAGTCAAGGCGGACCGCTACGCGTACTACACGGCCTTCTACAAGGACTTCTACAACCTGGACGAGAACCTCGGTACCAAGATCAGCGAGGAAGCGGTCCGCAACAGCTGGAACGTGTCGGCGGGTGGCGGCTTCTTCGCCGCCGCGGCCGCGCCGTCGACCTGGTACACCGATTTCCGGGCCGACATCCCGGCCATCGACGTCCCGGCCCTGATCCTGCACGGTACAGGCGACCGGATCCTGCCCGTCGAGGGAACCGCGCGGCCGTTCCACAAGGCGCTCCCGTCCGCCGACTACGTGGAGATCGAGGGCGCCCCGCACGGCCTGCTGTGGACCCACGCGGAAGAGGTCAACACCGCGCTCCTCGCCTTCCTGGCGAAGTGACCCTGCCGCAGGCCCGCCCGACGGGCCTGCGGCCCGAGACCACCGTCGAGGTACAAGGACCGGCCCCCAATCGGGTCCGTCCCTCCATGACACTCCTGCCGCGCGGCGCGCTGACAGGAGTGACCCCGGGCGGGGTTACGGCGCCCTTCCGCCCGGGGGACGCATGCAGGCGCCCTTGTGCCGGGGCAGGCTCGGTATCCCCCGTAAACCGGGTCTGCCCCCCTGCATGTGACGGGGTCACACGTCCAACTGGATTTTGAGCAGGCATACGACTACGTCGGTGCGGGAACTCAGCAGGCCGGCCATGAGAATGCCCCGTTGGTTCTGGAGAATCCGGTAGCGGCCGTGCAGGGGTTCCGCCTGGGGAATGAGTACGGCGACCTGCCTGCCGTTGCGGGCGACCTGCTCGACGTAGCCGATGACTGGATGCACCAGGGAGTGCTGAGGGCTGTCGATGATGTCGAGCCGTGGGCCGGGGTTCCATCGCGCCCAGTCGGCGCGCATGGCGTCTGCTTTCGTCCGGTCGTCGAAGACGGCGACCACGACGACCTCATCGCCCAGTGAGGACGCGGCGTTGAGGGCGGCGACCGCGACCATGTCGACCCTGCCCAGGGGGACGATGACCAGACTGCGGGTTCGTGTGGGGCGTGGCGGGGGGCCGTCCAGTCCGAGTTGGTCGCGAACGCGCGTGTAATAGCGCTCGATCCGGGAGAACAGCAGCATCAGCAGCGGCACGGTGAGAACGACGATCCAGGCACCGGCGAGGAACTTGGTGGCGAGCAGGACGATTCCGGCGACGGCGGTCAGCACGGCCCCGACGCCGTTGATCAACGCCCGGCGCGACCAGCCGTCGGGGCGTTGCATGCTCCAGTGCCGGACGAGGCCGATCTGGCTGATGGTGAAGCCGACGAAGACGCCGATGGCAAAGAGCGGGATCAGGCGCTGGGTGTCGGCACTGACGACGACCAGCATGACGCCGGCCAGCACCGCCAGTGCCACGACGCCCCAGCGGTGGACGGGCCGCTCCGAGCGGAGGGCGAACAGATGAGGGAGGCGGTCGTCCTTGGCGAGGACGCTCATCAGGACCGGAAGGCCGCCGAAGCTGGTGTTCGCGGCGATGCCCAGCACGAGAGTGACGATGAGGCTGATGGCGTAGTAGGGCCAGCCGGTCCCGAAGGCGCCGGCGGTCAGCTGGGCCAACACCGTCACACCGCCGCGTGGCACCACGTGATGGCTGCGGATCAGCAACGACAGCCCGACGAGCATGGCGCCCAGCAGCAACCCCAGCATCAGCTCGGTGTGTTGCGCCCGCCTGACGCGTGGTTGGCGGAACATCGGAACGGCGTTGGCGATGGCCTCCACCCCGGTCAGCGCTGAGCATCCGGCGGAGAACGCCTTGAGCACCAGGAGCGCGCTCAGCGCCTCGACGGCGGGAAAGGACTGGGACGTCCCGACCGTGGCTGCGGGATGGGCCCGAAACAGCCCCACCACGATGACACCGATCACGCTGACGATGAACAGCACTGTGGGCAGCATCAGCACCCGCGCGCTGTCCGCGATGCCGCGCAGATTGACGAGGGTGAGGAGGAGCAGCGCGATCAGGCATACGGCCAGAAGATGATCGGAGAGGGCGGGAAACGCCGAGGCGAGGCTCGCGGCGCCGGCGGCGAGACTGACTGCGACGGTGAGGACGTAGTCGATGATGAGGCTGGCCGCGGCCAGCAGACTGACCGTTCTGCCCAAATCTTTCTTCGCCACCGCATAGGCTCCACCGCCGTCCGGGTGCACGGCGATCACCTGGCGGTAGGAGACGACCAGGACGGCCAGCAAACCGGCGATGACCAGCGTGATCGGCAGCATCGCAGTGAGCGCGCCCGAACCGGCAGCCACCAGCACGACGACCACGGCCTCCGGGCCGTATGCGACCGAGCTGAGGGCGTCCAGTGACAGGGCGGCCAGCCCCTGGAGCACGGTCAGGTGGGACTTTCCGCCCTCGCCGTGACGCCGTGGGACCTTGGGGTGCGGTTTCTTGAGCGCAAGCCCGAGGGGCACGGAAACTCACTCGTTCATTCGGCGGAGGCACCACCCATGCCGGGCCGTGGCACTACGGCAATGCTCATGACGTCTCCATTTCGGTGAGAGATAACCGCCTGATCCAGCTTCGGAGAGTCTCCGGGGACCTGCACGCCCACCGCGCTGGACGGGTGCGATGTGGAGGACGACCACGCACAGGTTCTGGACCTGGCGGACCACGGATCAGGACCCGCGCACCGAGGGGATGACAGCTCCGGCGACGGGGAGCGCCCCGCCTCCTGGAGCGGGAAGTAGTCTCCCGGCCGCGTCGAGCGCCGCCACACGTACGCCGCTGTCGCCATCACGAGGATCAGCCCCGCCAGGATGAGCAGTTCGATCCCCTCGACGTTCCACCGGAAGGACTTCCTCAGCCGTCACAGGGTGCCCCGGCCCACAGGCGCGGCGTGCTGTCGAACGGGTGACCGGGCGGACCCTCCACAGCTGCGTGGCCGCCGCTCGCCGAGCCGGGCGGGGGGGCTCTGGCCCCTGGCGGGGTGACCTGCGCAATCCGGGCAGGGCCGGCTACAGGAGCAGGTCGAAGATGGCGGTCGCGCCCTCCCAGTGCTTGGTCTGGGGGTTTTTGACGTCGGGGTACATGATCTTGAAGGTTTCGGCGAGTGCCACGCTCAGCCCGCCGATGATCTCCGGGTACCGGGCCTCGGTCTCCTCACTGGGTGCCCGGTCGAGCAGGGGGTGCGTGGCCAACTGCTCGAGGATCGGCTTGAGCTCGACCTCCTCGTCCAGCTGCCGGAACCGGTGAATACTCTCCTGAAGCCCCTTGGTGATCGGTAGATCCCACAGCTCGACGATGTCCCGGTCGTTCGCCTTGGCCGCGGCCTGGGCGACGAGCAGGAGGTCGTAGAGCTTGCCGTCGACGAAGTCGCTGTACCGCTTCAGATCGTTCTTGTCCACGTCGAGACTTGCGGCGGCACGGAAGAACCTTTCGAACCTGGACACGCCCATCACGGTCATGGCTTTCGCCTCCTCACCCTCGGTGACTACTCCACACCGGCGGCGGTCCGCCCACCGGCGCGCAATGCCAGTCCCAGGGTTCCAGACACCTCCGGGGCACGCCTGCGCATGCCAGGCCGAAGCCATGGCGTTTGTTTCACCTGACAGGCCAAGCGATCGGAACGTTCCCGGAATTGGCCGCGAGAGCCGCCCGTCGGCGGCGTAGAATGGCGTAAACAAGAGGACGCGAAGCGTTACCTCGCCGTATGAGCCATGGATGCTCCGGACCGGCGAATCATCCGCCGCTGATACAGGGGTGCACAGTCAGGCAACCGAGCGTTATCCCCTCCTCCCCCGGTGAGCGCCATTCCCGGCGGATTTCCCGCAGTCCCGTGGCACGGCAACGCGTGGAAGGTGTGAGCCTCGTGGTGGTGAAGCTGAACGCACGAGCCTTTGAGCATGCGAAGAAGCTGGTCAAGGAACGGCGGGTGGTCCTCGACGACCGGGACGAGTGGAGCGAACACCGCCCCTCGGCCGAGGAGGAGAACCGCTACCTGGAGCAGCACGGCTTCGCCGAATACCGGAAGTGGTACCTCGGCGAAGACGACGAACAAAAAGAAGAGAACAAAGGCCGGTACAAGTTCCCCTATGGCGACTTCGAGAAAGTGCACCGCTGCGGAATCCTCTCCGCGGAGTCACGCGCCGGGCAGTACAAGCACACCGACATAGAGGTTGCCGTGGCTCATGTGCACGGAATGCTGGAAGAACTTTCCTGAGCCGGACTCATGCCCCGCCTGCCGTCCCCGCACCGCCCGGCACCCGCCACTACGCGGCGATCCTGCAACTCCCCCTCACCGCGCCCTACGAGAAGGCCGACTGATTCGCCCGCAACTTCCCGGCGTTCCGGCCGGACTCCTCGGTTCGCTCCCGGGCGGCACCGCGTGGTAGCTCACGTGGACGGGTGCACGGTGCGGCTGACGGCGGACGGCCCCGGCCTCGCCCTAAGCTCGGCGCCGTGACGTGGCTGCGGGCGCTGGGGCTGATCGTGCGCTCCGGACTGACCATTGAGAGGACCCGGCTCGAACCGCTGGTCGCACTGCGCGCCGCGGCCGGAGTGGCAACCGTGATCGGGCTCGCGCTGTGGCTTGCCTCCCCGGCCCATGCCGCGTCCGCCGCGTTCGGAGCCTTCTCGGCCGGCACCGCCACGTTCCAGCGGAGTTGGCGCCCGCGCAAGGTGCTCGCGCTGGCCGCCGGCGTGGGCCTGGCGCTCAGCACCTTCCTGGGATATCTGGCGGGGGCGCACCCCGTGCCGTTCCTCCTGCTGCTCGCCGTGTGGTCCTTCGGCGCCGGAATGGCCTGGGCCGCGGGCTCGACCGCCGGGATCGTCGCGGCCACCACGATCGGCATCATGCTGGTGACCATCACCCTGCCGACCACCGTGGTGCAGGCGCTGGAGCAAGCCGCGGTGATCGCCTTCGGCGGTGTGGTGCAAGCGACGCTGATCCTGCTGTTCCCGATCCGCCGCTGGGGAGCGCACCGGGATGCGCTCGCCTGCGCCCTCGCCGCCGTGGCCGACTACGCCCGGCGGCTGCGGCACGACCCGGTGGCCCCCTTCGCCCCGGAACCGATGATGACGGCCCGCGACGCCGCTGCGGTCACGCCGTGGCAGGCGCGCCGGCGGCCCGCCGCCCTGCACGGCCCCCGCGGCCTGGCCGAGCGCATCCGCCCGGTCCTCGCCTCCCTCGCCGACCCCCGGGTCGGCGCTCCGGCGGAGGGGCCGGAACGCGACCGGGCGCGGGAACTCCTGAAGGCGGCCGGCGAGGTGCTGGACGCCGCTGCCCACTCGATCCGCCGCGGTACCCCGGTCCGGGCGCCCTCCGAAGCCATGGAGGCCCTCCGGAGCGGGGAGGACGAGGTGCTGCGGGGGCCGGCGCGGCTGGCAGCGGTGCGGCTGTCCGATCTGCTGCGCGAGGTCGTGGAGACCGCGGACAGCGGCGGCACCCACGCGGCGAACGCCCCGGCACTGGTGCGTCCGACCATGTTCCGGATGGTGCCGGTCGTGCTGCGTGCGATGCGCCGCGAGCTCACCCGGGACTCGACTGTGCTCCGGCACGCTGTACGTCTCGCCGGGGTGGCGTGCCTCGGCTACCTGCTCGGCAATGCGCTTCCGCTGGGCCACGGCTACTGGGTGCCGATCACCTCCGTCATGGTGCTGCGGCCCGACTTCCACCAGACCTACTCCCGTGCTGTGGCCCGGTTCTCCGGCACTCTCGTAGGCGTCGGCCTGGCCACCGGAGTGGTGCAGTTGGCTCACCCGGGCGCATATCTGTCCGGCGGTCTGGCCGTGTTCTCAGCCGGGTTGATGTACCTGCTGATGCACACCGGGTACGCGGTCTCGCAGTCCTTCGCCGCAGCGTATGTCGTCTTCCTGCTCGGGATGGGGGGCGCGGAGTGGCACCAGACGGTGCGGGACCGAGTGCTGCTGACCCTGCTCGGCGGTGCGCTCGCGATGCTGGCCTATGTGGTCTTTCCGGCCTGGGAGACCCCGCGGCTGCTGGACCGTCTCGCGGACTGGCTCGCCGCGAACGGGCGGTACGCGGCGGCGGTGGTCGGCAGCTACGCGGATCCCGGCGGCGGGCATCGCGCGGAAGTGCGGCAGGCACTGCTTGCCGCCCGTAAGAAGGAGGCCGCGTGGGACGAGGCTTTCGAGCGGTCCAAGCAAGAGCCGGTGAAGCATCGTGGACTGACCCGCAGTGCGGCCCAGGACGCGTATGAGGCGCTCAAGTCGATGGGGCGGGCGGCGATGCTTCTGGAGGCCCATCTGCCAGGGCCAGGGGTGCGGCCCGTCCCGGAAGCCGCACTGTTCGCGGCGGCCCTGCGGGCGGACACCGCGCGTGCGGCCCGGGACGTACGCGAGCGGCGGGCCCCGGGATGGGAGCGGGTAGCGGCGGCGCTCGACGCCTGGGAGGGCGCGGACGACGGTGATGATCCGGTGGTGCGGCGTGGCGCGGAACTTTTGCTGGGGGCCCTGGAGGAGCTGACGGCCGCGCTGGGCACGACACCGCTGGAACGGGATGTCGAGTCGGTCCGGGAGGCGCGGGAGAACCGGCAGGAGCGACCGGCACCGGAGGAAGCGGCGGCAGAGGCGGAAGAGGAACAGGAACTCCGGCGGGGGCGCGGTGACGGCTCGGCTCCGCCACCCGAGGACGTCGGATAGGCAGCGCCGCGTTCCGTGCGGCAAGCCGGGGTTTCGTGCCGGAACCGGACGGCGGGATGTGCGCACGGCCGGAGCCGCGCGGTGAGCGGTGTCAGGTCTCCCCGGAGGCCGGTGGCCCGGTCTCCTCGTCGGGATCGAGGAAGTACGGATTTTCCATGATCATGCCGTTCAGCCAGACCTTCGGATGGGCCTTGATCAGTGGGACGATCAGGTCACTGTGGAACATCTCCAGGTCGTACATGCACATCCCCACCTGGGGATGCGACCGCAGCCACCGGGTCGCGTGCATCTCGTACCGGACCAGGTCCTCGACGAAGGCGGGCTGCACCAAGGGCTGGGCCCAGCTCATATCGGCGGCGAGCCGGGCGCAGGTGTCGTTGTCGGCCGGGAACATCTCGTCCGACCATGCGGAGAGCCGGGCCAGTGTGCGGTCTCCGTCGAAGGTCCCGTCCCGCAGATACTCGTTCGGGCCCCTGATCTGGAGGCTGTTGCCGCCCCCGCCCACCGCGGGGGCGTGAGAGGCCAAGACGTCGCGAAAAGTACCGCCGTCGCCCTCGGTGCCCAAGAGGAGGCAGATGTGCCCTGCGCTCAGGCCCTCCGCCAAGAAGGGGGTCATGAGCTGGTCCCGCTCGGCACGCCCCCGGTACAGGGCACAGATGTGGTCGCCGGGAGTCAGTGGTACCCCGCCCAGGTGAGCGACAGCGGCCACGGGAGCGTCCGCTGTCCGCCGGTGCATCGCTCGCCTCCTGGTCAGGGTCAGCCGCCCAGGACTTTCCACACCCGGGTGGCAACGTGCAGGTTCAGCCGGCTGTCGACGTCCCCGAGGTCACTACCGCTGACCTCGCGGATGCGCTGGAGCCGGTAGCGCAGGGTGCTGCGGTGGATGGCCAGGGCGGCTGCCGTGGCGTCGTAGTTGCCACCGCACTCGAAGTACTGGGAGAGGGTCTGGACCAGGTCCGAGTGGTGTCCGGCGTCGTAGTCCAGGAGCGGGCCGAGCCACTCACGGACGAACTGCTCGACCTCCCGGTAGCCGCCGCCCGACCCCAGGATGCGGTAGAGACCCAGTTCGTCGAAGGTCGTGGCGCCGTGGGGGGACTGTGAGCACTGGCGGACCTCCAGGGCGCGCAGCGCTTCCTGGAACGAGCGGGGGATCTCGCTCGGGGTGTCGCAGCGGCCGCCCACACCGATCGAGCCGGTGGGCGAGCCGAGTTCGCGGCCCACTGCCTCGTGCAGGGCCTTCGCCTGGGGACGGCCCTGCAGTACCAGGACGGCCATCCCGGACCGTCTGGCCAGCAGTGACCGCATCCGCAGCCCGGCCGCCGACCTGCCGACCGCTTGCACGAAGGTGTCGTCGGCCGGCCGGCCCGTCCATTGCGCGGCGACGAGATAGTGCGGACCGTGCAGATCATGGCCTACCGCGGCGGCCCGGGCGTAGGCGCTCGCGTCGTCGGTGCCGGTGATCAGGTCGTCCACGAGTTCGCGCCGTAGCCGCAGTTCCACCTCGGCGAGGTTGCGCAGATGGGCCAGTTCCAGGGCCAGCGCAGTGCTGGCGTAATCGAGGGCGAACCGTTCTTCCTCGCCGGCGCTTGCTTCGGGGTCGATCAGGGCCACGGTGCCGAGGACCTCGCCACGGTGCTGGGCCAGCGCGATGACCTGTTCCGCCACCCGCACCGGCAGCTGTCGGCGGGCCACATCCTGCAGAAGCTCTTCGTGCGGGGTCGCCTCGGGTTTGGGGTAGGGGTCGGGGCGGCCCGGGCCCGCCCAGGCCCGCAGATTGCCGAAGCGGTCCTCGATGGCGACCGGGTAGCCGGTGAGCCTGTGGAGGGCCTCGGCGATGCCCTGTACGCCGTCGTCGTGCGCGGAGGCGTCGCTGAGCATCTCGTGGACGGAGCGCTGATGCTCCAGTTCGGAGACGGACGTGGTGAGCCGGGCGTTCGTGGCCGCGCGGTCCTCGCTGAGCTGCCGCAATTGCTGTTCACGGTCGCGTTCCGTGCGCCGGGCCATGGCTTGTGTAAGGGCCGCCGCGGTCTGCTGAGCCAGGACCCGCAGCAGGAAGTACTCGTCATCGGTGGGCCGGGACGGTGCGCTGACCACCAGGTGGCCGATGGCGTCCGCCGTGCTGCGCAGCGCGAGGCTCCAGCCCCATTCCCGGTCCGGCACCGTGACCGGCCCACCCTGACCGCCCAGTCTCCGGACCTGGGCATCGAGGTGGCGGGTGGCGTGGGGCCAGTCGGCGGGTGTGCGGGTCAGGCCGTTGTCGAGCGTGAGGTAGGCGGCCTCGGCGCGGCACGGACCGAGGGTGCCGACGGCGGTGAGGGCCCGCGTCAGGACGTCGCTCTCGTCCGGCGCGTCATTCATGATCATCGAGAGCACGAAAAGGCTGTACAGGTTCGCCAGGTGCTCGCGGCCCCAGCTGCTCCGGGGGGACCGGCCCGTCGTGCCCGACGTGGTGGCCATGGTGGGATCACGGGCCTTTCTAAGGGAGCCGCCCGGTATCCACAGTACCCAATGGCGCCGACATTGTCCGAAATGTCGGGCTCGATCAGCTCACCCTGGCAGACCGAGATTGCCTACGGATTTCGGCCCCGCAGGCGCAGGCCGCGGGTCGCCCGCCATGGCGAGACTGAAGCGGTCAGCCGTGAACCCGTAGCAGTGGCATGTCGCCGGGAGGAGGGGACATGAGCCAGCAGGATCGTCGACCCATCGCGTCCTACGCCACCTACGCGGAGGCGGAACGCGCCGTCGATTACCTGTCCGACCAGGAATTCCCGGTGGAACGCGTCGCCATCATCGGCCACGACCTGCAACTCGTCGAACAAGTTGTCGGCCGTATCGGATATGGCAGGGCGGCGCTGAGCGGGGCCGCATCCGGAGCGCTCCCCGGTGCACTGATCGGCTGGCTCTTCGGCCTGCTCAGTTGGCTCAACCCGGTGCTGTCGTCGCTGTTGCTGGCCCTTTACGGGCTGATCTTCGGCGCGGTGATCGGCGCGCTGCTCGGACTGCTTCTGCACGGCGTGCAGCGCGGGCGTCGCGACTTCGCATCGGTCAGCGCGATGCAGCCGAGCCGGTACGAGGTCGTGGCGGACGCCGAGGTGGCCGATCAGGCCGCCAAGCTGCTCGACCGGCTCGGGAGCGCGGCGGCCGGCACCACCGACACCGAGAAGTGAGACCCCGCGGCACAGGGCGCGCGAACACTTCCGTGGCTTGCGATGAAGGAGTATCCCCATGGCTAAGGCAGTCGGCATTGACCTCGGAACCACCAACTCGGTGATCGCCGCGTGGGAGGGCGGTGAGGCGACGGTCCTCCCGAACTCCGAGGGCAGCCGCACGACCCCTTCGGTCGTTGCGTTCACCGACTCGGGCGAGCGGCTCGTGGGCCAGTTGGCCCGCCGCCAGGCGATCCTCAACCCCAAGGGAACCATCTACTCGGCAAAGCGCTTCATCGGCCGCCGCTACGACGAGATCTCGGACGAGGCGAAGGCCGTCGGCTTCGACGTGGTCGCCGACGACCACGGCAATGCGCGCTTCGAGGTACGCGGCAAGCTGTACGCGCCCGAGGAGATCAGCGCACTGGTCCTGCGCAAGCTCGCCGACGACGCCGCCAAGCAGCTGGGCGAGAAGGTGACGGAAGCCGTCATCACCGTCCCCGCCTACTTCAACGACGCCCAGCGCACCGCGACAAAGGACGCCGGGCGCATCGCGGGACTGGAGGTCCTGCGCATCATCAACGAGCCCACGGCGGCGGCCCTCGCCTACGGGCTGGACAAGAAGGGGCACGAAACCGTGCTCGTCTTCGACCTGGGCGGCGGCACCTTCGACGTCAGCCTGCTCGACGTCGGCGACGGGGTGGTCGAGGTCCGGTCCACCGCGGGCGACAGCCACCTGGGCGGTGACGACTTCGACCGGCGGCTGGTGGACCACCTGGCGGACAACTTCCAACGCGACAACGGCATCGACCTGCGGAACGACCCGCAGGCCCTGCAACGGCTTTTCGAGGCCGCGGAGAAGGCCAAGACCGAACTCAGCTCGGTCACCCAGACGCAGGTCAGCCTGCCGTTCATCACCGCGGACGCCGCCGGCCCGAAGCATCTGACCGAGACGGTCATGCGGTCCACGTTCGACCAGATCACCTCCGACCTGGTCGAGCGGACCATGGAACCGGTCAAGCAGGCGATGGGCGACGCCAAGATCAGCGAGGCCGATATCGACGAGGTCATCCTCGTGGGCGGCTCCACCCGCATCCCCGCCGTCCAGAACCTGGTCCGCCGGCTGACCGGCGGCAAGGACCCGAACATGAGCGTCAACCCCGACGAGGTCGTGGCCATGGGCGCCGCGATCCAGGCCGGGGTGCTCAAGGGCGACGTCAAGGACGTCCTGCTGCTCGACGTCATCCCGCTGTCGCTGGGCGTGGAGACCCGCGGCGGTGTGATGACCAAGATCATCGAGCGGAACACCACCATCCCGGTCCGCCGCACGGAGACCTTCTCCACCGCCGAGGACAACCAGGGGGCCGTCGACATCGTCATCCTGCAAGGAGAGCGCGAGCTGGCGAAGGACAACCGCGTCCTGGGCCGCTTCCAGCTCAAGGACATCCGCCCCGCGCCTCGTGGCGAGCCGCAGGTCGAGGTCACCTTCGACGTCGACGCCAACGGCATCCTGAACGTCACCGCGCGTGACAAGGACACCGGCGCCGAGCAGGGCATCACCATCAGCGAGGGCTCCAACCTCGACCAAAGCGAGGTCGAGCGGATGGTCCAGGAGGCCGAAGCGCACCGCGGCGAGGACCAGGCGCTGCGCGCGGCGGTGGACGCCCGCAACGAGCTGGACGCCGTTGCCTACCAGGTCGAACGCCGGCTGAACGAGCTGGGCAACGCCGCACCCGCGCACGAGAAGGCACGGGCCGAGATGCTCGTCACCGACGCCCGGGAAGCCGTCAAGGAAGAAGCGCCGCTCGACAAGGTCAGGTCGCTGACCTCCGAACTCCAGCAGATCCACGCCTCACTGGCCTCCCACCAGGCAGGCGCGGGCCCGTCCGCGGAGGAGCGGGCCACGGCGGGCGCCGGGGCAGGCGGTGCTTCGGGCACTGCCGGATCCGACGACGACGTGGTCGACGCCGAATTCGACAAGAGCTGAGGTGCGGCGATGTCCACCGAACAGGAGCCGACGACGCCCCAGGACGAGCTGAGCCAGGCCCTGCCCCCGGAGCAGCCGGAGGTGGACGACCACGCCGCGGCCCTCGACGAACTCCAGGACCGCTGGCGCCGCGCCCTCGCGGACCTCGACAACCTCCGCAAGCGCCACGCCAAGGAACTGGACGCCATACGGAACGAGGAACGCGCCCGCACCGCGGCGGCCTGGCTGCCGGTGGTCGACAATCTGGACCTGGCGCTCACCCATGCCGGATCCGATCCGTCCGCCGTGGTCGAAGGCGTCAAGGCCGTACGCGACCAGGCCGTCGACGTGCTCCGCCGGCTCGGGTATCCCCGCTACGAGGAGACCGGAGTGCCGTTCGACCCGGCCGTGCACGAGGTCGTCGGCATCGTCGACGACCCCGAGGCCGAGCCGAACACCGTCGTGCGGGTGGTGCGTCCCGGCTACGGCGAGGGGAACCGGCAGCTGCGCCCCGCGGCCGTCATGGTCAGCAAGCGGCAGGAGTGACGCCCCATGGCACGGGACTACTACGACGTGCTCGGGGTGCAGCGCAACGCGAGCTCCGACGACATCCAGCAGGCATTCCGCAAGCTGGCCCGCAAACACCACCCCGACATCAACAAGGACCCGGAGGCCGAGGAACGGTTCAAGGAGCTCAACGAGGCGTACAGCGTGCTGTCCGACCCCAAGACGCGCAAGCGCTACGACCGCTTCGGCGAGGACTTCCGGCAGATCCCGGAGGACTGGGAAGAACGGGTGGGAGCGGGCGTGGGGGCCGGGGCGGGAGCCCGCGGCCGCGGCCGGTCCACCGGCGGCGGCCGGGTCCGGTTCACCGACTACGGCGAGGGATTCGACGGCTCCGGCATCAGCTTCGAGGACCTGTTCGGCGGGATGTACGGCCGCGGCGGAGGCGGCGGCCGCTGGGGCCCGGTTCCCGGGGCCGACCAGGAGGCCGAGATCCAGCTCGGTGTCGAGGATGCCTACCACGGCGGCCGTCGCAGCATCACCCTCGCCGGGCCCGGCGGACAGCGGACCTACGACGTCAACATCCCACGTGGCGTGGTCGACGGACAGCGCATCCGGCTGGCCGGGGAAGGCGGCAGGGGCAGCGACGACGGTCCCCCGGGAGATCTGTACCTCCGCGTACGGATCAAGCCCGATACGCGATTCCGCCTGGAGGGCCGGGACATCCACGTCGCGCTTCCCGTCACGCCCTGGGAGGCGGCGCTCGGCGCGACGGTACCGGTACCCACGCCCGGCGGCACCGCCAAAGTCGCCGTTCCCAGGGGCTCGTCCAGCGGCCGCCGGCTGCGGCTGCGCGGCGAGGGCATGCCCAACCCCCGTGGCGCCAACGGAGATCTCTACGCGGAGGTCCGGATCATGGTGCCGCCCGAACTCGGCGACCGGGAGCGTGAGCTCTTCGAGGAGCTGGCTGCCGTGTCCACCTTCGACCCGAGGAAGCCAGGATGACCCATGATCCACGGCGCGCTGCCGCCGGGCCGGAGGCCGGGCATCGCCGGCCGACGGCGCCGGACAAGCAGCGGGCCCTGAACGTCGTTGTCCGCAACTACGCCCTCGCTCCCGTCGACAGACTCAGCCTGGACGTCGTGGCCCGGCGCTCCGGACTCCACCCCGATCTCGTCCGGCGGTTCGTCACCCTCGGCCTGGTCGACGCCACCCGCGACCACAGCGGGCGGCTGTGGTTCGGCCCGGGCGCGCCCGCAACTCTCGCCCGCATCCAACGGCTACGGGCCGGGCTCCCCCTCAACTACGCCTCCCTCGGTCTGGTGCTCGATCTGCTCGACCGGATCAGCGAGCTGGAGGCCGCGTTGAGACGCAGCAACGCCGGCTCGAGGAGTGATGAATCGTGGATATGAACCGGCTCACCCAGAAGTCCCAGGAAGCCCTTCAGGAAGCGCAGACGATCGCCGGCCGGATGGACCAGACCGAGGTCGACGGTGAGCATCTGCTGCTCGCCCTCCTCGACCAGCCGGACGGGCTGGTGCCGCGGCTCTTCGACCAAGCGGGCGCCGACACCAAGGCGTTGCGCGCCTCGCTCATGGGCGAGCTGTCACGCAGGCCGAAGGTGACCGGACCCGGCGCCACACCCGGCCAGGTGTACGTCACCCAGCGGCTGGCCAAGCTGCTGGACACCGCCGAGCAGGAGGCCAAGCGGCTCAAGGACGAATATGTGTCCGTGGAGCACCTCGTCCTGGCACTGGCCGATGAGGGCTCCAGGACCGCGGCGGGACGTCTGCTCAAGGAACACGGCATCACCAAGGACGTCTTCCTGTCCGCGCTGACCCGCATCCGCGGCCACCAGCGGGTCACCTCGGCGACCCCCGAGGCCGCGTACGAGGCGTTGGAGAAGTACGGCCGTGATCTGGTCGCCGAGGCGCGCAGCGGCAAGAAGGACCCGGTGATCGGCCGGGACGCGGAGATCCGCCGCGTCACCCAGATCCTCAGCCGCAAGACGAAGAACAACCCCGTGCTGATCGGCGATCCGGGCGTCGGCAAGACGGCCATCGTGGAGGGACTGGCACAGCGGATCGTCCGCGGCGACGTCCCCGAGGGGCTGCGCGAGAAGACCATCTTCTCCCTCGACATGAGCTCGCTGGTGGCGGGCGCCAAATACCGTGGTGAGTTCGAGGAACGGCTGCAGGCCGTGCTGAGCGAGGTCAAGGCCGCCGAGGGGCGCATCCTGCTCTTCGTCGACGAACTCCACACGGTCGTCGGAGCCGGCGGCGGCGCCGAGGGCGCGATGGACGCCGGCAACATGCTCAAGCCGATGCTCGCCCGCGGTGAGCTGCACATGATCGGCGCCACCACGCTGGAGGAGTACCGCAAGCACGTCGAGTCCGACGCCGCCCTCGAACGCCGCTTCCAGCAGGTCCTGGTGGACGAGCCGAGCGTGGAGGACACCGTCTCCATCCTCCGCGGCCTGCGCGAACGTCTTGAGGTCTTCCACGGCGTGAAGATCCAGGACACCGCGCTGGTCGCCGCGGCCACCCTCAGCCACCGCTATATCTCCGACCGCTTCCTGCCGGACAAGGCCATCGACCTCGTCGACGAGGCATGCGCGCGGCTGCGCACCGAGATCGACTCCATGCCGGCCGAACTCGACGAGATCACCCGCCGGGTGACCCGTCTGGAGATCGAGGATGCGGCCCTCGCAAAGGAGACCGACGCCGCCAGCCGTAAGCGGCTGGAGGAGCTCCGGCGCGAACTGTCCGACCTGCGCGCCGAGGCAGACGCCATGAACGCCCAGTGGGAGGCCGAACGCCAGGCCATCCGGCGAGTGCAGGAGCTGCGTCAGGAACTGGAACAGGTGCGTCAGGAAGCGGAGGAGGCCGAACGCACCTACGACCTCAATCGCGCCGCCGAACTGCGCTACGGCACACTCACCGAACTCGAACGCCGGCTGGCCGCCGAAGAGGAGGCGCTCGCTGCCAAGCAGGGCGATACCCGGCTCCTGCGCGAGGTCGTCACGGAGGACGAGATCGCCGAGATCGTCGCCGCCTGGACCGGCATCCCGGTGACCCGGCTGCAGGAAGGCGAGCGGGAGAAGCTGCTGCGGCTCGACGAGATCCTCACCGAGCGGGTGATCGGCCAGGACGAGGCCGTCAAGCTGGTCACCGACGCCATCATCCGGGCCCGCTCCGGCATCCGCGACCCGCGCCGTCCCATCGGCTCGTTCATCTTCCTCGGCCCCACCGGCGTCGGAAAGACCGAACTGGCCAAGGCGCTGGCCGCGGCACTGTTCGACACCGAGGAGAGCATCGTCCGTCTCGACATGAGCGAGTACCAGGAACGGCACACCGTCAGCAGACTGGTCGGAGCGCCGCCCGGATACGTCGGCTACGAGGAGGGCGGCCAGCTCACCGAGGCGGTACGCCGCAAGCCCTACTCCGTGGTCCTGTTCGACGAGGTCGAGAAGGCACACCCCGATGTCTTCAACACCTTGCTGCAGGTACTCGACGACGGCCGGATCACCGACGCCCAAGGCCGCACCGTCGACTTCCGCAACACCGTCGTCATCATGACCTCCAACATCGGATCCGCCCATCTGCTCGACGCGGTGACCCCCGAGGGCGAGATCAAACCCGAGGCACGGGCCCTGGTCGAGGGCGAACTGCGAAGCCACTTCCGCCCCGAGTTCCTCAACCGCGTCGACGACGTCGTGCTGTTCAAGCCGCTGGGCATGGACCAGATCAAGCGCATCGTCGAGCTGCAGTTCAACGACCTGCGCCGGCGCCTGGCCGAACGCCAGATCACCGTCGAACTCACCGAGCAGGCCCGCGAGCTCATCGCCCAGCAGGGCTTCGACCCCGTCTACGGGGCACGGCCGCTGCGCCGCTTCATCTCGCACGAGGTCGAAACACTCGTCGGGCGGGCCCTGATCCGCGGCGATGTACAGGACGGCTCGGCGATCCGGGTCGACGCCCAGAACGGTGAACTGGTGGTGACGTACGACAGGCCGGCCCCGGCCGACCACGGAATGGCTGCGTGAGCACGGTGACAACGAGCCGGAGCATGACGGTCGTCTGTGACTCGTGCGGCCGCAAGAACCGGGTGCCGGCAGCGGGGGACGGGCGTCCCAAATGCGGAAACTGCGGTACCCCGTTGCCCTGGATCGTCGATGCCGGCGACGACGACTTCACGGAGATCGCCGACAAGGCGGCGCCCCTCGTCCTCGTCGACCTCTGGGCCACCTGGTGCGGTCCCTGCCGCATGGTCAGCCCCGCACTGGAACAGGTCGCCCGCGAGCTCGCCGGAAAGATCAAGCTCGTCAAGGTCGATGTCGACCAGGCCCCCAGGCTGTCCCAGCGATTCCAGGTGCAGGCCGTGCCGACCCTGCTCCTTCTCGACCAGGGAGAGACCATCGCGCGACAGGCCGGCGCCGCCCCCGCCCACGTGCTGCGCCAATGGGTCGAGGAGACCATCGCGGGTCGCCGCTGAGCCCGTCCGCCAAGGAAGGACGACCATCATGACTACCGAAAGCGACTGGCACCTGTCGCTCGTGCGCCCGGTGACGCCGCGCACACCCGGGGGCTGCGAGGAGTGCCTGCGCCTCGGCTCCCCCTGGGTGCACCTCAGGCTGTGCCTGACCTGCGGACACGTCGGATGCTGCGACTCCTCGCCGCTCAAACACGCCCGTCTGCACGCCGCCAACGACGGCCACCCCATCGTGCAGCCCCTCGAACCGGGAGAGAACTGGCGCTGGTGTTACGTCCACGAGGCCGTGGTCTGATGACTGCCGCCGGCCCGGACGGGGTACCCACCGAAACCCCCGATCAGCACGGAGCCTACCCCCGGCTGACGCCGGAACAGCTCGATGCGCTGGCCCAGTACGGCGAGTACCGCCCCACGCGGCGGGGCGAGGTGCTGTTCCGCGAGGGCGAACCGTGCGCGGAGTTCCTTGCCATCGTCAGCGGGATGGTCGAGATCATCCACGACTACGGCGGTCCCGACCAACGCACCGTGGCGGTACACGGCCCCGGCCGCTTTCTGGGGGAACTCGGTCTGCTCGAAGGGCAGACGGCGTTCGACACCGCGGTGGTACGCGAGCCCGGCCAGGTCCTCGCGGTCCCGGTGGAGCGCCAGCGGGCCCTGGTGGCGCGCGATCCGGCCCTCGGGGACCTGATTCTGCGCGCCTACCTCGGCCGCCGGTCCCTGCTCATCGGCCTGGGCGCCGGCTTCCGGATCCTGGGCTCGTGCTACTCCCCCAACACCCTGCGACTGCGTGAATTCGCCGCCCGCAACCGGCTACCCCACCGATGGATCGACCTGGAGAAGGACAAGGAAGCCGAGGCGTTGCTGCGCCGGTTCGGCATCCGCCCGGACGAGACCCCGGTCGTCATCTGGAAGGAAGAGCAAATACTGCGCAATCCCAGCATCGCGGACCTCGCCCGCCTCATCGGGCTCCCCACCTCTGCGCACGGCGACGGTGAATACGACCTGGTGGTGATCGGCGCGGGCCCGGCCGGGCTCGCCGCCGCCGTCTACGGATCGTCCGACGGCCTCGTCACCGTAGCCGTCGACGCCATGGCCACCGGAGGCCAGGCCGCCACCTCCTCGCGCATCGAGAACTATCTGGGCTTCCCGTCCGGGATCTCGGGTGGCGAACTCATGGAACGCTCGGTGCTCCAGGCCCGCAAATTCGGCGCACAGCTCACCGTCCCCGCCGAGGCCACCTCGCTCGAACCGCGCGACGGCCGGTACGCCCTCACCTTCGCGGACGGCTCCGAGATCCGGGCCGCCACCATCGTCCTGGCCTCGGGAGTGCACTACCGCAGGCTCGACGTCCCCGGCATCGACCGGCTGGAAGGCTCCAGCGTCTACTACGCCGCCACCCTCCACGAAGCCAACCTGTGCCGGATGGACCCCGTGGCCGTGGTCGGCGGGGGCAACTCCGCAGGCCAGGCGGTGCTCTTCCTCGCCGAATACGCACCCAAGGTGTATCTGATCGTCCGCAGCGGCGACCTCGGCAAGGACATGTCACGCTATCTGGTGGACCAGGTGACACGCCATCCGAAGGTCGAGGTGCTGACCCACACCGAAGTGCGCCAGGTCAACGGGGAGGGCATCCTGCAGTCGTTGACCGTGGAGGACAACACCTCCGGCGACCGTCACGAACTGCCGGCCCGCGCCCTGTTCGTGTTCATCGGCGCCCGGCCGCACACCGAGTGGCTGAAGGACGTCGTCGCGCTGGACCGGCGGGGGTTCGTGCTCACCGGCGCCGACGCCCGGGCAGCGGCCGACGAGAACATCTGGGAGCCACTCGGGCGTGGGCCACTGATGCTGGAGACCACGCTGCCGGGTGTCTTCGCCGCGGGTGACGTCAGGAGCGGGTCCGTCAAGCGGGTCGCCTCCGCCGCGGGGGAAGGCGCCATGGCCGTCCGACTCGTCCATGAACACCGGGCCCAGGAAGGCAATCTCGTCCGCGGCTCCGGCGTGGGCGAGCCTCGGTCCGTGCCGGCCCAGTCGGTGTCCTGACACCGGCCGTCCTGGGGCAGGAGACGGCCGACGGGCTGCCGGGGATCGTGCGGGTGGCGGCGGTTGCCTCGGCGTTTTTCCTGGTGTGGCGGCTGCGGCGGGTCCCGCGCTGAGGGGGCCGGGGTCGCGCCTCCCTGACCGGGGCTGCCGCTGCGGGCACAATGGCGGGCATGGCTGCACACTCCTTGACGGTCGGCTTCGACCTCGACATGACGCTGATCGACTCGCGTCCGGGCATCAGGGCCGTCTATCAGGAGCTGTCAGCCAGGACCGGCACCTTCATCGACGCCGACCTCGCGGCGAGCCGGCTGGGGCCCCCGCTGGAGCACGAGATCCGCCACTGGTTCCCCGAGGAGCGAGTGGCGGAGACCGCCGCTCTCTTCCGCGAGCTGTATCCGCAATACGCGGTCGCGGCGTCGCCCGCCATGCCCGGTGCCCGGGAGGCCATCGACGCGATCCATGCGGCGGGCGGCCGGGCGATCGTGGTGACCGCGAAGTACGAGCCCAACGCCAAGCTGCACCTGGAACACCTCGGCCTCGACGTGGACGCCCTCTTCGGCTCCCTGTGGGCGGCGGGCAAGGCCGAGGCGCTGCGCAAGCACCATGCGCAGGTCTACGTCGGCGACCACATCGGTGACGTCGTCGGGGCGCACACCGCGGGCGCGCTGTCCGTCGCGGTCGCCACCGGCCCGTGCGATGCCACGGAGCTGCGCAACGCCGGTGCCGAGGTGGTGCTGGCGGACCTGACGGAGTTTCCGTCCTGGCTGGAGCGCTATATGACGGAAGGGGCGGACGGGGGCGACGGCACCGCCACCTGACGGCGGCGAGCGGTGGCGGAAGCGCGGCTCGCGAGCGCGGAGTCGGGTCGTTCTGCCGCCCTTCCTGCTGGAGCCCACACGTGCCGCTGAGCCCCCCGACTGGTCTGCCGGCTCGGCCGGTTGGGCCACGGCGTGCTTCTCCCGTCGCAGCAGACCAGGTGACGTGGGGTTTTCGGAGCCGGTGAGATCAGGGGACGAACAGCAGGATGCCGTGGGCGGTGGCGGCGGTGTAGCACGCCGTGCCGGGGAAGGTGGCGGTGTAGAAGGGGGTGGCGACGGCGAAGACGGGGACGACGGCGTTGTGGATGGTGGCGGTGCCGTTGGCGTCGGTGATGGCGGTGCCGAGGTTGACCGGGCCGAAGAGCGTGCTGGCGGTGAAGGTCACCGGCTGACCGACCACCGGCATCCCCGAGGTGGTCGTCAGGGTGGCGCTGAGGGTGGGGATGTAGAACTCGGGCAGCGGGGTCAACCGGAGCCGGATCGTGCCTGGCTGCGCGGTCAGCGTTGTGGGGGCGGGGTTCACGGTGACGGAGGTGCTGGCGGGGGAGCCGGTGAAGCAGCTGTCACCGCTGTAGGTGGCGGTGAGGGTGCCGGTGGTCAGGGCGGTGGTGGTGAAGCATGCCTGCCCCGAGGCGTTGACGGGGACCACCTGGGTCTGGCTGTTGGGGAGGGTGAAGGTGACCGTGCCGGTCGGCACGGTGGTGGTGCCTGTGGTCGGGGTGATGGTGGCGCATACGGTCACGCTCTGCCCGCAGGTGGAGGGGTTCGGCGTCACCGACAGCGCCGTCGTCGTGGGGTTGGTGCCCACGGTGACGGGGGTGGGATTGCCGTTCACGGTCGCGGTGAACATACCGGCGGTGTAGGTGTGGGTGGTCTGCCCGCTCCCGGTGGCGTCCAGGGGGACGGTGACCGTGGAGCTGGCGTCTCCGAAGTTCACCACCGCGGTCCCGTTCGGAGTCCCCCCGGAAATGTTGAACGTCACCGGTTGCCCGCACACCGGCGACGCCGGCGAGGTCGTCACCGTGAGCGGCGAAATCTCCGTCACGTTGGCCGAATTGGCGTTGGTGACGTAGACGTTGCTGTTCTGCGCCGCCGCCACCGAGAACGGGAACGCGCCGACGGGGACGGTGGCCACGACCGTGTTCGTGGTGCTGCTGATCACCGTCACGTTGTTGGAATTGCTGTTGCCGACGTAGACGTTGCCGGTCGGCGCCACCGCCACCCCGAACGGGCCCCCGCCGGTGGGGACGGTGGCCAGGACCGTGTTCGTGGCGCTGTCGATGACCGTCACGTTGTTCGAAACGGTGTTGGTGACGTAGACGTTGCCGTTCTGCGCCACCGCGATCACCCCCGGGACCGAGCCGGCGGGGACGGTGGCCACGACCGTGTTCGTGGCGCTGTTGATCACCGTCACGTTGTTCGAGGTCTGGTTGGCGATGTAGACGTTGCCGTTCTGCGCCACCGCCGCATAGCCCGGGAAACCACCGGTGGGGAGGGTCGTCAGGACGGTGTTGGTGGCGCTGTTGATCACCGTCACGGTGTTCGCGTTCCGGTTGGCGACGTAGACGTTGCCGTTCTGCGCCACCGCCACCGCGTCCGGGACCGCGCCGACGGGGACGGTCGCCAGGACCGTGTTCGTGGTGCTGCTGATCACCGTCACGTTGTTCGAGATGCTGTTGGCGACGTAGACGTTGCCGTTCGGCGCCACCGCCAGCGCGAACGGGCCGCCGCCGGTGGGGACGGTGGCCAGGACCGTGTTCGTGGCGCTGCTGATCACGGTCACGTTGTTCGAGCTCTGGTTGGTGACGTAGACGTTGCCGTTCTGCGCCACCGCAATCATGGCCGGGTCCGAGCCGGCGGGGACGGTGGCCAGGACGGTGTTCGTGGTGCTGCTGATCACCGTCACATTGGCCGAATTGGCGTTGCCGACGTAGACGTTGCCGTTTTGCGCCACCGCCACCGCCAGCGGGGTCGTGCCCGCCGGGATCGTCACCGTGGAGAACGCCGCACTCAACGGCGCGGCCGCAAGCTCCCGTACAGCGGCCACCTCGGATCCAGGGGCCGGTACAACCGGCCGAACCCCGCGGGCCACCTCCGGAGCTGCCACCCAACTTGTAGTCGATTCCATGACACACCTCTCTCAGCTGAGAGGGCTGCCCAAGCACTCCCGCCGGGGCCCGCGTCGCGCAGCGCCGGAATACCCGAACCGGATTACCGCTTGCACACCGGGACAGAGAGAGGACACACCGACACGCACCACGCACCGGCGCAGCGCAGGGGTTGCCCATCTCTCCCCGGAGAGATGGGCAACCCACCGGAAAATCGTCACCTCCATTAACCCGAAATGGGCAATGGAGCACCACCGTCTTGACTCGACTATCACCCGGACAGCCCAATACACGGCCCAACCCGGGCACGCCGGACGAGAGGACGAATTTCACGTGATGCGGCCAGGAGCATCGCTCCGGCGCGGACGAGGGCGATGAGGTGGGGCGCGTTGACCGCCCGCCACCGTGCGGTCCCTTCGCGTCAGGCCGTTGTGGGGGCCGCGGAGAGGTCGAGGGCGATGTCGGTCATCAGGTCTTCCTGGCCGCCGACCAGCCCGCGGCGACCGACCTCGATGAGGATCGCGCGGGCGTCGATGCCGTAGCACTGGGCGGCCGTCTCCGCATGGCGCAGGAAGCTGGAGTACACGCCCGCGTAGCCGAGGGTGAGGGTTTCGCGGTCCACCCGCACCTCGCGGTCCTGGAGGGGGCGTACGACGTCGTCGGCGGTGTCCATCAGGGGGAACAGGTCGCAGCCGTGCTCCCAGCCCATCAGCTCGGCGACCGCGACGAACGCCTCCAGGGGGCAGTTGCCGGCGCCGGCTCCCTGGCCGGCGAGGGAGGCGTCGACCCGGGTGACGCCGTTCTCGACGGCGGCGACCGAGTTGGCCACGCCCAGTCCGAGGTTGTGGTGGGCGTGGATGCCCAGTTCGGTGGACGGGTCGAGGACGTCGCGGTAGGCGCGGACGCGGTCGCGTACGCCGTCCATGGTGAGGTGGCCGCCCGAGTCGGTGAGGTAGACGCAGTGCGCGCCGTAGGACTCCATCAGCCTGGCCTGCTGGGCCAGTTCGGCGGGTGCGGCCATGTGGGACATCATCAGGAAGCCGGCCACGTCCATGCCCAGGTCGCGGGCGGCGGCGATGTGCTGGGCGGAGATGTCGGCCTCGGTGCAGTGGGTGGCGACGCGCACCGAGCGGATGCCGAGGGAGTGTGCTCGGCGCAGGTCCTGCACGGTGCCGACGCCGGGGAGGAGCAGGGTGGTGGGCACCGCGTGGGTCACGGCGTCGCAGACGGCCTCGATCCACTCCCAGTCCGTGTGGGCACCGACGCCGTAGGTGATGCTGGAGCCGGACAGGCCGTCGCCGTGGGCGATCTCGATCGCGGCGACTCCGGCGGCGTCGAGTGCGACGGCGATGGTGCGGGCCTGTTCGACGGTGTAGCGGTGGCGGACGGCGTGCATGCCGTCCCTGAGGGTCACGTCCTGCAGGTACAGGGTGTTCGGCCGGTGCGCGGTCACGGGGAGACCACCTTCGTGGTGCGGTGGGCGGCCATGCGCTCGGCGGTGCGCAGGGCGGCCGAGGTCATGATGTCGAGGTTGCCGGCATAGGCGGGCAGGTAGTGGGCGGCGCCCTCCACTTCGAGGAACACCGACACCTTGGCGGCCTGGCCGGATCGGAAGGCCGCGGGAAGGAGCGAGCGCAGGGGACTGTCGATCGCGACGCGTTCGAACTGCACCTTCTGCTTGAGGCGATAGCCGGGGACGTACGTCTGGACGCGTGCGGCCATCTCCTCCACGGAGGCGGTCACGGCGGCGTCGTCGCAGTCGCCGACGAGGCAGTGCACGGTGTCCCGCATGACGAGAGGCGGTTCGGCGGAGTTGAGGACGATGATGGCTTTGCCGCGGGCCGCGCCGCCGACCTGCTCCAGGGCCGACGAGGTGGTCTCGGTGAATTCGTCGAGATTGGCCCGCGTGCCAGGACCCGCCGAGCGCGCGGAGATCGAGGCGACGATCTCCGCATAGTGGACCGGGGCCACGGCGGCGACGGCGGCCACTATCGGGACGGTGGCCTGCCCGCCGCAGGTGACCATGTTGACGTTGGGCGCGTTCAGATGGGCGTCGCCGTTGACCGGCGGCACGACGTACGGGCCGAGCGCGGCGGGAGTGAGGTCGACGACCGTGCGGCCGAGTCGGCGCAGGACCTCGTCGTGGCGCCGGTGCGCGCCGGCGGATGTGGCGTCGAAGACGAGGGACACGTCCGCGAACTCGGCCATGTCGACCAGGCCGTCCACGCCCTCGTGGGTGGTCGCGACGTTCAGCCGTCGGGCGCGTGCCAGGCCGTCGGAGTCGGGGTCGATGCCGGCCATGGCGGCGATCTCCAAGGAGTCGGAGAGCCGCAGAATTTTGATCATGAGGTCGGTGCCGATGTTGCCCGAGCCCATGACGGCGACCTTCGTGGTCATGCTCCGGTTCCTTCCGTGGCGGCGGCGAACGCGGTGGTGACCGTGCCGAGTCCTTCGATGTGGGCGGTGAATTCGTCGCCTTCGGTGGCGACGGCCATCGGGCCGAGCGCGCCGGTCAGGACGATGTCGCCGGCTCGCAGCGGCTCCCCTATGCCCGCGAGCGTGGCGGCGAGCCAGAGGGCGGCGGTCAGCGGGCTGCCCAGGCAGTGGCCACCGGTGCCCCGTGAGACGGTCTCGCCGTTCCTGGTCAGGGTCATCCGTACGTCGCGCAGATCGACGCGGTCCAGCGGTACGGGGGTGCCGCCGAGGACGAACAGGCCGCAGGAGGCGTTGTCGGCGACCGTGTCGACGATGCTGATGTCCCAGTCGGCGATGCGGCTGTCGACGATCTCCAGCGCGGGCAGGGCGAACGCCGTGGCGCGCAGCAGGTCGGCGACTGTCGGGTCCCGGTGCGGCAGGTCCGCGCCGAGCACCAGGGCGACCTCCGCCTCGATCTTCGGCTGCACCAGCCGGCCCGGGGCGATCAGCTGCCCCTCGGGCACCGCCATGTCGGCGAACAGGGCGCCGAAGTCAGGCTGGTCAACACCGAGTTGCCGTTGCACGGCGGGCGAGGTCAGGCCGATCTTCCGGCCTGCCGGGCGCCGGCCGGCAGCGATGCCGCGCTCGACGTTCAGGCGCTGCACCGCGTAGGCGGTCGCGACGTCCGCCTCGGGCAGCAGATGACGCACCGGGGGGCACGGGACGCCGGCGCGGGCGGCTTCGTCCAGGACGGCCGCCACCTCGGCCACCGCACCGGCGGACGCGTGGGCGTTCATGCTGCGCCCCTGTCGGGAGCAGTGCGAAGGGGCTGCGGGAGGGGCATGCGGATTACCTCCGGAAGGGAGCGGAGTTGGTGAGGGGCTCGGTACGGGGATGCCGGCCGTCGCTGTGACGCATGCCAGGTATAGACGCGCGTCGTGAGTGACGGCAAAATATGTTCCATGACACGGAACAACGCGCAGGGAAATATGCTGGACAAGGCGGTGGCTGTCCTGGATTGCTTCCGACCGGACGGTGGATCGTTCCGTCTCACGGAACTCTCTGTGCGTACAGGTCTGAGCAAGACCACGGCGTTCCGACTGTGTGGCGAACTGGTCCGGCTCGGTCTGCTCGAACGCGAAGCGGAGAGCTACCGGCTCGGCGGCAAGCTCTTCGAACTCGGCTCGCTCGTGCCGCGCCGGCATGATCTGCGCGAGGCGGCCCTGCCTTTTCTGCAGGACCTGTTCGAGGCCACGCACGAGACCGTGCATCTGGGGGTGCGCGAGGGCCACGAGGTGGTCTACGTGGAGCGCATCCACGGTCATGGCGCCCTGCGGCTGCCCTCCCGGATCGGCGGTCGGCTTCCGCTGACCTGCACCGGCGTCGGCAAGGCACTGTTGGCCTTCTCCGGCGCGGAGCTGGCGGAGGAGGTGCTGGGCGCCCCCCTCCCCAGCCTCACGCCACACTCGGTCACCGATCCGGAAAGGCTGCGCACCGCCATCGAGCAGGCTCAGGTCGCCGGCCTGGCCTACGAGGAGGAAGAGGCCGCCCTGGGCGTCAGCTGCATCGCGGCACCCGTCTTCGACGGGGCGGCGGCGGTGGCGGCGCTGTCGGTCGCCGTGCCCCGCAGCCGCTTCCGGCCGGCCCAGCTCGCTCCGGCGGTGCGAACCGCCGCGTTGGGGCTGTCACGTGCGTTGCGCTCCGGTACGTGATCGGGCAATGGACTCGTCAGACACCGGACACGCCTGCGCCGCTCAGCGACGGAACCGTGCTCTCCGGGCGGCCCAGGGAGCGGGCACCGGCCCCGAACTGGGCGAGTTTGTCGATGATGGTCCGGCCGACCGGGAGGTGGCCCCAGGTGCTGATGCCCTGGTGGGTGGTGGGCTCCCAGGTGGTCTCGTCGATGACGACGGGGTTCCAGCCGACCTCCCACTCGAAGCCCGACGGGGTGCGGGCGTAGTAGGAGAGTTCCTTGTCGTTGGTGTGCTGGCCGACGGACAGGGCCATGTCGAAGCCGAGTTCGTGCACGCGCTGGTAGCTCCGGGCCACGTCGTCGAGGGTGGCGGCCTGGACGTTGAGGTGCTGCACACGGGTGCGGATCGGGTCGATCGGTAGGCCGCGGGTGGCGGCGACCGCGATGGAGTGGTGGCGTTCGTTGACGCGTAGGAAACGAATCTTCAATTTGATGCCGCTGATGGTCTCGTCGATGTAGTCGGTCAGGCGGGCGTCGAAGACGGTGTGGAAGTAACTCCGGGTCTGCATCGGCTTGGTGGAGGTCAGCGCGACATGCCCCATGCCGCCGTCGCCGGTGACGAAGCCTGAGGCGAGCATGCACAGCGGCTCGGCCGACTTCACCGGGGTGGTGCAGATCTCCTGTGTGATGCCCTTGGGCCCGGGGAAACGCAGCAGGCGCTCGACACCGCGCAGGGCGGCCTCCTCGTCGGTGCCGACGGCGAGAGGGACACCGTGGGCACGGATGCGCGCCTCGATGCGTTCGAAGGTGGCGTGGTCGCCGATGTGCCAGCCGGTGGCGACGACGTCCTCGGCGGGGCCACGCCGGACGAGGAAGCGGCATTCCCGGTCGTCGAGGCGGAAGCGCATCAGGTTGCGGGAGAGGGCGTCGTGGTGCATGCCGATGGCGTCGGTGCCGAAGCGGCGCCAGTCGGCGAAGCGGTTGGTCTCGATGACGAGGTACCCGAGCCGGACGGCACCGAAGACGGAGGGGGTTTCCTGTGTGGTCATCGGCGGCCGGCCAGGAAGTCGCCGCACAGGCGGTTGAACAGGTCGGTGCGCTCGAACTGCACCCAGTGCCCGGTGTTGGCGACGAGGTACAAATCGCAGTTGGGCATCCGGTCGGCCAGCATCCGGCCGCTGGACGGCCGGTTGACCTTGTCCTGCGCGCCCCACAGGACGAGGGTGGGCACGGGCAGCCGGCTCAGGCGCGGGTCGCGGGTGAAGTCCATCTTCCACAAGGTGCGCAGCCCGGCGGGGCGTTGCAGCGGTGGTGAGGCGATCACCTCCGGGTCGATACTGGCCTGGTAGCGCTCCTCGATGGCGGAGTCCGGGACGTCGGCAGCGTTGAAGACGAGGTAGTTCCGGATGAACCTCTCCAGCTTCAGCCGCGAGGGCCCCTCGCCGGTGTAGTAGCCCAGCAGGTTGTTGAGCCCGGGAGTGGGCAGGGCACGGGTGTTGCCGACCCCGCCGGGGCCCATCAGCACCATGCGGTCGACCCGTTCAGGGGTGTCCAGGGCCAGCCGCAGGGCACAGGCACCCCCGTAGGAGTTGCCGACCAGGTGGGCCTTGTCCAGGCCGAGTGCATCCAACAGACCGCGGATGCCGCCGGCCAGGTAGCCGAACGGATCGGTACCGTCGACGCCCTTGGTGCTCCGCCCGTAGCCGGGCAGATCGGGCACGATGACCCGGTACTCCTTGGCCAACTCGGCAATGTTGCGGGCGTAGTTGGATACGCCGGAGGCGCCGGGGCCGCCGCCGTGCAGCAGCAGCACGGGCGGGCCGCCACCTGCCTCCGCGGCAAAGATCTTCCTTCCGCCGATGTCGTACGTCGTCTCCTGCATCGTCGGCAGGTCGGTATGCGGGGTCATGGTCTCGGTCCTCACTGAGTGGTGCGGTAGTCGGGCGGGATGCGTCGGCCGGGGCGAAGCCCGCCGGGGTCGGCGGGTGCCGGGGACACCGAGGCGGCTGGGCAGACGTAGGCGTGAGGTCACAGGGGGAAGGCAGCCGCACGGGGGGACATCCAAGGCGGCAGGACGCTCAGGTGGAGCGGGCGCGCCTCGAAACCTCGGCATCACGCTCCGGGACGACGATCCTGGGGCCCATCGCCCCATGCCCAGCAACTGCGGTCACCTCGCGGGGTGCCCGATCACCGCCAACGTCGCACGCATGCGTCTCCGGCACCGTTTTCGGCGGCGGCTTACCTCAACAGCCGCCCGACTCTCGCCGCATCGGCCGCGGATCCTTGCTGTAGCGTTCATTCCAATTGGAATGAACGCTACAGTAATCTCGACGCCGGATACGGTCAAGGCCGGCGCAAGCAGGAGGGAAATGCCATGGTCAGGCCCCAAACGACACGCCGGAAGCGGGCGAACGGAGTGGAGTCGCGACAGCGCATCCTCGACGCCGCCGTGGAGATCGCAGGTGAGCGCGGGTATGAGGGCACATCCATCGCCGCCGTCAGCGCCAAGTGCGGGCTGCCCGCGAGCTCCATCTACTGGCATTTCAAGGACAAGGACGACCTGATCGCCGCGGTCATCGAGCGCAGCTTCGACAGCTGGCTCGCCGCGGTCGAACTGCCGGGCGCGGAGACGGGTACGTCCCTGGAGCGGGTCACCGTCATGGCCGCGAAGGTGGCCAAGTCGCTGGTCGACGCGCCCGACTTCCTCCGCCTCGGCCTGATGCTCGCCCTGGAGCGGCGGCCCACCGAGCCCCGAGGCCGGACCGTGTTCCTCCAGGTCAGGGGGACCGCGCGCCGGAAGGTCGCCGAGATGCTCCAGACCCTCTTTCCCGAGTTGGGCGAGGCCGAGATCCACACGCTCACGACGTACGCCATCGCGGGCGCCGACGGCCTGTTCGTACAGCGGGAGATCGCCGGGGACGCCATCAACCTGAGAACGCTGTTCGAACTGCACGCCCAGTCGGTACACGAGACGGCCCGCCGCATGGCGGCCGGAGCGGGACGGTGACCGGCGCCGGAACCGGATGACACGTGACGACTCGTCGACGGCGTCACCGGTCACCGAGTCGCCGAATGGCTCACCGGAGGGAGTACGGGCCGAAGCGGCCCCACGCGACGACGGCCGCGAGCGCGAGCAGCACCAGGTTCACGGCGATCATCTGCGCCTCGCCGCGACGGGCGTGCACGACCACGGCGCCGAGCATGACCAGCACCAGGCCGAGGGCCGCCAAGGGCGCCAGCACCGGTGCGATGCCGAGCGCGGCCGGCAGAACCAGGCCGAGGGCGGCCAGCACCTCCAGGGCTCCGATCAGCTTCACCGTCCCCGCGCTCACCCCCTCGGTCCAGCCCATGCCCGAGGCCGCCAGCTTCTGTTTCGGCTGGGACAGCTTCATCGCCCCGGCCGCCAGGAACGCCACGGCGAGCACGCCGGCGAGACTCCACAGCAGAACACCCATCGTGATCAACACCTTTCAATGACTTAAATAGTTAAGTGAAGGCTAAAGCTCCTGCACTTTAAGATGCAAGTCATCAATCAAGTTGATCACTTCACGCGTGAAGTTATACTCGCGAGCATGGAGACCCCGCAGGAACCCCGCTGGCTGGACGATGAAGAAGATCAGGCATGGATCGCGCTCAGCAGCGTGCTGATGCGGCTCCCCGCGGCGCTGGACGCACAGCTCCAGCGCGACGCGGGGCTGAGTCACTTCGAGTACCAGGTGATGGCCGGGCTTTCCATGGTCCCCGAGCGCACCCTGCGGATGAGCGAGCTGGCCGCGTTCGCTGAGGGCTCCCTCCCCCGGCTGTCCCAGGTCGTCGGACGGCTGGAGAAGCGCGGCTGGATGCGCCGTAACCCCGACCCCACCGACGGCCGCTACACCGTGGCCACCCTCACCGACGACGGCTACGAGAAGGTCGTCGACACGGCCCCCGGACACGTGGAGGCCGTGCGCAGCTGCGTCTTCGACGCACTCACCAAGGCGCAGGTCCGCCAGCTGACCACGATCGGCCGCCGCATCGTCGGCGCCGTGGATCCCACGCATCCACTGGCCACCGGAACGCTGGACCGCCTGCGCCCCAAGAAGTAGCCGCACCCAACCCGTCACCCTCGACGTGACCGACGGGCAGCCGGCCTCTCCGAACCTTGAGGGCTCTACGAGTTGCCGCCACCGGTTCCACGGCCCGCGGCGGAAGCGGCCGTTTGACTCTCCACGCCGGCGATCGCGGCATCCAGCGCGCAGCGGAACAGCGTGTCCGTATCGACCGACGCCACCTCACGCGCATCTTCCCCACCGTGAACGTCAGGCGACGGGGGCAGGGTCGCCCATCGCTGCAGCGCTCCGTTCAGTTCGGTGAGCAACAGACCCGAGAACACCGCACACAGCGCAGCGCCCACCCTGGAGATCTCGCGCTCCGGCACTCCCGCAGCGGCGAGTGTGTCCGTGAGGCTCAGCCAGAAGGGGTCCCCCGGCTGGATGAAGTCGGGATGACTGAAGGTGTGCGCCACCAGCTTGGGGTGCCGGTGCGCCAACGCGCGGAAATCCATGGCGAGTTGGCGTAGTCGCTCCTGCCAGGGTCGGTCCTTCCCCTCCGGCGTGCGGAACCGGGAGCCGACCAGCTTCGCCACACCGCGCAGCAGGGCTTCCTTGTTCGGCACGTGGTGGTAGAGCGACATCGGGTTGGCGTTCAGTTCGGCCGCGAGTTTGCGCATGGTGAGCGCCTCGACCCCGTCGACGTCGATGAGTCGCAGCGCCGCGGCACAGATGCCCTCCTCGGTGAGCGGTACGTCCCTCTTCCTCGTCCCCCGGGGGGTCCTCCTCGGCGCTTCCATACAACGTATGGTATCACTGGAGCCAGTTCCATACAGCGTATGGAAACGCCGGTCCCGCCGTATCGGCCGCCGCTGTTCCCGTGGCCGCTGCCGCCGCGGCCCTCACCGCCACCCCGCGGATTCCCTCCGGACGAGGAGTGCCTCATGAACGATTTCCGCCCCATACCGACCCCGCCCGGAGCCCCACTCGTCGGAAACACCCTGCAGATCCCGTCAGAGGGCCCCGCCCAGTACTTCGCCGAGCTGGGCCGCCGGTACCCCGAGGGCATCTACGGTCTGGACATCGCCGGTGTCGACCAGGTCTTCGTCTACGACCCCGACCTGGTCACCGAGGTCTGCGACGCGGCCCGGTTCGGCAAGCCGATCGACCCGCCGTTGTCCCACGTCCGCGACTACACCGGTGCCGGGCTGTTCACCGCCCGCGATGACGAGGAGGTGTGGGGCGAGGCCCACCGGATCCTGATGCCGGCGTTCGGCCAGCGGTCGATGAAGGCGTACTTCCCGCAGATGCTGGAGGTGGCGCAGGAACTGGTCGGAAAGTGGCAGCGCTCACCGGGGCAGCCAGTCAACGTGCCCGACGACATGACCCGGCTGACCCTGGACACCATTGCCCTGTCCGGATTCGGCTACCGGTTCCGCTCCTTCCAGCGCGACGACCTGGACCCCTTCCTCCAGGCGATGCTGCACGCACTGACCGTGTCCATGGGCCGCATGACCCAACTGCCGCTGGTCACCAGGCTCAAGCGGCGCGAGGACAGGTCCTACCGGGACAGCATCCGGCAGATGCAGGAACTCGTCGACAACGTGATCAGGGAGCGCCGCCAGGGGATCGGCACCGGTGAACGGGACCTGCTCGGCCTGATGCTGGACGCCTCCGACCCGGTCACCGGCAAACAGTTGGATGACGAGAACATCCGGGACCAGACGCTGACGTTCCTCATCGCCGGTCATGAGACGACCAGCGGCCTGCTCTCGTTCGCGCTGTACTCGCTGCTGCGCAACCCGCATGTGCTGGCCCGGGCGTACGCGGAGGTGGACCGGCTGCTGCCCGGGGACACCGTCCCCGACTACGAGACGATCATGAAGCTGGACATCATTCCGCGCGTCCTGGACGAGACGCTCCGCCTGTGGTCGCCCATTCCGCTCATCGGCAAGGTGGCGCTGCAAGACACCGTCATCGGCGGCCGCTACCGCCTGAAGAAGGGCCAGAAGACAAGCATCGTCTTCCCGCTGCTCCACAACCACCCCAAGGCGTGGGACCGGCCGCAGGACTTCGACATCGACCGCTGGCTTCCCGAGAACAAGGCGGGGCACCACCCGCACGCCTACAAGCCCTTCGGTGACGGTCAACGCGCCTGCATCGGGCGCCAGTTCGCGCTCACCGAGGCCCGCCTCGCCCTCGCGCTCGTGCTGCAGAAGTTCGCCGTCGCCGACCCGGCCGACTACCAGATGCACATCAAGGAGGCGCTGACCTTCAAACCGTCCGATTTCCATGTCCGTATCCAGCCGCGCCGGGAGCATGAGCGCCACAGTTTCGACCGGGGCCCGGTCGCGCTGACCGCCGGTGCGGAACAGGAGGCCGCGATCCGCGGTGTCGGCGTGCGCCTCACCGTCGCCTACGGCTCGAACCTGGGCAGCTCGGAGGACCTGGCGCAGACGATCGCCGACCGCGCCGGCCGCTCCGGCTTCGACACCACGTTGACCACACTCGACGACCTGGCGGACAACCTGCCGACCGAGGGCCTGCTCGTCACCGTCGCCGCGAGCTACAACGGCAAGGCCCCCGACAACGCCCAGCGCTTCGACGAGCTGATCGCCACCGGACTGCCCGAAGGCGCACTGTCCGGGTTGCGGTTCGCGGTCCTGGGCACCGGCAACACGCAGTGGACGACCTACCAGGCGTTCCCGCGCCGTATCGACGCCGCGCTGCTGGCCGCCGGAGCCACCCCGGTGGTCGACCGCGGTGAGGTCGACGCCTCGGGCGACTTCGACGGCATGGCCTCCACCTGGACGAACACCCTGTGGTCGGCGCTGGCGGAGGAGTACGCCGCCGACACCGCCGCGGACGACGGCCCGCGCTTCCAGGTGGAACTTCTCAGTGAGGCCGAGGTACGCCCCTCGATCGTCTCCGAGCAGGCGTACCCACTGACCGTCGTCGCCCATGAAGAACTCGTGGGCGACCCGACCGGACTGTGGGACTTCAGCATCGAGCCACCGCGGCCGTCGGCGAGGTCCCTCACGGTCGAACTGCCGGCAGGCGTCGACTACGGCACCGGCAACCACCTGGCGGTCTTCGCCAAGAACGACCCGGGGCTGGTCACCCGTGTCCTCGATCGACTCGGCATCGAGCGCGACCAGGTGCTCCGGCTCACCCCGGCGACCGGGGGCGGCAGGACGCACCTGCCGCTGGGCGTGCCCGTCACCGCGGAACTCCTCCTGACCCAGTTCCTGGAACTCCAGGACGTCGCCACCCGCGCCCAGATACGAACCCTCGCCGACCACACCCCCTGCCCCTGGACCCGGCCCCAACTGGAGACCTACACGGCCGAAACCGAGGAGGCCGAGCGGCGCTACCGGACAGAAATCCTCGAAAAGCGCGTCCCGGTGCTCACCCTGCTGGAGCGCTTCCCCGCCGTGGAACTGCCGCTGGCGGACTTCCTCGCGATGATGGGGCCCATCCGCCCCCGCTTCTACTCCATCTCCTCCTCGCCCCTGGCCGACCCGCGACACGTGCGACTGACCGTGGGACTCGTCGAAGGTCCCGCGCTGTCGGGCGAGGGCGAGCACCGGGGCCTGTGCTCGCAGTACCTGGGCCGACTGGAGCCCGGAGACGTCTTCTACGGCTACGTACGTGTGCCGTCGCCGACCTTCGCGCCGCCGGCCGACCCCACGACACCGCTCGTCCTCATCGGCCCCGGCACCGGCATCGCGCCGCTGCGGGGCTTCCTGGAGGAGCGCGCCCGGCAGCACGCCGGCGGCACACATGTCGGCATGTCCCAGGTCTTCGTCGGCTGCCGCCACCCGGAGCACGACTGGTTCTACCGGGAGGAGATGCAGACCTGGGAGCAGTCCGGGATCGCCCGCGTACACACCGCCTTCTCCGCCCTCCCCGACCACCCGGCCCGGTTCGTCCAGAACGCGATCGCCGCCGCCTCGGACACCGTGTGGGAAGCTCTCGACAACGGCGCCTACCTCTACGTCTGCGGTGATGGCCGCCGCATGGCACCGGCCGTACGCGAGGCGCTCGCCGCCATCCACCGTGCCCACACCGGAAGCGACGACGCCACCGCCCAGGAATGGCTCGCCCAGCTTGAAGCCGACGGGCGCTACCAGCAGGACGTCTTCGCCTGACCCCTTCCGGGCCGACGGATCCCTCCCCGAAACCGGACTCACCCCGACCGCGTGCCGTCGGAGCAGGCCAGACAACCTGCGCCAGGTGGCCCCGAGGGCGGCGCCCAGTACGTGTACGGGGCGTCGTCGGGGCCACCGATCCGGTGCTGCAGGGTCTTCTCACTCACCGGCCAAGCCGTTGAACTACCTGACGCGATCTCACACCCGGGTCAGGGAGGGCCGCCCGAGCACGGCCGCCGACCGCGCCCGAAGGATGGTTTGGGCGGGTCAGAGCCTCACCGTGGAGATGACGCAGACGACTGGGTGACCTGGCTGACAAGCGGTGTCGCAGGGTGTGCGTCGACATCCTGAAACACCCCGCCCCAGGGCAACGGCGCGCCAGCCCCACTGCCCACCCAGGCATGCCCGCACCACGCCTCGGTCCCGCGCCACATCGCAGCGCGGCAATCCCACGAAGGGATGAAACATGCCGTGCGAGTGCCGCCCCCATCCCAGGATCCAGGCCCTGTCTGCCCTCGGCCACCAAATAGAACATTTCTCCACGATCTGCCCCTTCGTCACCCGTTACGGGGAGCAGAAAGGGCCGTTCTTTAGAGCACCTGTACCCCTCCCCGCCTTCTGGAGAAGCCATGAAGTCTGCGCTCGTCCCCGCGCATCGCCCTGTTCGGTTCGAACGACGGCAGCCCACACCCGCGGCGGCCGGTCTGCCCAGGCGCGAAGTTGACGCCTCTTCTCGCCGTGCACCGCGCTCATCCCGTCCCGATACGTGGTGGTGGGCATGAGCGCGGACAAAGAAGCCACAGCCCCGTCACCGCAGCAGCGCGCGAACCTACCCGGCCCCCGACAGGAATCGCTGAGCCTTCCACCGGCAACGCAGCCCACGAAACCGGGGGACGGTGACGTCGCCGATGAGCTGGAGGAGGCGTACTGGTCGGTCTACGACGGTGCCGCGGCCAAGTCGACGGTCCGCGAGGTCCTGGTGCGGCTGCCGCGCATCGTGGGGCAGATCGGCCGGCTGGCGTGGCAGGCGGACCGTCCGGCCACGCTGGCCGTCGTGGTCCTGCAACTGGTCTCCGCGGCGATGGCGGCCTGCGGGCTGGCGGCCTCGGTGGGCGTGCTGCGGGAGCTGTTCGGCCACGGGCCGACGCCGGACAAGGTCCGCAGCGCGGTGCCGCAGATCCTGCTCGTGGTGGGTTTCCTGTCCGCACGGGCGCTTCTGGAGGCCGGGGTCGCCGTCGCGCAGGCACGGGTGACACCGAAGATCCGCACCGCGCTGGAGTGTGACTTCCTGCGGCTGACCGCGCATGTCCGGCTGGAGGTCGTCGACGATGCCGACTGGCACGACGATGCCTACCGCGCTTCCGACCGCGGTCTGTTCTACGCCCGGCAGATCGTCGGCCAGGTCGTCTCCCTGGCCTCCACGCTCCTCGGGTTGATCGGCACGGCCGGCGTCCTCACCTCACTGCACCCCGCCCTCCTCCCTCTGCTCCTGCTGTCCGTCCTGCCGGTGGGCGCCGCCGCCGTACGCACGGCGCGGGCGCGGTTCCACAGCTTCAAGCGGTGGAACGCCCTTCAGCGCCGGGTGCGGGTCTTCTCCTGGCTGCTGCTGGAGCGCGACGCCGCCGCCGAACTGCGCTCCGACACCGCCCAGAACGCCATCCTGGACGAGCACCGCCGGCTGACCGTCCGGATCGCCGAGGAGGACACCCACCTCGGGGTGAGTTCGGCCGTGCTGACGCTGGCCGGCCGTGCCGTGGGCGGGGTCGGTACCGGCATCACGTACATCGCCCTGGGAGCCATGCTGACCGCCGGGTGGCTGCCGCTGGCCGCCGGCGCCGGGGCCGTCCTGGCGATCCAGACCGGACAGACCGCGCTGACGCGCTTCGTGGACGTGGCGCACCTGGTCTACGAACACGCCATGTGGGTGGACGACCTCCTGAGGTTCCAGGAACGCTGCCGAGGACTGCAACCCCGGCGGCGAGCGCTCACCGCACCCGCCACCGTCGCTGCCCTCACCCTTGAGGACGTCGGCTACACCTACCCCGGCAAGGAGGCGCCCGCCCTGAGCGGTGTCTCGATGACGCTGCGTGCCGGGGAGACGGTCGCCTTCGTGGGCGTCAACGGCTCGGGGAAAAGCACCTGTTCACGGTTGATCGCCGGGCTGTACGAGGCGGGCGAAGGCACGGTGCGCTGGGACGGGGTGGATGTGCGCGACATGGACTCCGAGTCGCTGCAGACCCGCGTCGCCACCGTGCTCCAGGACCCGGTGCACTTCCCCTTCAGCGCCCTGGCGAACCTCACGGTCTCCCGCGGCACGCTCACCGACACCGATCCCCAGCGGGCGTTGGACGCGGCGCGGGCCTCCGGAGCCGAGCAGGTCATCGCCGGTCTGCCGGGCACCTGGCAGGCGGTGCTGTCCAAACGGTTCCGGGGCGGCCAGGAGCTGTCGGCCGGCCAGTGGGCCAAGATCGCCGTCGCGCGGGGACTGTACAAGAACGCTCCCGTGCTCCTGCTCGACGAACCGACGGCGAGCATGGACCCCAAGGCCGAACACGCCGTCTACCAGGCGGTGTTGCGGAACAAGGCGCGGGCCGACCAGATCACCGTGCTGATCTCGCACCGGCTGGCCAGCGTCGTCGAATGCGACCAGATCTACGTCTTCGACGAAGGCCGGATCACCGAAGCCGGCTCACACCAGCAGCTCATGGCCCTCGGCGGCAACTACGCCCAGATGTTCACCCTCCAGGCAGCGGCCTACCAGAGCGCCGGGACCGCCACCTCCAACTCCGAAGCGAGGACGGAGCATTCGTGACCGAACAGACCACACCGACCGATGCGGCCCTGCCCCACCAAGTGCCACGAGCGAACGCCTCGACGCTGATCTACAACGAGGACGGCGAGTACCTGCTGCACCTACGGGACGACATCCCCGGAATCTGGGAACCGGGATCGTGGTCCCTGCTCGGCGGCGGCCGTGAACCGGGGGACCGGTCCCTGGAGGAGACGGCCAGAAGAGAGCTGTGCGAGGAGGCCGGTCTGGAACTCCCCGACCTCACCCCGTTCACGGTGGAGGAGGCTCGCGGCCGAGACGGCGGGACCATCCCCATCCAGATCTTCACCGGCCGTTGGGCCGGTGACCCGGCGACGTTGAACCTGACCGAAGGCGTCATGCTGCATTGGTTCCGGCCGGAGGTCGTACCGCGCCTGCGCATGGCCTCCTCGACCCGCGACCTCATCCGCCGCCACGCTCAACTGCGCCACCGCGAGAGCCTGGGGACCGTCGCCGAGGAGACTGCCGGCCACAGCGGTCCGGTCGGGCACGCCCCCCTTTCCCCACCGCCCGGAGGCAGTGGAACCGTCCTCAACGGCATCGGTGTCCATCTCTACCTGGAGGACGCCGACGGCAAGGTCCTGCTCGGTCTGCGCCACCCCGATTCCGCTTACGCAGGGTCCATGTGGCACTTCCTGGCCGGGCATTGCGAGCAGGAGTCCGCCCTCACCTGCCTCGCCCGTGAAGCACACGAGGAAGCGGGTCTGCGGATCGAGCCCGGTGACGTCGAACTCGTCCACGTCGTGCACCTCGTGGACACCCCCGGGAGCCGGCCCAGGATGCAGATGGTCTTCCGGGCCCGTCGGTGGTCTGGGCTTCCGGAAGTCCGGGAGCCGGACAAGTGCACGGGCTGGCGCTGGTGGTCTCCGGACGGTCTCCCGGCACAGACCGTGCCGTACACCCGCGCCGCCATCGAGGGCATCCGTGCAGGGCGCCGCTACACGGAAATGGGTTGGTCATGAGTACGGGGACAAGTCAAGGAACTGGCCGGACCGCCACGCCACCACGGCAGTGCAGCCCTGCCCCACCGGACGGGACAGACGGCTCGGGATCGGTGTCCGCGGACCGTGCGGCATCAGCGCGGGCGGCGATGGTCGCCCGGCTGGAAGCGGCCGAGAACCTGGGCCCGGGCCCGGTGCGCGAGGCCCTGCTCGCGCTGCCGCGCGAGGTGCTGATGCCGCAGGCGTACGTCCGCCGCAGCGCCCTCGATGAGCGCCCGCCGCGTTGGGACCTGCTGGACTGGTCCGAGCCCGGGGACCGTGAGGAGCTGCTCGCGGTGCTGTACGGCGGCGAGAGCGTGCTGATCCAGCACGACGGAGAACCCCTGGTGGACCGGCCGACCGGGGCCCGCTCCGGCGGGTCGATCACGTCCATGTCCACCGTGATGGGCCTGACCGCATCCGTACTGGAAGAGCTGGATCTGCGGGCCGGGCAGAGGGTGCTCGATGTCGGCACCGGTGCGGGGGTGACTGCGGCAGTGGCCTGTCACATCTGCGGAGACACGACGGTGGTCACCCTCGACCGGGACCGGAACGTCGCGGTCGCCGCCCTGGCGCGGCTTGGCACTCTCGGGTTCCGGCCCGCTGTGGTGAGTGGCGACGGCGCATGCGGCTGGCCGGAAGGCGCGCCGTACGACCGGATCTTTGTCTCCTTCGCGCTCCCGTCCGTGCCCGAGGTGCTGGTTGAACAACTCGCGCCCGGGGGTGTGCTGTTGATGCACATCACGACGGACTCGCCGTCGTGGCCCGCGCTGGCAGTGGTCTCCAGGGGTCCGGATGGTCGGATCTCCTCGCGCCTGCGGGCGGTGGAGTTCGCCCACCGGGCGGCACATGGCCGCAAGCAGATCTTCCTCTCCCCCGCGTTCCGCGAGCGCATCGCGGCCCGGCTCGCCGACGGCGGCGCGGAGGTCCGACGGTTCCGGTCTTGTGAAGTGCCGCCGCCGGAGGAGGCCCGCGGTTTCTGGCTCGCGCTGGACGCCTTGCACTCGGGCTTGGTGCAGCACAGGGGCGTAGGCGACCTGGTGATCGGCGCCCCCGGCTGCGGTTCCTGGATGGCTGCCCGCCCGGACGGCTCCGGCGCATGGGCGGTCACGGCCGCCGGCCCGCGGAACATCTGGACGGAGATCCACCAGACAGCCCTGCGCTGGCGGGACGCCGGCGAGCCGGAGGTCTACCGGCTCGATATTGAGCCCGACGGCACGCAGCGAGTGAGCGCCGGCCACGGGGAGAGCGCACTGGCCTGGCAACTCCCTGCGCCCCGCGACGCCGCCATGCAGGCAAAGCCATGAGCACGCCACCGCGAGAGAAGGGCGCATGGAGTGCGAGCCCTGACGGTTCCCCGCGGTCGGGCGGCTGCCTGTGCCGACGGATCCGGTTCACCGTCACCGGCACCCCCGACTGTCCCCACACCTGCAGCTGCACGCACTGCCAGCGGCTGTCGGGCGGCCCGATGATGTCCTGGGTCTCCTTCCCCCTGAGCGGCCTGACCTGGACCGGGGACGGCGGCGAGCCGGCCTGGCACTACACCTGGCCCGACTCCCGGCGCGGCTTCTGTCCGGACTGCGGCAGCCAACTGTGCGCGCTCGACGCCGGAGCCGGCAGCATCGCGATCACCTTCTCGGCGCTGGATGACGCCTCCGGCCTCGTGCCGGTCAACCAGAGCTTCCGCAAGGACGCTGTCACCTGGCTTGCCCAGGTGCCGGACACCCGGCACAGCAGCATCACCTGACCTGACGCGACCGCACGACCACTCCACTGCGCCTGCGCCCACCCTGGCACGAGCCGTCCCCTCCCCCCCCAAACCGCTGTACACCACTGCTTCCAGGAGTGCCCTGTGGCATACGACCGAGCCGACTGGTCCCGGCACTACGACGACGATCGCGGCTTCCGTCCGCTGCGTGACTCGGAGAAAGACCTGCTCGCCCAACACGCGCCTGCACCGGACGGTGGGCGTGCGCTGGAGCTGGGCTGCGGCACCGGCGAACTCGCCGTCTTCCTCGCCGAGCTCGGCTACACCGTCGATGCGGTCGACTTCGCCGAGGGCGCCCTGGCTCGTGCCCGGAAGCAGCGCGCGGGCGCTGAGCGGGTGCGGTGGCTGTGCCTGGACATCGAGCATGACGATCCGGCAGAGCTGAGCGACGACGGCTACGACCTGATCACTCTGCGCCTGGTGTTCCCCTTCCTGCGCGACCGCACCCGAGTCCTGGCCGGCCTCGCTGCGCGACTGCGGCCGCTCGGCACGCTGGTGGTGATCACTCCTGTGGTGGCGATCACGCCGGAGGAGCGGCGGCATATCGCGCTGGACGAGGAGGAGATCAGCCTGCTGGCGGAGGGGTGGTCGCAGGTGGAGCGGTTCGAGGCGGAGGGCCTGGCGGTTCTCGTGCTGCGCGGCCCCGCGGGGGACTGCGCCGCGGTGGAGAAGGGACGGCCGGAGCCGCAGTCCGTCGTTGGTGTGTGTGCGGTGGTCACCGACGGCTCCGGGCGGGTGCTGCTCGGCCGGTCGACGCGGGGCATGTGGGAGCTGCCCGGCGGGCGCGTCGAGGCCGGCGAGACCTTCGAGGCGGCAGCGGTGCGGGAGCTGGCCGAGGAGACCGGCCTGACGGCCGACATCGGCGAGGCCCACCTGCTGACCGTCCTCCACGATGACCGGGCGGACGTCCGGCGTCTGTCCGCGGTGGTGCGCATGAGCGGGTGGGGCGGAACGCTCGGCTTGCCCGAGCCGCACCGGTTCCGGCGGTGGGAGTGGCACGACCTGCACGCCCTGTCCGGCCTCGGAGCCCTCTTCGCACCTACGGCCCACGCGCTGGAAGCGGTGTGGCCCGGCGTCCTGCCTGGCCTGCCGCCGGTGCACTCCTACCCGCACGCGATCGCGCCTCCGGGAGTCGGCGGCGAACCGGCCGAAGCGGTCCGCCTGCGGCAGGAGATGACCGAGCGCATCATCGCCGGAGGCTGGGCTCCCTCCGCCGCGGTCGAAGGTGGGCTGAGGACGGTGCCGCGGCACCGGTTCACCCCGGAAAGCCCGTTGCGGCTCGCTTACGACGATGCCCTCGCCGTGGTCACCAGCCGGGACGGGTCGGGGACGGCGGTCAGTTCGGTGAGCGCGCCCTGGCTGCAAGCCGACATGATCGAGAAGCTGCGCCTGGAGCGCGGGATGACGGTCTTCGAGGCCGGTTCCGGCGGCTACAACGCCGAACTGATGGCCCACGTCGTCGGCCCGGCCGGTCGCGTGGTCACCGTGGACGTCGACCCGTACGTCGTCCGACGCACCCGGCGGTTCACCGCAGAGGCCGGCCGCGGACAGGTGACGGTGCTGCTCGGCGACGGCAGCCGGGGCGCGCCCGGGTACATGCCGCGCGGTGGCTTCGACGGCAGCCTGATCACCTACAACTGCTGGGATATTGCCCCTGCTTGGCGAGAGCAGCTCGCCGAGGGCCGGTATCTGGTGCTGCCGCTGGAGATTCACGGCTACACCCGCGCCATCGCCCTCCAGCGGCACGAAGACGTGCTGCACGCGCGCGACTGGACCTACTGCGGATTCGTCCGCGACCGCGGGGCCGCCGCCCGCAGCACCCCGGTCATCGACCTTGCCGGTGGCGAACTCCAGCTGTGCCACGAGGACGGCACGCCCCCGGATCCCGCCGGCCTGGAGGAGGCGTTGCGAGGGCCGCGGCATGAGGTGCCCACTGGCGTCACCGTTGCGGGGATGGAGTCCTTCGAGACCCTCCAGCTCTATGCGGCCACCACCCTGCCGGCGTTCTGCCGGCTGGCCGGCGCCCGGCCGACCGCCCTGGCCGCCCTCCCGTGCGGCGCGGATGCCGCCTCCACGGTCGCGGACGGCTCGCTGGCCTACCTCACTCACGCCCTGGCCCAGGACGGAGAGACGCCGGAAGAGCGCCGCTCCGAGTTCATCGTGCACGCCGTCGGCCCGGCCGGCGCTGAGCTGGCGGAGCGGATGGCCGCCTGCGTACGGTCCTGGGACCAGCACGTGCGCGGGACCGGCTACCCGCAGATGACCGTGCACCCCGCAGGCACTCCCGACCACGAACTCCCCGCCGGGCACGTCCTGGACAAGACCTCCTCCCGCCTGGTCTTCCCGTGGCCAGGCAACCAGTACCCCGCCACACCGGCCACGACCGAAGCAGCGGTCCTCGCAAAGGCGGGAGGCGGCCGATGACCACGAGGCCAGAGCAGACGACGCCGTCGGCAAGGCCCAGCCCCGTGGAGGAGAACGTCTGGGAGACGGTTGGTCGTCTTGCCCGTCGCTTCGACGCCCACGACGACGACCGCGGCCTGGATCAGGCACAGCAGTGGACGCTGCAGGTACTGAAGATTGCCGAGGAGACCGGCGAAGCCTCGCAAGCCGTCATCGGTGCCCGCGGCACCAACCCCCGCAAGGGCAACAGTCACACCTGGCAGGACGTCCACGCCGAGGTCGCCGACGTCATCATCACGGGCATGGTCTCCCTCGCTCGCATGCGCCCCGACGACGCGGAGCAGTATCTCCAACGTCAACTGGCGGCGAAGGCTGCCAAGTTCCTTCCAGCGTCGGCCGCCGACCGTCCGTCCCCCGGGGAAACAGCATGAGGGAAACGTGACCTCCTCCCGAGCAGTACATCGCCACTCCGCCCAAAGCCACCGTCCACGGGTGTGCCTGTTCGTCACCGACGAGGCATACCGCCCACTCCAACTGCGTGCTGCGCGCCCCGCTCGGTCAGCGGACCACCCACGAGATCGGATTCATCGTCGACGGTGGCCGGCTGACCAGGCGGCAGATCGGCAGCATCGTCCTGGACCCGAACGAGCACACTGAGGTCGACGACAAGTCACCGGACGTCCGGAAGAAGGAAATGTCCACGCACTCCCTCACCCGACTCCAGGCGGCCACCCGCGCCCGCCATATCCGATCGATCTGCCACCTGGAACAGACAGCCCTGCCATAGCCCGAGGGGGGCGGAGCCTCTCCGCTCCCCCGGCCCGTCCAGCGTCCCCTACCGAAGGAGCATCAGTGGACACTTCCGCCAGCAGCACCTCGGCTTCCGCACCCGGACAACCCGAGATGTCACATGAGGGATACGCGCGCTCAAGGCATTCGGTCTGGCTCGGCGCAGCGGCGTTGTTCACCGACGAGATCGGCCGTGTCCTGCTCGTCAAGCCGACCTACCGCACGCAGTGGCTGCTGCCGGGCGGCTGCGTAGAAGCAGGCGAAGGCCCCGATCAGACCTGCCGGCGCGAAGTCCACGAGGAACTCGGCCTGTCGATGCCACCGGGACGGCTTCTGGCCGTGCACTGGCTCGCGCCCGGGCACCCGGACCGCACCGAAGGAATGCCCTTCCCCGGCGAGGTCCGCTACGTGCTGGACGGCGGAACCCTCACTGCGCGAGACATCGCCAGGATGCGTCTGCCCGAGGACGAGCTGAGCGGATACGAGTTCCTCGACGCGCGGGCGGCGGCCGCGCGGATGACACCTGTCGACGCACAGATCATGCTGTCCGCGCTGCGCGCCCGCCTGGCCGGCACCACCGCCCACCTCAGCGGAGGCCGGCACGTCGGCCCCGTGCCACCCCTGGACCGGTACCAGGTGCACACCCGGCCCCGGGCCGGACGCGACTGGCCCTGGCACCCCGGCCGCGCCCCGGAAGACCTCCCCATCCCGCAGGCGTGGGGCTGGCTGTTCGCCCCCGACGGCCGGGTAGTGCTGGTCATCGACCCGGCAGAACCGTTGGCCATGCTGCCCGGCGGCACCGTCGAACCCACCGACGCCTCACCGGAAGCCGCCCTGGTACGCGAGGCCGCAGAGGAAGCGCAACTGACCCTCGGCGAGGTGGAGCGGCTGGGCTGGGTCTACGACGCCACCGGGGAGGTCTACGGAGGGATCGGCGAGTGCGCCCGACTGCGACTGGCCGCGCCGATCACCGGGGCCGGGCCCTCCTTGGTTGATCCGGCCAGCGGGCGACAGTTCGCCCGGTTGCTGGCCACCCCCAATCAAGCTGCCGCCCTCCTGGGCTGGGGCGATCAGGGCTATCAGCAAGCAGAGCAGGCGGCACGAATCGCCAGGACACGATGGGGGATCCCGCTCGCCGCGCCGTCACCGATCACGGAACTCCCCCCGAAGGGATGGCTGTCATGAGCACGTACTGCACCACCCGTAGGTCCTGAACGGCTGCCGCTGCCCATCTCCCTCTGCCCCGCCCGGCCCGGCCGGCACTCGGTGCTACGCCGTGTCACCCGAGCGTCACCGTGCACAGCTGTTCCGGCGCGCCCCGGGCCACCCACCACTGGGAAGAGCACCCCACCCGCGACCCTCCTTCCGGGTGAGCCCCTACTATCACTTGGCGTTCTCCGACGAACGCTGACGCCCGCTGGGTCGTGCCCGCGGCCCGAGCCCGGCACGACGACTCCGCCGCCTGGTGATGGAGTCGAGCATGGAGGAGAGGAACGTTATGCGCGCCCGGAGCATCGCCACGGCCACCGCGACAGCATTGGCACTGGTGGCCGCCCGTGACCTTGTCCAGAAGAAGCACGCATTGCTCCGGAACTTCCCTGTGCTCGGGCACGCCCGGTACCTGTTGGAGACGATCGGGCCGGAGCTGCGCCAGTACATAGTGACCTCCAACGACGAGGAGCGCCCGTTCAGTCGTGACCAGCGCACCTGGATCTACGCGTCGTCGAAGGGGGAGAACAACTACTTCGGGTTCGGAACCGACAACGACGTCGAGCACGTGCAGGGGCACGCGTACCTGAAGCAGCGCACGTTCGCCGGCACGCTGCCCGACGTGCACGACCCGCAGGCCCCACTGCCGTCGGCCAAGGTGCTGGGCGGGCCGCGCGGGCGCGCCAAGGCGTTCCGGCCGGCGAGCGTGGTGAACATCTCGGCGATGAGCTTCGGTTCGCTCTCCGGCGCGGCGATCACGGCGCTCAACAAGGGGGCGGCGCTGGCGGGCACCCTGCACAACACGGGTGAGGGCGGTCTCTCGCCGTACCACCGCAACGGCGGCGACCTCGTCCTGCAGATCGGTACGTCCTACTTCGGCTGCCGCAACGAGGACGGCAGCTTCAACATCGACAAGCTCAAGGACGTGGTCGCCGGCGCCCCGGTCAAGGCGATAGAGATCAAGCTCTCCCAGGGTGCCAAGCCCGGGCTGGGCGGAATGCTGCCGGGCGCGAAGGTGACCCCGGAAATCGCCGAGATCCGCGGCATCCCGGTCGGCAAGGACTGCGCCTCCCCGTCGCGGCACACCGCGTTCGGCGACGTCGACTCGATGCTCGACTTCGTCGAACTGCTCGCCACCGAGACCGGCCTGCCGGTCGGGATCAAGAGCGCGGTGGGCGAGATGGAGTTCTGGCAGGAGCTGGCCACGCTGATGGCGCGTGGTGACCGTGGTGTCGACTTCGTGACCATCGACGGTGGCGAGGGCGGCACCGGGGCGGCGCCGCTGACCTTCTCCGACTCGGTGTCGCTGCCCTTCCGGATGGGCTTCTCCCGGGTCTACGGCGCCTTCGCCGAGCGGGGGCTGACCGACGACCTGACGTTCATCGCCTCCGGCAAGCTCGGCCTGCCCGAGAACGCCGCGGTCGCCTTCGCCCTGGGTGCCGACATGATCAACGTGGCGCGTGAGGCGATGCTGTCGGTCGGCTGCATCCAGGCGCAGAAGTGCCACACCGACAAGTGCCCCACCGGCATCGCCACCCAGAACCCGTGGCTGGCCCGCGGCCTCGACCCCACCTCGAAGGCCACCCGGGCCGCCGTCTACCTGCGCACCCTCCGCAAGGAGCTGCTGAAGATCTCGGCGGCCGTCGGCGTCGCCCACCCGGCACTCATCACGGCCGACGACATCGAGATCATGAACGGCGACTACGAGGCCCGCACCCTGGCCGGCGTCTACGGTTACAAGGACGGCTGGGGCGAACTCGGCCCGCACCTCGCCGAGGAGATCACCGCACTGCTCACCGCCGAGCGGTCCTCCGACCGGAAGCCGACCGCCTGACGCACCGGTCACGGCAGGCACCGCGCTCGCCGCTCCCCTGCCCGGAGCGCGCGCGGGGTGCCGGCCGGTGGCACCCTGGTCTTCCCTGCTCCACGAACAGCCCCTGCCTAGGTGATCAGAACATGAGCGAAAAAGTAAGATTCCCGAGCGTCGTCGGCCCCGAACTGGCCGGAGCGATCGACCTGCCGGACGGCGAGATCCGCGGCTGGGGGATCTTCGTGCACGGATTCACGCTCGGCAAGGGCTCGCCGGCCGCGTCGCGGGTCAGCAAGCAGCTGGCACGCGAGGGGATCGGCATGCTGCGCTTCGACAACCTCGGGATCGGGGACTCCGACGGCGACTGGGGGGACGGTTCCTTCACCGTCAAGGTCCAGGACACGATCCGGGCCGCGGCCATGATGGCGGAGCGGGGGACTCCGGCTGACCTGCTGGTGGGGCACTCGTGGGGAGGCGCCGCCGTCCTCGCCGCGGCGGCCGAGGCCACCGGCGTCCGCGCGGTCGCCACGATCGGGGCGCCGGTCGACCCCAGCCACGTCGAGCGACAGTACGACGCGGTCGTGGATCGCGTGCTCAGCGAGGGGTCGCACGAGTGGTTCGTCGGCGGGAGGACCCTGGTCCTCAAGCGCGCCTTCGTCGAAGACGTCCGCAAGGCCCACCTGCGGGACCGGATCGGCGAGTTGGACCTGCCGCTGCTCGTCCTGCATTCGCCTACCGACAACACCGTCGACATCGCCAACGCCGCGGAGATCTTCAACGAGGCGCGGCACCCGCGAAGCTTCGTCTCGCTCGAAGGAGCAGACCATCTCCTGACGGCACGAGGACAAGCGCAGCGCGCCGCCCACATCATCAGTGCCTGGGCCGACCAGTACATCCACGGGTAACGGCCCGTAGGAGAGACATCTCCGTCAGTGAAGAGCTCGCGGACAGGTCCGGGGGTCTCCCGTGGAGCTGTCCGTTCTGCCTGCGGCGCGCACCGCCCGGCCGGGAAGGCCGGCCGGGCGGCTGCCCCGGTCAGGCTTCCTGGCCGGTGGCGGCGAGGACGATCTCACGGATGGTGACGTTCTGCGGCTGCCGGTAGGCGTAGGCGATCGCCTCGGCCACGGCCTGCGGGTCCAGGGCGCCGCCGGCGGACTTCTTCCATGCCTCGTAGTCCTTCTTGATCTGCTCGTCGCTGGTGTGGGAGAGCAGTTCGGTCTCCACGGCGCCGGGGGCGATGGTCACCACGCGGACGCCGGACGGGGCGACCTCTTCGCGCAGGTTCTCCGACATGGCGTGGACGGCGAACTTGGTGCCCACGTAGGCGGTGTGGTTCGGGAAGGTCTTGCGGCCGGCGATGGAGCTGACGTTGAAGATCGTGCCGGTGCCACGGGCGAGCATGCCGGGCAGGACGGCACGGACGCCGTGCAGCACTCCCTTGATGTTCAGGTCGATCATCCGGTCCCACTCCTCGGCGGGCTGGTCGGCGAGACGGCCCAAGAGCATGGCACCGGCGTTGTTGACGATCGCGTCGGCCGGCCCGAACCGCTCCTCCGCCTCGCGTACCGCGGCCTCGACCGCGTCCCGGTCGGTGACGTCGACCTGGCGGCACAGGGCGTCGGCCAGGCCGAGCTCCTGGAGCTTCTCCACGTCAGCGGGGCGCGAGCCCAACGGTGAGCTGCGGGACTTCTTGCGCTCGCGCAGGGCCCGGATCGGTCCTGCCGAGGCCGGTCTGGGTCCGGACGCCGCCGGGCGGCGCCGGGTGCCGGGGCTGCGCCGCGAGGAGGTGGCACGGCTGGCCGGGATCAGCGTCGATTACTACGTACGCCTGGAGCGCGGGCGCAACCCGAAGGTGTCGGCGTCGGTGCTGGAGGCGGTGGCCCGCGCACTGCGCCTGGACGAGGCCGAGCGGGCCCGCCTGTTCGCCCTGGCCCGTCCCCGGCCGGGTTCGGCCCGCCGCCGCCCCGTGCCGCCGCAGCGGGTGCGGCCCGGACTGCTGCGGCTCCTCGGTTCCCTGACCGACACCCCCGCCATGATCATGGGCCACCGGCTGGACGTGCTCGCCGCCAACCCCCTCGCCAAGGCCCTGTACACCGACTTCGACGCGCTGCCGCACCGCGACCGCAACCTCGCCCGGTTCCTGTTTCTCGATCCCGCCGCCCGCCAACTGATCGCCGACTGGGACACCGCTGCCCGTGGCACGGTGGCGGCACTGCGCCTGTACGCCGGGCGCCACCCGCACGACTCCCGTCTGACCGAGCTGGTGGGCGAGCTGTCCGTGCACGACGAAGACTTCCGCCAGTGGTGGGCCGACCACGACGTGTTCGCGTACACCCACGGCACCAAGCGCTACCGCCACCCCCTCGTCGGCGAACCGGCCCTGGAATACGAGTCGCTCACGCTGCCGGACGACCCGGACCAGGCCCTCTACCTCTACACGGCCGAGCCCGGCAGCCCCTCCGCGCACGCGCTGCGCCTGCTGGGCAGCTGGTCGGAGCCGGAACTCACCGCGGGCGGGGGCCACGCCCCGCACGGGGCGGCGACGGCGCAGCGGCTCCAGCCCTGACCGCCGACCGTGGTGGCCGCCGGGGCGAGGGGGCCGCTGCTGGCGCAGCAGGGCCGGCATGTCCTGGGCAGGTCCCGGCATGCAGGTGGCTCGTCCCCGCGGTACCGAGGCAGGCGGCTACCGCCTCTCCCGCTGGGCCGCCGCGACCTCGTTGAGGGTGCGCTCGGCGTCGGAGCCGCGCTGCGCCCTCTCCGCGAGACCGGGAAACTGTCCGGCGAGGGCACTGAGCACCCTCAACTCCAGCGGTGCGACGTTGACTTCGCACAGATCGCGCTCGACGGCCCGCACCACCCCGGCCACCACCTGCGCCGGGGAGACCATGCGCACACCGGTCGGCGGGGTGGCTCCCGTGGCGGCGAACATGCCGACGTCGCGTACGGCGCCGGGCTGGACCAGCGAGACCCCCACCCCCGTGCCGTGCAGGTCCTGGCGGAGGGAGAGCGCGAAGCCGCGCAGCCCGAACTTGGCCGCGCTGTACAGCGAGGAGTACTTGGTGGCCGCCTTCCCGGAGATCGAGCCGACGAGGACGATGTGCCCCGGCCCGCCTCGACCATCCGGGGCGCGAGCGCGCGGGCCAGCATGACGGGGGCGCGCAGGTTCACGGTCAGCGCGCGGTCGATCTGCTCGGGCGTGTAGTCGAGGAGATCGCCGCTGGCGGGCACAGCGGCATTGGCGATCAGGATGTCCGTTTCGGGGACGGCCTCGGCGAGGTGGTCGACCTGGTCCGGGTCGGCGAGATCGGCGGTGACCGCTCGGGCACCGAGCTCGTCCGCGAGTGCCTCCAGGGCATCGGCACGGCGCCCGGAGAGGACCAGCTCGGCCCCCTTGGCGGCCAGTTCCCGGGCCATGGCCTGACCGATGCCACCCACGGCCCCGGTCAGGAGAACGGTGGATCCTGCGATGCGCATGTGCGAGCCTTCCGGTAACTGTTCGTTCGAACGAACAGTATGGAGGGTGGGTGCCCCTGTCAACGGCATCCCGTGCTGCCCGGCTTGATTGACGATCCCCACCGGTCGCAGCGGCCCCGACCCTTCCCCCTTGCCAGGAGGATGCCGCTGGCACAATGACCTCCATGTCCAAGCCCCCCGGAACCCGGCAGAGCATCATCGACGCCGTCCTGCGCATCATCAGCGAGGACGGCATCGCCGCGGTCACCAACCGGCGGATCGCCAAGGAGGCCGGCGTCTCCCTCGGATCGGTCACCTACCACTTCGCGACCCAGCACGAGATGCTGCGGGAGAGTCTGCTGCACTTCGTCGCGGAGGAGACCCGGCGCCTCACCGAGCTCGCCGCCCAGTGCCGGACCGACGGCATGGACGCCGACCGGGCCGCCGCCACGGTCAGCCAGGTCGCCGGGGGGACACCGTTCGACAGCAGGCACATCGCCCCCTTCGAGCTCTACATCCAGGCCGGCCGCGACGAGCGGTTGCGCAGCGCGGCCGCGCAGAGCTTCGCCGCGTATGACCAGTTGGCCACCCGGATCCTCACCGGTCTCGGCGTACCGGACGCCGAGCGGCTGGCGAGCAGCGCCATCGCGCTGGTCTTCGGACTGCAACTGCGCAGCCTGGCCACCGGTCGGCCCGCCGAGGAGCTCGTCGACGCCTTGATGCTGCTGGCACGCGGGGCGCAGCACTCCTGACCCGGCGGCGCCGACCCCGGCCACGCACGGGCCCTACCGGCGGAGCCGGTCGCGTCAGCCGTTGTCGCCCTCGTCGCCCTTGTGGCTCGTGGTGGTCTTGGAGAAGCCGTCATGCCAGGCGGCCTTCGCCCCGGAGTCGCCGATCCGGTACACCTCCACGACGGCGCCCGATGCCACGCCCACAGCCAGCACCGCTGCCAGGATGCGGACGACCAGCGCGGACCGGGAGGAGGCGCGCCGGGTCCGTTCCCCGTGGGCGGCCCCCGCCGAGGCCGGCCCGCGGTTCGTCCACCAGATCAGCGTCGCCAGCACGAACAGGCCCACGGCCCAGGGGAGCATCCCGTCGCCGAGTTCGGTGTGCCTGCGGACCAGGGCGTTGCTGTCGACGTGCTTCTCCAGCCACTCGCCGGCCTGCGTGGCCAGCGGCACGCTCGCCAGCGTCACCAGGGCCAGCAGTGGCAGCACCATCCCCATGCGCCGGGCGGCACCGGGCCACATCGCGCCGACCACGACCGCCAGTGCGCTCAAGGGAACGAGCACGACGACGAAGTGCACGATCAGGACGTGTGCGGGCAGACCGTTGACAACGTTGAGGCTCATCGAGGTGCTCCTCCAGAAGACGACCGTGAGCGTCGGGCTCGCGCGCTGTCTTCCCGCGCCGCCCGGTAGGGCGCGTCAGCCTGGCACAGGAAGCTCTCAGCTTCTTCTGAACCCGCGTCCCACCGGAGGCAGTGACTCCGGCCCCCCGACGAAGCACTCAGCGACGCCGTCGGCCGCTGCTCCCCCGCGCCGCGCCGACCGCCGGATGACGGTACGGCGCGGGCGGTCCCATGGCGGAGACATCGGGGTCGAGGGCGAACGGGCTGCGGAACCAGATCGAGACACCGAGGCGGTAGTCGTACGAGTCCGCCGCCACCCCGGAAGCGGTGGCGGTCAGGCCCGCGAGCAGCACCGCGGTGCGGAGGGGGTGCACGGCCCGGTCACTGCGGCCGGTCGCGGCCCGTACCGCGGGCACGCCCTTGACGTACACCTTCCACGAGCACGGTCCTGCGGGGACCCGGGGGTGCTCCGGTCAGAAGTTGACGGTCGAGACCGTGTACACGACGGGGTGCCCCGGCTCGTCGTAGCTGACCATGATCCGCTGGGCCGGGTGCGGTGCCTTGCTGTTGGTCGTCGTGCCCGCCCAGGGCCAGTCGACGCTGAAGTCCCAGCCGACCTGCGCCGCCTGGGCGGGCGGGATGGTGTGCCGGTCCTTCTTCAGCGCGGCGGTGCTGGTGCCGATGGCCGCGAGGTAGTGCTCCAGGCCCCACTCGTTCGTCCGGAACTGCACGAACAGCGAGCTGGTCTGCCAGGAGTTGGTCTCGTAGTAGTAGACCGGGGTGGAGCCGATCGGCACCGGGACGTTGTAGATCCGCTGCTGGACCTTGGTGGGGAAAGCGTTGGTCAGGCCGGTGGCGGCGGCCTCGGCCTCCTTGCCCTCGCCGCTGTCGCGGCTCTGCTCGGCGGAGATGACGATGTAGCCGGCCGGGATGGCGATCAGCAGGAAGACGATCAGTGCCATCAGCAGGGGGCGGCGGCGCTTGGCCCGGGGCGGGTGGGCGGCGGCGAGGTGGTCGTCGTGCATGGCGTGGGACTCGGTTTCGGTCATCGGCGGCCGGTCCGTTCGTAGCGCTCGTAGCGCTCGACGCGACGGCGGTTGGCGCGGCGGAAGCGGCGGGCCACCAGCCGGGCGAGGTCGGCGGCGCCGACCATGCCGGCCTCGGGTCCCAGCTGGGCCTTGGCGAGGGTGGCTTCGGGGCGGTAGCCACGGCCGGTGAGGTGGCGCCGGAAGGCGTCCCTGGCCGGGGCGATCAGCAGGTCGTCGGCGGCGCTGACGCCCCCGCCGATGACGAAGCAGGACGGGTCGAGCGCGGCCGCGAGGTTGGCGATGCCCACACCGAGCCACTGGCCGATCTCCTGGAGGAGCTCGACGCACATCGCGTCGCCCTCCCGGGCCAGCTCGGTGATCAGCGGTCCGGTGATGTCGCCGATGCGGCCGCCGACCCGCTCGATGATGTTGTACGCGACCGGGGAGTCGGCGGCGGCCAGCTCCCGGGCCTCGCGGACGAGGGCGTTGCCGGAGCTGTACTGCTCCCAGCAGCCGCGGTTGCCGCACGGGCAGCGGTGGCCGCCGGGCACGACCTGCATATGGCCGAATTCACCCGCCACCCCGTATTTGCCGCGCTTGACTGCGCCGTCCTCCAGGATGGCGCCGCCGATGCCGGTACCGAGGGTGATCATGACGAGGTGGTCCTCGCCCCGGCCGGCGCCGAAGCGCCACTCCGCCCAGGCGGCGGTGTTGGCGTCGTTGTCGACCATGACGGGGACGGCCAGCCGGCCGGCCAGCCGGTCGCGCAGGGGCTCGTTGCGCCAGTTCAGATGCGGCGCGAAGAGCACGTTGGAGCGGTCCGCGTCGACCCAGCCGGCCGCGCCGATGCCGACCGCGTGCACGTCGTGCCGGTCGGAGAGGTCGAGCACCAGCTCGGTGATGGTGTCCTCGACCACCTTGGGGCTCTTGGACTTGTCCGGCGTCTCGGTGCGGACCTTCTCCAGGATCGTGCCGTCGGCGTCGACGACGCCCGCCATGACCTTGGTGCCGCCGATGTCGATGCCGACGGTGGGCACGCGGGGTGCGGTCAGGTGCGAGCGCCGCTCGCGGGTGCCGACCGTGCGCAGCACGGTCGCTCTGGCCGATCCCCGGTGCACCCGGTCCCGGTACATGCTCATCGACCCACCTCTTCGGCGTTACGGTCGCGGCCCTGTTCGTCGGTCCGGTCGCGGCGGCTGCGTGCTCGCAAGAGTCGTCTCGTCCCTGCGCGGTCTCGGGAGGCCGGGGCCTCGATGTGCGGGTTCGCAGCGATTGTGCATCATCCGGGCCTTACGGCGCATGGCGCACGGGACGGCCGCACCCCGCATCGCACCGGCGGCGCGGGGTGCGGCGTACCGTACCGGCGGTCAGTCGGGCCGGTGTCCGCCGGGGAATTCCGGGGTGGCGGTGCGGGCCAGCTCGTGACTGAGCTGTTCCAGCTCGCTGCCGCCCGCCATCTGCCGGGTCAGCTCCTCCAGGGCGATCTCCGCCTTGATGTGGCTGCCGGCCATCGCGCCCCGCTTGAGGAGGACGAACCGGTCGCCGACGAGGTAGGCGTGGTGCGGATTGTGAGTGATCAATACCACGCCGAGGCCGGCGTCCCGGGCGGCCGCGACGTACTTCAGGACCACGCCGGACTGCTTGACGCCGAGCGCCGCCGTCGGCTCGTCCAGGACGAGGACCTTGGCCCCGAAGTACACGGCGCGGGCGATGGCGACGCACTGCCGTTCGCCGCCCGAGAGGGTGCCGATGGGCTGGTCGACGTCCCGCAGGTCGATGCCCATCCGCAGCAGCTCGCTGCGGGTGGTCTCACGCATCGTGGCGACGTCGAGCCGCTTGAAGGGGCCGATGCCGGTGGTGGGCTCGGAGCCGAGGAAGAAGTTCCGCCACACCGGCATCAGGGGGACGACGGCGAGGTCCTGGTAGACGGTGGCGATCCCGCGGTCCAGGGCCTCGCGCGGGGAGGAGAGGGTGGTCTCCTCGCCGTCGATGGTGAAGGACCCGGCGTCGTGCCGGTGCAGGCCCGCGATGATCTTGATGAGGGTGGATTTGCCGGCGCCGTTGTCGCCGAGCACGCAGGAGATCTCGCCCGCGTGCACCTCCAGGGACACGCCCTCCAGTGCCCGGACGTTGCCGTAGTACTTGCTGACGTCCGTCAGCTCGACCAGCGCGGTCATGCCTGTGCCTCCGCCCGCTTGCGGACCCATGCGTTCAGAAGTGTGGCGAGCAGCAGCATCGCGCCGAGGAAGAACTTGTACCAGTCCGGATTCCACTGCGCGTACACGATGCCCTTGCTGGCCATGCCGAAGATGAAGGCGCCGACGGCGGCACCGATCGCCGAGCCGAAGCCACCGGTCATCAGGCAGCCGCCGACCGCCGCCGCGATGATGTAGAGGAATTCGTTGCCCACGCCGTCGCCGGACTGGATCGCGTCGTACGAGAACAGCAGGTGCTGCCCGGAGACCCAGGCGGCGAAGGCGACGCCCATGTAGAGGCCGATCTTGGTCTTGGTGACCGGGACGCCGACCGCCCGCGCGGCGTCGGCGTTGCCGCCCACCGCGAAGATCCAGTTGCCGACGCGGGTGCGCAGCAGGACCCAGGTCGCGACGGCGACCAGCACGATCCACCACAGGATGGTGATCTGGATGTCGACGCCGCCGATGGTCAGGTGGGAGGCGAAGAGCGTACGGGCCGAGTCGAAGCCCTCCATGTCGGCGATGGACTTCGTCGAGACGGTGCCGTCGATCAGCTTGGTGAAGCCGAGGTTGAGGCCGGTGAGCATGAAGAAGGTGCCGAGCGTGATGATGAAGCTGGGCAGTTTCGTACGGGTCAGCAGGAAGCCGTTGAACGCCCCGATCGCGAGGGTGACCAGCAGGGACACCCCGACGCCGACCCAAGTGTTGGCGGTCATCTGGTAGCTGAACATCGACGAGATCAGCGCCGAGCTGACGACCATGACGCCGGCCGACAGGTCGAATTCCCCGCCGATCATCAGCAGCGCCACCGGGACGGCCATGATGCCGATGGTGGAGGACGCGTAGAGCACGGTGGAGAGGCTGGAGGCCCGCAGGAAGGGCTCGGCGACGAGGGAGAAGAAGACGAAGACGGCGGCGGCACCGACGATCGAGCCCAGTTCGGGGCGGCCCATCAGCCGGCGGGCCGGCGAGCGGTGCAGCAGCCGTTCGTCCTGGGCGGGTGCCTTGAGGGTGGTGGTCATCGCGTTCCCCGCTTCGTGTAGTCCTGCAGGGCCGCGGCGTCCTTCTTGGTGATCACCTGGGGGCCGGTGAGCACGGGCTTGCCGCCACCGAGCATGTCCGCGTTGTACTTGTACAGCCAGAGCAGGTCGACCGCCTCGTAGCCCTGGAGGTAGGGCTGCTGGTCGACGGCGAAGCCGAGGGAGCCGTCCTTCAGGCCGGTCGCGACCTGCGCGTTGAGGTCGAAGGTGTCGATCTCGGCCTTGCTGCCGGCCTGCTCCGCGGCCTTGACCGCGGTGGGGGCGAACGGCGCGCCGAGGGTGACGACGGCGTCGATGGACGGGTCGGCCTGCAGCTTGGACTCGATGGAGGACTGCACGTCGGGCATGTTGGTGCCTTCGACGTAGAGCTTCTGCAGATCGCCCTTGAAGGTCTTCTTCGCCCCGTCGCAGCGCTGCTCGTGCCCGACGTTGCCCTGCTCGTGCAGGACGCAGAGGGCCTTCTTGCGGCCGCGCTTGTTGAGCTCCTCGCCGACCGCCTCGCCGGCGACCGTCTCGTCCTGCCCGATGTGGCTGAGCGCGCCGAACGCCTTGGACTCCTCGGCGCCGGAGTTCACCGTGATCACCGGGATGCCGGCCTTCTCGGCCTTGGCGACGACGTCCTTCATGGCGTTGGGCTTGGCGAGCGAGACGATCAGCCCGTCGACCTTCTGGTCGATGTAGGACTGCACCAGCTGGCTCTGCCGCGACGCCTCCTCGTCGTGCCCGTAGACGAACTTGATGTTGTCCTTGGCGGCGGCCTGCTGGGCGCCGTTCTGCACGATGTCCCAGAAGGTGTCGCCGTCTCCCGAGTGGGTGACCATCGCGAACGTCCACCTGGGGGTGTTCACCGCGGCCTTGCCGCCGGCGGTCCTGGCGAGGCGCTCGTCCTCGGCGCGCTTGCCTCCGGTACTGCTGCACCCCGCCAGGGAGGCGCCGAGCACCGCCACCAGCACGGCGCTGACGACGCGTCCCCTTCTCCGAACCCTTGCCACGAGGACTCGCCCTTCCCGCTGTTGTTGCCGTGTCGGCTGCGTTGCGTGCATCCGCGTCGGTCGTCCGCACTGCGTGGACTTCCCGGTCCGTACGCCCGTCGTGTCGTACAGTGACGGCCGGCCGGGACCGACCGAACAAGTATCCGTTACCGGTGGTCTGTCCCGGTTGATGGGGTCCGGTCTCCCCTGTGGTCTCACCTGGTACCTCGCCCGGTGTATGCGGTCAGCTGGGGTACGTCCTTCTGCGTCACCAGGGCGGGCCCGGTGAGCACCGGCTTGCCGCCGCCGAGCACGTCGGCGTTGGCCTTGTGCAGCCAGAGCAGGTCGACCGCCTCGTAGCCCTGGAGGTAGGGCTGCTGGTCGACGGCGAAGGTCACGTCCTTCGCCTTGAGGAGTCCGACCACGGCGGCGTTCAGGTCGAAGGTCGCGATCTGCGCCGCGCTGCCCGCCTCCTTCCTGGCCTTGACGGAGATCGCCGCCATCGGCGCGCCGAGCGTGACGATCGCGTCGATGGACTTGTCGGACTGGAGCTTGGCCTCGACCGAGGACTGGGCGGCCGGCGCGTTGGTGCCGTCGACGTTGAGGTTCTCGACGGTCCCGTGGAAGGACTTGCGCACGCCCGCGCAGCGGTCCTCCAGCGACACGTTGCCCTGCTCGTGGAGGACGCACAGGGTCTTCTTGGCGTGCCGCTCGTTCAGCGCCGTGCCGACCGCCTCACCGGCCACCGACTCGTCCTGCCCGATGTGGGTCAGCGCCCCGTACGCCTTGGAGAACTCGCCGCCCGAGTTGATCGTGATCACGGGTATGCCCTGCGCCTCGGCCTTGCGGACCGCCGCCTTGACGGCCTGCGGCTTGGCGAGGGTGACGATCAGCCCGTCGACCTTCTGGTCGATGTACGACTGGATCAGCTGGGCCTGCTGCCCGCCCTCCTTGTCGTGGGCGTAGAGGAACGTCACGTGATCCTTGGCGGCGGCCTGCTGGGCGCCGTTCTGGACGATGTCCCAGAAGGTGTCGCCGTCCCCGGCGTGGCTGACCATCCCGATGGTCATGCGGCTGCCGGTGCCCCCGCCCTTGGCGTCCCGGCCGCCGGTGGCGCTGCAGCCGGCGACCAGTGCGACGGTGGTCAGTAAAGCGGCGGCGCTGCGGACGGTGAGCCGCCGGGCGCCGGTCGTACGCACGCTGATCATCGTGGAACCGCCTTTTCTCCACGGCCGCCGGAGTGCGGCTGGAGGAGTTCTAACGGCGGGCGCTCGACCGCGTCAATACTTTGTCAGAACATTCTGACGATCGGACGTCGCGGTACCCGTCCTCGGCGGGCCATAGCGGGCGAAAACCACCCGTCACGGCCCCGGCCGAAGGCCCTCAGGGCCGTACGAGCAGCTGGAACTCGAAGGCGTACCGGGACGCGCGGTAGATGTGCGAGCCGAACTCGACCGCTCGCCCGGTGTCGTCGAAGGTCGTCCGCTGCATCGTGAGCAGCGGGGCACCCTCGGGCTCGTCGAGCCGCTGCCCCTCCTCCGCGGTCGCGGCGCGGGCTCCCACCGCCTGCCGCGCGCTGTGCAGCGTGATCCCGGCCGACCGCATCAGCCGGTACAGGCCGGTCTCCTCCAGCTCCGCGGTCTCCAGCGCGAGCAGTCCGGCGGGGAGGTGGTTGCGCAGATGCGCCACCGGCTCGCCGTGGGCCAGCCGCAGCCGCTCGACCAGCGCCACCTCGGCGCCCTCGGCGATGCCCAGGGCGGCGGCGACCTCGGCGTCGGCCTCGGTGGTGGTGTTGAGCAGGACCCGGGTGGCCGGCTTCTGACCGGCGGCCTCCAGGTCGTCGTAGAGGCTGCTCAGTTCCAGCGGCCGCTTGACCTGGCTGTGCACGACCTGGGTGCCGATGCCGCGGCGACGCACCAGCAGCCCCTTGTCCACCAGCGACTGGATCGCCTGGCGCACGGTCGGCCGGGACAGCCCGAGCCGGCCGGCGAGTTCGATCTCGTTGCCGAGCAGACTGCCGGGCGCCAGCCTGCCGTTCTCGATCGCCGCCTCCAGCTGCTGGGACAGCTGGAAGTACAGCGGCACCGGACTGCTCCGGTCCACGCTGAACTGGACCGGACTGTCGGCGCCGAGGGCTTGGTGTGTCTCGCGTTTCCCCACGTTGGCGAGCGTATCCGGCCGGGCAGATGACGGGAAGTCCGGAGGTCACGTTGTCCGGACAAGGGCCCGGGCCCTGCGCCACCGGTGCGCGGCGGGCCCCGGAATCAAGGGTTCGGCCCCGCCGGCGGCCGCCGGGTGATAGCCAGGAACCTCCCGACCCGAGGAGCCCCCGTGTCCGTACGCCGCGTCGTCCCCGACATCACCTCCGACGCCCTGGAGGAAAGCCGCGACTTCTACGGCCTGCTGGGGCTCCGGGAGGTGATGAACCAGGGGTGGGTCATGACGCTCGCGTCGCCCGGCAACCCCACCGCGCAGCTCACCCTCATGACCGAGGACCGGACCGCCCCGGTCGCCCCCGACCTCAGCATCGAGGTCGAGGACGTCGACGCGGTGTACGCCTCCGTACGGGCCGCCGGCGGCGAGATCGTCCGGTCCCTCAAGGAGGAGGAGTGGGGCGTGCGTCGCTTCTTCGTCAAGGACCCGAACGGCCGGATCGTCAACGTCCTGGGGCACGCGGCGGCCGGCGACACGGCCTGACGCCGGCAAGGCCGCTGATGCAGTACACCAGTCATCGATCAGGGAGAAACCATGCGCATCGGGGTCTACCTCGCGCACCCGCGTCCGGGCAGCTTCAACCACGCGGTGTTCACAGCGGTCGTGGAGGAACTGCGCGACCGGGGTTGTCACGTACTCGCGCACGACCTCTACGCCGAGGGATTCGCCCCGGTGCTGACCGCCGACGAGACGGAGACGGTCCAGTCGGCCACCCCCGCCCGTGACGTGCAGGTGGAGCTGCACCGGTCGGAGGTGGCCACCCTTGATGCCCTGGTGTTGGTCCATCCGAACTGGTGGGGCATGCCGCCCGCCGTCCTCACGGGCTGGGTGCAGCGTGTGCTCGCGCCCGGTGTCGCGTACAAGCTGGGCACCGCGGACGGGGAGCCCGCAGGGCTGCTGAAGGCCGGCCGGGCGCTCGTTCTGAACACCTCGGACACCCCTGCCGACCGCGAGGAGAGCGAGTTCGGCGACCCGCTGCAGAGCATCTGGGCGGCCTGCGTCCTGCCGTACGTGGGTGTCGCCGACGTCCGCCGTGTCGTCTTCCGTACGGTCACCGGCTCGGCCGACGCATTGCGCGCCTCCTGGCTGCGCCAGGCACGTCAGGAAGCCGCCGCGCTGACGGTCTGACACCACCAGGGCGGACCGGCCGGCGAACGGCAGCACCGTGCCCCGCGCCACCGCGCACAACGTCCGCGCCCCGGACCGGTCCGCGCACATCCTCCTCGGCTACTTCATCCACTCGGCCTCGTACGTCGCGTACGTGCCGTCGTGCGTGGCCAGGTGGACCCACTGGTCCACGTACGCCTTGAACTCGTCGTCGCCGCGGGGCAGGGCGTACGCCTTCTCGGAGAAGGTGAAGGGCTCGTCCGGGTGCACCGAGCAGAGTTCGGGGTGGATCCTGGCCTGGTAGCGGGTCTCGCTGGCGTCCGTCATCATCACATCGGCCCGGCCCGCGATGATCTCGTCGAAGATCGTGGTGTTGTCGGGGTGGACCTTGAGGGTGGCCTGCTTGATGTGGGCGCGGGCGAACTGCTCGTTGGTGCCGCCGGGGTTGACGATGACGGTCGTACCGGGCCGGTCGATCTGCTGGAGCGTCCGGTACCTGTCCTTGTCCGCGCAGCGCACGATCGGGGTCTTGCCGTCGGTGCGGGTCGGCTCGCTGAAGTACACGGAACGGGCCCGCGGGAGGGTGACGGAGACGCCGCCCATGGCGATGTCGCAGCGGCCTGCGGCGAGGTCGCCGACCAGCTCGGCCCAAGTGGTGGGGACATAGCGCGGCGTGGCGTCCAGGCTCTTGGCGAGGTCGCGGGCCATGTCGATGTCCACGCCGCGGTAACCGCCGGTCCCGGGGTCGCGGTAGCTGAAGGGGCGGTAGTCGCCGGTGGTGCAGACCCGCAGCACCCCGCGCCGCGGGACCGCGTCCAGGGCCGACGCCTTGGTGCCGGCGGGGTGGCCGGGGCCCCGTACGGCCGCGGGCGCGGCGGAGGATGCCGGTGCGGCGGCGGTGACGGCGAGCAGACAGGCGAGGGCGGAGAGGGCGGCGGCACGCTTCATGGGGGCTCCTGTGGCGGCTGGGCGGGGCGACACGTGACCGGAAGCGGCGCGCCGGGGCCGGTACGGCGGCGGCCCGGCGGCGTGATCACGTGACCGCAGCGCTCAGCGTGGCAGAGCCGGCGGCTCCGGTGAACCCCCTGGCCGGCTGCCGGTACGCGGCAACGGCGGGCGGCGGTGCGGGAGTTCGCCCCGGCTTCTCAGCGGTGGAAGCTGCCCACGGCCTCCGCGCCGTCCACCGGCTCCGGGGCGGCGTCGGCGAGGCGGGTCAGCAGCTCGGCGGCGCGCTTGGCGACGGTGTCGCGGTCGCCCGCGGAGAGCTCCGCGCCCATGCCGACGGCGACCGCGCCCGCGGCGATCCACTCCGGCGCGCTGTCGACCGTCACCCCGCCCGTCGGCAGCACCGGCACCTGCGGCAGGGCGGCGCGTACGTCCCTGAGCCAGGACGGGTCGTGTGCCGAGGCGGGGAACAGCTTGACCGCGTCCGCGCCCAGTTCGAGCGCGCGGACCATCTCGGTCGGCGTCGACACCCCGGGGAAGACCGGGACGCCGTAGCGGTGGCCGGTGGCGATGACCTCGGCGTCGAGGCTCGGTGAGACCAGGTAGCGGGCTCCCGCGTCGACCGCCATCCGGGCCGACACCGCGTCAAGAACCGTGCCCGCGCCGATGACCGCGTCGTCGCCCAACTCGCGGGTCAGCGTCGTGACCGCTTCCAGCGCGAAGGGGGTGGTCAGGGATATCTCCAGGCTCGTGATGCCGGCCGACAGCAGGGTGTCGGCGGTGGCGCTCGCCTCGTCATAGGTCTTGCTGCGAACGATGGCGAAAACACGCTGCGCCAGTGCTGCCCGGGTGATCTCCCAGCGATACACGGCAGTTCGCCGTCCTTCCTCGTCTCCGACGCCTCGTGCCGGCGCGCCGTCCCCACGGCGGACGCGGCACTTTCCGGGGCGTGCCGCAGCAGCTGACCGCACATGGTCCCTTGTCCGCCGATGCCCGCCCGCTCCTCGTTTCTACCGAAACGCTACCGGGAACCACTGACAATCGTCCCCCGGGGGGTGCGCCCCGCGCGCCCCTTCTGCACAGAACGCCCGAAGTGGCAGGTGAGAGGGGGCGCACAGCAAAGCGGCCGGGGTGCGTGTGCACCCCGGCCGCCGAGATGTGCCGGTATGTGGCGGGACGTCAGCAGCCGCGGTCGACGAGGTCGAACGTGGCGTAGTGGTCGGCGGTGTAGTAGTCCTCGTCCTTCTTCTCACCGGCCACGATCCGGCGCGCGCCACGGTCGGGCGAGCCCGGCGTGACGACGGTGTACTCGTGGTAGTAGCCGGTGCTCTGGGACGGCAGGATGCCCTCGCGGTTGTCGAAGACCGTGCCGTCCTTCGGGTACGGGTACGGCCCGCCCTTCGCGATCAGGTCGAGGGTGTCGTGGGCCTGCGAAGGCAGCTTGGAGTAGCAGACGTTGCCGACGCTCTGGACGTGCACGGCCGTGGCGTACGTCGACGCCGGCCGCGCCGTGGCGACGGCGGGGGTGGCGGCGACCGCGGTCCCGCCGATGAGAAGGGCCGAAACGAGGGCGCCCGCAGCGCCGATTTTGGTGATCCGTGGGGGGATTCTCATGTTTCACAGCATGACGCGCGTAGACATGCTCCTGTCAAGGTCAAGTGAGGGAAGTTTCCCGGGAGTTCACAAGAACCCCCACCGGCCACCCCAATTGGTAACCCCGACTACGGCGCCGCCGGACGGAGCGGGTTGAATCTGATCACTCGGGACGACACCGTCCCACCACACGGGAGGAACAACCATGCGCGTCAAGGACTTCGACCACCTGGTGCTCAAGGTGCGGGACATCGAGCGCTCGCTGGCGTTCTACACCGGCCCGCTCGGCCTGGAGCCGGTCCGGGTGGAGGAGTGGCGCGCCGGCGCCGTCCCGTTCCCGTCGGCGCGGATCAGCCCGACCGCGATCATCGACCTGATCGTCCGCCCCGAGGACGAGTCCGGCTCCTCGCACGTGGACCACATCTGCCTCGTCGTGGACCCGCTGGACTGGCAGGAGGTCATCGACTCCGGCGCCTTCACCGTGCTGGAGGGCCCGGTGGAGCGGTACGGGGCCCGGGGCGGGGCGCAGTCGGTCTACGTGGCGGACCCGGACGGCAACACCGTCGAGCTGCGCTGGTACCCGCAGGACGCCGAGCAGTAGAAACCGGTTTGCCTCAGAGGCAAAACTTTTGCCCGAGAGGTGAAAGCTGGCTATACCAGGAGCATGACCGAGCTCCCCGAAGAGCCCTCCGGCGCTCCGCCGGAGGAGCTCCCCACCGTCGCGCCGCGCCTGCGTGACCTGCGACGGCGCAGTGGTCTCACGCTGGAGACCGCGGCGCGGCTGGTGGGTCTCTCGCCCGCGCACCTGTCCCGGCTGGAGACCAACCAGCGCCAGCCCTCGCTGCCGATGCTGCTGGCGCTCGCGCGTACCTACGGAACAACGGTATCCGACCTGCTCGGCGAGACCGTCCCGGAGCGGGACCCCGTCGTCCGGGCCGGCCGCACCGAGCCGTCACAGGCCGGCGGCTGGACGTACTGGACCGTCGGCGCCCCCGGGCGGGCCATGCAGGCGCTGCGGGTGCACGTGCCGCAGCGCACGCAGAGCGAGCTGGTGCGGGTGCACCCCGGCGAGGAGTGGCTCTACGTCCTCACCGGTCAGCTGCGGCTCACGCTGGGGGCCGCGGCGCATCTGCTGGGCCCGGGCGACGCGGCGCACTTCGACTCGCTGACCCCGCACCGCATCGCCGCCGCCTCGCCGGGCGGGGCGGACCTGCTGTTCGTACACACCCTGCTGCAGAGCGGTGCCGCCGAGCTGTGCCTCGGCGACGACGCACCGCGCCGTGGCCTGTGAGCCGGAAGGATCGCCGTGCCCGACCACACCGTCCCTTCGCCGACCGAGCCCCTCGCCGGCTCCCCCGGGAGCACCGACACCGGTCCCGCGCCCGCCCGGCGCTACGTCGAGACCAAGCCGCCCCGCGGGGTGTACGTGCGGGTGTTCATCTACGTCGTGGCGACCCATGTGCTGCTGGCCATGATGAGCCTGGTGGTCCTCATGGCGAAGTAGAAGCGACCGCGGCGGAGCCGGGCTAGCGCCGCGGGCGGCCCGTGGGACCGTCCATCATCCCGTCCCGAAAGTCCATGGCCCCGGTGCGCCGCCGGGGTGGAGCCTTGCTGCCGCGAAGCGCTCGCAGCGCGCCTCACCCCGTCCCTCGCCGTACCGAGGAGGACCGAAGGATGCACCGTTCGCGCACCGCGGCGGCCACCGCACTGGCCCTGGCCCTCGCCGTGGCCCCCCTGCTGGGCATGGCCGGGCCGCCGGGCGCCGCCGCGCCCGCCCGCACCGCCCGGGCCGGGGCCGCCCCGGCCATCTCCCCCACCCCGCAGTCCGTCCGCCCGCGCACCGACCGGGTCACCCTCACCCCGGCCGTCACCGTCGTCGCGGGACCGAAGGCCGACGCCGCCGCCGTCGCGCTGGTCGAGGAGTCGCTGCACGACGCCGGCGCCGAGCGGGTCGTACGGTCCGGGCAGGCCCCGGCCGGGCGGCAGTTGACGGTGTACGTGGACGGCACGGAGGCGGCGCGGGCGCTCGCGGAGCTGGGGGCGGGGAGCAGCGCCGATCTCCCCGCCGAGGGCTACGCGTTGGCCGTCGGCGACGGCCGGATCGCCCTGTCCGGCCGGGACGCCACCGGCACGTACTACGCGGCGCAGTCGCTGCGGCAGCTGCTGCCGCACCGCGACCATCCGGGCGCGCAGATCCGGGGCACCGCCGTACGGGACTGGCCGGCCACCCCGCTGCGCGGCGTCATCGAGGGCTTCTACGGCACGCCGTGGTCGCACCGGGCCCGCCTCGACCAGCTCGACTTCTACGGCGCGCACAAGATGAACCTCTACGTGTACTCGCCCAAGGACGACGCCTACCTGCGGGAGAAGTGGCGCGACCCGTACCCCGCCGACCGGCTCGCGGAGATCAAGGAGCTGGTGGACCGGGCCCGCGAGCGGCACGTGGAGTTCACCTACGCGCTCTCGCCCGGCCTCTCCGTCTGCTACAGCTCCGACGCCGACCTCACGGCGCTGACCGCCAAGTTCCGGACGCTGTGGGACATCGGCGTACGGACCTTCGCCGTGCCGCTGGACGACATCAGCTACACGGACTGGAACTGCGCGGCGGACAAGGACCGGTTCGGGACCGGCGGCGGGGCGGCCGGTGCCGCGCAGGCCCATCTGCTCAACCGCGTCAACCGCGAGTTCATCGCCACGCACCCCGGCGCCCAGCCGCTCCAGATGGTGCCGACCGAGTACTACGACGTGAAGCCGTCCCCGTACAAGAAGGCGCTCGCCACCCAGTTGGACAAGGACGTGCTGGTGGAGTGGACGGGGGTGGGGGTGATCGCGCCGACGATGACCGTCGCCCAGGCGCGGCAGGCCCGGGAGGTCTTCGGGCACCCGATCCTGACCTGGGACAACTACCCGGTCAACGACTACGTGACCAACCGGCTGCTGCTCGGGCCGTTCAACGGGCGCGAGAAGGGGCTGCCGGCGCAGCTGGCGGGGATCACCGCGAACCCGATGATCCAGCCGGCGGCGTCGAAGCTGGCGCTGCACACCGTGGCCGACTACGCGTGGAACGACACCGCCTACGACGCCCGCGCCTCCTGGGGCGCGGCGATCGAGGAGCTGGCCGGCGGCGACGCCCGTACGGCCGAGGCGCTGCGGGCGTTCGCGGACACCGGCTACGCCTCGTCGCTCAACCCGGAGCAGGCCCCCGAACTGGCCGCCGCCCTCGCGGAGTTCGGCAAGGGAGGGCCGGCGCGCAAGCTGGACGCGGTGCTGCGGACCCTGCAGGACGCCCCCGGGGTGCTGCGCGACCGGCTGCCCGACCGCGGCTTCGTCGAGGACAGCGGGCCCTGGCTGGACGCGGCCCGTGCCTGGGGGGTCGCGGCGCGCACCGCCCTGCGGCTGGTCGAGGCGACCCGGGCGGGTCAGGACGCCGAGGCGTGGCGGCTGCGGCAGCGGGTCCCGGAGCTGGTGCGGACCGCCACCTCGTTCGTGTACGTCGACATGGCGGGCAAGCGGGTTCCGGTCCTGGTGGCCGACGGGGTGCTGGACACCTTCGTGGACGACGCGCTTGCCGGGTACGACCGGGCGCTGGGCGTCGCCGGCCGCCCGGCGGCGTCGACGGACCTGTCCGTCTATCAGGACAACGCGCCCTCCCGGATGACGGACGGCGACGACGCGACGTACTTCTGGAGCGGGGCGGGGCCCGCGGCCGGTGCGTTCGTGGGGCTGGACCTGCACGCCGAGCGTCCGCTGGGCACCGTCACCCTGACGATGGGGAAGAGCGGCAGCCCGGAGGACTATCTGCACCACGGCGTGCTGGAGTACTCGTCGGACCACAAGACCTGGCGGCGGCTGGCGGCCTTCGACGGGACGCCGGAGGTGACCGTCGAGCCGCCGGCCGGCACCACGGCCCGGTACGTACGCGCCCGGGCCACCCAGGGGCAGGACAACTGGCTGGTGGTGCGGGAGTTCGCGGTCGCCGGGACGGACCGGGTGACGGTGGCCGGCGGCCCGCCCGCGGCGCCGGGCAGCGCGCTGCGGTCCGCGGCGGACGGCGACCCGGCCACCGTCTACCGCGCGGCGCGGGCGGCGCAGCCCGGCGAGGCGCTGGAGTTCACCCCGGACACGCCGCGCACCGCGCGCTCGGTGACCGTGCTGCGGCCGCCGGGCGCTCCGGCGGGGGCGGCGCGGGTGGCGGTCCGTACGGGCGGCTCCTGGCACACGCTCGGCACGCTGTCCGGTGCCCTGTCCCGGTTCGCGGCGGGGGACGGCGCGATCGAGGGCGTCCGGCTGATGTGGCGGGCGGGGGCGGCGGCGCCCGCCGTCAATGAGGTGATTCTGCGGTGAGCGGAGGGGCGGGGGCGCCGCGGCGCGGCTCGGTGACCGGCCGCGCGGCGCCCCTGCCCCTACGCTGAGGGCCTGGCCGCCGCCTCGCGCCGTACTCCGGAGGAGACCGCCCCATGGCCCGTCCCGCGCCCGCCGCCCCGCGTCCGACCGCGGCCGCCGTCCTCGACGACGCGGTACGCGCGCTCGCCCCGGACGCCGGTGCCAACCCGCTGGTCGCCCGGATCGGGGCGGGTGCGGCGCCGCGCTCCGTCTTCGCCACCTTCGCCCTCGAACAGCACCAGGTGATCACCGCCGACCGGCTCAGCTTCCAGCACCTGGCGCGGCGGGCGGACGGCGACCCTCCCGTGGCCGACTTCTTCGACCTGCTGGCCCAGGGGGAGGCGCTGGCCCTGGAGCGGCTGGCCGGGCTGGCGGACGCCTGCGGGCTGACCGCCCGGGCCCTCGCCGACTACCGGCCGCGGCCCGGCTGCCAGGCGTACCCCTCGTACGCCGCACGGCTCGCCCTCGGTGCCGAGCCGACCGATGTCGCCATCGCGCTGACCGCCAACTTCGCGACCTGGGGCGGCAGTTGTGCGGTCGTCGAGGCCGCGATGCGCGCGCACTACGACTTCCCGGACGCGGCCCGCGCGTTCTTCGGCTTCTTCGCCGCACCGGCACCGGCCGTCGAGGAGCGTGCGCACGCGGCGGTGCAGCACGGCCTCGACACCGGGCAGACCCGGCCGGCCGCGGCCCACCGCTACGGGCGGCTCCTCCAGGCGTACGAGCTGATGTTCTGGGACTCGGTGGCGGACTGACGCCGCGGCGCCGGTCCGCGCGGGGCCGGCCGGTTCACATGGGCAGGGAGAGCAGCCGCACCGGGCCGGCCGGCCAGGTGGCGCCGTCGTGGAGCGGCGTCCACATGGTCCGCAGCGGCATGACGACGGGCCCCGCGGGCTGCTCGACCCGGACGTCCACCGGCACGGTGCGCCACCCGAGCCGCTGGTAGAGCGCGACCAGCGGCGGCCGGCAGAACAGCAGACCGTGGCGCGGCCCCAGCGTGCGGGCGTGTGCCAGCGCGGCGGTGACCACCAGCCGGGCCAGGCCGTGCCCCCGCAGGTCCGGCGCGACGGCCACCCCGCCGAGTCCCACGGCCGGTGTCGCGGTCCCGCCGACCGACAGCGGCACCCGCAACAGTCCGGCGTGCGCGACCAGTCGGCCGTTCCGTCTGATGCCGAAGTGCTCCTCCTTGGGCAGCCAGCTCAGGCCGGCGTCGGCGACGCCGAAGGGGTCGGCGCCGTCTCCGAGGATCTCGCTCTGTTCCGTGGCCGTGTACCGCGTGAGTCGTACCACCGAGGGCGACGCGGACGATTGGTTATCGATCATGGTTCGCATGATGGCACCGGCCGGCGGGCGTCCGGCGGGCCGCGGCTTGCCGGCCGCCCGCCGGACGTACCGCGCTCAGCCGCCCAACTCCTGGTGACGGGCGGCGAGTCGGCGCGCCCCCTCCTCGGTGAGCGAGCCGTGCAGCCGGAGCCGGGCGATGCCGCCGTCCGGGAAGATGTCGATCCGGACATGGGTGGCGGCGGGCGCGTCGTCGAGCAGGAAGCGGTGGACGGTGTCGGGCTGCAGCCGCGTACGGGGCAGCAGTTCCACCCACCCGCCGCTGTCGCCGTCGCGTCCGGACAGGCTCGCCCAGCCCGCCGCGTTGCCCTTGAGGTAGCCGGTGTCGATCTCCACCGCGCGGATCCGGGACTGTTCGGTGAGGCGGTAGCGCACCCAGTCGTTGCCGGTGCCGCGACGGCGGCGGGTCTCCCAGCCGTCGTCCATCTTGCGGGAGCGGCCCGGCTGGATGGTGTGCGTCGGCGAGGAGTAGAAGCGGTCCGAGGCGTCCTCGACCCGGCCGCCGTTCTCCAGCGCGACGAGGTCGAAGGTGCCCAGTGCGGCCAGCCAGCCGGGCGCCGGGACGACCTCGCCGTGCACGCGCAGGCGGGCGACGCCCCCGTCGGGGTGCTGGTTGAGGCGGAGGTGGGTGAAGCGCCGCCCGGCGTCGACGGCGAAGGCGTTGGCCGCGTGGCCGCCGATGGCGGTGCGCGGCACGAGGGTCGTCCACGTCACGTCGCCGGACAGCAGGTCCTCGGGCGACGGTGAACCGTCGACGCAAGTGCCCTCGACGCTCACGGACTGCGGGTAGTTGCCGCGGAAGTGGGCGGTGTCGACGACGATGCCGTGGATGACGCCGGGCGCCCCGAGGCGGACCAGCGCCCAGTCGTGGTCGTCGTCCGCCGGGAACGGGTGGGCGCCGTCGGTGCCGCGCCGTCTGCGGGTCTCCCAGCCGTCCATGACCTTGCCCTTGTGGCCGAAGAGCTCGGGGTCGAAGTGGGCGGGCCCGGGCGTGAGGAGGTTCTCCCGCTCGGCGAAGAACTCGTCGTTCGCGGCGAGCACGCCACCGCCCAGCCGGCGGTCGGCGAGGTCGGGGAGATGGGCGAAGGGGAGGCCGGCGGCGCCGGGGGTGCGGTAGTCGGCGTACGGGTCGCCGCCGCCGTACGGGCGCGCGTCGCCGGTGTAGCGGGGTATGCCGTCGGTGGTCATGCCTGGGGGGTCCGTTCGAGCAGTTCACCGGTGGGTTCGGTGAGGGTGGTGCCGTCGTTGATCCGCCGGCCGCGCAGCCAGGTGGACCGTACGACGCCGTACAGGGTCTTGCCGGCGTATGCGGTGATCTTGTTGCGGTGCTGGAGGGCCTGCGGGTCGACGGTGAAGGTCTCGTCGGGCGCGAGGACCGCGAAGTCGGCGTCCCGGCCGGGCTCGATGGCGCCCTTCCGGCCGAGGCCGACCAGGGCGGCCGGCGCGGTGGCCATCCAGCGCACGACGTCGTCGAGCGAGTGGCCGCGTTCACGGGCCTCGGTCCAGATGGCGGGCAGGCCCAGCTGGAGGGAGGAGATGCCGCCCCAGGCCGCCCCGAAGTCGGGGGTCTTGAGATCGGCGGTGGAGGGCGAGTGGTCGGAGACGATGCAGTCGATGGTGCCGTCGGCCAGCCCCTCCCACAGCGCGTCCTGGTTGGCGGCCTCGCGGATCGGCGGGCAGCACTTGAACTCCGTCGCGCCGTCCGGGACTTCCTCGGCGGTCAGGGTCAGGAAGTGCGGGCAGGTCTCGACGGTGATCCGCACGCCCTCGCGCCGGGCGGCGGCGATCAGCGGCAGCGCGTCGCTGGAAGACAGGTGCAGGACGTGCACCCGCGCGTCGAGTTGCTTGGCGAGGACGATGAGGCCGGCGATGGCGTCGTTCTCGGAGATGCGGGGGCGGGAGGCGAGGAAGTCGGCGTACTTGGGGCCGTGCGGCTCGGGCGCCTCGTCCAGGTGGCCGGGGTCCTCGGCGTGCACGATCAGCAGGCCGTCGAAGCCGGCGATCTCCCCGAGGGCGGCGGCGAGCTGCTCCTGGTCGACCTCGGGGAACTCGTCCACGCCGGAGGGCGACAGGAAGCACTTGAAGCCGAAGACGCCGGCGTCGTGCAGCGGGCGCAGGTCCTTGACGTTGCCGGGGACGGCGCCGCCCCAGAAGCCGACGTCGATGTGGGCCTTGCTGCGGGCCACCTCGCGCTTGGTGTCGAGGTGGGCCGCGGTGGTCGTGGGCGGCAGGCTGTTGAGCGGCATGTCCACGAGGGTGGTGATGCCGCCGGCCGCGGCCGCGCGGGTGGCGGTCCAGAAGCCCTCCCACTCGGTGCGGCCGGGGTCGTTGACGTGGACGTGGGTGTCGACGAGGCCGGGCAGCAGGACGTCGTCCCCGAGGTCCTCGATCCGCGCCCCGGCCGGGACCTCGGCGTCGTGCGGCAGCACCGCGTCGATCCGGCCGTCCTTGACGGTGACGGTCGCGGCGCGCGTCCCCTGCGGGGTGACGACCCGCGTGGAACGCAGCACCAGCTCAATTTCGGACACCCGGTCCCCTCCTCGTTTCGTGTCTTCATCGTTGCGTGGCGGTGCGGGGGACGCACGGCCGTCGGGCCGCGGCGCCCGCCGCGCGGGGCCCGCGCCGGAGCGTGGTCCGGGCGGACCCCGGACCGGAATCCGCCGGTCCGCATTCCCCGGCGGCTGAATTCAACAGTCTGTTGAATGAGTCTTCACTCCGGATCCCGGCCCGTCAAGACCCTTCCGCCGGCACCGGCGCGGGCCCCACCCCGACGCCGGGCACCGACACCGGCTCCTCCGTCGCCACCGCCCTGACCTGGGACGGGATGATCCCGTCCGGAATCGGCCCGGCGGCCGCGGCACTCCTGCCCCGGCCCGAGACCAGGGCGTGCAGCCCGCCGGCGAGCGCCATCCCGAAGATCCAGGAGAACGGCGCCACCACCCCGAAGGCCGGGACCAGCGCGACCGCGGCGGACACCGCGGCGGCCGGCAGGAAGGCGATCACCGCCCTGGGGTTGTAGCCCCTGCGGTAGAAGTACGCGCCCGCGGCATCGGCGGAGAACAGCGCGTCGACGTCGATCCGGCCGCGCCGTACGAGGTAGTAGTCGACCAGCAGAATCGCCACCAGGGGCCCGAGGAAGGCACCCAGCGCACCCAGGAAGTACTGGATCACCAGCGCCGAGGAATACAGCTTCCAGGGCATGACGACGACGGCCAGCACCGCGGTGATCATGCCGCCGCGCCTGAAGTTCAGATACTTCGGCGCGAGGTTGGCGAAGTCGTAGGCGGGCGAGACGAAGTTGGCGACGACGTTGATGCCGATGGTGGCGACGATGAAGGCCAGCGCGCCGATGACGGTGACCACCGGGTTGTCGATCTTCTGGATCACCTTCACCGGGTCGTAGATCGCCTCGCCGAACACCGAGATGGTGCCGGCGGTGACCAGCACGGCGACCACGGCGAAGGCGGTGAAGTTCACCGGCAGGCCGATGAGGTTGCCGCGCCGGTAGGAGCGGTGGTCGGGCGTGAAGCGGGCGAAGTCCGCGTAGTTGAGCACCAGGGTCAGGAAGGTCGCGACGGTCAGGCTGACCGCGATGAGACTCTGCCGGGCCTGCTCGGCACCGCTGAGGCCGGTGATGCTGCGGGTCAGCGAGATGTCCCCGCCGGCCCTGATGACCAGATAGAGCGCGAGGGCGAGCACCACCAGCCAGACCACCGGCCCGGTCGCGAAGTCCTGCACCTTGCGGATGAACTCCATCCCCCGCGTCAGCAGGGCGGCCTGGAGTCCCCACATCACCATGAACGCGACCCAGCCCAGCGTCGACAGGCCCAGCACGGAGTTGTGGTTGTACGCGTCCAGGCCGGGCGCGAGCTGCAGGGTCAGCAGCACGACGGCGGTGGAGGCCAGCCAGGTCTGGATGCCGTACCAGGCCACGGCCATCACCGCGCGCAGCAGCGCCGGGATGTTGGCCCCGTACACCCCCCAGCTGGCGCGGGCGAGCACCGGGTAGGGCACACCGGTGCGGTGCCCCGCGTGCCCCATGCGGTTCATCAGCCAGTAGACGATCGTGATGCCGGCCAGCAGCGCGACGAACACCTCCCAGGCCGGCAGGCCCAGCACGAACAGGCTGGAGGCGAAGGCGTAGTTGCTGATCGCGTGGGTGTCGGACATCCACAGCGCGAAGATGCTGTACGTGCCCCATTTGCGCTCGGTGGCGGGCGCGAGGTCCTCGTTGAACAGCCGCGGGTCCGGCTGCGGGGGTGTGGTCACGGGTCCTCCCAGGCAGGTTGGGTGGAGCTTGGGGAGCGAGATCAGGAGAAGCGTCAGTCGTCAGATGTCTGATGTCTGTGCGGAAAATTCGGTGGCCAGGAGCCGGCCCGTGTCGCGCACCGGGGACAGATGCCTGCTCAGCGGCCACGCGGAGATGGCTTTCGGGCGCGGTGGCGCGAAGCTGCGCACCGTACTGGTGGTGAGCCCGAGGCCGACGACCGACTCGGCGAACTTCACCGCCGCGGCGACCCCGTCGACGACCGGCACCCCGAGCGCCGCCGCGACCTCGGCGTCCAGCCCGGCCATCCCGCCGCAGCCCAGACAGATCACCTCGGCGCCGGCCCGGACCACCTCGCGGGCGGTCTCGATGATCACCTCGACGGTCCGCCGGGGATCCTCCTCCAGCTCCAGCACCCCGAGCCCGGTGCCGCGCACCGCGGCACAGCGCTGCAGCAGCCCGGCGGTCAGCAGCCGGTCCTGGATCTGGGGTACGGCGCGGTCGAGGGTGGTCACGACCCCGTAGGCGTGCCCGAGCATCATCGCCATCTGGGCGGCGCTCTCGGTGATGTCCAGTACGGGGACGTCCAGCAGCTCCTGGGCGCCCTCCCGGCCCGGTTCGCCGAAGCCGGCCATGACCAGCGCGTCGAACGGGGTGCCGAGGGTGGCGAGCCGGTCCAGGACGGCCGCGGCGCTGAGGTAGCCCTCGAAGTGCCCCTCGATGGATTCGGGACCCCACAGGGGTTCGGTGGCGAGGATCTCGGTGCCCGGCGCGGCGGCTGCGGTGGCGGTGGCGCGGATCGAGGCGGTCATGGAAGCCGTGGTGTTCGGGTTCATGACGAGAATGCGCATGACTCTCCAGCGATTTGGAGGATTCCACAGAATGGACAGTAGGTTTCGCGCAGCAGAACGTAGCTACGGCCACTGGCACCGTCAAGGGATCGCGGCTACCCAGTTGGCCGGCATCTCGCACGGTGGGACAAAGGGGCCTGACCGGCGGGAACGAGTGTGCGAGAGACCGTGTGTCACCGTAGGGGGACCGGTAGGCTGCTCCGGTCGGGCCCGGCGCCCGTTAGTCCCGAGCCGAGACCGATCTGACCCGCCCTGAAAGGAACGCGACGTGCCGCCGTCCAGCGCCAGCACCTCCGCCGCCGAAGCCAAGCCCGCAGGCGCCGGCGGCGTCCAGTCCCTCGAGCGCGCCTTCGACCTGCTGGAGCGGATGGCCGACGCCGGCGGCGAGGTCGGTCTGAGCGAGCTGTCCGGCAGCAGCGGTCTGCCGCTGCCCACCATCCACCGGCTGATGCGCACGCTCGTCGCGTGCGGTTACGTACGGCAGCAGCCCAACCGCCGGTACGCGCTCGGCCCCCGGCTGATCCGCCTCGGCGAGAGCGCCTCGCGCCTGCTGGGCACCTGGGCCCGGCCGTTCCTGGCCCGCCTGGTGGAGGAGACCGGCGAGACCGCCAACATGGCGCTGCTCGACGGCGACGAGATCGTGTACGTCGCGCAGGTGCCCTCCCGGCACGCGGTCCGGATGTTCACCGAGGTCGGCCGCCGGGTGCTGCCGCACTCCACCGGCGTCGGCAAGGCGCTGCTGGCCAACCACCCGCCGGAGGAGGTCCGCGCGCTACTCGGCCGTACGGGGATGCCCGCCGCGACCGACAAGACGATCACCGACCCGGAGCGCTTCCTGGAGGCGCTGGCCGACGTCCGCCGGCTGGGCTACGCCGTCGACGACAACGAGCAGGAGATCGGCGTCCGCTGCCTCGCCGTGCCGGTGCCCAACTCCCCCACCTCCGCCGCGATCTCCATCTCCGGTCCGACCGGCCGGGTGACCGAGGCCGCCACGGACAAGATCGTGCCGGTGCTGCAGGACGTCGCGGCGCAGCTGTCGGTGGCGCTGGCCAACCAGACGCCCGCCTAGGGAACCGGCCGAAGGAATCGGGGCCGGCCGGGGCGCAGGCCGCCGCGGCCCCCCGGTCAGCGGCCGGGCGGCAGCTTGCCGAAGCGGTCGATACCCTCGCGCACCTCGCTCAGCGCGGGCGACAGCGCGCTCACCGAGCCCACCGCTCCGGCGATCAGCAGCAGCGAGCGGCGCAGCCGGGGCACCTCCGGCAGCCCGTGGCTGACCATCGCGTCCAGTGCCGCCAGCTCGTCGTCGGCGGCCACCCGGTCCGGTAACTCCCCGGGGAGCACGGCCAGCTGACGGCGCAGCCGGGCGACCGCACCGCGCAGTTCCTGGACGCGCGGGTCACTGTCGACCGCGGTCACTCGTCCGTCCCTCCGCAGCTGTTCCACAACGACGGCTTCCTCCATGGCCGTTGCCCGTTCCACAATGCGGGACAGTTAACGCCACTCTGCGCTGCCCGCGCCATACGGAGAGCGAAAATCCCCCCGATCACCGGCGCGACGGGGCGCGATCCCCGGAGGGAACGCGCCCCACGCACCATCGAGCATCCGCGTCACGGGAATCCGTGTTCGCCCGCGTCCGCCTCCCGGCAGCCCCGGCCCGGGACTCCCGGCTCAGGAGTCCTGCTTGGGCTGCACCGCGTTGCGCCACACCCGGACGTCGACGGTCATGTAGCTGCTGGGGTCCGACTTCGGCGCGAAGCCCTTGAACGTGATCAGGGCGACGTGGCCGTAGTCGGTGGTCAGGCAGATCTGCGCGCCCTTGGTGAGCTGCTTGGCGAGGATCGTCTCGGTGAAGCGGGTCTCGTTGCGGCAGGTGTCGAGCGAGCCCTCCTCACCGGCGTTGAGCAGCACCAACTTGCCGTTCTCGGTGTTGACCTGGTCGTCCGAGTAGCTGTTGTCCTGGTACGCGAAGTCGGTGTCGGTGTCGGTGTCGGTGTTCGTCGGCTTCATCGCCTCGTCCGCCATCGACAGGTGGTAGTCGTCGGGCAGATTGATGTTCTTGAAGTCGACCGGCGCCGGGTCCTGCCGGGGCGCGGCGGGGGTGTTCGTCGCGCCGTCGGGGGCGGCCGTCGCGCCGGGGGTGGGCGTCGGCGAGGCATCGCCGTGCGCCGCCTTGTCGTTGCCGGTGGCCCGGTCGGTCCGCTGCCGGCCGTCGTCCTTCATGAAGGTGTAGACGACCGCGCCGCCGGCGCCCGCGAACACCAGCAGGCAGAGCACCACCAGGGCGGCGATCAGGCCCTTGCGCTTCTTCTTCGGGGGCTGCGGGACCGGCGCCCCGGGCACGGCGGCGGTGGGGCCGGTGCCGAGCGGACCGGTCGAGGCCGCACCGGCGTGCGTCGCGGTGCCCTGCGCCGGGGTGCCGACGGTCGGCGCGTACGCGGGGCCGAAGCCGGGCGGCGGGGTCTGCGGGTGGTTCAGCTCGGTCGGCACCGGCGGGACGGCCGGCGGCTGCGCGGGGGCCTGGGCCGGTGGGGCGGGCACGGTGGGCGGCCGGACCGGAGCGCCCGCGGTGGGCGCCTCCAGCGGGGGCGGCGGCGCCTGGGCAGGGGCCGGTGCCGCCGCGCGGGTGGTGATGTCCGCGGCGACGGCGGTGGGCAGCCACTCCTCGGGCCGGCGCAGCTGGGTCTGGCCGGAGGCCGCGCCGCACAGCGCGATCACCTCGGCGACGGACGGCCGCTCCGCGGCGTCCTTGGCCAGGCAGCGGGTGACCAACTCGCGCAGTTCCGTCGGCAGTCCGGTCAGGTCGGGCTCTTCGTGGACGATGCGGTAGAGCACGCCGTGCGAGGTGCCCTCGCCGAACGCCGGTGCGCCGATGGCCGCGTACGCCGCGACCTGGCCGAGCGCGAAGATGTCGGTGGCCGGGGTGATGGTGCTGCCCGCGGCCTGCTCCGGCGCCATGAAGGTGGGAGTGCCGACGGTGACGCCGCTGCTGGTCAGTGAGGTCGCGTCGGCGGCCCGGGCGATACCGAAGTCGATGACCCGCGGGCCGTCGGCGGCCAGCAGCACGTTGGACGGCTTCAGGTCCCGGTGGACGATGCCCGCGCCATGGATGACCTGCAGCGCCTCGGCGATCCCGGCGACCAGCAGCAGTACGGTCGGCACCGGCAGCTTGCCGTGCCCGGCGACCGCCGCGGCGAGCGAGGGGCCGGGGACGTACGCGGTGGCGAGCCAGGGGCTCGGGCCGTCGGCGTCGGCGTCGATGACCGGCGCGGTGAACAGCCCCTGCACCCGCTGCGCGGACTGCACTTCCTGCTTGAACCGGCGCCGGAACTCCGCGTCCTCGCTGAACTCGGGGCGGATCACCTTGATGGCCACCGGGCGTCCGCCGGGCGTGTAGGAGAGGTACACCTTGCCCATGCCGCCGGCGCCGAGCCGTGCGGTGAGGCGGTAGCCCGCGATCGCACGGGGGTCGTCCCCCTCCAGCGGCTGAAAGATCCCGGACGGGCCCACACTGTTCACCACGACGTCCCCCGACTCAGAAAAGCGATGGCCTGACCCGCCGCACCGGCGGGCAGCCACGATGTCCGCAACGGGGCAGAACCTTATCCGGCCACACGGCAGGCCGTGACATCGCCGGCGGGCGAACGGGACACCTTGTCCGAAGAGCCGGTTTCGCGCGGGCAATTGGGGCTTCACCAGGGCCGCATCACCCCCACACCCGCCCCGTACGCCCCATCGACCACTCCCCCGTCCGCGCTACCCGCTTTCGGCCTGATGATGTGTCAGTACGTACGTTCTCCCCGGCACCCATTGGCATGTTCGTCGCGAATTCGATGCGTATACGGTGGCGGAACGGAGCATTCTCCCCTCTAAGGAAATATCCGGCATATCACTGGATCGGAGACTGCCATGGAGCCCAACACCGGTCCCGGCACCGGCCCGAACCGCCGCGGCGTCAGCGTCGTCCAGCTCATCTGTCGCGCGTACGGCCTTTCCGATGCGTCGGAAATCACCATGGAGCACATACACCGCTACGTCGCCGAGCGGCGGCGCGTGGAGGAGCGGACGCACCATCTGCGGGAGCGCTTCCGGCCGAGCATCCCCCGCCCGCGCGCGTCCGACGACGCGGCCTGAGCGACGGCCCGCGCACCGGCACCGCGGGCGGCACCCATCGGGACGACGCGCCACACGGCGCCATGAGGTAAGCAGTCCCCATGGCACCGACAGCATCGACACCGCCGGGAGAACCGTCCGCCGCACCGCGGCCCGAGGGGAGGGTCGCCGGTCTGCTGCTCGCCGCCGGCGGCGGCCGGCGCCTGGGGGGACGGCCCAAGGCCCTGCTCGACCACCGGGGACGGCCGCTGGTCGAGCACGCCGCGCGGGTCCTGCGGGACGGCGGCTGCGACCCCGTGCACCTGGTGCTGGGCGCGGCCGCCGACGCCGTTCGCGCCCGGGCCGACCTCTCGGCGTACGGCGTCTCGGAGAACCCCGACTGGCAGCAGGGCATGGGCAGTTCACTGCGGGTGGGACTGGCCGCGCTGGCCGGTTCGGGGGCCGGGGCGGTGGTGGTGTCCCTGGTGGACCAGCCGGGCATCGGCGCCACGGCGGTCGCCCGGCTGATCGCCGCGTACGCCGCGGGCGCGGACCTGGCGGCGGCCTCGTACGACGGGCGCCGCGGCCACCCCGTGCTGTTCGGCGCCGACCGCTGGGCGGACATCGCGGCGAGCGCGGAGGGCGACCGCGGCGCCCGCGCCTACCTCCAGCGGCACGCCGCCGCGCTCACCCTCGTCGAGTGCTCCGACATCGCCGCGCCGTACGACATCGACACGCCGGAGGACCTGCACCGACTGGAGCAGGCATCGCGCGGGCACGAGGGGGGTGATGGAGAGTGACGAGTGTGGCACCGGGCGCCATTCGATCACCACTTGTGTCGACCCGGAGAATCTCGACATCAACAAACCATTGAAGTTCCGCGATAAGGAAACTAGTCTCCACTGGTCAGAAGCGCCCTGAACCCGAACGGCGCCCGCGACCGTATCTCGGAGCCCGCGGCACCCCGTGCCGCCCCGGCGCCCCGGCGGCCGCCAGGCACCGCCGCTGAATGGAGTGACAGCTCATGTCCGCACCAGCGCCGTCCCCGCTGGCCATCGTCGAAGTCGACCCCGCCCACACCCCCGAACGGCAGGACGAGGTCCTCACCGACGCCGCGCTCGCCTTCGTCGCCGAGCTGCACCGCCGGTTCACCCCGCGCCGCGACGAACTGCTCGCGCGCCGTGCCGAGCGCCGCGCCGAGATCGCGCGGACCAGCACGCTGGACTTCCTCCCGGAGACCGCGGCCGTCCGCGCCGACGACAGCTGGAAGGTCGCCGAGGCCCCCGAGGCGCTCAACGACCGCCGGGTGGAGATCACCGGTCCCACCGACCGCAAGATGACGATCAACGCCCTCAACTCGGGCGCCAGGGTCTGGCTCGCCGACTTCGAGGACGCCTCCGCCCCCACCTGGGAGAACGTCGTCACCGGACAGCTCAACCTGATCGACGCCTACGAGCGCCGGATCGACTTCACCGACCCGGCCTCCGGCAAGTCGTACGCCCTCAAGCCCGCCGAGGAACTGGCGACCGTCGTGATGCGGCCGCGCGGCTGGCACCTGGAGGAGCGCCACCTGCAGTTCGAGGGCCGCCCGGTCCCCGGCGCGCTGGTCGACTTCGGCCTCTACTTCTTCCACAACGCCAAGCGGCTGCTCTCCCTCGGCAAGGGCCCGTACTTCTACCTCCCGAAGACCGAGTCGCACCTGGAGGCCCGCCTCTGGAACGACATCTTCGTCTTCGCCCAGGACTACGTGGGCATCCCCCAGGGCACCGTCCGCGCCACGGTCCTCATCGAGACCATCACGGCCGCGTACGAGATGGAGGAGATCCTCTACGAGCTCCGCGACCACGCCTCCGGCCTCAACGCCGGCCGCTGGGACTACCTCTTCTCCATCGTCAAGAACTTCCGCGACGGCGGCGCCAAGTTCGTCCTGCCGGACCGCAACGCGGTCACCATGACGGCCCCGTTCATGCGCGCCTACACCGAACTCCTCGTGCGCACCTGCCACAAGCGCGGCGCGCACGCCATCGGCGGGATGGCGGCCTTCATCCCCAACCGCCGCGACCCGGAGGCCAACGAGAAGGCCCTGGCCAAGGTCAAGAACGACAAGGACCGCGAGGCCGGCGACGGCTTCGACGGCTCCTGGGTCGCCCACCCCGACCTGGTCCCGGTCGCCCGTGCCTCCTTCGACGCGGTCCTCGGCGACAAGCCGAACCAGAAGGACCGGCTGCGCGAGGACGTCTCCGTCTCCGCCGCCGACCTCATCGCCATCGACTCCCTCGACGCCAAGCCCACCTACCAGGGCCTGATCGACGCCGTCCAGGTCGGCACCCGCTACATCGAAGCCTGGCTCCGCGGCCTCGGCGCGGTCGCCATCTTCGGCCTCATGGAGGACGCGGCCACCGCGGAGATCTCCCGCTCCCAGATCTGGCAGTGGGTCGACGCCGGCGTCGTCTTCGAGAACGGCGAAAAGGCCACGGCAGACCTGGTCCGCACGATCGCCGCCGACGAACTGGCCGCCCTCCGCACCGAACTCGGCGAGGAAGCCTTCACCTCCGGCAAGTGGCAGCAGGCCCACGACCTCCTCCTGAAGGTCTCCCTGGACCCCGACTACGCGGAATTCCTGACCCTCCCGGCTTACGAACTGCTGGGCTGAGCACGGTCGCACCGCACGCAGGGCCGGTACCTCCTCCCCTTCGGGGTGGCGGTACCGGCCCTGCGCCGTACGGCGGCAGCCGGCCCGTTACGGGGTGGGTGCGGGGTGGTGGGTGGCGGCGTATTCGGTGAGGAAGGCGGCCTCGGCGAGGAGGTGGCCGCGGAGTTCGGAGCGCAGCACGCGTTCGTCGGGGCCGTGCAGGTTGCAGAGGTTGTCCTCGGCCCCGAAGAGCAGGATCTCGGCGTTCGGGGCGGCCTCGGCGAGGCCGTTGACGAGGGGGATGGAACCGCCGCTGGCGCAGTGGACGGGGTCGGTGCCCCAGGCGCGACGCAGTGCGGTGCGGGCGGCGCGGTAGGCCGGGCCGTCGGTGGCGGCCTGGTAGCCGGGGCCGGCGTCGCCCGGGATGACGGTGAGCGGGATGCCGAACGGGCGCAGGCGCTGGAGGTGGCGGACGAGGGCGGCCTGGGCCTCCTGGGGGGCCTGCCGGGGGTGCACGCGGAGGTTGAGCTTGGCGCGGGCGTACGGGACGACGGCGGACGCGGCGCGGTCGACGGACGGCGCGTCCAGGCCGACGACGGTGAGGGCGGGGCCGCTCCAGAGGCGTTCGCCGAGGCCGCCGGAGCCGGGGAGCGGGGTGCCGGGGATGACGCCGGCGAGTTCGCGGAACTCCTCCTCGGTGAGGGCGGTGCCGTGCCAGGGCTCCCGGCGCAGCCCTTCGACGGCGACGTCGCCGTGGACGTCGTGGAGGGTGCCGAGCGCCTTGAGGAGGGTGAGCAGGGCCGTCGGGGGCGGCGCCGCCGTACTCGCCGCTGTGGACCGCGGAGTTGAGGGTGCGGACCTCGACGTGGACGACGGCGGAGCCGCGCAGCGCGGTGGTGAGGGTGGGGATGCCGGGCCGGATGTTGCCGGTGTCCGCGATGATCATCGCGTCGCAGGCGAAGAGGTCGGGTTCGCGGGGCGGATACGTCTCGAAGGCGCTGCCGTACTCCTCCTGGCCCTCGAAGACGATCTTGATGCCGACGGGCGGACGCCCTTTGTAGGCCCGCAGCACGCCGATGTGGGCCATGAGGTTGGCCTTGTCGTCGGCGATGCCGCGGGCGCGGATCGCGGGGCCGCCGTCCGGTTCCCTGAAGTCGGTGGGTTCGAAGGGCTCGGAGGTCCACAGCCGCTCGTCGCCGGGCGGCTGGACGTCGTAGTGGCCGTAGAGCAGGACGGTGGGAGCGCCGGGGGTGGGTGGCGGGATGCTCCCGGTGATGACGGGGGCGGTGGCGGGGAGGTTGAGCTCTCCGACGGTGGCCACGCCGGCGTCCCTGAGCAGGGCGACGAGCAGGTCGCGGGCCTGGAGGACCGGTTCGGGCGAGAAGCCGGGGAAGGCGATGGAGGGGATGGCCGCGAGCCGCTTGAGGTCCGCGCACACCCCGTCCATCAGGGCGTCCACGGTGGACTCCAGGGTGGCGGCGGGCGCGCCGACGCCCGGGACGTGCGGGTCGTTGGCTTCCTGGTTCACCGCGGAACCCCTCTCCTCGGCGCCGCCGGTGCGCGCACCTCGACATCGTCGTCCGACCTGACGTTGAGTCAGGCGTGGGGCAGCATATCGGGATGGAAGGGATGTATGGGGTGGTCGCGCCGGGGGACGGGGTGTGGGGGCGGCCCGCGGGGCGGCGCGTCGAGGGCGTGCGGTGCCGGTGAATTGCCTGGTCACGGCGGGGCGGGACTACGTTTATAGTGAACGCGCACTATGGACGTAGTAGGTCCGGCAGGACGAGAGGGGCGTACGGGGTGGCACGTCGGCGGGAGCAGGTTCTGGACGCGGCGCTGGAGGTCCTCGGAAGCGAGGGGGCGCGGCGGCTCACCTATCAGGCCGTGGACACCGCGGCCGGAGTCCCGTCCGGTACGACCTCCAACTACTTCCGCAACCGGGCGGCGCTGGTCGACGGCCTCGTCGACCACCTGCTGACCCTGGAGCACCACGACTGGGAGCGCGTCACCGCGGGGGCCGCGCCGACCGACGTCGGCGAACTCGCCGATGAGGTCACCCGCTTCCTCCGGTACGCGACCGGCCCCGCGCGGGCCAGGACCGCCGCCCGCTTCACCCTCCGCCTGGAGTCCACGGCCCGGCCCGAACTGCGCGCGGCGCTCGCCCGCGGCCGGGAGGCCGCCACCGACCGGGGCACCGAGTGGCTGCGACACCTCGGTTCGGCCACGCCGCGCCGGCACTGCGAGATCCTCCTCGACCACCTGGACGGGGCCGCGTTCCGCCAACTCACCTTCCCGGCGGATGACTTCGACCCGCGGCCGGGGATCCACGGGCTGCTCAACGGGCTGCTGGGCTGAGCAACTGCCGCCCTGTCGGGTGGTGTTGAGCGCGGGGGGCGGGGCCGTCGCGTCGCCCGCCCGGCGGTTGTGACGTCCCGCGCCGGCTCGTTCCGACGGCTATGCGCCACCCCTCAAGTCTGGTAGGAAAGCTTCCTAACGATTGGGGAACCCCCCACGGCTCGCTCCGAACTGGAGGACTGACTCCATGCGCACCCGATCGATAGGCAGCACCCTGCCCAGGACAGCCACCCGCGTCGCCCTCGGCCTCGCCCTGCTCGCCGTACCCGCGACCGCCGTCGCCACCACTGCCGGACCGGCCGGCCACCCGGCCCCGGCCACCGCGCACGCCGCTCCGCACGCCGTACGGGCCGCGACCGGCCTCGACGACCCGGCGAAGAAGGAGATCGCGATGCAGCTGGTCTCCAGCGCCGAGAACTCCTCGCTGAACTGGAAGGCCCAGTACAAGTACATCGAGGACATCGGTGACGGCCGCGGCTACACGGGCGGGATCATCGGCTTCTGCTCCGGCACCCACGACATGCTCGAACTCGTCGAGCTCTACACGCAGCGCAAGCCCGGCAACGTCCTGGCCAAGTACCTCCCGGCGCTGCGCAAGGTCGACGGCAGCGACTCGCACGAGGGCCTGGACCCCAACTACACCAAGGACTGGAAGAAGGCCGCCCAGGACCCCGCGTTCCAGCAGGCCCAGAACGACGAGCGGGACCGGGTGTACTTCAACCCCGCGGTCAAGCAGGGCAAGGCCGACGGCATCGGTGTGCTGGGCCAGTTCGCGTACTACGACGCGATCGTGATGCACGGTGACGGCAACGATCCGACCAGCTTCTCCGGCATCCGCAAGCGGGCGCTGGCCAAGGCCAAGCCGCCGGCCCAGGGCGGCGACGAGAAGACCTGGCTCAACGCCTTCCTCGACGCCCGGGTCTGGGCGATGAAGCAGGAGGAGGCGCACAGCGACACCAGCCGGGTCGACACCGCACAGCGGGTGTTCCTCCAGAAGGGCAACCTCGATCTGCACACCCCGCTGGACTGGAAGGTGTACGGGGACAGCTACCACATCGGCTGATCCGCCCGTCGCGGCCCGCCGCGCAGCGCAACGGCCCGTAGGAGGAGCGTGGTTGACGCTCTCCTACGGGCCGGCGCGCTGTCCGGGGTCAGTGCGCGGGGGCCGACGCGGTCTCGTCGGTGTCGTCCACCGCGCCGCGGTCGGGCTGGAGCGGAATCTGCGGGTCGCCGCCGGGCGCGAGGGCCTCCGCCCCCTCCTGCGTCCTGCTGCCGAAGTGGTTGAAGGCGAGGTTGAGGACGATGGCGACCAGACAGCCGGTGCTGATGCCGGAGTCCAGGACGACCAACAGGTCCTTGGGGAGGTTGTGGTAGAAGTCCGGCGCGGCGATCGGGATCAGTCCGATGCCGACGGCGGCCGCGACGATCAGCGCGTTGTCGCCCTTCTCCATCGCGGCGGAGGCCAGCGTCTGGATGCCGCTGGCGGCCACCGACCCGAAGAGCACGATGCCCGCGCCGCCCAGGACCGGCAGCGGGACCAGCGAGATGACCGAGGCGGCCACCGGACACAGCCCCAGCACGACCAGGATCACACCGCTGGTCGCCACGACGAAGCGGCTGCGCACCTTGGTCATCGCGACCAGGCCGATGTTCTGCGCGAAGGCGCTGTTGGCGAAGCCGTTGAAGAGCGGGCTGACGGCGGTGCCGAGGGTGTCGGCGCGCAGTCCGCCCTCGATGGTGCGCTCGTCGGCCGGGCGGCCGACGATCTTCCCGAGGGCGAGCATGTCGGCCGTCGACTCGGTCATGCAGACCAGCATCACGATGCACATCGAGACGATCGCGGCGACGTCGAACTGCGGGGCGCCGAAGTGGAAGGGCGTCGGGAAGCCGAGGATGTCGGCCTTGGTGAGGGCGGAGAAGTCGGTGATGCCGACGGGTATCGCGATCAGGGTGCCGGCTACCAGGCCGAGCAGGATCGCGATCTGCTGGAGGAAGCCGCGCAGCACCCGGCGCAGCACCAGCACGATCAGGAAGGTCAGGGCCGCCATGCCGATGTTGGTCAGGGAACCGTAGGCGGGGTCCCGGGAGTTGCCTCCTTGGGACCAGTTGAACGCGACGGGGAGCAGCGAGACACCGATCAGGGTGATGACGGTGCCGGTGACCACCGGCGGGAAGAAGCGTACGAGCTTGGAGAAGTAGGGGGCGAGCAGGAAACCGAGCACACCGGCGACGATCACCGCGCCGAAGATGATCGGCAGGGCGTTGTGGGGGCTCTGCGCCTTGCCGATGGCGACCATGGGGGTGACACCGGCGAACGAGACGCCGTTGACGAACGGGAGCTTGGCGCCGACCTTCCAGAAGCCGAGGGTCTGGAGGAGGGTGGCGATACCGGCGGTGAAGAGGCTGGCGCCCATCAGGAAGGCGGTCTCGGTGGCGCTCAGCCCGCAGGCCGGCCCCACGATCATCGGTGGGGCCACCACGCCCGCGTACATCGCGGCCACGTGCTGGAGGCCGCTGGTGAACATCTTGAAGGGCGGGAGGGTCTCGTCGACCGGGTGCTTCCGGTCCGCCTCCGACTTCTGCCCGGTAATTGCGGCCACTGCGGGCCTCCTGTCGATTTCTGCAGCGCCGGGGCCGGCGGTGCGAGGCTGTCACGGAGGGGTGCCATGTGGTGCGTGGTGCGAGAAGTCGCCTGGTGAGCGTGTGGTGCGGGCGGCGCTTGTGGCGCGTCAACGGCGGTGCGGAGGTCGACCGGCCCGGGGCGCGAGGGATCCCGCGCCCCGGGGTCCGGCTTCTTGTGGATCCCGCTCGGATCCACAAGATCGGCCGGGAGCCGTCCCTCCCGGCCGAGTCTGGGGTGGCGTCGGTCGTGGACCGCGCCGAAGGGGTCAGCCCTCGGCGGCGATACGGGCCAGACGCTGTGCCTCGGCCCGCGCGGTGCGGGCGATGGCGTCCTCGTCGACGTTCGTGAGGTGGTTGTCCTCGACGACCGGCTTGCCGCCCACGAGGGAGAGGGTGATCGGTGCGGCCGCGCCGAAGACCAGCGCGGTGACCGGGTCGGCGATGGAGGAGTGGCCGAGGCCGTCCAGCTTCCACAGCACCAGGTCGGCGAGCTTGCCGGCCTCCAGCGAGCCGATCTCGGCGGTCCGGCCGAGGACCTGCGCGCCGCCGTAGGTGCCGAGCCGCAGCGCCTTGCGGGCGTTGAGGGCGGCCTCCTTGTGGGGACCGAGGCGGTTGATCAGCAGGGCGTTGCGCAGCTCGGTGTGGAGTTCGCCGGACTCGTTCGAGGCGGTGCCGTCGACGCCGAGGCCGACCGGGACGCCGGCCGCGAGCATGTCGGGGACGCGGGCGATGCCGGCCGCCAGCCGCGCGTTCGAGGAGGGGCAGTGCGCCACGCCGGTGCCCGTGCGGGCGAAGGCGGCGATGTCGGAGTCGTTCATGTGGACGCAGTGCGCCATCCACACGTCGTCACCGAGCCAGCCGGTCGACTCGAAGTAGTCGGTCGGGCCCATGCCGAACAGCTCGTGGCAGAACTTCTCCTCCTCCACGGTCTCCGAGCCGTGGGTGTGCATCCGTACGCCCTTGCGGCGGGCCAGTACGGCGCCTTCCCGCAGGAGCTCGGTGGAGACGGAGAACGGCGAGCAGGGCGCCACGGAGATGTGCACCATCGAGCCGAAGGAGGCGTCGTGGTGCTTGTCGACGGCTTCCTCGGTGGCCAGCAGGGCGCCCTCGGTGGTCTCCACGGCGAAGTCCGGGGGCAGCCCGCCGTCCTTCTCGCTGCGGTCCATCGAGCCGCGGGCCAGGGTGATCCGGGCACCGATCTCGGCGGCCGCGGCCAGCTCGGCGGCGACCAGGTCGCCGGAGCCCTGCGGGAAGACGTAGTGGTGGTCGGAGGCGGTGGTGACGCCGCCCTTGACCATCATGCCCAGCGAGCCCTGGGTGGCCGCGGCGAGCATCGGGGCGTCGATGCGGGCCCAGGTCGGGTAGAGCGCGACCAGCCAGTTGAACAGGTTGTGGTCGGTGGCCAGGCCCCGGGTGATCCACTGGTAGAAGTGGTGATGGGTGTTCACCAGGCCGGGGGTGACCAGGTGTCCGGTGCCGTCGACCCGGCGGACGACGTTCTCCAGCCCCTCGGGTGCCTTGCCCGCGCCGATGGACTCGATGATGTTGCCGGCGACGACGACATGGCCGGTGGCGTACTCGGTGTCGTCGGCGTCGACGGTCGCGATCGCACAGTTCTCGATGACGATGCGCTGGGCTGCCGATGGTGCCATCGTGCTTCCTCTTTCCGGTGATGGTGTGGGCACGGCAGGACCCTAGGAGGATTTGAGTGCCGGAACCGTGGAACGACTCCGGGTGCCGAGATGGTGGAAGAAGAGATTGAGCAGGACCGCGACCAGGGCTCCGGCACTGATTCCGGAGCCGAGCACGGTCTGTGCCCAGGCGGGGAAGTCCGCGTAGAAGGTCGGCGCGGCGAGCGGGATGATGCCTGCGCCGAGCGACACGGCCACCAGGATGATGTTGGAGCTGTCGTCGAGACCGGCCTCGGAGAGCGTACGGATACCGCTGACCGCGATCGACCCGAACAGGACGATACCCGCGCCGCCGAGCACCGGCATCGGCACCAGGGAGACCACGGCGCCCAGGACGGGGAAGGCACCGAGGACCAGGAGGGTGGCGCCGGCGAGCGCGACGACGTAGCGGCTGCGCACGCGGGTCAGCGAGACCACCCCGACGTTCTGCGCGAAGGCGCTGGTCGGGAAGCCGCCGAAGACCGGGCCGAGCAGGGTGGCGATGCCGTCGGTGCGCAGTCCGCGGGTGAGGGTGGTGCCGGTGGTCGGGCGGTCGCAGATCTCGCCGAGGGCGAGCATCCCGGCCGCCGACTCCGTCATCAGCACCAGCATCACGATGCACAGCGAGAGGATCGCGGCGGGCTGGAACTCCGGCGGGCCGAAGGCGAACGGGGTGGGCAGCGCGGCGACCGGGGCCGAGCGCAGCCCGTCGAAGCTCGCCATCCCGAACGGGATCGCCGCGAGCGTGCCGACGACCAGGCCGATCAGCAGCGCGATCTGCTTGACGAAGCCCTGGGTGAAGCGCTGGATGAGCAGGATCACCACGAGAGTGAAGGCGGCGAGGGCCAGGTTGCTCATGTCGCCGAAGTCGGCGGCGCGCCTGTCGCCGCCCTGTGCCCAGCCGACCGGTACGGGCATCAGCGTGACCCCGATGAGGGTGATCACGACGCCGGTGACCAGGGGCGGGAAGAAGCGCAGCAGTCTGCCGAAGAACGGTCCGACGGCGAGGCAGAAGACCCCGGCGACCATCACCGCCCCGTAGATGGCGGGGAGTTGGTGGCCTTTGGCGGTGGTCTCGGCGATGGCGAGCATCGGTGTGATGCCGGCGGAGCTGGCCGCGTTGACGAACGGCAGGCGGTTGCCGGCGAACGTACGGACGCCGAGCGTCTGCAGGAGCGTGGCGAGCCCGGCGATGAGCAGGCCGGCGGCGATCAGCCGGGTCCGGCCCGCGGCGTCCAGGCCGACGGCCTGGCCGATGATGAGCGGAGGGGTGACGACACCCGCGTACATGGCGGCGATGTGCTGCAGCGCGGCTGGGACGAGCCGCTTGGCCGCCGGCTTCTCGTCCACCGGGTGGACCGCGGGCGGGGGGTGGTGCGGGACTTGCGATGGCTGTGCCATGGGTCGTTCCCCTCAGGATCCGCGTCCCCTCCCCGCTGCGGGGTGGGGAGGGGACGCGAGGCACGGCGTTGCGTCGGAGCCGCTCAGAGGTTCGTCAGATCCACCGGGATCGCGGGCTCGACACCGTCGCGCAGAACAGTGGCTTCGATCAGGCCGTACGGGCGGTCCGCCGCGTAGTAGACCTCGTTGTCGTTCTTGAGCCCGAACGGCTCCAGGTCCACCAGGAAATGGTGCTTGTTCGGGAGCGAGAACCGCACCTCGTCGATCTCGGAGCGGTTGTTGATGATGCGCGAACCCATCTGGTACAGGGTCTGCTGGAGGGAGAGGCTGTAGGTCTCGGCGAAGGCGTGCAGCATGTGCTTCTTCACCTGCTCGTACGAACGCTCCCAGTTGGGCATCCGCTGGTCGTCGTCGGTCCAGTTGAACCGCCAGCGGCCCGATACCTCGGTGGCCAGGATGCGGTCGTAAGCCTCCTTCAGCGTCGTGTACTTGTCCTTGATGTATCCCCAGAACTCCGAGTTGGTGGAGTTCATCACCACGAGGTCCTTCAGACCGGAGATGACCTGCCACCGCTCACCGTCGTAGGTGATCTCGGTCAGGCGGGTCTCCTGGCCCTTGCGGACGAAGGAGTGCTTGACCTCGTCGGAGCCGATGAAGCGGGAGTTGGCGTCGGAGGTCTCGATCCGCTCCCAGGCGTACTCCTCGATGCGGATCCGGGCCCGGTGGATCGGCTCCTGGCTGGTCACGAAGTGCCGGGCCAGATGGATGCCGAACTGCTCGGCCGACTCGATCCCGTACTCCTTGGCGAAGGCGTACACGGTGTTCTTGGTCGTGTCGGTGGGCAGGCAGTGGGCGTTGGAACCGGAGAGGTGGACCTCCTCCAGGTCGCCGGAGAGCGCGACGGAGACGTTGAGGTCCTTGATGTGGTGGGTGTCGCCGTCGCGGGTGATCTTGACGACGCGGTTTTCCGCTTTGCCGTACTGGTTCTGGCCGAGAATCGTGGGCATGTCGGTGCTAGCTCCCTCGGTATACGGAGTAGCCGAACGGGTTGAGCAGCAGCGGTACGTGATAGTGCTCGCCCGGCTTGACGGCAAAGGTGATTGCCACCTCCGGGAAGAAAGCTCCGCTGTCCCTTACGCGGGGGGCGTCCTGCTGTTCCTCGGCTTGCTTGTCGGAACTGTGCTGATGGGAAACGAAGTACGCCTCGGTCTCGAAGTCGAGGCGCACGTGGGTGGTGCCTTCCGGCAGTGCCGGCAGGTCCTTGCAGCGCCCGTCCGCGTCGGTCTTGGACGCGCCGTGGGCGGTCCAGGTGCCGTCGCTGCCGGAGCGCACCGAGAGCGTGAGGGCGACACCCTCCGCGGGGCGGCCCACGCTGGTGTCCAGGATGTGCGTGGACACCGACGTCCGTGCAGCCGTCTCGCTGCTCATGCTGCGTCTCCTTCTGCGTGTTCCGCGATACGGGTCAGGCGAATGCGGTTGATCTTGCCGAGCTCCACACGAACGATCTCTCGTTCCTGTTCCGGCGTGTTGTCGATCCGGTTACGGACCGCATCGCGCATCTGCTCCCCGGTACGGCCGGAGGCGCAGATCAGGAAGACGTGCCCGAACTTCTCCTGGTAGGCCAGGTTGAGTTCGAGCATCTCCGTCCTGAGCTCGTCGGAGGCGCCGGCCATCCCGCTCTGCTCGCGGGACGAGGTCGGGTCTCCGGGCTTCGGCCGGCCGATGGGCGGGTGCCCGGCCATCGCCTCGGCCAGATCCTCCGCGGTCAGCTCGGCCGTGGCGGCGTCGCTGGCGGTGAACAGGGCGTCGGTGGTGGCGTAGGGGCGCCGGGCGAGGACCTTGCTCCCCCAGGCCCGGCTGGCACACACCTCGTGCAGGACGGCCCGTGCCGTACTGTCATCGGCGGTGTTGAACCGGGCGAGCCCCGACGGGGGCTCGGGGGTGACCCCCGTCGAACGCTGGGTGGTCGAAGACACGGGAAGCCTCCGTGGCCTGGTGCTGGACAGCTCTGCTTGGCTGGAAACAGCTAAGACCCCCGGCAACATCACGTCAACACTTTGTTGAAAACTCGGCGACACAAAAGCCGCCGTCCGGGGTTGCGGGACGGCGGCTTCGGCGGCCGGAGCGGGAATCTCGGACCGTTCGCCTCAGTCGGCGTCCTTCGCGGCATTCTCCCTGTTCAAGTAGTTGTAGACGGTGAAACGGCTGACGCCCAGGGCGCCGGCCACGGTCTCGACACCGTGCCGCACCGAGAAGGCGCCCCGCGTCTCCAGGATGCGCACCACCGACTGTTTGGTCTTGCGGTCCAGCTCCGCCAGCGGCATGCCGTGCCGGCGCTGGAGCTCGGCCAGGATGTGGTCGAGCGAATCCGACAGGTGCGGGAGCCGTACGGCCACCCGGTCCTGCCCCTCCCACGCGAGGACGACGTCGTCACCCTGGGCCAGGTCGGGGGCGATCATCTGTCCGCCCATCGCGTCCACCAGCGGCTTGACCGCCTGGACGAACGGGTGGTCGGCGGGCTCGGTCACGTCGCGTCCCCCTCGCCCCGCCCGGCTTCCCCGATCACGTTGACCTGCAGGGAGACCCGGGTGGCACCCGCCCGCAGGGATTCGCGCAGCAGCGCGGAGACCGCTCCGAGCACCTGCTCGGCATCCCCCTCGGCCGTGTTGCCGAACGGGCCGACGTCGACGGCGTCCAGCTCGGCACCGGTGACGACGTCCCGGGCCACCACCGCATGCTCCGGTGCCTCGTCCAGATCGAACGGTTCCGTCGTGAACTCAACTCTCAATCGCACGTCGCTCAACCTACGCGCGGTTCGGCCCGCCCACCAGAAATTGCCTCTAGGCCCTCTTGACAGCCTCCGAGCCCGCCGGGCAGTGTTCCGTTAAGCAGAAAAACAGTTCCACTATCCGGAAGGAGTGCCGCTCTTATGGGTTTCCCGGACACGCGCTTCAACGTCAATCTGTCGATCCTGTTCACCGAGCTTGCGTTGCTGGAGCGGCCGGCGGCCGCGCGGGCGGCGGGGTTCACGGCGGTGGAGTTGTGGTGGCCGTGGGTGGATGCCCCGGTGCCGGAGGCGTCGGAGCTGGCGGCGCTGCGGGCGGCGTTGGAGGATGCCGGGACGCGGTTGGTGGGGTTGAACTTCTACGCGGGGCGGTTGCCGGGTCCGGACCGGGGGGCGTTGTCGATTCCGGGGGAGGAGTCGGAGCGGTTTCGTGCGAATGTGCCGGTGGCGGTGGAGTTCGCCCGTTCGCTGGGGTGCACGAGCTTCAACGCCCTGTACGGCAACCGCGTCGAGGGCGTCTCGAGCGAGGAGCAGGACCGGCTGGCGTTGGAGAACCTGGCCTTCGCCGCGCGTGCGGTGGCCGAGGTCGAGGGCACGTTGCTGATCGAGGCGCTCAACGCCCCGGAGTCGCCGGCCTGCCCGATCGTCTCGGCGCCCAGGGCGATCGAGGTCGTCGACGCGGTGAACGCGGCGACCGGGCTGGACAACGCCCGCTTCCTGATGGATCTGTACCACCTGTCGATGAACGGCGAGGACCTGGAGGAGGTCATCGACCGCTACACCGGCAAGACCGCCCATGTGCAGATCGCGGACAACCCCGGCCGCGGCGCCCCCGGCACCGGGCAGCTGGACTTCGACGCCCTGCTCACGCGGCTGACCAAGGCCGACTACGACGGCTTCATCGGCCTGGAGTACAAGCCGGGCGACGCACCCAGCGCCGACGCCTTCACCTGGCTGCCCGCCGACCGGCGCGCCGCCGAGTAACCGGCGCGCCGCGAAGCAACCGGCGAACCGGCGCGCTTGCCCCTGCGCGTGTCGCGCGTTTTTGACCAGCACGTTTTTCGAAAGGCATCTGATGAGCACCCTTCCCAAGATTGCGTGGATCGGTCTGGGCATCATGGGCTCGCCCATGGCCGAGAACCTGATCAAGGCCGGCTACGCCGTGACCGGCTACACCCTGGAGGCCGACAAGCTGGAGCGGCTGGCGCAGGCCGGCGGCACCGCGGCCGGCTCGATCGCCGAGGCGGTCAAGGACGCCGACATCGTGATCACCATGGTCCCGGCCTCCCCGCAGGTCGAGGCCATCGCCTACGGCCCCGACGGCATCGTGGACAACGCCAAATCCGGCGCGCTGCTGATCGACATGTCCTCGATCACCCCGCAGACCTCCATCGACCTGGCCAAGGCCGCCGGCGACAAGGGCATCCGCGTGCTGGACGCCCCCGTCTCCGGTGGTGAGGCCGGCGCCGTCGAGGCCGTGCTGTCGATCATGGTCGGCGGTCAGCAGGCCGACTTCGACGCCGCCCGCCCCGTACTGGAGGCCCTGGGCAAGACCATCGTGCTGTGCGGCCCGCACGGCTCCGGCCAGACCGTCAAGGCCGCCAACCAGCTCATCGTCGCCGTCAACATCCAAGCCTGCGCCGAAGCGGTGGTCTTCCTGGAGAAGTCCGGCGTCGACCTCGCCGCCGCCCTCGACGTCCTGAACGGCGGCCTGGCCGGCTCCACCGTCCTGACCCGCAAGACCGACAACTTCAAAAACCGCGACTTCAAGCCCGGCTTCCGCATCGACCTGCACCACAAGGACATGGGCATCGTCACCGACGCCGCCCGCACCGTCGGCGCCGCCCTGCCCGTCGGCTCCCTCGTCGCCTCCCTCGTCGCCTCCCTGCGCGCCCAGGGCGACGGCGGCCTGGACCACTCCGCCCTCCTGCGCGGCGTCGAACGCCTCTCCGGACACACCACCGAAAGCTGAGAACCGTGGCGGCGCAGCGGATTCCCGCCATACGGGCGGCCGTCCAGATCATGCGGGACGAGGGCGTGGAGATCGTCTTCGGCTGCCCCGGTGCCGCGCTCCTCCCGCTCCACGCGGCGATGACGGAGGCCGGCGGCATCGAGCAGCTGTCGGTGCGCCACGAAGAGGCCGCCGCGCACATGGCGGACGGCTGGGCCCGTACGAGCGGGAAGGTCGGCATCGCCGCGGTGCCCGCGGGCCCCGGGGCGGCACGGCTGGTCACCGGGCTGTACGCGGCCCAGCGGGACGCGGTCCCCCTGGTGTGCCTCACCGGTCGGGAGGGGGCCGGTCCGGGGTCGGGCGGCCGGCTGCGCCACGCGGGCTTCCGGCCGCCGGACCTCCTCCGGCTGGCCGGGGCGGTCACCAAGCGCGCCGAGCGGATCGAGGATCCAGCCCGGATTCCGGGAGCCTTCCGTGAGGCGTTCCGGATCGCGCGGGACGGCCGCCCCGGCCCGGTCCTGATCGACGTCCCGGCCGACCTGGCCGCGACGGAGATCGTCCACGACGCCGGGCACACCGCCGGGTCCGGATTCCGGCCCCCGCAGGCCGGGACCCCGCGGGCGGTCGCCGGGCACGCCGTTCCGGCCGGGGACACCGGCCCCGCGCCCGCCGCCGTCGCGGAGATCGCCGATGCCTTCGGGCCGGACGCGTACGTGGTCAGCGGCGCGGCCGGTCCCTGTGCCCGCAGCGGTCCTCCCGGTTGGGAGGTGCCCGCCGCGATCGGGGTGCGCAAGGCCCTGGACTCCCGGGGTGAGCGGGACGCCGAGGTCGTGGTGGTCGTCGACGGTCACGACTGGGCGTTCATGGCCGGGGAACTGGCCGCCGCGGCCCGGTACGAGGTGCCGTTCGTACTGGTCACGCTCACCCCTCCCGGCCAGGACGCGGACTTCACGGATGCCGTGAAGCTCGTCGAGGCGTACGGCTGCGCAGGCCGGCGCCTCACCGGTCCGGCCGACCCCGCGGAGCTCCGCTCGGTGACCGAGTGGGCCCGCAAGGAAGCCGTCTCCACACGGCGCCCGGTCCTCATGGAGGTCCGGCCCGCCTGACGGCCTCCCCCGAGCTTCCGGGCGGTGGCTGCGCTGACACCTGTCCTGTCGCGCCCAGGCGCGGCCGCCGTCCGGAATACCCCTCGTTACCGCCCAGGTTTGTTTCAACAAACTGTTGACGTTTGGTCGGAGCCCTTCTTACGCTCCGACATGCGGAAGCCAACTTCCGCGCTCTCGTACGGAAGGTCACCATGTCGAAGCCCACGCCGACGGCGCGCGTTCTCACTACGGAGGCTGGCGCCCCCGTCGCCGACAACCAGAACTCCTCAACCGCCGGCGTCGGCGGCCCGATCATCCTCCAGGACCAGCACCTGCTGGAGAAGCTCGCCCGCTTCAACCGCGAGCGCATCCCGGAGCGCGTCGTGCACGCCCGCGGCTCGGGCGCGTACGGGTACTTCGAGGTGACCGACGACGTCACGGCCTTCACCCGGGCCGACTTCCTGAACACCGTCGGCAAGCGGACCGAGACGTTCATCCGCTTCTCCACCGTCGCCGACAACCTCGGCGGCCCGGACGCGGCCCGCGACCCGCGGGGCTTCGCCCTGAAGTTCTACACCGAAGAGGGCAACTACGACCTCGTCGGCAACAACACCCCGGTGTTCTTCATCAAGGACCCGATCAAGTTCCCCGACTTCATCCACTCGCAGAAGCGCGACCCCTTCACGGGCAAGCAGGAAGCGGACAACGTCTGGGACTTCTGGGCGCACGCCCCCGAGGCCACCCACCAGATCACCTGGCTGATGGGCGACCGCGGCATCCCGGCCTCCTACCGCCACATGAACGGCTACGGCTCGCACACCTACCAGTGGACCAACGCCCAGGGCGAGTCCTTCTTCGTCAAGTACCACTTCAAGACGAACCAGGGCATCCGCTGCCTGAGCAGCGAGCAGGGCGCCGAGCTGGCGGGCAAGGACCCCAACAGCCACCAGACCGACCTGCTGCAGTCGATCGAGCGGGGCGTGTACCCCTCCTGGACGCTGTACGTGCAGGTCATGCCGGCGGCCGAGGCGGCCAACTACCGCTTCAACCCGTTCGACCTGACCAAGGTGTGGCCGCACGCCGACTACCCGCTGCAGCGGGTGGGCCGGCTGGTCCTGGACCGCAACCCCGACAACGTCTTCGCCGAGGTCGAGCAGTCCGCGTTCTCGCCGAACAACTTCGTGCCCGGCATCGGCCCGTCCCCGGACAAGATGCTGCAGGGACGGCTGTTCGCCTACGCCGACGCGCACCGCTACCGCCTGGGCGTCAACCACACCCAGCTGCCGGTGAACGCCCCGAAGGCGACCAAGGCCAACAACTACGGCCGCGACGGCCTCATGGCGACCAACGCCTACGACCGGCACGCCAAGAACTACGAGCCCAACTCCTACGACGGCCCGGCGGAGACCGGCCAGCCGCTCTCCGCGCCGCTCGCCGTCTCCGGCTACGTCGGCACCCACGAGGCCCCGGCGCACACCAAGGACGACGACTTCTTCCAGGCCGGTGAGCTCTACCGCCTGATGTCGCAGGACGAGAAGAAGCGCCTGGTCGACAACATCGCCGGCGGTCTGTCCCAGGTCAGCCGCGACGACGTGATCGAGAAGAACCTCGCCCACTTCCACGCGGCCGACCAGGACTACGGCAAGCGCGTCGAGGCGCGCGTCCGCGAGCTGCGCGAGGACTGACGGGAGGTCAGTTTCCTTGCGCATCCGTACCGGCCGGCCCGTTGAGGGGTGGTCGGCCGGTACGGAGAGGAAGCGCGAGCTCCGCGGTACACGGGGAGATTCCAGTGCGGTGGCAGTGCTCGTCCGACAAGGAAGGGCGAGCCGTCTCCCCCGCCGCGGAGCCCGCCTCCTCCCCCTTTCCCACCCCCGCCCAGACTCCGTCCGGCGGTGCGATGTCCCGTCGCGCCCAACTCTCGCACTGTCGGACGGGACCCACGGCACAGGGCCCGGAATCCGTACGGTCACGGATTCCGGGTCCTGTGCGTCGGCCCGCCCCGGGAGCGGACGCGATGCTCGGCCATGCGCCCCACGTGCGCCGTGGCTCCCCCTGCTTCTTCCGCGAGCCGGCGTTCTCGTCGCGATTCGGCCCCGGGCAACCGGCTTTGGCGAGACGATGGGGGCAGCGGCAGAATCGAGTGGACAGCCGCCCTACCCGCCAGGAGCCGACCATGGCCGACAGCGTGCCGGTGCGATGCCCCACGTGCCGCCGCGAGAACGCCTTCACCCCGCCCACCTTCCCGTGCGCGTGTGGTGCCCCGCTGACCATGCCCGTACTGCGCGGCGGAGTGCCGGTCGAGATACTCCACCGCACCTGGCAGGCGTCCTGGGTCGAGGTGCGCTGCGAGGTCTGCGGCCGGCAGGACGAGTGGCCGGCGCCGGAGTCCGGCTGCGCCTGCGGCACGGTCGTCCGGGTCCCGGTCGCCCCGGCACCCCCGCTGCCGGCGCCCAACTTCCCCTCGCCCGGCAGGCAGGCGCCCCGGCCCGCGCCGCCGGCGGCCACCGACGACCCGCCGCGCGCCATCCTGCGGCCCGCGTTCCGCCCGGTCACGATCCGTACGGCCCGCGACTGCGTCACCGCCGCCGAGCAGTATCTGAAGTGGCTGGGGTACACCGATGTGGCACGGACCCAGGAGCGGACCGCCTCCGGCGTCGACCTGCGCGGCACCGGCGTGGTCGCCCAGGTCGACCCCACCACCCGGGCCACCAAGCTGCGCGAGATCGAGTGCGTCTGGCTCAACGGCCTCAACGACTCGGCCCTCGCGGTCTTCTTCTCCCTGGCCGGCTATGCGCGTGACGCCCGGGCCCGCGCGGACGAGCTGCGTCTCCCGCTGTTCGTCATGGACCTCACGGGCACCCCGCAGCCGGTCAACGACCCCGCCGACGAACTGATCAAGTACGGCGCGGAAGGGCGCTGACGGGGGTGCGGCGCGCGGGCCCGTACCGGGTGGTCCGCTCCGCTCACGCGCCCGGGGACGCCGGCCCTGCTCACCCCGCCCACGTCGGGGTCCAGGTCCTGGTGCCGGACGGGCCGAACCGCCCGGAGCGGAGGTGTTCGCGGAGCGCGGCGAGCGCCGGGTGCGGGTTGTCGCGGTGCCAGACCAGCGAGTGCGGGTAGACCGGTGTCGGGTCGTGTACGGCGATCCGCCGCAGGCCGTGGTCGGCGGGCCAGACCAGGAGGGTCTGCTCGCCGACGAAGGTCGCCAGGGACCGGGAGTCGGCGATGGTGTCCAGCAGGGGCTCGGTGCCGAAGTCGGGGCCGGTGCTCTCGATGGTGAGCCCGAACGTGGCGGCGAGTGCCTCGTAGTAGCCGGCCCACTCGGTTCCGGGCACGAGGCCGGGCATCCAGATCCGGTGTCCGACGAGCTCCGCGGGCGTGACCTCACGAGCCGCGGCGAGCTCGTGGGCGGGCCCGGTGAGCAGCTGGATGGGCTCGTCGGAGACCCGGGCGACCCGGATGTCGTCGGGGAGCTGCCGGCCGGAGTGGGTGACGGCACGGAAGGACGCGTCGATCGTGCCGGACCGGACGGCGTCGATGGCCGCGTCGGCGTCGAAGAGGGTCACCACATCGAGCTCGACCTCGGGCTGCGCGCGGTGGAAGTCCCGCAGCAGGGCGGCCGGGGCGAGCCGTCGGCCGATCACGTCGACGCGCAGCGCGCGACGGCCGGGACGCACGGAGGCGAGTGCCCGCTCCTCGGCCCGTAGGAGGTCGCGGGCGTGGGGCAGGAACGCCTGGCCGTCGATGGTGAGCTTCGCCCCGCGCGCGGTGCGGGTGAACAGCCGCACGCCGAGGATCTTCTCCAGTGTGGCGATGCGTTTGGAGACGGCCTGCTGGGTGACCGACAATTCCGCGGCGGCGTCCTGGAACCGCCCCGCTTCCGCGGCGGCCACGAAGGTGCGCACAGCGTCCAGATCCACGCCGCCCAGGATATCTGCACAACGGATGGTTGTGTCTGCCTGGCTGATCGGTTGTTTGATCCGGGTATCCGCGAGCCGCTTTGATGCCGAGGGTCAGCGTGAGGTTGTTCGGATCGGGGGAGAGCGGCGTTGAGGACGACGGGTCGGCGGGCGTTGGGGCGGCAGTTCGGGTGGTTGTGGGCGGCGTTCGTCGTCAGCTCGTACGGCACCGGGCTCCGGTTCGGGGCGTTTCCCATGATCGCGGTCCTGCTGCTGCACTCCGGGCCGACCCAGGTGGCGGCGCTGGCCGCCGCTGGGCGGGCCGTGGGGGCGCTGGTCGCGGTGCCGCTCGGTCCGTGGGTGGAGTTCCGCCGCAAGCGGCCGGTCATGGTGGCGATGGACCTGGCCCGGTGCGCGGCGTTGCTGAGTGTCCCCGCCGCGTTCGCGCTCGGCCGGCTCAGCTTCGCCCAGCTCCTCGTCGTGTCCGTCGCCGTCGCCGCGGCGGACATCGCCTTCAGGGCGGCCAGCGGTGCGTATCTGAAGGCGCTCGTGCCACCGGAGGACCTGCTCGTCGCGAACGGCCGGTTCGAGTCCACGACGTGGACCGCGACGGTGGTCGGGCCGCCGCTGGGCGGTGCGGCGATGGGGATGTTCGGCCCGATGACGACCGTGGTGGCCGACGCGGTCAGCTACCTGCTCTCGGCGCTGGGCCTGCACGCCATCGGCGGGACGGAACCGCGCCCCGCGCGGGCCGGCGCGGCGCGGCTCCGCGCGGGCGAGCTGCTGGAAGGCTGGCGCTTCGTCCTCGGCCACCCCACGCTGCGCCCGCTGTTCTTCAACTCGATCGTGGTCAACGGCCTGATCATGGCGACCGAGCCGCTGCTCGCCGTACTGCTGCTGGGCCGTCTCGGGTTCGCGCCCTGGGAGTACGGTCTCGCGTTCGCGGCGCCGTGCATCGGTGGCCTGGTCGGCTCGCGGCTGGCACCCCGCCTCGTGGCGCGGTTCGGGCAGCACAAGGTGCTGTACACGGCCGGGCTGCTGCGTGCGTGCTGGTCCGTCGGATTGGCGTTCGTGCGGCCCGGTGTCCCCGGGCTCGTCCTCATCATGGTCGTCCAATTCGGCCTGGTGACCTGCTGCGGCCTGTTCAACCCGGTGCTGTCCACCTGCCGGCTCGACCACACCGCCACCGACCGGGTTGTCCGCACCCTGACGGCGTGGTCGGTCAGCAGCAGCGCCGCCATCGCCGCCCTGACCGCCGTGTGGGGCCTGCTGGCCGCCGCCATCGGCCCGCGCACCGCGATCGCGGTCGCCGGAGTCCTCCTCCTGGCCACCCCGCTGCTGCTCCCGCGCCGCGAGCACGCGCCGCTGGACACAAGGGAGCAGGCCGCGAGCCTCACCTGACACGCCGTACGTCGTGGGCGTCCCGGCTCCTGCCGGCCGAGCCGGCCCGGGGCCGGCGGTCAGGGACGTCCGCGCGACTGCTCCGGGTCCCTCACGGGTGGGTGGTGCGGGGCCGACGGAGGCGCGGTGAGGTCCAGCAACAGCAGGGCGTCGTGGTCGGGGGTGCCGGGTTCGGCGGTGTAGACGCCGAGACGCTGCCCCGGGGTGCCTTCCAGGTACATGGCCTGGGCGGTGAGGGTGAGCGTGCCGACCTGGGGGTGCTGGAAAGTCTTGTGGGCGGGTTTGCGGCCGGTCACGTCGTAGCGTTCCCAGAGTTTGGCGAAGTCGGGGCTCTTGAGGAGCAGCTCGCCGACGACGTGGGTGAGGTCGGGGGCGTCGGGAGCGGTGCCCGCGACGGCGCGCAGGCGGGAGACGCAGGCACGGACCTGGGTGTCCCAGTGGGGGAACAACTCGCGGGCGGCGGGGTGGAGGAAGAGGTAGCGGGCCAGGTTGCGTTGCGGCGCCGGCCAGTCGCCCAGCCCCGCGTACAGCGCGAGGCCGCCGGGATTCCAGGCGAGGACGTCCATGCTGCGGCTGAGGAGATAGGCCGGGTTGGGGCGCATCGTCTCCAGCAGCAGTTGGAGGTGGGGGCGCACGGTGCGGCTCGGGGCCGGGGGCGGTTCGGGTGCGTAGCGGGCGGCGCGGGCGGCGAGATCCCTCAGGTGCTGGTGTTCCTGGTCGTCGAGGTGCAGCGCCCGGGCGAGGGAATCGAGGACGGCGGGGCTGGGGCGGGTCTCCTTGCCGCGCTCCAGACGGACGTAGTAGTCGATGCTGATGCCGGCCAGGGTGGCCAGTTCCTCGCGGCGCAGCCCGGGAGTGCGGCGCAGCCCGGTGCCGGCGGTGAGGCCGACCTCGTCGGGGGTGGTCCCGGTGCGGCGGGCCCGCAGGAACCGGCCCAGCTGCGCGCCCTCACTGCCGGCGGTGGTGTGCTCCGATGCCATGGCTTCAGTGTCACACCGCGCTGACCTGGGAGGCAGTGCGGTGGGGGGCCCTGTCATTACCCCGAACGGCCCGGCCTGCCGGCGGGCACGGGAAAGCGCGACGGTGGGTACGCGGCGTCCGGTGCCGCCGGGCACGGGCCGACGCCCCGGAAGGACGAGGGAGTGGAGAGCGCGGATGCGTTACATCAAACTGCGTGACCTGGAGGTTTCCCGGATCGGGCTGGGCACGATGGGGATGTCCCACGGCTACACCGATTCCGGCACGGACGAGGCGGAATCCGTACGGACCCTGCACCGGGCGCTGGAACTGGGTGTCACGCTGATCGACACCGCCGAGATCTACGGCCCTACGTCAACGAGGAGCTGCTGGGCCGCGCGTTGCGGGGCCGCCGCGACCAGGTCGTGCCGGCGACGAAGTTCGGCCTGGTCCCGCACGCCGGACGACATCGCACCGATCCTCGGCACCAAGCGGGTGCAGCGGGTCGAGGAGAAGACCTCCGCCGACGACGTCCGGCTGACCGCCGAACAGCTCGACAGGCTCAGCAGCCTGCCCCCGGCCGCCGGTGAGACCCACACCGAAGCCGGGCTGCGGATGCTCGAACGCTGAGCGCGCGCCGCACCCAGCCGCCCCGCCGACGCCCAGGTCCGTCGGCGAACCCCCGGAAGACCCGCACGAACAGAGAAGGAGCGCCCCTGTGCGCGCAGCAGTGATGTACGGAGCCGGCGACGTCCGGATCGAGAACCGGCCCGACCCCACGATCCAGCAGCCCACCGACGCCGTGGTGCGCACCGTCCTGTCGTGCGTGTGCGGCAGCGACCTGTGGCCCTACAAGTCGATGCCCGCCACCGGCACCGGCCGTCCCATGGGCCACGAGTTCCTCGGCGTGGTCGAGGACACCGGCTCCGACGTCTCCGGCGTCCGGACCGGTGATCTGGTCGTCGCCCCCTTCACCTACTGCGACAACACCTGCGACCACTGCGCCCGGGGCCTGCACTTCTCCTGCCGGCAGGGCGGCCGCTACGGCTTCGACGGCGTGGACGGCGGCCAGGGCGAGGCGGTGCGCGTGCCCCAGGCCGACGGGACCCTGGTCAGGCTGCCCGTCGCCGCGGACGCCGCACTGCTGCCCTCGCTGCTGGCCCTGTCGGACGTGATGACCACCGGCCACCACGGCGCGGTCACCGCCGGCGTCGGCCACGGCGACGACGTGCTGGTCATCGGGGACGGCGCGGTGGGCCTGTGCGCGGTGATCGCCGCCAGGCGCCGCGGCGCCGAACGGATCATCCTGATGGGCCGGCACGCGGCCCGCACCGACCTGGGCCGTGACTTCGGCGCCACCGACGTCGTCGCCGAGCGCGGCGAGGAAGGCATCGCCCGGGTACGGGACCTGACCGGTGGCGACGGTGTGGAGAAGGTCATCGAGGCCGTCGGCACCCGCCAGACGCTGCAGACGGCTCTCGGCTCGGTCATCGACGGCGGCACCATCAGCCGCCTGGGTGTCCCGCAGTACGAGGAGGGCCCCGTCGGCCCTTCCATGATCATGCGGAACCTCACGCTGACCGGCGGCGCCAGCCCGGCCCGTGCCTATATCGACGAGCTCCTGCCCGACATCCTGGACGGCACCATCGAGCCCGGCCGCGTCTTCGACAAGAGCTTCTCGCTCGACGGGACTCCGGACGCCTATCGGGCCATGGCCGACCGTCGCGTCCTCAAGGCCCTTCTCGCCCTCTGACCAGCAACGCCCCGGTGCCCCCGCACGCCCGCCCCGCCCCGACGAAATCCACTCGCCGGGGGCGGCGGCACCGAGGACACTGGCCCGGTGATCATCCACGCACCGTCCCCCGCCGAACTGCCCCTGCTGCGCGCCATCGAGCGGGCCGCCGGTGCGCCGTTCCGTGCCCTGGGCATGGCCGCGGTCGCGGACGACGAGCCGCCGACGCTCGCCGAACTGACCGCTTTTCAGCGGGCCGGGCGGGCACTGGCCGCGTACGTGGACGGCCGGCCCGTCGGCTACCTCCTGCGCGCTCCGGTCGACGGGTGCACCCACATCGAGCAGGTGTCGGTGCACCCTGCGCACGCCCGCCGGGGCATCGGCCGGGCGCTCATCGACCGCGCGGAGCGGGACGGCGGGCCGGTCGCGCTGACGCTGACCACCTTCGCGGAGGTGCCGTGGAACGCGCCGTACTACGCCCGCCTCGGCTTCCGCCCGCTGACCGACGCCGAACTCACCCCGGGGCTGCGCGCCCTTCGCGCGCGGGAGGCGGAGCTGGGGCTGGACCGCTGGCCGCGGGTGGGCATGCGACGGGAGCCCGGCCGGCGGGCGGGGGCCGACGATCGGGCTGCCGGTACCGGACGCACGCGATGACGCCTCATCAGGTCGTGCCGACCCGCCCGGACATAATGGCGGGATGATCGACGCGAACGCCCTCCGGGCCACCTGCCTGGACTTCAACGGCGCGACCGAGGAATTTCCCTTCCCCAGGAACCCGGACGTCTCGACCTTCAAGGTCGGCGGCAAGATCTTCGCGCTGACGACCCTGACGGGCGCCCCGCTCACCGTGAGCCTCAAGTGCGATCCCGAGCTGGCCGAACGGCTGCGTGCGGCACACCCTGAGGTGGTGCCCGGCTATCACCTCAACAAGCGGCACTGGAACACCGTCTCGCTGGACGGCGCACTGCCCGACCGGCTGGTGCTCGACATGATCGAGGACTCCTACGACCTGGTGGTGGCTTCACTGCCGCGCCCCCAGCGACTGCTGCTCGACTGGCCGGGAGAGCGCCAGCGCTGAGCCGCCGCGCGGCAGGCGGCGGGGGAAACGGCGGCGAGCGGACCTCCGCGGCGCCGTCCTACGCTGCCCGCATGCGAAGGCTTCCGCGCCGCGCGGCGCGCGTTGCCGTGCTGGATCCGGCCGGCTGAGCACATCCATCTCGCCCGCAGGCCGCGCCGCGAGCCGGCCGAGGGTGTGGCCGCCGACGCTGTCCGACGTGCTCGCACCCCCACCCTGGCGGCCTGGAGCGCGGAGAGCCCGCTGCCCGTGCACAACTACCGGGTGGACGGGGCGGGGTTGCGCTCCGAGGACGTGGGGGACGGGTGGTGGGCCCTCACCTGGGTCGAGGGCGGCCGGGCCGTGCTCCACGGCATCGACAACGACTACAGCGAGACCGTCGGCCGCCCCCGGCCGGTGGACCTCCTCGCCGGCGGGCCGCACTGGCTGCGCTGGGGGACCTCCGGCTGACGGATGCCGCCGGGGACGCGGACGGCGACGCGTCCGGACGGTGGCTGTACGCCCGGGTGCGGATCACCGCCGACGAGGTCACCGTCGACCGCGCCCATGACCACCTCCCCCGCTGGTGGCGGGCCCGCCCCGGCACGGCCGAGGCTGGCCCGGCACCGTCGCGCGCGAGATGGCACGCCGGGCGCCGCACCGGCGGCCGTCCTGGGGCGGGCTCCTGGAGGAGGACATCCCCCGCACCGGCGCGCCCGCGCACCTCTGCGCGGTGCCGGTCCCGGAGCCCGCCGGGGCACCGGCCGGGTGAACCCACCCCGACCGGCGCCCCGGCGTCCCGGGGCCTAGGACGAGACCGCGCCCAGTTCCTTGGCCAGCCGCTCGCGCAGCTCCACCTTGCGGACCTTGCCGCTGACGGTCATCGGGAACGCGTCGACGATCTCCAGATAGCGCGGCACCTTGTAGTGGGCGAGCCGGGAGCGGCAGAAGCGGGCCAACTCATCGCGGGTGAGCGGGTCTTCGGGGTCCCGCAGGATGACGCAGGCGGCGATCTCCTCGCCGTACTTCTCGTCGGGGACCCCGACGACCTGGACGTCGGCGATCTTGGGATGGGAGTAGAGGAACTCCTCGATCTCCCGCGGGTAGACGTTCTCCCCACCCCTGATGATCATGTCCTTGATGCGGCCGACGATCCGGAGGTAGCCGTCGTCGTTCATCACCGCGAGGTCACCGGTGTGCATCCAGCGGGCCGCGTCGATGACCTCGGCGGTGCGCTCGGTGTCCTCCCAGTAGCCGAGCATCACGCTGTAGCCGCGGGTACACAGCTCCCCCGGCGTGCCGCGGGGCACGGTCACCCCGCTCGCCGGGTCGACGACCTTGACCTCGATGTGCGGCAGCACCCGGCCGACGGTCGCGGTGCGGTGTTCGAGGTCGTCGTCGCGGCGGGTCTGGGTGGAGACCGGGGAGGTCTCCGTCATGCCGTAGCAGATGGACACCTCGGCCATGTGCATCTCGGCGACCACCCGCTTCATGACCTCCTCCGGACAGGGCGAGCCCGCCATGATGCCGGTACGGAGGGAGGACAGGTCGTAGGTGGCGAAGTCGGGGTGGTTCAGCTCGGCGATGAACATGGTGGGGACGCCGTAGAGGGAGGTGCAGCGCTCGTCCTGGACGGCCTTGAGGGTGGTGGCGGCGTCGAAGGCGGGGCCCGGGATGACGATGCAGCCGCCGTGCGAGGTGATGCCGAGGTTGCCCATGACCATGCCGAAGCAGTGGTAGAAGGGCACCGGCAGACACACCCGGTCCTGCTCGGTGTAGGCGATGGTCTCGCCGACCCAGTAGCCGTTGTTGAGGATGTTGTGGTGCGAGAGGGTGGCGCCCTTGGGGAAGCCGGTGGTGCCCGAGGTGTACTGGATGTTGACGGGGTCGTCGGCGGTCAGTGCCTTCTCGCACTCGGCGAGCCGGGACTGTGGGACGGCCGCCCCGGCGGCCAGCAGCCCGCCCCAGGTGGGGTCGTCGATGTAGACGACGTCGCGCAGGGCCGGGCTCTCGGCGCGCACCTGCTCGATCATCCGGCGGTAGTCGCTCGTCCTGTGCTGGATGGCGGAGACCAGGACGGTGATGCCGGCCTGCTGCAGGACGTACGCCAACTCGTGTACGCGGTAGGCGGGGTTGACGTTGACGAGGATGGCGCCGATCTTCGCGGTGGCGTACTGGACGAGGACCCATTCGGCGCAGTTGGGCGCCCAGATGCCGACCCGGTCGCCCTTGCCGACCCCCTTGGCGAGCAGGCCGAGGGCCACCTCGTCGACGGCGCGCCCCAGTTCCGCGTAGGTCCAGCGGCGGCCGCTCGCCACCTCGACCAGCGCCTCGCGGTCACCGAACCGGGCGATGGTGCGGGTCAGGTCGGCGCCGATGGTGTGGCCGAGCAGCGGCCGTTCGGCGGCGCCGCTGGCGTAACTGAGCTCCTGGTGACGGCTCATCGGTGGTTCTCCTCCCAGTACTCGGCTCCGCCGGCGCCCCGCGCGGTGCGCTCGCGCGGGTCGATGCGGCGGATCCTGCCGGAGACGGTCTTCGGCAGGTCGGCGCGCTCCCGCCGCCGGTCGCGCTTGCGGAGGGCCGGCTCCGGCTCTCCCGTCAGCCGGGAACCCACGCGTCCCCGGACCTCAAGGGCCGGAGGCATCGCTCCGCCCTCCGGTGGCGCCGCCCCCGGCGCACCCACCCATGCGTTCATCAACTGCTCCCCAAAAGCCCGACGTCGGCCATCGCTGCCGCACACCCGCGAGGTATCCCCCCGAAGAGACGAGCCCTTCCCGGGACACCCGGTGCGCGCCTGCGTACAGCATGGCGTCCAGCGTGCCCCGAGGATCCCGCGATCGCCTGCCCTTTCGCGCAACGAACGGCGGTCCGGCCGCCCTCCGGGTGTCATCCGTCAGCAGCGGAACGCGTCCGGCCCGCGCCGCGGACCACGCACCGGCACCGCATGCGCCGCGGTGCTCCGTCCGGATCTCGCCCGGAATGATGACTCATGACGTGGACGGTCGGCCGGAACGGCAGGGCGGCGGGACCTGCCGGCGGGGGTCCGTGGCAGGATCCGCGAGCATGAGCAAGGAACAAGCGGATCGGCCCGTCGCCCTGGTCAGCGGGTCCACGTCGGGGATCGGGGAGGCCGTCGCGCGGCGGCTGGCGGCGGACGGCATGCGGGTGGTGGTGCACTCGCGGCGCAGCACGGAGGCCGGGGAGGCCCTGGCGGCCGAACTCGGCGGGGCGTACGTGCGGGCGGACCTGGCGGTGGAGGAGGAGGCCCGCGGGCTGGTCGAGGCGGCGCTCGGCCGCTACGGGCGGCTGGACGTGCTGGTGAACAACGCGGGCATCAGCTGGCCGATCCCGCACGACGACCTGGCCGCGGCGACACCGGCGGACTGGCGACAGCTGATGGAGGTCAACCTGATCGCCCCCTGGGTGCTGTGCACGGCGGCCCTTCCGGCGCTGCGCCGCTCCCCCGCGGGCGGCAGCATCGTGAACATCACCAGCCACGCCGGGGTACGCCCCAAGGGCTCGTCGGTGCCGTACGCGGCGAGCAAGGCCGCCCTCAATCACGTGACCCGGCTGCTCGCGGCGGCGCTCGGGCCCGAGGTGCGGGTCAACGCGGTGGCGCCGGGACTGGTGGACACCCCGATGACCAAGGATTGGGCGCAGGCCCACGAGCTGTGGCGGGACCGCGCCCCCATGCACCGCCCGGCCCAACCCGGCGACGTGGCCGACCTGGTGGCGTCGGTGCTCGCCAGCACCTACCTCACCGGCGAGGTCATCGTGCTCGACGGCGGGCTGAACCTGACCTGAGGGCGCCGCCGACCCGCTCCGCCGCCCCGCTCCGGCGAGCCGTCCGCGCGCTCAGCGCGTCGCGAGGTCCATGAGGCGCTGGACCAGGTCGGGGTACGTCCAGCCGGCGCCGGTCGCCGCGCGTGGCAGCAGGCTCGCCGACGTCAGGCCCGGGAGCGCGTTCACTTCGAGGCACATCGGCGCGCCGCCGGCGTCGCAGCGGAAGTCGGCGCGCGAGTACGTGCCGCCGCCGAACCCCAGAGCCCGGTGCGCGCGCAGGGCCAACTCCTGCAGCCGCGTCGCGAAATCGTCCGGGACGCGCGCCGGGCACACTTCGCCGACGGCCCCCGGCTGGTACTTCGCCGCGTAGTCGAACACCGGCGTCGTCAGCTCGATCTCGACCACGGGGAGCACCCGGTCGCCGACCACGGCCACGGTGAACTCCCGCCCCGGCAGGAACGGCTCCACCAACAGCTCGCCCTCACCGGAGCACGCCTCGGCCGCGACCCGTGCCAGCTGCGACAGCGAGTCGACCCGGTGGACCGACACACTCGAACCGTCCGCGACCGGCTTGGCCACCACCGGCCCGACCGCCACCAGCCGCCGCACCGCCTGCGGCACCTCCCCCGCCCCGGGCCGCCACAGCACCCGCTCGGCCACCGGCACGCCGGCCGCACCCAGCACCGCCTGCGCCCGCCCCTTGTGCCACGCCGCCGCACAGGCCGCACTGCCCGCACCGGTGAACGGCACGCCGGCCATCTCCAGCAGCGCCTGTACGTGACCGTCCTCGCCCCAGCCGCCGTGCAGCGCCACGAACACCCGCTCCGCGCCGCGCAGCAGGTCCAGGACCGGACCGCCGGTCAGGGCGGCGTGCAGACGCCTGCGCAACTGCCGCCGGTCCGCGAGGGACGGCGGCTCCTTGGCGACGGCGGCCCCGGCGACCACCGCACCGGGCCGCAGCGGCCCGGCCAGGACCGGTGCCGCGGCGGCCGGGTCGACCAGCACCACCTCGTGCCCCCGCTCCAGCAGGGCACCGGCGACCGACCACCCCGAGGCCAGCGAGACGTCTCGCTCCGGGCTCTCTCCACCACACAGGACCACCACACGCATACGGGACTCCTCGACGTAACGACCGGTCAGTTCTGCTGCGTATCGCCGCCCCGCGCCGGATTCAGGAGCATCAGGTTCTCCGGGTGCGGGAAGGGGACGAAGCCGGCCTTCGCGTAGACCTCGTGGGCATCGAGGGTGGAGAGCAGCACGCGCTTGAGCCGGTAGGGAGCAAGGTGATCGCGCACCGCGCCTGCCAGCCAGGTGCCGAGCCCCTTACCGCGGTGTGCGGGCGCGACGTAGACATCGCACAGCCAGGCGAAGGTCGCCCGGTCGGTGACGACCCGCGCGTAGGCGACCTGCGGACCGGCGGCTTCATGGACAGCGAAGTTGAGAGAGCCGCGCACCGCTCTCCGGACCGTGTCCAGGCTGCGCCCCAGCGCCCAGAACGCATCGGTCGAGAGCCAGTGGTGCACCAGCTCGACGTCGAGACGGTCCGGATCCGTGGAGAGCTCGTAACCCACTACCCCGTTTGCGGTCATGCCGAGCAGCGTAGCGAGAGTAGTTGGATTTTCCAAGCATCGACTTGGAAAATCCAATCAACATGTCGGTAGGGGCGGAGTACCGCCGCTGCCGGGCTCCGCGGTGGCCCGCGGCGAACGGTCCGGGGCGTTCCACTTCGTCCCTGGGACGGCTGGGACACATCTTTGCGTGCGCCCTCGGAAACGCTGAGCGACGCAGGGTCACGCTCCGGTGGACCTGCCGAGCACTCGAGGAGAACCCGATGAACCGACGCATGATGCGCAGCGGCGTGATCGCCACGGTCGCCGCCCTCGCCATGGTCCCCACGCTGGCGTTCGCCCACTCCTGCCCGCACCCCGCGCCCGGCCGGCACGTCGCGCACCAGGGCGCCTCGCCGACGACCGCCACGCGTGCGCACGGCCGCGTGACCACCCCGAACGGCTTCGCCCTCAACGTCCGTTCGGGCCCGGGCACCGGCTACCGCGTGGTCGGCACCGCGCGCGACGGCAGCGTGCAGTCCCTCCGGTGCAGGACCAACGGCAGCTCGGTGCGCGGCAACGAGCGCTGGTACAGGCTCTCGCACCACCGGGGCTACGTCTCCGCGCACTACGTCCACGTCTTCGGCGCCCTCCCGTGGTGCCGCGTCCTCGGCAGCTGATGCCGCCGTCCGCGGTGACGCCGTAATGACCCCTGGCTGCCCGCCCGTTCGAGGGGGCGGGCGGGCGGCCGGCCCGATTCCTTGGAGCGCGTGATGGTCGGAGACATGCAGGGGCCGCGACGCAGGGCGGTGTGCGGCCTCGGGGTGGTCGCGGCGGCCGCCGCCGTGCTGCCGGCGCAGTGGGCGCGGGCGGCACCGGCGGCGAGCCGGCAGCCACCCGCCCTGGCCGCGGCGGGCCGGCAGTTCCTCGCCGGGCGGCTGCGCCACACCACGGTGCTGCAGTCGTTCACCGTGGACGAACGACGAGGGCACCTCTACGCCCTCCAGGTGGTGGCGGGCGGGATCCGGCTGCCGGGCGAAAGGACGGCGCTTCCCCACGCGGCACGCGTCCGGAACGGCGATCTCTGCCTGAACCGCCTCACCCTGGACGGCGCCGCGGCCGGGCACATGTACCTGAAGGGCTTCGGTCACGGGGGCTCGATCGGGCTGGAGGAAGCCGCGGGCGGGGTCACCCTGTGGACGGAGTGGAACGCCAACCCGTCGTCCGGCTACGGGCGCGGGGTGTGCCACTTCCGCTTCACGGACGGGCAGGTGCTGGCACGGAACAGCGGCGGCGTGGCCACGTACCGCCCCGTAGCCGGCTCCACCAGCAACTCCCCCGCCCTCGATGTGACGCACCGGCATCTGCTGCTGCGGTACAAGCGGCACGGCATACCGAGGTTCGCCCTGTACAACCTGGACGCGTTCCGGGCCCGTTGGTTCCTGCCGCTGACCGACTTCGCCCAGCCGGGCGCCGGCCTGGGGCTGCCCTTCCAGGGCATGGCCCTGTACGGCGACTACGCCTACCAGCTCCTGGGCAGTGCGTACGGAACGGGGAATCCGGCGTCGTCGGGCGGCAACACCCGGTTGTACCGCATCGATCTGCGGACCGGACGCGTGGTGTGGCAGCAACTGGAACGGACCGCCCCGGGACTCTCACCCCGCGAGCCGGAGGGGCTGGCCGTGTTGCGGGACGGTGGCACACCGCGGCTGTGCCTGGGGTTCGTCGAGGGCCCGGCGGGCAGTCGCAGCTTCCGCCTGTATGACAAACCGCTCAGCTGACCTGTTGCGTTCGGCGCGGTCAGGGTGTCGTCGGCCACCACCCGTGGGTACACATCCCGCCATCCGGGAGGAAACCGACCCCCGGGCCCCCGGCAGGGGCCGCCGAGGCGGCCGCTCCCGGGCGGAGGCAGGTGGTGGAGGGGAGGCGCACACGGTGTCCCACTGGCGGCCGCTGCCCGACACGCTCGACACCGACGCGCAACACCTGGCAGAGGAGTTGCGGGTCCTCAAGGAACAGACGGGACTGAGCCTGGACGGGCTGGCCAGGAAGACCCCGTACAGCAGATCCGCCTGGCACCGCTATCTCAACGGCGAGAAGCTGCCGCCGAGAAGCGCGGTGGAGGCACTCGGCCAGGTGGCGGGCGCGGACCGGGAACGGCTGCTCGCGGTGTACGACGCCGCGTACCGTGCCCGGACCGCTCCCGTGGCCGAACCGGCCGAACCGGCCGAGGCGCCCACGGCGCCCGTCGCGGCGGAACGGGCCGGGCGCGCCCGAAGGACGCGTCTCAACGCCGGGGTGCTGCGGACCGCCGGGTCGCTGGTGGCGCTGACGGCACTGGTGGCGACCATGGGAGCGGCGGCCTCGCTCGTGGACCTTCCCGCCGGTGCCGCGCGTACCGACGTGGGTGAGCCCGACGCGTGCCACGGCCACAGGTGCCAGGGACGGTATCCGTGGCGGTTCGGCTGCAATCGCGACGCGCGCGCGGAGAGCACCATCGTGGACACGGCCTCCACCGTGCGGCTCCGCTTCAGCCCGTCGTGCGGCACCGTCTGGTCGGAGGTGCAGCCCCGCTCCGGCGGCGCGCAGAAGGTGTCGATCTGGGTCGGCCGGGACGCCCGGCTCACCTCCCACCCCGACGGCCGCGAGGGACTGGCCGTCAGCCCCATGCTGGCCACCTCTGATCTGCGGCAGGCGGTGGCGTGCGCCAAGGTCGCGGACCGGGTGGCGTGCACGGGCGCCGTCGAACTGGCCGGCCCGGCCCGCCCCAAGGACGGCGATGACTTCCCCGGCCCCAAATTCCTTGAAAGCGTGCTGCGTTGAGCGCCCACTGACCGACGGCCGCTCAGCGGTCAGTGGTCCCACCCGTCCACCCACCGGGTTCAGCGCGGGAGCTCCAGCGCTCGCCGCCGGTAGTCCCGCGGCGGGGTCTCGTATGCGCGGCGGAAGGCGCGGGTGAAGTCGGCCGCGTGGGGGAAGCCCCAGCGGGCGGCGACGGCGTGGACGGGTGTGCTGCGCAGCGCCGGGTCGGCGAGGTCGCGGCGGGCGCCGTCCAACCGCCGGCGGCGGATCCAGGCGGCCACCGTGGCCTCCTCCTCCTGGAAGAGCCGGTGCAGGTAGCTGGTCGATATGTGGTGCGCGGCGGCGAGGGTGGCCGGGGTGAGGCCGGGGTCGTGCAGGTGGTCCTCGATGAAGCGCTTGATGCGCAGGACGAGGACCCGCCGATGGGTGTCCTCGGGCAGGACGTTGCCCGTCTCGAAGAGGTGCGCGAAGAGCGCGCTGACCAGGTCGATCAGCACCCTGCCCAGCCGGGGTCCGTCGGACGGTTGATAGGCCGTGCTGTCCCGGCACACCTGGGTGAGGAACTGTGCCAGCAGGACACCGATCCCCTCTCCGGCCGGCAGCCGCCGCGGGAGCATGCGGCTCGTCATGCCGCGGGGCAGCGGCACCAGGGTCTTGGGCACCTCCAGCCCCAGCGCCGTCACCGGGACGTCCGATCCGGAGCGGATCTGCCACGGAATCGAGGAATCGTTGAGGTGCAGGTCGGACGGCCGGTAGACGGCCTCGCAGTCGTCCCAGGTGCCCACCCCGGACCCCTGCGCGATGAGTGCGAGATGGAACCGCTCCGGATCGGACTGCCGGATCAGCTTCGGCGTACGCCGGATCACCAACTGCTGGAAGGTCGCCGGCCACACCGACACGACACCCAGGTCGAGCACCCGTTGATGCGCCCGGAATTCGAGGGCCCGATCGCACTCCAGGTGCACGGGGGCGTGCGTCGCCCCCACACGCTCCGCCCAGTACTCCAGGCGGTCCTCCGCCGGTACGTCGTCACTCCGGAATACCGTCTCGCTCAGCACGCTGCCCCCAACTCGGTCTCACAGGAGATCACACAGGGCAGCGATAAGCATGCGATAAACGCAGCTCAGAGCGGGCGGACGAACCACCGGGTGGCCCCCCTCGCCACCCCGTGCGGCCCGGCCCCGCCCGTGCGGCCGCTCAGTCCTGCCGAGCAGGATCCCGGCGGGCCGCGCCCGTCGCTTTCCTCGCCCGGGCCCGGTCGAGGGACCACGCGCCCAGACCCGTGAGTACGGCCGCCCCGACCCCGTACACGGGCAGCCACAGGGTAGTGGTGGCCGACAGGCAGTCGGCGACCGCGACATGACTCTGGTGGGCCTGCGCCTGAGCCAGGGCGCCGCTGTCGCGGCCGGCCAGGTTCGCCAGCGCGGCCTCCGCCCGGAGGCGCTCGTACGTGCCCAGCTCAGGACACGCGCCACGGGTCCCCGACATCGGGAAGAGCCACGCCCAGCGCTGCAGCACGGGGGCCAGGGTGATCGCCACGCACAGGCCCACGACCAGCGAATACGCGGTCAGGTTCCGGAAGTACGTCGATCCGAGGCCGGGTTGCCGCGCCGGCAGCCGGTAGAAGGAGAAGATCACCGCGAGGAGCGTCACTCCGATGTAGGTGGAGAACCATTGCCAGGACCCCTGCGCGAGGGTGGCCGTCAGCACGGCGGCGAGCGCGATGCCGATGACCCCCGGCTGCCCCGGTGTGTCCTGGCCGGTGCCGACGGATGTCGCCGGCCGCGCTTCGCGAAGTCCGGAGTGGTCGCCCATGGTCTCTCCCGCAGGTCTCGGAGACCCTCAGCATCCGGGCACAGCACGCCTCGTCATGACGCCATGCCGGTCCGCCCCGGAAGCCCCGCCCGGTTGGCGGGGCTCCCGAGCGGGACGCCGGTCAGGGGGGCGCCGGTCAGTTGACTCCCCGGTCGATGCCGGACCAGTACGGCTGGCGGAGCTTGAACTTCTGGATCTTTCCGGTGGCCGTGCGGGGGATGCTGTCGCGGAACTCCACCGAGGTCGGCGCCTTGTAGCCGGCCATGTGCTGCTTGCAGTGGGCGATGATGTCGGACGCGTCGGCCGTCGCCCCCTCGGCCAGGACCACCAGGGCTTTGATCGTCTCGCCCCACTTCTCGTGCGGCACGCCGATGACGGCGACCTCGGCGACCGCCGGGTGGCTGAAGATCGTGTCCTCCACCTCGATCGACGAGACGTTCTCTCCGCCGGTGATGATGACGTCCTTCTTCCGGTCGGAGATCGTGAGGTGACCGTCGTCGGGGTCGAGGGTGCCGCCGTCGCCGGTGTGGAACCAGCCGTCCTGCAGTGCCTCCGCCGTCTCCTCCGGCTTCTCCCAGTACCCGTCGAGCACCGTGTTGGAGCGGGCCAGGACCTCACCGGACGCGGAGACCTTCAGCTTCGTCCCCAGCACGGGGATGCCCGCACGGGACAGCTTGCGCGCCCGCTCCTCGGCGGGCAGGCCCGCGTCGGCCGGCTGGGTGCGGTTGAAGGTGAGCAGCGGAGACGTCTCGGTCAGACCGTAGAGCTGGGTGAACTCCCAGCCCAGTTCCTCCTGCACCCGCTGGATCATCCTGGTGGGCGGCGGGGCGCCCGCGCAGATGATCCGCACGCGGTCACGGCCCGGGATCTCGCCCTCCCACGTCGCCGCCGCGTCGAGCACCATGTTCCAGACGGCCGGTGCCCCGCACATGGCGGTGACGCCGTGTTCCTCGACGCGCCGGAGGATCTCGGCGCCGTCGACCTTGCGCAGCACCACCTGCTTGACGCCCAGACCCGCCATCACATACGGCATTCCCCAGCCGTTGCAGTGGAACATCGGCAGGGTGTGCATGTACACATCGCCCTCCCACACCCGGGTGTGCAGGCCGAAGGTCATGCCGTTGACCCAGATGTTGCGGTGGGTCAGTTGCACGCCCTTGGGGCGGGCGGTGGTGCCCGAGGTGTAGTTGATCGTCGCGGTGGCGTCCTCGTCCGGGTTCGACCACGGACGCGGCTCGGTCCCGAACCGCATCAGCCCGGCCTCGGTCTCCTCGCCGAGGACGAAGCGGTGGCGCGCCTTGACGCCGGACAGCGCGGCGTCGAGCTCCGGGTCGACGAGCAGGACCGAGGCACCGCTCTGCGCCACCAGGTAGTCGACTTCTTCCGGCTTGAGGCGGAAGTTCACCGGGACGCAGATGCGGCCGCTCATCGGCACCGCGAACAGCAGCTCCAGCATGCGCGCGGAGTTGTGGCCGACCACCGCCACCCGCTCCCCCTCACCGATCCCGAGGGCGTCCAGGCCCGCCTGCCAGGCGCGGACCCGTTCGGCGAACCGCCCGTAGGTCGACACGGGCACCGGCGGGGCGGGCTGACGCGGCTCGTCGACCACGCCCGGGCTGTCGCGGAAGCCCAGTTCGGCGCGGTCGAGGAAGTCCGCGATCGTCATCGGTGTCCGCATGCGCTCTCTCCTGTGTTTCGGATGGATCCGGTACGGCGGGCCTCAGAGGGTGAAAGGGAGTCTGACAGGTGCCGGGCCGGAAGGAGTTGAGGCTACGAGGTGCACGGCGGCAGGGGTCAAGAGGTCGGACGAAGGTGGTGGTGGGCGGACGGCGCGCCGGGCGACGAACCCGGGGCGGGACGGTGGCGCGGAGGCCGGCTTCCCCCGTGGAGGCCGGCCTCCACCGCAGCGTCTACTTGTCGGCGGTCAGGGTGCCCGCCGCGCCCCAGCTGTCGGTGGGCACCTCGTGGATCCAGACCTGGACGGTCTCCGCGGGGATCCGGTACGCGTCGACGAACGCGTCGGTGATCTGCTTGACCAGCTCGCGCTTGAGCTCGACAGTGCGCGGGCCCTGCTGGACGGTGACGATCGGCATGACGGAACTCCCGTTTCTCATAAGGAGGTTCGGGGAGCACGGGATCAGGGAGATCTCCGTGTTCCCCGGCCTGGGGTTCCCGGGTTCCCCCGGGCTTCCGGTGCGGTACCGGCGTGCCCTCAGTCCATCGCGAACGGCCCGCCCGACCAAGAAGCGGAACGCGAACGCAGCGATCACCGATCGCGATCGGCGTCCGGGACCGCGCACGCCTTCAGCAGCAGGTCCAGTCCGGCGGGCGGGTCGGTACGGCGTACCGCGAGGTAGGTGGTGAGTTCCATGCCGAGGTTGCGGAACGGCAGGAAGGCGACCCGGGGGGTGCTCAGCCGGGCGGCGTGCGCGGCGTAGACGACGGTCCACAGCCCCTCGGCGGGCACGCCGGGCGCGCCGATCGCGGTCAGGGTGTCCTCCAGCGACCCGTAGGTGGGGCCCGGCAGGGGCGTGAAACCGGCGTCGTGGCAGGCGTTGACGACCAGATCGACGAGGGCCCGGTTGTTGCGCCGCTCGGTCAGCACCAGCGGTACGTCCGCCAGCTCGGCGAGGGAGACGGTGCCCGGTGTGGCGGCGAGCCGGTGCCGGGCCGGGACGACCGCGACCAGCGGGTCCTGCCACAGCGGGACGAAGCTCAGACCGTCGCGCCCGCCGCCGTCCGGCTCGCCGCGCAGGAACGCCGCGTCGAGCTCATGGGACGCGACCCGGTCCAGCCGCTCCCGCGCCCGTACGGACACCAGCTCCACCCCGATCTCCGGGGCGAGCGCGTCGAGCGCGTCCAGCACCCGGTCGAGATGGGCGCCCAGGCCGGTACTCGTCCCCAGCCGCAGGGCGCGGGCACGGCCGGCGGTCAGCTCGGCGACCACCGCCAGCGCCCGCTGCTCGGCCGCCAGCAGCGCCCGCGCCTCCGGCAGGAGCCGCTCGCCGACCGCCGTGAGGCGCACCTGCCGCGCCGACCGGTCGAACAGGTCGGCCCGCAGCTCCCGTTCCAGCCGTCTGATCTGCTGGCTCACCGCCGACTGGACGATGTGCAGCCGTTCGGCCGCCCGCCCGAAGTGCAGCTCCTGCGCCACCGTCACGAAGTACCGCACCTGCCGCAGCTCCATGGCTCCCCCTCCCCGGCCGGCTCGGGCCGCCGCTCAAATGCCTTGCCGTGGCGGCCGTGGCACCGACATCATCCCGCCATGATCGATGCCACCGCCCTCGCGGAGAAGCCGGTGCTCCACGGCACCCGGATTCAGCTCGTGCCGCTGTCGCCGCGGCATGCGGCCGCCTTCCACGCCACGTTCCAGGACCCCGACGTACGCAGGCTGACCGGCACCCACCACGACTGGACCCTTGCGGAACTCCAGGACTGGTGCAATCAGGCCGCCGGGCGCACCGACCGCCTCGACCTCGCCATCGAGGACCGGGAAACGGGTGAGTACCTGGGCGAGCTGGCACTGAGCCAGATCGACAAGGACAACGCGAGCGGCAGCTTCCGGATATCCCTCGCCGCGCACGCCACCGGTCACGGCCTCGGCAGTGAAGCGATCCGGCTGCTGCTGGACCACGCCTTCGACCGGGTGGGCCTGCACCGCGTCCAGCTGGAGGTCTTCCCGTTCAACCCGCGCGCCCAACGCGCGTACGAGAAGTGCGGCTTCGAGGTGGACGGCCGCCTGCGCGAGGCACTCTTCTGGGAGGGCGAGTGGCACGACGTCTTGGTGATGTCAGCGCTTGCCTTGCGGCGGCGGTAGCTGCCCACGTTTTTGGCTTTCCCGCCTTGGTGGTTTCTCGCCGTTGCGCTTTGCGGCGCCCCGCACGTTGGTTTCCGTCCCGCCGTGTTTCGTCTCGCCGTGGCGCCTGCGGCGGGCCGGGTTGTTGTCGGGTGCGGTGCCGGCCCTCCGGACTTCGTCCTGCGGTCCGTCCCCTCCCGTGAGGGAGAAAGTGAAGGCCGGTGGGGGCGAGCGTCAGTTAACGACGCTCGCCCCCACCGGCCTTTACTTCTCCCACTACGGGAGGGGACGCGCCGCAGGACGAAGTCCGGAGGAGCGGCACCGCACCCGACCACCCACGCCCGCCGCAGGCGCAACGGCGAGCAACAACCACGGCGCCGCAGACGACAACGTGCGGCGCCGCCGCAAAGCGCAACGGCGAGCAACAAGCACGGCGCCGCAGACAAACACGTGGGAGGTCAAGCCACCCGGCCCACCGGCACCGCGGCCTCGTGATGGATCGGGGTGTGGGCGCCCTTCAGGGGCAGGCCCGTGCCGCCGCGGCGGTTGGCGACGATTTCGGCGGCGATCGACAGTGCGGTCTCCTCAGGCGTGCGGGCGCCGAGGTCGAGGCCGATGGGTGAGCGCAGGCGGTTGAGTTCGAGTTCGGTCAGGCCGACGTCGCGCAGCCGCTGCTGGCGGTCCAGGTGGGTGCGGCGCGAGCCCATGGCGCCCACGTAGGCGACCGGGAGCTTCAGGGCCCGTTCCAGGAGCGGGACGTCGAACTTGGCGTCGTGGGTGAGGACGCACAGCACGGTGCGGGCGTCGAGGTCCTGGGAGTCGAGATAGCGGTGCGGCCACTCGACGACGATCTCGTCGGCGTCCGGGAAGCGTGTCCGGGTCGCGAAGACCGGACGCGCATCGCACACCGTGACGTGGTAGTTGAGGAATTTGCCGACCCGTACCAGCGCGGAAGCGAAGTCGATGGCACCGAAGACGATCATGCGGGGCGGCGGCACGGAGGATTCGACGAGGAGGACCACCGGCTGACCGCAGCGGGAGCCCTCCACCCCGATCTCCACCGTCGCGGTACGCCCGGCGTCGAGCAGCGCGCGGGTCTCCTCGATGGCGGTGCGGTCGAGGGCGGGGTGGCCGCCGAGGGTGCCGGTGTGGCTGCCGTCGGGGCGGACGAGCAGGGTGCGGCCGAGGAGTTCGGCGGGGCCCTGGACGATCCGGGTGACCGCCGCCGCCTCTCCGGTGGCGGCAGCGGCCAGCCCGGCGGCGAGCGTGTCGGCAGTGCTGTCCACCAACTCCCCGGCCCCGCCGCCGTCGTTCGCGGGGCGCGGGACGCTCGTCCGTACCGGGTGGACGAGGATGTCGATGATGCCGCCGCAGGTCAGGCCCACGGCGAAGGCGTCCTCGTCGCTGTACCCGAAGCGCTCCAGCACCGGCCGGCCGGTCCGCAGCGCCTCCTGGCACAGTTCGTACACCGCTCCTTCCACGCATCCGCCGGAGACCGACCCGACAGCCGTGCCGTCACCGTCGACGGCGAGGGCGGCTCCGGGCTGGCGGGGCGCGCTGCCGTTGGTGGCCACCACGGTGGCCACCGCGAATTCGCGGCCCTGCTCGACCCACCGGTGCAGCTCTTCGGCGATGTCCAGCATGTCGGTCTCCTTACGGATTACGGAGGTGAGGAACGGCGGGTCAGTGGTGCACTCCCAGCCAGCTCTCGATCGGGTTGAGCGAGAAGTAGGCCAGGAACACCAGGGAGAGCACCCACATCAGCCAGCCGGGCTCGCGCCACTTGCCCTGGACGGCCTTGATCGCGACGTGCGCGATGACGCCGGCCGCGATGCCCGCGGTGATGGAGTACGTGAACGGCATGAGCACCGTCGTCAGGAAGACCGGGATGGAGGTCGCCGGGTCGTCCCAGTTGATGTGCTTGGCGTTGGTCAGCATCATCGAGCCGATCACCACCAGGGCGGCGGCCGCGACCTGGGTGGGGATGACCTGCGCCAGCGGGGTGAAGAAGAGGCACAGCGCGAAGCCGAGGCCGGTGACGACGCTGGCCAGGCCGGTACGCGCACCGTCGCCGACGCCGGCGGTGGACTCGACGAACACGGTCTGGCCGGAGGCGCCGGCGAGACCGCCGACGATGCCGCCGGCACCGTCGATGGCCAGGGCCTTGTTCAGGCCCGGCATCTTGCCGTCCTTGTCGGCGAGGTTGGCCTGCTGGCCGATGCCGATGATGGTGCCCATGGCGTCGAAGAAGCCGGCCAGTACGAGCGTGAAGACGATGACGCCGATGGTGATGCCGCCGACGCCGCCCAGGCCGCTGAAGGAGACGTGGCCCAGCAGTCCGAAGTCGGGCCGGGAGACGATGGAGCCGGAGATCACCGGCGCGTTGCGGCCGCCCCAGTCCTTGACGGTCAGCCCGGCGAACTGGTGGACGAGCGCGGAGAAGACCGTGCCGCCGATGATGCCGATGAGGATCGCTCCGGGCACCTTGCGGACCTGGAGCAGGAAGATCAGCAGGACGGTGAACGCGAAGCACAGGACGGGCCAGCCGGTGAGCATGTCCGCGGTGCCGAGCTGGATCGGCTTGGCGCCGGCGAGGCCGCCCGGGCCGGGCATGGAGGTGACGAAGCCCGCCTGGACCAGGCCGATCAGACAGACGAACAGGCCGATGCCCATCGTGATCGCGTGCTTGAGCGGCAGCGGGATGGCGTTCATGATCAGTTCCCGCATGCCGGTGAGCACCAGCAGCACGATCACGGCACCGTAAATGATGCACATCGCCCAGGCGTTGTCCCAGGACATCTGCGGGGCGACCTGGAACGACATCACCGCGGAGACGCTCAGGCCGGCGGCCAGCGCCAGGGGCACATTGCCCAGGAAGCCCATCACGATCGTGGTGACGGCGGCGGCGAGCGCGGTCGCCGTGGTCACCTGGTCCGCGTTGAGGGTGGCACCGGTGACGTCCTTCGTCGTGGTCAGGATCACCGGGTTGAGGAGGACGATGTACGCCATCGCCATGAAGGTGGTGACGCCGCCACGCACCTCGCGGCCGAGGGTCGAGCCTCTGTCGGATATGTGGAAGTACCGGTCGAGCCAGGACCGGCCGGCGGGCTGACGCGAGCCGTCGCCCGCCTCCTCCGCCGTGGTCCTCGGCTCAGTGGACTGCTGGGTCATGGTGCCTTACTCCCAAGGTTCAAAGGGGCCCTCGCATCAGGTGCGAGATTTGGGATGGATCTTCGGCTGCACGACCCGGGGGACGGCCCGAGGCGAACGGGGTGCTGGCTGCATCAGGGCAGCAGCGACTGCGTGGTGCGGGAGGAACTCCGGGCGGTGCGCGGAGGAGGACGGACAGGGACACCCCTGACACGCACCGCCCGGAGAACCGGGTCCGGGGAGGGCCCCCGGACTGCTCTCTATGTGCCGGTGAGGTGCTCGGGGCGGACCGGCGTCTTGTTGAGCTCCAGCCCGGTCGCGTTCCGGATCGCCGCGAGGACGGCCGGGGTGGACGACAGGGTCGGGGCCTCGCCGATGCCGCGCAGCCCGTAGGGGGCGTGCTCGTCGGCGAGTTCGAGCACATCGACCGGGATGGTCGGGGTGTCGAGGATCGTGGGGATGAGGTAGTCCGTGAAGGAGGGGTTGCGCACCTTCGCGGTCTTGGGGTCGACGATGATCTCCTCCATGACCGCGACGCCCAGGCCCTGGGTGGTGCCACCCTGGATCTGGCCGACGACGGACAGCGGGTTGAGCGCCTTGCCGACGTCCTGGGCGACGGCCAGCTCGATGACCTTCACCAGGCCGAGCTCGGTGTCCACCTCCACGACCGCGCGGTGCGCGGCGAAGGAGTACTGGACGTGGCCGTTGCCCTGGCCGGTGACCAGGTCGAACGCCTCGGTCGGGCGGTGCCGCCACTCGGCCTCGACCTCGACGGACTCGCCTTCGAGCACGTCCACCAGGTCGGCGAGGACCTCGCCGCCGTCGGTGACGACCTTGCCGCCCTCCAGGAGGAGGTCGGCGGTGGCCCACGCCGGGTGGTACGTGCCCAGCTTGCGGCGGCCGAGCTCCAGGACCTTCTCGCGGACGAGCTCGCAGGAGTGCTTGACGGCGCCGCCGGTGACGTACGTCTGGCGGGACGCCGACGTCGAACCGGCGCTGCCCACCTGGGTGTCGGCGGGGTGGATCGTCACCTGGGCGACACCGAGTTCGGTGCGGGCGATCTGCGCGTGGACGGTCACGCCGCCCTGGCCGACCTCGGCCATCGCGGTGTGCACGGTGGCGACCGGCTCACCGTTGATGACCTCCATGCGCACCCTGGCGGTGGAGTAGTCGTCGAAGCCCTCGGAGAAGCCGACGTTCTTGATGCCGACCGCGTAGCCGACGCCGCGCACCACGCCTTCGCCGTGGGTGGTGTTGGACAGGCCGCCGGGCAGCTGCCGGACGTCGGCGCCCTCGCTGGACTCCCACTGGCGCTCGGGGGGCAGCGGGCGGGCCTTGACGCGGCGCAGGATCTCGGCGACCGGGGCCGGCGAGTCGACCGGCTGCCCGGTCGGCATGATCGTGCCCTGCTCCATGGCGTTCAGCTGCCGGAACTCGACCGGGTCCAGACCCAGCTTCTTGGCGAGCTTGTCCATCTGCGCCTCGTAGGCGAAGCACGCCTGGACCGCGCCGAAGCCGCGCATGGCGCCGCAGGGCGGGTTGTTGGTGTAGAGCGCGACGGCCTCGATCTCGACGTCGTCGATCACGTACGGGCCGACCGCCAGCGAGGCGGCGTTGCCGACCACGGCCGGGGACGCGGAGGCGTAGGCGCCGCCGTCCAGCACGATCCGGCACTTCATGTGCGTGATCTTGCCGTCCTTGGTGGCGCCGTGCTCGTACCAGAGCTTCGCCGGGTGCCGGTGGACGTGCCCGAAGAAGGACTCGAAACGGTTGTAGACGATCTTGACCGGCTTGTTCGTGCGCAGCGCGAGCAGGCAGGCGTGGATCTGCATCGACAGGTCCTCGCGGCCGCCGAACGCGCCGCCGACGCCGGAGAGCGTCATCCGCACCTTCTCCTCGGGCAGGCCGAGGACGGGGGCGATCTGGCGGAGGTCGGAGTGCAGCCACTGGGTGGCGATGTAGAGGTCCACCCCGCCGTCCTCGGCGGGCACCGCGAGGCCGGACTCCGGGCCGAGGAACGCCTGGTCCTGCATGCCGAAGACGTACTCGCCGGAGACGATGACGTCGGCCTTCTTGGCGGCCCCGGCGGCGTCGCCGCGGATGATCGGCTGGCGGTGGACGATGTTCGGGTGCGCTACGTGCCCGGCGTGGTGGTCGTTGCGGCCCTCGTGGAGCAGCGGCGCGCCGTCGGCGGTCGCGGATGCCTCGTCGGTGACGACGGGCAGCTCCTTGTACTCAATCTTGATCTTGGCGGCGGCGCGCCGCGCCGTCTCCGGGTGGTCGGCGGCGACCAGGGCCACCGGCTCGCCGTGGTGGCGGACCTTGCCGTGCGCCAGCACCGGGGTGTCCTGGATCTCCAGGCCGTAGTTCTTGATCGACGTGGGCAGGTCGTCGTAGGTCAGCACGGCGTAGACACCGGACTGGGCGAGCGCCTCGGAGGTGTCGATGGAGACGATCTCGGCGTGCGCGACGGTGGAGCGGAGCGTGAAGCCCCACAGCATGTCCTCGTGCCACATGTCCGAGGAGTACGCGAACTCGCCGGTGACCTTCAGGGTGCCGTCGGGGCGCAGCGTCGACTCACCGATGCCGCCCTTGGTCTGGGAGCCCTGGGTGATCTTGGTGGGAGTACCGGTCGTGCCCATGGTCAGACCGTCCCTTCCTGGAGTCCTTGACGGTCCTGGCGCGCGGCCGCGAGACGGACGGCGTCCAGGATCTTCTCGTAACCGGTGCAGCGGCACAGGTTGCCGGACAGCGCCTCGCGGATGTCCGCGTCGGTCGGCTGCGGGTTGCGCTCCAGCATCTCGTCGGCCGCGACGAGCAGGCCCGGGGTGCAGAAGCCGCACTGGACGGCGCCGGCGTCGATGAACGCCTGCTGGATCGGGGAGAGTTCGGCGCCCTCGCCGGTCTGCGAGTCCTGCGCCCGTGGGCGGGGCCCACTGTCAGACGGGCGCGCCTGCCACTGCTGGGCGTCCTGGAGCGAGGTGCCGCACGCGCCGGTGCCGCAGCCGCCGTGCTCGGCACGCTGCTTGGCGAAGTCCGCCAGGCCCTCGACGGTGGTGACCTCGCGGCCCTCGACCTGGCCGGCGGCGACCAGGCAGGAACACACCGGCACCCCGTCCAGGCGGACCGTGCAGGAGCCGCACTCGCCCTGCTCACAGGCGTTCTTCGAGCCCGGCAGGCCCATCCGCTCGCGGAGGACGTACAGCAGGCTCTCGCCTTCCCAGACGTCGTCGGCCTCCTGGCGGCGACCGTTGACGGTGAATGTCACGCGCACTGTGCGCTCCTCTCGTTGCCCCGGTAGGACTCCCAGGTCCAGCCGAGGGTGCGGCGCGCCATGATGCCGACCGCGTGCCGTCGGTACTTCGCGCTGCCGCGCACGTCGTCGATCGGGTTGCAGGCACCGGAGGCGAGCTGCGCGAACTGCTTGGCGACGGACGGCGGGACGGGGGCGCCGGACTCCCAGAAGCCGCCCTCGTCCAGCGCGGCGGCGAGGAAGTCCTCGGCCTCCTTGGCGCGGACGGGGGTGGGGGCGGCGGAGCCGATGCCGGTGCGTACCGTGCGGGTCTCGGGGTGCAGCGCGATACCGAACGCGCAGACCGCGATGACCATGGCGTTGCGGGTGCCGACCTTGGAGAACTGCTGCGGGCCGTCGGCCTTCGGCAGGTGCACCGAACGGATCAGCTCGTCGGGCTCCATGGCGTTGCGCTTGACGCCGACGTAGAACTCGTCGATCGGGATCATCCGGCGGCCGCGGACCGACTCGACCTCGACCTCGCAGCCCGAGGCGAGCAGCGCGGGGTGCGCGTCGCCGGCCGGGGAGGCGGTGCCGAGGTTGCCGCCGACGCCGCCGCGGTTGCGGATCTGCGGGGAGGCGACGGTGTGCGACGCCAGCGCCAGGCCCGGGAGTTCGGCCCGCAGATTCTCCATGATCTGGGTGTAGGGAACCGAGGCGCCCAGTCGCACGGTCTTCTCTCCGACCTCCCACTCGCTCAGGTCACCGATGCGGTTCAGGTCGAGCAGGTACTCGGGACGGCGGTGGTCGAAGTTGATCTCGACCATCACGTCCGTGCCGCCCGCGATGGGCACAGCGGTGGGGTGCTCGGCCTTGGCGGCGAGCGCCTCCTCCCAGCTGGCGGGGCGAAGGAAGTCCATGGTTGGCCTCTTCTGCGAAATCGGTCATTCGTTGCTCAGGGTGAGGGCGCCGGGCCCTCATCGCCATGGCGCTGTTCATGTCTTGTTAACGCGGTTGGCCTTAGTGAACGCTTCGGGGCCCCACCCGGTGCAGTCACCGAAACCATGAAGCGGTTGGCTGGCCAAGCCACCTGTCTTGTAGATTCGAACGAAAGACGAGGCTCTGAAACCTCGCGGCATTCCACCGGCAACACCAGACAGCAAAGAACGGCGGGCGAGGTCATGCGGCTCCGCGCACTCCTGGACACCCGAACCCTGGGCCTTCGGCTTCTCGGCGGCGAGGACGAGCTGGACCGCACGGTACGCGGCGTGATGACCACGGACCTGCGCGATCCCAGCCGCTACCTCTCGGGGGGCGAGCTGGTGCTCACCGGCCTGGCCTGGCGCCGCGAGCCGGAGGACTCCGAGCGGTTCGTGCGCATCCTGGCGGCGGCCAACGTCGCCGGTCTGGCGGCCGGCGAGGCCGAGCTCGGCGCGATCCCGGACGACCTGGTGCAGGCGTGCCTGCGGCACCGGCTGCCGCTCTTCGCGGTGGAGGAGGCGGTCTCCTTCGCCTCGATCACCGAGCACGTCGTACGGCAGGTCTCCAGCGAGCGGGCCGGCGATCTGGCCGCCGTGGTGGACCGTCACCGGCGCCTGATGACGTCCGGCCCCGCCGGCGGCGGCCCGGAGGTGGTCCTGGACCTGCTGGGCTCCGACCTGGACCTGCGGGCCTGGGTGCTCTCCCCCACCGGCCGGCAGATCGCCGGGTCCACGCTCGCGGACTCCGGTCCCGAGCTGTCCGGCGAGCTGGCCGCCCGGCTCGCCGGCGAGCACCTCGCAGCGGCCCGCACCGGCCGCCGCGGCCCGCACCGGGTCACCCTCGCGGGCTCCACGTACTCGCTCTTCCCGATCCGCTACGAGGGCCGTGACCTGCGGCAGACGGTGCTGAGCGACTGGCTGCTGGCGGTCGAGGCGGACGCCGGCGACTGGCCCGAGGAGCGCCTGGACCTGCTGCACGGCGTCACCCAGCTGATCGCCGTGGAACGCGACCGGCGCGACGCCGCCCGTACGGTCCGCCGGCGCCTCGCCCAGGAGGTCCTGGAGCTCGTCCAGACCGGCGCACCGCCCGCCGAGATCGCGGCCCGCCTGCGGGTGGCGGCGCCGGTGCTGCTGCCGGGTCTGGGCACCGCCCCGCACTGGCAGATCGTGGTGGCCAGGGTCGAGTGGGAGGGCGGCGACGTACCGGGCGGGCCGGTGGCCCAGAGCCTGCTGGAGGAGATGCTGGTCGACCCGGGCACCTCCGGTCCCGAGCCCTCCGACCGGATCGCGGTGGCGCACACGGGCGACGAGGCGGTGGCGCTGGTGCCGCTGCCGGTCCCGGACGAGTCCGGTGACTCGTCGGCGACCGGGCTGCACGCCGAGGAGCTGCTCACCCTGGTCCAGGAGCCGCTCGGCCGCGGGCTGGCGGACGACGGCCGGCTGACGGTCGGCGTGAGCGCCTCGGTGCACTCGGCGGAGGGGCTGCGCGGCGCGCTGGAGGAGGCCCGGCACGCCCGCCGGGTCGCCGCGGCCCGCCCGGGCCGGGTGTGCGCCGCCGGGCACGAGGAGCTGGCCTCGCACGTGCTGCTGCTGCCGTTCGTCCCGGACGACGTCCGCCGCGCGTTCACCGCCCGCCTGCTGGACCCGCTGCGCGACTACGACCGCCGGCACCGCGCCGAGCTGATCCCCACGCTGGAGGCGTTCCTGGACTGCGACGGCTCCTGGACGCGCTGCGCCACCCGCCTCCACCTGCACGTCAACACGCTCCGCTACCGGGTGGGCCGGATCGAGCAGCTCACCGGCCGCGACCTGTCCCGCCTGGAGGACAAGCTCGACTTCTTCCTCGCGCTGCGGATGAGCTGACCGCGGACCGGCGGACGGACCCCGGGCATTACCCCATTCGGGGTAACTCGATCGGGCGGCATCGCCTGACCGGTCCGCGGGACGGAACCGGCGGCGATGCGCCGTGGCGCGGCCGTTCAGGGCCGTTTGAGCCGCCATCGCAGTCCTCCCGGCGATTGTGAAATCATTCACCCACCCCCTTGGCCCGGCAACGGAATTCGTGCTGAGATTCGCCCACGGCTTCCATTTTCCAGCTCGATGGCGCGCTCGGGGAGGGCAACGTGGCGGATACCGCCATGCCAGGATCCGCAGATTCCGTCAGTTCTGCGGATCCCGTCGAATTCACGGGCCGGTTGAGGTCCACGGCCCCGGTACCGGTCCCGGTACCAGGACCGGCACCCGCACCGGAAGTACCGGAAGTACCGCTGGTCAGAGGGTTCGAGGGGGACGATCCTCTGGACCGGGCCGTGTGGCGGCTGCGCTCCCGCGGTTGCTGGGACGACGCGGCCGCGCTCCTCGAACCGCACGCCGTCGGGCACGCGCCCGCGGCGCTGCGCCGCGCCGCCCTCCTGGTGGAGCGCTGCATGTTCACCGCCACCGGCTGGGCCGCGGCCGAGGACGCGCTGCGCCACGCCGAGGCGCTGGCCGCGGACGACGACGAGCGGGGCGGCGCGGCCTGCGAACGCGGCCACCTGGCGTACGCCGCGACGGTCCTGGGCGTACGGGACCGGGCGGACGAGGCGCGCTCGGCGCTGGGCCGGGCCGCCGCGCTGCTGGCCCCGGCGGCCGCCGGCCGTCCGCTGCTGGACTTCCGGCGCGGGCTGATGGCCGAGCACGTCGCCGACAGCCCGGACGCGGCCCGCGCCGCCTACCGCCGCGCACACGCCGGCGCCACCGCGCAGGGCGACGTCCTGCTGCTGTCCTTCACCTGGCGTCATCTGGCCGGACTCGCCCTGCGCGACGGCGAGTTGACCGAGGCCCGGCACGGTTTCGCGGAGTCGCTGCGGATCCGCGAGGAGTTGGGCTTCCTCGTCGGTACGGCGCCCGCCCTCGCGGCGCTGGCGGACGCGGCGCCGGAGGGCGACGCGGACCGGCTGCGCGCCGAGGCCGCACGGCTCTTCCGCCTCATGGGTGGCGTCCCCACCTGGCTCGCCGACCACCTCTCCGCGGCGCCGGCGGCGACGTAGGGCGTGCCGCCCGCCGGGTTTCCGGTGTACGGCAACAGCCGGCCCGCCGCACACCGCGGCGGGCCGGCCGTTTTCCGTACGTGCCCCGATCCCGCTGGTGCTGTCAACCCCCCGTAGTCAGCCATGCGGGGCGAGGCGACGAATGGCCGGATTTCGACGTCCCTCGCGGCGGATCGGCCGGGGCACGACGGTTGCCACCTCGCCCGGGCTTCGACGCGCCGGGCGAACCGGGAGGTGGGACCATGGGCCAAGGCCCTGGGGTAGGTGCACCCCCCTTGCACCTCCCGACGCCCCACAGGCCCCGAGAATGGCCGCAAGTCGCACTGTGACGCGGCGGTGGGGACACGATGCTGGTCCGGGACCAGCTGGGCCCTCCCATTCGCACAGCCTGTCAGGAGGCGATCCATGGCAGCAGCAGTGACCAGGACGACCACGACGACCGACTGGGGCAAGGCAGATTTCGAGGCGATCTACAACTGCCCTGATCCCCGTCGGTACTTCACCACCCTGCAACCCCTGGAGTACCAGATTCCGCACCACGGCCAGGCGGTCTTCCGCGCCGTGGCCGAGACCCTGCAGCGGCACCGCGGTGCCCACCGTCCCCTGAACGTCGTCGATCTGTGCTGCTCATACGGGGTGAACGCGGCACTGCTCAACCATCGACTGTCCCTCACCGACCTCTACGCCCGCTATACCGACCACCGCGCCGAGACCCCGACACCTGATCAACTCCGCACCGAGGACCGCACGTTCTTCGCCACCCGGCGGCACGCCGAAGCCTTCCGGGTGACCGGCCTCGACGCGGCCGGGCAGGCGGTCGAGTACGCGCGGGCGGTCGGTCTGCTCGACGGCGGCTTCTCGGAGAACCTGGAGCTCGACGAGCCGAGTCCGGCGTTGCGCCGCACGCTGGCGGACACCGATCTGATCACCGTCACCGGCGGCGTCGGCTACATCACCGCACGGACCTTCGGCCGCCTCGTCGAGGGGATGTCCACGCCACCCTGGGTCGCCGCGTTCGTGCTGCGCGAGGTGTCCTACCGGCCGATTTCCGCGCTGCTGGCGCGGGCCGGCCTGGTGACGGAGAAGGTCACCACCCGTACGTTCCGCCAGCGGCGGTTCGTGGACGGCACCGAGCGGCGGGCGGCCCTGGAGGCACTGGCCACGCGCGGTCTGTCGGTCACGGGCAAAGAGGCCGACGGTTTCTACCACGCCGATCTGTACGTCTCCCGGCCCGCCGCCGATGTCGCGGCGCTCCCCCTGGTGGGCCTGCTGCCGGGCTGAGCGCGTCAGTGCGGGTGGCGCGCCACCGAGACGTGCTCGCGGGCGATCCGCTCGGCCACCGCGTACTCCTGGGCGATCAGGGCGTCGAGCAGCGCCGTGTGCTCGGAGGCGTCGGCCAGCAGCTCGGCCGTACGCAGCCGGGAGCCGCCGGCGGCCGACCAGTGGACCCGGCGCAGCAGATCGCCGGTGACCTCGGTGAGCCGACGGTTCCCGGTGAGCGACATCACCGCCCGGTGGAAACCGTGGTCGGCCTCGGCGTAGCCGGCCCGGTCCCCGCGGGCGGCGGCCTCGACGCCCTCGGCGGCCAGCGGGCGCAGCTCCTCCCAGCGCTCCGGAGGCAGCGCCCGGGCCAGCCGGACGATGGCGGGCACCTCCAGCATGGTGCGGACCTCGGCCAGCTCGGCGAGGTCACGGGCACCGCGCTCGGCGACCCGGAAGCCGCGGTTCGGTACGACCTCGACGGCGCCCTCGCCCGCCAGCTGCTGCATGGCCTCGCGGACCGGGGTCGCGGAGACGCCGTAGCGCTCGGCGAGCGCGGGGGCGGAGTAGACCTCGCCGGGGAGCAGCTCGCCGCCGATCAGGGCGCGGCGCAGCGCGGTGAGCACCTGGCCGCGGACGGAGTGCCGGCGGGGCACGGCGGGGCCGGCCTGCGCGGGCACCCAGGCCCGGGTGCGCGGCTGCTGTTCCGCGGTGCCCTGCTCCATGACGGTCCCTTCTGACGTTCCCAGCACCATAGGCGGCCCGGGCCGCAGTTCAAACCGAGCGCGGTTTCCGGACGGCCCGCGGGCGGTCAGGACTGGCTCTCGGCGGGCGCGGGTACAGTCTTCGGATAAGGTAAGGCTTACCTGCTAACGATCGCGATTCGGTGGTCTCCCGCATGACTTCTGCCCTCGCCGCCCCGCCCGTCGCCCACCCCGTCGCCGACGCCTACGCCCGGCTCTCCGCGGCGTTCCCCGGTCTGCGGGTGACCACCTGGGGCGAGGCGCCGCCGGCGGGCGACGGCTGGGTCACGGCCGCCGCGCTCGCGGCCGGCGGCGAGGCGCTCGACGCCTTCCTCGCCTGGGACGACGCGCAGATCCTGCGGGACTACGGGCAGCGCGCCCGGCCCGATGTGACGGCCAGCTTCGCCCTGCACCGCTACGCCTGGCCCGCGTGCCTGCTGATCACCATCCCGTGGTTCCTGCACCGCCGGGTCCCGTACCTGCCCGTCGGGAACGTCTCCTTCCAGCGCGAGCTGGGCCGGATGGCGGTGCGCATCGACGCGTTCGCGTGCCTGCCCGACGATCCGGCGGCGGGGCTGCCCGGCGCCCGGGTCGTGGCGGACGAGGAGGCGCTGCGCGCGGAGGTGCGGTCCGCGGTGGCCGGGCACCTCCGGCCGGTGCTGGACGGGTTCCGCTCCCGGATGCGGCGCGGCCCGCGGGCCCTGTGGGGTATGGCGACCGACGAGATCGTCGAGGGGCTCTGGTACCTGGGCCATCTGCTGGGCGAGGAGCCGCGCGCGGTGGCCGAGCTGGAGCGGCTGCTGCCGGGCGCCACCGCGCCGTACGTGGGCAGCGCCGCGTTCCGGACCCTGACCGGTCCGCGCGGCGAGGCGCTGCCGACCCGCGACCGCGCCAGCTGCTGCATGTTCTACACGCTGCGCCCCGAGGACACCTGCGTCACCTGCCCGCGCACCTGCGACGCGGATCGCATCACGCGTCTCACCGCAACCAGCTGACCCGCACACCACCCGTTCGAGTCGTCATATTCGAACTCGACTCCCGCCCTCGGCAAGGCAGTTCGATACGACACGCGCTATCTGCCGGTCCCTGGACCTCCTTGGCGTTCTCTTGCCTCGAAACCCCCTGGGCCGGGGGTGGATTCCGCCAGGATGTCGCGCGAAATCGCGTATCCGAGGCAAGGGACCCCCACCATGAGAACGACGGACATATCGCTGGACTGGCTCGTTCCCGGCGTGCTGTCGCTCGGCGCCGTGACGGTCGCCGCGGCGCTGGTGGTGCGCGGCAGACGCGCCGCCGCGAAGGCCGGCGGCGAGGACTCCTGGGAGCGCAGCGAGGAGCGCCGGCGCCGCAAGGAGGCGGTCTTCGCCTCCGCCTCCTATCTGCTGCTCTTCTGCTGTGCCGCGGTCGCCGCCGCGCTGTCCTTCCACGGGCTGGTCGGCTTCGGCGTGCAGAACCTCGGCCTCTCCGGGGGCTGGGAATACCTGGTGCCCTTCGGCCTCGACGGCGCGGCGATGTTCTGCTCCGTACTGGCCGTACGGGAGGCCAGCCACGGCGACGCCGCGCTCGGCTCGCGGATGCTGGTGTGGACGTTCGCGGGCGCCGCGGCGTGGTTCAACTGGGTGCACGCACCGCGCGGCCTGGACCACGCGGGCGCGCCGCAGTTCTTCGCCGGCATGTCGCTGTCCGCCGCGGTCCTCTTCGACCGGGCGCTGAAGCAGACCCGCCGGGCGGCCCTGCGCGAACAGGGTCTGGTGCCGCGTCCGCTGCCGCAGATCCGGATCGTGCGCTGGCTGCGCGCGCCCCGCGAGACCTTCGCGGCCTGGTCGCTGATGCTGCTGGAGGGCGTACGGACGCTGGACGAGGCGGTCGAGGAGGTCCGTGAGGACCGGCGTGAGCGCGAGCAGAACCGGCTGCGCAGGCGGGAGCAGGGCAAGCTCGACCGGGCCCGCATCAAGGCCATCAACCGGCAGCACCGCTCCTGGGGCCGCGGCGGCGGCCGGCAGCTGGCGATGACCCCGGCCGCGGCCGGCGCGGGGGACGTGCCCGGCCCGGACCCCGCCATAGCCGGCGAGTCGGTGCCGCTGCTCACCGGAGACCTGCCCGTGCGCTCCCGCCCGGCCCTGAAGGCCGTATCGGGCGCTGAGACCGATCCCTTCGACGCCTCGGCCGCCCCCCGGCGGACCGTGGACCTCACCGCCGAGGACGACACCCAGACGCTGCCCCGTCTGGACTCCCTGGAGGAGAAACTCGCCGAGATCGAACGGCAATTCGGCTGACAGGTGGCGGACCGCGCCGGCCCACACCCCCCGTTTCCGGTCAGGCCGGTCCGCCGCCCAGCTCGAACCACACGCATTTGCCGAACCCGTCGGTGCGTATGCCCCAGGCGTCGGCCAGCGCACGCACCAGCATCAGCCCCCGCCCGGAGGTCCCGTCCGTCGTCGGCGCCTGCACCTCCGGACGTCCGGTGTCACAGTCCCGCACCTCCACCCGCAGCCGGTCGCCGACCCGGGCCGTGACCATCGCACCGCCCTCCGCGTGCACCAGCGCGTTGGTCACCAGTTCACTGGTCAGCAGGGTCGCCACCTCGGCGAGCTCGCCGTCGACCGCTGCCGACCAGCGGCTCAATAACTGCCGCAACTCCCGGCGCACCTCGCCGACCGCGCGTAGATCCGCCTGACGCACCCGGCGCTCCAGCACGCCCGGTGCCCGCGCCGCGGTCCCCCCGCCCCGGCCCGGTCCGTCCGCATCCTGTGGTCTGTCCCGTCCCTCGCGCCGCACAGGCTGACGCATTCTCTCCCCCGCCCCCATGAACCTCGGCGTCCGGTCTCGAACAGCCTCACGGTCAGCATGCCCATCGGATCAGTCGCCATGCTTCCGCCCGCAGGTCGGCCGACTTCCGCTCCCCCGCGCGCCGTGGGGGCCGGGCCCGGCCCCGGTGGGTATGTCTGATCCGAGCCGGCCACCGTCCCCGGCCGGGCCCCGGACGCGACCCCGTCCCTGTGAGGAGCCGCTGTGCACGACGACCGACTGCTGGTGGAAGGGCGCCTGGAGCGGGCGCTGGAACAGTTCATCCGGCCCGCGCAGTACGCGGCGCGGGTGCCGCTGCGGCTCGCCGTCCGGCAGGCGCCCGGCACCGGGGGCTCCCCCGCGCAGGGCGCTCCTCCCGGTCCGGACGGAGCCGGGAGCCCGGCGGCGGGAACCGGCGGAGCGAGGCCGGTGGACGAGGCGCTCCGGGCCGCGTACGAGCCGTTCCGGGCCGGTGAAGCGTGGGGGCCGCCCTGGTCCACGAGCTGGTTCCGGTTGGCGGGCGAGGTACCGGAGGACTGGGCGGGGCGGCGGGTGGAGGCCGTCATCGACCCCGGCTTCAGCGGTGACGGTCCCGGCTTCCAGGCGGAGGGCCTGGTGTACGACGCCGACGGGGTCCCCCTCAAGGGCATCCACCCCCGCAACCGGCATGTGCCGGTCGCCGCCCCGGCGCGCGGCGGCGAGGAGGTGCGGCTGCTGCTGGAGGCCGCCGCCAACCCCGCGGTGCTGCGCGACTTCCGCCCCACCGACCTCGGTGACATCCGCACCGCGCCGGACCACCCGCTGTACCGCTTCGCCTCGGCGGACCTGGCCGTCCTCGACGAGGAGGTCTGGCATCTCGTCCTCGACATCGAGGTGCTCTCGGAACTGATGCACGAGCTGCCCGCCGACCGCGCCCGCCGGCACGAGATCCTGCGGGCCCTGGAGGACATGCTGGACGCGCTGGACCTGCACGACGTCGGCGGCACGGCGGCGGCCGGACGGGCCGCGCTGGCCGATGCGCTGAGCCGCCCGGCCGCCGCCGGCGCCCACCGCGTCTCGGCCACCGGGCACGCGCACATCGACTCCGCCTGGCTGTGGCCGCTGCGCGAAACGGTGCGCAAAGCCTCCCGCACCTTCGCCAACGTCACACAACTCGCCGAGGAATACCCGGAGTTGGTGTTCGCCTGCTCCCAGGCGCAGCAGTACGCCTGGGTCAAGGACCACCAGCCGCACATCTGGGAGCGCATCAAGGCGGCCGTACGGGAGGGCACCTGGGCGCCGGTCGGCTCGATGTGGGTGGAGTCGGACGCGAACATGCCGGGCGGGGAGGCGCTGGCCCGGCAACTCGTGCACGGCAAGCGGTTCTTCCTGGAGGAGCTGGGGGTGGAGACCGAGGAGATCTGGCTGCCGGACTCCTTCGGCTATACCGCCGCCTTCCCGCAGCTGGCCCGGCTCGCCGGTGCGAAGTGGTTCCTGACCCAGAAGCTGTCGTGGAACCAGTCCGACCGGATGCCGCACCACACCTTCTGGTGGGAGGGCATCGACGGCACCCGGGTGTTCACCCACTTCCCGCCGGTCGACACCTACAACGCCCGGTTCCACGCCGGTGAACTGGCCCACGCGGAACGGAACTTCGCCGAGAAGGGCCGCGCCACCCGCTCGCTGGTGCCGTTCGGCTGGGGCGACGGCGGCGGTGGGCCGACCCGCGAGATGCTGGAGCGGGCCCGCAGGCTGCGCTCCCTGGAGGGTTCCCCGCGCGTCACGATCGAGCCGCCGGCCCGCTTCTTCGAGGCCGCCCACGAGGAGTACGGGGCGGCGGCACCGGTCTGGTCGGGCGAGCTGTACCTCCAGTTCCACCGTGGGACGTACACCTCGCAGGCGAAGACCAAACAGGGCAACCGGCGCAGCGAACACCTGCTGCGGGAGGCCGAGTTGTGGGCCGCGACGGCGGCGGTGCGCTCGGGCCCCGACGGACCGTACCGGTATCCGTACGAGGCGCTGGACCGGCTGTGGAAGACCGTGCTGCTGCACCAGTTCCACGACATCCTCCCGGGCTCGTCCATCGCCTGGGTGCACCGGGAGGCGCGCGAGACGTATGCGGCGGTGGCGGCCGAGCTGACGGAGATCGTCGAGGCGGCGATCGCGGCGCTGGGCGCGGCCGGACCCGGCCCGAACGCCGGCGCACCGACCGTGTTCAACGCCTCGCCCTACGACCGGGACGAGGTCGTCGAGCTGCCCGGCGGGCGCCCGGCCCCCGTCCGCGTCCCCGCCCTGGGCTCGGCCACCGTCCGGCCTCCCGCACCGGACTCCGCCACGCCGCCGCCCGCGCCCGTACGGACGAGCAGCGAGCGGCGGGAGGGCACCGTCACCCTCGACAACGGGCTGCTCCGCGTCCGGATCGACGCCGACGGCCTGCTGGCCTCCGTACGCGATCTGCACGCGGGGCGGGAGGTCCTGGCGCCCGGCTCCCGCGGCAATCTGCTCCAGCTGCACCCCGACCACCCCACCCGGTACGACGCCTGGGACCTCGACCGGCACTACCTCCGCCGGCACACGGACCTGACCGACGCCGAGTCCGTCGAGCTGCTGCCGTCCGGGCCGCTGTCCGCGACCGTGCGGGTGACCAGGGCGTTCGGCGCGTCGCGGGTCACCCAGGAGCTGACCCTGCGGGCGGGCTCCCGTCGCCTCGACATCACCACCGACATCGACTGGCACGAGTCGGAGAAGGTCCTCAAGGCCGCGTTCCCGCTGGACGTCCACGCCGAACGGTCCACCGCCGAGATCCAGTTCGGGCATCTGCACCGCCCCACCCACACCAACACCAGCTGGGACGCCGCCCGTTTCGAGATCTGCGCCCACCGATGGCTGCGCCTCGCCGAGCCCGGTTACGGCGTCGCCCTCCTCAACGACTCGACCTACGGCCACGACGTCAGCCGCACCCCGCACCCGCGGGGCCTGGGCACCACCGCCCGGCTGACCCTGCTGCGCGCCCCGCACAGCCCCGACCCCGAGACCGACCAGGGACACCACCGCTTCACCTGTGCGCTGCTGCCGGGCGCGGAGGTGGGCGACGCGGTCGCCGAGGGCCTGGCGCTGAACCTCCCGCTGCGGACGGCCGCGTCCGCAGGGCCCGTCGCGCCGCTGATCCGCGTCGACCAGCCGGCGATCACCGTCGAGTCGGTGAAGCTCGCCGAGGACCGCAGCGGCGATGTGGTGGTCCGGCTGTACGAGTCCCGGGGCGGCCGGGCGTCGGGCACGCTGTCCCCGGGCTTCCCCGTCGAACGGGTCACCGTGACGGATCTGTTGGAGCGCCCGTTGCACGAGGAGGAGGAAGGGCCGACCTCGGACGTCGCCCTCGAACTGCGCCCGTTCCAGATCCTGACGCTCCGGCTGCGGCCCCAGCGGCACGGCGGGTAGCGGCGCCGGGCTCCCGTCGTCCGCGGGGCGGCCCGCCGGCGGGAGCCGCTGCCGTCCGCGCCCTCACCTCCGGGGCACGTTGCGCAGGTTGGACCGCGCCATCTGCAGCATCCGTCCCACCCCGCCGTCCAGCACGATCTTTCCCGCCGACAGCGCGAAGCCGGACACCATCTCCGCGCTGATCTTCGGCGGGATGGACAGCGCGTTGGGGTCGGTCACGACGTCGACCAGCGCCGGGCCCTTGTGCTTGAAGGCGTCGCGCAGGGCGCTGCGGAGCTGCTTGGGCTTCTCCACGCGGATGCCGTGCGCGCCGGCCGCGCGGGCGATGGCGGCGAAGTCGGGGTTGCGGTAGGTGGTGCCGTACGACGGGAGGCCGGAGACCAGCATCTCCAGCTCGACCATGCTCAGCGCGGAGTTGTTGAACAGCACCACCTTCACCGGCAGGTCGTACTGGACGAGGGTGAGGAAGTCGCCCATCAGCATGCTGAATCCGCCGTCGCCGGACATCGAGACGACCTGGCGGCGGCGGTCGATGAACTGGGCGCCGATCGCCTGCGGCAGCGCGTTCGCCATCGAGCCGTGGCTGAACGAACCGATCACCCTGCGGCGGCCGTTGGGGCTGAGGTAGCGGGCCGCCCACACGTTGCACATGCCGGTGTCGACGGTGAAGACGGCGTCGTCCGCGGCCTCCTCGTCCAGGATGGCGGCGACGTACTCCGGGTGGATCGGCGTGTGCTTCTCCACGTTGCGGGTGTACGCCTTGACCACCCCCTCCAGGGCGTCCGCGTGCTTCTTCAGCATCCGGTCCAGGAACTTGCGGCTGGTCTTCTCCCGCACCCTGGGGATCAAGGAGCGCAGCGTCTCGCGCACGTCGCCCCAGACCGCGAGGTCGAGCTTGGTGCGCCGCCCCAGGTGTTCGGGCCGGACATCGACCTGGACGATCTTGACGTCGTCGGGCAGGAACGCGTTGTAGGGGAAGTCCGTGCCGAGCAGGATCAGCAGGTCGCACTCGTGGGTGGCTTCGTAGGCGGCGCCGTAGCCGAGCAGTCCGCTCATGCCGACGTCGTAGGGGTTGTCGTACTGGATCCACTCCTTGCCGCGCAGCGCGTGCCCGACCGGGGCCTTGACCCGCTCGGCGAACTCCATCACCTCGGCGTGTGCGCCGGCCGTGCCGCTGCCGCAGAACAGCGTGACCTTGCCGGCCCCGTCGACCATCCGGGCCAGCTTGTCGATCTCCGCGTCGCCGGGGCGTACCGAGGGCCGGGAGGTGACCAGCGCGTGTTCGATCGTCCGCTCGGGGGCCTGCTCGGCGGCGATGTCACCGGGCAGCGAGACGACCGCGACCCCGCTCTGGCCGATGGCGTGCTGGATCGCCGTCTGCAGCACCCGCGGCATCTGCCGGGTGCTGGAGATCAGTTCGCTGTAGTGGCTGCACTCGGCGAACAGCCGGTCGGGGTGGGTCTCCTGGAAGTAGTTGGTGCCGATCTCGCTGGAGGGGATGTGGGAGGCGAGGGCGAGGACCGGGGCCATCGAGCGGTGGGCGTCGTACAGTCCGTTGATGAGGTGGAGGTTGCCCGGCCCGCAGGAGCCGGCACAGGCCGCGAGCCTGCCGGTGAGCTGGGCCTCCGCCCCGGCCGCGAAGCCGGCGACCTCCTCGTGCCGGACCTGGATCCAGTCGATCCCCGAGGTTCGGCGCACCGCGTCGACGACCGGGTTCAGGCTGTCCCCGACGACCCCGTAGAGCCGCTGCACCCCCGCCCGCACCAGGATGTCCACGAACTGCTCGGCCACGGTCTGCTTCGCCATGTCGCGCTCGCTCCTTCGACGGGTGGGGCGGCTGCCCGCTGACGGGTCCTCTGGCCGCCCTCCCATGAACCCACGGGCCGCCGGGGCCCGCCTCCGGGGCGCGCCCCCTCCCGGCCCCGCGTGCGCCCGGCGCTACGCCTCCCACACCGCGACGGCCGTGCGGTCCCTGGCGTGCCCCTTGGCGCGCAGTTGCGCGGTGGCGAGGAACGGGACCAGGCCCGGCGGCTCGGGGGTGGACCACCGGTCGGCCAGATGGGCGGCGAAGGCCGGCTCCTGCCGCAGGGGTTCGGCGAGCCCGGCGCTGCACAGCAGCAGGGCGTCACCCGGCCGGGCGAACGCCGCGTGGAAGAGGAACGGCTCCGGGCGCACCGGGTACTCCGCCGCACCGGGGCCGGACGGCAGTCCGGGGCCGGTGCGGGCCGGGTCGTCGGGGGCGGGATCGGGGTCGGGGGCGGCGGCGCCGTGGTCGGTCGCGACCGGATCCAGGTCGGTCCAGGCGCCGTCGCGCAGCCGGAACAGGCCGCCCGCGCCGACGCCGAAGAACACCCGGGTCCGGCAGTCCGGGTCGGCGGGCAGCAGCAGGCAGCGCAGCGCCGCCGTGTACTGCTCCGGCGGGGCGCCGCGCTCCAGGGCCCGGGCGCGCAGCTTGCCGTAGCTGCGGTCGGTGAGCCGCTGCAGACCGGCTTTCAGCTCGCCGCGACGGTCCGCGCGGATGTCCTCCGCCAGTTGGGTGCAACCGCGGCCGACCGCGCCGCCGATCCAGCCGCAGGCGTCGCGCGCGGCGCGGTGGGCGCCCTCGACGGCCGGCCGCCCGGTGGCCACCGCGACCAGGATCAACGCGTTCCGGCCGGTACCGAAGCGGGCGGTGAGCAGCGCGTCGCGGCGCACCTCGCCGCGGTAGCGGGCGGAGTCGCCGCGCTGGGAGGCGGCCCGGAGGGTCAGCGAGCCGTACTGGGCGCCCTCCAGCGCGGTGTCCGGCACCAGCTCGTCGAGCGCGGCCGGGTCGGCGGCGGGCAGCGCGGCCGGCTCGGCCTCGTAGGTGGGCGGCCGGTCACCGATGTACGAGACGGCCGGCGGGGGCGCGCTCGGGGCGGCGTCGCGCTGACGTGTCCCCGGGCCGGTGGCCTTGAGGGGGATCGGCTCGGAGGGCGGCGGGGGCGGCGGGACACGCCTGGTGGGTGGCTCACCGGGCGGTACGGGGCCCGTCGGCGCCTCCTCGGGCGGGGCGGGGCGTTCGGATGCGGGCCGTGACGGCGTCCCCTCGGGCGGGGCGCCCCCGGAGGGGGTGGCACGGTCGGGGGCGTCCCCGGAGGGGGTGGCACGGTCGGGCGCGTCCGCCGGCGTCGGCTGCGGCGTCGGCTGCGGCTGCGGCGGGGGCGGGGGCGGGGGCCGGTATCCCCAGCCCGGCGGCCCCACCGTCCGCAGCACCGAGGCGACCCGCTCGTCGAGGGTGTCCGACGCCTCCGCCGGTCCGGCGTCGGCAGGTCCGGCACCGGTCGGCGCGCCGGCAGCGGGTGCGACGCCGGATCCCGGGGCGTCACCGGCCGCTCCCCCGCCGCCGGCGCCCGGCCCGTCGCCCGCGCCGCCCGTGCCGTCCTCGCCGTACAACTGCCGCCACCAGTCGTCCTCTTGGCCGCGCCGTGCTCCCTGCTCGCTCATGGCGGGCATTTTTCCTGGCCGGTCGCCGTCCAAACAGGGCGCGCACGAGCCTCCCGCGCCGCCGCCCCGCACCGCGGAGGAGGCCGAGCCGTCGGGCGGCACGGGGCAACTCGCCATCGATTAGGGACTGTTGACGCATTGCCGGGGGTCACCGGCAGGCCCGGGCAGGCGGCGGGACCGGGGGCATCCGGCGGTGTCCGTGGGCAGCGGCCCCCGGCCGCCGGGGCCGCGGGTGGCCGGAACGCCGGTGCCGCCTGCCCGGCCGGGCGCCGGGGAGACGGCGGGGTGCGCACCCGCCCACGACGGGCGGGCCGCCGGGGCACGGAGCCGCCGGCTGCCCCTCCTGCGGCCCGGCCGGCAAGCGCGTCCGGGCCGCTTCCGGCACTCTTGGGCCATGAACGTGCGCAGCCCACGAGCCGTCACGGGGCCTACGCCCGCCGGGAGTGAGGCCCGAGCATGAGTTCCTGGCAGCTGGTCGCGGTCGGCCTGGTCATGCTGCTCGGGCTGTTCGGCGTGCTGGTACCCGGCATCCCCGGTCCGCTGCTGGTGTGGGCCGCCGTGCTGTGGTGGGCGGTGACCGACAAGTCCGCCCCGGCCTGGACGGTCCTCATGGGGGCCACCGCGCTGCTGCTCCTCAACCAGGTGCTGAAGTGGCTGCTGCCCGCCCGCGACCTGCGGGCTTCCGGGGCGCCGTACCGCACGCTGTTCCTGGCGGGCGCGGCCGGCATCGTCGGCTTCTTCCTGCTCCCGGTCATCGGGGGACCGCTCGGCGCGGTCGGCGGCCTGTACGCCCTGGAACGGGCCCGGCTCGGCAGCCACGGCGATGCCTGGGCCTCGACCCGTACCGTCATGCGCACCATCGGCCTGAGCGTGCTGATCGAGCTGTTCTCCTGCCTGCTGGTGGTGGGGGCCTGGGCGGGGGTCCTGCTGGCGGGCTGACGACAGGGGCGCGGGCGGCAGGCGCTCACCGCCGGGGCGCCGCGCGGCGAGGCCCCGGCCGGCGCCGGACGGTCAGCCGACCGGGACGGGGACCGCGGCCGGAGCGGTCTCCCGCCCCCTCCCGACCCCCTCCGCCCTCCCGGGCAGCTCCCCGGCAGACCCCGACGGCCGCCCCGCCGGCAGCTCCCCCGCCGGGAGCAGCCCCGCGTTCCACAGATGGTGCACGGCATAGGCGCCCCACGGCCGCCACCCGCCGGCCACCGCCCGCTCCCCCACCGGGCCCCCGGCCCCGAGGACGCCGCCTTCACCGACGTCCGGATCCCCCAGCGCGCGCATCCTGATGTACGCGGCCGCCTCCGCGCCGACCCCGGGCAGCGCGGCCAGCGCCTGCTCGGCGGCGTACCGGTCGGCGCCCGCGTCCAGCACGACCGCGCCGTCCGCGAGGGCGGTGCACAGCGTCCGCACCGGCTCCGCGAGCTCCTCGCCGGTCAGCTCACCGGGCGTGGGAAAGAGGTGGGTCAGGCCGCCGTCCACCGCGTCCAGCGGCTTGCCGTACGCGCGGACCAGCTCGGCGGCGCGCTCCGGCGGCCCGCCCAGCACGATGCGCACGGCCAGCTCCTCGGGGTCCGCGGCGCCGGGCGAGCGCAGCCCCGGGCGTTCCGCCACCAGCGGTCCGAGCAGGGGGTCCGCGCCGAGCCGCTCGGCGACGGCGTACGGGTCGGCATCGAGGTCGAACAGGCGGCGCATCCGCTGCACGGCCGTCGACAGGTCCCGCAGGTCGGTCAGGCGCAGCCGGCACTCCAGCCAGCCGCCGTCCGCCCCGCGGCGCGCGGCCGGGCACACCAGGCCGGCGGGCGGCCGTTTCCGGGTGCGCGGCCCCGTGGGCTCGTCGACCTCGGCGATCCCGCCGCCGTAGGTGAGCCGGAGCGTACGGCGGTAGGTCCGGGCGCCGCGGCCGCCACGCACCTCCTCGACGCCGGGTACGGCCCGCACCTGCAGGAAGTCGAAGATCTCGGCCGTCGCGTACGGTCCGCGGTAGGCGAGCCGCAGCGCGATCCCGCCGGGCGCGGAACGGCTCCCTCCGCCGGCTCCCCGCGCCGGGGCAGCGGCCCGGCCCCGGCGTCCGGCGGCCGCGGCCCGCAGTTCGCTGGGCGTCCCCGCGTAGATCTCCCGCATCGTGTCGTTGAACTGCCGGATGCTGGCGAATCCCGCCGCGAACGCCAGCTCGGTGACCGGCAGGTCCGTGGTCTGCAGCAGGACCCGGGCGGTGTGCGCGCGGCGGGCCCGCGCCAGTGCCACCGGTCCGGCGCCGAGCTCCGCCGTGAGCTGCCGCTGCACCTGCCGCGCGCTGTACCCCAGCCGCCGCGCGAGCCCGCCGACGCCCTCCCGGTCGATCACGCCGTCCCCGATGAACCGCATCGCCCGGCCGACCAGGTCGGCCCGTACGTTCCACTCCGCGGAACCCGGTACCGCGTCGGGCCGGCACCGCCGGCAGGCCCGGAACCCGGCCGCCTGCGCGGCCGCGGCGGACACGAAGAACCGGACGTTCACCCGCTTGGGAGTGACCGCCGGGCAGCTCGGCCGGCAGTAGATCCCGGTCGTCACGACCGCGAAGAAGAACTCGCCGTCGAACCGCGCGTCCCGGCTGCTCACCGCTTCGTATCTGGCGTCGTCGTCCTTCATGCGTCCAGTCTGCGCCGTGCCCGGCACTCCGACTGGCGGAATTCGGACCTCACCCTCACGGGGGCGCCCCGGCGGAGCGCCCCCGTATATACGGCGCCGGTGATCAACTCACCCCTGCCACCCCCGCCCCCGCTTCCGCTCCATCATGTGCCGGCCGAGTGCCTGCTTCTGCCGCCAGTCCCGTCGGATCTCGGCGCGCACCCGGGCGTCCGTCTTCGCCACGATCCGCTGGTTCTCGCGCAGCAGCTTCCGGTAGCTCTCCAGCCGCCGTACGGGCAACTCCCCGCAGTCCACGGCCTCTTGCACCGCACAGCCGGGCTCCGTCCCGTGCGCGCAGTCGTGGAAGCGGCACTCCTCGGCCAGCGCCTCGACGTCCGAGAAGGTCCGGGCCAGCCCGCCCTCCGCGTCCCACATCCCGACGCCGCGCAGCCCCGGCGTGTCGATCAGCACCCCGCCGCCCGGCAGCGCGTGCAGATCCCGGGTGGTCGTGGTGTGCCGCCCCTTGCCGTCCCGGTCCCGGATCGCCTGGACGACCTGCACGTTCGCGCCGACCAGCGAGTTCGCCAGGGTGGACTTGCCCGCGCCGGACCGCCCCAGGAGCACGGACGTCCCGCCGGCGAGCACGGCGGCCAGCACATCGAGCCCGGCACCGGTCGTCGAACTGACCGCGAGCACCGGCACCCCGGGAGCCGCGGACTCGGCATCGGCGACCAGGTGCGCCAACCCGGCGGGTTCCCCGGCCAGATCCGCCTTGGTCAGCACCACCAGCGGCTGCGCCCCGCTCTCCCAGGCCAGCGAGACGAACCGCTCGATACGTCCCAGGTCCAGCACCTCGGCCAGCGAGACCGCGATCACCGCGTGATCGACGTTGGCCGCGAGGATCTGGCCCTCCGAACGCTTCGAGGACGTCGAGCGCAGGAACGACGTACGCCGCGGCAGCAACGCCCGCACCACACCGTCGAGATGGTCGCCGGTCAACCCGTTCTCCAGGTCGATGACGGCCCAGTCCCCGGTGCACGGCACCCGCATCGGATCGCGGGTCGCGACCAGCGCGGTGTCCGCCAACACCGTCCGGATGCCGTCGCCTTCGGGCACCACGGCATCCACCCGTCCGCGATCCACCCGGACGACACGGCCGGGCACGAACCCCTGCTCGGCAAAGGGGGTGAAACTCTCCGCGAACCCGTCGTCCCAGCCGTAGGCGGACAGCGGATGCGCAGCAATGAAATCGAGGTCGAACAACGGGATGAACCCTTCGGGAAAGAGCAGCCCCGGCCACGCGCACACGGCGCGGAAAAGAACAGAGAAGTCGAGTCAGCCGGAGACCACGGGGGTGACATTGATGAACTCCTGGATGCGGGCAACGCCCTTCGCAAAGACAGTCATCAGTACTCACCTCCCGCATTCCTCGACGGCGACGCAGACAGCCGTTGGCTGCCCGGAACACCGCCGACCTTAGACCAGCCCTCAACGACGGCGCCAACCTTTTTTCCGGCGTCAGTCACCGGCGTCCGAGGGGCGTGCCCCGGGATACGCGACCGCGGGCAGCCAGCCGTCTGGTCGCCGCGGGCCACCGCGCGCAGCAGCGCCGCGTCGTCGTCTCGGTCTGCCCCCATGGGCCGCCGCCCGCCCTCGCCCTCCGCCGCTCCCATGCCCCCACGTATCTCCCCGCGAGACGCTGGGACATGCAGACGAGACGGAAGGCCATTCTGCGGATCGTTGACGCTCTCTACGGTGGGGACATCAAGCAGGGCACCACACAGCACACCGAGTCGGGGCAGCAGCAACCGGCCGCTATTCAGGGAGAGTTACCGTGCGCGCAGTCATCCAGAAGTCCTTCGGCGGTCCCGAGGTCCTGGAGGTCGTGGAGACCGAGCGGCCGCGGCCGCTGTCCGGGGAGGTTCTCGTCAAGGTCCACGCCAGCGCGGTCAACCCGGTGGACGTGGCCGTCAGGTCCGGGGCCTTCCCGCTGCTCGGCGAGCCGCCGTTCGGGGTGGGCTGGGACATCTCCGGGGTGGTCGAGGAGGCCGGGCCCGGCGCCCGGTTCGCGGTGGGCGACGAGGTGTACGGGATGCCGTTCTTCCCCCGCGCCGCGACCGGGTACGCCGAGTACGTCGCCGTGCCGTCCCGCCAGGTGGCCCGCAAGCCCGCCTCGCTCGACCACGTGCACGCCGCCGCCCTTCCGCTCGCGGCGCTCACGGCCTGGCAGGGCCTGGTGCAGGCGGCGGGCGTCAAGGAGGGTGACCGGGTGCTGATCCAGCGGGCGGCCGGTGGCGTCGGGCACTTCGCGGTGCAGATCGCCAAGGCGCGCGGCGCCCATGTGATCGCCGTCGCCGGCGCGGCCCGGCACGATTTCGTCCGCGGCCTCGGCGCCGACGAAATCATCGACTACCGGACCACCGACTTCACCAAGGCCGTCAAGGACGCCGACGTGGTCCTCGACTCCACGGCCCAGGGCGACCTCTCGCTCGGCGTGCTGCGTCCCGGCGGGGTACTCATCAGCATCCTGGAGCACGGCGACCCGGAGCTCGCGGCGCGCGTCGAGGCGGCCGGGCGGCGCTTCGCCGGTGTCTCGGTCGAGCCGGATTACGCCGCGCTCGAAGAGATCGCCGGGCTGGTCGACGCGGGCCGGATCCGCCCGTACGTCGAGCGGACGTTCCCGCTGGCGGAGGCCGGTAAGGCGCATGAGCTGGTCGGCGCGGGACACGTACAGGGCAAGATTGTGCTGACGGTCTGACGCGACGGGCCACGAGGGGCGCGACGGGCCGCGGCGGGAGACACCAGGGAGGGCGAGGTCGGATGGACATCCTCACGGAGGCGCTGGCCTCGATGCGCACGGGGCACCCGGCGTCCGTACGGACCAACGGCCGCGCCCCCTGGGGCCTGCGGCTGCCGCCGGTCGCGGGCGCCGGGTTCCACGTGGTGCTGTACGGCACCTGCTGGCTGCTGCCCCTCGACGACGCGCCGCCGCATCTGAAGCCGATACCGCTGAGCCCGGGGGACGTCGTCTTCCTGCGGGACGGCCGGGGGCACATCCTCGCCGATCAGCCCTCCACCCCGGCCGAGGAGCCCGACGCCGAGCGGTACCGGCCCGGTTCACCGATCGGCTCGGTCACGCTCGGCGGGGACGGGCCCGAGACCAGCCTGCTGTGCGGCAACTACCACCTGGACCAGGGCCGCCCGCACCCGCTGGTGCGCCAACTGCCCGAGGTGATCCACCTGTCGACGCGGCACGGCCGCCATCCGGAGCTGAGCGCCGCCGTCCAGCTCCTCGGCTCCGAGCTGGAGAATCCGCGCATCGGCTCGGACGGCATCGTGCCCACCCTGATCGACTCGCTGCTCCTCTACATCCTGCGGGCCTGGCTGGACGATCAGCCGCCGGCCGATGCCCGGGGCTGGGCCGCGGCCCTGAGCGACTCGGCCGTGGCGCCCGCGCTGTCGGCCGTGCACGCCGACCCCGCGGCCCCGTGGACGGTCGAGTCGCTGGCCGAGCGGGCCGGACTGTCCCGCGCCGCCTTCGCCCGGCGGTTCGCGGCACTGGTGGGCGAGCCGCCGATGGCCTATCTGACGCGCTGGCGCATGACCACCGCCGCCCGGCTGCTGCGCGAGAGCGACGCCCCGCTCACCACGGTCGCCGCGCGCAGCGGCTACGGCTCGGAGTTCGCCTTCGCCAAGGCGTTCAAGCGGGAGTACGGCCAGGCACCGGGCAGCTACCGACGCCTGGCCAGGGCGGCCTAGAGCCGTCCCGCGCCGCCGCTGCCGCCGGCGCCGTGGGAAGCTGAGGGGGTGACGTCGTTGGAGGACCTCGTCCGGCTGCGCCGGGCCCGTGACCTGATGGACCGCGAGTACGCGAAGCCGCTCGACGTGCCGGCGCTGGCGCGCTTCGCCCTCATGTCGCCGGGCCATTTCTCCCGCAGCTTCCGCGCCGCCTACGGAGAGACGCCCTACAGCTACCTCATGACGCGCCGGATCGAGCGGGCCAAGGCGCTGCTGCGGCGTGGCGACCTCACGGTGACGGAGGTCTGCTTCGAGGTCGGCTGTACGTCGCTGGGATCGTTCAGCTCGCGGTTCACCGAGCTCGTCGGCGAGAGCCCGAGCGCGTACCGGGCCCGCTCCCACGACGACGGCGCCGCCATCCCGGCGTGCATCGCCAAGATCCATACGCGACCGGTCAGGAATGGAGAAGCGAAAGCCGCGCCCCGCCCGTAGCGTGAAGCGCATGGACATCAAGCTTTCGCAGTGCTTCATCGCCGTCGACGACCACGACAAGGCGCTCGCCTTCTACCGGGACGTGCTCGGCCTGGAGGTGCGCAACGACGTCGGTTTCGAGGGGATGCGCTGGGTGACCGTCGGCGCGCCGTCCCAGCCCGAGGTGAACATCGTCCTCGAACCGCCCCTCGCGGACCCGAACGCCTCGGCCGCCGACCGGCAGGCCATGGCGGAACTGCTCGCGAAGGGCCTGCTGCGCGGCGTCATCTTCCAGAGCGACGACGTCGACGCCACCTTCGAGCGCATCCGGGCCGCGGGCGGTGAGGTGCTGCAGGAACCCGTAGACCAGCCGTACGGCGTCCGCGACTGCGCGTTCCGTGATCCCTCCGGCAACATGCTGCGCTTCACCCAGCCCCGCGGAAAGTGAGCCCGCTCCCGCGCACCGGCGGCTACTCTGCCGGTGCGCGGGGCCGGGGAGGGGCACGGGGGGAACGCGCCGCCCGGCCACGGAGAACCGGACATCCCGCCCGAAGCCGGCCTGATCGAGCCGGGCGACGCCGACGGAGACCGCACAGGCGGCCCGCGTGACAGAGGGAGACAGATGAGCAGGGCCACCGGGACGGACACGCAGCCGCCTGCACCGCACCTCGCCGACAGCCACGACCTGATCCGCGTGCACGGCGCGCGCGAGAACAACCTCAAGGACGTCAGCATCGAGATACCGAAGCGCCGGCTGACGGTGTTCACCGGTGTCTCGGGATCCGGCAAGAGTTCGCTGGTCTTCGACACAATCGCCGCGGAGTCGCAGCGGCTGATCAACGAGACGTACAGCGCCTTCGTGCAGGGCTTCATGCCGACCCTGGCGCGGCCCGAGGTCGACGTCCTCGACGGGCTGACCACCGTGATCGCCGTCGACCAGCAGCGGATGGGGGGCGATCCCCGCTCCACGGTCGGCACCGCCACCGACGCCAACGCCATGCTGCGCATCCTCTTCAGCCGGCTCGGGAAGCCGCACATCGGCTCGCCCGGCGCGTACGCCTTCAACGTCCCGTCGGTCCGGGCGAGCGGTGCGATCACCGTCGAGCGCGGCACCACGAAGGCGGTGAAGGCGACCTACTCCCGCACCGGCGGCATGTGTCCGCGCTGCGAGGGCCGGGGCACGGTCTCCGACCTCGACCTCACCCAGCTCTACGACGACTCCAAGTCGCTCAACGAGGGCGCCCTCAGCGTCCCCGGCTACAAGCCCGGCGGCTGGAACTTCCGGCTGTACAGCGGGTCGGGGTTCTTCGACGTGGACAAACCGATCTGCAAGTACACCAAGAGGGAGCTGCACGACTTCCTGCACCGCGAGCCGACCAGGATGAAGATCGAGGGCATCAACATGACCTACGAGGGGCTGATCCCCCGGGTCAGGAAGTCGATGCTCGCCAAGGACCGGGAGGCGATGCAGCCGCACATCCGGGAGTTCGTGGACCGGGCGGTCACCTTCACCACCTGCCCCGAGTGCGACGGCACCCGGCTGAGCGAGGCGGCCCGGTCGTCGAAGATCCAGGGGATCAGCATCGCCGACGCCTGCCGGCTGCAGGTCAGCGACCTCGCCGAGTGGATCCGCGGCCTCGACGAGCCGTCCGTGGCGCCGCTGCTGACGGCGCTGGGCGAGACCCTCGACTCGTTCGTGGAGATCGGCCTCGGCTATCTCTCGCTGGACCGGCCGTCGGGCACCCTGTCGGGCGGCGAGGCGCAGCGCGTCAAGATGATCCGCCATCTCGGCTCCTCGCTCACCGACATCACCTACGTCTTCGACGAGCCCACCATCGGCCTGCACCCCCATGACGTGCAGCGGATGAACGACCTGCTGCTGCGGCTGCGGGACAAGGGCAACACGGTCCTGGTCGTGGAGCACAAGCCGGAGACGATCGCGATCGCCGACCACGTCGTGGACCTCGGCCCGGGGGCCGGTACGGCGGGCGGCGCCGTCTGCTTCGAGGGCACCGTCGCGGGGCTGCGGGCCGGCGATACCGTCACCGGCCGCCACCTCGACGACCGGGCCTCGCTCAAGGAGTCGGTGCGCAAGCCCACCGGCACGCTGGAGGTCCGCGGCGCCACCGCCCACAACCTCCGGGACGTCGACGTCGACATCCCGCTCGGCGTGCTGTGCGTCGTCACCGGCGTGGCCGGCTCCGGCAAGAGTTCGCTGATCCACGGCTCGATCCCCGCCGGCGCGGGTGTGGTGTCGGTGGACCAGGCGCCGATCCGCGGCTCCAGGCGGAGCAACCCGGCGACGTACACCGGGCTGCTCGACCCGATCCGCAAGGCGTTCGCGAAGGCCAACGGCGTCAAGCCGGCGCTGTTCAGCGCCAACTCCGAGGGCGCCTGCCCCACGTGCAACGGCGCCGGCGTCATCTACACCGACCTGGCGATGATGGCCGGCGTCGCCACCACCTGCGAGGAGTGCGAGGGCAAGCGGTTCGACGCCTCGGTGCTGGAGTACCACCTCGGCGGCCGCGACATCAGCGAGGTGCTCGCGATGCCGGTGACCGAGGCCGAGGAGTTCTTCGGCGCGGGCGAGGCGCGCACCCCGGCCGCGCACAGGATCCTCGAACGGCTCGCGGACGTCGGGCTCGGCTACCTCACCCTCGGCCAGCCGCTCACCACGCTGTCCGGCGGCGAGCGGCAGCGGCTCAAGCTGGCCACGCACATGGCCGACAAGGGCGGCGTCTACGTCCTCGACGAGCCGACCGCCGGCCTGCACCTCGCCGACGTCGAGCAGCTGCTCGGCCTGCTCGACCGGCTGGTCGACGCCGGCAAGTCGGTCATCGTCGTCGAGCACCACCAGGCGGTCATGGCACACGCCGACTGGATCGTCGACCTCGGTCCGGGCGCCGGTCACGACGGCGGCCGGATCGTCTTCGAGGGCACCCCGGCCGACCTCGTCGCCGCCCGCTCCACCCTCACCGGCGAGCACCTCGCGGCCTACGTCGGCTCCTGACCGGGGCCCTCGCGGCCGCTCGTGCCGCTCCCGTACCTCCCGGTCCGTGCCCGGCCGGGAGGTACGGGAGCCGCTGTGGGCGCCGGTCGCGGTCACCGACCTCACCGGCAGGTCGTGCCGGCCCCGAAAGGGAGTCAGATGCGGCGCACCCGCGCGGCGATGCCGTGGCCGAGCAGCAGATAAATCACCGCGGGCAGGCCGTAATTGAGGACGACGCGCAGGCCCTCGACGTCCATGGTGAATATGTCCTGGGACCAGCCGGCCAGCCAGTCGGCCACGCCGTGCACAAATCCGACGAAGACATTTCCCTGGTTCGCCTCAAGGAGATAAAGCAAGATCCACAGGCCCAGAAATCCTGCGGCGATGTCCGCGATGGTATGGAGGGCCAGGGCTGCCCGGTTTGCCCCGGCGCCGTCCCGGGTGACCCTTCGGGTGTCGCGGTGGGGTTCGTAGGGGTGGTAGGCGTCGTTTGCGGGCATGGGCTCATGAGGACCGTTCATGCCCCCTTACTTGCCTGACCCGGATACCCGAAACGTCTTTCAAACCTGCGATTCGATATCGGTTTCCGGAGCCCGGATCCTTTTCTCCGACCGGCCCGCGGAGCAAATTCGGACACCGCATTACTTCTCACCGGTTCAGGCACATGCGGCACTCTTGGGGAAATGTATTCGCATCGCAGGGTATTGCGCCGCCGCCCCGGCCCCGGGAGGCCCGCCGCTCACAGCAGCGGCCCCCCGATGACCTGCTCGGCCCAGATGATCTTGCCTTCGGGGGTGTAGCGGGTGCCCCAGTGCTGGGCGAGCTGGGAGACCAGGAAGAGGCCGCGGCCGCCCTCGTCCTCGTCGGCGGCGTAGCGCAGGTGCGGGGAGGTGCTGCTGGTGTCGGAGACCTCGCAGATCAGGGTGCGGTCGTAGAGCAGGCGGACGCGGATCGGGCCGGTGGCGTACCGGATCGCGTTGGTGATCAGTTCGCTGAGGATCAGCTCGGTGGTGAACGCGCTCTCCTCCAGGTCCCACCGTGTCAGCTGCTGGGAGATCTTCGCCCGGGCGTCACCCACGGCGGCCGGGTCGGCGGGGACGTCCCACTCGGCGATGCGGTCGGGGTCCAGCAGGCGGGTGCGCGCGACGAGCAGGGCGATGTCGTCACGCTGGCGGTCGGGGAGCAGGGCGTCCAGCACGGCCTCGCAGGTCTCCTGGGGCGTCCGCCCGGAGTGGGCCAGGGTCGTGGCGAGGGTGCGCATCCCGGTGTCGATGTCCCGGGTCCGGTCCTCGACGAGGCCATCGGTGTACAGGACGATGCTGCTGCCCTCGGGCAGGGCCAGGTCCACCGCCTCGAACGGCAGGCCGCCGAGGCCGAGCGGCGGGCCGGGCGGGAGTTCGGGGAACTGCACGGTGCCGTCGGGGTGCACGATCGCCGGCAGGAGGTGCCCGGCGCGGGAGAAGCTGCACACCCCGCCGGCCGGGTCGTAGATCGCGTACAGGCAGGTGGCGCCCGCGACCACGGCGTCCTCGTCCGCCACGACCGCCTCCTGGTCGATGCGGTTGACCAACTCGTCCAGGTAGCTGAGGAGTTCGTCGGGCGGCAGGTCGAGGGTGGAGAAGTTCTGCACCGCCGTGCGCAGGCGGCCCATCATGGCGGCGGCGTGCAGTCCGTGGCCGACCACGTCGCCGATGACCAGGGCGACGCGCGCGCCGGGCAGCGGGATGACGTCGAACCAGTCGCCGCCCACGCCGGTCTGGGCGGGCAGATAGCGGTGGGCCAGGTCGAGGGCGTTCTGTTCCGGCAGGCCCCGCGGCAGCAGGCTGTGCTGGAGGGTGACGGCCATGGCGTGCTCCCGCGTGTAGCGGCGCGCGTTGTCGATGCACACCGCGGCGCGGGCCGCCATCTCCTCGGCCAGGGACAGGTCGCCCTCCTCGAAGGGCGGCCGCTCCCGGGTGCGCCAGAAGTTGGCCACCCCCATCAGGACGCCACGCGCCTGGAGCGGCACGGTGATCAACGACCGGCAGCCGTGGTTCACCACCAGCTCGAAGCGCTCGGGGTCCTGGGCGCGCCAGTCGTCGGCGGCCCGTACGTCGGTGATGAGCACGGACTCCCCGGTGACGAAGCCGGTGGCCATCGGGGTGGTGCGGGGGAACCGGTGGCTCTCGCCCGCTGCGTAGAGGGGATGGTCCTCGCGGATGCCGGCGAGCGCCACCCGGCGCAGCTCCGGCGCCTCGCGGTACGACCCGATCGGCGGCTCCTCACCGCTCAGGACGGGTTCGGCGAGGTCGACGGTGACGTACTCGGCGAACCAGCCGACGGCCACCCCGGTCAGCTCCTCGGCGGTGCGCTGCACGTCGAGGGTGGTGCCGATGGCCACGCTCGCCTCGTACAGCAGCCGCAGCCGGCTCTGGGCGGACTCCGCCTTCCCGGCCAGCGCGAGGAGTTCGGTGGAGTCGCGCAGCGTGGCGACACTGCCGGGCGGGCCGCCCCCGCGGTCGGTGGGCCGGTTGTTCACCGCCAGCAGCCGGTCCCCCACCGGGAGCACCTCGTCGGTGGCGACCCGCCCGGAGACCAGCAGCTCGGTGGTCCGGGGGGCCAGCCCGAGGTCGGCGACCGGGCGCCCGTCGACGTCCGGATCGAGGCCGAGCAGCCGCCGTGCCTCGTCGTTCGCCAGCATCACGCGCCGGTCCGCGTCGACGATCACCACGCCCTCGCGCACCGCGTGCAGCACCGCGTCGTGGTGCTCGTACATGCGGGTCATCTCGGCGGGGCCGAGGCCGTGGGTCTGGCGGCGCAGGCGCCGGTTCGCCAGCGCCGAGCCGGCCGTGGCCAGCGCGAGCGCCGCGGCCCCGGCGCCGAGCACCAGCGGCAGCTGCCGGTCGACCGCGCTGCTGACCCGCTTGACCTTCAGGCCGGACGACACCAGGCCCACCACCGCGCCGTGCGCGTCGGTGACCGGGACGACGGCCTGCACCTCGTGCCCGAGCGGGCCGTACACGCTCTCGATGGTGACGTGCCCGTTGAGCGAGGGCTTGATGGTGCCGACGAAGTGCTTGCCGATCTCCTGCGGCTTGGGGTGGGTGTAGCGGATGCCCTGCCGGTTCATGACGACGATGAAGTCGACGCCGCCCCGTTTGCGGGCGTCCTCGGTCAGCGGCTGGAGCACCGCGCTGGGGTGCGGGCTGCGCAGCACGTCGACCAGGCCGGGGCTGTGCGCGAAGGCTTCGGCGGCGGCGACCGAGCGGTCCTTCGCGCCCTGGAACCGGTCACTGCGGGACTGGACCACCAGCGTGGTCACCGCGGCCACGACGAGCAGCAGCACGATGAGGATCTGGAGGAGGAACATCTGGCCCGCGACGCTGCGGTTCCCCGTGAGCGAGCGCAGCCGCCCCTGGGAGGTCCTGGCCGTCCCGGTGGAGCTGCCGGGCCGCGCACGCCGGTCGTTGCGGCCCTGGCGCCGACCGGTGATCCGGCGCTTCCGAGACGGCCACGGTACGCGGCCGGAGAATCGGGCCATGGTCCATATCTACCCTGCGTCCGAGGGGTCCGACGCACACCACGCCGGGATGCCGCACGGCTGTGCGACGGGCCCGCGGGGCCGGCTGCCCGGTGGTGTCACGCCCGTTCTCCGGGTCGCGTACGGCCCGGTCACGCGCGCCTGACCGCCCGCAGCAGCACCATGCCGGTGTCGCCGTAGTCGGGACAGGTGGGGTCGGCCGGCACGTGCGTGAGCGAGAGCCGCTCGGTGTGCGGGGTGAAGACCGCGCGGATGACGGTGCCGTCCACCGGGCAGCCCGGCCACCGGGGTGCGGTGCCGATGCGGTACGTCGGCATGTTCTCCATGAAGGCGGCGACCAGGGGCCCGCCGGGCCGTACGGCCGTGACGAAGGCGCGGCAGAGCTCCGCGAACTCCTCGAAGTCCTCGGTGACGCTCTCGGCGACGAAGTTCATCGAGGCCAGGTCGTAGGTGCCGGCCGGCAGGGTGCGGACGTCCCGGTGCACCACCCGCACGTGGGCCAGCGCCTCCGTGAGGGTGGCGGGCAGGGCGGGGTCGAGCGCGCGGCAGAGCGCGTAGAACGGCTGCCAGCTCGGGTCGGGGCCGTCGCGGAGCTGGCCGGTCAGGTAGGTGACGTTGGCCGAGCTCAGCTCGATCGCGTCGACGCGCCGGCTGGCGGCGCCGGCGAGCATCAGCGGGTAGAGGTTGGGCCCGGCGCCGAACTCCACCGAGCGGCCGATGCTGCCGGGCGGGAACTGCTGGTAGAAGGCGGAGTGGTGCCGGATGACGGCCGCGTCGCAGGGGTGGATCTCGCGGTAGTTCTCGGCGAGGTAGTCCAGCACCGGCCAGTTGTCCCAGTCGGCGTCGTCATTACGCACAAGATCCGGCGTGTCACCGGCGGGCTGCTTCATGTGCCCTCTTTCGCGGAACGTGGGTCACTGTCCCGGTCCACCGAGCGTACGCCGGGGACGTAGAGGAAGACCAATGTGACGACGGCGCCCAGCACGCCGGCGCCGATCAGCGTCGGCCGTACGCCCACGGCGGACGCGACGGGCGCGGCCAGGGCGTAGGACAGCGGCAGCAGGGAGATCGAGACGAACCACTCGACGCTGGAGACCCGGCCGAGCAGCGCGCCCGGCACCAGCCGCTGCTTGGCCGTGGCCCAGGCGATCAGGCCGGCGGTCTCGAACCCGTTGACCGCCGCGCAGGCCGCGGCCAGCTGCCAGGAGCCCTGGGACAGGCCGTAGCCGGCGACCGCGAGGGTGGCCAGCGTCCAGGACACGTAGATGAAGGTCATGAACCGTGACGGCATCCCGAGCTGCCCCACTGCCAGCGCCACCAGCACGGAGCTCAGGCCGCCGCAGGTCAGGACCAGGCCGAGGTCCCCGGCGGAGCCCCCCAGCTCGTTCTTGATCAGGTACGGCAGCAGCACCTCGGCCGGCCCGAGGAAGAGCAGGTAGGCGAAGGTCGCCGAGACGTAGGTGGCCCACAGCCAGCTGTTGGCGCGGACGTAGACCAGGCCCTTGAGCAGGTCCGCCCACACCGAGCCGGCCGCTTGCTCCGGCGGTGGCATCGGGCGGATGCAGAGCAGGCAGAAGACGGAGACCATGAAGGTGACCGCGTCGAACGCGAACGCCCCGCCGGTCCCGATGCCCGCGACGAGCACGCCGCCCAGCGCGGTCCCGCCGATCTGCACCGCCGCCGGGCGGACGAACTGGTCGAGCGCGTTGGCCTCGACCAGTTCGGACTTCAGGACCAGGGTCGGCACGATGGCGTCGTACGCCGGCGGGTAGAACCCGGCCGCGCCGCCGTACACCATGACGGCGATGATCAGCTGCCACAGCTCCAGCGTGCCGCCGAGGGCCAGCGTGGCGAGCGCCATCAGGCACACCATGCGGACGATGTCGCTGATCAGCATGGTCCGCCGGCGGTCGAAGCGGTCGCTGACGACGCCGCCCAGCAGGACCAGGGCGACCTGGGGGACGGCGCGCGCCACACCGACCGCGGACATCGCGGCGGGCGAGCCGGAGAGGCTGTAGACCTGCCAGGCCAGCGCGACGAGCAGCACCCCGTCGCCCAGCAGCGAGATGCTCATCCCGATCCACAGGATCCGGAAGTCGCGGTGGGCCAGCGGTGTGAGCAGGCGCACCCGGCGGGCGCGGCCCGCATCGTCCATGACTCGCATTCAGGTCTTTCGCCGCAGTTCGAACCGCTCCGCCAGCACTGAGATCGTCTCGTTGAGCCGGGTTATGTCGTCATCGGTGTTCGCCGCGGTGACCTGGACGCGTACGCCGACGCGGTCGCGCGGGACGAGGGGGTAGGCGGCGAGCGTGACGTAGATGCCGTGGTTCCACATGAACCGGCCGACCTCGTCCAGGTCCGCGCCGTTGGTGAGCGGGAGCTCGATGATCGGCAGCCCGCTGGTGTTGGGCGTCTCCAGGCCGAGCCCGTGCACGTGCTCCAGCACGCGCGCGGTCTTGCGGTGCAGGTCCGCGCGGATGCTGTCGCCGCGCCGGTCGTTGACGTCGAGTCCGGCGAGCGCGGTGGCGAGGGAGGCCGTCGGCGAGGGGCCGGAGTACAGGTAGGGCGCGGCGGTGACCTTGAGGTGGTTCTTCATCCACGTCGGCAGGGCCAGGAACGCCAGCAGCGAGGAGTACGCCTTGGAGAACCCGGCGACCAGCACCATGTTGTCGTAGGTCTCGCCGAGGTGCCGGACGATGCAGTTGCCGCGGGCGCCGTAGGGGGAGGTCTCGTCGGCCCGGCGCTCCCCGATGATGCCGAAGCCGTGCGCGTCGTCGATGTAGAGCAGGGCGTCCCGGGCGCGGCAGATGTCCACCAGGTGGGGCAGGTCGGGGAGGTTCCCGGTCATGCTGTCGACCCCGTCCAGGCACACCATGCGGGTGGCGCCGGCCGGTGCCCTGCTCAGCAGCGCCTCCAGCTCCTCCGGCCGGTCGGCGTGGAAACGCTGGACCGTGGCGCCCTGTGACCGGGCGACCTGGCATCCGTCGTAGACGGTGCGGTGCGCCCGGGCCTCGACGAAGATGTGCCCCTCGCCGCCGAGCACCGGGATGACGGAGGCGTGGATGAGGGTGATGGTCGGCAGCAGCAGGGTGTCGGGGGCGTCGAGCAGTCCGGCGAGCCGCTCCTCGATCTGCGGGTAGAGCCGGGGGTTGCCGATCAGCCGAGACCAGCTCGGGTGCGTGCCCCAGCGTCTGACCTGCGGTTCGATCGATTCCATGATCTCGGGATCGAGGTCGAAGCCCAGGTAGTTGCAGGACGCGAAGTCGATGAGCCAGCGTTTGCCGCTGCGCAGGTGCCGACCCTTCACCTCGTCGATCACCGCATCGCACATCGGATTGGTCTGCCGGAGGCGTTCGAGCTCGCCCCACCGCGGATCGTGCCGCGCGCCGGTCTGTGTCCCCAGTGCCTTTCGCACGTGATCCTCCTCCGCCCCGTGCCGGCCGGTGGCACCCGCCCCCTGGGGAGTCGAGGGTGCGGTGCCCGGGCGGAGGCGGGTGCGGCGCTGCGCGGCGTTGCCGGTGAGGGAGGGAAGCCTGTGCTCACCCATGGTCCGCAGCAGTTGCTCCGCCTGATCCGCCGTCATCGGGCGGGCGAACAAATAGCCTTGCCCGAATCGACATCCCATGGCAGCCAGCCGGTCTCTTTGTTCAACCTCTTCGATGCCTTCGGCGATGACCTGCAGACCAAGGGTGTCAGCGATGCGCACGATACCCTCGACCAGTGCGACTTGTTGCTTGTCGACGCCGATGTCGTCGATAAATGACTTGTCGACCTTGAGCAGGTCGATGGGGAATTCCCGGAGATAGCTGAGCGATGAGAATCCGGTGCCGAAGTCATCGATCGCCATCCCCACACCGAGGTCCTTGAGTTCCCGCATCACCTCCCGGATCTGTTCGTCGGAGTGCATCAGCACGGTCTCCGTCAGTTCCAGTACGAGCGAACCGGCACTGAGGCCGGACGTACTGAGCACGTCGCGGACTTCGTCCAGGAAACCGGGGTCCCGGAATTGACGGGCGGAAACATTGACGGTGATGTGCAGGGAATGCGGCCGTGGGATGGACTGCTGCCAGCGGGCGACGTTGTTGGCGGCCTGTTCGAGCACCCAGGCGCCGAGCGGCATGATGTGCCCGGTTTCCTCGGCCAGGGCGATGAACTGGTCCGGCTGCACCAGGCCGTGCCGGGCGTGCGGCCAGCGGGCCAGTGCCTCGAATCCGGCGAGTTCGCCGGTCGCGATCTCCACGATGGGCTGGTAGCGCACGTCGAACGCCTCGGTGTCGATGGCGCCCTCCAGGCGGGCCCGGAGTTCGTGCCGTTCGAGCATTCCGCTGTGCAGTTGCGCCTGGTAGCGGCGCCACTGCCGCTTTCCGGCCGTCTTCGCCGCGTAGAGCGCGAGGTCGGCATGGCCGAGGAGTTCCTCCGCGTCGGCACTGTCCTGGGCGGTGGCGATGCCCACGCTGGCCGACATCCGGATCATTTCGCCGGAGAGCCGGAAGGGCTGGTTGAGGTTCTGCACGACCTGTTCGCCGAGCACCTCGGCGTCCGCGGGGTCGCGCGCGCCTTCCATCAGCACCCCGAATTCGTCGCCTCCCAGACGGGCCGCGGTGTCGCTGACGCGCAGCGACCCGGCCAGCCGCCGGGCCACCGCGACGAGGAGTTCGTCCCCCACCGAGTGGCCACTGGTGTCGTTGACGACCTTGAAGTCGTCGAGGTCGATGAAGAGGACGCACGGCACGGTCCGGTCCCGGCGGCCACGCAGCAGCGCGCGCTGGATCCGCTCCACGAGGAGCACCCGGTTGGGCAGTCCGGTCAGCGAGTCGTGGAAGGCGCGGTGGGTCAGTTCGCGCTCCAGCTTGCGCTGCTCGGTCACGTCCCGCAGCGTCAGGACCAGTCCGCGTACGGTCTCGTCGTGCCGCAGGTTGCTGCACCGGGCCTCCACGTCGATGCGCGCGCCGCCCCGCTGGAGCACCTGCCAGTCGTCGCGGCTGTCCTGGTCGCCCTCTTCGCGCATGCGCTGCAGCGCGTGCAGGGCGCGGCTGCCGTCCTGGGCCGCCATCAGCTCGGTGAGCCGGACGCCGCCGAGCGGCGTCCGGCCGAACATTCCCTCGGCGGACGGGCTGGCATAGCGGATGGTGTTGTCGTCGTCGAGGATCAGGATGACGTCGGAGGTGTTGTGCACGAGGGTGCGGAAGTACGCCTCGCTGTTGCGCCGGTTGATCTCCTGGCCGAGCGCCACGCGTTCCATGGCGAGGGCCGCCTGGGAGGCGAGGGTCTCGAAGGAACTCCACCGCTCCACAAGGCATTTCTCGGTGCCCGCCACGACCAGGGCGCCGATCAGCGAGTCCCCGACCGGCCCGTTCCTGATGGCCAGCGGGCACAGCAGCGCCTTCGGCAGGGCCCCCAGGGCGACGGTCGCGGTCGCGCCGAGCTCCGCGACCGGCAGGAGCTGCGTCTCCCTGGCGAGGAAGTGGGGGCGCCAGGCGTCGGCCGTCTCCTCGGTCCAGCTGACGGACCAGTTCGCGCGGCGCGTGACGGTGCGGACGACGCTCAGCCTGGCCTCGTCCGGGGCGAGCCGCAGCAGCGCGACCTCGAACCGCTCCCCCGGCCCGAAGAGGGGCTCCGCGGCACGCTGGATGGACGTGGCGATGTCCTCCACGCCGGCCGCGGCGACCAGGGACGCGGCCGCCGACCGCAGGCCCCGTTCCCTGGTCACCGCCATGAGGTGCACGGCGACCAGGCCCGACAGGCGGGCGAGGACGAGCAGGAAGAGCACGGCCGAGAACACCGCCATCACGGTCACGTCGTGCATGTCGCCGCGCAGGGACTCCAGGATGAGCATGACGGGCGCGATGAGCGACGCTCCGGCGAGCACGACGAGCCGCCGCGGGCGGATTCCGGCCGGCTGCACGGGGGTCCGTTCGGTGAGTTCCACCATGGACGGGTGCAGCGCGGCCAGCCCCCACGCGGTGAAGAAGACCACCCAGCCCAGGTCCATCGGCGTGCCGACCTGCCAGGTGCCCTTGAGCTGGAGGAGCCCGTAGAGCACGTCGGAGAAGAGGATGCCGAGGGTGCCGAGGGTGAGGAGCTGGACGGCGCGCGTCCGGACCGAGCCGGGGGCCAGCAGCCGGGCGAGCATCGCCAGCATCAGCACGTCACCGAGCGGATAGGCGATCGAGATCGCGCGCTGCACCCACGTCATGTCGGGGGCCGTGGTGTAGGGGTTGATCAGGAAGTCCCATGACAGCAGCGCCAGACCGGACGTCAGGATCAGCGCGTCCAGCAGGCTCGCCAGGTCACCGCCGGTCCTGCGGTACCGGATGAAGCCCAGCAGCCCGCCGGCGAACAGGGGGTAGGTCGCCAGGTAGAAGACGTCGGCCAGCGAGGGAAACGGGTTCTGCTGGTCGAAGAAGGTGTTCAGCACGTTGTACGTGGTGTCGCCGGCGGTGAAGGCGAGGTTCGCGGCGGCGAGCATCAGCCAGGGCCAGGCGTGCGCCGGCCGGTGGATCCGGAGGCCCAGCACGACGGCGCCGACGCTGGCCAGGCCGATCGCGGCCCAGGTGACGGTGTGGGCGGCCGGCACCGTCAGATACACGATGGTGGGAGGGATCACCGCGAGGACGTACGCGGTCATCAGGTGGCGTGTGCGGATCACGGAGAACCGCCTCCTCCCGTTGCCGGACGGACGACATCGGCGTCTTCGTCAGCAACGCGTGATCCGCCAGCGGCCCGCCCGGCCACACCTCCTCCGGCTTCTGCACGGGGCTGCAACCCGGCGATTCTGATACTATGTCCGATTTTGTTCATGCGCATGGCAGGGGGTTGGGCATATGCCATCGGCGCATGCGGACAGTTGGGCGTCCGACCGGGGCGTGCCGAACGGCCGCCGCGCACCGCCGCGCACCGACCGGACGGTCCCGCTCGGGGCAGTTGGCGGCGCCCGCCGCGAACGCCTCGCAGCCGATGAGCGATTGAGGGCGCATACGAAGCCGTTCCGGGCCGCCGGTGACCGCGGTGCGCGGCACGACGGGGCGCCGGGCGGTCCGCCACCGGGCACGAGCGGCCGCCGAGCGGCAATGAGCAGCGCTCAACGACTCGACCCCCGGGCAGTCCCGGCCGTCAGCCACCGCGGGGCACGCTCGCGCGGCAGTCCGGCCACCCCCGCACAGCGGCAGAGCCGGTCACCACGCAAGGGGGCAGAATGCTACATATGGGGCATGAGGGAAAATTTCCGGCGAGAGGGTGACGGCCGCCGCGGCTCGTCCCCCTCCCACCGGCAGCGCCTTCGCTCCCTGCTGGACGTGCGCAGCGTCGCTGGCCAGGTGTTCGTGCTGCAGCTGGCCCTCGTGGTGCTGCTGGTCCTCGCAGCCGTACTCGCGCTGGTCTTCCAGGCGCAGAACGCGACGATGCGGGAGGCGCGGCAGCGCTCCGTCGTGGGGGCGGAGACCTTCGCGCACGCCCCGGGCACCCTCGCCGCCATGGAGTCCGCGCACCCCACCGCGCTGCTCCAGCCCCAGGCGGAGGCCGCCCGCAAGCGCTCCGGGCTCGACTACATCGTCGCGTTCCGCCCCGACGGCGTCCGCTGGACCCACCCCGACCCGCGTCTGATCGGCACGCGCGTGGTCCTCGGCAGCGTCAGGCCGGCCCTCCACGGAGAACGGTCCACCACCACCCTGAACTCGTCCCTCGGCCCCGCCGTGAACACCGTGACCCCGGTCATCGGCCCCGACCACCACGTCGTCGGCCTGGTGTCCGCCGGCATCCGCCTGCAGAAGACCGGCGAGCTGATCGCCGGCCAGCTGCCGCTGCTGCTCGGCTCGGCCGCCGGGGTGCTGCTGCTGGCCGTGGCCGGCACCGCGCTGGTCAACCGCAGGCTGCGGCGGCAGACGCACGGCCTGGACCCGGCGGCGATGTACCGGATGTACGACCACCACCACGCGGTGCTGCACGCCGTCCGCGAGGGGGTGCTGATCGTCAGCAGTGACGGGCGGCTGCTCCTCGCCAACGACGAGGCCCGGCGGCTGCTCGAACTGCCCGCGGACGCGGAGCAGAACCGGCGCCCGATCGCCGACCTGGGTCTGGAGCCACGGCTGAGCGCGCTGCTGACCTCCGGGCGGGAGGCCACCGACGAGGTGCATCTGTCCGGCGACCGGCTGCTGGCGGTGAACGTCCGGCCCACCGCCCCCTACGGCGGCCCGGCGGGGAGCGCGGTGACCCTGCGGGACACCACCGAGCTGCAGGCGCTCACGGGCCGGGCGGAGGTCGCCCAGGAGCGGCTGCGGCTGATCCACGACGCGGGTCTGCGGATCGGCACCACGCTGGACGTGGGGCGGACCGCGGCGGAGCTGGCCGACGTCGCGGTCCCGCGGTTCGCCGACGTGGTCACCGTCGAGCTGCTGGAGCCGGTGCTGCGGGGCGACGAACCGGAGACCGCGACGACCGCCGACCTGCGGCGGATGGCGGTCCGGGGCGTCCCCCAGGAGTCGGCCATCTATCAGGTCGGCGACGTGATCAGGTTTGTGCCGGGCACCCCGATGGCCGTCGGCCTGGAGAGCCGCCGCCCGGTCTTCGTGGCCGACCTGCGCGGGTCGGACGCGTGGCGGCGGCAGGATCCGGAGGGCACCCAGCGGGTGCTGGACGCCCGGATGCGCTCGCTGATCGCCGTACCGCTCCAGGCGCGCGGCGTGGTGCTGGGACTGGCCAACTTCTGGCGGTCCGACCACTCCGACGACTTCGAGGAGGAGGACCTCTCCTTCGCCGAGGAGCTGACCGCACGCGCCGCGATCTCCATCGACAACGCCCGCCGCTACACCCGCGAACACACCACGGCGGTCACCCTGCAGCGCAGCCTGCTGCCGCAGGTCCTGCCCGAGCAGTCGGCGCTGGACGTGGCGCACCGCTATCTGCCGGCCCAGGCCGGGGTCGGCGGCGACTGGTTCGACGTGATCCCGCTGCCCGGTGCCCGGGTCGCCCTGGCCGTCGGCGATGTCGTCGGACACGGTCTGCACGCCGCCGCCACCATGGGCCGGCTGCGTACCGCGGTGCACAACTTCTCCGCCCTCGACCTGCCGCCCGACGAGTTGCTGAGCCATCTGGACGAGCTGGTCAGCCACATCGACACGGACGAGGAACGGGCCGCCTCCAGAGCGGCCGGCGGCCGGGGCGAAGGCGCCGGGGAGACGGTCCGGCCGGGCATCGGCAGCGACACCGACGGGGTCCGCCCGGACGGCGGCCGTACCGGAATCACCGGCGCGACCTGCCTGTACGCCATCTACGAGCCGGTGGCGGGCCGGGTGACCCTGGCCAGGGCGGGCCACCCGGGACCGGCGGTGGTCGCCCCCGACGGCGGCGTCACCTTCCCCGAGGTGCCGGTCTCCCCTCCCCTGGGCCTGGGCGGCAGCGTCCCGGTGGAAACCGCGGAGCTCACGCTGCCCCAGGGCTCCCGGCTCGTGCTGTACACGAACGGACTCGTCGAGGACCGCAACCGCGACATCGGCACCGGCCTGGACCTGCTGCGCGCGGCGCTGGCCACCGGGGCGGACCGCACCCCCGAACAGACCTGTACGGCGGTCCTCGACGCGATGCTGTCCGAGCACCCCAGCGACGACATCGCCCTGCTGGTGGCCCGCACCCACCTGCTGGACCCCGCCCGGGTCGCCGAGTGGGAGGTCGCCTCCGACCCGGCGGCGGTCGCCCCCGTCCGGGCCGCCTGCCTGCGGACGCTGGAGTCCTGGGGCCTGGAGGCGCTGGAGTTCACCACCGAACTGATCCTCAGCGAGCTGATCACCAACGCCATCCGATACGGCGCCCAGCCCATCCGCGTCCGCCTGCTCCACGACCGCGCCCTGATCTGCGAGGTCTCCGACGGCACCAGCGCCTCCCCGCATCTGCGACGGGCCGCCACCACCGACGAGGGCGGCCGCGGACTGTTCCTCGTGGCCCAGTTCGCCCAGCGCTGGGGCACCCGGTACACGCCCGGCGGCAAGGTCATCTGGACCGAGCAGACCCTCGACGAGGGCCGGCGGGAACGGGGCCCGGACGCGGCCGAGGACATCCTCGACCAGTGGGACGACGTCCCGGCGCTCTGAGGCCACGGAGCGCACGGGCATATGCGTACAGCGTATGTTTGACCCGTCGAAGCGCCCTGCCTACGCTCGAATTGGCGACTTCTTGAGAGCTCACCAGTCACTCCTTGAGAGCGCACCGCTCAGGGAGTCCGCTCTGATGTCAGTGAGCAGGTCGGAGCCCTGCGAACCCGCCCCACCGTTGTGCCGGGGCCTCACGCGTTGCCGGTGCCGGGTGGTGCGGCCAGGAGTTCCCCATCGATACGCCGAGCAATCGGCGACGCACCAGCCCCGAAAGGGGATGACCATGCGCACGAAGATCAGGACCCGTCGCGCCATCGCAGCACTGTGCGCGGTGCCCTTCCTCGTCCTGGCCGGCGCCGGCACCGCGAGTGCCGTTTCCGACGCCGCACCCTCCCTCGCCCAGACCCGCGTCTGCGACTCCTGGGACTGGGGCTTTGACTGCCACCACGGCGGCCACGGCTACGGGTTCGGCGACGGCGGATACGGATTCGGCGGCGGCTACGGATTCGGCGGATACGGATTCGGCGGCGGATTCGGCGACGGCGGCCACGGCTACGGCGGCGGCTACGGCGGCGGCTTCGGTGGCGGCTACGGCGGCGGCTACGGCGGAGGCCGCGGCTGACTGTCCTCGCCACACCACGAAAACCGTCAACAACCCTCGATCAAAGGGGACCGGCCCGAACGGGCGGGTCCCCTTGCCCGGCCGCCACAACCGCCACGGTTACCGCGGAACTCCTCCCCGACCGGCCGCCGATCACGCAGACTCGGCACAGCGTGTTCAGCACTCGCCGGCCCACGACAGGAGTCCCCCGGATGACCGAAACCCATCAGAACCCCGCCACCGCACAGACGCTGTACCGCGCGGCGGCCTTCGTCCGTGGCGGTCGCTGGCACCTCGAGGTCACCAGCCTCGACAGCGAACCCGACACCGGCGACACCGAGGCGCTGCTGGTGACCCTGTGGCCGGTCGACGGCACACCCGAGGGGAACGGCTTCCCCGCCGACGCGCTCCACGAGCAGCTGCGCGAGAACGGCTTCGCCCCGGCCGACCCCGCACGGGGCGACGCCGGCTGGACCCCCGCCGGCGATCAGCGTTACACGGCCCGCTGCCGTCCGGCGGACGAGCCCGCCTGAGCCGTTGTCCGGCCCCTCGCCACTCCGGTCCGGTGGTTCGCCCAGCCCGCGCCGATCGGACGGGCCGGCCCTAGGCTCGGTGAGGGGGCCGACGACGCCCACGGGAGGCTCCGATGGTGCTGCTGCCCGACGCTCGTGACGTGGCTCCGCGGCTGGTCACGGGCGCGTTCATCCTCAATTCCGGGCTGGAGATGCTGCGCGCGGACGAGGCGACCGCCGAGACCGTGCACGGCATGGCGACCGCGGCGTACCCGTTCCTGCGGCAGCTGCCCGCCGAGCGGTTCACCCGGCTGCTGGCGTGCTCGGAGGTCGCGGTCGGCGGTGCGCTGCTGGCCCCGTTCGTGCCGACCCGTTTGGCCGGGCTGGCGCTGACCGGCTTCTCCGGCGGTCTGGTCGGCCTGTATCTGCGGCTCCCGGGGATGCGCCGGTCCGGCAGTCTGCGGCCGACCCCGGAGGGCATGGCACTGGCCAAGGACGCCTGGATGCTGGGCATCGGGCTGGGTTTCCTGACCGCGCCGTGCCGGCGACGGGCGGCGGCCCGCTCCAGGCGGGCGGCGCACCGGCGTCACGGCCGCTGCCACTGCCATTGCCACTTCCGCTGAGGGCGGCTCCCGGGCCTCTCGGGTGCCCCTGGGTGCCCGGGTCCGCCCGGTCCGGCCGTCAGCTCGTCCGGCGGCGCCGCAGGCTCCGTACGGCAGCGGCACAGCCCGCGCCGGCGGCGCCCGCGAGCAGCAGCACCAGCAGGCCGGTGCGGTCCGGCTGCTGGAAGGCCAGGTCCGAGCGCTGGTGGAGCACGAAGCCGTCGTAGAACATCCAGGACACCAGGGCCACCACGGGCATCGTCAGCGGCCTGGCCAGCGCGGACACCAGCAGCGTGAGCAGGGCGAAGACGCCGAGGGCGACGGCGAGGGTAACGGTGGCGTGCGCGGTGCGGCCGGTCAGCAGCAGGACGGTGGCCAGCAGGGCGGCGGCGACGGCGCCGAGCGGTACGGCCAGGTCGCGGGCCAGGGTGCGGCCGTGCGCCGCCGTCCGGCGCGCGGTGCGCGGCCGGGGCAGCGCCCGCGGGGGCGGGGTGCCGGGCCGTGGGACCCGGGGGCTGTGCGGGCGGTGGACGGGCGACGGGGGATGGAAGACGGCCATGGGAGCACCTCCTGCCGTGGGGCCCGGCGACTCGGGCCCTACGGTCAGGCTGCGCGTCACGGACCGGGGCGGGAGCGTTCCGTTGGTGTCCTTGACGCCGTCCGTACGGAGCGGCGGCACAAACTGATGCGGCCTTGACGCTGCCGTGACTGGCATTGACGCATTCTTAACGCGCAGTGTGTCGCCGGGTGCGGGGTGGGCCGTGGCCGGACGTCCGCGGTGATGCATACTCGCTGCTCGTTGCTCGAACCGACGACCGACTAACGGCAGGACACACCGGCATGACCACCCCCACGCAGGCGGACCCCGCGCCTGCCGCGCTCCCCTCCCAACGATGGCGCGGCTGGCTGCTGGACGGACTGAGCAGTCAGTCCGCCCGCCACCCCGGCCCGCACGGCACTCCGCCGGCCGAGCACAAGGGGCACACCTGGTGGCGCGTCATGTGCCTCACGGGTGTCGACTACTTCTCGACGCTCGGCTACCAGCCGGGCATCGCCGCGCTGGCCGCCGGTCTGCTCTCGCCGTTCGCCACCCTCGTCCTGATCGCGCTGACCCTGCTCGGCGCCCTGCCCGTCTACCGCAGGGTGGCCAAGGAGAGCCCGAACGGCGAGGGTTCGATCGCCATGCTGGAGCGGCTGCTGCCCTGGTGGGCGGGGAAGCTGCTGGTCCTGGTGCTGCTGGGGTTCGCCGCCACCGACTTCGTGATCACCATGACACTGTCGGCCGCCGACGCCTCGGCGCACGTGGTGGAGAACCCGTTCGCCCCGGCCGCGCTGCACGGCGCGAACCTGTGGATCACCTTGCTGCTGCTGGCCGCCCTCGGCGCGGTCTTCCTCAAGGGCTTCCGTGAGGCGATCGGCATCGCCGTCGGCCTCGTGGGGGTCTATCTGGTGCTCAACGTCGTGGTGCTGGCCACCTCGGCCTGGCAGGTGCTCGCACACCCGGTCGTGGTCGGCGACTGGTGGGGGGCGATGACCGCCGCGCACTCCTCGCCGCTGGCGATCGTCGGGGTGGCGCTGCTGGTCTTCCCCAAGCTGGCCCTGGGCATGTCCGGATTCGAGACCGGTGTCGCGGTGATGCCGCAGGTGCGGGGCGAGGCGACCGACACGGACGCCGCGCCGGCCGGCCGGATCCGCGGCACGCGGCGGCTGCTGACCACCGCGGCGCTGATCATGAGCTGCTTCCTGCTGCTGTCGAGCCTGGCCACCACCCTGCTGATCCCGCAGAAGGAGTTCGAGACGGGCGGCTCGGCCAACGGCCGTGCACTGGCCTATCTGGCGCACGAGCACCTGGGCGAGGCATTCGGCACCGTCTACGACATCTCCACCATCGCGATCCTCTGGTTCGCCGGCGCCTCGGCGATGGCCGGCCTGCTGAACCTCGTACCGCGGTACCTGCCGCGCTACGGCATGGCCCCGGAGTGGACCCGTGCGGTGCGTCCGCTGGTACTGATCTTCCTGGCCATCGCGTTCGGCATCACCGTCTTCTTCAACGCCAGCGTCGACGAGCAGAGCGGGGCGTACGCGACGGGTGTGCTGGTACTGATGCTCTCGGCGTCCTTTGCCTCCACCGTGGCGGCCCGTCACCGGCGCCACCGCGCGGCCGCCGTCGGCTTCGGCGCGATCACCCTGGTCTTCGGCTACACCCTGGTCGCCAACGCCATCGAACGGCCGGACGGCCTCAAGATCGCGCTGCTGTTCATCCTCGGCATGCTGCTGACCTCGTTCGCCTCCCGCGTCCACCGTGCCTTCGAACTGCGCGCCGTGGAGGTCGAGTTCGACGAGACCGCCGGGCGGCTGATCGACGCCGCGATGGCGGCCGGGCCGCTGCGGGTGATCGCCAACGAACCCGACGAGCGGGACGCGGCGGAGTACCGGGAGAAGGAGTACAGCCAGCGCGAGGAGACCCACATACCCGACGGACGGCCGGTGCTCTTCCTGGAGGTGACGGTCACCGACTCCTCGGACTTCACCGCGAACCTGCACGTCAAGGGCGAGGAGCGGTACGGGACGCAGATCCTGCGGGTGGAGGGTGCCGGCGTGGCCAACACCATCGCCGCGGTGCTGATGCAGCTGCGCGAGCGCACCGGCCAGGTCCCGCACGCGTACTTCAACTGGACCGAGGGCCACCCGCTCAGCCATCTGCTGCGCTTCCTGGTGTTCGGCGACGGCGAGGTCGCGCCGGTCACCCGGGAGGTACTGCGGCGCGCCGAGCCCGATCCGGCCCGCCGGCCGCGGGTGCACGTCGGCTGACGTACGGGGCGCCGCGGACGTCAGCCGACGTCCGGGGCGCCCGACGTCCGGGGCGCCGCGCAGCAGCCGCCCCGGCTGCGGGCGGCGGCCCGCCGCCACCGCCACCCCGCCTCTCCAGCCGCCCTGCCTCTCCACCAGACCCGCCCACCCCCCGAAGGGGGGTGGGCGGTGGGGAAAAATGCTGGGAAAAACGCTGGGGAAAAAACCAGGGGCAGGAGCAAGGCAGAAAGCAGGGCGGCAGAAGGACCGAAAGCAAGGGCAAAACCAGGGGCAGAAGCGGGGGAAACAGGCCCACGTACCGGCGGCATCAGTTCCGGCGGCCGGCCGCCTTCGCGCGGGTGTGGGACCAGCCGCTCAGCAGGACCCCGACGGCCACCAGTGCCGCGTGGGCGGCCAGGGTGGTCCCGAATCCCCCGCCGAGCCAGCCCAGCAGCCCGGTGTTTCCGTGGTCGAAGAGCAGCCGGATCGCCCCCTGGGCGAAGACCACCGTCACGGCCGCACCGATGATCTGCAGGACGTCGTACTTCATGGTCCCGAAGTCCTCTCGAAGAGTTCCGTCGTCCCCCCATCGGGACGTTACGAACGTATCATTGAGTGAGGGGCGGAACTCCCGTTAATTCAAAGGGAATCTCGCTTTACGTCACACAATTTGAGGGGCCGCGGGGAGAAATGGTGCGTGACGAAAAGGGCCGGGCGACCGGGCCCGTGTGCCGGATGTGCCGTACGGTCCTCAGCCCGGCGGGACGCGGCCGGCCCGCGCTGTACTGCTCGCACAGCTGCCGGGCCAAGGCGTACCGGCGGCGCAGGCAGGCCCCGCCGCCGCCCGAACGGCCGGCGGCGGGCGGCGCGCAGGACCGTCGGCGCCGGCAGATCGCCGAGGCGCTCTGGCGGATCGCCGCCGAGCGGGGACTGCACGAGGCGAGCCTGCGGGAGGTGGCCGCCGAGGCCGGGGTGTCGCTGCGGGCGGTGCAGTACCACTTCGAGAGCAAGCACCAGCTGCTGGTGGACGCGCTGCACCTGCTGCACGACGACAACGCGCGGATCGCCCGCTCCCGCATCGACCACGACCCCACCGATTCGCGCGCCCTGCTGCGCGCCGTGCTGGAGGAGTTCCTGCCCGTCGACGCCCAACGCGCCACTGCACTGCGGGTGCTCGCGGCCTACTACGCCCGCAGCCTGACCGACCCCGCGCTCGCCGCGGTCTTCCTGGCCGCCGAGCAGCCCCTGGAGCGGCTGGTGGCGGACCTGATCGAGGCGGCGCGGGCGGCAGGGCGCACCGCTCCCGGTCTCGATGCCTGGCGGGAGGCCGACCTGCTGGTCTCCGGGGCGGTGGGGCTGGGCGGTGACGTCCTGCACGGGCGGCGCACCCTGGCGGACGTGCGACGCACCCTCGACTACCACCTGGACAGGATCTTCGCCGGGGACCCGGCGCGCACGGCGCGGGTCCCCGGCGAAGGGTGAGGCCGGCGCGGTCAGCGGGTGGCGGGTTCCGGATAGAACTCGCGCGGCCGGCCGCGGTGGTCCTTCAGACGGCCGAGCAGGCTCGCCGGGTACTCGACGAGCCAGTAGCTCGCGGCCGCCACGGGCAGCGTCACGAGGAAGGTGACCAGCAGCGCGAGCGGAAAGCCCGCCTGGTCCGTGGGCAGCAGGCCGGCCCGGTGGAGTTGCAGCATCACCGGCTCGTGCCAGATGAACAGGCTGTAGCTGACCAGTCCGACGGCGGCCGGCCAACGGGAGGTCAACAGGGTCTGCCAGACGGTGCGTCGGCGGACGTGGAGGGTGCCGAGGAGCAGTACGGTCCACAGGGCCGCGGCGATCGGGTGGTAGAAGGTGAAGGTGAAGTTCTCCGGCCCGGAGTCCAGGGACAGCGCGAACAGGCCGGCCAGTGCGAGCACCGCAACCAGCAGCGCGGTGCGCGGGCCGAGCCGGCCGCGGTCGCCGAGGGCGACGGTCGCCACGGCCAGTCCCATCCCCGCGGCGAACCCTCCGAAGCGGGCCTGCGGGCCGAAGTACACCACCCAGTCGGTGTGCGGCACCCCGAACCCGTAGTGCGCGACGGCGATCCAGGCGAGCGGCGCGGCGAAGAGGAACGCACAGCCCGCCGCGCAGACCGCCACCCGGCTGCGGCGCCGGCGCAGCGGACGGCAGACGCGCACCGCCAGCGGTCCCAGCGCCACCAGCGCGAGGTAGAAGAGCACCTCCAGTGACAGCGACCAGGTGGGGCCGAGGGTGTAGAAGATCCGTTGCTGGTCGAAGACATGGGTGAAGGTGAGGTGCTCGACCAGGTCGCGCCAGTTGCCCGGCAGCGTGGGGTTGCGGCTCGCCCAGACGACCAGCACCGCCAGCACGTACAGCGGCAGGATCCGGATCGCGCGCCGGAAGAGGAACAGCCGGGCCGGCCGGGTCGAGCGCCCGTCGATCGCGGCCCGCGCGTACGACAGCGTCAGCAGGTACGCGGAGAGCACGAAGAACAGGTCGATGACTTCGAGGGAGAACACCGCGCCGAGCACCGGGTTGTCGACCGGTGGGTGGCTGCCCCGGGCGTCGTAGCGGAAGTACTGCTGCCAGACGTGGAAGGCGACGGTGCTCAGCGCGGCGAGCCCGCGGAAGCCGTCGATGGCGCCGGCCCGGCCGCGGGCCGGCGCGGCCTCGCCGCTCATCGGCCGGCCACCGCCTCGGCGGCGGCCCGGGGGGTGACCCGCCACTGCCGGTCCCCCAGCGCCTCCTTGAGATGAGCCTGCCGGGCCACCATGTTCTTGAAGTGGCTGTAGAAGACGGTCGAGAGGAGGAGGTAGGACCAGAACCAGCGCTTGCGGGCGCGGAGTTCGGGGACGGCGAGCCGCCGTGCGAAGAGCACCTGCACGGGGCCGGCCGCCACGGTGAGGAGCATGGCCAGGACGCACACCGGCACCGCCCAGTCCAGATGCTGCAGGCCGCCGGCCTTCCAGGCCGAGTACAGCAGCACGGGAAGGATCTGCAGGGTCAGCCAGGGCTGCACCTCGCGCCAGCCCAACAGCACCAGCAGGCCCAGTTTCTGACGGGCCGTGAAGACCGGTGAGCGCAGGCTCCGCCACAGGTGCTTGAGCGAGACCTGGAGCCAGCCCTGCGCCCAGCGGGAGCGCTGGTTCCACAGCGCCTTCAGGGTCGTGGGGGCGAGTTCCCGGGAGAGGAGGGTGCGGTCGACGGCGAACCGGGCGCCCTCGCCCAGTGCGCGCAGTGTGGAGTCGATGTCCTCGGTCAGCATCGAGCCGTGCATCCGGGTGCGGGCGAGCAGGTCGGTGCGCCAGAAGCCGTTCGAGCCGCCGAAGACGCCGAAGCCGTAGAGCCGGGTGCGGCCCGGGTGGCTGACCGCGTAGATCGCCTCGAACTCGACGGCCACCAGCTCGGCCACCCGGGAGCTCTCGCCGTTGCGTATCACGCAGTGGCCCTGGACGACGTCATGGCCGTGGGACAGCCAGTGCCAGGCGTGCTCGAAGGCGTGCGGGGCGGGGTGGTGGTCGGCGTCGAAGATGCCGACGAACTCGCCGCGGACGCGGGTGACCGCGGCATTGATGTTCTGCGCCTTGGAGGTGGAGCCGGCCACCGGCAGCAGCACCAGCCGCGGGTCGCGGGCGGCGATCTCCCGCAGGGTGTCCTCGACGGGCAGCGGGTGCGGTGTGTTGTACGCCAGCACGATCTCCAGCTCGGCGGGGTAGTCGAGGCGGAGGAAGGACTCGACGGTGTCGACGATGGTGGCGGCCTCGTTCGGCAGGTACGCGGCGATCACCGCGCTGGCCGGCGGGTACGGCGCCGCGGGCCGCTCGGGTCGGGCCGCCGCGTCGAGCGAGAAGAGGCACTCCAGGACGATCAGCAGCGCGGAGAGCACCAGCCCGGCGACCACCACCCAGTACATGGCCGAGCCCAGGTCCCAGCCCAGTTGGTACGCCTGCCGGTAGAGCGCGAACGGTACGGCGATCCCGAGCAGCAGCGCCAGGACCGGGGAGAGCGCCGACAGGGCGGGGCGGAGCAGGGTGCGCAGCGGCGGCCGCCGGTGGCGGTGCGGTGCGCCGCGCATCCAGGGCGCGTACCGGACCGGCCGCAGGTCCCCGTGCCGGAGTGCTTCCTGTACGGCGTCCCGGGCCTGGCCGGTGGCCCGGTTGCCGTCCGCGCAGCCGGCCAGCGGCAGCCAGCCGATCGCCGGGGTGAGGCGGACGTTCTCGTCGGCGACGACGAAGCGGGTGCCGGCGACGGTGGCGGCGAACTCCTCCAGGCCGCGGCGGGCGGTCTCCTCGTCGACGCCGGGCAGCAGCATCAGCAGGTGGCCGTCGTCGTCCCGGCCGAGCCGGTCGCAGAAGCTGCCCAGGCGTTCGGCCACCCCGGCCAGCCGCTCGGCGACCTCCCGGCGCACCCGCGGCCCGAGCCGGGCCTCCAGGGTCGCCATCTCGGCGATGCCGACGACGGCGAGCGCCCCGCCGTGCCGGGCCGCCTCGGGGCGCCGCAGTTCGCGGTCGAGCTCGTCCAGGAAGTGCGGCTCGGAGTAGAGCCCGGTGCGCGGGTCCCGCGGCAGGTTCTCGACCGGGACGGGGACCCGGCGGAGCTTGGCCTCGATACGGGCGGAGAGTTCGACGGGGTCGGAGGTCTCGGGTACGCAGTCGTCGGCGCCGTGGCGGAGCATGTCCACCACTCCGGCGGGCTCCGGTGCGGAGGTGACCACGAGCAGCGGCAGTGCCCGGCCGGCCGGGGCGGTGCGCACCTCCCGGATCACCTCCAGGCCGTCCTCGGGCCGTTCGCCGTTCTCGCCCGGGGCGTCGAGGGCGACGACGGCGTCCGGGTGTGCCTGCCCCATCCGCCGGTCGACCTCGCCGGGCGGGGCGTGGCTCACGTCGTGGCCGGTGGAACGCAGGGTGCGGGTGAGGCGCTCCAGGCGCGGTCCGGGAGCGCCGACGACCAGCACGTGTCCGCCGCCCGGAGTGCGGGTGGCCGGTGCGTGGTGGTCGGTGGGGTGGGCGGTGTCGAGCAGGGCCGTGGGTGAGCCCTGGGGATTGTCGTGGTGCGAAGTGAGCACCTGGGAGTGTCCTTTCGTGCAAGGAGACATGCGAAAGCGGGCCCGGTCGCCGCGTCGAGGGCGTTTCCGGGCCGTCAGCCGTGGGCGGCTGTCAGATGCATGACAGGTGAGGCGCGGCGGCCGTTCCCGGGGTCCGTCTCTCCGCGGGACGGAGGGGGGCACGCGGACGCGCGGCCGCTAAGGCAGGCTCCAAGCTTCGGAACGCGTCGACGCGTTCCCGCACTGCTCGCATAGGAAGGTCCCATCCTGATCGGATCGTGGGGGGGAGGACCGGATGTCGGAGGTGCCGCCGGGCGGCCCCGTGGGGCCGGCCGGACACCCCAGCCTCGGGGATCACTGTGACACCGCCCCTTCTTCCGCGTAACGCTCGCATTACAGACCTTCGAACCGTGCGCATCGATACGGCCCTACCGCCCGGTAAGTACCGAGGGATCGGCTATACCCAGTAAGCGAGTTGATGCATGAAATGGGACAGATAGTGCACATCTCTCGCCTGCGGCGACTCGGCGATCCGGCGCCTTCGACTCGAAGGGGAACTGGAGCTTCGTACCTATGGACCATCTGTTAATCTGCCCGCTCCTGGATGTTCCTCCATCTCCCCGCCCCCAAAGCACCCCTCCACCGCCGGGTGCAGCGAGGTGTCGCGCACGTGTACAGCACTCCGTTCTCTCCCGCAGAGGCCAGATCCGCGCGGGCCCGGGTGGGCCTGACCACGGCTCAGGTCGCCCAGTCCATGACGGCGTGCGGCACGCCGGTACGTCCCGAGCACATCGAAGCCTGGGAGTACGGCTCCCATGCGCCGACCGAGGCACAGCTCTTCGTGCTGGCCGACGTCCTGTGGTGCCCGCCGACCACGCTGATGGGCATCGAGCCCCGCACCCTTGCCGAGCACCGCATGGCCCGGCAGCTGAGTGTGGAGCGGCTCTCCCAGCTGATCGGGATGGACCCGGCCGGATACCAGGCGGCGGAGTCCGCGCGGCAGTGGAGCGGTGACTACCGCCAGACCAAGGCGCTGGTGGAGGCGCTGGGGCTGTCGCTGCGCAAACTCATCGGGGTGATGGGGCGGGACGAGGAACTCTCGGGGCACCTGCGCGCGGCGATCGAGGGGCGCTGGAAGGCGCATGTCGCGCCGGTCGTCGAGATCACCACGCTGAACAAGACGCGGGTGAGCGACGCGCTGCGCACCATGCACGGCGAGTTCGCGGAGTTCTCCGAGCGCTACATGGGACATCTGGTGGCGCGTAACGCCGATTCCCGGCTCAAGGAGATCGCGGCCGAGCGCTCGGCGTATCTGCGCCGACTGGTCGACCACTTCTGGGAGTTGATCGGCGAGGCGGGCGAGGCCCCGCCGTTCAACACCGTGACCACCCACTGACCCGGGGGCGGGCCCGCGAAGGCCCGCCCCCGGGTGCGGAGCCGGCGCCGCTCAGTGGGTCGGCAGGCCCCAGTGCGGCCCCTGCTGTCCCGGCTGTCCGTGCGGCCCCTGGGGCGGCTGGGGTGACTGCGGCCCGTGCGGCTCCTGGGGGGCGTACGGCCCGTACGGGTCGGCAGGGCGGTAGGCGCCCTGCGGCTCATAGGCGCCGGCCGGCTCCTGCACCGCCGTCAGGTGCGGTGCGTCCGCCTCCGCGTCGTCGTCCTCGATGTCGTCCCAGTCGATCTCGATCGCCGAGCGGCGGGTGAAGACGTTGAAGAGCAGGTTGAGCAGGATCGCGGTCAGACCGCCCAGTGTGATCCCGCTGTTGAGGACCGCGCGGACGTCCTCCGGCATCCGGTCGAAGAACGGCGCGACCGCGGTGGGCAGCATCGCGGCACCGAGGCTGACGGCCAGGATGAGCGCATTGCGCTCCTCGCGCAGATCCACCTTGCCGAGAATCTGGATACCGACCGTGGCGACCATGCCGAACATGGAAATCGCCGCACCGCCGAGCACCGGGTGCGGAATTGCGGCGACCAGGCTGCCCGCCTTCGGCAGCAGACCCAGGACGACCATGAAGCCGCCGGCCGCGACCACCACGAAGCGGCTCATCACCTTGGACATCCGCACCAGGCCGATGTTTTCGGCGAAGGCCACGTAGGGGAAGGAATTGAAAATTCCGCCGAGCACGGTCGCCACACCGTCGGCGCGCAGCGCACTGGCCACCGTGTCGTTGTCGACCCGCTTGCGCGTGATCTCCCCGATGGCATAGACGTCACCGGTGGTCTCCACCATCGTGATCAGCATGACGACGAGCATCGCGATGATGGGGAACACCTCGAACTTCGGCATTCCGTAGTGGAAGGGCGTGCTGACGCCGAACCAGTCGGCCTTCTGCACCGCGCTGAAATCCACATCGCCGAGGAGCCAGGCGACCCCGGTGCCGCCGATAAGGCCGAGCAGAACCGCGAGACTGCTCAGGTACGGCTTGCCGATCCGGACCACGGCGAGGATGAACAGCAGGGTCCCCAGGGCGTATCCGAGGTTCTTGAGGTCACCGTATTCGGGCTTGCCCATCAACTGCGCGCCGCCGGCCGCGTCCTGCAGTGCCTGCGGTATCAGCGTGAGGCCGATGACGGTGAGGATCGTGCCGATGACGACCGGCGGGAAGTACTTCACCAGCTTGCTGAAGAACGGGGCGAACAGGAACGTCGCTATGCCCGCGGTGATCACCGCGCCGTAGACCACGAGGAGGCCGGCGGTGCCGCCGCCCGCGCCCTGGCCGATGGCGATCATCGGGGACACCGCGGTGAAGGTGACGCCCTGGACGAGCGGCATCCTCGCGCCGATCCGCCATACCCCGAGGGCCTGGATGATCGAGGCGATTCCGCAGGTCAGCAGGTCCGCATTGATCAGATAGACGAGTTGTTCGCGGGAGAGCTCCAGGGCATTGCCGAGCAGGATCGGGACGATCACCGCGGCCGCGTAGAAGGCAAGGACGTGCTGGAATCCGTAGAGCGTGAGTTTGCCGACGGGGAGCACCTCGTCGACGGGGTGGGCCCGCTGCCGGGAGAACGCTTGGGGGTCTTGTCGGGGAACTCGTGCCATCTCTGCCTTGCCTTCACGAGGTAGGTGAATAAGAAGGAACCGGCACCGTCGTGTCCCGGATGACGGACGGGCCGGCACGGTATTGCAAGCCGACGTCTGGCGGTGTTGCCGACACCACGTAGCCCTGCGCTGCACTTTACGTCCTGGTTCGACAGGACTTCCTTCGATCAGCGCAGCAAAGTCCGGCATTTGCTTGGAATTTGCAGGTGGGGCCAATCGGAGCGCTCACCTTAGTTGACCTGGGCTGTTTCTCGCGAGTAACCGGCCGTATTCACTCATACAAAGCGGGATCAAACCCGAAATGCCGTTTCGCGGAGGGGCATTTGCGCCTCGCGGCGGCGGGCGGTTGGAGAGGCGGGGCCCGCCCCGCCGCCGTAAAATCGCGGTATGGCTGAGCGGCCGGATGCGCCCACCGCGCCTGACCTCGTCGTCGAATCGGACGGCGGCAGGCAGGTGATGAACCCCGGCCGCGTCTATCACGTGGGCCGGGACCCGGAGAGCGAGCTCGTCCTCGACGACGCCCGGGTGTCCTGGCACCACGCCGTGCTGCTGGCCCGGGCCGGCCACTGGATGGTGGAGGACGAGGGCAGTACGAACGGCACCTACACCGACGGGCGGCGCGTTCAGGAGTCCGGCGTCGGACCGGGCAGTGTGATCCGGTTCGGCAACCCCGCCGACGGGCCGTGCGCGGTCCTCTCCCAGGTGCCGCCGCGGCCGCCCCGTATCGACCGGCCCTCCGCCGTCTCCCACCCGGCCGGCACCCACACCTTCCGCGCCCCGAGTTCCGTACGGCCCATCCCGGCCGCCCGCACCACCCGGATCGGCCGCGGACCGGACAACGACCTGATCGTCGACGACCTGTCGGTCTCCCGGCGGCACGCCGAGCTGCGCGCCGGCCCCGAGGGCTTCGAGATCGTCGACCTCGGCAGTCACAACGGCACCTACCTCAACGGTCAGCCGGTCGCGGACCGGGCCCCGATGATCCCCGGCGACATCGTCGGCATCGGCCACTCCGCGTTCGCCCTCGTCGGCGACGAGCTGCAGGAGTTCGTCGACAACGGCGAGGTCTCCCTGGACGTGCAGGGCCTGGCGGTACGGGTCCTTGACGGCAGGAAGGCGCAGAAGACGCTGCTGGACGGGGTGTCCTTCCCGGTGGGTGAGAAGTCGCTGCTGGCGGTGGTCGGGCCGAGCGGCGCGGGCAAGTCGACGCTGCTCAACGCGCTGACCGGGCTGCGCCCCGCGGACGACGGCACGGTGCTCTACGACGGCCGTGACCTGTACCGCGACTACGCCGAGCTGCGCCAGCGCATCGGACTCGTACCGCAGGACGACATCCTGCACCAGCAGCTGACCGTGCGCCGGGCACTCGGCTACGCCGCGCAACTGCGCTTCCCCGAGGACACCGCGAAGGCCGAACGCCAGGCGCGGGTCGACGAGGTGATCCACGAACTGGGCCTCGACCAGCGGGCCGACCAGCCCATCCACAGCCTCTCCGGCGGCCAGCGCAAGCGCGTCTCGGTGGCCCTGGAACTGCTGACCAAGCCGTCGCTGCTGTTCCTCGACGAACCGACCTCCGGTCTCGACCCCGGCATGGACCGCTCCGTGATGCACATGCTGCGCGGCCTGGCGGACGACGGCCGCACGGTCATCGTGGTGACCCACAGCGTGCTCAGCCTCGACGTCTGTGACCGGCTGCTGGTAATGGCCCCGGGCGGGTCGATCGCCTACTACGGGCCGCCGGAGGAGGCACTGCCGTACTTCGGGTTCACCCAGTGGCCGGAGGCGTTCGAAGCCTTCGAGAACGACACCGCCCGGCCCTGGGCGAGCGACTTCCGCGCCTCACCGGAGCACCGGCGCTACATCGCGATGGACTCCCGCCAGCCGCCGCGCGCCCCGGAGCCGCCGAAGGGCCCGGTGGAGGCGCACAAGGCGCAGAGCTGGAGCGGCCAGCTGAACACCCTGGTGCGGCGGTACGCGGCGGCGCTGAGTTCCGACCGGACCTTCCTGATCATCATGGTCGCGCTGCCCTTCGTGATGGGGGCGATGGCGCACGCCCTCGCCGGGTCCAGCCTCACCCCGGAATCGGCGCTCAACGGCCTGCTGATCCTCTGCGTCGGCGCGGTGCTGACCGGCGCCGCCAACGCGGTGCGGGAGCTGGTGAAGGAGCGGACGATCTATCAGCGGGAGAGAGCCGTCGGCCTGTCCCGCTCGGCGTATCTGATGTCCAAGGTGCTGGTGCTGGGTGTGGTGACGGTCGTCCAGGCCGTGGTGCTGACCATGGTGGGCCTGGGCGGGGTGAAGCTGAACGCGCCCGGCGGCAAGGGCGTGTTGCTGCCACCGCTGATCGAAATCACCCTGGCGGTGGCCCTGTTGGCGTTCACCGCGATGATGCTCGGCCTCTTCGTGTCCGCGCTGGTGCGCAAGGAGGAGGTCACCATGCCGCTGCTGGTCCTCCTCGCGATCATCCAGGTCGTGTTCTGCGGTGCGCTGCTCAAGCTGAACGGCGTGCCGGGGCTGGAGCAGCTGGCCTGGCTGGTGCCGTCCCGGTGGGCGCTCGGCGCCATGGCGGGCACCATCGACCTGCACCGGCTGGTGCCGGGCGGCATCACCGCGGATCCGCTGTTCCAGCACAAGCCGGCCGTCTGGCTGCTCAACATGGGCATGTTGATCGTGCTCTCCCTGGTTCTGGGGTTCCTGGTGACCCGCCTGCTGCGGCGGCACGAGCCCGAGATCATGCGCAAGTAGCGCCGAGGAGGCGCCCGTGACCGCTCCCGAGTTCGCCCCCAGCCATGTCGTTCCACCGGAGGGCATGGCGACCTGGTCGGCACCGGACTCGTCGCTGCCGAGCGCGCCGCTCGATCCGCTGCTGCCCGTCCAGGTCATCGACCGCCGTGGCGACTGGGCGCTGGCCCTGTGCTCCAACGGCTGGGCGGCGTGGGTCGACGGCCGGCTGCTGCTGGCCGTACCGCGGGAGCCGCCGGCCGCCGGGCAGTCCGCCGCCCGGACCGCCGACCCCCGGCCGCTGCTGGGTGCCCTGGAGGGCGAACTGGCCCGCTACCGGCGGCTGGTCGAGGAGCTGGTCGCCGGGCAGCTGGACGGCGAGTCGTTCTCCGAGCGGAGCCGCGGCACCCGGATCGGCGTGGTCGTGGACGGCGACGCGCTGTGGCTCTACGACGTCCGGCACGAGCGCTGGTGCTACTGCGACGGGGTGTCGCTGCAGACCTACGCGGTGGAGTCGCGGCCGTCGTCGAGGGGCTCGGGCGAGCAGCCGCCGCGGCAGCCGCCGGCGCCGCAGCCGGCCGAACCGCCGCCGCGGACTCAGGCGTACCCGCCGGGTGAGTACCGGTGAACGGCGAGGGGCACGACCGGAGCCGGGAGCGCTCCACCGCGCCCGACTCCTCCGGGCTGCGCGGCCGTCGGATCGCCGAGTACCAGCTCCAGGACGAGATCGGCCGGGGCGGCATGGCGGTGGTCTACCGGGCGGAGGACCTGCGGCTCGGGCGCACCGTGGCGGTGAAGCTGCTGTCGCCGGAGCTCGCCCGCAACGACACCTTCCGCAAGCGCTTCGTCCACGAGTCGCGGGTGGCCGCGGCCATCGACCATCCGCACATCGTGCCGGTCTTCGAGGCGGGCGAGGCCGAGGGCATGCTGTACATCGCGATGCGGTACGTGCAGGGCCGGGACCTGGCGGCGCTGCTGGACCGTGACGGCCCGCTGCCGCTGGAGACCGCCTGCCGGATCGCCCTTCAGGTGGCCTCCGCGCTGGACGCCGCGCACGCGCACGACCTCGTGCACCGGGACGTCAAACCGGGCAACATCCTGGTCGCCGAGGGCACCGACAGCGACCGCCCCGAGCACGTCTATCTGACCGACTTCGGGCTGACCAAGAAGTCGCTGTCGCTGACCGGGTACACCACCGCCGGCCAGTTCGTCGGCACGCTGGACTACGTGGCGCCCGAGCAGATCTCGGGCCGCCCGGTGGACGGCCGGTGCGACGTCTACAGCCTGGCCTGTGTGCTGTTCGAGATGCTGACCGGGGGGCCGCCGTTCCAGCGGGACGACGACATGGCGCTGCTGTGGGCGCACCAGTACGACCCCCCGCCGGCCGTCACCGGGCTGCGGCCCGACCTGCCGCCGGCCGTCGACGCGGTGTTCGCCCAGTCGCTGTCCAAGGCGCCGGCGGACCGCTACGACACCTGCCGCGGCTTCGTGGCGGCGGTGCGCGCGGCGGGCCGGACCACGGCACCCGAGCCGCCGCGGGACGGGCCGCAGACGCATCCGCCGACCCAGGTGGTGAGCACGGGGGCGGGCCAGAGCGGCTGGCGCAGCACCGCTCCCCCGCCACCGCCGCGCTGGGCGAATCCGGTCTTCCCGGCCCGCCGCCCGGGGTAGCCGGCGGTCAGGCCGGTGGGCGCCCGGTCTCCGGCCCGGGTACCTCGCCGCGGTGCCGTACGCCCCGGGCCAGCAGGCTGCCGAGGAAGCCGGTGGCCAGTCCCCAGACCAGGCCCACGCCCACCAGCCGGAGGAGCTGCGGTTCCACGGTGACCTCACCGCCCAGGTTGCCGCCGAGGTCACCGACGCCGATCAGGGAGAGGCCGTAGTGGGCGGCGATGCGGGTGAGCAGGCCGACGACGAACAGGGTGAGCGCCAGCGCGACGGCCATCTCGACGGCGTGCCGCCAGGCGGGGAGCCGGGCCGGTGAGCGGACCGCGGCGAGGAAGGCGGCGGTGAGCAGGACGACGGCGGCCAGCGCCACCAGCAGCCAGGCCCGGCCGTCGTGTTCGGCGAGCGAGCGGACGTCGACGGTCTGCTGTCCGCGGCCGCGCAGCACCTGGTCCAGGAGGTGCGGCACGGGCAGCCCGATGGCCTTGTCGACGTGTCCCACCCAGCCGCCGCCGGCGCCGATGCCCAGCGCCATCCAGGCCAGGTTCGGCAGTCCGAGGAAGACCACCGCGAGGACGTCCGCCGGGTGGCCCTCCTTGAACAGCTCGACGACCGCGACGACCAGGCCGACCACCACGTAGACCAGCAGCGTCAGCACCATCGCGAAGGCGGGCGGGCGTACCGAGTCCTGGAAGTGCAGCAGCCGGGGCGAGAGCGGGGCCCGGCGCGAGACGACGAAGGTCAGCACGAGCAGCGCCAGGATCCACAGCAGGCCGACGCCGAGGGTGGCCGGGACGTCGGCGTGGAAGCCGACGGTGGGGGTGCTGCCGAGTTCGGCGCCGATCTGGTCGGCGAGGTCGTTGCCCACCGAGATCTTGAAGTCGTGCCGGGCGGCGGGCGTGAGGAGCAGCAGGAGGATCAGCCAGCACACCGCCGTACGGGCGATCCGGCCGAGCAGTTCGCCGGTGCCGGCCACCGCGCGGTGGCGCAGCGGCAGCAGGAAGAGGGCGGCGGTCACCAGCGCTCCGGCCAGGGTGACCGAGAGCGGTACGACGTCCAGGGTGGCGTCGGCCTGGCCGATGATCCCGGCATCGCCGGCCAGGGTGACCGAGCCGCCGGCGGCGGTCAGCACGGTGGCCGCGACCACGGAGGGGAACGCCCCGCCGGGCAGGTCGGCGGCGCCGGCCGCCCACAGCCCGAGCGCGGCGGTCACGAGCATGGTGACGATGCCCGCCACCGCCGTGCCGAGGGCCTCCGCCCAGGCGCGGACGGCGGACGGTACGCCTCGGGCGCGTACCGGGCCGGGGGGACCGGCGGGGGCGGGGCCTCGCAGGTGGCTCACGCTGTCTCCCGGAAGGTCGGTTGCCTGGGGCCGGTCCACGAAGTCCCGTTCACGGCATGTCATGCCTGCCTCCCCCACCGTAAGCACGGCAGGTGGCGACCGCTTGCGGAGAGCCCCCTCTCCGGGCACACAATTAGTCAAACAGGGATGAATGTGGGCATACCGCTCTGCGCGGAAAGCCCACCCGCGCCGGAAGAGGGACCCGTGACATCTCCACCGCCGCCGGACAGCCACCCGACCGGGCCACCGACCGGCCCGCTCTCCGGACCGCCCGGCGCCCCCTCCGGCGCCCCCTCCGGTCGCCCCTCGCACGATCCGACACAGGTGGGCGAGCCGTGGAAGCCCCAGCGTCAGCCCTCCCGCCCCGGCCCGCCGCCCGGCGGGCCCGGCGGACCCCACGGCGGGGGCGGCGGGGGTGGCGGAGCCGGCGGCGGGGCGCCCTGGTGGCGGTCCGCGCCGCGGGTCGCGATCATCGCGGCGCTCGTGGTCGCGGCCGTGATCGCGGCCGTCGTCCTCACCCGACCGGGCGGTGGCGGCCAGACCGAGGTGTTCGCCGAACCGGCCGCCGCCATCGGCCAGAACCCGGTCACCCGGTCGTCGGCGAACGAATCCACTCCCTCCCCGTCCGCCACACCGGTGAAGTCCAGCGGATCGAACACCGAGATCTCCGGCGCCACCGCGGGTCTGTACGGCGGCACCCAGCACAACGCGGCCTGCGACGTCGAGAAGCAGATCAAGTACCTGCAGAGCGCCCCGGACCGGAACCATGCGTTCGCCGGTGTCGTGGGCGTCTCCCCGGGCGGAGTCCCGGCCTATCTGCGGTCGTTGACGCCCGTACAGCTCGGTTACGACACCCGGGTCACCAACCACGGCTTCAAGGACGGCAAGGCGTACGAATTCCAGTCGGTGCTCCAGGCCGGCACCGCGGTCATGGTGGACCCCTACGGCGTGCCGCGGGTCCGCTGCAAGTGCGGTAATCCGCTGACGAAGCCGAAGCAGGTCCAGGACGCGAAGGTGGTCGGCGACAAGTGGGCCGGCTTCAAGCCGAACAACGCCGTCGTCGTCGAACCGGCGCCGACCAAGGTCAAGGAGTTCACGCTGCGCAACCCGAAGACGGGCGAGTGGTTCAAGCGGCCCGAGGGCGCCAACGGCCCCGCCGCGGACCGCCCGACCGCCCCGCCGGCCAAGACCCCCAGCGGCCCGGCGTCCTCCGAGCCACCGCCCTACGGGTCGACGCCGCCCGGCGCCAGCTCCCCCGGCACCTCGGGCACCACGCCGCCGGGGACCAGCAGCTCGGGTACGTCGGGTGGGCCCACTTCCCCCGGATCGCCGACCGGTACGGGCGGACCGAGCACCACCGGCGGCTCCACCACCAGTGGGCCCACCGGCTCCACCGGGGGCAGTCCGCCCAGCGGGACCGAGACGGGCGGTGGCTCCACCACCGGCGGTGGCTCCACCACGGGCGGCTCGTCCACCGGCGGCAACAGCACGACGGGTGGCTCCTCGACGGGCGGTTCCAGCACCGGTGGTTCGTCCAACGGCGGGTCGCCCGGCAGCGGCCCTGCCTCGGGAGGAGTCACACCACCGGCGCAGTGACCGCCGGGTCGGACCGGTGAGTCCGGACCCGTGAATATCGGCAGGGGCACCCGCTGCGGCGGGTGCCCCTGCCGATATCGAACTGTGTCCTGAATATCCGGTGCGCCGGACAACCTCCACAACGAACAGACCCTCTGCATATGCGGCGGGTGCATTGGCAGCCCTTGGGGGATTCGTACCTCACGGAGCCCGGGCCCGCCACTGCCACCCGTTCTGCTTTGGAGGGATCCCGTGCACGCCGCACTCCGCCGCCACCCCGCCCGGTTCATACCCGTTCTGACCGCGGCGGCCGGTCTGCTGACCGCGTGCGGAGGGGGTGCCGATGCGTCGAAGGCCGACACCCCGGCCGCCAAGGTGACCGTCACCCCGGCCGCCGGCAGCAAGTCGGCCAAGCTCGGCTCGCCGATATCCATACGGGCGGCCGGCGGCAAGCTCACCTCGGTCGAGGTGAAGGACGACAAGGGCGGCACGGTCGACGGGCGGCTGGCCGGTGACGGCACCTCATGGACGTCGGACGGCAAGGTCAAGCCGCAGACCACCTACACCGTGAAGACCCGGGCGAAGTCGACCGAGGGCAAGGAGTCCGCCGCCACCTCCGTGTTCACCACGGAGCAGGCCGACAAGGTCAACAAGCTCACCAACACGCCGGGCGGCGGGCAGCACGTCGGCACCGGCATGCCGGTCTCGATCCTCTTCGACAACCCGGTGGCCAAGGACCGGCGCGCCGAGATCGAGAAGGCGCTGAAGGTCACCTCCCAGCCGAAGGTCGAGGGCGCCTGGGGCTGGGTCAAGGACTGGTCCGGCAAGGACCGGATCGACTGGCGTCCCAAGGACTACTGGCCGGCCGGCACCAAGGTCTCCGTGAAGGGCGCCCTGTCCGGCATCAACTCCGGCGCCCAGGGCGGCTGGTTCGCCCGGGACTACAACTTCGGCTTCAGCGTCGGCGCCGACCACAAGGCCGTCATCGACGTCCCCTCGCACACCCTGACCATGTACGAGAACGGCAAGAACGTCGGCAGCATCACCGGCTCCGCGGGCTCCCCGCAGGACCCGACCCGCGGCGGGGTGCACACCGTCCGCAGCAAGAACGCGGCGGAGACGATGGACTCCGCCACCATCGGCCACGGCGACGAGTGGATGCTGGACTCCAAGTGGGTCACCCACCTCACCGCGTCCGGGACGTTCCTGCACTCCGCCCCCTGGAACAAGTCGATCGGCGTGGTCAACAACAGCCACGGCTGCTTCGGCATGACCACCGCGGACGCCAAGAAGGTCTACGACTTCCTCACGGTCGGCTCCACGGTCGAGGTGAAGGGCACCAGCAACCCCAACAAGACCGACGTCGGCAACGGCCTGGAGGTCTGGCAGGAGTCCTGGTCGCAGTGGCAGCAGCGCAGCGCGCTCAAGTAGGCAGCCTCACCTCCCTGCTCACCTGCGGTGCCGTCGCGGGTTCCGCTCGCGGGTGAGCAGCAGGTAGCCGGTGGCGAGCACGGCGACCGCCTGGGCGACCAGGGTCAGCTGCTTGTCGCCGGTCAGGAACGGTTCGTACATGTCGGGCAGCGGCCCCAGCGGGCCGACGTCGACGTAGGTGTAGAGCAGCAGCAACGCGAGTCCGCCGGCCGCCACCAGGAATCCGAAGGCGTCGGCGGCCGGCCTGCGCACGAGGAGCACCAGCAGGGCGGCGAGGGCGGCCAGCGCGGCCTCGACGCGGAAGAGCGTGCCCTGGCTGATCGTCGCGGTGATCGCGTCGTACTGCCCGGCGAGCCGGGCGTGGACGTAGGCGTCCAGCGCCAGGCCGGCCGCCGCCAGCAGCCTGGCGACGCCGTCCGCCGTCGACCCGGTCCCGCTCCTCATGGGCGGACGGTGAGCACGGCCTTCATGTACGGGTGGATGCTGCAGAAGTACGGGTAGGCGCCGGGCTTGGCGGGAGCGGTGAAGGTGGCCCTGGCGCCGGGCTTGATGCTGCCGGTGGCGAACACCCGGCCGCCGGTGGCGGTCACGTTGTGCGTGACGGAGTCCTGGTTGACCACAGTGACCGCGGCGCCGGGCCGTACGACCAGGGCGGCGGGCTTGAAGGCGTAGTCCTTGATGGTGATCCGCCCGGCCGCGGGCGGGGTGGCACTGGGGCCGGACGCGCTGGGGCTGCCCGCGTGCGTGGGGGGCCGGGAGGTGGTGGGGGCGGTGCCGCCCCCGCCGCCCGAGCAGCCACCGGTGGCGGTGGCGAAAAGGGCGACCGTGGCCACGGCGAGCGCCGTCCTGACGAAGTTCCTCATGGTGCGTCGCTCTCCTTCGCTCCGGCCCCGCGGCCGGCCTCCTGACCTCACTAGAGCGCAGACGCCGCCGCCCGGCCATCGGGGCGGCGGCGTTCGGCGTAGCGGGGGCGGCGGTGGCCGGTCAGCGGACCTCGTGCGCCGTGCGGCGGTAGGTCGAGCGGCGGTCCTCGATGTCGGCCCAGCGGTCGCCGTAGATGTTCTCGGTGATGGCCGGCTCGCGCACGAAGTCGTGCGGGAAGCCCAGCTCCACCGCGCTCGCCCGGTCCAGCCGGGCCAGCGCGTCGGCGTCCAGCTCGACGTCGACGGCGGCGAGGTTGTCGGCGAGCTGGCTCTCCTTCGTCGCGCCGATGATCGGGACGATGTTGCCGGGCCGGCTGCGCAGCCAGGCCAGGGCCACCTGCGCCGGGCTCCAGCCGCCCTGCTCGGCGACCTCCAGCACCGCGGTGACGGTCTCCTCCTCGTTCTGGTTGCGCGCGCCGGCCGGGGTGACGAGGTCCAGCCGGCCGGTCCCACCGCGCCGGTACTTGCCGGTCAGCTTGCCGGCCGCGAGCGGCGCCCAGGCCAGCACGGCCAGGTCGAAGGCGCGGGCCTGCGGCAGCAGCTCCCGCTCGGGCGTCCGCTCCAGCAGGTTGTAGCGCAGCTGCGAGCCGGCGAACGCGGTCCAGCCGCGCAGCTCGGCGAGGGTGTTGGCCTGCGCGATCTCCCAGGCCGGCCAGTCGGAGACCCCCACGTACTGGACCTTTCCCGCCCGCACCACGTCATCGAGCGCCCGCATCACCTCCTCGACGGGGGTGAAGTTGTCCCGGGCGTGCACCCACAGCACGTCGAGGTGGTCGGTGCGCAGCCGGGCCAGGCTCTCCTCCACCGAACGGACCAGGTTCGTGCGGTGGTTGCCCGCCGCGTTCACCTCTCCCTTGTGGGTGGCGCAGGTGTACTTGCTGGCCAGGACGAAGCTGTCCCTGCGCCCTTCGAGCAGCTCGCCCAGGGTCCGCTCGGCGGTGCCCTCGGTGTAGTTGTTGGCGGTGTCGAGGAAGTTGCCCCCCGCGTCCGCGTAGGCGTCCAGAATCCGGCCACTGGTCTCCTTCGCGGTGCCCCACCCCCACTCCTCGCCGAAGGTCATGGTCCCCAGGCTCAGCTCGCTCACCCGCAGGCCGGTCTTGCCGAACAGTGTGTAGCGCACGGTTTTTCCCTTCGCTCGTCGGTGCCTGCCACGCTAGGAGTTGGAGCGCGCTCCAGCGCAAACGAAACGGCGGTACCTGCCCCGCACCTTCGGTCGGGTGCGGGGCAGGTACCGCCGTCGTGGTGCGGCGCCGGGCGTGCCGGGCCGGTTCAGCCGGTGATGATCGCCGGGTCGCTGACGCCCGGCCGGCCGTTCTCTACGTGGCCGGCGAACCGGCGCAGGAAGGTCTTGTCGGTGTCGGAGGTGACCGACAGGTCGTACCAGCGCTTGCTGGCGCGCAGGTCGAAGGCGTGCTTGACGGTGGCGCCCGCGCGGACCGTGAAGGTCTCGTGCGCCCCGCCGTACGCCTGGGTGACGGTGAGGTGGCAGTCGGTGCCGGTGGGGTTGGTCAGGGTCAGCTCGATGCGGCCGGCGGTCGCGTCGTGGCGGGCCGTCACCTCGGGACCGGCCTTCTTGCCGTCGCCCTTGAAGGTGCGCAGGAAGCCGTTCGGGCCGAAGACCGTCAGGTCGTAGACGCCCTTGGAGTAGGCGGTGTTCCAGGTGTCGGAGAGCGTCTTGCCGGCCCCGGTGGTGTACGTCCAGGGGCCGTCGGTCCGGTTGCCGGCGGTGACGGTGAAGCAGGCGCCGGCCTTGGCCCCGGCGCTGAAGGTGAGCGAGAAGCGGCCGGTGGAGGCAGTCCCCTTGCCGTCGACGAGCGGCGCGTACGGCAGCGGGCGGGACGGGCGGGAGCCCCGCTCCTGCTTGGGCAGCACGGGGTTGGCGGGCGGCTTGGGCACGTAGCTGTCGTGCCGGTCCTTGTCCGGCGGCTGGTAGCCGTCGGTGGCCGGGAGCGCGGCCGGCTTGGTGTTCTCCAGGCCGAAGTCGAACGCGGAGGTCAGATCGCCGCAGATGGCGCGCCGCCACGGCGAGATGTTCGGCTCGTGGACGCCGAAGCGGCGCTCCAGGAACCGGATGATGGAGGTGTGGTCGAAGGTCTCGGAGCAGACGTAGCCGCCGGTGCTCCAGGGCGAGACGACCAGCATCGGCACGCGCTGGCCCAGGCCGTAGGGGCCGGCGGCGTAGGTGGCGTTGCCGGGGAAGTGGTCGAGCGCGGTGTCCACGGTGGACAGGCCCTGGTCGGCGGAGGCCGGCGGGAACGGCGGGACGATGTGGTCGAAGTAGCCGTCGTTCTCGTCGTACGTGATGAACAGGGCGGTCTTGCTCCACACCTCGGGGTTGGCGGTGAGCGCGTCCAGGACCTGGGAGACGTACCAGGCTCCGTAGTTGGCCGGCCAGTTGGGGTGCTCGGAGAAGGCTTCGGGCGCCGCGATCCAGGAGACCTGCGGCAGCTTGCCGGCCTTCACATCGGCCTTGAGCCGGTCGAAGTAGCCGTCGCCCTGCTTGGCGTTGGTGCCGGTGCGGGCCTTGTCGTAGAGCGGGTCACCGGGCTTGGCGTTGCGGTACTGGTCGAAGAAGAGCAGCGAGTTGTCGCCGTAGTTGCCGCGGTAGGCGTCGTCGATCCAGCCCCACTTGCCGTTCGCGTCCAGGCCGTCGCCGATGTCCTGGTAGATCTTCCAGGAGACCCCGGCCTTCTGCAGCCGCTCCGGGTACGTCGTCCAGCTGTAGCCCGCTTCCTCGTTGCCGAGGACCGGGCCGCCGCCCGAGCCGTCGTTGCCGACGTGGCCCGAGAACATGTAGTAGCGGTTGGGGTCGGTGGCGCCGATGATCGAACAGTGGTAGGCGTCACAGATGGTGAAGGCGTCCGCGAGCGCGTAGTGGAACGGGATGTCCTTGCGGGTCAGATAGGCCATCGTCCCGGTGCCCTTGGCCGGGATCCAGTTGTCGTAGTTGCCGTTGTTCCACGCTTTGTGGCCGCCCGCCCAGTCGTGGTTGAGGCCCTCGATGAACTGCATGCCGAGGTCGTCCGCGTCGGGGTGGTAGGGCAGCACGTCCTTGCCGCCGTCGGGCTGGTGCCAGACGGACTTGCCGCTTTCGAGGGTGACCGGGCGCGGGTCACCGAAGCCGCGTACGCCCTTCAGCGAGCCGAAGTAGTGATCGAAGGAACGGTTCTCCTGCATCAGCACGACGACGTGCTCGACGTCGTTGAGCGAGCCGGAGGTCCGCTTGGCGGGGATGGCCGCGGCGCGGGCGATGCTGCTGGACAGCGCCGAGACGCCCGCGGTGGCGCCGGCGATCTGGAGGAAACGCCGCCGGTTGAGTTCAGGCATGAGTCTGGGAACCTCTTCGCATGTGGGGAATTCGCGGTCGGGGACGGGCTTCACGCTCGTGTGAGGAGACAACGGTCAGCAGAGTGTTCCAAGAGGAACGAGTGCCAGGGAAGGGGGGATGTCACACGGATGACCCATCGCGGTACGCATGACGAACTCCCTGGTGGGGAGGTTGCGTGGCACTCCGGCCGGAACATTTCGGGCAACCTGCGCGGGCCGGGTCAAGACGGCGGCCGGTACGTGGCAGCGCCCGGCGCGGTGATCACGGGGCGGGTGCGCGCTCCGGCCCCGTCCGGCCGCGGGCACGGCGAAAGGGCGGGTGTCCGCCCCGCCGTTGCCGGCCGGGGCGGACACCCGCCCTGAGACTTCGCGTTATTGGTGGTGCGTCAGGCGCAGGTCACCACCGGTGAGGCCGCCGCGGCCGGTCCGGCGGCGGCGACCTCGGGCACCGGGACGAGCGGCTCGACGGGGAGGACCGGCGGCACCGCCGGCTGGCCCTTGGCGTCGGGCACGCTGCGCAGCGGCGTGGGGGCGGTCAGCGGGACCTTGCGGGTCGCCTCGACCCGGCGGGTGAACCAGATGACCTTGCCGTCGGGGGTGCCGCAGGTGCCCCAACTGTCGCTCAGCGCCGCCACCCTGGACAGTCCGCCGCCGGCGGCGCTGGAGAGCTTCGGCAGCCGCGGGCCCTCGTCGGCGACGGACGCCGTGAGGTGGCGGCCGGACCAGCGGAGTTCGACGACGCAGGGGGCGTCCGGGCCGATATGGCGATGGACGTTGGTCAGGAGTTCCGCCACTCCCCGGCACACGGGCTCGGTATGGAGCTCAAGGCTCCAATATCGCAGGTGCGCGGCCAGGATCCGCTGGATCTGCGGCACGCGCTCCGCCGAAGCGTGCAGTTCGACCGTGTAGTGCCGGTCGCTGGGAAGTGTCATGTCGTGGCTCCTCACCGCGAGGCTCACGCCCTTCACCTCGTTGGACCAACGAACCCCGAACACGAAGAGTGAGCATTTATCACGTATGGGTCATTTGTCATGGTGACCCGGCGGCGGGGGTTCCGCAACCGATCGTGAGGTGCCGGAGTCCGGGCGCTCGGCCGGTCCTGCCGCCTCACAGGTGCGGCAGGACCTTGTCCGGGGTCAGCGGGAGGTCGCGCAGCCGGGCACCGGTGGCGTGCCACACGGCGTTGCCGATGGCCGCCGCGGTACCGACGATGCCGATCTCGCCGATGCCCTTGCTGCCCATGGGGTTGAGGTGCGGATCCTCCTCGTCGAGCCAGTGCGCCTCGATCCGCAGGACGTCGGCGCAGGCCGGCACGTGGTAGGAGGCCAGATCGCGTTCCGCGAAGTCGCCGAAGGCGGGGTCCAGGCTGCTGCCCTCCATCAGCGCCATGCCCAGCCCCATCGTCATGCCGCCGGTGAACTGGGAGCGCGCCGTACGGGGGTTGAGGATCCGGCCGGCCGCGTAGACGCCCGTCAGCCGGCGCACCCGCACCTCGCCGGTGACGGTGTCGACCTGCACCTCGGCGAAGGTGGCGCCGAAGGAGTGCCGGGAGTAGGGGGACCGCTCGGACGTCTCCTGGCGGGTGTCCGCGGTGACCGTGAAGCCGTCCGACGGGAGCGGCCCCACGTGGTCCCGCAGCCGGGCCCGCAGCGCCGTGCACGCCTTGTGGACCGCCCAGCCCCAGGAGCCCGTGCCCGCCGAACCACCGGCCAGCATCGCCGGCGGCAGATCGCTGCTGCCGATCTCCACGCCGACCCGCTCCTCCGGCACGCCCAGCGCGGCGGCGGCGACCTGCGCGAGCGTGGTGCGGGCGCCGGTGCCGATGTCGGTGGCGTTGATGCGGACGCGGAAGCCGCCGTCCGCGGCGGCGTGCGCCTCGGCTGCGGAGGCGACGATCAGGACGGGATAGGTGGCCGAGGCGACGCCGGTTCCCAGCAGCAGCCGCCCCTCCCGCCGTACGCCCGGGCGCGGGTCCCGCGGCTGCCAGCCGAAGCGCTCGGCGCCCTCCCGCAGACAGCCCACGAGGTGCCGGCTGCTGAAGGCGCGGTCGGAGTCCGGCTCGGTGTCCGGTTCGTTGCGCATCCGCAGCTCGACGGGGTCGAGGTCGAGGGCGACGGCCAGTTCGTCGAGGGCCGACTCCAGGGCGTACATCCCGGGTGCCTCGCCCGGGGCCCGCATCCAGGAGGGCGTCGGCACGTCGAGCGGCGCGACCCGGTGCGTGGTACGGCTGTTGGGCGAGGTGTACATCATGCGCCCGGGCACCGCGGCCTGCTCGACGAACTCGGTGACGGTCGAGGTATGGGTGACGCTCTCGTGGGCGAGGGCGGTGAGGACGCCGTCCCTGCCCGCCCCGAGGCGGACGCGCTGGAGGGTGGGCGCGCGGTGGCCGACGACCGCGGGCATCTCCCGTCGCGGCAGGGCGAGTTTGACCGGCCGGCCGGTGTGCCGCGCGGCCATCGCCGCCAGCACGGCCTGCGGCCGGGTCGTCCCCTTGGATCCGAAGCCGCCGCCGACGTGCTCGGAGACGACGGTGACCTCGCTCTTCTCCAGCTTGAACAGCGCGGCGAGGTCCTCGCACACCTTCGTGGAGCCCTGGCTCGCGTCATGGACGGTGAGGTGGCCGTCGCTCCACCAGGCGGTGGCGGCGTGCGGCTCCATGGGGTGGTTGTGCAGCGGCGGCACGGTGTAGCGGACGTCGACGGTGACCGGGGCGTCGGCGAACGCCGCGTCGAAGTCGCCGCGCTCCCGGGTCGCCGGATAGCCGCCGTTGACCGTCTCCGGCTCGTACAGCCGCGGATGCCCGGTGGTCAGCTCCACGTCGTGCTCCTCCGTCGCGTAGCTGACCCGGACCGTGTCGGCGGCGGCGCGGGCGGCTTCGAGACTGTCGGCGACGGCGAGCGCGACGTACCAGCCGCGGTGCGGCACCCGGTCCTCCTGAAGGACCAGCAGCGTCGGATCGTCGGCGGTCGCGAGGCGGGGCGCGTTCTCGTGCGTCAGCACCGCGCACACGCCCGGCAGGGTGAGCGCCTCCGTGGTGTCCACGGCGGTGACCCGGCCGCGGGCCACGGTGGCCGGCACCGGCCAGGCGTAGGCGCAGTCAGGTGGGGTGTGTTCGGCGGCGTAGCGTGCGGCGCCGGTGACCTTCTCGCGTCCTTCACGGCGGACGAGGGGCGCGCCCAGGGGGTACGGGGGCGGGCCTGCGGGGAAGTGCGGATTCATGGGGCGAGTCCTTCGGGTGGGAGCGGTCAGGCCGGCCGGGCCGGGCCCGGAGCTGCCGGATCCGCGGTCTCGGGATCGGCCAGGTCCGTCAGCACGCCGACGGCGAGATTGCGGGCCAGCGGGACCTTGAAGCCGTTGTCGCGCAGCGGTCGGGCGGCGGCGAGTTCGGCCTCGGCGGCGCGGGCGAAGGTTTCTTCGGTGGCGGGGGCGCCCTGGAGCACCTCCTCGGCCGCGCGGGCGCGCCAGGGCCGGTGCGCGAGCCCGCCGAAGGCCAGCGCGGCCCGCCGTACGACACCGTCCCGTACGTCCAGTACGGCGCCGACGGAGACCAGCGCGAAGGCGTACGAGGCGCGGTCGCGGGCCTTGCGGTAGCGCGAGCGGGTGCCGGTGGCCACCGGCGGGAGCTGGACGGCGGTGAGCAGTTCGCCGGGCCGGATCACGGTGTCCTGCTCCGGGTGGTCGGCCGGCAGCCGGTGGAAGTCGGTGGCCGGCACACTGCGTTCGCCGTCGGGGCCGTGCAGGTGAACGGTGGCGTCCAGGGCCGCCAGCGCGACCGCCATGTCCGACGGCTGGGTGGCGACGCAGTGCTGGGAGTGGCCGAGTACGGCGAGGTCGCGATGGACGCCCTCGCGGGCCGGGCAGCCGGTGCCCGGGAGGCGTTTGTTGCAGGGCTTGGAGGTGTCCTGGAAGTACAGGCAGCGGGTGCGCTGGAGGAGGTTGCCGCCGGTGGTCGCGGTGTTGCGCAGCTGCCCGGAGGCACCGGCCAGCAGCGACTGCGACAGCACGGGATAGCGCTCGCGCACGGGGACGGACGCGGCGAGGTCGCTGTTGCGGACCATCGCGCCGATCCGCACTCCCCCGTCCGGCAGCTCCTCGATGCGGTCCAGCGGCAGCCGTGTGACGTCGATGAGCGTCCGCGGCTCCACGACGCCCAGCTTCATCAGGTCGACGAGGTTGGTGCCCCCGGCCAGGAACCGGGCCCCGGGGTGCTCGCCGGCGGCGCGTACCGCCTCCTCGACGCTGCTCACGCGGAGGTATCCGAACGGTTTCACGAGGACACCCCCTGTCCCGGGCGGCCGGCCGCGGCGGCCGCGGCGACGTCCTCGACCGCTTCGACGATCCGCGGGTAGGCGCCGCAGCGGCAGAGGTTGCCGCTCATCCGCTCGCGGATCTCGTCGGTGCTCAGCTCCACCGGGGCCGTGGGGTCCGCGGTGGCCGGGGTGACGTGGGACGGGAAGCCGTCGGCCACCTCCCGCAGCATCCCGACGGCCGAACAGATCTGGCCCGGGGTGCAGTAGCCGCACTGCAGGGCGTCCCGTTCCAGGAACGCCGCTTGCAGCGGGTGCAGCCGCTCGCCCTCCGCCAGGCCCTCGACGGTGGTGATCTGCCGCTCCTCCTGCGCCACGGCCAGCAGCAGGCAGCTGTTGGCGCGCCGGCCGTCGACGAGCACCGTGCAGGCGCCGCACTGGCCGTGGTCGCAGCCCTTCTTGGCGCCGATCAGACCGAGGTGCTCACGGAGCACGTCCAGCAGGGTGGTCCGGTGGTCCAGGGTCAGCCGCTGCGGTGTGCCGTTGATGTGCAGCACGAGCGCGGAGCGCTGCTCGGCCGCCGGCTGGTTGGTGGGCTCCACTCGCTCATACCTTTCGACGCGGGTCGTGTACCTGCCTGCCTGCCACCCCCACCGCCCACCCGCCGTGCCCACGGGCCCGGGGCCCGTCCGCACACGCTCTAGCGGCCTTCCAGACGCAGTTCGACCTCCTTCTCCTGGTCTCCGGCAGCCATTCCGAGAACGTGCACCGTGAACGCCGGCCCCAGGGCCTTGATCAGCTGGTCGACCGCCCAGTAGCCGCCCTGGAGGCTGACCAGCACCGGTGCGGTCAGCCGCCGGGGCTCGGCCTGCTCCTTGATCTCGCTGACGTCGAAGGTCGAGGTCCACACGGTCGCCCCCGGCCCCGACATCTCCTCGGGCACGTCGTCGGCGGACCGGTCGGAGCTGAAGGAGGTGCGCAGTGCGCTGAAGACGGCGTGCGCGTCCTGCGCGGCACAGCTCTCCAGCTCCACCACCACCTCGGCCGATACGTGTTCCGTGTGCGATGCCTGTTCCGCGCTGTTCACTGTGGGGCCTTCCTCTGGGACCTTCCTCCGGCTGCCGGACGTTTCCAGGCTCGCCCCCCGGCCGGGTGTGTGCGACCCGAGGCTCGAACGAGTGGTGTGAACGGGCGCACCGGCGCACCTCACCACGCGACCATTACGCTGAGTAGTCGAGGTGAGCGCTGCGTCACGCCCTACGTCAACGCGCCGGAGCAGAACCGGACCCGACCGGCGGGACGGGGGTCACCGGCCGCGGCGGGGAGCGGTGAAGGTGACGTCGGCGGCCCGGGGGACGATCTCCGCCTCGTCGCCCAGGGCCCATTCGGCGGCGCGGGAGGACAGGGCGGCCGGCACCCGCTCGCTGATCCCGGCCGCCGCGGGAATGTCGTAGGTGGCATGGGCGTCGTGCGGGAGCACGACACGGAAGTCACGGGCCAGGGCGGTGCGGGCGGTCGCGGCGACGCACATCTCGGAGAGCACCCCGCACAGCGCCAGTGCCCGCACCCCGGCCCCGTCGAGCAGCGCGCCGAGCGGCGTGCCGTCGAAGCCGTCGTCCTCGCTCTTGCGGATCACGGACTCACGGGGGCCCGGTTCGACGGGCAGGTGGAGTGCCCAGCCGGGCGTGCGCGGCTCGTCGACGGTGCCGGGCGCGCCGTCGTTCTGCAGATGGACGACGAGCGCGCCGGCCGCGCGGGCCCGGGCGAGCAGCGCGCGTCCGCGGTCGAGCACCCGGGCCGCGTCGGGCACCGCCTCGTCGCCCGCGACGAAGGCCGTCTGGAGGTCGACGAGGAGCAGCGCCTCGACGGCGGCCGCCGGCTCGGCACCGGTGGCCGGCCCGGCAGCGGTGTGCTCGGCGGCAGCGGCGGTGTCGGGAGCGGGAGCGGCGGCCTCGGGAGCGGCCTCGGGAGCGGTCTCGGGAGCGAGGTCGGCGTCGGGAGCGGCGTCGGTACGGGGCACGGGCGTCACGGTCATGGCGTCCATGGTGCGGGGGCGGACGGGCGGCGCGGGCCGGCCGCGGCGCGATCCGGCCACCGGGGCGCGCGACGCCCTCGCCGGGAAGCGCCGGGCGGCCTTTTCGCGGGCTCCGCGGGCGACACCGTGCCGGTGCGGCACCGACGGCCCGGTGAGGACACGCGCCGCTGAGCCGTCCGGCCGCACATGGTTGCCAGGGGCATCGACCCGGACGGATCATCCGGTAGGGCACGTCGTACGCGCGTACGACGCACCGGATGACCGCACACGGGCGACGCGAGGAGAGCCACCATGGGAGCAGCCACGGTCAGCGGCCACTGCGCACCGGGCTTCGACGGCGTACGGGAAGCGTTCGAGCGGAACTTCAGGGAGCACGGAGACGTCGGCGCGGCGGTCGCGGTGACCGTGGACGGTGAGCCGGTGGTCGACCTGTGGGGCGGTCACGCGGACGCCGGCCGCACCCGCGCGTGGGAGCGCGACACCCTCGTCAACGTCTACTCCACGAGCAAGGGGATGACCGCGCTGTGCGCCCATCTCCTGGTGGACCGCGGCGAGTTGGACCTCGACGCGCCGGTGGCCCGGTACTGGCCGGAGTTCGCGCAGGCCGGCAAGCAGGACGTGCCGGTGCGCTGGCTGCTCAGCCACCGGGCCGGTCTGGTCGCGCCCAGGCGGCCGCTCCCGGCCGGCCGCGCCTACGACTGGGACGCGGTGTGCGCCACCCTGGCCGCCACCGAGCCGTGGTGGCAGCCGGGCACCGCCCAGGGCTACCACGCGGTGACCTTCGGATACCTCGTCGGGGAGGTCGTCCGGCGGATCACCGGGCAGTCGCTGGGCGCGTTCCTGCGCAGCGAGATCGCCGGGCCGCTGGGCGCCCGGGTGTTCATCGGCACCCCGGCGGAGGAGCACGCCTCCTGCGCGGACATGGTCGGGCAGCTGGACGAGGCGCGGCTCGCCGAGCAGTTCCCCGGTGCGCCCAAGCCGCCGTTCACCTCGATCGCCGACCACCCGCTGGCGGTCCTGATGCTGGCACTGACCTCCATCCCCACCGGCGACGTCAACAGCGCCGTCTACCGCTCGGCCGAGATCCCGGCGGGCAACGCGCACGCCTCCGCGCACGGGCTGGCGACCGTCTACGGGGCGCTGGCGAGCGGCCGGCTCGTCGGGCCGGCGACCCTGGAGGCGATGCGCCGCTCCCAGAGCCTCCCCGGCGAGCCCGACCTGACCCTCGACGCGCTCGCGCCGGGGGGCGCCTCGCTGCGCTGGGGTCTGGGCTACATGCTGAACCAGGGGCAGGCGGGACCCAACCCACTGGCCTTCGGGCACGGCGGCGCGGGCGGCTCGTACGCCTTCGCCGACCCCGAGAACCGGCTGTCGTACGCGTACACCATGAACAGGTACGGCGGAGGCACGACCGGTACCGATCCGCGCAACGGCGGGCTGGTCGCCGCGGTCTACCGGGCGCTGGAGCAGACCCGGAGCTGACCCCGGGGCCCGGGTCGGGCCCGGCACCGCCCGGAGATCCGCGCCCGCGCTTGGCGTGGCACGGCGCGATAATGGGAGGTGCGGCAGCATCCGGCCCCGCTGCGGGTGCGGCGGGTCCGGGGAGAGGGCGTGGTGACCATGGAACGGGACACCGAGACGGTTCACGAGGCGTATGCGTTCGTCTGTCTGCACTGCGGACACGGCTGGGAAGAGGCATACGAGATCCGGCACACCACGGATCTGGCCGGCCACCGGCGCGCCGACTACTTCACCCGCGGCGTCCGGGTCCCCTCCCCGCTGACCCGGAACGACTGCCCGTCCTGCAACCTCGGCCCGATCCGGATCCTGCGTCCCGGCCGGGTGGACGCGGCCCGGACGTACCTGGCCTGACGCCCCCCGCCCGTCTGATACTCCGTCACCAGCCGGTGTACAGCAGGTGGTTGAGCAGCAGGGCCAGCACGGCCTGCGCCGCGAGCCAGGGCCGGTGGAGGGCCCGGGGCAGCAGTGCGCAGGCCGCCAGCAGCCACCAGGCGAAGGGCAGCCAGATCCGCTCGGTCTCCGCCTTGCTCATGCCGGAGAGGTCGGCGATCAGCACGGCGAGCAGCGCGGCCAGGACGAGGACGGTCAGGCGGCCCGCGGGGCCGGGCGGGGGCCCGGCGGAGGGGCGCAGCCGCCGCAGGGCGGCGGGTGCCGCGGCGAGGACGCGGCGCACCCCCGCGACGGTGGCCGGCCCGGTGATCAGTACGGCGCACGCGAGGTTGCCCCACACCCAGTACGCGTACGGGCGGACCCCGGCGGCCCCGCGGTAGTAGCGCTCGACCAGCAGGCGGTACCCCTCCCACCAGTCGAAACCGGCGAGGGTGAAGGCCACCGCGACGGTCGCCGCGCCGGCCACCAGCAGCGGCACCGGGCGGGCGTTCCGGGCGAGCAGCAGCACCGCGGCGGCGAGCGGCACGATCAGGGTGAGACCGTAGGAGAGGTAGCAGGTCAGGCCGAGGAGGAGGCCCGAGGCCAGGGCCGCGGCGGCGGCGCCGGGGGCACTCCCGCGGCTGCCGCCGGGGCCGCGGGTGGCGGCGAGGGCGAGCAGCGCCAGGGACCAGGCGGCGACCGCGGCGAAGTAGCCGTCGGCGGAGGTGCCGACCCAGACGGCGGCCGGCGCCAGGGCGAGGAACGGCGCGGCCCGGCGGGCGAGCCGCTCATCGGTCAGCGCGCGCAGCGCGACCAGGACCGCGGCCGCGGCGGAGGTGCCCACCATGATGCACCAGACGCCGGCCCAGGCCCCGCCGCCCAGACCTATCCGGTCCAGGCCGACGAAGGTGAGCACCGCGGCCGGCGGGTGCCCCGCCACATGTGCCGGCCAGTGGTCCGGCGCGTTGTTGAGGATGTGTCCGGTGAAGCCGCGCAGCGCCGGCCCCAGGTCGTCGAAGCGGCGGATGACGGTCAGGTACTCGTACTCGGTGGTGAGACGGCGGGCGATGCCGGTCTGCCAGCCGTCGATCAGGGCCAGCGACCACGTCCAGGCCATGGCCGCCGCCCAGCAGGCCGGGAGCAGGGCGCGCCAGGGCAGGCGGGCGGCGAGCGGCGGCCCGTAGCCGAGGACCAGGGCGGCGACGGCCAGGGCGGCGGGGGTGCCGGGCCCCAGGTGCGGGAACCAGGAGGCGTACAGCGGCGGCCAGTTGACGTGCAGGCTGCCGTTGGCACGCTCGATGACGGTGCCGATGGCCGCGGCGGCCACGACGAGCAGGAGCCCGGCCGCGGCGGCCAGCAGGTCGGCGCGACGCGCCGCACGGTCCTCGGGACCGGCCCGGCGGGCCGCGGCGGCGGGGGCTTCGGAGGTCGGTCGGGGGGTCACACCGGCACGCTAGGCCGCGGGGCGGGCGCACGACGCCGCCGATCCGCTGACGTCAGACTTTCGTCATGGGTCGTAGCCCCTCGGCCCAGGGTGTCCGGCATACCTTCAGGGCATGGGCGTCTCTCCCCGCACTCTCCCGACCTCGCCGTCCTTCTGGCGCAGCCCCGTGCGCGGCCCTCGGCTGACCGCGCTGCTCGGCGTGGTGCTGCTGGCCGGCATCACGCTGCTGTTCGTCACCGGCCTGCTGTCGTACGCCGCGTACAACCCCGATCTGGCCGGCGGCGTCAACGACGAGACGCCCGGCAAGGGCCTGCTCGGCTTCTACCTCTTCAGCTGGCCGACCGGCCCGTACTGGCTCTACCGGCTCACCCAGGGCCTGCACGTCACCGTCGGCGTCGCGCTGGTGCCCGTCCTGCTGGCGAAGCTGTGGTCGGTGATCCCGAAGCTGTTCACGCTGCCGCCGGCCCGGTCGCCCGGGCACGCGGCGGAGCGGCTGTCCCTGCTGCTGCTGGTCGGCGGGGCGCTCTTCGAGTTCGTCACCGGCCTGCTCAACATCCAGCTGGAGTACGTCTTCCCCGGCTCCTTCTACCCGCTGCACTTCTACGGCGCCTGGGTGTTCATCGGCGCGTTCGTCGCGCACGTCGCGCTGCGGCTGCCGCGGACCGTGCGGGCGGTGCGGGAGCGCACCGACCCGGCGCCGGACGCCGACGACACCGGGCTCGTGGCGCCCCGCCCGGCCCCGCCGACGGTGTCCCGGCGCGGCGTGCTGGGCCTGGTCGGCGCCGGTTCGCTGCTGCTGCTCGCGACGACCGCCGGGCAGAGCATCGGCGGGTGGTGGCGGCGTACCGCGCTGCTGGCGCCGCACGGCGGGCGCGATCCGGGCAGCGGGCCGAACGGCTTCCAGATCAACAAGTCCGCCGCGGCGGTCGGCATCCGGGAGCAGGACACCGGCGCGGACTGGCGACTGACGGTCGAGGGCGGCGGCCGCCGGGTGCGGCTGGACCGCGCCGCGCTGCTGCGGCTGCCGCAGCACACCTCGGCCCTGCCGATCGCCTGCGTGGAGGGCTGGTCCACCGACAATCAGCAGTGGGGCGGGGTGCGGCTGCGGGACCTCGCGGCACTGGTGGGGTTCGAGGGGCAGCCGCCCGGCGTGGTGGTGGAGTCGCTGCAACTGCGCGGCGCGTTCCGGCGGGCCGCGCTGAGCGCGCACCAGGTGCGCGATCCGCGGTCGCTGCTCGCCCTGCGGGTCGGCGGGGCCGAGCTGTCCGCCGACCACGGCCACCCGGCGCGGATCATCGTGCCGGCCGCGCCCGGGGTGCTCAACACCAAGTGGGTCTCGCGGCTGACGTTCGGGGAGTGGTGACGGTGGTACGCATGCGGGTGCGGTGGCGCGAACGGGCCCGGCGGGCACGGCAGTCGGTGTCCGGCCGGCACTGGTACGGCGAGGGACCGTTGCACCTGCTGCTGATGCTCGCCTCGTTCGCGCTCACCGGCTACGCGGGGGTGCGGCTGCTGGCCGGCGGGCAGTGGCCGCTGGTGGTGGTCTGGTTCGCCGGGGCGGCCCTGCTGCACGATCTCGTGCTGCTGCCGCTGTACTCGCTCGCGGACCGGGCGCTGGCCCGGTACACGGCGGCCCGCGGCGGGCACCGGGCCTGGACCGGGTACGTCCGGGTGCCCGCCGCGCTGTCCGGGCTGCTGCTCCTGGTGTGGTTCCCGCTGATCGCGCCGACGGCGGGCAGCGCGGCGCACTACGAAGCCGCGACCGGCCTGCCCGCCGGGGTGTTCCTGGGCCGCTGGCTGCTGCTCACCGCCGCGCTGTTCGCGCTCTCCGCGGTGTGGCTGCTGTGCCGTACGGCCGCGTCCCGGCAGGCCGGGACCGGTGCGGGAGGCCGCCGGCGCAGGGCGACGAAGCAGCGTTCCGCGCCGCCCGGGGACTGATCCGGCGGGCCGGCGTGGGACCACTGCTCGACGGCGGTCCAGCCGGTGGCGGCGGCGTGCCGCAGCAGGGCGGGAGTGCCGACCCGGGCCCAGGGGAACGGCTCGCCCGGGGTGCCGCGGCCGCCGGGGCAGCCGCGTTCGACCCGCACCTGGACGCGTTCGTCGACGTCCGCGGGGGTGGTCTCCACGAGGAGCAGGCCGGGCCGGGCGACGAGTTGGGCGCTCCGGGCGAGGAGGGCGCGCGGGTCGCCGCCGATGCCGATGTTGCCGTCGAGGAGCAGGGCGGTGCCCCAACTCCCCTCGCCCGGGAGGGGGTCGAAGACCGAGCGGTGCAGTGCGGTGCCGCCGGTCGCGGCGGTGCGGGCCACCGCGGCCGGGCTGACGTCGATGCCGAGCGCCCGCCGGCCCAGTGCGGCGAGCCCGGCGACCAGCCGTCCGGGGCCGCAGCCGATGTCGAGGACGGCGCCCTCGCAGCGGCGCAGCACGGCGCGGTCGGCGGCGTCCGGCCCGGCGCACCAGCGCTCGACCTCCAGCGGCAGCAGCCAGCCGTCGCTGCGGCGCAGGAAGAGCGGGCCGCGGCCGCTGCGGAGCGCCTCGGCGTACGGGTCGGCGCCCCAGGCGGCGGTGGCCGTGGCCGGCGCGGCGGCGCTCATCGGCCGGTGTCCGGCCGCAGCCGGGCCAGGGTGGCGGCGAACCGGCCGTCGGGCGCGGCGGCCGCGACCCGCTCGGCGTCGTCCGCGGTGTCCACGTCGCGCAGCGCCGGCAGTTCCCGTACCCGGAGCCCGGCGGCGGTCAGCCGGGCGCGCTGGACGGCGCCGGTGCGGTCGGTGGACATGGGGACGCCCCGCAGCAGCCGGGGGTCGGGGACGGCCAGGCCGAGCGCCCAGAATCCGCCGTCCTCGGCCGCCCCGAACCAGGCGTCGCAGCCGTCCCAGGCGCCGCGGCACAGGGCGGGGGCGAGGAGGTCCGGGGTGACCTGGGGGGTGTCCATACCGATCAGCAGGGTCGGGCCGGCGCTGTCGGCGAAGGCCGCGGCGAGCCGCTGGTCGAGGCCGCCGGCGCACTGCGGCCGGACGTCGAACCCGGCCGGCAGCCACCGCCCGGGCCGGCCGTCGAGCACCACCACGCGCCGCCGGGCGGGCATGGCGCGCACGGCCCGCAGGGTGTCGTGCAGCGCGGCCTCGGCCAACTGGGCGGCCTCCTCGGGGGTGTAGGGCGGGGTGAGGCGGGTCTTGACCCGGCCCGGCACCGGTTCCTTGGCGATGACCAGGACCGTCGTCGGTCCGGTGGCGACCCCCGCGCGGCGCTCCGCGGCCCCGGTCATCGGGCCGCCGCCCGCCGCGTACGGGGCGGGAGCGGCGGCTGGTTGAGGACGCCGCGCATGTCGCGGACCGCCTGCCAGGTGCCGCGCCAGGTGCCGGTGACCTTCGAACGGCCGGTGCGCGGACGGTAGGGCACCTCGCGCTCCTCGATCCGCCAGCCGGCGTCGGCGGCCCGGACGACCATCTGCAGGGGGTAGCCGCTGCGCCGGTCGGTGAGCCCGAGGTCGAGCAGCGCGGTGCGCCGGGCGGCGCGCAGCGGTCCGAGGTCGCCCAGCCGCAGCCCGGTGCGCCGGCGCAGCATCCGGGTCAGTGCGAGGTTGCCGGCCCGGGCGTGCGGCGGCCAGGCGCCGCGGCCCTCGGGGCGGCGGCGGCCCAGCACCAGGTCGCTCTCGCCGGCGCCCACCGCGCGGGCGAAGGGGACGAGCAGTGCGGGGTCGAGCGAGGCGTCGCAGTCGCAGAAGCAGACGATGTCCGCCTCGGCGGCCAGCAGCCCGGCGTGGCAGGCGGCGCCGAAGCCGCGGCGGGCTTCGTGGACGACGGTGGCGCCGAGGTCGCGGGCGAGTTCGGCGGAGCCGTCGGTGGAGCCGTTGTCGACGACGATCGCCCGCCAGCCGTGGGGGATGCGCGCCAGGACCCAGGGCAGTGCGGCGGCCTCGTCCAGGCAGGGCAGCACGACGTCCACCGGGGCGGGGCGGGCGGCGGCGGTCACGCGGGCGGCCGGACGGGCCGGCGCCCGCATCTCCTCCCGCGCGAACTCGGCCATGCCCGCGGCGAAGCCGGTCTCCGCCCGCCAGCCGAGGTCCTCGGCGATCCGCCGCGACGACGCGGTGATGTGCCGTACGTCGCCCAGCCGGTACTCCCCCGTCACCACCGGCGCCGGCCCGCCGTACGCGTCCGCCAGGGCGCGTGCCATCTCGCCGACGGTGTGCGGCTGCCCGCTGCCGGTGTTGTACGCGGTCAGGATGCCCGCCGCCCGGTCCGGCAGCGCCTCCAGCGCCACCGCGTTGGCCGCCGCGACGTCCCGTACGTGGAGGAAGTCCCGCCGCTGCCCGCCGTCCTCGTAGACCGTCGGCGCCTCGCCGCGGGCCAGCGCCGAGCGGAAGAAGGAGGCGACGCCGGCGTACGGGGTGTCGCGCGGCATCCCGGGCCCGTAGACGTTGTGGTAGCGCAGCGAGACGGCCCGGCCGCCGGTCGCCCGTGCCCAGGAGGCGGCCAGGTGTTCCTGGGCGAGCTTGGTCGCCGCGTACACGTTGCGCGGGTCGGTGGGCGCGTCCTCGTCGACCAGGCCCGGCCGCAGCGGCGCGCCGCAGCGCGGGCAGCGTGGCTCGAACCTGCCGGCGTCGAGGTCGGTGACCGCCCGCGGGCCGGGCCGCACCGCGCGGTGCTCGGGACAGGTGTAGCGGCCCTCCCCGTAGACCACCATCGATCCGGCGAGCACCAGCCGGCGGACGTCGGCGGCGGCCATTGCGGCCAGCAGGACGGCGGTGCCCAGGTCGTTGCAGCCGACGTAGCCGGGCGCGTCCGCGAAGTCCTTGCCCAGGCCCACCATCGCCGCCTGGTGGCAGACCGCGTCGACGCCGGCCAGCGCCGCGTCGACGGCCGCCCGGTCCCGCAGGTCCGCGACGATCCGCTGCTCCCCCGGGGACGGCGGCGGGGGCTCGGGGTGGGCCGAGGGCAGCAGGGCGTCAAGCACGACGGGTTCGTGGCCGCGGGCCAGGAGCGCCTCGACGACCCGTGAACCGATGAATCCGGCGCCGCCGGTGACCAGTACTCGCATGCCGGTCACGCTAGGCGGACGGACGCCTTCCGGCGCGCGCCACGACCGTCGTGTCACGGCTCCGTAAGATCCGGCGGCACTGTGACCGCTCGATCACCGTGGCCACTGCGATTCGGTAACAGGGGCCCGCGAGGTATTTCGATACGGCATATGTTGCATATGCTCAGCTCGGGGGCCTGGGGGCCGTTTCCGGACACTCCGACGGCCGAAAGCCCCCACCGAACGCCCTGACCCCAACGCCTCTTCAAGACCCCGTCGGAGAACCCCTTGGCCGTGGAGAACGGGGAGCACTGCACCGGCTCCCGTGTGCTGTCCGTGCTCCCCTACACGGTCATGGCCGTGGTCAGCGTCGTCGACCTCACCGCGGGGCCCGAAGTCGGCTTCCTGCCCCTGGTGTCCCTGGGGCCGGCCTTCGCCGGGCTGGTCGGCGGCTGGCGGCGGACCGCGCTGGTCGGGCTGACCGCGTTCGTGCTCTGCGTCGGTCTGGGCGTCTACAACGGGCTGTTCGAGACCCGGCGCGGGCTGACCGCGCTGCTGTCGGTGGCCGGGGTGACCGCGGCCGGCGTGGTCGCCGCGCTGATGCGGCAGCGCCGCGAGGCGGAGCTGGCCAGCGTCCGCTCGATCGCCGAGGTCGCCCAGCGCGTGCTGCTGCGGCCGGTCCCGCGCAGCGCGGGGCCGCTGCGGATCGCGGTCTCCTACACCTCGGCGGTGGCCGAGGCCCGGATAGGCGGCGATCTGTACGAGGTGGTGACCTCACCCGCCGGTGTGCGGATCATCGTCGGCGACGTCCAGGGCAAGGGGCTGGAGGCGGTGGAGAGCGCCGCGGTGGTGCTGGGCGCCTTCCGGGAGGCCGCGCACGACGAGCCGGACCTGTCCGCCGTCGGCGAGCGCGTCGAACGGGCCCTGAACCGCCATCTGTCCGGCGAACGCTTCGTCACGGCGGTCCTCGCCGAGATCGGCGACGGCCCGGACGCGACGCTCCTCAACTACGGCCATCCGGCGCCGCTGGTCGTCCGCCCCGACGGCACCGTCGCCTTCGCCGCGCCCCCCGACCGCGCCCTGCCGCTGGGCCTGACCCTGCACGGCTCCGGGGCCGCCCCGCACCCCCACGAGGTGCCGTTCAGCCCCGGCGACCAGCTGCTGTTCTACACCGACGGGGTCTCCGAGGCCCGCGACGTGGCGGGCCGTTTCTACCCCCTCGACGAGCGCGCCGCCCACCTCAAGGAACCGGACCCGGAGACCGCGCTGCGGGCGGTCCGCGAGGACCTGGTCGAGCACGCGGAGGGCCCGCTGCACGACGACGCGGCGATGCTGCTGGTCCGCTACCGCGAGCGCCGCTGAGCGGGCTTCACGGCAGGGGCACTCCGGTGTAGTTCTCGGCGAGTTCCGCCGCGGCGTGCGGGGAGCCGGCGATCCGGTCGAGCTGCGCGCGCTGCAGCCGGGTGTCGAACGGCGTCTGCCCGGGCGCGGTGTGCAGCGTCGTCGTCATGAACCAGGAGAAGTGCTCGGCCCGCCAGACCCGGCGCAAACAGGTGTCGGAGTAGGCGTCGAGCAGTTCGGCCCCGCCGGTCCGGTGCAGCCGGTCCAGGGCACGGGCGAGGACGGTGACGTCGGCGACGGCGAGGTTGAGGCCCTTGGCCCCGGTCGGCGGCACGATGTGCGCCGCGTCGCCCGCCAGCAGCACCCGCCCGTAGCGCATCGGCTCGGTGACCGAACTCCGCATGGGCAGGACCGACTTCGCGGTGATCGGGCCGCGCCGCAGCTTCCACGGCGCGTCGACGGCGGTGCGGGCCTCCAGCTCGTCCCAGATCCGCTCGTCGGGCCAGGCCGCCGGATCGGTGCCGTTGGGGACCTGGAGGTAGAGCCGGCTGACGGCCGGGGTGCGCATGCTGAGCAGGGCGAAGCCGCGTTCGGAGTGCGCATAGACCAGCTCGTCGGAGGACGGCGGGACCTCGGCGAGCACGCCGAGCCAGGAGTAGGGGTAGCCGCGCTCGTAGGTGCGGCGTTCGCTCTGCGGCACGGCCTGCCGGGTCACGCCGTGGTAGCCGTCGCAGCCGACGACGTAGTCGCAGTCGAGGGTGTGTGCGGTGCCGTGGTGCAGGTAGCGGATGACCGGGCGGTCGGTGTGCGCGCCCTCGACGGCGGTGGCCCGCGCGTCGAACAGCAGCGGCGGCCCGTCGGCGAGTTGCAGCGCGATCAGGTCCTTCACCACCTCGGTCTGTGCGTAGACCATGACCCGGCGGCCGCCGGTCAGCGCCGGGAAGTCGAGGCGGTGCGCACGCCGGTCGAAGCGCAGCTCGATGCCGTCGTGGGGCAGGCCCTCGCGGTCCATCCGCTCCCCCGCCCCGCCGGCGCGCAGGGCGTCCACGGTGGCCTGTTCCAGGATGCCGGCGCGCTGCCGCCGCTCGACGTAGTCGCGGTCGCGGCTCTCCAGGACGACGCAGTCGATCCCGGAGCGGTGCAGCAGGCGGGCGAGCAGCAGGCCGGCGGGTCCGGCGCCGATGATGCCGACGGTGGTGCGGCGGGGGTGGGTCACTGCGGTGTTCCTTCCGCGGGGTGCGGGGGCGGGCCGTCCGGGCCCCGGAGGTGTTCGGTGACGATGCGGTCGGCGAGGGCGAAGGCGGTGTTGGCGGCGGGCACGCCGCAGTAGACGGCGGTCTGGAGGAGGACCTCCTGGATCTCCTGCGGGGTGAGGCCGTTGCGCAGCGCGGCCCTCAGGTGCATCGCCAGTTCGTCGTGGTGGCCGCGGGCCACCAGCGCGGTGAGGGTGATACAGCTGCGGGTCCGCCGGGACAGGCCGGGGCGGGTCCAGATCTCGCCCCAGGCGTAGCGGGTGAGGAAGTCCTGGAAGACCTCGGTCAGTGCGCCGGTCCGCGCCTGCGCCCGGTCGACGTGCGCGTCCCCGAGGACGGCGCGGCGGACGGCCGTTCCGGCGGCGCGCCGGGCGCGGTCGTCCGTGTCGGGGAGGTGCGGGGCGCCGGGCGGCGGGGCCGTCGACGACCCGTCGGACGGGTGGGCCGTCAGATGGCCGAGCAGCGCGGCCAGGACGGCCGCCGGGCGTTCCACGCTCGCCAGGTGCGCGGCGCCGGCGAGTTCGACGAGGCTCGCGCCCGGGATGCCGTCGGCGAGTTCGCGGGCGTGCGCGGGTGGGGTGGCCGGGTCGGCGCGGCCGGCGACGACGAGGGTGGGGGCGGTGATCCGGGCCAGTGCGTCCCGCAGGTCGTAGCCGGCGAGGGCGTCACAGCAGGCCGCGTAGCCGGCGGGCGCGACGGTACGGCGCAGGGTGTCGACCAGCGCCACGGCCCGCGGGGAGCCGGCGAAGGCGGGGGTGAACCAGCGGCCGGCGGTGGTGTCGGCGACCGGCCCCAGGCCCGCCTCGCGGACTCGGGCGGCGCGGTCGTGCCAGCCCGCCGGCTCGCCGAAGCGGGCGGAGGAGCAGATCAGGGTGAGCGAGGTGATCCGCTCGGGGTGGTGTGCGGCGAGCCAGGCGCCGACCGCGCCGCCGAGCGAGACACCGGCGTAGCCGAAGCGGTCGATGCCGAGGGAGTCGGCGAGGTCGAGCACCCGGCCCGCGAGGGCGGGGACGGTGGTCGTCCCCGTGGCGGGGGTGCCGCCATGGCCCGGCAGGTCCCAGCGGACGACGCGGAACCGCTCGGCCAGTGCCGGGAGTTGGGGGTCCCAGACGGCGCGGGTGGTGCCGAGGGAGGGGCCCAGGAGCAGGGGCGGGGCGGTGTCCGGGCCGTCGACGGTGTGGTGCGGCGGCGCGCCGGGGGCGGCGGGCGGGCGGGTCATCCGGGCTCCTGTGGGTCGTGCGGGGTGCGGGCCAGCGCGCGGTCCACGAGCGCGCCGGCGGACCCCGTGTACGTGGTGGGGTCGAGGAGTTGACGCAGGCGGTCTTCGGGGAGGGCGGCGGACCGGCTCTCGTCCAGCTCCGCGCGCAGCGCGTCGTGGAGTGGCGTGCCGTCCTGCGCGGTCCGCCGGGCCGCCGCGTCCACGATGCGGCGGGCCTCGCCGCGGCCCGTCAGGGCGGTGAGGGCCGCGACGAGGCGTTCGGTGACGACCAGTCCGCCGGTCGCGTCGAGGTTGTGCCGCATCCGCCGCGGGTCGACCCGCAGGTCCGCGGTCAGTTCGGCGGCGTCCCGGGCGGCGCCGCCGACCAGCCGCAGGGCGTCCCGCAGCGGCTGCCATTCGGCGTGCCAGGCACCGGCCGGGCGCTCGTCCTCGGCGGCGAGGGAGCCGTACAGCACGGCGGTGAGGGCCGGGACCTGACGGGCGGCGGCCGCGAGGAGCGTGCCGCGCACCGGGTTCGCCTTGTGCGGCATGGCGGAGGAGCCGCCGCCGCTGCCCTCGGCCAGCTCGCCGGTTTCCGTACGGGCCAGGCTCAGGACGTCGGCCGCGAGCTTGCCGAGGGCACCCGCGGTGAAGGCCAGCGCACCGGCGAGGTCGGCGACCGGGGTGCGCAAGGTGTGCCAGGGCAGGGCCGGTTCGGCGAGTCCGGTCTCGGCGGCGTAGGCGGCGAGGAGGCGCGGGCCGAGGTCCGGTGCCGCGGGGGCGGCCGCCGCCGCGGCCTCCGCGTAGGCGTGGAAGGCCGCGAGGGTGCCGGCCGCGCCGCCCAGTTGGGCGGGCAGTGAGGACCGTACGGCCGCGAGCCGTGCGTGGGCGTCGAGCACCAGGCTGCGCCAGCCGGCCGCCTTGAGGCCGAAGGTGGTCGGCACCGCGTGCTGGGTCAGGGTGCGGCCGGCCATGGGGGTGTCGCGGTGCCGCTCGGCCGTACGGCGCAGCGCGTCGGCGGTACGGGCGAGGTCCGGCAGCAGGAGGTCCAGGGCACGGGCGCACACCAGCATGGTGGCGGTGTCGAGGATGTCCTGGCTGGTGGCGCCCCGGTGGACGTGGGCCGCGGCGACGGGATCGTGCGCGGCGACCGCGGCGGTCAGGTCGGCGACGAGCGGGACGACGGGGTTCCCGGCCGCGCGGGCGCGCAGGGCGAGGCCGTGCGGGTCGGGGCGGGTCCGGGCGGCGGCCGCGGTGACCGCGGCGCCCGCCGCGGCCGGGGCGAGGCCCACCGCGGCCTGGGCCCGGGTCAGGGCGGCCTCGGCGTCGAGCAGCGCGCGCAGGTACCCGGCGTCACCGGTGGCGTCGGCCACCGCCGAGCCGGCCCGGGAGGGGGCGAGCAGCCCCACGTCGGCCTCGGGACACGGACGTGCGGGCGGGGTGTCGTCGGCGCCGGGCCGGTCAGCGGAAGGCAAGGAAGACCGTCTCCTCGTGCGTGCCGTCCGCCGTCTGCTGCAGCTGGACGTCGAAGCGGTAGCGGCCGGGGCCGTCCGCGCGGGCGAGCAGGGTGCGGGCCCGCTCGGTGGGCAGCCGCGCCAGCAGCGGGTCGGCGGCGTTGGCCGTGGCGTGCTCGGGGAAGTAGACGCGGGTGGCGAGGTGGTGGAGCAGTCCGCGGGCGAAGACGCACACCGCGAGGTGGGGCGCGGCGTCCGGGCGCCCGGCGGGGGCGGTCGCGGGCAGGGTGTGCAGGACGTAGCGCCCGTCGGCGTCGGTCGGTACCCGCCCGAAGCCGGTGAAGTCCACGCCGTTGCGGCCGATCGCGGCGCCGGTGACCGGGTCGCGGCGCAGTGAGCCGGGCGCCCCGGTGAGGCTGCCGTCCGGGCCCGCCTGCCAGAACTCCAGCAGCGCGTCGGGCACCGGCGCGCCGGTGCCGTCCCGTACGAGGCCGTGCACGGTGACCGTGTCCGGGTGGCCGGCCGGGGCGATCTGCCCGCCGCCGGGGAGCGGCAGGGCGTAGCCGAAGAACGGCCCGATGGTCTGCGAGGGCGTCGGGGCGAGCGGTGCGGCGGGGGCGGCGCCCGGCTCCCGGCCGGCCGGCTGCGGGCGGGTGGTGGCGCGGGGCATCAGCGGCCCTCCTCGGTCCAGGTGGCGGACGGGCCGTCCAGGACGATGTCCCAGCGGTAGCCCAACGAGCGTTCTGGGCACGTCAGTTGGTGGTCGTAGGCGGCCACCAGGCGGGCGCGCGCGGCGGGGTCGGTGACCGAGCCGAGGATCGGGTCGTACGGGAGGAGCGGGTCGCCGGGGAAGTACATCTGGGTGATCAGCCGCTGGGTGAAGGCCGTGCCGAAGAGCGAGAAGTGGATGTGGGCCGGGCGCCAGGCGTTGTCGTGGTTGCGCCACGGGTAGGCGCCGGGCTTGACGGTGGTGAACGCGTAGCGGCCCTCGTCATCGGTCAGGCAGCGCCCGGCGCCGGTGAAGTTCGGGTCGAGCGGGGCGGGGTGCTGATCCCGCCGGTGGGCGTACCGGCCGGAGGCGTTGGCCTGCCAGATCTCGACGAGCTGGCCGCGTACCGGCCGGCCGCCGCGGTCCAGGACGCGTCCGGTGACGGTGAGGCGTTCGCCGAGCGGCTCACCCGGGTGCTGCCGGGTCAGGTCGGCGTCGAGGTCGGTGAGGTCGGTGACGCCGAAGGCGGGCCCGGACAGTTCCACGGCCTCCGGGTCGGCCCGGTGGTCGATCTCGACCAGCGGCCGGTGCGGGTGGCGGGAGGTGCTGCTGCGGTACGGGGGGTAGTTCCGCGCGGGGTGCTCCGGGGCGGGGGCGCCCCCGTCGCGGTCCCGTTCGGCGGCGGCGTGCAGGGCGGCCATCTCACGGCTCACGGCGGCCTGGGTGGGCAGCGGCGGGGCGGCGGACAGCGGCCGGGAGCCGGTGAGCGGGGCACCGGGCACGAAGGCCGGCGGGGCCGGGGTGGGCGGGATACGGGTCATGGCTGCCGTCTTCCGTTGCGGTGGTGGTCGGGCGGTCCGGGGAGGCGCGGTGCCGGGCGTCGCGGGCCCGGCATGGTCCAAAAGGCACGGCCTAGCGTTCGAGGACGACGGCCAGGCCCTGCCCCACGCCGATGCAGAGCGTCGCGAGCCCCGTGCCGGAGCCGGCGGCCGCCAGCCGGTGGGCGACCGCGCCCACGATCCGGGCACCGGACGCGCCCAGCGGGTGGCCGAGGGCGAGGGCGCCGCCGTGCGGGTTGACCAGGGCGGGGTCGAGCTCGGGCCAGCCGGCCAGACAGCCGAGGGCCTGCGCGGCGAACGCCTCGTTCAGTTCGACGGTGTGCAGCGCGTCGAGGCCGCGGCCGGCCTTCGCCAGGGCCCGTCGGGCCGCCTCGACCGGGCCGAGCCCGAAGAGCTGCGGCTCGATGCCGGTGACCGCGCTGCCGCGGATCCGGGCGAGCGGTGCGCAACCGGAGGCGCGCAGGCCCGCCTCGTCCATCAGGAGCAGGGCGGCCGCACCGTCGTTGAGCGGCGAGGAGTTGCCGGCGGTGACCGTGCCCCCGTCCGCGCGGAAGACCGGGCGTAGCGCGGCCAGCGCCTGACGCGAGGTGTCGGCGCGTACGCACTCGTCGCGCACGGGTGCCCCGTCGGCGCCGTCGCCGCCCCGCACCCCGTCCGCGCCGTACGGCACGGTCTCCGCGTCGAAGGCGCCGTCCTCCCAGGCCCGCGCCGCCTTCCGGTGGCTGGCCAGCGCGTAGGCGTCCTGCTGTTCGCGGGTGAGGCCGTAGCGGTCGGCGATCAGCTCCGCGCCCTCGCCCAGCGACACCGTCCACGCGTCGGGCATCCGGGGGTTGGTCAGCCGCCAGCCGAGGGTGGTGGAGTGCAGGGTCTGCGGGCCGGCGGGGAAGGCCCGTTCGGGCTTGGGGAGCACCCAGGGCGCCCGGCTCATCGACTCCACGCCGCCGGCCACGGCCACCGAGGCGTCGCCCAGCGCGACGGCCCTGGCGGCCTGGATGACGGCCTCCATCCCGGAGCCGCAGAGGCGGTTGACGGTGACGCCGGGCACGGTCACCGGCAGCCCGGCGAGCAGCACCGCCATCCGGGCCACGTCGCGGTTCTCCTCGCCCGCGCCGTTGGCGTTGCCGAAGTGGACGTCGTCGATCGTGGCCGGGTCCAGGCCCGGCGCGCGGTCCACCAGGGCCCTGACGACGTGCGCGGCGAGGTCGTCGGGGCGGACGCCGGACAGCGCGCCGCCGTATTTGCCGATCGGGGTGCGGACGGCGTCGACGACGTAGACGTCCCGGGGGCGGTCGGTGATCACGGGGCTGCGGTGTCCTTCCGGGAGGGGGTGCTCCGGTGCGCGGTGGGTGCGGGGGCCGGCCGGCCGGCGGCGGCCTTCAGGGCACGCAGGGCGGCGAGTTCGTCGTCGGTGGGCGGCGCCGTGACGACCGGCCGGCCGGCCACCTTCAGCTCCCAGCCGGTGGCCGCCCGTACCTGATCGACCGTCACCCCGGGGTGGAGTTCGGTCAGGACGAGTTCCGCGGTGTCGGGGTCGGGGCGCAGTACCCCGAGGTCGGTGATGACGGCGGTGGGGCCGGCGCCGGGCAGGCCGAGCGCCGCGCGGTCCCGGGGGCCGCTGCCGTGGCCGAGGGTGGTCACGAAGTCCAGCCGGTCGACGAAGTTGCGGCGGCTGTGCCGCAGCACCAGCAGCACCCGGCCGCAGTTGGCGGCGATCTCGGGTGCGCCGCCGGCCCCGGGGAGCCGCCCCTCGGGCCTGCCGGGGCCACGGCGGACGGCGGTGGTGTTGATGTTGGCGAACCGGTCGACCTGTGCGGCGCCGAGGAAGCCGACGTCGATCCGGCCGCCCTGCAGCCAGTAGTTGAACATCTCCGGCACGGACACCACGGAGTCGGCGGTGTCGGCGAGCTCGCCGTCCCCGATGGACAGCGGCAGCCGGGTCGGCTTGGCGCCGATGGTGCCGGATTCGTAGATCAACACCAGGTCCGGATCGGCGGTGCGCCGGGCGAGGTTGGCGGCCGTGCTGGGGAGCCCGATGCCGACGAAGCAGGTGCGGGCACCGGCCAGCGCGCGGGCCGCGTTGACCTCCATGAGCTCGTCAGGTGTGCAGCGGGGGGCGGGGGCGGCGGTGGCGCGGGCCCGGGGCACCCCGGCCGGCTCCTGCGCCGGAGCCGGCTGCCGCGCCGCGTCCGGTTCCGCCGCCACCCCCGGTTCCGCTCCCCCCTCCCCCCGTACGCTCTCCGCGAGCCACCGGCCGAACGCCGCGCGGTCCCGCGCGATGCCGTCCCACTGCCGGTAGAAGGCGTTGTCGCGGACCGAGTAGCCGGCCGCGTAGGAGGGGTGGGCGCCACCGGGCACGACGGCGACCGCGTCGACGACCCAGCCGGGCAGGACGACCCCGCCGGGCCGCGGCTCCAACGGGCCGTCGACGAGTTCCTCGACGGTGACCAGGACCCGGCGGGCGGCGAGCGCCGCCTCCTTCTGCACCCCCGTCAGGCCCCACAGCTGCACGTTGCCGTCCTTGTCGGCCTGCTGCGCGTGGATGACCGTGACGTCCGGGTTGAGCGCGGCGACGGCGGCCAGTTCCTCGCCGGTGAAGGGGCAGGTGACGGTGGCGACGGTGGGCGTGCGGCCCGGAATGTCGCTGCCGCGGTAGCCGCGCAGCACCGCGAACGGGAGCCTGGCCGCGCCCGCCGCGTAGCGGTTGGCCATGCCGGCGTGGCTGTGCTCGTCGATCTCCAGCGGGGCGGGCCAGCCGTTCTCCACCGCGTCCCGGAAGCGGTGCAGCGAGCCGACGCCCGGGTTGCCGCCCCAGGAGAAGACCAGTTTGCGGGCCGCGCCGGCGCCGATCAGCTGGTCGTAGACCACGTCCGGCGTCATCCGGGCGAGCGTGAGGTCCTTGACGCCCTGCCGGATGATCTCGTGCGCCGCCGCGAACGGGATGAGGTGGGTGAACCCCTCCAGTGCCACGGTGTCGCCGTCGTGGATCAGCTCCGCGACGGCGTCTCGCAGGGAACGGATAGCGGCCATGTCCTCGCCCTCGGGTCGTTCTGCCTGGTACGCGCCGGCTCGTCCGTGCGGTCGGCCCGCAGACCACCGCCGTTCGCTCAGTGAACTAAAGTTCATCTCTGCGCGCTCCGAGTTTGGTCCCCGTCCCGGGCCCTGTCAACGGGCCGCCGGGTACCGTTCCGACGAGATCACCGCACGATGGAGAGGCCATGACCCACCCCGCCCCGACCGCTCCCGCGTCGCCGGCCCCGCCACCGGAGGCGGTGGGCCCGCTGATGCGCGGCCTGTCCGTGCTGCGGGAACTGGCGGCCGGCGCCGGCCGCCGGTCGGTCGGCGACCTGGTGCGCACCACCGGCCTCGCCCGCTCCACCGTGGACCGCGTGCTGAGCACCCTGGCCCGGCTGGGCTACGTACGGACCGAGGGCCGCGATGCAGTGGCGGCGCCGCGGCTGCTGGAGCTCGGCAACGCCTACCTCGCCGCGTCCGAACTCCCCGACCGGCTCGGCCCGCTCGCCGACCGGCTGGCCGACGAGCTGGACGAGTCGGTCTCGCTCGCGGTGCCCGACGGCGACGGTGTCCGCTTCGTGCACCAGGCGACCCGCCGCCGCGCGATGTCGCTCGCCTTCCGCATCGGCGATCTGCTGCCCGCCGAACGGGGCGCGCCCGGCGCGCTGTTCGCGGACACCTGGACGGCGGCGGACTGGCGGCGCTGGCGGTCGCGCCGGGCGGCCGACCCGACGGACGCCGGCTTCCCCGCCGTACCGCCGCGGCCCGCCGACGACGACCCGGCCGCCGCGGCCGCCGGCTTCGAGGCGCGGGTGTCCGCCGCCCGCACCGCCGGCTGGTCCCTCGACGACCAGCTCATCGAACCGGGGCTGGTCGCCGTCGCGGTGCCGGTCCGGGACGCCGCCGGCCGCACGGTCTGCGCGCTCAGCGTCGTCAGCCACACCAGCCGGCTGAGCGCGGCGGAGCTGCCCGACGCGGTGCTCCCCCGGCTCCGCGAGACGGTCGCGGCGATGGCGGACGCCCTCGCCGCACCCGGGGGCGGCCCGCCCGCGCCCGGCACCCCCGCGGGCCATCCGCCGCACGCCACCTGGATGCGCGCCTCCAAGCAGGAACTGGGGCCGGAGTTCGTGGAGTCGCTGGCCCGCGGGCTGCTCACGCTCACCGCGTTCGGCGCCGGCCGTGCCGAACTCCCGCTGACCGCCGTGGCGGAGGCCACCGGCCTGGCACGCGCCACCGCCCGCCGGGCCCTGATCACGCTGGCGCACCTCGGCTACCTCACCACCGACGGCAAGCTCTTCCGGCTCACGCCGAAGGTGCTGGAGCTGGGCTTCGCGCACCTGTCGGGCCTGACGCTGCCCGCCCTCGCCCAGCCGCACCTCGTGGCGCTGGTCGAGCGGGTGCACGACTCCGCGTCGATGGCGGTGCTGTCCGGCGACGAGATCCAGTACGTCGCCCGCGTCCCCACCGTGCGCATCATGAGCGTCAACATCACCCTGGGCACCCGCTTCCCGGCGTACCCCACGTCCATGGGCCGCGTCCTCCTCGCCGGCCTGCCCCCCGCCGAACGCTCCGAACGCCTGGCCCGCACCGCCCGCACCCCGCTGACCCGGCACACCGTGACCGACCCGGAGCGGCTCGGCGCGCTCCTGGAGCAGGTCCGCGCCGACGGCTACGCGCTCGTCGACGAGGAGCTGGAGGAGGGCCTGCGCTCCCTGGCCGTCCCGGTCCACGACCGCACCGGCCGCGTGGTCTCCGCGGTCAACGTCTCGACGCACGCGGGCCGTTGCACCCCGGAGGAGGCCCGCGCCGCGATCCTGCCGGCGCTGCGCGAGGCCGCCACCGCCATCGAGGCCGACCTCCGCGTGGCGGGCCGGTACGCCCGCATCGCGCCCCTGTGACCCGCCGGCCCCGGCGGTAGCCGCGGCGGTTCCGGGGGCCGTTCCCGCGCGCTACTCGGCGCCCGCCGGGGCCGGTGACGGCGTGGCCGCCGGGCGGCCGGTCCGGCGGGCGAGCGGTACGAGTCCGATGGCGAGGGCGCCCAGGAGGCCGGCCGACGCGAAGGCGGTGAAGCCGAGCCGGTCGTTGCCGGAGGCGGCGAGGGCGCCGCCCAGCCAGGGGCCGACCACCGCTCCGGTGCGGCCGATGCCGGTGACCCAGCCCAGGCCGGTGGCCCGTTGGGCGGCCGGGTAGACGCGGTCGGCGGCCGCGTAGACCATCACCTGGGCGCTGAAGAGCCAGACGCCGGTGACCGCGACCACGACGTAGGTGAGGGCGAGTGGCAGCCGGGCGCCGAGGAGCAGGGCGCCGGCGGCGGTCAGCAGGAACCAGAGGGCGGAGACCTTGACCGGGCCGTAGCGGTCGGCGGTGCGGCCGGCGATCAGCATGCCGACGATGCCGCCGGCGTTGATGACGAGCAGGAAGCTGACCGAGGACGTCAGGCCGTAGCCGGCCGCGCGCATCATCTGCGGCAGCCAGGTGCTGACGCCGTAGACCAGCAGCAGGCCCGCGAACGAGGCGAGCCAGAGCAGCGGCGTCGCCCGGCGGACGCCGGGGCGGAAGAGGGCGCGCACCGCGTCCAGACGGCCCTTGGGACCGTGGGCCGGCGCGTCGGCGGGGGCCGGGCGGGGCAGGCCGTAGCGGTCGGCGACCGCGTCGGCCTCCGCGGTGCGGCCCCTGGCGAGCAGCACGCCGGGGGATTCCGGGAGCAGCCGCAGCAGCAGGGGCGCGGCGATGACGGCGGGCAGGACGCCGGCCCAGAAGACCCAGCGCCAGCCGAGGGTGGGGGCGAGCGCCAGGCCGAGGCCGGTCGCGGCCATGCCGCCCGCGTGGTACGAGGTCATCAGCAGGCCGGTGGCGAGCGCGGCCCGGCGCGGCGGGGCGAACTCCAGCACCACGGACAGGCAGAGGGGCATCAGGCCGCCGAGCCCGAGGCCGGCCAGGAAGCGGCCGGCGCCGAAGGGCGCGGCCGTGCCGGAGAGCGCGCAGACCGCCGAGCCCGCGGAGAACAGCAGCACGCTGGTGACCAGGACCGGGCGGCGGCCCAGCCAGTCGGTGAGGGTGCCGGTGCCGAGCGCGCCGATCAGCATGCCGAAGGTGGTCCAGCTGCCGATCGTGCCGGCCGTGCCGGGGGTGAGGCGGAGACCTGGGTCGTCGAGCAGGTGCGGCATGACGGCGCCGTAGACGTTGACGTCCATCCCGTCGAAGAAGACCGCGAGCCAGCACAGGGCGAGCACCGGCGCGACGGAGCGGAAGGTGTGGCGCCGGCCGGCGGGGGCCGCGGCGTTGCCGGACGTGCCGGGGGGCGGGGGCGGACCGGAGGGGGACATGGGACCTCGGATTCACGAGTCACGGACGCGGCGCGCGGGTGCGGGTGCGGCCGGGGCGGCTGGGGCGCGGGCGGGTCCACGGGCGGCTGAGTTCGCCAGGTGAACTTTCGTTCGCAGCCCTGTGGGCAAGGATCATCGGCCCGGGGTCGCGGGCTGTCAATGGTTCCTGCGCTCAGTCGCCCTGCCCGTCGGCGTCGGCGCCCCGCTTCGCCGCCGCCCGGCGCGCCATCTCCTCGCGCGCCTCCGCGGTGGCGGCCGACGGCCACACCCGGTCCAGTGCCGCGTTCATCGCCGCGCCCACCAGGACCGCGAAGGCGGACACCCCGATCCACAGCAGCACCGCGACCGGCGCGGCCAGCGACCCGTAGATCGTGGGCCCCTCGACCGTCGAGGTGAGGTAGAGCCGCAGCAGGAAGCTGCCGAGCACCCAGATGCCGAGTGCGACCACCGCGCCGGGGATGTCCTCCGGCCAGGGCGAACGGACGGGCACGGACAGGTGGTAGAGGGTGGTGAGGAAGGCGACCGACACCAGCAGGACGATCGGCCAGTACAGCGCCCGGATGACGTGCTCACTGGCCGGCAGCAGGCCCACCACCGTGTCGGGGCCGGCCACCATCAGCGGCAGCGCGACGGCGCCGACCAGCAGCCCGGCGAGGTAGAGCACGAAGGACAGCAGCCGCGTCTTGACGATGCCGCGCCGGCCGTCGAGCCCGTACATGATCGTGATGGTGTCGACGAAGACGTTCAGCGCGCGCGAACCGGACCACAGCGCGAGGGCGAAGCCGATCGAGATGACGTCGGGGCGGCGGCCGGTGAAGACGTCGTTCAGCAGCGGCCGGGCGATCTCGTTCACGCCCTTGTCGGAGAGCACCGTGCCGGCCGCGCCGAGGATGTGCTGACGGACGTTGTCGAGGGTGTCGTGCCCGATCCACGCCTGCGTGTAGCCGAGGACGCCGAGCAGCCCGAGGATCAGCGGCGGCAGCGACAGCAGGCACCAGAACGCGGCCTCCGCGGCCAGACCGGTGACCCGGTACGTCATGCAGGAGTGCACGATGTCCTTGAGCAGGAGCCAGGCCAGCCGGCGCGTGGAGACATTGCGGTACAGAACGCGGGCCCTGGTCAGACGGCCCGCCCGCTCGGTTGGTTCGTTTGCCGGCTGCACCTCCTTACCGTATCCGGCATGGCAGCCACCACTCATACGGTCACCAACCAGCCCCCGCCGCTGGTCGGCTACGACGTCTTCGCCAACGACCCCGCCCTCACCGAAGGCATCGCCCGGTACGTCGCCGACGGCCGGCAGGACGAGGCACGGGAGGAACTGGGCCGGCTGGGGCGGGCGGCCGGCTCGGCCCACGCCCAGCAGTGGGGCGAACAGGCCAATCGCCACCCGCCCGTCCTGCACACCCACGACCGCTACGGCCACCGCGTCGACGAGGTGGAGTTCCACCCGGCCTGGCACCGGCTGCTGGGCCACGCCGTGACGGCCGGCCTGACCGACGCCTGGTCCCGCCCCGACGGCCATGTCCGCCGCACCGCCGGCTTCATCACGTGGACCCAGGCCGAGGCGGGCCACGGCTGCCCGCTGTCGATGACCCACGCGGCGGTCCCCACCCTGCGCGCCGAGCCGGAGCTGGCCGCCGTGTGGGAGCCGCTGCTGACCTCGCGGATCTACGAGCAGGAGCTGCGCCCGGCCGCCGAGAAGGGCGGGGCGCTGGCCGGCATGGCGATGACGGAGAAGCAGGGCGGCAGCGACCTGCGGGCCACCACCACCCGCGCCGAGCCGCTGGCCGCGCCCGGCGAGTACGCGCTGACCGGGCACAAGTGGTTCTGCTCGGCGCCGATGTCGGACGCCTTCCTGGTACTGGCCCGGGCACCCGGGGGGCTCACCTGCTTCCTGCTGCCGCGGGTGCTGCCGGACGGCAGCCGCAACTCCTTCCGGCTCCAGCGGCTCAAGGACAAGCTCGGCAACCGCTCCAACGCCTCGGCCGAGGTCGAGTTCGACGGGCGGACCTGGGCCCGCCGGGTCGGCGAGGAGGGACGCGGGATCGCGACGCTCATCGAGATGGTGGCGGCGACCCGGCTGGACTGCGTCAGCGCCGCGGCCGCGGTGATGCGCCAGGCGGCGGCGCAGGCGCTGCACCACACCGCGTACCGCGAGGCGTTCGGCAGCCGGCTGGCCGACCTGCCGCTGATGCGCAACGTGCTGGCCGACCTGGCGCTGGAGTCGGAGGCGGCGACCACGCTGGCGCTGCGGCTGGCGGCCGCGTACGACGCGGACACCGAGCAGGACCGGCACCTGCTGCGGCTGGCGGTCCCGGCGGCGAAGTACTGGGTGACCAAGCGGTGCACGCCGATGGTGACCGAGGCGCTGGAGTGCCTGGGCGGCAACGGCTACGTCGAGGAGTCGGGGCTGCCCAGGCTGCTGCGCGAGGCACCGCTGAACTCGATCTGGGAGGGCTCCGGCAACGTCCAGGCGCTGGACGTGCTGCGGGCCCTGCGCCGCGAACCCCCGGCGCTGCACGCCTTCCTGACCGAGATCGGTACGGCGCGGGGCGCGGACCACCGGCTGGACCGGGCGATCAAGGGGATGCTCACCGAACTCGCCGACCTGGAGGGCATCGAGGCGCGGGCCCGGCGCCTGGTGGAGCGGATGGCGCTGGTGCTGCAGGGCTCGCTGCTGGTGCGGTACGCGCCGCCGGAGGTCGCGGACGCGTTCTGCGCCTCGCGTCTGGGCGGCGACGCGGGCGCGGCCTTCGGCACGCTGCCGCACACACTGGACCTCGCCGCGATCGTGGCGCGTGCGCGCCCGGTGCTCGACCGCTGACCAGGCCCCCGCCGGGGGTTCGGCGCAGCGGCGGCTCCCCGTCCCTCCGGGCCGTTGCCTCGCGAAGGGACGGGGACAGGGGGTTGCCGCCGCCGCGCCGGCCGGGGAGCGGTGCCGCGCCGACCCGGCACCGCTCCCGGTCTCAGGGGCCGCCCGGGCCCGGGCCGGCCCGGCACACCTCGCCGGGCTCCGGCGGGGCCGGCGGGTCCGGCGCGGTGCGCCCGCGCAGCGCGGCGTCGACCGCCTCGATGACCTCTTGGTCCGCGACCTGCGGCGGGAATCCGACCAGCACCCCGCGCGCCTCGTAGTAGCGCAGCAGCCGGCAGGTCTCGTCCGCGCCGGACCAGCCGGCGTCGCGCAGCAGCACCACGAGGTCGGCGAAGGCGAGCGCGGGCAGCAGACCACCGGAGCCGGCCACCCGGTCGAGCAGGTGCGGACTGCTGTCGACGACGTAGCCGTCGGCCGGCAGGGCGTGCCGATCGAGCAGGACGTCGACCGCGGGCATGCGCGGGACACCGTAGTGGGCGGCCAGCCGGGCGGCCCGGGCGCTGCGCACCCCTTCGCCCGCCGCGATCACCACGACGCGTGGACCGGCCACCATGGCGAGCCCCCTCCCCCACACCCTGCGGACCGTCGTGCGCGGCCGATGGAATCCCGGCGACAACCGGCGGGTTCGCCGACGGGTGACCGGCGCACCCCGCGGTGGCGAGAGGCCATCGGCCGCTTCGCTCAGCGTCCCCGGAGGGCGTCATAGGCCACAACGGTTGCAGTGCGTTGCAGTGCGCCCCGGCGGATCGCCACAATGACGCTGCCCTGACGGCCCGGTGACGGCACGACGGGCACCGGCCGGCGGACATGCACAACGGAGAGCAGCGTGAGCGACAGACCGATCGAGAGACCGCTCGACAGCGCCGTCCGGTCGGCCCAGGACATCCGGGTGACCGCTCGTCGGCTCGCGCACGTCCACGAGGCCGCGCTCGCCGACGACACGCCGCCCGAGGCGCCGCCGGCCGAGCCCCGCGCGGTGATCGGCGAGTCCTGGCGCCGGGTGCGGACGTCCGGCCTGGATCCGGACGGCGAACAGCCCCAACGTCTGCTGCCGGTGGCCGAGTTGGAGCACCGGCGGGGCACGTCGCAGCTGGCGGCGGTGCTGCCGGTGCTCAACGACGGGCTGCTGGCGAACGCCGACGCGGCGCAGCAGATCATGGTCGTCACGGACGCCGAGGGCCGGGTGCTGTGGCGGGAGGGCAGCGCCCCGGTCCGCCGGATGGCCGACCGGCTGGGCTTCGACAAGGGCGCCGACTGGACGGAGGACACCGTCGGCACCAACGCGATCGGTACCGCGCTGGTGGCCCGCCGTCCGGTGCTGGTGCACTCCGCCGAGCACTTCGTGCGCAGCCACCACCAGTGGACCTGTGCCGCCGCGCCGCTGCACGACCCGCGCGACGGACGCCTGTTGGGCACCGTGGACCTCAGCGGCCCGGCGCACACCTTCCACCCCACCACGCTCTCCCTGGTGTCCGCCGTCGCCCGGCTCGCCGAGGGCGAACTGCGCACCCGCCACCACCGGTCCCTTGAGCGGCTGCGGTCGAGCGCGGCGCCGGTACTGGCACGGCTCGACGGGCGGGCGCTGGCCGTCGACCCGCACGGCTGGGTGGTGGGCGTGACGGGCCTGACGCCACCGGACCGGGTGGCCCTGCCCAAGGTGCCCGAGGCCGGGCCGCTGTGGCTGCCCCGGTACGGGATGTGCGGTCTGGAGCCGCTGCCCGGCGGCTGGTTGATCCGGCTCGGCCGGCCGGCCCGGGAGGCCGGGCCGGGCAGCGTGGTGCTGGACGTCAGCGGGCGGGACGGCGCCGCCGTCACGGTCAGCGGCCCGGCCGGCAGTTGGTCGCACGAGCTGACCCCGCGCCACGCCGAGCTGCTGTTCGTCCTCGCCGTGCATCCGCAGGGGCGCAGCGCCGCGGAGCTCGCCCGGGACCTGTTCGGGGACGCCACCCGCACGGTCACCGTACGCGCCGAACTCTCCCGGCTGCGCCGCCATCTCGGGGGCGTGCTGGCGCACCGGCCGTACCGCTTCGCGGACGGGGTGGCGGTGGAGGTCCGGATGCCGCCGCGGCCCGTCCACCTGCTGCCGCAATCACTGGCACCGGCGGTGGTGGCGGCACGGCGGACGTGAGGCGGACGGGTCCGGGACCGCACCACCCGGGGCGGGTCCGGGACCGCGCCCGGCCCCGAGCGGAAAAACCGGGTGCGGCCCGCCGCCGCCCTTCGTAGGGTGAGGGCACTCTGACATCAGCTCTCCAGAAGGACGTCGCAGAACGGGAGCAGTCCGCGCGTACGGCACGCGCGTGACCGAATGAGTGGGCGACAGCACGATCCGCGCTTACTCATGCCCGCATGCGCTCATGCACCGCATGCCCTTTCCGGAGGAGTTCCCGTGTCCGTAGGTCTCGGCCTTCCCATCGGCGACCCCGCCCAGCTGCTGAGCTGGGCCCGGCGCGCCGAAGCCACCCCCTTCAGCGCCGTCGCCCTGCTCGACCGGCTGGTGTTCGACAACCCCGAGCCGCTGATCACGCTTGCCACCCTGGCCGGCGCCACGTCCCGGATCCGGCTGCAGACCGAGGTGCTGCTCGCCCCGCTGCACCGCACCGCGCTGCTCGCCAAGCAGGCCGCCACCCTCGATCTGCTCTCCGGCGGGCGCTTCACGCTCGGCATCGGCATCGGCGGGCGCGAGGACGACTATCTGGCCGCCGGCGTCGACATCCGTACCCGGGGCCGCCGGCTCGACACGCAGTTGGCGGCCCTGCGGCGGATCTGGTCCGGTGCGCCGCTCTCCGCGGACGTCGGCCCGATCGGTCCCGCCCCGGCACGGCCCGGCGGGCCCGAGGTGCTGTTCGGCGGGTTCGTGCCCGCCGTGGTGGAGCGCGTCGCCCGCTGGGGCGACGGCTTCCTCGGCGCCGCGCTGCCGCCCCGGCACATGGACCGGATGTTCCGGGACGTGGCGGCCGCCTGGTCCCGCGCCGGGCGCACCGGCCGGCCCCGGCTGCTGGCCCAGGTCAATGTGGCGCTCGGAGCGGAGCCCGTCCTGGCCCGCGCCCGCGCGGACCTGCGCGCGTACTACGGACCGGACAACGGCCACACCGAGCACATCGTGAACGGTCTCCTCACCACACCGGCGCGGATCCGCGCCGCGGTGGCCGAGTACCGGGCCATCGGCGCGGACGAGGTGATGCTCTACTGCTGGTCCCCGGACCCGGACCAGGTCGAGCGACTCGCGGAGGCGGCGTTCGGGGCCGACGGCGCCCCGGCCGGCACGGACTGACGGGCCGTCATCTTTCCTGCCCCGTCCGCGGCCCCGCCCGTGCCCGGTGCGGCGCGGGCGGGGCCGCTCAGGAGCGGGTGGCCGCGCCGCTGTCGGGGAGCAGGGTGAAGACCTGGTCGAGGCCGACGATGCGCAGCACGCGCCGGGTGTTGGCGGGGACGGCGGCCAGGGCGATGTCCGCCCGGGCGGCGTGCGCGTGGTTGCGGGCGGCGATCAGGGCGGTGATGCCGCTGGAGTCGCAGAACTCCATGGCGGCCAGGTCCAGTACCAGGCACTGGCCCGGCTGGAGGGTGCGGGCGGCGACCAGTTCGCGCAGCTCGGCGGCGTGCGCGTGGTCGAGGTCGCCGGCGATCTCCAGGACGGGACCGGTCGCGGCGTCTCGGACGGTGATCTGCAAGCTCATCGGGTGTTCTTCGCGGCGGGGACGGGGGCGGGGGCGGCGGTCCCGGGTTCGGCCGGGACGCCGAGGGCGAGCAGCGCGGTGTCGTCGTCGAGCCCGTCGCCGAAGCCGTCCAGCAGACCGATGAGGGCGCGGATGACGGCCTGCGGGGGCTTTCCGGCGTGGCCGGCGGCGAAGGCGCGCAGCGCCTCGTCACCGTACAGGGCGGTCCGGTCCGCGCCGGTGCGCGCTTCGGTGAGCCCGTCGGTGTAGAGCAGGAGCGTGTCGCCCGGGGCGAGCGTGGTGGTGGCGGTGGTGAAGCGCGGGGCGGGCAGGATGCCGACCAGCAGGCCGCCGGGGGTGGGCAGGAAGTCGCTGGTGCCGCCGGAGCGCAGGACCAGCGCCGGGGGGTGTCCGCCGGAGGCCAGGCTCACGCTGACGTGGCCGCTGTCGGGGTCGGGTTCGACGACGCCGAAGATGGCGGTGCAGTAGCGCGGGTCGCCGCCCGAGTAGCGCTCGTGCAGCACCGTGTTGAGGGTGGACAGCGCGGCGACCGGGTCGGGGTCGTGGAGGGCCGCGGCGCGCAGGGTGTAGCGGGTCAGCGAGGTCACCGCCGCGGCCTTGGGGCCCTTGCCGCACACATCGCCCAGGAAGAACGCCCAGCGCTTGCCGTCCACGGCGAACACGTCGTAGAAGTCGCCGCCGAGCTGGTCGGGGGACGCCGTGTGGTAGTGCGCGGCCGTCTCCAGGCCGGGCACCTCGGCCAGCGTCGAGGGCAGCAGGGACTGCTGGAGCGCGGCCAGGGCGTCCTGCAGCCGGGCGCGGTCGGCCTCGGCCTGCCGCGCGGCCTCCTCGGCGGCCCGCCGGGCGCGCAGCAGCTCCTCCTCGTAGGCGCGGCGGTCGCGGGCGTCGAAGAGGGTGGTGCGGATCAGCAGCGGCTCACCGGTGCTGCCGTGCTTGACCGCGGAGGACACCAGGACCGGCACCCGGGCCCCACCTGCCTGCTTGATCTCCAGGGCTATCCCGCTGATCTCGCCCTGCATGCGCAGCAGCGGCGCGAAGTGCGTCTCGTGGTAGAGCTTGCCGCCCACGGTCAGCAGGTCGGTGAACCGCATCCGGCCCACCACCTCGTCCCGCTCCCTCCCGAGCCAGTTCAGCAGCGTGGTGTTGAGCTTGACGACGGTGCCGTCCATCAGCGTGGACAGATAGCCGCACGGCGCGGTCTCGTACAGCTCCTCGGCGCTGTCCTCCAGCAGCGCCGCGAACGCCGCGTCCGGTGACCGCGCGTCATCCGCGCCCTGCGGGTCGGGCTCCTGCCCGATCCGGCACATCATGTTCGTCCGGCCAGGAAGGCGGTGAGGGCCTCGTTGGTGGCCTCGGGGGCGGACAGCTGCGGGCAGTGCCCGGTGGCGTCCAGGGTGACCAGCGTCGAGCCGGGGATCGACCGGTGCACGAAGGCGCCCACCTCCCGTGGGGCGATGACGTCCTCGGTGCACTCCAGCACCAGCGTCGGGACCGCGACGCTCTTCAGGTCGTCGCGGGAGTCCGACAGGAAGGTGGTGCGGGCGAAGACGCGCGCCATCTCCGGGTCGGTGGCACAGAAGCTGTTGGTCAACTCCTCGGCCAGTTCGGGGCGTTCGGGGTTTCCCATGATCACTGGCGCCATCGCGGACGACCAGCCCAGGTAGTTCGAGTCCAGCGACGCCAGCAGCTCGTCGATGTCCTGCTCGTCGAACCCGCCGCGGTAGCCCTCGTCGTCGATGTAGCGCGGGGACGGGGCGACCATCACCAGTGCCCCGATGCGCTCCGGTGCCTGCCGGGCGGCGAGCACTCCGGTCATCGCGCTGACCGAGTGCCCCACGAACACCGCGTCGCGCAGGTCGAGCGCCTCGCACACCTCCACCACGTCGCGGGCGTAGCCGTCCAGGGACGCGTAGCGCTCCGCCGAGAACGCGGAGAGGTCCGAGCGGCCCGAGCCGACGTAGTCGAACAGCACCACCCGGTAGCGCTCGGCGAGGGCCGGCACGGTCAGGCGCCACATGTTCTGGTCACAGCCGAACCCGTGGGCCAGCACCACCGCAGGCCCGTTCGGGTTGCCGGTGACGGTGACGTTGTTCCTGCGGAGGATGTCCATGCGCGTCATCCTGCCAGGTCCCGGCCCCTGCCGACCCCGTGGAGCACCCGGTTCCGCGCCGGCCGGGAGTCGGGTGCGCGGGCGGCTGCCGTCACCCGTTCGGAGCGCTGCCGTCGCCGCCGCGCCGGTCCGGGCCTAGCGTCCGGAGGGGACCCGTGCCTCCCGGGGCGCGCGGCACCGGGAGGTGAGCGATGAGCCCCACGGAGCAGCCGGGGGCGCCGCAGCAGGCCGAGGCGTCCGCGCCGGCGCCGGCCGCCGCGGGCCGGCCCCGGTGGGGTGTGCTCGCCGTGGTCGGCCTGGCCGGCTTCGGCATGCTGCGGCACGGGCTGTCCGACGAGGCGGACGGGCCCCCGCAGCCGGGCGCCGCCGTCTCCCTCTTCCCCGGTGACGCCCCGCCCGCCGGCCCGCCCCCGGCGCCGCTGCCCCGCTCCGCGCCCTCCCGCGTGACGATCCCCTCGCTCGCGGTGTCCGCCCCGGTGCTGCCGCTGGGCCTGGACCGGGACGGCTGGATCGAGGCCCCGCCGGCCGAGGACCCCGATCTGGCGGGCTGGTACGAAGGCGCGCCGTCGCCGGGCGAGCGCGGCACCGCCGTCCTCGTCGGACACGTCGACAACCGCAGCGGGCCGGCCGTCTTCTACGGTCTGGGCGCCCTGGAGAAGGGCCGGATGATCCGGGTGACCCGCGAGGACGGGCGGACCGCGGTCTTCGAGGTCTACGGCGTCCAGGTCTTCGACAAGCGGAACTTCCCCGCCCGCAAGGTCTACGCCGACACCGGGCGCCCCGAACTGCGCGTCCTGACCTGCGGCGGCAGCTACTCACCGGACACCGGTTACGCGGGCAATGTGGTGGTGTTCGCCAGGATGACAGCCGGGCCGGCCACCTGATCCGGCCACCGCGCGGCGCCCGCCCACCCGGCCCGCGGCCGCCACTCCCGCACAGCCGGCCGCCGGGCGGAGCGCGACATTCCACACGGTGAGCCGATGTCTCACGATCCGGACGCCCCGGAACGGTCCGGCAGCCACCACCCCCGCCCGGGCGCCGCCGGGCCGGGCCCCGGGGGCCCCGCCCCGGTGTGATGTGCTGGCCGCATGAGCATCTCGGTCACCACCTGGTACCTCGAACAGACCTCGCGAACCGACGTGCCGCCCACGCAGGAGCCGCCGGCCGAACAGGGCGTCCGTATCGTCCGGTCCGAGGCGCCCTCGCCGGAATTCAGCCGTTTCCTCTACACGGCGGTCGGCGGGGACGTGACCTGGACCGACCGGCTGACGTGGCCGTACGCACAGTGGGCGGAGTACCTCGGGCGGCCGGGCGTGGAGACCTGGGTGGCGTACGAGCGCGGCACGCCCGCCGGCTTCATCGAGCTCGCGGCCGGGCCGGACGGCTCCGTGGAGATCGTCTACTTCGGGCTCGTCCCGGCCTTCCGGGGGCGCCGGATCGGCGGCCACCTGCTGGCGTACGGGACCGAGCGGGCCTGGGACCTGGCCGAACGGTGGCCGGGCCACCCCCCGACGAAGCGGGTCTGGGTGCACACCTGCAGCAAGGACGGCCCGCACGCGATGGACAACTACCGGCGGCGCGGATTCCGGGTGTACGACACCACGGTGACCGAGGAGCCGGACGTGCCGACTCCGGGCCCCTGGCCAGGCGCGGGACCGCGCACGCCGGACGCGGACGGAACGCCGTAGCCCTCCCCGGGGGCGTGACCCACACCACACCGTCTCGCAGTGCGGGACGATGATGTCCGTATTCTGGATGACGGTGGACTGGCCGGAGAGCGACATGCCAGGCTTCCGTCATGTCTCGAGCTGGAATTGCCTTGGTGAGTCGGCGGCACGTCGACCTCGGCCGCATGTCCAGCGCCATTTGTCGGGCAGGCTGAGGCTGTACCCAGGCGGGGCCCGTGGCCCCGCACAGCACCCAGCACCACCGATCACCCCGCCGTCCCCCTCGTCGCGGACGCGCCGAGACCCCCTTGCCCAGCAGACCTCCGACGCGTCGCCCACGCGCCGCTCTTCGGTGTGTCCGCACAGGTCAGCACGGGTCTCCGGCGCCGGTCCCGACCCCTTGAGCCCGCCCAGAAGGACGTACATCCATGGCCGCCACCCCGGAATCCCCCGCAGCCGCCACGACCCGCCGCAAGGCCGGACGCCACCGCGGCGAGGGCCAGTGGGCCGTAGGTCACTTCACGCCCCTGAACGGCAACGAGCAGTTCAAGAAGGACGACGACGGTCTCAACGTCCGGACACGCATTGAGACGATCTACGCCAAGGCCGGCTTCGACTCGATCGACCCCAACGACCTGCGCGGGCGGATGCGCTGGTGGGGCCTGTACACCCAGCGCAAGCCCGGCATCGACGGCGGCAAGACCGCGGTCCTGGAGCCGGAGGAGCTGGAGGACAAGTACTTCATGCTGCGGGTCCGCGTCGACGGCGGGCAGCTGACCGTGGCGCAGCTGCGCGCCATCGGCGAGGTCTCCGACCAGTACGCCCGCGGCACCGCGGACATCACCGACCGGCAGAACATCCAGCTGCACTGGATCCGCATCGAGGACGTCCCCGCCATCTGGGAGAAGCTGGAGGGCGTCGGCCTCTCCACGACCGAGGCGTGCGGCGACTGCCCCCGAGTCATCATCGGCTCCCCGGTGGCCGGGATCGCGGCGGACGAGATCATCGACGGCACTCCGGCCGTGGACGAGATCCACCAGCGCTACATCGGCAGCAAGGAATTCTCCAACCTGCCGCGGAAGTTCAAGACCGCGATCTCCGGTTCGCCGGTGCAGGACGTGGTCCACGAGATCAACGACGTGGCGTTCGTCGGCGTCGTCCACCCCGAGCACGGCCCCGGCTTCGACCTGTGGGTCGGCGGCGGCCTGTCCACCAACCCCAAGCTCGCCCAGCGCCTGGGCACCTGGGTCCCGCTCGACGAGGTGCCCGATGTGTGGGCCGGGGTGGTCGGGATCTTCCGCGACTACGGCTACCGCCGGCTGCGCAACCGCGCCCGGCTGAAGTTCCTGATGGCCGACTGGGGCCCGGCGAAGTTCCGCCAGGTGCTGGAGGACGAGTACCTGGAGCGCAAGCTGGTCGACGGCCCGGCGCCGGAGCAGCCGCTCTCGAAGTGGCGCGACCACATCGGTGTGCACCCGCAGCAGGACGGCCGTTTCTACGTGGGCTTCGCCCCGCGCGTCGGCCGGGTCGACGGCACCACCCTCACCAAGGTCGCCGAACTCGCCGGCGCGCACGGCTCCGACCGGCTGCGCACCACCGTCGAGCAGAAGATGATCATCCTCGACGTCGCGCAGGACCAGGTCGACTCGCTGGTCGCCGGGCTGGAGGCGCTGGACTTCCAGGTCAACCCGTCGCCCTTCCGGCGCGGCACGATGGCCTGCACCGGCATCGAGTTCTGCAAGCTCGCGATCGTCGAGACCAAGGGCCGCGGCGCGTCCCTCATCGACGAACTGGAGCGCCGGATGCCGGACTTCCAGGAGCCGATCACCATCAACCTCAACGGCTGCCCCAACGCCTGCGCCCGCATCCAGGTCGCGGACATCGGCCTCAAGGGCCAGCTGGTGCTCGACGAGGACGGCCGGCAGGTCGAGGGCTACCAGGTCCACCTGGGCGGCGCGCTGGGCCTGGAGCCCGGCTTCGGCCGCAAGGTCCGCGGCCTGAAGGTCACCGCGGACGAACTGCCCGACTACGTCGAGCGGGTGCTGCGCAACTTCGAGGCGCAGCGCGAGGACGGCGAGCGCTTCGCCACCTGGGCCGCCCGTGCGGAAGAGGGTGCCCTGAAGTGAGCGAGCGAGCGGCGCCGTTCCACTGCCCGTACTGCGGGGACGAGGACCTGCGGCCTTCGGAGGAGGGCCACGGTGCCTGGGAATGCCGGTCCTGCAGCCGGGCGTTCCGGCTGAAGTTCCTGGGCCTGCTGGCTCCCGGGGCCACCGGGCCCGCCGCTTCCGACGGAGGTACCCCGTGACCACCACCACCGACCTTCAGCACCTCGCCGAGCAGGCGGGACGTGACCTGGAGGACGCGTCCGCCCTGGAGATCCTGACCTGGGCCGCCGAGACCTTCGGTGCGCGCTTCTGCGTCACCTCCTCGATGGAGGACGCCGTCGTCGCGCACCTGGCCTCGCGGGCCTTCCCGGGCGTGGACGTGGTCTTCCTGGACACCGGCTACCACTTCCCGGAGACCATCGGGACGCGGGACGCGGTGGCCGAGGTGATGGACGTCAACGTCATCACCCTGACGCCGCGGCAGAGCGTGGCCGAGCAGGACGCCGAGCACGGGCCGAAGCTGCACGACCGCAACCCCGACCTGTGCTGCGCGCTGCGCAAGGTCAAGCCCCTCGAAGAGGGCCTGACCGGCTACGACGCCTGGGCGACGGGCCTGCGCCGGGACGAGTCGCCGACCCGGGCGAACACCCCGGTCGTCGGCTGGGACGCCAAGCGGCAGAAGGTGAAGGTCTCCCCGATCGCCCGCTGGACGCAGGCCGACGTGGACGCGTACGTCGCCGAGCACGGCGTGCTCACCAACCCGCTGCTGATGGACGGCTACCCCTCCGTCGGCTGCGCGCCCTGCACCCGGCGGGTGCTGGAGGGCGAGGACGCCAGGGCCGGCCGCTGGGCCGGGAGCAACAAGACCGAGTGCGGGCTGCACTGATGACAGAGCATCAGGAGATATCCATGACGGGCGCCACGATCTGGCTGACCGGTCTGCCGAGCGCGGGCAAGACGACCCTGGCGCGCGAGCTGGCCGCGAAGCTGCGCGGCGAGGGCCACCGGGTCGAGGTGCTCGACGGCGACGAGATCCGCGAGTTCCTCTCCGCCGGCCTCGGCTTCACCCGCGAGGACCGGCACACCAACGTCCAGCGCATCGGCTTCGTGGCCGAGCTGCTGGCCAGCAACGGCGTGAAGGCGCTGGTGCCGGTGATCGCGCCGTACGCGGACAGCCGTGAGGCGGTGCGCAAGCGCCACCAGACCGAGGGCACCGCCTATCTGGAGGTGCACGTGGCCACTCCGGTCGAGGTGTGCTCCGAGCGCGATGTGAAGGGGCTGTACGCCAAGCAGGCGGCCGGCGAGATCTCCGGTCTGACCGGCGTGGACGACCCGTACGAGGCTCCCGACTCGCCCGACCTGCGCATCGAGTCGCACACCCAGACCGTGCAGGAGTCCGCCGCGGCGCTGCACGCGCTGCTCACCGAGAGGGGACTGGCATGACCACCGTCGCCACCGTGCCCGGAGACATCGACAACCCGTACGCGCTGTCGCACCTCGACGCCCTGGAGTCCGAGGGCGTGCACATCTTCCGCGAGGTGGCGGGCGAGTTCGAGCGGCCGGTGATCCTGTTCTCCGGCGGCAAGGACTCCATCGTCATGCTGCACCTCGCGCTGAAGGCGTTCGCGCCGGCCGCGGTGCCCTTCTCGCTGCTGCACGTCGACACCGGGCACAACTTCCCGGAGGTCCTCGACTACCGCGACCGTGCGGTCGAACGGCACGGCCTGCGGCTGCACGTCGCGTCCGTGCAGGACTTCATCGACCGCGGTGAGCTGCGCGAACGCCCCGACGGCACGCGTAACCCGCTGCAGACCGTCCCGCTGCTGGACGCCATCGAGAAGAACCGCTTCGACGCGGTCTTCGGCGGCGGCCGCCGGGACGAGGAGAAGGCGCGCGCCAAGGAGCGGGTCTTCTCGCTGCGCGACGAGTTCGGCGGCTGGGACCCGCGCCGGCAGCGCCCCGAGCTGTGGCAGCTCTACAACGGCCGGCACTCGCCCGGCGAGCACGTCCGGGTCTTCCCGCTGTCCAACTGGACCGAGCTGGACGTGTGGCAGTACATCGCCCGCGAGAAGATCGAGCTGCCCGCCATCTACTACGCCCACCGGCGCGAGGTCTTCGCCCGCAACGGCATGTGGCTGGCGCCCGGTGAGTGGGGCGGTCCCAAGGAGGGTGAGCACCTGGAGACCCGGCAGGTGCGTTACCGCACCGTCGGTGACATGTCCTGCACCGGTGCCGTCGACTCCGACGCCGACACCATCGAGGCCGTGATCACCGAGATCGCCGCGTCCCGGCTCACCGAGCGGGGCGCGACGCGGGCCGACGACAAGATGTCCGAGGCCGCCATGGAGGACCGCAAGCGCGAGGGGTACTTCTAACGATGAGCACCACCCATGCTGTTGAGGGCGATGGGGGTCCCCCCCGCTCGAGCGGAGCCGAGAGCTTGGGGGAAGACGCCGGTGCCACCTCGCTGCTGCGGTTCGCCACCGCCGGTTCCGTCGACGACGGCAAGTCGACGCTGGTCGGGCGGCTGCTGCACGACTCCAAGTCGGTGCTCGCCGACCAGCTGGAGGCCGTCGAGCGGGCCTCCCTGGGCCGCGGGCAGGAGACGCCGGACCTGGCGCTGCTGACCGACGGACTGCGTGCCGAGCGCGAGCAGGGCATCACCATCGACGTCGCCTACCGCTACTTCGCCACCCCGCGGCGCCGCTTCATCCTGGCGGACACCCCCGGGCACGTGCAGTACACCCGCAACATGGTCACCGGCGCCTCCACCGCCGAACTGGCCGTGGTGCTGGTCGACGCCCGCAACGGCGTGGTCGAGCAGACCCGCCGGCACGCCGCGGTCGCCGCCCTGCTGCGCGTCCCGCACGTCGTCCTGGCCGTCAACAAGATGGACCTGGTCGACTACGCCGAGCCCGTCTTCGCGGCCATCGCCGAGGAGTTCACGACGTACGCGGCCTCGCTGGGCGTCCCGGAGATCACCGCGATCCCGATCTCGGCGCTGGCCGGCGACAACGTCGTCTCCGCGTCGGCGAACATGGACTGGTACGGCGGCCCGACGGTGCTGGAGCACCTGGAGACCGTGTCGGTCGTCGCCGACCCGTCGGAGGACCCGGCCCGCTTCCCGGTCCAGTACGTGATCCGCCCGCAGACCGCCGAACACCCCGACTACCGCGGCTACGCGGGACAGATCGCCTCCGGCGTGCTGCGCGTCGGCGACGCCGTGACGGTGCTGCCCTCGGGCCGTACGAGCACCATCGAGGCGATCGACGCGCTCGGCCAGGCCGTGGACGTCGCCTGGGCGCCGCAGTCGGTGACCGTCCGGCTCGCCGACGACATCGACATCTCGCGCGGCGACCTGATCGCGCCGGCCGCCACCTCGCCGGGCACCTCGCAGGACATCGAGGCGACCGTCTGCCATGTGGCGGACCGGCCGCTGACGGTCGGTCAGCGGGTGCTGCTCAAGCACACCACCCGCACGGTCAAGGCGATCGTCAAGGACATCCCGTCCCGGCTGACGCTGGACGACCTGTCCCAGCACCCGGCGCCCGGCGAGCTGGTCGCCAACGACATCGGCCGGGTGGTGATCCGTACGGCGGAGCCGCTGGCGCTGGACGCCTACGCCGACTCCCGGCGCACCGGCTCCTTCCTGCTGATCGACCCGGCGGACGGTACGACGCTGACCGCGGGCATGGCGGGCAACGCCTTCGCCGACGCGGCCGCGGAGGCCGCGCCGGCCGGCGCCACCGACGACGAGGGATGGGACTTCTGACCGTGCTCAAAGACGTCTTTTCGACCTTCGCCAAGGAGGGCGGCCGCATCGGCAGCGGCGCCCTGGGGAGCGGCACGGGCGGAGTCGGCCGATGTGTGTGCTGACGATGCCTGACTCCGTACCCCCCACGCCACCTTTCCGAAGATCGATAGCTCCGCCGGGCGCGCCGTAGAAGGGGCGCCACCCCGGCCCTCCGAGAGGAACTCCTCCCGTGTCTGCCGTTCGACACCGCCTGCTGGCGGCCGCCGTCACCGTCCCCGTGCTGATCGGCGCGCTGGGCGCCTGCGGCTACGGCTCCGAGGCCAAGAAGGACACCTCGGCCGACGTCGCCCCGAAGGGCGCCAAGATTGAAGGGCTCGACCAGGTCAGGATCGGGTTCTTCGGCAACACCACGCACGCCACCCCGCTGGTCGGCGTGCAGAACGGCCTCTTCCAGAAGGAACTGGGCGGCACCCGGCTGAAGACCTCGGTCTTCAACGCGGGCCCCGCCGAGATCGAGGCGCTCAACTCGGGTGCCCTCGACATCGGCTGGATCGGCCCCTCCCCCGCCATCAACGGCTACACCAAGTCGCACGGGAAGAGCCTGAAGATCATTTCCGGCTCGGCGTCCGGCGGCGTCTCGCTCGTCGTCAACCCCAAGAAGATCAAGAGCCTGAGCGACCTCAAGGGCAAGACGATCGCGACCCCGCAGCTGGGCAACACGCAGGACGTGGCGCTGCTGAACTTCCTGGCCGAGAAGGGCTACAAGGTCGACGCGACCACCGGCAAGGGCGACGTCACCGTCCAGCGCACCGACAACAAGGTGACGCCGACCGCCTTCAAGGAAGGTTCCATCGACGGCGCGTGGGTGCCCGAGCCCACCGCTTCCAAGCTCGTCGCCGCGGGCGGCAAGTCCCTCCTGGACGAGAAGAAGCTGTGGAAGGACGGCAAGTTCGTCATCACGAACGTGATCGTCTCGCAGCGGTTCCTCAAGGAGCACCCGAAGGCCGTCGAGGCGGTGCTGCGCGCTTCGGTGAAGACCAACGCCTGGATCCGCTCGCACCCGGACGAGGCGAAGAAGGCGCTCAACGACCAGCTCGCCGACCCGCAGATCGCCGGCAAGGCACTGCCGGCGAACGTCCTCGACCCGGCCTTCAAGAACATCGACATCACCGATGACCCGCTGGCCGCCACCCTCCAGCAGGAGGCGGACCACGCCGTCAAGGCCGGTCTGCTGAAGTCGCCCGACCTCAAGGGCATCTACGACCTCACCCCGCTGAACAAGGTGCTCAAGTCCGAGGGCAAGCAGCCGGTCGACGACGCCGGCCTCGGCAGCAAGTAGCCCGCAGCACCGCACTCCCCAGGAGGTGACACCGATGACGACCACCACGCTCACCAAGCGGCCCGCCACGGCGGACACGGACACCCCCGTGCCGTACGCGGCTCGCATCGACCATGTCTCGAAGTCGTTCGGTCGCCCCGGCGCGCAGCAGCACGTGCTGGACGACATCAGCATCGATGTGGCACCCGGCGAATTCGTCTGCCTCCTGGGGGCCTCGGGCTGCGGGAAGTCCACCCTGCTCAACCTCGTGGCCGGCCTCGACGTGCCGTCCGCCGGCGCCATCGACGCGCCCGGCGGCCGGCCGGCCCTGATGTTCCAGGAACACGCGCTGTTCCCGTGGCTGACCGCGGGCCGCAACATCGAACTGGCGCTGCGGCTGCGCGGGGTGCCGCGTGCCGAGCGCCGCGACGAGGCCGAGCGGCTGCTCGAACTCGTCCGGCTCAAGGGCGCGTACGGCAAGCGGGTGCACGAGCTGTCGGGTGGCATGCGGCAGCGCGTCGCGATGGCCCGCGCGCTCGCCCAGGACAGCCAACTGCTGCTGATGGACGAGCCGTTCGCCGCGCTGGACGCGATCACCCGCGATGTGCTGCACGACGAGCTGACCCGCATCTGGCGCACCGCGAACGACAGTGGCTCCGGCACCGGCGGCCTCTCGGTCCTCTTCGTCACCCACAACGTGCGGGAGGCCGTCCGGCTCGCCGAGCGGGTCATCCTGCTGTCCTCCCGCCCGGGCCGCGTCGCCCGCGAGTGGCAGGTGGACATCCCGCAGCCGCGCCGCATCGAGGACGCCGCGGTCGCCGACCTTTCCATCGAGATCACCGAACAGCTCCGTGGGGAGATCCGCCGTCATGGCCAGCACTGAGACCGAGGCCGGATCCGCCGCGCGGACCGGCGACGACCCAGCCACCGCCGGCACCACCACGGCCACCGACGAGGCCGGCGCCGCCTCCGACCTCGCCGGTCTGGAGGCGGGGCTCGACGCCCTGGAGTCCACGGTCGTCGCCCGCCAGCCGTGGCTGCGCACCGCCGTCGCGAAGGCGTTCCCGCCCGTCGTCGCCGTCCTGATCGTGCTGGCGCTGTGGCAGCTCGCCTACCACTTCTCGCTCAAGCCGCACTACCTGCTGCCGAGCCCGGTGGAGGTCGCCCGTTCGCTTCAGCAGAAGTGGCTGGAGGGCACGCTGCTGGGCTTCGTGTGGACCAGCGTCTCGCGCGGCGCGCTGGGCTTCGTCGCCTCGGTCGGCCTCGGTACCGTCCTCGGCCTCGTCGTGGCCCGCGTGCGGGCCGTACGGGCCGCGATCGGCCCGATCCTGAGCGGTCTGCAGTCGCTCCCCTCGGTGGCCTGGGTCCCCGCGGCGATCATCTGGTTCGGGCTGAGCGACGCCACCATCTACGCGGTGGTGCTGCTGGGCGCCGTGCCGTCCATCGCCAACGGCCTGGTGGCGGGCGTCGACCAGATCTCCCCGCTGTACCTGCGGGCCGGCCGCACCATCGGTGCGACGGGGCTGGCCGGCGTGCGGCACGTCCTGCTGCCGGCCGCGCTGCCGGGCTACATCGCCGGTCTCAAGCAGGGCTGGGCCTTCTCCTGGCGCTCCCTGATGGCCGCCGAACTCATCGTCAACGCACCGGATCTGGGCACCGGCCTGGGACAGCTGCTGGAACAGGGCCGTGAGCTCCAGGACATGTCCTGGGTGCTCTCCGCGATCCTGCTCATCCTGATCGTCGGCATCGGCATCGAGCTGCTGGTCTTCGCGCCGATCGAGCGGCGGGTGCTGCGCAGCCGCGGCCTCCTCGTCAAGAGCTGAACCATGAACCCACGCCCCCCGCACCCCACGCTCCTCGTGATCGCCCACGGCAGCCGCGACCCGCGGCACGCGGCGACCGTGTCCGCGCTCTGCGCGCGGGTACGGGCGCTGCGGCCGGGGCTGCGCGTCGAGGTCGGCTATCTCGACTTCAACGCGCCCCGGGTTCCCCGGGTGCTGGAGCGCCTGGCGGCGGAGGGGACGAGGGAGGTGGTGGCGCTGCCACTGCTCCTCACCCGGGCCTTCCACGCGAAGTCCGACATCCCGGCGGTGCTGCGGGAGGCCGCCGCGCGGCTCCCCCTGCTGACCGTCCGGCAGGCCGAGGTGCTGGGACCCTCCGCCCTCCTGACCGGCGCCCTGGAGCGCCGGCTGGCGGAGGCCGGGCTGCGGCCCGGCGACCGCCGCTCGACCGGGGTCGTACTGGCCTCGGCGGGCTCCTCCGACCCGGAGGCGATCGCAGTGATCGCTGAAATCGCGCGGGAGTGGCGGCGCACCACTGGTTGGTGTGCCGTGCGACCTGCGTTCGCCTCCGCATCCCTTCCCGGCACGGCCGACGCCGTGCGGGAGCTGCGCGCCGAGGGCGTGCAGCGGGTGGCCGTCGCGCCGTACGTCATCGCGCCCGGCTTCCTGCCCGACCGCATCGCGGCCGGCGCCCGCGAGGCCCGCGCCGACCTCCTCGCCCCGGTCCTGGGCGCCGCGCCCGAACTGGCCCGGCTGCTGCTGCGGCGCTACGAGCAGTGCGTACCGGCCGGCGCCCGTGGTGAGACGCCGGCGCTGACCGCCTGAGGTCCGGCGCCCCGTGCCGGGTCCCGCCGGCCGCTGCGGTCCGGCGGGACCGGCCGCTCAGCCGGCCCGGGTGCGCAGCCAGGCCGTCGTCCACGGTGGCAGCTGCGCAGCGGAGACGGGGGCGGAGGACACCAGCAGCTCACCGGGCGGCAGCGGCCGTGGCTCGTCCGACAGGTTCGTCACGCAGCTCCAGCCGCCGGTGCGGCGGAAGTGCAGCACTCCGTCGGCCGCCGTCCGGGAGTCGCCGACCCACTCCAGCGCCTCGTCCGCCACCAGCCGGCGGCGCAGCCGCAGCGCCGTGCGGTACAGCTCCAACGGCGTGCCGGGCACGCCCTGTTGGGCCGACACGGACAGCTCGCCCCAGCCCGGCGGCTGCGGCAGCCAGGACCCGCCGCTGCCGAAGCCGTACGAGCTGCCGCCGCGCTGCCACGGCAGGGGCACCCGGCAGCCGTCGCGTCCCTTCAGCCGGCCGCCGCTGCGCGTCCACACCGGGTCCCTCAGGTCCTCCCGGGCCAGGTCGGCGACCTCGGGCAGGCCCAGTTCCTCGCCCTGGTACAGGTAGCCGGAGCCGGGCAGCGCCAGCATCAGCAGCGTCGCGGCCAGCGCCCGGCGTAGTCCGAACTGCCGGTCCAGCGGCGGCTTCTCCCCGTCGGCGAGCAGCCACGCCTCCTCGTCGCAGCCGTCCGGGAGGCCGTGCCGGGAGGCGTGCCGGATCACGTCGTGGTTGGAGAGCACCCAGGTCGCGGTCGCCCCGGCCGCCCGGGCGTCGGCGAGCGCGGTGTCGATGGCGGACCGCAGCTCCTCGGCGTGCAGCGACGCCTTGAGGAAGTCGAAGTTGAACGCCTGCCCCAGCTCCTGCGGCGTGGCGTAGGCGGCGCGGCGGGAGTTGCGCACCCATGCCTCGGCGACGGCGATCCGCGGCGGGTCGTACTCGTCGAAGACCCGGCGCCAGTCGCGGAAGATGTCATGGACCTCGTCCCGGTCCCAGAACGGGTGGCTGCCGTCCTCGGGCAGGTCCTCCGGCTGGTAGCTCTCGACGGTGCCGAGGTCGCGCAGCGGCGCCGCCAGGTCCTTGGCGAGGCCGTGCGCCACATCGACCCGGAACCCGTCCACGCCCCGGTCGGCCCAGAAGCGCAGGGTCGTACGGAAATCCTCGCGGACCTCGGGGTTGTCCCAGTTGAAATCGGGCTGCTGCGGGGCGAAGAGGTGGAGGTACCACCAGCCGTCGGGCAGCCGGGTCCAGGCCGGGCCGCCGAAGCAGGAGACCCAGTCGGTGGGCGGCTGCTCGCCGTGCTCGCCCCTGCCCGCGCGGAAGACGTAGCGCTCCCTGGCGGCGGATCCGGGGGCGGCCCGCAGCGCTTCCCGGAACCAGACGTGCCGGTCGGAGGAGTGGTTGGGGACGATGTCCACCATCACCTTGAGGCCGAGGCGGTGCGCCTCGGCGACCAGGGCGTCGAAGTCGTCGAGGGTGCCGAGCCGGGGATCGACGGCGCGGTAGTCCGCCACGTCGTAGCCGCCGTCGGCCAGTTCGGAGGGGTAGAAGGGGCTGAGCCAGACGGCGTCCACACCGAGTCCGGCGAGGTGGCCGAGCCGGGAGGTCACACCGGGGAGGTCACCGATGCCGTCGCCGTCGGAATCGGCGAAGCTGCGCGGATACACCTGGTAGACGACGGCCTGCCGCCACCAGTCGGTGGCGCCGTGCCCTGCGCCGAGGCGCTGTGCGGTCACGTGACTGCCTTTCGGTCGGGTGCGAAGGGCGTCGCCCGGTGTCCTCCGGTGTCGTCCTCGACCGCCCCGGAGGCCAGGTGCTCCGCACGTTCGTGACGTTCTTCATGACAGCGCTTGCAGGCTAGAAGTGGGCTCTCGCTCGGGTCAACGGTCGGCACCCCACGGGTTTCGGAGCCAACCTCCCTGCCAGCGCTGTCATCGCGCCTCTGTGCTAGCGTCCCGCCATGCCCTCAGCTCGGAGCGAGGCCACGATGGCCGATGTGGCCCGGCGGGCAGGGGTTTCGGTGTCCACCGTCTCGCGCACCCTGCGCGGACTGTCGACGGTCTCGGCCCCGACCCGCGCCCGGGTGGAAGCGGCGGCCCGCGAGCTCTCCTTCGCGATCACCCGCAGCGCATCGAGCCTCGTCACCGGCCGCACCGGCCGCGTCGCCGTACTGCTCCCGGACCTGGAGTCGTGGTTCCTGGGCGCCGCGCTCTCCGGCATGGCGCCCGCCCTGCGCGACGCCGGCCTGGAACTGCTCGTGTACAGCGTCACCGACGTCCGCGAACGTGCCGACTTCTTCGACCGGTTGCCGGCCCGCCGCAACGCCGACGCCCTCCTCGTCGTGAGCTTCGCGCTCTCCCCCGCCGAACGTGCCCGCCTGGACGACCTGGGCATGCCGCTCGTCTTCGTCAGCCAGCACGCCCCGGGCCGCCCCAGCGTCTACGTGGACGACGAGGACGCCGCCCTGCGCGGCACCCGCCACCTCCTCAACCTCGGCCACCGGCGGATCGCCTTCCTCCAGACGGCCGACGGGACCGGCTTCACCTGGAGCAGCAAGAGCCGCCTCGCGGGCCATCTGCGGGCCCTGACCGAGGCGGGCATCGAGCCCGACGACGCACTCGTCCTCAGCGTGCCGGACTGGAAGGGCAACGGAATGGCCGCGGCGGTCGGACGCCTGCTGTCCCTGCAGGACCCGCCCACCGCCCTCTTCACCGAGACCGACGACCTGGCCTTCCGCCTGCTCGCAGCGCTACGGGACGCCAACATCCCGGTCCCCGGGCGGGTTTCGGTCATGGGCTTCGACGACCACGTCATGGCCGGCGTCATGGGCCTGACGACGCTGGCCCAGCCCGCCGTGGAAATCGGCCGCGCCGCGGTGCACCTCGCCCGCTCGGTGATCGACAACTCCGACGGCACCCACCCCCGCCACATCGTCCTCCCCACCGAACTCGTCCCCCGCGGCACCACGGCACCACCACCGCCGGCGGGGCTCTAGACCCTCCCGGCTACGCCCCACCGCCCCGCGGCCGCACCGGAGTTCACCGCCGCGCTGCAACCGACAGCGACGGGCCCGGTCGCGTGATCATCCTGGCCTGCACCGAGCAGACGAGCGTCTCGATCCAGCCAACACCCTCTCCACCCCTACGACCGACACGTTGTGGTGGAAATCAGCCCGGACACTCCGCTGGCCGCAAAGAACATCGGCGTACGCCTCCTCCAGGACGCGCCGCACGACTTCCTCGGCAACCGCATCCCCACCGCGCACCCGAACCCGGGGGCGTACCAGGCGGCCGACCGCTCCCGAACGGCAGCGGGCTACCTTAGTTGCCCCCAAATTAGTAACCTGGCAACTATGATCTACAAGCGCTCAACGTTGGCTCTGGCGGTGCTCTCCCTGCTGGCCGAGGTGGACCACCAGCAGGAGCCCGGCATGCACCCCTACCGGATGCAGCGGTTGATGAAGGACCGCGGCAAGGGCGAAGTGGTCAACGTGGGACAGCGGGCCAGCCTCTACCGCACCATCGAGCGGCTGCACCGCAAGGCCCTGATCGAGGTGCGGGAGAGCAGCCGCGAGCACAACCGCCCCGAGCGGACGCTCTACGCCCTCACCGACGAGGGCCGTGCCGTGTGGCGGGGCTGGATGCTCGACGCGCTGGCGGCACCGACCCGCGAGTACCCGGAGTTCCTGGCCGCCATGGCGTTCGTCCCGCTCCTCGAACCGGGCGAGGTGGCCGAGCAACTGGAGAAGCGCCGGGCGAACCTCGCCACCGAACTGGCCCGCCTCGACGCGCAGATCGCGGCGTCCGGGGAGTGGGGCAGGTTGTTCACCCTGGAGATGGAGTGCATGCGGGCCACGACCGCCGCGGAGCTGGACTGGGTCGCATCCGTCATCGCGGACCTGCGCTCCGGTCGCATCACCTGGACCAAGGAGTGGCTGGCCGCCATGGCGGCCGCGCACGCCCGCTGAGCCGCCCACGCGCCCGGGCGGACCACGTCCCGGGCAGCGCCCGGGACCACGGCGCCGACGCGCCTTCCACATGAGGAAATGGGAGACCGAAATGCCCGGTTTACCTTTGCATGTCATCATCATCGGCGCCGGCACGGGCGGGCTCTGCCTCGCCCAGGGCCTCAAGCGAGCGGGCGTCGGCGTCGCGGTGTACGAGCGCGACCGCACCCGCCGCGACGGTCTGCAGGGCTACCGGGTCGGCATCGACGCCGACGGCAAGCGGGCACTGCGGGCCAACCTGTCGCCCGAGCTGTACCGCACCTTTCTCACCACCTGCGCCCAACGGCCCCTCTACGGCAACCAGATGACGCACGAGAAGAAGTTCCTCTTCTCGGCCGGGCCGGAGGTGCTGAAGCCCGAGGACCAGCCGTCGGAGGACGACGCCGACGAGTCGGTGAGCCGTATGACGCTGCGGCAGGTGCTGCTGACCGGGGTGGAGGACATCGTCCACTTCGACAAGCACTTCACCCACTACGAGCAGCACGACGACGGCCGGGTCACCGCGTTCTTCTCGGACGGCGGCTCGGCGACCGGCGACCTCCTCGTGGGCGCCGAGGGGGCCAACTCCCCCGTCCGCCGGCAGTACCTGCCGCACGCCAAGCTGGTCGACACCGGGCTGATCGGCATCACCGGCAAGACGCCGCTCACCGACGAGACCAGGGCCCTACTACCCAAGGAGGTGACGGAGGGCGTCACCATGGTGCACGGCCCCAAGGGGTTCATGTGCATCCTGCACGTGATGCGCTTCAAGTGGGACGAGGACGGCAAGCCGAAGCAGGGCATCGGCAGCACCGACGCGGAGGCACTGCGCGCCTGGCCGGGGATGCTGTACGACAACAGCCGTGACTACATCATGTGGGGGCTCGCGGCCTCGGAGCAGTGGCTACCGAAGGACGTCACGCGGATGCGCGGCGCCCGCATCCAGCAGCTCGTACAGGAGAAGACCGCGTCATGGCACCCCGACTTCCGGCGGATCTTCTCCCTGGGCGACCCGAACAGCAGCTTCCCCCTGGTGATCCGGACGTCCGAGCCGATCAACCCGTGGACGCCGAGCAATGTCACGCTCATCGGCGACGCCATCCACACCATGACGCCGGGCCGCGGGGTGGGCGCCAACACCGCGCTGCGCGACGCCCGACTGCTCACCCGCAAGCTGGTCGCCGCGCATGCCGGGGAACTCCCCCTCCTCGACGCGGTGGGCCAGTACGAGACCACCATGACCTCCTACGCCTGGGACGCCGTCATCACGTCGCGGGCCCAGATGGACGGGCACTCCGTCATGCACAAGGGTGACCTGATCGGCACCCTGGCCCGGACCGGCATGCGCACCGCGATGCGCACGATGAACCATCTGCCCCCGGTCAAGCGCAAGATCGTGCTCGCGGAGAGCTCGTTCCGCGGCGCCGGCCGCGAGGACGAGGACTGATCCACCGCGCTGTTGAACGCCTGGCGATGGAGACCGAACTACTTCAGATATTCGACTCCGCCTACTCCGATCAATTGGAAGCGGCACGCAAACGCCTGATTGCGGACCTCGGCGATTTCGGACAGCCGGCACCCTGATGGCCAACGGTCGGCCTGCCGACGGACTGTTGGCAGGCCGGCCCCGCCGGCGGTCCACCCGGCGAGGCATGACAGCTGTCGGTGCGTCCACGTCGGGCCCGCGCTTGTCGGCGTTATCCCGTCCCGGCCAGCGCTGTTCGGGTGGTGGGGGTGTCGGCGCGGCCCTTCTCGTAGACGGTCAGACCTCGGGCCAGATGAAGGGGTACCAGCAGCAGTTCCACGATGAGGGCCTTCCAGGCGTAGACGAGGTTGACGGCCTTGGTGGCGTAGACGCAGGGGATGTTCAACAGGACTTGGGCGAAGGAGAGTTTGCGGCGGTGGGCGGCGTAGAGGAGAGGTGGGGTCGTGAGCAGGAGTTCGGCGCCTGTCCACCAGAGGAAGGTGAGCCAGGGTGGCTGGTCGGTGGTGGCGGCGGCCACGAAGGGGGTCGCCCACCAGAGGGGCGCGGTGAGGATCTCCATGAGGGCGAGCAGGACCCAGAGCGCGAGCAGGGGTTTGCGGAGGATCAGGCGGCCCAGGTGGAGCCGGACGTTCTGACAGAAGCCGGCCATCCAGCGCCAGACCTGTTTGCGGAGGTAGGTGAGGTCTTCCGGGTCGGCGGCCAGGGCCACCGCGTCGGGGACGTAGACCGCGCGTCTGCCGGCGATCTGCTGGGACCAGGTGTAATCCATGTCCTCGACGATGGTGCGTTCGGGGAAGCCGCCGAAGGCCATCAGGTCGTCGCGGCGGAAGACGGAGCAGCAACCCGAGCAGACCATGGGGCTGTTGGCGCGTGCCTGAATGGGGCGGTGCCAGTGAAAGCCGAAGAGGTACTCGGTGGAGCGGCCGCGTTCCCAGAGGGTGCGGGTGTGGCGGGTGCGGACCGTGCCTGCCGCGACCGAGACGGCCGGGTCGCGGAAGACCGGAACGACGGTCTCGATGTAGTCGGGCGCGAGGACCGTGTCGGCGTCGACGGCCAGCACGAGGTCGGTGGTGCAGTGCGGAAGGGCGTAGTTCTGGGCTCTGGCCTTGCTGCCGAGGTTGCGGGGTGGGCGCAGTACGGTCACGCCGTGTGAGGCCGCCACCTCGCCCGTGCGGTCCGTGGAGGCGTCGTCCACGACGAGGACGCGGTCAGGCGGCACCGTCTGCCGGGCGAGAGCTTCCAGCGTGGCCGGCAGGCCCTCCTCCTCGTTGTGAGCAGGCACGATGACGGTGATGGTGTGCATGTCGAGTTCCCCCTGTGGTGCGGATCGTGCTGACGACGACGGCGATCAGTCCGATCAGGCCGTAGACGATGGTGCTGATGCCGATGAACGGCAGTCCTCCGTGCATGTCACCGACGGTAGGGGGAACGGCTCCCGGATGGTTTCGGAGGCTGCCTCCTGTGGATAAGTCGCTTGGCGGGGGGCGTGCGTTGCCTCCTCTGCGCGCATGCGGGGGGGGAGCTGCTAGCGCGTCGTGGTGGGTGTGGCGGGTGTGGCGGATGGCGTGCGGGAGCGGGTGGGGAGGGTGGTGGCGCACAGGGCGCCGAGGGCGGCTGAGGCGGCGAGGGGAAGGAGGGCGGACCGCAGGGTCGGGGTGTAGGTGAGCAGCATGGTCGCGGTGGCGACGCCCAGGACGGGGCCGACGTTCATGGCGGTCTGCTGGAGTCCGCCGGCGACACCGGCGTTGTCCACGGGGGCGTGGCGCACGATGACCGCGGTGGCGGTGACCATCACCGTGCCGAACCCGGCGCCCAGGAGGAGGAAGCCGGTGCCGGCCTCCAACGGGCTCGACTTGGCGTCGAGTTGGGAGAGGATGAGGGTCCCCAGGGTCAGGAGGATCATGGCGACCGTGGTCGTGCGGCGGGGGCCGTACCGGCGTTGCAGTACGGCAGAGGTGGGGGCGCTCAGCACCATCAGCAGGGGCAGCGGCAGGACTTGGAGGCCGCACCGGAACGGGTCCAGGTGCCGGACGTTCTGCAGGTAGTAGCTGCTGACGAAGAGCGTGCCGAACAGGGCGGCGGAGGCGGCCAGGAGTATGGCCAGGGATGCGGCGACCGCCTTGGAGGCGGCCACGCGTGGGGGCACCAGAGGGCTCGCGGTGCGGCGTTCGTGGCGGACGAACACCGCGAAGGCGACCACGGCGGTGAGCACGGCCACCGTGGTGGTGGTCGCCCAGCCGTGCGTGGGCAGCGTGACCAGGGTGTGCACGAGGCACACCAGGGTGATGCCGAGCAGGCCGGCGCCCGGAAGGTCGAGGCCGGTCGGCGGGCGGCCCAGGGGCGTCGGCAGCGGTGCCGGCGGTACGCGCACGGCGAGCGCCAGGACGCCGATCAGCAGGGCGGGGGGAACGTTGAGGAAGAAGACCGCGCGCCAGCCCAGTTGGGTGACCAGTGCGCCGCCGAGAAGCGGGCCTGCCGCGGCCGCGAGACCGATGGCGCTGGTACGCAGCGCGAGCGGCATGCCGAGGCGGTCGGGCGGGTAGGCCGCGCGCAGCATCCCGAGGGTGGCCGGCTGCAGCAGCGCGCCGAAGACGCCTTGGGCTATGCGCAGGGCGATGACCCAGCCGACACCGGGGGCCAGGCCGATCCCCGCCGAGGCGGCGCCGAAGCCGAGGATTCCGAGGGCGAACATGCGCTGGTGCCCGTAGCGGTCACCGAGGCGGCCGGCGAAGACGAGCAGGCTGGCCACGGCGATGAGGTAGCCGGTACTGGTCCACTGGACCTGCGCGAACGTGGCGTGCAGGGTGCGCTGCAGCGTGGGCTGGGCGACGGTCAGCACGGTGCCGTCCAGGGCGACGATCACGGCGCCGGTGATGCTGCCGATGAGGACGAGCCGCTGGTGGCGCCGTGGGGTCACCTGCTCTCCGGTCAGGGTCACCGGCCCTCCGGTCCCAGGTGCGCGTCCAGGGTGGCGCGCAGCAGCGGTTCGACGTCGTCGGCTCCGGTGGCGAGCTGGAGGCTGCCCCATTCCCAGAGCTGGGCGATGCCGTGCAGGTTCGCCCACAGCGTGCCCGCGATCACCGGGGGCGGCGCCTCGGTTCGCGGCTCCACTTGGCGGACGAGGTCCACGAGCACGGTGAAGAGCGGCAGGCTGGTCTCCCGCAGGCCGAGCTGATTGCTCTCCAGCAGGTCGTGACGGAACATCAGCTCGTACATTCCGCGGTTGGTCCGCGCGAAGTCCAGGTAGAGCCGCGCCAGGGTCATGAGCCCGGCGCGGGGATCCGGCCGGCCGGCGTCGAGCACCGCGGTGACCCGGGCGGCCAGGTCGGCGAAGCCCTGGCGGGCGATGGCGGAGAGCAGCGACAGGTGGGTCGGGAAGTAGCGGCGCGGCGCGCCGTGCGAGACCCCGGCGCGGCGGGCGATCTCGCGCAGGGACAGCGCCTGCACGCCTTCCCTGCCGACCAGTTCGACGCCGGCCTGGACCAACCGGGCGCGCAGGCCGGTGTCCTGGGGTGGTTCCGCCGGCTCGCGGTGCTGCGCGGCTTCTTCCGCGTGTGCGTTCATAGACACTGTCTACCAGGTCACCGTAGACAGTGTCTACGCGAGTCGGCGCACAAAGAGGCCGGCCGCCGCGCCCCGTGGGGGCGAGCGCGACGGCCGGCGTACAGCTGAGGGGTCAGGTGGTTACTCGACGACCTTCAGCAGCTTGTTGGGAGTGCCCTCACTCGGGTTGGTGATCTTGTCGGCGGTGGCACCGGCGGTCAGCGCCTTCTCCACGTCAGCCGGCTTGGCGTCCTTGTGGCCGGCCAGGTAGACCGCGGCGGCACCCACGACGTGCGGGGTGGCCATGGACGTACCGGAGATGGTCTTGGTGGCGTCGTCGCCGGTGTTCCAGTCCGAGGTGATGTCGGAGCCGGGGGCGTACAGGTCCACCACGCTGCCGTAGTTGGAGAAGTCGGACTGCTCGTCCTTGTTGGTGCTGGAGGCCACGGTGATGGCCTCCTTGACGCGCGCCGGGGAGCCCTGGCCCGCGTCGGTGGACTCGTTGCCTGCCGCGACACCGAAGGTGACACCGGAGTCGATGGCCTTCTTCACGGCGGCGTCGAGCGCCTCGTCGGCGCCGCCACCGAGCGACATGTTGGCGACCGACGGGCCCTTGTGGTTCTTGGTGACCCAGTCGATGCCGGCCACGACCTGCTCGGTGGTACCCGAGCCCTGGCCGTCCAGGACCTTGACGGCCACGATCTTGGCCTTCTTGGCGACGCCGTGCGCCTCACCGGCGATGGTGCCGGAGACGTGCGTGCCGTGGCCGTTGTCGTCCTCGGCCTTGTTGCTGCCGTCGACGGCGTTGAAGCCGTACGACGCGCGACCGCCGAAGTCCTTGTGGCTGATGTGCACGCCGGTGTCGATGACGTACGCAGTGACGCCCTCACCCGCGCTGTCGGGGTAGTTGTACTTCTTGTCGCCCTGCGTGTCCGCCTGGTCGATGCGATCCAGGCCCCACGACGGCGGGTTGTCCTGGGTGGCGTCGATGTGGAACTTCTTGTTCTGCACGACCTTGTCGACCGCCGGGTCGGCGGCGAGGCGCTTGGCCTCCTCGGTGCTCAGACCGGACGCCGAGAAGCCGTCGATGGCGGAGGAGTACTTCCGCTTCACCTTGCCGCCGTACTTGGCGGCCAGGTCGCCGCTCTCGGCGGTACGGACCGACTTCTTCAGCATGACGATGTAGCTGCCGTTCACGGCGCCCTTGACCTCGGCGCCGAAGATCTTGCCCTCGGCCGGGGCGGGTGAGGCACCCGCGGTGACGGCCGTGACGGTGGCGATACCAGTCGCGGCCACCGCGGCGGCTATCGCCGTGACGAGCCGCTTCTTGCTGGAACGCTTGTGAGCCATTGCGAGGGTTCTCCTCGTTTTGTGGTGTGGGGGGAAAGCGTTGCGCCAACAGCCCCTGAACGCAGGAAGATCTGCGTCGGGCTGGCTCGAAACCCTGTCTGATTGATGAGTTCAATTCAAGGGCGGCCCGGCCGTGTGAGATAAGCAACAAGGCTGCAAATTGCGCGAAGTTGCTACAGAACCGGTCAAAAAAACCGGGGGGTTGAACCTCAGGGGCTCAACTCCGTTTACATACGGGCAACAGAGGGTTACAAGCGGTTCCGGAGTGGCGGCCCCGGGTCCGTTCACCGTCCGAAGCCCGGCGCGGGCTCAGCGCTGGTAGCGCGCCAGCACCAGATTGCCGTCCCGGACCACCCGCTTGCGCAAGGCGGCCAGACCGATGGCCCCGCTGTAGTACTCCTGCAGACCGGGGGTCGCGATCTTGTCCTTCCACTCCGGGTAGCCCCGCACGGACTGGGCCGGAGCCGAGCGCAGCGACCCGGCGAGCGCCGTGCCCGTCGCCCAGTCGTGCTTCGCCACCCGCAGCGCGGGGTCCCGCAGCGCCTCCTGACCCGTCGGCAGCAGCCAGTCCCCCAGGGCGAGCCGGACCATGTTCGGCGGCCGGAGGAGGAAGTCGATGAAGGCCATCGCTTCCTCCTTGTGCGGGCAGTCCTCGGCGATCGAGAGGGTCTGCGGGCTCACTCCCTGCGCTGTCGAGGTGCCCCGGGGCGCGGGCAGCACCGTCCAGTCGAACCCCTCGGGCGCCTGCTGGACGATCTGCTGACGGTACGAGAACCCCAGCGGCACCATCGCGTAGCGTCCGGCGAAGAAGCCCGGGAGCGTGTCGGCACCGCCCATGCCGAGAGTCGTGCGCGAGGCGCTGCGGTCGACGTTCACCTGGTCGTGGATGGTGCGCGGCACCACCTGGTCGACGGCGTCGAAGCGGACCTCCACCTTGCCGTCCGGGCGGCGGTGGAAGAGCCGGCCGCCGGTGGACAGTGCGAGGTTGAGGGTGGCCGAGACCGGCTCCTTGAGCGGCCAGGCGACGCCGTAGTCGGAGCCACGCGTCAGGCGCCTGGCGGCCTCCGCGAACTCCTCCCAGGTCCAGGGGCGTTCGGGGGTGGGGAGGCGGACGCCGGAGCGCCGCAGTTTGGCGCGGTTGGCGATCAGCACCCGTGGTTCCTGGAGGAACGGGACGCCGTACACGCGACCGTTGAAGGTGGCGGTCTCCCAGCTGTGCCGCGGGATGTCCTGCCGCAGGCGCGCCGGCAGCAGGGCGGTGAGGTCGGCGAGATCGCCGCCGTAGGCGAAGTCCGCGAGGTCGTCGGAGGCGTCGTGGATGATGTCGGGTGCCTCGCCGCCCTCGAAGGACGTCAGCAGCTGGTCGTGGACGGTGGCCCAGGCCCCCTGTACGTAGCGCACCTGGATGTCGGGGTGGTGGGCGTTCCACTCGGCGACCAGCTGTTCGTTCGCCTTGAGGGAGTCCCGCTGCCAGGCCAGCGACTGGAAACGCAGGGTGATCCGGCCGCCGGACGAGCGGCGCCGGCGCTCCCCGGAGCAGCCCGGCAGCAGGGCCGCGGCGGGCAGCGCGGCGGCGGCCGCGAGCAGTCCCCGACGGTTCCAACGCCCCGGTGCCGTCGCTTCGTTCCCGTCCCGCATCAGCTCTTCACCGCCCCGGCGAGCATCCCGCCGGTGATGCGCCGCTGGATGACGGCGAAGACCAGCAGGCTGGGGAGGGTGGCGAGCAGCGCGGCGGCAGCGAGCGGGCCCAGGTCGGCGACGCCCTCCGTTCCGATGAAGTGGGTCAGCACGACCGGCAGCGTCTGTTTCTCCGGCGATTTCAGCAGGACCAGGGCGAAGAAGAACTCGTTCCAGGCGGTGACGAAGGCGAACAGCGCGGTGGCGGCGATGCCCGGCGCGAGCAGCGGCGCGGTGACCGAGACGAGCGTACGGACCCGTCCGGCACCGTCCACGGCCGCGGCCTCCTCCAACTCCGGTGGCACCGCCCGGACATAGCCGGTCAGCATCCACAGCGCGAACGGCAGCGACCAGACGACGTAGACCATGATCAGGCCGGTCCGGGAGTCCACCAGGTGCAGCCCCTTGAGGATCAGGAACAGCGGGATGATCACCAGCACCAGCGGGAACGCCTGGCTGACCACCACCCAGCCGGTGGCCGCCCGCGATAGCCGGCCGCGGTAGCGGGCCAGGATGTACGCCATGGGCGTGGCCAGCGCGATCGCGACCAGCGCGGACGCCGCCGCGGCCAGCAGGCTGTTGCCGGCGGCGGCCAGCAGCGGCTGCTGCTCGAAGGCCAGCCGGAAGTTCTCCAGGGTCGGCGCCTCCGGTATCCAGGTGGGGTGCAGACTGCCCAGCTCGCGCGGCGGCTTGAAGGCGGTGGAGACCAGCCAGAGGAAGGGGAAGGCGAGGAAGAGGAGGTAGGCCAGCAGCGCGGTGTACTGGCCGGTGCGGGTGGCGGCGCGTCGCGCGCCGCCGGGGCGCCCCGTCCGGCGCCCGGCCTCCGCACGCCTCCCGCCGGCCGGCCTCTCGGTGCCGCTCACCGTTCGTCGTCCCCCTTCAGCCGGCCGACCAGATAGAGGGCCAGCAGGACGGAGATCACCGCGACCATCGCCAGCCCCATCGCCGCGGCGTACCCGAACTGGCCGTAACGGAAAGCCTCTTCGTATGCGAAGAGCATCGGCAGCCTGGTCCGCCCGCCGGGGCCGCCGTCGGTCAGCACGAAGACCAGGGCGAAGGAGTTGAAATTCCAGATGAAGTTGAGCGCGGTGACGGCGAGCGCGACGGGCCGGAGGGCGGGCCAGGTGACCGCGCGGAAGCGGCGCCAGGCGCCCGCGCCGTCCATGGCGGCGGCCTCGTGCAGTTCGCCGGGGACGTTCTGGAGCCCGGCGAGCAGGGTGACGGTGGTCTGCGGCATACCGGCCCAGACCCCGACCAGGATGACCGCGGGCAGGGCGGTGGCCAGCCCGCTCAGCCAGTCCCGCCCGTCGGCGCCGGACAGACCGAGGTCGCGCAGTGTCTCGTTCAGGACGCCGGCGTCCGGGTGGTAGACCAGCCGCCACATGATGCCGACCACCACCTCCGGCATCGCCCACGGGATGATCGCCAGCGCGCGGGCCAGCCAGCGCAGCCGCAGATCCAGATTGAGCAGCAGGGCCAGGCCGAGCGCCAGGAAGAACTGCGGGACGGTGACACCGAAGGCCCAGACCAGGCCGATCCGGAAGGAGTCCCAGAAGAGGGTGTCCCGGAACAGGTCGGAGAAGTTCAGCAGCCCCACGAACCCGGTGGCCTGGGTCCGGCCCGACTGGGCGTCGGTGAACGCCAGCCCGATGCCGTACAGCAGCGGCCCCAGGCTCAGCACCAGGATCGGGAGCAGCGCGGGCAGCACCAGGAACCACGCGCCGTGGTCGCGCCGGGGCCCGGCGGCGCGGGCGACGGCCGGAGCCGAGCGCCGCGGAGCGGACGTCAGGGTCACGACAGCGCCTCCTCGCCTGGTACCGGTGCCGTCGGCCCTGCTGCCATCGCACTCCCCCCGTCCCCCGTGTCGGCTCCCCGTCAGCCGCCGTCATCGTCGTGACGGCGGCCACAACAGTCAAGGTCCCGGGCGGTTTCCCCGGAGGATCGCCACATCAGGCAGGTCCCGGTGGGCGGCCGGACGGGGCCCTGGGACACTGGTCGCGAGCACGCACCGCAGGAGGCATCACCATGACCGAACCGAGCCCCGTCGCCTTCACGGAGGCGCGCGCCCGGGACGTGCTGGCCGCGGCCGGGCGGCCGGACGCGGCAGCCGACGCCCGGCTGCTCTCGCTCGGCGAGAACGCCGTCTTCGCCCTCGGCGACGGCGGCCCGGTCGTACGGGTGGGCCGCAGCGCCGAACTCCTGGAGCGCGCCGAGCGCGAACTCCGCGTGGCCCGCTGGCTGGCGGCCGAGGGCGTGCCGGCCGTTCGGGCCGCGGAGCCCGGCGCGACGCTGGTCGACGGGCATCCCGTGACCTACTGGGAGCGGCTGCCGGAGGCCGTCCGGCCCGCCGGGCCGCACGATCTCGCCGCGCTGCTGAAGCTGGTGCACACCCTGCCGGAGCCGCCGTTCGCCCTTCCCCGGCGCGAGCTGCTCGGTGGCGTGGAGCGCTGGCTGCGGCTGGCGGGCGACGCCGTCCCGTCCTCGGACGCGGAGTATCTGCGCGGCCGGCGGGACGCCTTCGCCTCGGCCGCCACGGCCCTGGAGCCGCATCTGCCCCGCGGTCCGATCCACGGCGACGCGCTGACCCGCAACGTGCATGTCGGGCCCGACGGGCCGGTGCTGGTGGACCTGGAGACCTTCTCCTCCGATCTGCGTGAGCACGACCTGGTCGTGATGGCGCTGAGCCGGGACCGCTACGGCCTGGCCCCGGACGCCTACGACGCCTTCGTGTCGGTCTACGGATGGGACGTACGGGACTGGGAGGGCTGCGCCGTGCTGCGCGGGTCCCGGGAGACGGCGAGCTGCGCCTGGGTGTCGCAGCACGCGCCCGGCAACCCGGCGGCGCGAGACGAATTCCGGCGCCGGATCGCCTCCCTGCGGGAGAAGGACGCGACGGTGCGGTGGTACCCCTTCTGACGCCGTGCGCCCGAGCCGGTACGGGTGGCCGGCACGGCCGGCCGGTGCCGGTGACCGGCGCCCGTGCGGGTGACGGTCAGGATCCGGCCTGGTACGGAATCAGCGGCCAGGCCGGCTCGACTCTCGCCTCCGGGTCCCCGGAGCGCCGCAAATACGCCTGGAACGAAGCGGCTTGTTCGGCGGCCGCCTGCTCCTGCAGGGCGTGCAGGGCGCGGGGGGAGGGAATCGCGACCGCGGGGTACGCGGCCCCGATCCGCCGGGCGACACCGGCCGCGGCCGCCGCGTCGGCGCCCGCCTCATGGGCGCCCTCCAGCCGTACGCCGTAGTGTCCGCACAGCGCCTGGAGTGCGCGCTTGCCCTTGCGGTAGCGGTCCACGTGCTTGTCGAGCACGAGCGGATCGATGACCGGCGCCGGCTCCCGCCCCAGCCGCTCGCTCAGGGTCCGCACGCCGTGCCGCCGGCACTCACGGTCCAGGAGCGAGAGGTCGTACCGGGCGTTCATCACCACCAGCGGTATGTCCGCGCGCAGTGCCTCGGCCAGCGCCTCGGTGATCTCGTCTATCGCCGTCGCGGGCGGTCGGCCGTGCTCCTGGACATATGCGGTCGAAATGCCGTGAATCGCCGCAGCTTCCTCGGGTATCGGCACCCCTGGGTCCAGCAGCCAGGTCTGCTGCCCGGCCGCCCGGCCGTCCCCCTCCAGCCGGATCACGGCGGCGGTGACGATGCGGTCCTGCTCGACGTCGGTGCCCGTGGTCTCCAGGTCGAAACTGACCAGCAGCTCCTGATGCCAGCTCATGCCGATACCTCGCTTCGCCCGGCCTCGCACCCGCCGGCCCGGCACCCTGCAACGACGATCCCCCGGCTTCCGGCCGGGGGGACTTGCCTGCCGCGCTCGCTCATACGGCCTCCTTCGGTGGTACTTCCCCCGTCGATCGCCACTCTCCCACGCACCACTGACAACGGGCCGGGCGCCCGTCGCGGCCCGGCGACCGGCGGCACCCGGGTGCTCCGGGGAGTGTCTTTCCGACCGTGCCCCGTGTGCCCGGCCCGATCCGGACGACACCCCCTAGGCTGACCGCCATGGACCTACGGCTGGCAGGACACGGCGCGCTGGTGACGGGCAGCAGCTCGGGTATCGGCACGACCATCGCCGAGACGCTGGCGGACGAGGGGTGCGACGTCCTCGTCCACGGCCGCGACGCCGGGGCCGCCGCGGCGGTCGCCGAACGCGTCGCCGCCCGCGGCGTACGGGCCGAAGTGGTGCTCGGCGATTTGACGGAACCCGGCGTCGCCGAGCAGGTCGCCCTCACCGCACGGGACTTCGGCGCCCACATCCTCGTCAACAACGCCGGCCCGTTCGCCGAGCACGACTGGGACAGCGCCCAGCCGTCCGACTGGCGGGCCGCCTTCGAGGGGAACGTGCTGCCCACGGTGCGGGTCAGCCAGACGCTCCTGCCGTCGCTGCGCGCGAACGGCTGGGGCCGGGTGATCACCATCGGCAGCCGCGCCGTGCGGACCCCGCTGCCCAACATGGTGGCCTACTCCGCGGCCAAGGCCGCCGTGGTGAACATGACCACGAGCCTGGCCCGGCACCTCGCCGGCACCGGCGTCACCGCGAACTGCGTGAGCCCGGGGGTGATCGTCAGCCCGTCGATGTTCCGGATACTCCAGGGCCAGACGGACGAACAGGGGCAGGCGGACGAACAGGGCCGGGCGGACGGAGCGAACGGCGGCGGCGACACCACAGGTCACCGGGACGGCCCGGACGAGGCGGACATCGTCGCCGAGTACGCGCCCAACCCGACCGGCCGGCTGGGGCGCCCGGAGGACATCGCCTCCGCCGTCGCCTACCTGGCGAGCCCGCGCGCCGATTACGTCAACGGGATCGAACTGCGCGTCGACGGAGGGATCACGGGGACGCCGTAGGACGCCCGGGACGCCGGAGCAGCGCCCGTACTCAGGAAACCGGCCGCGAGTCCGCCCAGATGCCTTCGAACTCCTCGCGGTAGGTCTCGAACAGCCCGTGGTCGCCGTCGCGGCCGTCCCGGCCGTCCTGGCGGACGACCTCGCGGGCGCCGCCGCGCAGGACGAGGACCGGGGACTCCATCCCGCGGCTCTTGCGGAGGTAGGACTGGACGACGGCTATGCCGTCGGGGCCGTCGCCGTCGACGAGGTAGGCGGTGAAGCGCGGGGTCTCGTCGAAGACCTGGATCTCGAAGGCGCCGGGATCGCGCAGCCGGGCCCGCACCCGCCGCATGTGCAGGATGTTCATCTCGATGGAGCGGCTCATCTCGCCCTTCTTCAGGCCGATTTCGCGCTCCCGGCGGCGGACCGCGCTGCTGGCGGGGTTGAGGAAGAGCAGCCGGACCCGGCAGCCGGATTCGGCGAGCCGGACCAGCCGGCGGCCGGAGTAGTTCTGCACGAGGAGGTTGAGGCCGATGCCCACGGCGTCGAGGCGGCGGGCACTGCCGAAGAGGTCCTCGGCGGGGAGCTGGCGCTGCAGCCGTACCCGGTCGGGGTGGACCCCGATGACGTCGGCGTAGCGGTCGCCGACCAGGTCCTCCACCGCGTCGATGGGCAGCCGCCCGGAGATCCGGGTGCCGATGCCGGAGCCGAGGATGTCCAGGAGGCGGGCGGAGGCGCGCTCGGCCTGGGCGAGGACGGTCTCGGACAGCGCGCGGTTGCGGGAGACGATGTTGCGGGCGACCTCCAGCTCGTCGAGGGCCAGCTCGACCTCGCGGCGGTCGTCGAAGTACGGCTCGAAGCACGGCCAGTGCTGGACCATCAGTTCGCGGAGTTGCGGCAGTGTCAGAAAGCTGACGATGTTGTCGTCGGCGGGATCGAGCAGGTACCCCTTGCGCCGGCTGACCTCGCGTACCGCGACGGCGCGCTGCACCCACTCCTGGCCGGCGGGGCCGGCCGCGGCGATCACCCATTCGTCGCCGTGCACCGGCTCGTAGATCGGCCGCAGGACGGCCGAGACCACGGCACGCAGCCGCTGCTCGACGAGATTCAGCCAGATGTAGGCACGACCGGCCCGACGGGCACGGGTACGCACCTCGCTCCAGGCGTCGGCGCCCCAGTCCAGCTCCGCCCCGATCTCCAGCGGTCGTGCCAGGGACACCGCGCCGGGCGGTGCGTCGACGGAGCCGCCCTCATGGCCCTCATGACTCTCGTCACCAGGGGGCAACTCCAGCCCGCCGCTCACCTGCCACCGCCTTCCGAACCCCCGTGCCAACGATCAAGGCAGACTACTGCGGTGCGGGAGGCGGTGCAGCCGGATGGGTCGAGTCGTCTACCAACTCCCCTTATTCATAGTGCCCGTTGTGACCGGCCAGCGCGGGCGGAGTGAGCGGATTCATAGCCGTGACGTCACGCGGCACCAGCTGGAAGCCCTGCCAGTGAACGGGCATCGGCTCCTGGTCCTCGTCCCTGGCGATGTGGTGGAAGCCGATGTTGACCCACGCGATGGGGTGTTTGAGGGGCTGGCCGTTGACCCAACTGTCCACGCTTCTCCCGGTGCCCGCACCGCAGTTGGCCAGGTTGTTACTGGCGAACTGTTCACACTTGTTGTACTCCGTGACATACACATCGTGCTTGGTGTACCCGCGGCCGCTGTACTTGCTGGTGTGCCCCGGAACGATCTCGTACGAGCGCGGATGACCGTCCCTGTTCTTGCCGGCCGCGCTCACCACCCGCCACCAGCGCAGCGGCCCGGCGTCACCGGCCAGTTCCTTGGTGACCGGGGTGCGGGTGGTGCGGATGGTCGGGGTCTGACCGCCGGGGCGGGTGGTGAGGGTGGAGTCGAACTGCTCGAACTTGTTGGCGGGCGAGCCGTCCAGGCCGAAGTTCAGCCGCCAGAAGACATTGTGGCTGTGGCTGGTCGCGTAGTCCTTGGCCCCCTTGCCGAGCGGCATGCCGCGGCCGTCGCCGGCGTCGTAGTCGTTGGGCGAGACGGTCCCGGTGGCGCCGACCTGGAAGGTCATGGTGCCGTCGCCGGAGAACCGCCATTCGGTGATGTATTCGTACCAGCCCACCTTGTTGACGGTGTAGAGCAGCAGGTCCTTGCCCTGGAGCTGGTAGGTCTTGGTGTCGCTGCCGGGGTACGTGCCCATCCGGTAGGCGTGGCCGCGGGCGCGGGTGGTCGCGCACAGGCCGCTGACGTCGGGGTGCGCGGGGTCCCAGGCGCCGGGCACCCGGACGGTCTTGATGGTGCCGCCGGGGCATTCGGCGGGGTCGAGCCGCTGGAGGCCCTGGGCGAAGCCCTGGCCGGTGAGGTCGTCGTACTCGGTCCTGCCGTCGTCGTAGGGAACGTGGATCTGGGCGAGCTTGGCGGTGGTGAGCACCTTGATGGGCGCGCGCTCGCCCCTGGGCTGGTACGAGACGTCGTCCAGGACGAGGCCGGCGTTGCCCTCGTAGTGCCAGCACATCCGCCATACGGTGCCGCCGTCGAGCGTCTGGGTGACGCGGTAGGCGGGGCTGCAGGCGGGCGCCGGGGCGGGCGCGGCGGTGGTTTCCGGGGCGGCCTGTGCGGCCGGGCCGGTGGCCAGGGCGCCGGCGGCGAGCAACAGCGGGGCGGTGAGGAGGAGCGCGGCGCGGCGGTACGGGCGGCGGGCGGACGTTCCCCGGCGGGGCAGGGCGCCGGTGGTGCGTGGTGCGGACATCGGGGCGGCTCCCGGTCGAAGGAGGGGTGGTGGGGCGGGCGCGCGTCAGCCCAGTCGGGAGACGGTGCGCGCGCTGAGGTCGATGACGAAGCGGCGGGTGTCGATCCAGCGGCCACCGGTGACCTGGGTGAAGAGGCGGACGCAGCGGTGCTGCCCGCAGGCCGCGAGGGCGCCCGGCGCGGCGCCTTCCGCGCGGCCCCGGTAGACGAAGCCGGTGACGGTGAGCGGTGCGGGCCCGGTGAGGTCGCGGCCGGTGGCGTCCCGGTAGTCCTGCCGCAGTCCGGCGCCGAGCGGCGCGGCGATCAGCAGCCGGGCGGCCTCGACGGCCTCGTCGTGTCCGGGCGGCGGCTGGACGCCGTGCTGGACGTCCGTGGCTTCCACCTTCGAGGTGGTGAGGTTGACCGTCGTACGGACGTAGCCGTCGCCGCGGTAGTCGTAGAAGGAGACGACGGCCCGGCGCGGCGGGTCCGCGGCCCCGGCCTCCGACGGGTCGGGTTCGGCCAGATCGGTGGTGAGCGGCTCGGGCCCCGGTCGGCCGGTGACGTCCCGCACGGCGGCGCGCGGGGTGCGCGGCAGCGCCAGGTCCCGGGCGCGGCGCAGCTCGTCGTCGGTGAGCGGGTCCCGCCCCACACCCCGGGCGCCCTGGGCGTGGGCGTTCTCGACGACGCCGGGCGGCGGCTGCCCGGGGTCGCGGCCCGCCGCGGAGGCGCCGGCCGCGGCGGGCCGGCCGTCCGCGGTACCGGCGGCGCCGGCGCCCGCGGGCAAGGTGATCGCGGCCATCGCGGCGGTGCCGGTCAGGGCCAGTGCGGCGCCCGCCACGAGCTTGCCGAGGTGGCGGTGCATCAGTCGGTGCACGGTTCCCCCCTGCTGTCACTGAGCGTGACACGCATTCCTGGATCCCCCGTGGGTCCCCCAATGGGACGACCTGTAGGACGATCCGACATCGCGACAGGTTGCCCACCATTCAGCGGAGATCTCGCGAAAAGCCCGCTGTGTGCGACAAGTTGCGACAAGTTGGGGAAGGATTTCCCTTCGGTCCGCGGACGTGTGTCGTGGAGTCGCCGCAGCGCCCGACGAGAAAGTGGAAGAGTCAACGCATGCAGGTCTGGCCGGGACAGATGTATCCGCTGGGTGCCACCTATGACGGGGCGGGCACCAACTTCGCGGTGTTCTCCGAAACCGCGACGCGCATCGAACTGTGTCTGCTGCACGACGACGGTTCGGAGACCGCCGTCGAGCTGCGCGAGAGTGACGCCTTCGTGCGCCACGCCTACCTTCCGGGGGTGATGCCCGGGCAGCGGTACGGCTTCCGGGTGCACGGGCCCTACGAGCCGCAGCGGGGCCACCGCTGCAACTCCGCGAAGCTGCTGCTCGACCCGTACGCCCGGGCCGTGAGCGGGGTGATCGACTGGGACGAGGCGGTGTACGGCTACCACTTCGGGCGGCCCGAGGTGCGCAACGACCTGGACTCGGCGCCGCACACCATGGCGTCGGTCGTGGTCAATCCGTACTTCGACTGGGGCGACGACCGCCCGCCGCGCACCGCCTATCACGAGACGGTGCTCTACGAGGCCCATGTGAAGGGCCTGACGATGCGCCATCCGGAGCTGCCCGAGGAGCTGCGCGGCACCTACGCGGGCCTGGCGCACCCGGCGATCATCGACCATCTGACGAAGCTCGGGGTGACCGCCCTGGAGCTGATGCCGGTGCACCAGTTCGTCCAGGACCACCGGCTGGTGGACGCGGGGCTGACGAACTACTGGGGCTACAACACCATCGGGTTCTTCGCCCCGCACAACGCGTACGCCTCCTGGGGCGACCGCGGTCAGCAGGTGCTGGAGTTCAAGACGGCGGTGCGGGCGCTGCACCAGGCCGGTATCGAGGTGATCCTCGACGTGGTCTACAACCACACGGCGGAGGGCAGCCACCTGGGCCCCACGCTGTCCTTCCGGGGCCTGGACAACGCCTCCTACTACCGGCTGTCGGAGGACCGGCAGTACTACATGGACACCACCGGCACCGGCAACTCGCTGCTGATGCGCAGCCCGCACGTGCTCCAGCTGGTGATGGACTCGCTGCGCTACTGGGTGCAGGAGATGCGGGTGGACGGCTTCCGCTTCGACCTGGCGGCGACCCTGGCCCGGCAGTTCCACGAGGTGGACCGGCTGTCGTCGTTCTTCGACCTGGTGCACCAGGACCCCGTCGTCAGCCAGGTCAAGCTGATCGCCGAGCCGTGGGACGTCGGTGAGGGCGGCTATCAGGTGGGCAACTTCCCGCCGCTGTGGACCGAGTGGAACGGCAAGTACCGGGACACCGTGCGGGACCTGTGGCGGGGCGAGCCGCGCACCCTCGCGGAGTTCGGGTCCCGGCTGACGGGGTCGTCGGACCTCTATCAGGAGGACGGGCGGCGGCCGTTGGCCTCGGTGAACTTCGTGACCTGCCACGACGGCTTCACCCTGCACGACCTCGTCTCGTACAACGACAAGCACAACGAGGCCAACGGCGAGGACAACCGCGACGGGGAGCGGCACAACCGGTCCTGGAACTGCGGCGCGGAGGGGCCGACCGACGACCCGTCGGTGCGGCGGCTGCGGGCCCGGCAGATGCGGAACTTCCTCGCCACGCTGATGCTGTCGCAGGGCGTGCCGATGCTCAGTCACGGCGACGAGTTCGGGCGCAGCCAGGGCGGCAACAACAACGCCTACTGCCAGGACAACGAGCTGTCGTGGGTGCGCTGGCCGGAGCCCGGCGAGCCGGCGGGCGGCGCGTCGTACGAGGCCGACGACCCCGACGGGGCGTACGAGGAGGACGACGACGCGGCGGACGGGGTGCGGGCGGCTCCCGACCCGGACGAGGAGCAGCTGGCGCTGCTGGAGTTCGTACGGCAGATGGTGTGGCTGCGGCGCGACCATCCGGTGTTCCGGCGCCGGCGGTTCTTCCAGGGCCATCCGAGGGAGGGCACCAGGGACGAGCTGTCGGACATCGCGTGGTTCACGGCCGGCGGCGGGGAGATGGGGCCGCGCGACTGGCAGTCGGTGCACGCCAATTCGCTGACGGTCTTCCTGAACGGCAGCTCGATCTCGGAGCCGGGCCCGCGCGGCGAACCGGTCACCGACGACTCGTTCCTGCTGATGTTCAACGCCCACGACCAGGACAAGGAGTTCATCGTCCCCGAGCACCTGGGCCGTCAGTGGCAGGTCGTGGTGGACACCGACCGGCCGCGGGCCGTGGCCGACGGCGGCGGCGCCAAGGTCAAGGCCGGCGACCGGCTGACGCTGACCGGGCGCAGCCTGCTGGTGCTCCAGCGGCCGGCGTAGCGGCGGGGGCGGCGGTACGGGTGGCGGTGCGGTGCGGAGGATCGGTGCGGCGAGCGATGACGAAACGACCCGCCGACGGGGTACGGGTGTTCCCATGACGCAGCCCTCGAGTCCGTCGCCGACCGCCACCTACCGGCTGCAGCTCCAGCCGGACTTCCCGTTCGCCGCGGCCGAGCGGGCGGTCCCCCATCTGGCCGAGCTGGGCGTGTCGCACCTGCACCTCTCGCCGGTGCTGGAGTCGGTGCCCGGCTCGACGCACGGTTACGACGTGGTCGACCACGGGGCGGTACGGGCCGAGCTGGGCGGTGAGCGGGGCCTGCGGCAGCTGGCGGCGACGGCCCGGGCGCACGGCCTCGGGCTGGTCGTCGACCTCGTGCCGAACCACATGGCGGTGCCGCAGCCGGCGGCGCTGAACGGGCCGCTGTGGGAGGTGCTGCGGGACGGCCCGGCCTCCCCGTACGCCCGGTGGTTCGACATCGACTGGGACGGCGGGCACGACGGGCGGCTGCTGCTGCCGGTGCTGGGCGGGCCGCTCGGCGACGAGCTGCCGCACTTCGTCGTGGCGGCCGGCGACGGGCTGCTGCGCTACCACGAGCACGCCTTCCCGCTGCGCCCCGGTACCGAGGAGCTGCCGCTGCCGCGCCTCCTCGCGTCCCAGTGGTACCGGCTCGGCTGGTGGCGGCTGGCCCGCAGCGAGCTGAACTACCGCCGCTTCTTCACCATTTCCGAGCTGATCGGGGTGCGGGTCGAGGACCCCGAGGTCTTCGACGCGACGCATCGCACGGTGCTGCGGCTGATCCGTGACGGGGTCATCGACGGGCTGCGCATCGACCATCCGGACGGGCTGGTGGACCCCGGCGGCTATCTGGCCCGGCTGAGTGAGGGCACCGGCGGCCGCTGGACCGTCGTCGAGAAGATCCTCACCGGCGACGAGCGGCTTCCCGCGAGCTGGGCGTGCGCGGGCACGACCGGCTACGACGCGCTGCGGCACATCGACGGCCTGTTCGTCTGCCCCCAGGGCTCCGGGCGGCTCTTCTCCCACTACCGGGACTTCGTCACCCCGCTGGCCGACGAGGGCGGCGACTGGGAGGAGACGGTGCGCCGGGCCGCCTATGAGGTCGTCACGCACGATCTGGCCGCGGAGGTCGAGCGGCTGGTGCGGACCGCGGCGCGGATCAGCGGGCGCGCCGCGCGGCCGGGCGACCACGCGCCCTGGGCGCTGCGCCAGGCGCTCCGCGAGCTGCTGGTGCGGCTGCCGGTCTACCGGCCGTACGCGGCCGACGCGACGCGGGCCGCGGCGGACGCGGCGATGCTGGGCCGGGCCGCGGCGGGAGCCCGCGGCGCGTTCCGGGTGCCGGCGGAGGCCCGGGCGGTGGATCTGATCCACGACCTGGCGCTCGGCCGGTGGCCGGACGAGCCGGACGAGCGCGACGGTGACGGCGGGCACGGCGACAGCCCGTACGGGGCGGACCGCGCCGACCGCGCGGACTTCGCGGCCCGGTTCGCCCAGACCGCCTCCGCCCTGCACGCCAAGTCCGTGGAGGACACCGCCTTCTACCGCTATCCGGTGCTGCTGTCGGCCTGCGAGGTCGGCGGCGACCCCGGGGAGCCGGCGCTCGGGCCGGACGCCTTCCACGCGTACTGCGCCCGGGTGCAGCGGGACCGGCCGACGACGGGCACCGTGCTGTCCACGCACGACACCAAGCGCAGCGCCGATGTGCGGGCGCGGATCGCGGTGCTGTCGGAGTGCCCGGACCGCTGGCGCGATGTGCTGGGGTCGATGGCCGAGGCGGCGGTGTGCGGGGCCGGGAGCGGGGTGGACGGCGCGGGTCCGGCGGATCCGATGGTGTCCTGGCTGGCCTGGCAGACCGCCTTCGGGCTGGGTGCCCCGGCCGGCGGGGCGGGCGCCGAACGGGTGGCGCCCGCGGTCCTCAAGGCGGCGCGGGAAGCCGGACTGCGCACGTCGTGGACGGAGCCGCGGGCGGACTACGAGGAGGCGGTGACGGAGTTCGTGCACAGCGGGCCGTGCGGTCCGCTCGGCGCGCCGCTGGCCGCGCTGGACGCCGAGCTGGCCCCGTTCGTCCGCGCCAATGTGCTGGGCGCCGCGCTGCTGCACCTGACCATGCCGGGCGTCCCCGACCTCTACCAGGGCAGCGAACGCCTCCACACGGCGCTGGTCGACCCGGACAACCGCGCGCCCGCGCGCTTCCGGCCGGAACTGCTCGCCGAGTTGGACGGCGGGGCCGTGCCGCGCGACCTGTCCGCCGAGAAGCTGCGGCTGACGGCCACCGCGCTGCGGCTGCGGCGCCGCCGGCCGGAGTGGTTCGGCGCCGCCGCGTCGTACGAGCCGGTGCGGGCCGAGGGGCCGGCGGCCGACCACTGCGTGGCGTTCTGCCGCAGCGGGCGGGTGGTGCCGGTGCTGACCCGGCTCTCGCTGCGGCTGGTGGAGACCGGCGGCTGGTGGGACACCGGGCTGCGGCTGCCGCCGGGCGGCCCCTGGCGCGAGCTGCTGACCGGGCGGGAGGTTCCGGGCGGTGCGCTGGTGGGGCTGAGCGAGCTGCTGGCGGACGCGCCGGTGGCGCTGTTCGCGGCCGAGTGAGGCCGGCCGGCCGCCGACCGGACCCGTACGGCGCCGCACCAGGACGGTGAACTCCGCCGCCACGCCGCTCGGTTCGGGGCGGGGGCAGACCGGCCCCGGCGGCCCGGGCCGCACCGGCACGGACGCGGTGCCCGGTAATTCGGTTGCGGTGCCGCGCCGTTCTGCGACCATGGCGCCGTACGCACGACCCCCTACTCAGGAGCACGGAATGCGCGGATTCCTCGGAACGACCCAGCGCCCCTACCGGACGTCAGTTCTCGAGGACTCACTCACCCATGCGCATCCGTCACACCCTCAACATCGGGATTCTCGCCCACGTCGACGCGGGTAAGACCAGCCTCACCGAGCGGCTGCTGTTCGACACCGGCGCCATCGGCCGGCTCGGCAGCGTCGACAACGGTGACACCTGCACCGACACCGGCGCGCTGGAGCGGCAGCGCGGCATCACCATCCGCTCTGCCGTCGCCTCCTTCACCGTCGGTGACGTCCAGGTCAATCTCCTCGACACCCCCGGCCACTCCGACTTCATCGCCGAGGTCGAGCGCGCCCTGGGGGTGCTCGACGGCGCCGTGCTGCTGCTCTCCGCGGTGGAGGGCGTCCAGGCCAGGACCCGGGTGCTGATGAAGACCCTGCAGCGGCTGCGGCTGCCCACCCTGCTCTTCGTCAACAAGATCGACCGGGCCGGTGCCCGGGGCGAGGAGCTGGTCCGCGACATCCGCCGGCTGCTGGCGCCCACCGCCGTCCCGATGACGTCGGTGACCGGCCTCGGCACCCCGCAGGCCCGCTCGGTGCCGTACGACCTGACGGAGCCGCGGGTCCGCGAGCGGATCGCCGAAACGGTGGCCGAGGTCGACGATTCCGTACTCGCCCTGTTGGTGGACGGCCCGCCCGGGGGGCGCGAGCCGGCCGGCGGCGACGCGCCGCTGACCGCGGACCGGCTGGCCACGGCGCTGGCCGCCCGGACGGCCGACGGTTCGCTGCACCCGCTCTACTTCGGTTCGGCGCTCGCCGGCCAGGGCGTCGGCGCACTCGTCGAGGGGATGGTGCGGCTGGTCCCGCCGGCCCCGGCCGGCCCGGGCGGCGCGCCGCGCGGCACGGTCTTCGCCGTCCACCAGCCGCCGAAGGGCGAGCGCCGGGCCTATCTCCGGCTGCACGGCGGCGAGTTGCGGCCCCGCCAGCAGATCGAGTGGCACCGCCCCGGCGCCCCGGACGACGCGCGCGGAGCGCTGACCGGCCGGATCACCGCACTCGACGTCGTCGGCCGGGCGCCCGGCGAGGACGGGCCGCTCACCCCGGGCAACATCGCGGTGCTCCGCGGGCTGCCCGGCATCCGTACCGGGGACCGCCTCGGCCCGCCGGGCGACGACACCGGCGCCGAGGCGCTGTTCGCCTCCCCCACGCTGGAGACCGTCGTCCGGGCCCACGACCCGGCGCGGTCCGCCGCGCTGCGCGCCGCGCTGCTGGCCCTCGCCGACCAGGATCCGCTGCTCCAGGTCCGCCCGGCGCCTGACGGCGCGACGTCGGTGCTGCTGCACGGCGAGGTGCAGAAGGAGATCATCGCGGCCACCCTGCGCGACGACTACGGCATCGAGGCCGGATTCGCGCCGAGCCGGGTGCTCTGCGTCGAGCGGCCGTGCGGGACCGGAGCGGCCTGCCACGAGATCGCCGGGCGCCGGCACGTCGGGGAGTGGGCCACGGTCGGGTTGCGGGTCGAACCGGGCGCGCGCGGCTCCGGCCCGGTCTTCACCTACGAGACCGAACTGGGCGCCCTGCCGCACGGCTTCCACCAGGCCATCGAGGAGTCCGTACGGGAGACACTGCGACGGGGCCCGCGCGGCCGGGCGGTGACCGACTGCCGGGTGGTGCTGACGCGTTCCGGCTTCGTCGGGCCGCTCAGCACCGCCGGGCACTTCCGCGCCGTCACGCCCGTGGTGCTGCTGCAGGCCCTGGAACGGGCCGGCACCCGGGTCTACGAGCCCTGGCACGCCTTCGAGGCGGAGATCCCGGTCAGTGCGTTGGCGGCGGTGACCGCCCGGCTGGCGGCGCTGGGCGCGGAGCTGTCCGACACCTCCGGCGGCCTGCGGTCCTGGCTGGTCAGCGGGGTCATTCCGGCCCGTCAGGCGGGTCCGGCCGAGGCGGCGTTGCCGGGTCTGACGCACGGGGAAGGGGTGTGGATGTCGTATCCGTCGGGCGACCGGCCGGTGCCGGCCGGGCACGAGGAGGCGCCTCAGCGCTCCGTCAGGACGTAGTCCACCCGGCCGAAGGTGATGTGGTCCCCGGGGCCGACGGGGACCTCGCCGACGACCCGGCGGCCGTTGACGCAGGTGCCGTTGGTGGAGCCGAGGTCACGCAGCATCCAGCCCTTGCCGGCGCTGCGGAGCTCGGCATGGGCGCGGGAGACCGTCTCGTGGTTGAGCCGGAGGCCCACCCCGGGGGCGCGCCCTATGAGCAGCGGCAGGGGCCCGGGCTCCGGCAGCAGGAGCTTGGGCAGCCGCTCCATGCGCCAGGCCCGGCGCACCCGGAGGTTGAACGCCGACGCCCGGCCGACCATCCGCAGCAGCAGCCCCTGGACCTTGCCGCGGCACTCCAAGTCGGCCGTCGCCAGGTCGAGTTCGGAGTGCTCCTGGGCAGTGAGGACGAGTTCCATGCGCCGCAGGAAGGTGTCCTGGGAGAGCCGTCCCTGTGCCGCGCCGTCGCGCAGCAGGTCGAGGGCGCGTTCCCGGTCGGCATCCGACGGACGCGCCGGCCGCGCGGGGAACTCGAGCGATGTCATGCCGTGATTGTCCGGCCGGCGCGAGCCGCTGTCCAGGCGATGCAGGTCGGTGGGGACGGCGGGCCGGCGGGCGGCTCATCGGGACCGGCCGGTGCGGTGGCGCGTTGGCGCGATGTCGGCCCGTACCGCCACGTCGGGCTGTCGGGCGGCGCGCCGACGTGCTTGGGTCGTGCCAACGGGAGCGGACGAAGGAGGACGGCCGTGCTGTTCGAGGTGTGGGCGCCACGCGCCGGACGGGTCGACCTCCAGTGGGCGGGGGACCGGGCCGGCCGGCCGCCGGTCCCGATGGAACGCGACGGCGACCGGGCCGGCTGGTGGCGCGCCGAGGCGCCGGCCGCGGACGGGGACCGCTATGCCTTCCGGCTCGACGGGGGTCCGCCGCTGCCGGACCCGCGCGCGGCCCGGCTGCCGGAGGGCCCCGACGGGCCCGCGGCGGTGGTCGACCACGACCGGTTCGGCTGGCGGCATCCGTGGTCCGGCCGGCCGCTGCCCGGCGCGGTCCTCTACGAGCTGCACGTCGGCACGTACACCCCGGAGGGCACGTTCGACGCGGCGGCCGCCCGGCTGCGCCACCTCGCCGACCTGGGCATCACCCATGTCGAGCTGATGCCGGTCTGCCCCTTCCCCGGCACGCACGGCTGGGGCTACGACGGGGTGGCGCCCTGGGCGGTGCACGAGCCGTACGGCGGGCCCGACGGGCTCAAGCGGTTCGTGGACGCGGCGCACGGCCTCGGGCTGGGCGTGATCCTCGACGTGGTGCACAACCACCTCGGCCCGTCCGGCAACCATCTCCCGGAATTCGGGCCGTACTTCACCGACACCCACCGCACGCCGTGGGGCGCGGCGGTGAACCTCGACGCCCCCGGTTCGGACGAGGTGCGCGGCTATTTCCTGGGCAGCGCGCTGTCCTGGCTGCGCGACTACCGACTCGACGGGCTGCGGCTGGACGCGGTCCACGCGCTGCACGACGACCGCACCCCGCACTTCCTCGCCAAGCTGTCTGCCGCGGTGGACGGGCTGGCCGCCCGGCTGGGGCGCCCGCTGTTCCTGATCGGCGAGTCCGACCTGAACGATCCGCGCACCACCGCGCCGCGGGAGAGCGGCGGCCAGGGGCTGCACGCCCAGTGGAACGACGACTTCCACCACGCCCTGCACACCGCGCTGACCGGCGAGTCCCAGGGCTATTACGCCGACTTCGCGCGGGCCCCGCTCGCCGCCCTGGCCAAGACGCTGACCGGCGGCTTCTTCCACGACGGTACGTACTCCAGCTTTCGCGGCGGGCCGCACGGCGCGCCGCTCGACCTGCGGACCACGCCCGCGTACCGGCTGCTGGCCTACGCCCAGACGCACGACCAGATCGGCAACCGCGCGCTCGGCGACCGGCTCGCGGCGAGTCTGCCCGCGGGGCTGCTCGCCGGCGCCGCCGCGCTGGTGCTGTGCTCACCGTTCACCCCGATGCTGTTCATGGGCGAGGAGTGGGGGGCGACCACCCCCTGGCAGTACTTCACCGACCACACGGATCCGGAGCTGGCGGAGGCGGTACGCGCCGGCCGGCGGCGCGAGTTCGCCGCGCACGAGTGGGCGGGCGACGCCGGTGAGTGGCCCGACCCGCAGGATCCGGCCACCCGGGACCGCTGCGTCCTGGACTGGAGCGAGCCGGTCCTCGAACCGCACGGCACGCTGCTGGCCTGGCACCGTACGTTGCTGACCCTCCGTCACGAGCTGCCGGCGCTGACCGACCCGGATCCCCGCCACACGGAAGTGACCTTCGACGAGGACGCCCGCTGGCTGCTGCTGCGCCGCGGCCCGGTGCGGGTGGCGGTCAACTTCGGGCGGGCGGCGACGGCCTCCGTTCCCGTCGGCGTCCCGGGACGGGACCTGCAGGTCCTGGCGGGCTGGCCGGAGGCCCGGCTGCCCCACGCGGACGGCGTGCTGCGGCTGCCGCCGGAGTCGGTGGTGGTGCTGGGGCCGTAGGGCGTGCCCCCTAGATGGTTGAGTCCGATGTTCTTAGTGGTCGTAGGCGATCAGGGATCGTTTGATCTTGGCGTTGGTGGTCCAGTTGTGCCAGATGCAGGCTGCCAGGGCGAGGAGTCGTTGGCCGGTGCGGGCGAAGACTCCGATCGGGGTTCTTGCTCCGTGCTGTTCGAGGCTGAGCTGGCCTTTGAGGGTGCCGAAGACGGCCTCGATCCACTGACGGACACGGGTGATCTTCCCGTGCCGGACCGGCTCGTCCTTGCGGTCCGGCCGCACCAGGTGAACGCCGAGTCGCTCGGTGAGGAAGGCTTCGAACCCCTTGCTCGCGAAACCCTTGTCGGCCAGGACCACCTGCCCAGCTCGGATGAGGTGGTGGTCGCGTTCCAGCAGGGCGGTCATCACTTCCCGTTCGCCGAGCTTGGGGTTGGCCAGGCACCAGGTGACGGGCATGCCTTCGGCGGTGGTGACCAGGTAGAGCCGCAATCCCCAGAAGAAGCGGGAGTGGCTGCGGCAGTAGCCGTAGCCGGCATGTCCGGCCAGATCGGAGCGTTTGACGGTCTCGCGCGAGGCAGCGCAGGGCAGCGGGGTGGAGTCGATCAGGCGCAGGTCGTCGTGCCAGGTAGGGACCTGGCGGGCCAGTGCTTCGATCACCTGGGAAATCAGCGGTCCGGCCGCGTTCAGACGCTTGTTGTAGGCGGATTGCTGGGGCAGGTAGCGAAAGAGGTGTCCCAGTCTGGCGTGGGCGAAGCGGACCCAGTGCCGGGCAGAGGGAAACCCGAGCAGGACTTGGGCGACGGCCAGGCACAGCAGTTCGGCGTCTGTCAGTTTCGGAGGTCGCCCAATCCGGCGACAAGGGACCACGTGGTCGTCGATGAACACGTACAGTGCCGCCAGAAGGGCGTCCAGGCTGGTAGTCACACACGAGCCAACGGGCGCCCTTCGCCATGGTCGCGGCCAGCAGGAACATCGGACTCATTCATCTAGTGCGAGAACTCCGCGAGGAATGCCTCGCAGAAGGCGTGCAGATCGGCCGGTTTGCGGCTGGTGATCAGGGTGTTCGGACCGGCCGTGCAGATCTTCACCTGTTCGTCGACCCAGGTGGCGCCCGCGTTGCGCAGGTCGGTCCGCAGGCTGGGCCAGGAGGTCAGTGTGCGGCCGCGTACCACCTCGGCCTCGATCAGGGTCCAGGGCGCGTGGCAGATGGCCGCCACCGGCTTCCCGGCGTCGAAGAACGACCGGACGAGGGCGACGGCCCTCCTGTCCAGGCGCAGCGCGTCCGGGTTGGCCACCCCGCCGGGCAGCACCAGTCCGTCGAAGTCCGCCTCGGTGGCCTCGTCCACGGTCAGATCGACGGGAAAGGTGTCCGCCTTGTCCAGGTGGTGGAACGCCTGGACCTTTCCCGCGGCGGTGGAGATCAGCCTCGGGGTGCCGTTCGCCTTGGTCACCGCCTGCCACGGCTGGGTCAGCTCGACCTGTTCGGTGCCCTCGGGGGCCACCAGAAACGCCGCCTGCATAGCGCGCTCACGTCCCTTCGTCCGATCCGTCGGGCCGGGAAGCGGAGCAGCGCGCCGCTCCCCCACTTCTCGACCATAACGGAGCGAAGTGCCTCAGTTCATCCGGACGGGAACGCCTGTGCCCCGTGGGGCAGTGTCAGCGTCGAGCCGCCGTGCAGGATGAGGCGGGTCGGCACGAGGCCGGTGGCATCGACGGTCGGCTCCCCGGTGCCGGAATGGCGGGCGTAGCGCGGATGGGCGCCGCCGCTGACCTGGAGGCGTATCCGGTGCCCCGCGGCGAAGCGGTGTGCGGTGGCGCTCATCGCGACGGTGACCTCGACGGGGGTCCGCCCGGTGGTCCGCAGTCGGGTCAGCCCGTCGCAGACGTTGGTGGAACGGCCCTCGGCGTCGACGTCGCAGAGGCGGGCGAAGACGTCCGCGTACCCGGTGTCCGTGGAGATCCGCAGGCGGGCGGAGACCGGGCCCAGGATCTCGACCGGTTCGGTCAGCGGCGCGCCGGTGAAGGTCCGGACGTCCTCGCGTGCTTCCAGGGTGCGGTTGTCGCGCGGCCCGGCGTCCGGGGAGAGCACGGGCCCGCCCACGGAAGGAGTGGGGTCCGCGGGGTCGTAGCGGAAGGACGTCAGGGGCTCGGCATCCGCGGGGGCCTGCCGGCCGAGGGTCCCGTCGGCGGCGGGGAACCAGGTCGTCGCGGGCCCGGTGGGCGGCCAGTCGTCGAGGTCCCGCCAGGTGTCTTCGCCGCCCATGTGGACCCGCACGCGGGTGGGACGCAGTCCGGTGGGGTCGTCGCACAGGTGCGCGCGCAGCCAGGCGAGGCTCTCGGCGAACACGTCGGGCCAGCCGTGCTGGAACGCGGAGGTGTGGGTCCAGGGGCCGACGAGCAGGGACGTGTCGCAGCCGGCCCGGCCCAGGCGGGCGAACTGCTCGAAGGTCTGGTCGGCCAGCGCGTCGTGCCAGCCGGTCACCAGGGCGGTGGGCACCGTCTGCCGTTCCGCCGCCGCGCCCAGGGACGCACCGTGCCAGTACGGGTCGTCGGCGTCCGTGCGGGACATCACCTCCTCCAGCCAGGGCACGTCGCCGAGGGCCGACGTGTGGGCGCCGCGCAGCGGTCGTGCGGTGGTGATCCGGCGCAGACCGCACTGGAGGCGCAGCGTCGCCCGCACGAACGGGACCAGGCCCTGGTGCTGGTAGGTCATGCCGGCGCCGACGGCGAGGGCGTTGCCGAGGCGGAGTGTGCCGCCCTGGTGGAAGAGGGCGTGCGGATCGTGCAGACCGACCTGGATGACCATGGCCTTCAGCTCCGGTGGCGGGTCCAGGGCGAGCGCCCACTGCACATAGCCCAGGTAGCTGGGGCCGATGGTGCCCAGCGCGCCGCTGAACCAGGGCTGTTCGCGCAGCCAGGCCACGGTGGCCAGGCCGTCGGCGGGTTCGTTGCGCCACAGGTCGAACCGGCCGCCCGAGCCGCCGGTGCCGCGGCAGCTCTGGAGGACCACGTGGAAGCCCTGCTCGGCGAAGAGCACGCCGTACATGGGTGACCACGGCAGGCCCCGGCCGTAGGGCGAGCGGACGAGGAGGGTGGGGAAGTCGCCCTTCGCACGCGGGAAGTAGTGGTCGGTGAGCAGCGGGCTGCCGTCCGCGGCCGGGACCTCCAGGCCCCGTTCGCAGCCGGCGCCGTAGCGCGCGGCGGGCAGGCCGCGCCAGGTCGCCCGCATCATCCGGGAGGCCAGCGGTGGCTTTCCGGGCGGGACGGCCCGCTCGGGCTTCGGCGCGACGTCGTGCGGGTGCGGTGTCATGTTCGTTTCCCCTCCACTTTTTCGTACGCCGTACGAGAATAGTGGATGCTTGGATGGACTCCGCAACACCCGGCGGTCCGGGAGAGGAAGGGAAACGCTCGTGCCCGGTGGTCACGGGGCCGGCGCCACAGGCGTCGACCCCCAGCAGCTCTGGCTGAACCCCAGTCGGTCCGGCAGGGGCCGCAAGCCCTCCTTCAGCCGTGCGGCGATCACCGCCGCGGCGGTCGCCCTGGCGGACGCGGAGGGATTGGAGGCGGTCACCATGCGGCGGGTCGCCTCCGAGGTCGGGGCCGGCGTCATGTCGCTCTACAGCTACGCCCCCGACAAGGAGACCCTGCTGGAGCTGATGGTCGACCACGTCAGCGGCGAACTGCCGGCTCCGGCCCCCCGTACCGGCGACTGGCGCACCGACCTGAAGGCCATCGCGCACCTCCAGCGGGACCTGATGCTCCGTCACACCTGGCTGCCCGGCGCGCTGGCCACCCGGCGCACGCCCGGCCCGCACACGCTGGCCTTCCTGGAACACGCGCTCGCCGCCCTGCGGCCCACCCGGCTGGACGGCGCCGCGAAGCTGGAGGTGTTCAGCCTGCTCACCGGCTTCGTCGCCTCGCACGTCGGCTACGAGATCCGGCAGGCGGCCGCCGCCGACGCGCCCGGCCGGGCCGCGGCCGAGGCCCGCTACCTCGCCGCCGTCGCGGCCGACGGCCACCACCCGGAGCTGGCCGAGGCGCTCTCCGCGCCCGGCCGCCCCCCGGCCCCCGAGGCCCTGTTCACCCGGTTCCTCGACCGCCTGGTCGACGGCCTCGACACCGCCTGACCCGGCCGGCCCCGGGCGGCGGTCACCGGACCGGGGCCGTCGGCTCCCGCTCCGCGTCCGCGCCGGCCTCCAACTCCCGTTCGCTGGCCGCCACCGCGGCCTGCTCGGCGGCCAGGTCGAGGTTGCGGTGGAGGACGTAGTACAGGCCGCCGCCGACCAGCAGCCCCGGCACGAAGGACAGGTCCGCGCCGCCCAGGGCCTCGGTGACCGGGCCGGTGTAGAAGGACGTCGCGAAGAACGGGATCATCGCGACGAACCCGGCCGCGTAGGCGAGGATGCCGCGCCAGGCCCACCGGCCGTAGATCCCGCGCGGGTCGAAGATGGCGGTCACCGCGTAGTGGCCGCGCCGCACGCAGTAGAAGTCGACGAGGTTGACCGCGGTCCACGGGATGAGGAAGTACAGCATCATCAGCACGAAGGTGTTGAAGCTCGCCAGGTAGTCCTCCGGGAGCAGCATGGCCACCGCGAAGATGATCACCCCGATGGCGACGATGCCGGCGATGCGCGGCCGGACGGTCGGCCGGACCGCGCGGAAGGCGTCCACCGCGCTGGTGGTGGTGAGCATCGCGCCGTACGCGTTGACGGCCATGATGCCGATCAGCGCGACGGAGGAGACCACCACGGCGAAGGTGCCGAAGCCGGGCAGCAGGGCGTTGCCGACCTGGCGGATGGCGGTGATCGCGTCCGGGTGGGGCAGCGCCGAGGCGAGCAGCGCGCCCAGCGACATCAGCCAGGCGGCCGAGCCCGCCGCGCCCGCGTACGTCCACCAGATGACCTTGCGGGCGGACACGTCGCGGGGCAGGTAGCGGGAGTAGTCCGACACGTAGACGGCGTAGCTGATCTGGTAGCCGGCCGCGGCGGAGAAGACCACCAGGAAGGACGTCCAGGAGCCGTGCGCGGCGTGCGCGGCGCCCGCCGCGGCGTGCGGGTGGAGCCGGCCCAGCGCGCCGACGGTGAGCACGCCGAAGACCGCGATCAGCACATACGTCAGCCAGCGCTGGACCAGGTGCAGCAGGTCGTGGCCGACCACGGCGAGCACGATGGCGACGCCGATGATCAGCACGTACCAGAGGGTGGTGCCGCCGGGGAAGACCGTACGCAGGCCCTGGGCGGCCAGCACGACGTTGAAGACGTTGAAGCCGACGTAGACGAAGACCACCGCGGCGAAGGGGACGATCGCGCCGCGGATGCCGAACTGGGCCCGCGACTGGATCATCTGCGGCAGGCCCATCCGGGGGCCCTGGTTGGCGTGGAAGGCCATGAAGAAGGTGCCGAAGCACGCGCCGAGGACGACGGCCGCGACGGAGGCGGGCAGGCTCAGGCCGAGGGCGGGGCCGAGGAAGCCGGTGACCATGGTGGTCAGCACGAAGTTCCCGGTGAACCAGAACGGGCCCTGGTGCCACACCTTCCCGTGGCGCTCGCGGACGGGGACGTAGTCGATGGAGCGGACCTCGATCATCCGGGTCCCGCGCCCCTCACTACTCGTGCCTTCCCCAGGCGTCGTGGGGTCCATGGGCTGCTCCTCGGGGCGTGGCGACAGGTCTCCGCGGGGCGCTGCAGACATTAGTTGCGCAATACAGCGATTCCGTGGTGGTGCGAACCTAGGGGCACGGCCGCCGGGACTCGATCGCCCGATCGTCCATTCCATAGATATGTGATGGACACTATGTCTATGCCCCTGCGTATCTCCGACCTGCTGGCCCGGTCCGACCTCGCGCTGTCGGTCACCTACGACGTGCCGCCGCAGCTGCTGGACCGCACGATCGAGGCGGCGACCGTCTCCGATCTGCCGGTACCGGGAAAGTGGCTGCAGGGCGGGGAACTGCTGATGACCATCGGTCTGCTGCTGCCGGGCGAGCCGGCCGCCTGCCGGGCGTACGTCCGGGACGTGGCCGAGGGCGGGGCGGCCTGCCTGGCGCTCGGGCTGGGCCAGGGGCTGCCGTACCAGGAGGCGCCGGCGCCGCTGGTGGCGGCGGCCGAGGAGGCGGGGCTGCCGCTGCTGACGGTGCCCGACGAGGTCCCGTTCATCGCCGTCACCAAGGCCGTCTTCGACGCCCGGGCCGACGAGCAGCGCGAGGTGCTGCACCGGGCCTTCGCCACCCAGCGGCGGCTGACCGCCGCGGCGGCCGGCGACGGGCTGCGGCCGATGCTGGCGGAGTGGACGGCGGCCACCGGGGTGGGGGCGGCGGTGCTCGATCCGCTGGGCCGGCTGCTGGCGACCGGCGACCACGCGCAGCACGCCCCGCCGCCGCGGGCCCGCGACCTGATCGAACGGGTCGCCGCGCGCGGGCTGCGCGGCAGCGCCTCCAGCACCGCCGGCGGGCAGCAGCTGGAGGTCCAGCCGCTGGGCGCACGGCGGCTGCGCGGGCTGCTGCTGCTCACCGGCCGCCCGGACGACGCCGCCCGCTCGGTCGTCCCCGGACTGGTCTCGCTGCTCTCCCTGGAGCTGGAGCGCCGCCACCTGCGCGACGAGCCGGAGCGTCGCCGCAGGTCGGCGCTGCTGTCGGAGCTGCTGGCCGCGGAGGATCCGGCCGCGGACCGGGCCAGGGACATGCTGCACTCGGTGGGGCTGACGGCCGAGCGGGTGCGCGGCGTCGTGGTGGAGCCGGAGGACCGCCGGGAAGCGGCGGACGGCGCGGCCGGTGAGGCCGCCGCGGCCGCCGCACAGGAGATGGCCGCCGATCTGGCGCTGGCGATCCCCGGCGGCCTCGTCCGGGTCACCGGCACGGGCCACGGCGGGGCGCCGGGCGGGATCATCGAGGCGGTGGTCGGCGAGGACCTGGACGTCCGCGACGTGCTCGCCCGCTTCGCCCCGCACCGCCCGGCCGGCATCGGCCCGGCCACCGCGCCCGAGGCGGTACGGGTGTCACTGCGTCAGGCGGCCGGGCTGCTCGCCGTCAGCCGGTCGGCCGGCGAACCCGCCGAGGCCCGGCAGAGCCAGGCCAGCCGGCTGCTGCTCGACCTCGGTGACCGCCGTACGCTGCACGGCTACGCCGACTCCGTGCTCGGTCCGCTCGATCTCGCCGACAACGGCGAGGAGTTGCTCGCCACGCTGGCCGCCTGGCTGGAGACCGGCGGTGCCTGGGACGCCACCAGCCGGCGGCTCGGCGTGCACCGGCACACCGTACGCAACCGCCTGGACAAGGCCATGGACCTCACCGGCCGCCGCCTCGACGACCCCGACGACCGGTTCGACCTGTGGCTGGCGACCCGCATCCGGCGCGGCGGCGCGGCGGCCGCCGGGACCGGCGGCCGGCCAGTTCCCCCACCCCCGCCGACACGACCAGGCCGGTGACGGACGGACCTTCTCCCGCCGTCCGCCCTTCACTCCCGCCCCCGCAGCGTCTTTACTTCGATCGTGACCTACGAGATCCGCACCCTCGCTCCCGGCGGCGCCGGCCCCGCGCCCGTCGCCCCCGCCCCCGGTGCCGCGTCCGGCGGGCGCGGCACCCTGGTGGCCGTCAGCGACCTGCACGTCCGTTACAAGGAGAACCGCGAGATCGTCGAGGCGTTAACGCCGGAGTCCGACGACGACTGGCTGCTGGTCGCCGGCGACGTCGGCGAGTACGTCTCCGACATCCGCTGGGCGCTCTCCCTGCTGAGCAGCCGGTTCGCCCAAGTGGTGTGGGTACCGGGCAACCACGAGCTGTGGACGCCCGCCGACGACCCGGTGCAGCTGCGCGGCGTGGCGCGCTACGACCATCTGGTGCGCATCTGCCGGGAGTTGGGCGTCCTGACGCCCGAGGACCCCTACCCGGTCTGGAACGGCGACGGCGGCCCCGCGGTCATCGCCCCGCTGTTCCTGCTCTACGACTACACCTTCCGCCAGCCCGGCCTGACGACCAAGGAGGCGGCGCTCGCGCACGCCGAGCAGGCCGGGGTGGTGTGCACCGACGAGTTCCATCTGCACCCGGACCCCTATCCGACGCGGGAGGCGTGGTGCCGGGCGCGGGTCGCCGCCACCGAGGCCCGGCTCGCCGCCCTGCCACCGGACCTGCCGACCGTGCTGATCAACCACTGGCCGATTGTGCGCGAGCCCACCCAGCCGCTGTGGTACCCGGAATTCGCGCTGTGGTGCGGTACCGAGGCGACCGCCGACTGGCCGCGGCGGTTCCGGGCCGCCACCGTGGTCTACGGCCATCTGCACATCCCCCGGCTGCTGATCTGCGACGGCGTTCCCCATCAGGAGGTGTCGCTCGGCTATCCGCGGGAGTGGCAGCGGCGCACCTCGGCGCCGGGCCGTCCGGTGCGGGTCCTGCCCGCCCCGGCCACCGTGCCCTCCGGTGCCTCGGGGACCCTCGCATGATCGACAAGTTGTTGCCGGCGCCCGTGGTGACCGCCGAGGCGTTCCGCGACGCCCCGCTGTCGGAGATGTTCCCCGAGGAACGCGCGCTGGTGGCCAACGCGGTTCCCAAGCGCCAGTTGGAGTTCGGCACCGTACGCGGCTGCGCCCGCAGCGCGCTGTCCCGGCTGGGCTTCGCCCCGGCACCGCTGCTCCCGGGCAGCGACCGGGCGCCGCAGTGGCCGGACGGCGTGGTCGGCGCGATGACCCACTGCGCGGGCTACCGCGCCGCCGCGGTGGCCCGCCGCCGGGACGTGCTGACGGTGGGCCTGGACGCGGAGCCGAACGAGCCGGTGGCCGACCCCGGCGTGGTCGACCTCGTCACGCTGCCCGAGGAGCGTGCGCAGCTGCGCGGTCTGGCGGCGCTGCAGCCCGAGGTCAGCTGGGACCGGCTGATCTTCAGCGCCAAGGAGTCCGTCTACAAGGCGTGGTACCCGCTCACCCGGCGCTGGCTGGGCTTCGAGGACGCCCTGCTCACCCTCGACCCCACCGACGCGACCTTCACGGCCCGGCTGCTCGTACCGGGCCCCGTCGTCAACGGCGAAGAACTCACGGAGTTCACCGGCGGCTGGCTGATCGGCGAAGGGCTGGTGGTGACCGGGATCGTGGTGAAGGCGTGAGCCGGCACGGACCGCGACGGCCGCGGGGGCTTTGAACGGGCCCCCGCGGCGCGACAGCGCGGCGGACACGCAAACGACCCCGACGGCAGCCTGGCTTCGGGCGCCCGATCGCGCGAGGACGGCGTGGGCCGTAGACAGGAGACATGAGCGAAAACCACGCGACGTACCGGCCCGGTGAGGTGGTGCCGCAGAGCGGCATCTACGAGTGCGACTGCGGCGAAGCCCACCGGTGGAGCACCAGTACCGATGTCAAGGGCCACCGCTTCCCGCCCCTGCCGGAAGACTGCCCGGGCGGCGCCTGGATCATGAAGGACCCCGCCCACCCGTCCTGACCACCGCGTCACCCTCGGGACGACGCGGTACCTCGCCACCGCCCCTCCGGTGTCTGCCGGGACTCCGAGCACCCGGGTCACCGGAGTGGCTGAAAATGCCTCTACGATCCGGTTGATCACCGAACCGGGGAGGGGACATGGCCGAGGGCCGGGAAACGGACGCCATCGCCGAGAGACCGGTGGAGCTGGCCTACCTGCCGACCGTCGGCGAACTGGCGTCCGCGCTGCGGGCACGCGCGAGGAGCACCGGTGCGGGCCGCCTTCGGGGCCGGGCGCTGGTCTGGACGGTGGCGGTCACGCTCGTCGGCGCCCTGCTGTCGACGGCCGGATCCGGCCACCGCGACACCCCCTGGCCGCTGTACGCGGGGGTGGTGGCCGTCGCCGCCCTCATGACCGCGACGCCGTGGTTGCAGGCGCGCCACCTCCACCGGCTCGCCGAACGGCAGGGGGACATCCGCGGGACGGTCGACGACACCGGGGTCCGGCTCACCACCGCACACAGCTCGGCCGCCATCGACTGGCACCTCTACCCCCGCTACGTCGAGACCCCGGAGCTGTTCGTGCTGCTCAGCGCCGACAGGTCCGCCGTCGGCTTCCTCGTCCTGCCCAAGCGGGCCGTGGCGGACCCGAAGGAGGTGGACCGGCTGCGGGCGGTCCTCGACCGGCGGCTCGTCCGCGCGGACGCCGCCGGGGCGCCCGGAGGCCCGCGGAGCCGGGGCCGGGCCGTCGGCCGTGGAGCCGGCTCCGTCGCACTGTTGCTGCTGGGGCTGCTGCTGTTCTTCTTCGCCTTCGCCGCCGTCCGAACCGCCACGCACCCGGACCATTTCCCCGGGATCCAGAACAACACCGCCCCGATGGCGGTCGTCCTGCTGGGGCTGGGGACGCTTGCGGTCGCCGGGGCGTGGCGGCTCGTACGGCGGATGGCGGCCATGCGGACCGTGACCGCCGTGCTCGCCGTTCTCGTCCTGCTGGCGGGTGGCACCGTCCTGTACCGCGTCGGGCCGATGCTCCACTGCTGGGGCGCGGCACGGATCGCCCGCGGCTCCGAAGGCGCCTACGTCTGCTACGACTTCTAGCGGGCCACGGTCTCCGAAGGGGCCCGGCCGTCGACTCCCGGCGACGAGCCGCAGACGCCACCCGATCAACAGGCGGAAAGGAACCGTGTCACCAGCCGCGGGCGAAGCTCTCACGGCCACCGGTGAGGGATCGCCCCGGGCCCGCTTCGGTCACCCCGGAGGCAGTGACCCGTCCGGCCCGAGCCCTGCCCGCAGCACGCGCTCCAGGAGCGAAGGCGGGCGACCCGGGCGCGGCTCCTGCGCCGCGGCACGGGCCCGCGTCCTTGCCAGCACGCGCGGAACCACATCGTCGCCGCAGTCGACGGCCTCCAGCGCCAGCCGCTCCGCCCGCACCGGGTCCCCGGCCGCCTCGCGGGCCAGCGCCAGCAGACCGAACGCGCTCGTGTCCCCGCGGTCGGCGGCCTCCCGCGCCAGTTGGGCGGCCCCGTCCGGGTCCCGTGCGTCGCGCGCCTTGGCCAGGGTGCGCAGCGCGTAGGGATCACCCCGGTCGGCGGCCTCCCGCGCCAACTGGGCGGCCCCGTCCGGGTTTCCCGCGTCGCGGGCCACGGCCAGGGTCCGCAACGCTTGGGCATCGCCGAGACCGGCCGCCTCCCGGGCGAGCCGCTCGGCCTCGGCAGGGGCATGGGGCTCGCGCAGGCGGGCCAGCAGGCGCAGGCCGAGCGTGCTGCCGTGCCGCAGTTCGACCCGGGCGAGGCGCTCGGCCCTCGTCCAGTCGCCCCGCTTCGCCGCCGACTCGACGTACCAGCGCAGGGTCACGCCCCTCTGATCGGCGGCGAACCGCGCGGTGATCCGGGCAGCGTCGTCATGGTCGCCGTTCTCCTCCGCCAGCTCCGCCAGGAGCTTGTACGCCGGACCACAGCCGTGGTCGGCCGCCTCTTGGCACAGGCGCCGGGCCCGCTCGGTGTCGCCGGCCCCCCGCCGGAGACGCGCCAGTTCGAGCAGGGCGGACGGAGTGCCGTGATCAGCGGCGATCCGGCACAGCCGCTCCGCCACCTCCGGATCGGCCCGGTCCTTCGTCTCGATCCAGTGCGGGGTGACTCCTTGCAGGATCGACTGATGGTCGTCGGCCTCGTCGAGGGGGGACAGAGCCTCCCGCGGCGCCCACCGGCGCCAGTGCGGGGGCGGTGAGGCGTCGAGCAGGACGTTGGCGTCGTGTTCCCCGCCCTGCACGGCCTGCCAGTAGAGACGCGCGGTCTCCTCCTCGTCGCCCGCGCTTCTGCGCAGCACGGCCAACGGGCGCAGGGCGCTGACGTCGCCGTGGTCGACGGCCGCACGGTAGAGGCGCTCGGCCCCCGACCAGTCGCCCGACGCCCGGCGCATCCCGGCGACCAGGTGCAGCGTCCGGAGGTCGCCCCGGTCCAGGTCCGCACCGGCCAGGCGGTCCGCTCCGGTGCTGTCGCCCGCCAGTTCCCGAAGCTGGGCCCGGAACAGCCGCGCCCCCTCGTACCCGCCGTCCAGGGCCACGCCGTACAGCCGGTCGGCGACGCCGAACCGGAGCCGCCTGCGGGCGGAGTCGGCGACCCGGGCGACCTCGGCCGGGTCCACGAGCCCTGCGACGGCGTTCCAGAACGACTCGGGCGGGCACGCACGGGCCCTGAGGCGCGAGCCGTGGTACTCCAGATAGTCGGCCAGCCGGAAAGCGGCGTCGCCCGCCGGGGGCTCCTCCGGTCGACGCCGCACCCGTCGGAAGGGCGCAAGGCCGCCGAACACCGGCGCGGTGAGGTGGCGCAGCGCCTCGTCGAACCATGCCTCGCCCAGGTCAGCGGCATCGTCGTCACCGAGATAGTCGAACGCGGCGACCCGGAGGAAATCCGCGCGCAGATGCAGCCCGGCGCCGAGACGCCGGGCGTCCACCGCCGCGTCCAGTACCGCACGGGCCCCGGGCGGTGCCTGTTCATACCTCCGTACGAGCTCGGGGGCACCGGCCAGGATCTGGGTCACTCGCCCGCCGACTGCGTGCGTGGCGGCGTGCGCGAGCCGCCCGTCACCGGCCGCCGCCCGGTCGCGCAGCTCCTTCAGCGCGGCAGCATCGAACGCCGAGGGCACCGCGACGGTGCGCCCCGTGAGCAGCTCGCGCAGCCGGGAGTACGGGTCCGGCATCCCGGGCCGCGGCAGGACCGTGCAGGCGGCGACGTACTCGGGCCACAACGTCCCGAGCACCAGGACGGGGCCGCGTCGCGGGTCGGTCAGCAGCGCGTGCACGGCCTGGGCGATCCGGCCCCCGACGGCACCCGCGGCGCCCAGCGAGTGCTGTGCCTCGTTGAGCCACACGACGGTCCGCGGGCCTACCCGTTCCAGTTCCTCCAGAGTGGTCCGCGGCTGCGTGTGATCGGAGGGGTGCCACAGGTGCCAGCCGCGGGCCGCCAGGGGCTGTACCGCTTCCCAGCAAGCTCTGGTCTTGCCCGTCGAGGGGCCGCCGACAAGGACCGCGAAGCCGCTCTCGCCGTCCGCCGCGGCCGTGACCAGCCGGGCGAGCGTCCGGTCGTGACGACGGGTCACATACGTGGGCAGGTCCCCCCGCCCCGTGCCCGGATGACCCGCCGGGTCCGGGGCCGGGTGTACCTCGAGATCGTGTGGGTCCCATGCGCCGATCGGCCTGCCGAGGCGTCCGCCGCCCTGGTGGCGGGAAGGGTCCGGACCAGCCGGCGGGCCGGCGGCGGGGTACTCGTGCCGGATCACGGTCAGTTCGTGGATGATCCCGCTGTTGGCGATCGCATGGCCGGACGCCTGCACGTTCCCCGTGTCGGCGACCTGCACGGAGGCCGCCGAGCGTGCGGCGTCCGCCCGGTGGCCGGGGTCCGTCCGGCCTGTCACCGGGGCGTTCACGGATGCTGCCGGCAGTCAGCCGTAGTCCACGCCGCTGACGGCCGTGCTGCCCTCGCCCGAGGCGGTCGCTTCCCCGGTGCGCTTCGCCGTCGCCGCCCCCGCCCCGGTTCTCCTGGCCCGCCGGACTCCGGTCCGGGCCGTGCCTCCCCCGGTCGCCTCGGCCCGTCCCGTTTCCACCGCGGTGTCCACGGGCCCCGCCGCGGACGTGCCCGCCCGTTGGAGGAGCGCCCAGACGAGCGCGCCGACGCCGGTCGCGGACTGGATGGCGGCACCGGTCAACTGGCCCGCGTCCGGGCCGTTCACAAGCCAGAGCAATGGCGTCGAGGCGATCGCCGCCACGGCCACCACGATCAGCGCGATCCTCATGTACGGCGACACGGCCAACCCCCGCCCCCATCGGTATGCCTTCCTTCCCGTGATACCCGCTGTCACGGGGAACTCACGGTTCCGGTCGGCGTCCGTACTCCTCCGGCACGGCCGGCTCCACGGCGAGGGCGCGCGGGCACGCGCGGTGCGGCGCGCCCGGAACGACGCGCCACTAACCGATGTCTCGTCAGAAGTTGTACGGCTTCTCGGTGTTCCAGTTCAGCACGTCGGCCTCGTTCCAGCTGAACTGCGGCTTCGCGCCCTGGAGGGCGACGGAGTAGGAGGGGCCGCTCTGACCGTTCGTGCCGCGCAGCGCGAGGGCGAACGACTGCGCCGTGTGGTGCTTCGAGCCGTAGTCGAAGAGGTTCACCGCGCTGTACACCTTGCCGCCGGGCTGGAGCGTGAGGCGCTTGCTGCCACCGGGGTTGTCCTTCTTCGAGTGCGGCAGTACGGCGCCGGCGTCGCCGAGCTTCACGGCCGGGTACGAGGTGACCCAGCACGGCGTGCTGCCCTTGTTCGACGCGGTGACCAGCAGGTGGTCGCCCTGCTGCCCGGCGAACCGGTGCACCGCGGTGAGCAGCATCTCATCGCCACGGCACTGCCCCGCCCCGGCCGTGGTGCCCTTACCCGCGGCCTCCCCCGTCCCGCCCGAGGCCGCCGTCGAACGCGCACCCTCCTTGGCGTCACCGCCACCACTGGCCTGCTCCGCCCCGCCCTTGCCCCCCTCATCCGACGCGGACCCGCTCTGACCGCTGCCGGCGGCGCTGCCCCCACCCGCCGCCTTCGCGTTCGAACCACCGTCCGCGCCACCGCAAGCAGTCAGACCCAACGCCAGCGCAGCGGTGACAGCAGCCAGAGTGACGGTACGAATCCGAGAAGTACGCATGATCAGGTTCCCCCTGCTTCCGTGCGGGACCCTTCTTCGGTCGTTCCCGCGCTATGAACACCACCTTCCCCGGAGCCACTGACGTTCTGGAAACGCCTCACTCACGTCCTGCAAACATGCCGCACGCGAACGGGCAAGGCCGAGCCACGGGCGTTCGGCGACACCGGTGGCCTGGGCGGCCGCAGAGACGGGCCACGTAGGCCGGGAGCAGGCACTGTCCGCGATCAAGTGCTGGCCGTCGCCCGGCACTTGATCAGCGCCGCGTCGCCCGCCCACCATGGACGCCGCACAGCCAAGCAACTTGTCGACTGTGTGCTAACGACTTCCGTCCCCAGCACCGGCATCCTCCAGGTGGGACGCCGATCAACTGCGGCCCGTGACCTTTGAAGACGCGGGCGGCCTGCGAACGAGGCAGGTAGCCGACGCGCCGTCAGCCGAAGCACCATCCATGACCTGGGGGATTCTCTTGCATTTCCGACGCTCTGCCACAGCCGCTGCCGCCGGCATGCTGGTACTGGGCGGCTTGGCAAGCACGGCCCACGCCGACAGCACCGCCCCTTCATCGCCAGCGGCAACGAAAACGGCCTTTCAGCCTGCTGCAGCGAACGCTTCCTCTGAAATGCACAGCTGCAAGACAACCGGAGCCAACGGCTACGTCGGGGTGTACAACTTCCACCCGCCGCAAAACCGCGTCAAGATCCAGTTGAGTGTGAAGGACACCCTCGCCGACGGAAAAAGCGTAGGCGTCCGAGTCCTCACGAAGGCGCGCAACGGAGCCTACAAGGCTTGGGCGTGGCATACAGCTAGCGGTGGCCAAGGCACCTGGCCGTACTGGAACACCTACGTGGATGCGACTTCCGATCGTGGGATCAATTTCATCGGTGTCCAGGTCGCGAGGTTCGTAGGGCACAACGTGGTCAACTCTTGCAAGAGTTGGCACTGACGTCAGCTGAATTGCGGCATCGCCGTACGCGCCCGAGGGGCCGGACGACCCGTCCGGCCCCTCGGGCGCACGTCGCTGCGCAGCGGGCTGCTCTACGGTCCCTGCCTTTCGGGCTCCGGGACTGCGCGGCCCCGGTGCTGGCGTGCCTTCTCCTGATAGCGGCGCCGGTCCCGCCACCACAGCAGCCGGTCCCGGGAGTTCTGCGGAAAGACCGTCCCCAGCACCCCCACCAGCATGCTCGCCAGGCTGATCCCCACCACCATGGGTGACGCCTTGGGCGGCCCGTTCGAGTTCGGCCCGCGGGGAGCGTTCTCCGCGCGGTTTCCCGTGCCGGGTGCCGGTGGTGAGATGTGCGGAGGCGGCGGTTGGGACCCGGGCGAGGCCACCGACGACACGCAAATGGCGGTCCTGGTCGCGGAGTCCCTGCTGGAGCGGGGCGGACTGGATCTGCCGGACCTCTTCGCCCGCTTCCAGCGGTGGGCGGCATCGGAACCCAAGGACATCGGCTTGCAGACCGAAGACGTCCTCACCAACGGCATGCTCTGGGACCTCGCCGCCGCGATCCATTTCCAGGTCAATCAACGAGCAGCGGGAAACGGCTCCTTGATGCGGGCATCGACCTCCGCCGTTCACTTCGCTTCCGCCGGCCAAGAAGCCACCATGGACGCGGCCCGCCGCATCGCCGCCCTCACCCACGGCGACCGCGCGGCCTGGGAAGGCACCGCGATCTTCCACGAACTCATCCGCGTCACGCTGGAGGGCATCGACCCCCTCACTGCGCTTCCGGACATCCTGTCTCTCGTCCATCCCGACCACCGCGGGCGCTACGCGACAGTCCTCGCGCCCGACTGGCACCCCGATCAGGCGACCGAGTTCAACGGTGCCGTCTGGCCCTGCCTGGGCTCCGCTGTCTGGGCCCTGCGCACCACCACCGGCTTCGAAGACGCGATACGTGCGGCGATCGACCTCGGTGGTGACACGGACACCGTCGCCGCGGTGCCCGGAGGTCTCGCGGGGGCGTGCTACGGGCTGGGGGCGATCCCCGCCCACTGGACCCAGCCGCTCCATGTCCCCCTCCCCGGATTCGGCGGACGGATGCTGCACCTGGCAGATCTGCTCCACCTCGCACACCGTCTCGGAGACCGACCCGGGTCTTGCTCATCAATCGACTGACGGCCGGCCGGCTGCGGTACGAATCACCAGGTGCGTGCTGCTGGTGGAGACGATCCGCTCTCCGCGCAGGCGGAGGGCGGGAGGTACTGGCCGGGCTTCGGTACGGCGGTATCACCGGGGGGCCGCATGTTGTTCCGGCAGAGGGGGCGGAGCCCGTGCGGGCGCTCCGATGAACTACGTTGTCATGGAGGGGACCGACGCCGAGGCGTCGCATGGAGGATGAAGCCGCCTGTCGGCAAAGGGAGTTCGGCGACCTCCGCCCGGTGGGCACGCCACGGACGATGCCGGTGGGGGACGACGGCCGGCCACGACTTCACCAGAATCGGAGAACAGCAATGCGGCACGAGTCGTCCGCGCAACCTGACACGTCCGGTGCATCCTCCCTCGCGAGGCCGACCTCGCGTCGCTGGCTGCTGGGAGTGTCCGGTGCGGCCCTCCTCACAGCGGCGTGCGGTCCTACGGGGGGTAAGCAGTCGGCCGGGGAGAGTCTGCAGTCGAACGCGAAGGACGGCGGCGCACCCACGGGCGAGGCGCCGAACGGCGCACTCGGGGTGAACTTCAACGAGGATCCCTCCGACATGAACTTCGACGAGGTGAGGGCCCTTTCGGCGAAGTGGGTGCGCGGCTTCGTCCCGATGACGGACTACCTCGACACGCACTCCCCGGCCCAGCAGCGGTCCATCGCCAGGCTGCTCGACGCGAGCGGGGACGGCTTCAGGACGATCCTCTCGCTGAAGTTCCCCTTCCTGACTCTCGGGCAGTCGCTTCCCAAGGTGGGCAGCAAGGAGATGGGAGCGCTGCTGAAGCGCGTTGACCGGGTACTGCACGCCGTCATGGGGAAGCTGGACATCCTCACCATCGGCAACGAGCCCTTCCTCGAAACCATGAAGGACGAGCGCGATGCGCGTCTCAATGTCTTCTACGAGTACGTCGCCGAACACGTCATCGCCTACCGCGGGAAGAACTTCCCGCAGGGTTGCCGGACCCGCCTGTACATGGGGGCCCTCAATCGCCTCGACGAGAAGGAAGGGCGCACGAAGGCCACCGAGCGGTGGGTCGACTTCGTCAACAGGAAGCCGGAGATCGAGGGCCTCGATATCCATCCGCACGTCGACTCCCTGCAGGCGGCCGGCAAGTACGTCCAGTACGTCGTGTCCCGCCTGGACAAGGGCAAGAAGTTCCTTGCCACAGAGTTCTCCCTGGTGCAGTACTGGGAGAAGCACATGGGCGACAAGATCCCGGCGGCCTACGCCGAGAAGTACAAGGTGCCCCCGAACACCCGCGTATGGCAGGTGATCGGCAACGCGTTCGAGAAGCCCTTCCCCCAGGCCAGGTGGGACGACTTCCTCGCGATGAGCCCGTGGTTCGCGTCCCACAAGGACTACCTGACCCAGCAGATGCAGATGTTCCGGGAGACCGGGAAGCTCGCGGTGGCCACCTACGGAGTGGTGCAGATCGAATCCATGCAGACGGGCTGGGGCGCTCACAAAAAGCCGTGGATCCTCAACCCCCTGTACGCGAACCGCACTGTCAGGGAGGAAAACGGAAAGGTCGGACGGACCACCGTCTGGTTCGACTCGTTCCGTGCCCTGCAGAATTCCTGAGCGACTCACCCCGGCCGATTACTGCTCCCGTTCGCGACCCGCAGGCGCGAACGGGAGCAGTGCGGTCGGCAATACCCGGGCCGATAGCGGCAAGGTGTCCTCCCCGCGCTAGCGGGGCTGATCCGCCTCGGGGGTCAGCCGCAGCGAGATCGAGTTGATGCAGTACCGCTGGTCGGTGGGCGTCGGGTAGCCCTCGCCCTCGAAGACGTGGCCGAGGTGCGAGCCGTACTTCGCGCAGCGGACCTCCGTGCGCACCATCCCGTGTGAATTGTCGTGCACAAGTTCCACCGCATTCGGGTCGCGTGCTTCCCAGAAACGTAGCCAGCCTGCACGGTTCGCGGATTCACACAACGTCCCGCCGGTTCCAAGCCTGCGCCCCGTGGTTCCCGCACCCCGCGGTAGGCGCTCCTGGCGAATTTCCGCACCCCAACGCTTCCACCGCAGCAATAAATCAGTGACGACCAGATTCGACATGCACAGGTTTCCCAATCCCGGCGTTTCCTTGATATCGGTGGCTCAGCCGGCTACGATCCGCCCCTCCTCGGAGAGGTAGTCGCGGCAGTGTGCAGGCACTGAAGCAGGTCGCGATGCTGGTAGCGGAAGGGTTCGAGATCCGTACACGCCTCACAACTGGCAGCAGTTGCCGCTCAACCAACCGCATTACCCAGCGCAGTCCATATCGCACAGATCGCTGCTGCGACCAACCAAATCTCCGACAGCCAAGAAACTGCAAGCCTTCTCCGGACCACGGAGTCGTGCGGCGCTGTCGTTTGCTTTTTCGCATGCTGACGGATCGCTTGAGCTGCCCTGTCGGAACTACCTACGTAATGGTCTATGAGTGAGCCACTGTAGGCCGCAGCGTAAATCTCCTCACCACCTGCCACTTTTAGCTTCAAATTCCCTCGATTATCAATTACAACTTGAGCCACGACACCAAGCGCCACATTGTATTTAAATATCGCATTGATGACACACACCTCGCCATAAGAGATAAGCACGCGAGCTCGGGAAATCCTCTGCACCAAAAATATGGTCGCAAAGGAGGCAGTAAGGCCGACTTGTGCTTTATTCGGTCCGCCAAAGCCCATTTTCTTAACGACGAGAGCCGCCAGAGCAAGGAGGAGCATGGAGAAGAACCACTGCAGGATGCGCTGGGACTTCCTTCGTAGCATCACTACTTCCTCTTGACGCTTCATTTCCTGTCTCTCTTTCCTGTCCGCGCACCCACTCAGGGTGGCCCGGCCACGATCATGCGCCGGACCACCCTGCCGCATCAGCACGTCTTCGACACCTGCGTCCAGGCCGCATTCGGAAGATTTCCCGCACTGGAGTCGCCAGCTCCGCAAAACGCAACGTTGGATACGCCGTGCGTCGACGGCCCCTCGACCGCAACGGCGACGGCACACCTGATACCCCCGGTTACCCCGACCTGGTCATCAACGACGGCACCTACGTCTGGCTCTACTACGGCGGCCCCGACTACCGCCTCGACACCGACGCCGACCCCGTCCTCCTCGGCGGCCCCAACGACCCCCTGACCGAAGGCGCATCAAAGATCAGCGAAATCACCCTCGCCGCGGCCGGAGACTGGAACGCCGATGGGACACCCGACCTGGTCGCCCGCTATGACCGTGCCGACGCCGGCGGACTGTACGTCTTCAACGCCACCAAGGAAGACGGCGACTACGGCATCAGTCTCTCCCACCGCACTCCCATCGGCCCCAACTTCTCCACCGCCACCGTCCCCACCTTCACCGCAGCTCCCGACGCCAACAACAACGGCAAACTTGACCTGTGGGCCACCACTCCCAACTCCGGAAGGCTCCGCGCCTTCCTCGACCTCAGCAGCACAGGTGCCGGATCAGTGATCAGTGCCTCCGAAAGCTTCGCCGGGTACCAAGCCGTCAGCTGACCCACACGAGTTAGGGAACCACGACAGGCGTCTGGGTGGTCCGGTGACTGCGATCCAACACGGGGTCAACCTGAGGAAGAGGCACTCGGAGAGTTCTCGTACCCAGTGCACCATTGGCGTCTTCCAGGACCTGATCAGCCGCCAGGGCAAAGCTCAACAGCCGCACCCCCTGCGACGGCCGTCAGCAACTCGTCGACCATCGTGACGCTGCTGCGCGGTACGCATCCCTTCGCCGTCGGGTGGAGCGCGCGAAGATCAATGGCGAACAGCTACGCGACGCGGACATCGCCACCATGTCATCGGCGTGACAGGAGATAGAGCAGTCGGCCCCCACGTTGCCAGCCATCACCCGACGTCTGGCCCGGCGCGCGATCACAGTCCACGAGTCCCTCGTGAACACCCCTCGCGGGCTTTCCCGTGACAGCTGATGAGTGCGGCCTGCCCTTCATGGTGCCTGCGCACCAGTCCGGGTGAGCCTCAATGATCCAGTCTGTTGATGCAGAGCAGGAGCGTTCGTGGTGAGAGTGGCCACCGGTGGAAGCACTTCTGCACCAGGTACCCCATCGGTGAAGCTCTGCTTCTCCGGGACCGAACGGAGCGCACCCCGCCAAAGCGCCCGCCGATTGCCGCGAGCGCGTCCGCCGAATCGGTTTGCCCCGCGCGCACGGGGAGGGTCCCGTCGCGCACTGCTCGTCACCGAGCAGCGCACGTCACTCCCCGCCCTGCGGGGACAGCCTCACCGATGACAACGCCTCCGGGCCGTTCGGCAGCCCCCGGGGTCAAACAATCCCCAGACGCTGCTGAACGCGCCGGCCTACGGCCTGCCCCCCAAGCGGGGACGGTCACTCGTTGGGGGTCAGCCGCAGCGAGATCGAGTTGATGCAGTACCGCTGGTCCGTCGGGGTCGGGTAGCCCTCGCCCTCGAAGACGTGGCCGAGGTGCGAGCCGCAGCGGGCGCAGCGGACCTCGGTGCGGACCATTCCGTGGGAGCGGTCCTCGATGAGTTCGACCGCGTCGCTGTCCTTGGGGTCGTAGAAGGACGGCCAGCCGCAGTGGCTCTCGAACTTGGTGTCCGAGCGGAAGAGTTCGGCACCGCAGGCGCGGCAGGAGTAGACGCCGGTGGTCTTGGTGTTGGTGTACTCGCCGACGAACGCGGGCTCGGTGCCGGCCTGGCGGAGTACGCGGTACTCGGCCGGGGTCAGCTCGGTGCGCCACTGCTCGTCGGGCTTGTCGATCTCGTACGGCATCTGGGGTGCCTCCTCAGCTCAGCTGCCCAGGCGGGTCAGGATGGCGGGGCCGAGGTCGGTCACATCGCCCGCGCCCATGGTGAGAACAAGGTCACCGGGTCCGGCCATTCCGGCGATCACGTCCGGGATGCGGGCCTGGTCGCTCACGGCCGTGACGGTGGCGCCGGCGGCGCGCGCCGCGTCGATGATCAGCTCGCTGGTGACGCCCGGGATCGGGTCCTCACGGGCCGGATAGATGTCCAGGACCACGGAGGCGTCGGCGAGGGCGAGCGCCTGGCCCATCTCCGCGCCCAGCTCCTGGGTGCGGGAGAACAGGTGCGGCTGGAAGACGACCAGCACCCGGGCGTCCTCCGCGGCGCCGCGGATGGCCTCCAGGTCGGCGGTCATCTCCGTGGGGTGGTGGGCGTAGGAGTCGATGACCTGGACGCCGGCCGCCTCGCCCTTGAGCTGGAGGCGGCGCTTGACGCCGGTGTACTTGCCGAGCGCGGAGGCGAGGTTGTGCGGCGGCAGGTCCAGGGCGACGCCGGCGGCCAGGGCGGCGACGGCATTGCTCGCGTAGTGCCGGCCGGGGACGGAGACCGTGAAGGTGAGGATCTTGCCGCTGGTGAGCGTGACCGTGACATCGCTGGTCAGGCCGCGGGGGTTGACCTTGAGGATGCGCACGTCGGCGTCCTTGGCCTCGCCGTAGGTGACGACCTCGATGTCGTGGCGGCCGGAGATCCGCTCGGTCAGCTCGCGGGCGCCGGGGTGGTCGGCGGAGATGACCAGGGTGCCGCCGGGACGGACGCGGCCGACGAAGGTCTCGAAGGACTCGTAGATCTCGTCCATCGAGGCGTAGTTGGCGTGGTGGTCCAGCTCCACGTTGAGGATGATCGCGACCTCGGGGGCGTACTTGTGGAAGCTGCGGTCGCTCTCGTCGGCCTCGGCGACGAAGATGTCGCCGTCGCCGTGCTCGGCGTTGGAGCCCGGTGCGTCGAGGTCACCGCCGATGGCGTACGACGGCTTGAGGCCGAGGGCGCCGAGGGAGACGGCGAGCATGGACGTCGTGGTCGTCTTGCCGTGGGTGCCCGCCACCGCGATGGGCCGCAGGCCGTCCATGAGGGAGGCGAGGGCGTCGGAGCGGTGCACGACCGGGATGCCGCGCTCCTGGGCGGCGGCCAGCTCCGGGTTGTCCGGGCGGATCGCGGAGGAGACCACGACGCTGGTGGCGTCGGCGGCGAGGTGCTCGGCGGCGTGGCCGATGTGGACCGTGGCGCCCAGGGCGCGCAGGGCCTCGGCGGTCGCGGAGTCCTTGGCGTCGCTGCCCGCCACCCGGGCACCGCGCTGCGCGAGGATCTTGGCGATGCCCGACATGCCGGCTCCACCGATGCCGATGAAGTGCGGCCGGTCCATCGAGGCTGGGACGGCGGATGCCATGGTGCGTCTCCCTGATCGTCGATCATCGCGAGCTGTGGTGCTGTCGATGATTCTCGCACCCGGCACCGACAGCGCCGGGCCGCGGCCCGTGCCCGGTTCCGGGCAGGCGGGTCGGCGCGCCGGTTTTCAGCGGCGGATCAGCCCCTGGGCGGTGGCGGCGGCGACCGCGGACGTGCGGGAGGCCACACCCAGCTTCGCGTAGATGTGGACAAGGTGGGATTTGACGGTCGCCTGGCTGAGGAAGAGCCGCTTGCTGATCGCGGCGTTCGAGAGGCCGTCGGCGACGAGCTGGAGCACCTCGGTCTCCCGTCGGGAGAGGGCGGTGGCGGGGGTGCGCATCCGGTCCATCAGGCGCAGCGCGATGGTGGGCGCGAGCGCGGACTTGCCGGCTGCGGCGGTGCGCACGGCGGCCGCGAGCTCCTCCGGCGGGGCGTCCTTGAGGAGGTAGCCGGTGGCGCCGGCCTCGATGGCGGCGAGGATGTCGGCGTCGGTGTCGTACGTGGTCAGGACCAGCACGCGGGGCGCGTCGGGGCGGGCGGTGATCGCGGCGGTGGCCTGGGAGCCCAGCATCCGGCCGCCGAACTGCAGGTCCATGAGGACCACGTCGAAGCCGCCGCCGGCGGCGAGCTCGACCGCCCGCTCCGCGGTGGGCACGTCGGCGACCACCTCGAAGTCCGGTTCGGTCTCCAGCACGGCGCGCAGTCCGGCGCGCACCACGGGGTGGTCGTCGGCGAGCAGCAGCCGGACGGGGGACGCGGTCACGAGGTGGCCTCCGGGGTGGCGGGCGCCGCGGCGCAGGGCAGGGTGACGGCGACGGCGGTGCCCTCCCCCGGGGCGGACTCGACGACGAGGGTGCCCTGCAGGGCGCGGGCCCGGGCGCGCATCGCGGCGAGGCCGAAGCCGCTGCCGCCGGCCCGTGCGGAGCCCGGTGCGGGCACGTCGGCCGGGACGAATCCGGCGCCGTCGTCGACGACGTCCAGGGCGACCTCGGTGTCCATGTAGCTGAGGGTCAGCTCGACGCGGGCGGCCGCGGCGTGCTGGACGGTGTTGGCGAGCGCGGACTGGGCGATGCGCAGCAGGGCGACCTCGTGCGGGGTGGGCAGGGGGGTCGGCGCGCCGGACACCTGGCAGTGCACGGCGAGGCCGGAGGTACGGGCGGTGGTGGCGCACAGCCGCTCCAGGGCGGCGGGCAGCGACCCCGTCTCCAGGTCGGGCGGGCTCAGCGCGCGGACGAACCGGCGTGCCTCGGCGAGGTTGTCGACGGCGGCCGTACGGGCCTGCCGGACGTGGCCGAGGGCCGCCTCGGGACGCTGCGGCAGGACCCGTTCGGCGGCCCGCAGCAGCAGCTGGATGCTGGACAGGCCCTGGGCGAGGGTGTCGTGGATCTCGCGGGCCAGCCGCTCGCGCTCGGCGAGCACACCGGCGGCGTGTTCCGCGGCGGCCAGTTCGCTGCGGGCCGCGGTCAGCTCCTCGATGAGGCGGCGGCGCTGTTCGCTCTCCCGGTAGAGGGCCTCGTAGCCCAGGACGACGGCCACCGCGACGGCCGCGCCGAGGGCGGGGCCGAGGACGGTACCGACGCTGAGGCCGTGGGTGTGCCAGGCGAAACCGGCGATGGCGGCGAGGGTGGTGGCCACGACGGCGGGCAGCGCCCAGCGCAGCGGCAGCAGGTGCAGCTGGACGAAGAAGAGCGGGAAGGCCAGCCAGACGCCGTCCGGGGTCAGCGCGAGCAGCACCAGCCAGACGAGGGCCACCGCGGCCAGCCAGAGCGCGGCGGCACCGGTGGAGGTGCGCAGGCGGGGCAGCCGGGGGCCGACGGCGTACACCGCGAACAGCACGGCGGCGGTGAGCGGCACGGCCGCGGCGTGCGGGGCGTCGTCCACGACCGCGCGGACGGACGCCAGCGTGAGCAGCGCGGCCACCATCAGATGCAGGCAGCTGCGCAGGACCCGCAGGACGGGGGTCAGGGAGTGGGCGGTCACGTCTTCTTCGGTCACGGCCTCTTCAGGCTAAGGGCCCGTCCGACCTGCGGCATCAACCGAAGGTTTGATGCCGGGCCGCACCTTTCGACGCCGGGGAACCCCTCCGCGGCGCGATGCCCGGGACCCGGCCGGGAGGCGACGGTGGGAGCGAGCCGCCGGGCAGTGGGTCCGGCGCCCCGATCCGAGGATGGCCAAGCCCGTGTTCGTCGCCTGGAGAGACCTGAGGTTCGCCAAGGGGCGGTTCGCCCTGATGGGCACCGTGATCGTGTTGATCACGGTGTTGGTGGGATTGTTGTCCGGCCTGACGGCGGGCCTGGGCCGGGAGAACACCTCAGCCGTCACCGGGTTGCCCGCCGATCACCTGGTCTTCTCGGCGCCCGCCGGGGACGCCAAGGTCGCCTTCGCCGATTCGCGGCTGCCGGAGGGGACCGTACGGGACTGGGCGCGGGTGCCGGGCGTACGGAGCGCCGAGCCGCTGGGGATCGCGACGACGAAGGCCGGGGCCGGCGGGCGGACGGCCGCGGTGTCGGCGTTCGGGGTCCGCCCCGGGTCGCCGCTGGCGCCGGACCCGCGGATCGCCGACGGTGCCGTGGTGCTGTCCGGGAAGGCCGCCACCGCGCTCGGCGTGCGGGCCGGGTCGCGGCTCACGCTGGGCGGGCACGAGGTCCGGGTCGCGGCGGTGGCGGGCACGGCGATGTACAGCCACACCCCGGTGGTCTGGACGTCGTCCGGTGACTGGCGGGCGCTGTCGGGCGCTCCCGCGAAGGCCGGCGGTGCCGGTTCCTCCGTGGGTGCCACGGTGCTCGCCCTGAACACCACCCCGGCGGCCGATCTGGCGTCCGCCGACCACCGGCTCGGCACGAAGACCGTCACCCTCGACGACGCGCTGGAGGCCATCGGCTCGTACGCCGCCGAGCACGGCTCGCTGGAGCTGATGCGCGGGTTCCTGTTCGCGATCTCCGCGCTGGTCATCGGCGCGTTCTTCACCGTGTGGACCATCCAGCGCAGCGGTGACGTCGCCGTGTTGAAGGCGCTCGGGGCCTCGACCGGCTGGCTGCTGCGCGACGCGCTCGGCCAGGCCGTCGTCCTGCTGGTGCTCGGTACGGGCCTCGGCACCGCCCTGGCGGCGGGGGTGGGGGGTGCGGTCGGCGGCACCGTGCCGTTCGTCCTCGACCCGTCCACCCTGCTGTTCCCGGCGCTGATCATGATCGCGCTGGGCGCCGTCGGGGCCGCGCTCGCCATCCGCCGCATCACCTCCGTTGACCCGCTGACCGCCCTGGGAAGTGCCCGATGAGCCTCGAACTGACCGATGTCACCCTCACCTACCCGGACGGCGAGGCGCGGCTGACCGCGCTGGACGACGTCTCGCTGACCGTGCCCGCCGGGTGCCTGACCGCGGTGATCGGGCCGTCCGGGTCGGGGAAGTCCAGCCTGCTCGCGGTCGCCGCGACGCTGATCCGCCCGGACCGCGGGCGGGTGGTGATCGACGGCACGGACACCACGGGGCTCGCCCCCGCGGAGCTGGCCTCGCTGCGCCGCACGAGTGTCGGCACCGTCTTCCAGCAGCCGAATCTGCTGCCCTCCCTGACGGCCGCCGAGCAGCTCCAGGTGATGGCCCATCTGGACGGCCGCTCGCCCCGTAAGGCGCGCGGGCGGGCCCGGGAGCTGCTGGCGGCGGTCGGCCTGGAGGCCCAGGCGGACCGGCGGCCGCACCAGCTGTCGGGCGGCCAGCGGCAGCGGATCAACATCGCCCGGGCGCTGATGAACGAGCCCGCGGTGCTGCTGGTGGACGAGCCGACCAGCGCCCTGGACCACGAGCGCGGCGCGGCCGTCATCGAGCTGCTGCTCGCCCTGACCCGTCAGCGCGCCACCGCGACGGTGCTGGTCACCCACGACCACGCGCACCTGGACGCGGCGGACGGGATCACGGAGGTGCGGGACGGGCGGCTGGGTCCGGTGGGGGCCGCCCGTCCGTGACGCCGGCGGCGGTCAGCCCCCGGCCGTCCCCTGGGGCTGGTCGTCCGCCGCGTGCGAGAAGAGTTTGAGGACCGGGACGCCCACTTTGTGGCGGGCGCGGGAGGCCCAGTCCCGGTGGAAGAACTCCTCGACGAAGTGCGGGGCGGTCAGCACGATCACCTCGTCCGCGCCGGTCTCGTCGACGACCGAGCGCAGCAGGTCCAGCGGATGGTCCTCGACCACCTGGCCGATGGCCTGCGCGCCCGCGTCGCGCAGCGCCTGCAGGGTGTGTGCCAGCGCCACCTCGGCGGGGGCCTCCGCCTGCGCGCCGGCCGGTTCCTCGCCCTCCCTGACGGCGTCGTCGAACTCGCCGAGGGCGACGTCGTCGATGGCCCTCAGCAGTACGTCCTGCTTGCCGCGAGGCTGCATGAGGACGACGAACGAGAGCGGGTCGTCACCGTGCAGGGTGGTCACGAACTCCACGTCCGCGGGCGTCAGAGGCTTCTCGATCATCAATACGCTCGTGAACACGACGGACGCCCTTCTTCTCTTGAGGACGCCACGTTGCGCGGCGCCCGACAGAAACCATCCTGCCCCGTCGCCACACGGGACTGTTGGGTTTTAGTGTGCCCAAAGGAAGCTAAGCGGAACAGATAATTCCGCTGATTTCAGGACCGACGGTAACGAGTGAACAGGAACCCGGCGTCCTCCAATACGGACGCCAGAGCGAATCGTTCGGGAACCGGGACGGCGGGCCCGTTCATGATCCTCGGCGCCGCGCCCACCGCGACCACCGGAGCCAGCGTCAGACACATCTCGTCCAGCGCGCCGGCCGCCGCGAACTGCCCCAGCAGCATCGGTCCGCCCTCGGTGAGCAACCGGGTGTGCCCGCGCTCGGCCAGCACCCCGGCTACCCGGGCCGGGTCGACGCCCAGCCCCTCGCCGGCGAACACCACCTCGACGCCCGCCGCCCGGGCCGCGGCCACCCGGTCCGCCGACGCGCCCGCACCGGTCAGGACGACGGTGGGCACCAGCGGCTCGGTGAACAGCGGCAGCGTGAAGTCCAGCCCCAGGCCCGCGGTGACCACGGCGATGGCCGGGGCCGGGCCCTGTCCGGCGGCGGCCCGGCGCGCGGCGAACGCCTCCCGGGCGCGGGCCGGCCGGTAGCCCTCCTTGCGGACCGTTTCGGCGCCCACGACCACCGCGTCCGCGAGTCCGCGCAGCACCCCGAAGATCCGCATGTCGGCGGCGCAGGACAGCGGCTGCGAGCGGCCCTCGTGGTGGGCCGCGCCGTCGACGGAGGACACCATGTTGGCCCGCAGCCATCCGGCCTGCCCCGAGAGCGCCGGGTCGTCCGGCGCCGGATACGCGTACGCGTCGGCCAGCTCCGTGAGCGTCCACTCCCGGTCGGCGGGGCCGGCGGCCGTGACCTCGGAGTTGCTGCCGCCGGGGGCGGACGCGGGCTGGGCGGGAAGGGGGAACAGGCGTCGCATGGCGGCAGTGTGACATGCCTCGCCCGGCGGACCGGCGGATACCGCCGAGGAGATAGGCTGGAGCGCTGTGTCACCTTCCCAGCCCGCTTCCCCGCAGCCCGACCCGATAGCCGGATCCCCGGCCGCCGGGGAGGACACCGTGCCCGCCGCGCTCACCGCCCGCGCCCCGCACGTCCCGTCCGACCGCCTGGTCGCCGAGATGGTGCCGCCGCCGCGCTTCCAGGGCGCCCGCTTCGACACCTACATCCCGGACGCCGCGCAGCCCAGCCAGGCCGAGGCCGTCCAGGTCCTGAGCGACTTCGCGGACACCATCGAGGCGGGGGCGTCCGCCGGCACCGCCAAGCGCCGCTGGTTCGCCAAGAAGCCGGCGGCCCCCAAGGGCCCGCGCGGCGTCTATCTGGACGGCGGCTACGGCGTCGGCAAGACCCACCTGCTCGCCTCCCTGTGGCACGCCGCCCCCGCCCCGGCCGAGCGGAAGGCGTTCGGCACCTTCGTCGAGCTGACGAACCTGGTCGGCGCGCTCGGATTCCAGCAGACCGTCCGCACGCTCAGCGAGCACAGGCTGCTGTGCATCGACGAGTTCGAGCTGGACGACCCCGGCGACACGGTGCTGGTCTCCACCCTGCTCGGCAAGCTGGTCGACGCCGGGGTGGCGCTGGCCGCCACCTCCAACACCCTGCCCGGCAAGCTCGGCGAGGGCCGGTTCGCCGCCGCCGACTTCCTGCGCGAGATCCAGGGCCTGAGCGCGCACTTCCGCCCGCTGCGCATCGACGGCGAGGACTACCGCCACCGCGGCCTGCCCGAGGCGCCCGCCCCGTACGACGACGAGACCGTCACCCGCACCGCGTACCGCACCCCCGGTGCCTCGCTCGACGACTTCCCCTCTCTCCTGGAGCACCTGTCGAGGGTGCATCCCAGCCGCTACGGCGCCATGTGCGACGGCATCGACGCGGTCTGCCTCACCGACGTCCAGGCGGTACCCGACCAGTCGACCGCGCTGCGGCTGGTGGTCCTCGCGGACCGGCTCTACGACCGCGAGGTGCCCGTCCTGACCTCCGGCAAGCCGTTCGACGAGCTGTTCAGCGAGGAGATGCTGCGCGGCGGGTACCGCAAGAAGTACTTCCGGGCGATCTCCCGGCTGACGGCCCTGGCCCGCGACGCCAAGCCGCTGGTCGAGAGCGCCGTCTAGGACCCGCCCAGCGGGCCGGGGCCGGCCGGGTCCCCGGCCCCCCGGTAGTGCCGGGCCAGGGCATGGAACGCCTCCTTCGGCTCCCAGGGCATACCGGGGTAGGCCCGGGCCGGCACGCCGTCGAGCATCTTGACGATCCCGTACGAGCCCAGGTCGGCGTCGGTCCGCGGGTCGTCGCGGTGCGGCAGCGCGTACCCGGCGAAGCTGAACCAGAAGGTGGTGTCCACCCCCTCCTGCGCGAAGAGCGGCAGCAGCTCGTCCATGTAGCGGACCTGCTCGCCCTCGTCCCGTACGATCCCCGGCTCGACCGTGCCGTCCGGCTGGACCACCAGCCAGCCGGCCGCGCCGAGGTCGCCGGCGCCGCGGAAGGTGCAGCACCCCACCTCGGTGATCACGACCGGCTTGCCGGGCACGAAGAGCTCCTTGAGGTCCGCGCGGTAGCTGTCGGCGTTGCGGGTGCTGCGGTAGGCGTCGGCGCCGACCACGTCGAACGGCGTCCAGTCGATGTGCTCGATGGGGATCGAGGCGTAGCCGATCGGGCCGCCGAAACGGGGCCGGACCGTCCGTACGACCTCGTGGAGGTAGGCGTTGAGGCGCTCCGGGATCGGCGCGAGCGCCGCCTGCCGCACCTCCGGCGCGGCCTTCAGCGACTCCATCCGGTCACTGAAGGTGTCGCCGGGCAGGTAGCCGCGGGCGAACACGCTCAGCTCGCAGCCGGTCGCCAGCACGACGTCGGCCCCGCCGCGGCGCAGCGCCTCCGCGCGGTCGGCGCACTCGACGAAGTACGGCAGCATCTCCTGCTCGGTCATCTCGCAGGGAAACGGCGAGTACCAGACCGCCAGCCCGGCGGCGACCGCGAACTCGGCCGCCACGCTGAGCCGTTCGGGGTCGCCGCCGGTGATGCGGACGGTGTTGCAGTGCAGGTCCTCGGCGATGATCCGCATCTCCCGCGCCACGACGCGGGGGTCGAACTCCGGGCGGCTGGTGTCGCCGTTGGGGAACGTTCCGGTGTCGTACTGCACTCCCTTGCCGCGCATCGCGCTCCTTAAGGTTCGCCGCGTATCTTATCTGGAGCGTAAGATACATGGCGTGTCTAAAGAGGTAAACGGCGGGCCACCGCCCCCGGGACGCCGCCGCAGGGGTGCCGCACTGGAAGCCGCCCTGCTCGACGCCACCTGGGAGGAGCTGCTCGCCGTCGGCTACCAGGAGCTGACCTACGAGGGCGTGGCGGCCCGCGCCCACACCAGCCGGACCGTGCTCTACCGGCGCTGGCCGCACCGCCGCGACCTGGTCCTCGCCGCGCTGCGCCACCGGACGCCGCCGCTGCCGCCGCCGGTGCCGGACACCGGGGCGCTGCGGACCGACGTCCTCGCCCTGCTCGGCCAGATCACCGCCCGCCTGTCGGAGATCACGCCCGTCCTGGAGGTGCTCACCGACAGCCGCTCCCGCGGCACCGACCTCGACGACTACCTGGCGGAGCGGTCCCGCGGCGACGACGGGGGCGCCATGGCGGAGCTGCTCGACCGCGCGGCCCGGCGCGGGGAGACCGACCCGTCCCGTATCCCCGCCCGGGTCGCCACCCTGCCGGTCTCCCTGGTGGCCGGCGAGATGCTGATCACCCGTCAAGCGCCGTCGCAGGCCGCCGTCACGGCGGTCGTCGACGACATCTTCCTGCCCCTGGTCGCCCATCACGGCGGCACCGGCGGCGCGGCGGACGGGGGCTGAGCGAGCACCCGAGAGCGACACGGGGTGGCGCCCCGGCGCGCCGCCCGGTTCCCGCCGGGCCGGGTGCGTGGTACACACGAGCGGGTCACGTCACCTGTCCGCCAACAGGGAGTTGCCCATGTCCGCGACACGACGTCAGATCCTCGCCAGAACCGGCGCGTCGGTGGTGTCCCTCGCCTTCGCCGGGAGCCTCACGGAGCTCTTCGCGGGGACCGCGACCGCCGAGAGCATGGGACGGCGCGGCTACGGCCCGCTGGTCCCCGACCCGCACGGCCTGCTCGACCTCCCCAAGGGCTTCCGCTACAAGGTCCTCTCCAAGGAGGGCGACCCGTTGCGCTCGGGGGAGGGCAAGGTGCCCAGCAACTGCGACGGCATGGCCGCCTTTCCCGGCTCACCCGCTTCCGCCGGCCGTCGCGGCAGCACGTACCTCGTCCGCAACCACGAGAACCGTACGAACTCCCGCTCCGCCGTCCCCCGGGTCCGCGACCTGACCTACGACCCCGGTGGCGAGGGCGGCTGTACGGCGCTGGAGCTCGGCCCGGACCACACCGTGCGCTCCGAACGGGTCGCCATCGCCGGCACCTCCACCAACTGCGCGGGCGGCCCCACCCCCTGGAACACCTGGCTGACCTGCGAGGAGACCGAGCTGCGGGCCGGTGAGGAGAACTACACCAAGGACCACGGCTTCATCTTCGAGGTCGATCCGTACGACCCGCGGCGCACCGGCGCCGTCCCGCTGACCGCGATGGGCCGCTTCCAGCACGAGGCGATCGCCGTGGACCCCCGCACCGGCACGGTCTACGAAACCGAGGACGCCTTCGACAAGCCCTTCGGCCTCTTCTACCGCTTCCTGCCGGAGAAGCCGCTGGGCGGCCGCGGCTCCCTGCGGGCGGGCGGCCGGCTCCAGGCGCTGCGGGTCCCCGGCGTGCCCGACCTGTCCACCGTCCAGCAGCCGGGCACCACCTTCGACGGCGTCACCTGGGTCGACGTCCCCGACCCGCTGGCCCGCCACACCCCCGTCCGCTTCCAGGACTTCGGCCCCGGCGGCATCACCCACGCGCAGAAGCTGGAGGGCTGCTATTGGGGCGGCTCCTGCGTCTACTTCGTCTCCAGCTTCGCGCACCGCGCCGCCGGCTCGGCGGCCGACCACTACGGCCAGGTCTGGAAGTACGACCCCGAACGGCGCCGGCTCACCCAAGTCGTGGTCTTCGGCCCGGACAGCGACCTCCAACTGCCCGGCGAGTCACCCGACAACATCTGCCTCGCCCCCAGCGGCGGCCTGATGGTCTGCGAGGACGGCGACGGCGCCCAGCACGTCTTCGGCCTCACCCGCCGCGGCGAGGTCTACGCGATGGCGCGCGGCCGGCAGAACATCGGCACCCCGGAGAAGCCGGAATGGGGCGAGTTCGCGGGCGTGACGTTCGCCCCCGACCACCGCACCATGTACGTCAACTGCTACACCCCGGGCACGACGTTCGCCGTGACGGGTCCTTGGGGGCACTGAGGCGGGTGCCCTGACGCGGACCCCGGGGCGGGGGCCCGGCGCCGGGCGGATGGAACTGCCTGCGTACGGCCGGGCGCGGTGCCCGGCACCGCCGCGTCAGCCGGAGCAGGCGGAGCGCTGGGCCTCCTGCCACTCGCACACGGGGCAGAGCACGATGCCGGGCTGCTCGACCGGGTACTCGGTGGGCTCCCCGCACTGAAGGCAGTCGGCCGGCGGGGAGGCGGCGTCGGTGCTGGTCGTCGCGTTGCTGAGCGCTGCGGTGCCGGGCGCTGCGTTGCTGGTCGTCTCGTTGCTGAGCGCTGCGTTGCTGGTCGCTGCGGTGCCCGGCGTCTCGTTGCCGGGCGTCACGGTGCCGGGCGTCTCGTTGCCGGGCGTTGCGGTGACCGGCGTCGCGGTGCTCGTCGCGTCGTGGTCCGCGTAGCACTCGGTGGGGGCCGTGGGTGCCGTGGGGCCCGGGTACGGGCGGGGCGCGGGGGCGGGGGCGGGGCGGGCGTGGGTGCCGGACATGGTGTCGAGCGTACGCCGGTGCCTCCCCCCCCACCCCCGAACCCACCCCCCGCCCCCTCCCCCGAAGGGGGAGGGGGGGAGGGGGCGGGGGGAGCGCCGATGAGCCGGCGACGGCGGCGGATGGGCGAAGCGTCCATGAGCCGGCGACGGCGGCGGATCGGCGAAGCATCCATGAGCCCGCGAGGGCGGCGGATCGGCGAAGCATCCATGAGCCCGCGAGGGCGGCGGATCGGCGAAGCATCCATGAGCCCGCGAGGGCGGCGGATCGGCGAAGCGTCCATGACACGGGAAAGGCGGACGGGGCAAGTGCTGGGTGAGCGGTGCGTAGGCCGGGAAAGCCGCGATCTACGCAGGACACCGGGGCGGGCACGTGCGCGGGCGGGGGCCGGCGCTCAAGTGCGGCGGGAGGTGAGGGCGCAGGCGGCTGCCGTGGTGGCGGCGGCGATCGCGACGGTCGCGGCGAGCGGGAGCCAGGGGGTGTTGACGGTGCCGTGGGCGGAGCCGGTGACCAGGCCGGTGACGGCGGCGTTGGCGGGCGACGCACCGAGGACGAGCAGCAGCAGCGCGGCGGTCAGTCCCGTGGGGATGCCCCAGCCCGGGTTGCGTACGACCGGCCAGTTGCACAGCGTGCCGATCGCGGTGCCCAGCAGCAGGCAGGCCAGCGCGGCGAGCAGCCCCGCGACGGTCGCGGGCAGGACCGGGACGGCGACGCGGTGGTCACCGGAGTGCGGGTCGGACAGCAGCAGCACCACCAGCGCTCCCAGGAGCGCGAGCAGCACCCCGGCACCGGCCGCGGTCAGCACGGACGCGAGGTGCACCCGGCCCGGCCCGGCGGCGGCAGCGGTGCAACTGCGGGCGGCCGGGGGCTCGTTGGTGACGCAGACGCGGGTGAGCCATACGGCGACCGGCAGCAAGCCTCCCGCGGCCCAGCCGAACGCGTCCAGGATCGGGCCACCGCTCTGGATACCGACGGCGAGGAACGCCGCGTGGAAGATGACCGGCGGCAGCCAGCGGTGCGAGCCGATGAACAGCGCTGCCTGGTAGCGGAGAAGAGCGATCACGGAAGCGGCGCCTCGTCGGAGTCGGAAGCGGAAGTGGAAGTAAAAGCGGAAGTGGAAGTGGAATCGGGGTGGGCCTCCGAGTGGGCGTCCGGGCGTGATCCCGAGGTGGGCGCGGGGCTCGGAGGGGTCGGGGTCCGGGGTGCGGCAGGGGTCAGCGAGCGGATGTGCCAGGGCGGGTGGGCCGCGAGCAGGGTGCGCAGCAGCGCGTCGGAGTGGACGGCCGCGACGGTCAGCCGGGTCGTACCGTCCGGCCCCGGGGTGATCTCCGGGCCACCGGGCAGCCCCGGCGCTCCGGCGAAGACGGGCGGTACGGCGCCCGGGGCGCCCTCGGCCTCGATGATCACGCGGGGGCCGGTCGCGGTCTCCGATCCGGCTGCCGGCCCGGCCGCCTCGTGGGGCAGCAGCCGCCCCTCCGCCACCCGGTAGCTGGCGTCGGCCGCGCCGGCCAGCCGCTGCGGATCGTGGTCGACGAAGACGACGGTGCCGCCGTCCGCGACCCGTTCGGCGACCGCGCGGTCCAGTACCTCGCGCGCGCCGCGGTCCAGCCCGGTCCATGCCTCGTCCAGCACCAGGAGCGTGGGCTCGGCGAGCAGCGCCTGCGCCACGGCGACCTTCTGGCTGGTGCCCTTCGACAGCTCGGCCAGCCGCGTACGGGCGTGTCCGGCCGCGCCGAAGCGTTCGAGCCACTCGGCGGCGCGGCGGGCGGCTTCGGCGCCGCGCAGGCCGTGGACGCGACCGAGGTGGGTGAGGTAGCCGACCGCGGTGAACGGCAGCGCCACCGGGAAGCGTTCGGGGACGTACGCGCTGCGCGGGCGTCCGGTGATGCGGCCGGTGCTGGGGTGGTCGATGCCGGCGAGCAGCCGCAGCAGGGTGGACTTTCCGCTGCCGTTGGTCCCCTCCACCCGCAGCAGCGCCCCTCGGGGCACCTCCAGGTGTACGTCCCGCAGCACCCAGGGGCCGCGCACCCCGTAGCGCCGCCCCACCCCGTCCAGCCTCATGGCCGGCGCCACATCCGGCACTCCGGCACCTCCCCAGCCCGTGTCCTGACGCCCCCCGGCGTCTCCTGGCGTCCCGGCGCCGACGGTAGCCGGGGCGGCGGGACGGCGCCCGCCCGGGCACGCGTGGTGCGACATCCCCGCGCGGGCGCGCAGGGGGAACGCGTACGGCACGGCCAACGCGCCAACGCCACGACGGAGGTGGGAAGTTGGCCGCCGGCCGGTTGGGTCCCGGCCGGGTGGCCGTGGCTTGCCGGGCGGAAGCCGTCGGCCGGTGGCCTCGGGCGGGCGCCGGTCCCGGCCCGGCGTTGTCGGTGGCGGCTGGCAGACTGGGCGAGTGACCAGCACCGAGACCGCCGGAGAGCCCGGCAACAGCACCGGCAGCCCGTTCCGGCACGAAGAGACCGACCGGGACGCGGCGCCCCAGTTCGTGCTGCCGCTCGTCGCGCGGATCGAGCGGGCCGAGCCGCCGGCGCGTACGGATGCGCTGGAGACGGCGGCGCGGGCGGTGCTGGTGCTGCTGGCCGACGAGCGGTCGGCCGGCGACGGTGAGTGGGCCCAGGCGGTACGGGACTGGCAGGACGCCCGGATCCGGAAGGTGGTGCGGCGGGCGCGCGGCGCGGAGTGGCGGCGGGCCGAGGCGCTCCCGGGAATCACGGTCGGCGGCCGCGACGCCGAGGTGCGGGTCTTCCCCCCGGTGCCGCTCGACGGCTGGCCGAAGGAACTGGCGCGCCTCCAGGTCTCCGGCACGGAGCTGGACGATCCGCTTCCGCCCGAGGCGCCCGCCGACGGGCTTCCGGTGCTGTGGCTCAATCCGGAGCTGGAGATGTCGGCGGGCAAGGAGATGGCGCAGGTCGGCCACGGCGCGCAGCTGGCGTGGTGGGAGCTGTCCGAGGAGGAACGGGCGGCCTGGCGCGGGACGGGTTTCGCGCTGGCGGTCCGTTCGGCGGAGCCTGCGGAGTGGGCGGCGCTGACCCGCAGCGGGCTGCCCGTGGTGCGGGACGCCGGGTTCACGGAGATCGCACCGGGCTCGTGCACGGTCGTCGCGGACCACCCCGCACTGCGCGGGGCACTGCCGTACGAGGGCCCGCAGGGCGGCTGAACGACATCCGGCCCGGAGTCACGCCCGGCCCGGCCCGCCCACTCCCCCGTCCGGGAGCGACGCCCGGCTCTTCCTGGCCCCCGTGCTTTCCGCAGTGCCCGGGCTCTCCGCAGTGCCCGCCACTGCGCATACCGTTGCGCCATGCTCACCTCACTCGTCGGCTTCACCGCCGTGGCCGCCCTGCTGACCGTCTCCCCCGGACCCGACTTCGCCGTGGTGCTGCGGACCGCGCTCAGCTCGGGGCGGCGCGCCGCGCTGTGCAGTGCGCTCGGCATAGCCGCCGGGTGCTTCGTCTGGGGGCTGGCCGGTGCGGTCGGGCTGACGGCGATGCTCTCGGCGTCGCAGGCGGCGTACCACGCCCTGCGGGTGGCCGGTGCGCTGTATCTGATGTGGCTCGGGGTACAGGCGTTGCGCAGTGCCCGGCGGCTTCGCCCCGCGCGCGCCGACAGCGCCGCCCCGGCCCACGTTCGTGCCCCCCACGAGAGCACCGTGGCACCGGACTCGTCCGCCGGCTCGGTCACGCCGCTGCGCGCGTTCCGCACCGGACTGCTCACCAACGTGCTCAACCCCAAGGTCGGGGTGGTCTACATCTCGCTGCTGCCGCAGTTCATCCCGCACGGCGCGCCGGTCGTCGCGACCACGGTCCTGCTGGTCGCCGTGCATGCCGCGCTGGGCGTGCTGTGGCTGGGCGGGATTGCCGTCGCGGTGCACCGTGCGCGGGCCGTCTTCCAGCGGCCGGGGGTCCGCCGGCGGCTCGATCAGGCCACCGGCGGAGTGCTGCTCGCGCTGGGCGCCGCGGTCGGATTCGAGACCGCCCGCTGACGGGCCGCGGCGGTGTGCGGCACCGCGGGGGAAGCTCAAATCAAGCTCTGAACCCGGCCGGTGCGGGGTTCGTTCCGTCGCGACGGGGCGATGAGTACCCCGACCACGGAGCGAGAGGGGGAGGCATGGAGCGCCTGGGGACGGGGATCGGCTGGCGGCCGGAAATCGCCGCAGACATCGCGGAACTGCCGGGGGTGGACTGGGTCGAGGTGGTGGCGGAGAACCTCTGTCCGGGCCATCTCCCGCCCGCCCTGCAGCAATTGCGTGAGCGCGGCACGACCGTCGTGCCGCACGGGGTCTCGCTCGGCCTCGGCGGCGCGGACCGCCCGGACCCCGGCCGGCTGACCGCCCTCGCGGAACGCGCCGAGGCACTGGGCGCGCCGCTGGTCACCGAGCACATCGCGTTCGTACGGGCCGGCGGGCCGCTGACCGCCTCGCCGGTGATGGAGGCCGGGCACCTGCTGCCCGTACCGCGGACCCGGGATGCGCTGGACGTGCTCTGCGAGAACGTCCGGATCGCCCAGGACGCGCTGCCGGTGCCGCTGGCACTGGAGAACATCGCCGCCCTGGTCAACTGGCCCGGCGAGGAGATGACCGAAGGCCAGTTCCTGTCCGAGCTGGTCGAGCGGACCGGTGTGCGGCTGCTCATCGATGTCGCCAACCTGCACACCAACCACGTCAACCGGGGCGAGGACCCGGCCGTCGCGCTGGACGAGCTGCCGGTCGAGGCCATCGCGTACGTCCATGTCGCGGGCGGGGTGGAGCGGGACGGGGTGTGGCACGACAGCCACGCCCACCCGGTGACCCAGCCGGTGCTGGACGTGCTCGCCGCGCTGTGTGCCCGCGTCACCCCGCCCGGGGTGCTGCTGGAACGGGACGACGACTTCCCGGAGGGCCCCGAGCTGGCCGGCGAACTGGACGCGATCCGCACGGTGTTGAGGGAGGCCCGTCATGCGTACGCGGCTTGAGGCGGTACGGGAGGCGCCCGTACGGGAGACCCCGGCAGTGGAGTCGTCCCTGCCGGAACCGTCCGTACCGGAGACGGCCGTACCCGAGACGGCCGTACGTGAGTCGTCCGCAGCCGGGGCGCCCTCCTCCCGGACACCCGCCACCGGCACGGACGCCGGTGCCGACGCCGGCACCGACGCCGCTCGTCAGCGGCTCGCCCTGGCGCAGGCCGCGCTGCTGTCCGCGCTGGTCGCCGGGACGCCGGCGCCCGAGGGCTTCGACCGCACCCGGCTTCAGGTGCAGAGCCAGGCGCTGACCGCCAAGCGGGCCTCGGTGGTCGCCAAGGTGGCGCCCGAACTGCCCGTGATCCTCGGTGCGGACTACCGGACGGCGTTCCTCGGCTACGCCCGTGGCCGTCCGATGCGCGGCGGCTACCGCCAGGACGCCCTGGACTTCGCGGCGCACCTGCTCGCCCAGGACCTGCCCGCGGACGCGGCCGCGCGGCAGCAGTTGACGCGCTGGTGGCGGGACCGGGCGGGCCCCCGGCCGCCGTCCTCCCGGCCCGTCACCCGTCTGACGCGCGCCCTGTGCGACGGCCTGCACGACGTCCTGCGCAGCGTTCTGCGGCGGAGGTGACCGGGATGTCCTTCGCAGAGTGGGTGTACTTGGGGCTCGGCGTCTCGTCGCTGGTGCTCGTGATCGGCACGGTCGTGCTCCGGCTGCGGACGCCGTCCGTCCGCCGGGCGGACGCGCTGGCGCACGACGTCTGGGAGACGGCCTTCCTCGCCGGGGGCCCGGCGCGGGTGGTGGACGCGGCGGTCGCCGGGATGCACGAGGACGGCCGGCTGGCGGTGGGCGGCCCGGGCGTGGTGACCGTACGTCAGGCCACCGCCCGGGACGCGGTCGAGGCGGCCGTGCTGGACGCGGTCGCCCGGACGCCCGGCGGG